>CAVOVD010000006.1:0-308078 GCA_963699765.1 uncultured beta proteobacterium | reverse complement strand
AGGCCGACGCGCAGCGGCTTGCCCTGCCCTTCCCGCAGCTGCAACAGCCTGGGGAGGTCCGGGTCAGGCCGCCTTCAGGCCGCTCTGCAGTTCTTCCGCAGGCGTGCCGTCCTTCCAGGGCAGCGACACGTCGTAGTGCTTCAGCAGGCAGTCGTCCGGAAGGCACTCGATCGGCGTGAAGTCGCGGTGCGCGATGTAGCCGGGGCGCTTGAAGCGGCGGATGTGGTTCGACACCGCGCACAGGGACAGATAGACGCTGACCCGGTTCCACGGCGACAGGTTCGAGGTCGAGGCGTGAACCAGGCAGCCGTGGAACAGGATCATCGATCCGGCCGGCCCTTTCGGCGCGACGATGCCGCCCCTGTCGACGAGCCGGCGGATGGTGTCGTGGTCGATCGTCCACAGCGGATAGCTGGTGGTCGTCGTGTCGTGCCCCGCTTCCAGCACGCCGAGCTTGTGGCTCCCCGGAATGAACATCAGCGGGCCGTTGAACTCGGTCACGTCGTCGAGGAAGATGGCGATGTTCATCGCGCGGGCGTCGGGCATCTGGTCATCGTTCTTCCAGGTGCCGTAGTCCTGGTGCCACTGCCAGACGTCGCCGTCGAAGGCCATCTTGCCGTTGACCTTGAACTGGTGCATGTAGACATCCTCGCCGAACACCTGCTTCACCGGTTCGACCATGCGCGGATGGCGCGCGAGCCGGGCGAACGGCTCGCTGTACATGTGCGCGGCAAAGTTGGTGCGCACCACGTCGCCGGTCTTCTCGCGCACGTTCTCGGGGCGGCGCTGAGCGTAGAGCGCCGGGACCTCGTCGGTCAGGACCTTGATCTCGGCGGGGGAAAACAGCGACGGGAAGAACAGGTAACCGTCACGGTCGAACTGCTCGAGCTGGGCGGGGGAGAGCTTCATGGCGTCGGGACCTCCTCGGCGCGATTATAGGCACGCGCACCGGCACGGCGTCCGGATCGGTGGACCTGCCCGAAGGCGTTGCGGCAGCTGGTGGGACAGGAAAAGGCCGCGCCCGCCGGCAGGATCGCCTCGGCGCCGGCCGGCGTCAGCAGGACGACGTTGGCGCCGGAGCAGGCGCGTTGACCCAGGCCTCGCCCGCGGCAACGCCGTACAGGCCGAACAACTGGCCCAGCGCCTGCTGGTAGGCGCAGTTGCCCATCCACATGCTGTTGTTGTGGCTGCCGTTCTCGACCAGCAGCAGGTGCTTGCGCGTCGGCGCGGCGTTGTAGAGCGCCTGGGAGAAGCGCGTCGGAACGAAGCGGTCGCCGGCGCCGTGCACGACCAGCACCGGGATGTCGATGTTCCTGATCTTGTCGATGGAGTCGAATTTCTGGGTCAGGACCAGACTGGCCGGCAGCCAGTTCCAGGTCAGTTCCGCCGCCATGTCGGCCAGCGTGGTGAACGTCGACTCGATGATCAGTCCGCGCGCCTGCGGGCCCTTGCCGGCGAAATCCGCGGCGAGGTCGACGGCCACCGCGCCGCCCAGCGAGTGACCGTAGATGAAGCGGCGCGCCGGGTCGGGCTGGCGCTCCTTGAGCCAGGCCCAGCCCACGCGTGCGTCCTCGTAGACCATGGTCTCGGACGGCAGGTCGCCGTCGCTCTTGCCGAAGCCGCGGTAGTCGATGGCGAACACCGAAAAGCCGAACTTGCGCAGCTGCTCGATGCGCCGCAGGTTGCCCGTCAGGTTCCAGCGCGCGCCGTGCAGGTAGAACACCGCCGGGGCGTTCGGATCGGCATCCGGCCACCACCAGGCGTGGATGCGCGGCGCGTCGGGCGCCGAGTCCACCGGCAGGTAGAGCTCCTGCACGTCGGCGGGCAGGCCGGAAAACCAGCCGGCATCGGCCTTGACCACGCGGAAGGTGAGTTCGCGCTCCTTGTGCTCGAGACTGACGCAGCCCGTGCCCACTCCGGCCAGGAGCAGCAGC
Source organism: uncultured beta proteobacterium (assembly GCA_963699765.1). Lineage (GTDB taxonomy): Bacteria > Pseudomonadota > Gammaproteobacteria > Burkholderiales > Casimicrobiaceae > VBCG01. The sequence continues at coordinate 306,144 of CAVOVD010000006.1, read as the reverse complement.
CCGGCGAGAAAACGCAGAACGTAGGTTCGGGTGGCAGACATCGCGGGCATTGTATTGGACACTCGGCGCAACTGCGATTAACGTGCCAGAGGGATCGCAGGCCGACGAGCGGACGGGCGGCACGGTCGGAGAGTCACTGACCGCCGAACGCGGAGTCAAGGTTCCCCGGCACCAACCGCGATCCTTCGTCCGCCACCCCTTCCAACGCCGAATCGCTCATGCCGCCCATCACCACCGCCCTGCTCGTCGCCAACGTCGCCATCTACCTGCTGCAGATGCTGGTGCCGGCGCTGGCCGTCCCGTTCGCGCTGTGGCCGATCGGTGCGGGTGCGGCCAGCGGCGGCACGGTGGAATTCCGGCCGTGGCAGCTGCTGACCTACGGCTTCCTGCACGCCGACCTGCTGCACCTCGCGGTCAACATGTTCGCGCTGTACATGTTCGGCAGCGCCATCGAGCTGGTGGTGGGTCCGCGACGCTACCTCTACTACTACGTGGTGTGCCTGCTCACCGCCGCGGTGGCCCAGCTCGCGGTGGCCGCGCTGACCGGCAAGTTCTACCCGACGGTGGGCGCGTCAGGGGCCGTGTTCGGGCTGCTGCTCGCCTACGCCGTGTACTTCCCGAACAACAGGGTGATGCTGCTGTTCCCGCCGATTCCGCTGCGGGCGCGGACCTTCGTCGCGCTCTATGCGGTGCTGGAGCTGTTCCTCGGCGTCACCGGCGCGCAGTCCGGCGTCGCCCACTTCGCCCATCTGGGCGGGCTGGTCGGCGGCGCGATCATGCTCTACTACTGGCGCGCGTTCCGCTAGTCAGGCGTTGAGCGCCCGCCAGACGCGCTCGGCGGTCAGCGGCATCTGCAGCGTGTCGGCGCGGGTCCCCAGACCCGCGCGGGCCAGCGCGTCGAGCACCGCGTTGACCACCGCCGGCGTCGCGCCGATGGTGCCGAGTTCGCCGACGCCCTTCACCCCCAGCGGATTGTTGGTGCTGGGCGTGGACTCGTCCATGGTCATGGCGAAATGCCGGATCATGTCGGCGTGCGGCAGCGCGTAGTCCTGGAAGGTGCCGGTCAGCGGCTGCGCCGTCTCGCGGTCGTAGACCACGGCCTCGCACAGCGCCTGGCCGATGCCCTGCGCGGCGCCGCCTTCGAGCTGGCCGACGACGATCAGCGGATTGACCACGCGGCCGACGTCGTTGACCGACCAGTAGCGGTCGACGGCGACCGCGCCGGTGTCCGGATCGATCTCCACCTCGCAGACGTGACAGCCGTTCGGCCAGGTCGCCTCGGCGACCTTGCTCGTCGAATCGACGACGATCTGCCGTCCCGACTGCCGCGCCGCGAGCTCGAACAGCCCGATCGCCCGGTCGGTGCCGCCGATGCGCAGGCTGCCGTCGCGATACTCGATGTCGCCGGCCGCGGCCTCGAGCTCCTCCGCGGCGAGCTCGCGCGCGCGGTCCACCGTGCGCTCCGACGCGACGTGGATCGCCGAGCCGCCGACGAACAGCGACCGCGAGCCGGCGCTGCCGAAGCCGGTGGCGCGGTCGGTGTCGCCCAGCGAAATGCGCACGCGCTCCAGCGGCACGCCGAACACGTCGACGGCCAGCTGGGCGAAGGTGGTCGCCAGCCCCTGGCCCATCGCCTGCAGCGCGCGAGACGATCTCGATCGTGCCGTCGCCGTCGACGATCACCTTGACGTCCTCCTCGAAGATCTCGGCGCCGGTCCATTCCAGGAAGGTCACCAGCCCGCGCCCGCGCAAGCGCCCGCGCCGGGCGCTGGCGGCGGCGCGCGCCTCGAACTCGTCCCATTCGGCGTGCGCCATGCCGCGGTCGAGCAGCGCCTCGAAATTTCCGGTGTCGTAGGTCTTGCCCATCGGGTTCCTGTACGGCAGCTGATCCGGCCGGATCAGGTTGCGCCGGCGCAGTTCGGCCGGGTCGATGCCGGTGACGCGCGCGGCCGCGTCGACCAGCCGCTCGATGATGTAGATCGCCTCCGGCCTGCCGGCGCCGCGGTAGGGGCCGGTGGGCGTCGTGTGGGTGAGCACGGCGGCGATGCGCACGTCGATGGTGCCGATGTCGTAGACGCTGGTGGAGACCCACGGTCCGATCAGCAGCTGGATGACCACGCCGGCCGGCGTCGCATAGGCGCCCATGTTCGCCTGCGAATGCACGCGCAGCGCGAGGACGCGACCGTCGCCGTCCAGCGCCAGCGCGGCGCGGCTGACGATGTCGCGGCCGTGGGTCGCCGCCAGGAATCTCCTCCATCCGCTCCGCCGTCCACTTGACCGGCCGCTGCAGATGCCGCGTGCACCAGGCGGCGAGCACGTCCTCGGCGTAGAGCGTGGTCTTCATGCCGAAGCCGCCGCCGACGTCGCCGACCAGGACGCGGATCTGCTCGGGCGCGATGCCCAGGACATCCTTGGCGAGCTCGTCGCGCAGGCCCGTCGGCGTCTGGCAACTGACCCGCAGCGTGATGCGTCCGGTCGCCGGGTCGAAACTCGCCAGCGTGGTGCGCGGCTCGATCGGACAGGGCGCCAGGCGCTGGTTGACGAGTTCGAGTTCGACCACGTGCGCCGCCTGCGCAAAGGCGGCGTCGCTCTTCACGGCATCGCCGTGGCGCGCCTCGCAGGCGAGGTTGCCGGTCGCGGCCGGCCAGACCAGCGGAGCCCCGTCGGCAAGCGCATCGGCGATGGTCGCGACCGCGGGCAGCGCGGCGTAGCGGATGTCGATCGCCTCGGCGGCGTCGCGCGCCTGCTCGCGGGTTTCGGCCACCACCGCAGCCACGGCCTCGCCGACGTAGCGCACGACGTCGACCGCCAGTGCATGCTGCGGCGGCGCCTCGGTCCCGCCGCCGCCGGGGCGCTTGAAGTCCCCCGATTGCGGCAGCGGCTTGACCCCGGCGGTCACCAGTTCCGCGCCGGTGACGATGGCCAGCACGCCGGGCAGCGCGCGCGCCGCGGCTGCGTCGAGCGACTCGATGCGCGCGTGCGGATGCGGCGAGCGCAGGAAAACCAGGTGCGCCTGTCCGGGCAACGAGAAGTTCTCGGCGAACTGGCCGCGGCCGGTCAACAGGCTGTCGTCTTCGACGCGGCGGACGGACTTGCCGCTGCCGAAGCGGGCGACGTCGGCGGAGTGAGTCATGGGCGAATCTTTGCGCGGTAAGATGGAGGATTCGGCGCATCGGCGATGCCGCCGCCAATCGTCATCTTATCGCGTCGGGGACTCGCATGAGCGTACTGGTAGCCGGACTGATCCTGTTTCTGGGCATCCACTCGATTCGCATCTTCGCCGACGGCTTTCGCAGCGCCCGGGTGGCCCGGATGGGCGAAGGGCGCTGGAAGCTGGTCTACACGCTGGTCTCGCTGGCCGGCTTCGTCCTGATCGTCTACGGTTATGGCCAGGCGCACCAGAATCCGGTGGTGCTGTGGAATCCGCCGCTGTGGACGCGCCATGTCGCCGCGCTGCTGGTACTGGTCGCCTTCATTCTCTTCACGGCCTCGTTCGTGCGCCTGACGAAGATCAGGGCGGCGGTCGGGCATCCGATGGTCGCCAGCGTCAAGGTCTGGGCGTTCGCGCATTTGCTTGCCAACGGCACGCTGGCCGACGTCGTGCTGTTCGGCAGCTTCCTCGTCTGGGCGATCGTCGATTACGTCTCGCTGCGCCGGCGCGACCGCGCGGCCGGCCGGGAGATTCCGCCGGGTTCGCTCGCCCGCGACGCGATCGCGGTCGTTGCCGGCGTCGTGTTCTACGTGGTGTTCGCCCTGTGGCTGCACGGCTGGCTGTTCGGCGTGCGGCCGTTCGGCTGAAACCGGGACGGCGTCGATTAGAACCAGTCAGGCCGTGTCGGCAATGTCGGCAGTGTCGTCGCTGCCGACCGGCGACAGCGTGCCGACGCGCACGCCGAGCAGGCGAATCCGGCGCTCCATCGCAATGCGCTTCAGGCAGGCGCCGGCCGCGCGCCGGATCGCCGCCGCATCCTGCGTCGGTGCGTCGATGGTGAGGTCGCGGGTCAGGGTGTCGAAATTGTCGAAACGCAGCTTGACGCCGATGGTTCGCCCGGCATGGCGCTTGCGCACCAGGTCGCCGGCCACCCGATCGCAGAGGTCGCGGAAGATGCGACCCAGCGCTTCGCGATCGCGTGTAACCGACAGGTCGCGCTCGAACGTGGTCTCGCGGCTGATCGACTTGGGCTCGCTGTGGGTGACCACCGGACGCTCATCGCGGCCATGTGCGGCATCGTGCAGCCAGGCGCCGTAATGCGCGCCGAAGTTCTCGACCAGCCACGCCTGATCGGCCCTGGCCAGCGCGCCGATGGTGACGATGCCCAGGCGTTCCAGCCTGGCAGCCGCCTTCGGACCGATGCCGTTGATCTGCCGCGGCGGCAGCGGCCAGATGCGCGTCGCGATGTCGCGCGGGCGAATGGTGGTGAGGCCGTCGGGCTTGTCGAGGTCGGAGGCGATCTTGGCCAGAAGCTTGTTGGGCGCGATGGCGATCGAACAGGACAGGCCGGTGGCAGCGCGCACCGCCGCCTTGATCGCCTTGGCGACATCGCGGGCGATCCACCAGGCGTCCTCCTCGGCGTCCCTGCGGTCCTGCGCCGCGTCGGCTCCGGCGTGGTCGGCGTGGTCGGCGTCGGCGGCGGCGGTCCATTCCGACGTCGCTGCCGGCCGCGCGTTCGCCGGCGGCGTGTCTTCGACGCCCTGCAGATAGCGCCCGTCGCCGGCGAGGCGCACGCCGGTCAGGTCGATGTAGATCTCGTCGATGCCGCGGTCCTCGACCGTCGGTGCGACCAGGCGCACGGCGGCCTTGAACAGCCGCGAATGCCTGCGGTAGGCGTCGAAATCGGTCGGTAGCAGGATCGCGTCGGGCGCCAGCGCCGCGGCCTTCATCAGGCCCATCGCCGAGTGCACGCCGAGCGCGCGCGCCTCATAGGTCGCGGTCGTCGCCACCCCGCGGCCCGCGTAGCCCGCAAGCGTCGAGAACCGGCGCCGGACGAGGCCCGTCGCCGGATCGGTCACTTCCTCCGGCTGGTGGCGGCGGCCGCCGCCCACAACCACCGGCCTTCCGCGCAACTCGGGATAGCGCAGCAGCTCGACCGACGCGAAGAACGCGTCCATGTCGAGGTGGGCGATGACTCGGGGCGATTCTCCCGGCATTGACCGCTGGCTTCGGGGCGAGACCAAAACGGCATGGTACGCCCGGCGTCGCGGCGGCGCGGGCGCGCAAACGTCAATGCGACATCAGCACCGGGATCGTCATCGATTCGAGCATCAGGCGGGTCACGCCCCCCAGCACCAGCTCCGACAGTCGCGGACGGCTGTACCCACCCATCACCATGAGGTCGATCGACAGGTCCGCGGCGCGGGAAAGCAGCAGGTTGCCCGCGTCGATATCCTCGGCCACCTCATGCCGAACGTGGGGGGTGATGCCGTGGCGTGCCAGATACTCGGTGATGCCGGTTTCGATCGCCGCGGGATCCATATCGTCATCGGTCGCGATCGCCATCACCGTAACCTCGCGTGCGCGCCGCAGCAACGGCAGCGCATCGGCGACGGCTCGGGCGGACTCGCGCGAATCCTTCCAGGCGATCAGGATCCGTTCGCCCAGCATCGGAAACTCGCCCGAATGCGGGACGACAATGACCGGGCGGCCAGACGCCATCAGCACCGAATGGACAAGGTCGCTGGCGAAGGCCTCGTGAGGCTCGCCCTCGGCGGGCTGCCCGAGAATGACCACGTCCGAGTAGCGCGCATTCCGGATCGCCGCATCGATCGCCGGCCCGGCCGGCGCGGTCCATTCGGTCTCGCGCAGCTGCGCCCGTTCGACCGCGGCGCGAAAACGCGCCTCGGCGCCGTGCTGTGCCTCGCCGCTGTCGGTGACAATGTGGGTCACCACCGAGGTCGGCAGCATGGCCGACGTGAACGGGGTCATTTCCCGCGTCGGCGACAGGAAGGCGCCGGCCAGACCGGCCGCGTAGCGCCGGCACAGGCCCGTGGCCACCTCGAGGCGCTGCTCACAGCGCTCGGTATCGTCGACGTGCACGAAGAACGATCGATAACCCATTGTTGCTCCTCATGGATATGCGCTTACATTGTGACGGTAATGCCTGCGGCCCGGGTTGATGCCGGTCATGTCGTCCCAAAGTCGTTTCCGGGGCCCTTGGTATAATTCTACGTTCGCGCGCCGCCCGCCACCTACGGCTGGCGGCGTTCGTGTTTTCCGCGTCCCGCAACGCCTGCCGTCGATGAACCCACCCACCTTTTCCGCCGACCTGGCACGCGACGTCGCGCGCCGGCGCACCTTCGCGATCATCTCGCACCCGGATGCCGGCAAGACCACGCTGACCGAGAAACTGCTGCTGTTCGGCGGTGCCATCCAGCTCGCCGGCACGGTGAAGGCGCGCAAGAGCGCCCGCCATGCGACCTCGGACTGGATGGAGGTCGAAAAACAGCGCGGCATCTCGGTGACCAGCTCGGTCATGCAGTTCGAATATGCCGGGCACACGATCAATCTGCTCGACACGCCGGGTCACCAGGACTTTTCCGAGGACACCTACCGCGTGCTCACCGCCGTCGATGCCGCGGTGATGGTGATCGACGCCGCCAAGGGCGTCGAGGCGCAGACCATCAAGCTGCTCGAGGTCTGCCGCCTGCGCGACACGCCGATCATCACCTTCGTCAACAAGATGGACCGCGAGGTGCGCGAGCCGCTGGCGCTGCTCGAGGAGATCGAGTCGGTGCTGTCGATCCATTGCGCACCGATCACCTGGCCGATCGGCATGGGCAAGACTTTTCGCGGCGTGTTCGACCTGCGGCGCGACCGGCTGCTGCGCTTCACTCCCGGCGAGGAGCGCCGCAGCGACGAGTCCGAGCTGATCGAGGGCCTGGACAACCCGCGGCTGGAGGCGCTGTTCCCGGGCGAAATGCCCGCGCTGCGCCACGACGTAGGCCTTCTGCGCGATGCCTCGGCGCCGTTCGACCTCGACGAATTCCTCGCCGGCCGCCAGTCGCCGGTGTTCTTCGGTTCGGGCATCAACAACTTCGGCGTACAGGAGATCCTGAAAGCGCTGACCGAGTGGGCGCCGCCGCCGCAGCCGCGCGACGGCGGCGCGCGCATGGTCGAGCCGGCCGAGACCCCATTCACCGGCTTCGTGTTCAAGATCCAGGCGAACATGGACCCCAAGCATCGCGACCGCATCGCGTTCTTTCGCGTGTGCTCGGGCCGCTACGTGCCGGCGATGAAGGTGCAGCATCAGCGCCTGGGGCGCGAGATCAAGCTGTCCAACGTGCTGACCTTCATGGCCAACGAGCGCGTCGCCAGCGAGGACGCGGTCGCAGGCGACATCATCGGCATCCACAACCACGGCCAGCTGCAGATCGGCGATACGCTGACCGAGGGCGAGGCGCTTTCGTTCAAGGGCATCCCCTACTTCGCGCCCGAGCTGTTTCGCGTCGCGCGTCCGCGCGACCCGTTCAAGGCCAAGCAGCTGCAGAAGGGACTGCAGCAACTGGGCGAGGAAGGCGCGATCCAGGTGTTCGAGACCGTCGTCGGCAAGACGCTGCTGCTGGGCGCGGTCGGGCAGCTGCAGTTCGAAGTGGTCGCGGCGCGACTGGCGAGCGAATACAAGGTCGACGCGATCTACGACGACGCCGGCATCGCCACGGCGCGCTGGCTCACCTATCCGGAAGACAAGACCCGCCGCGACTTCGAGCGCGATCGCGCCGCGTCACTGGCCACCGACGTCGACGGCAATCCCGTCTACCTGGCGCCGAACCGGTTCAACCTGCAGGTGGCGATGGAACGCTGGCCCAAGGTCGGATTCCACGCCACGCGCGAACACGGCGAACGCATGGCGCACGCCTGACGCGTCGACGCACAGCGTCGCGTCCAGGAATCGTCAGCCGCGTGTGGGCGCCACGCCCGGGGGCGGCGGCTGGTCCGGCGGCGGATAGGTCGACGGCTGCGCCGGTCCGGGCGCGGCCGCCGGCGGCGGGTAATTGGGCGGCGGATAGCTTGCCGGCGCGGCGACGCGCGGGGCCGGCGTGGGCGCCGAACCATGGCTGGGCGCGAGCTGTGGCGGCGGGTAATTCGGCGGCGGATAGGCCGGGGCGACTTGCGGCGGCGGCGCGCGGTACGCCGTGCGTCCGGGAACCTGGTTGCCCCGGGCATACATGCACTGCACGTACGCCATGTCGTAGCGGCGCTGGGCCTCGTAATAGGTCATGTTGGCGGCGTTGGCGCCCGCGGCGCTGCCGAACAGCAACCCCGTTCCCGCGCCCCACGCCGCGCCGGCCCCGGCATTGCCGGACACCGAGCCAAGGATTGCCCCGACCGCGGCACCGAGCGCCGCGCCGCCAACCGCGTTGCCGACCGCCGCGTTGGCGGCGGCGTCCCCGGCGGCCGTGCCGCCGATGGACGCCTGCGCGTACTGCTGGCAGGCAAGCTGGTCGTTCTGGAAGGCCGGAAAGCTCTTTTGCGTCCCCGGAAGGACCGTCACGCTGGGTCCGCTGGGGACCGTCGCGCAGCCTGCGACCAGCGCCAGTGCCGCCAATGGAAAGACCAGAATTCGATGCCGCATCGACGCTCCTCGCGATCAGCCGGCCGGCGGCGGAACCGGCTGCGGCACGACCGGAATCCAGGCCTTGGTGCACGATTGAACGTAGGGGTAGTAACCAGCCGGCTCCGTGCAGTAGTACCAGTAGTTGGCGCTCGCCGCGCCTTCCTGCGCCTGCGCCTGCGTGTAGACGGTGGATTCCTGTTCGATCACGATGGGCGTCGTGACCCAGGTGCTGGGCGCGTAGTAAGGGTAGCCCCACGCGCCCCAGTACGTCGGCCCGCCGATATAGAAGCCAATCGACGGCCCCCAATAACCGCCCCAGTAGCCGCCACCGTAACCAGGCCGGTAGCCCGGCCAATAGCCGTGGCGGCCGCCGCCCCAATAAGCGCCACGGTAACCGGCGCCAGCATAGCCGCCGCGAACCCCGCCACCAGAATAACCACCGCGAACCCCGCTGCCGCCATAGCCGCCACGGTAGCTGTTGCCGGCGAAACTGCGCGCACCGCCATAGCTGCTGTTGCCGCTACCCATCCCCGGCGGACCGCCGCCGCCGCCGCCACGGCCGCCGCCGCCACCGGGACGGCCCTGGGCGTCGGCAATGCCGCTGGCCACAAGGGCAACGGCCGCGGCGAGAGCGAGCACTAACTTATTCATGGTAGCCCCTGAGAATCCTGCTGAATTTGGCAGCCATTGTGCGCCTGCGGTTCCCGGGCTGCTAGCCTTCCCGCCTATTTGATCGCGCCACTTCTGTTAACGGCCCAGCCGGGCAGGCGTTGACGTGCCGGTGCCGGCCCCCGGACGCGGTCGGCGCTCCGCAAACCGACTGGGCTAAAATGAGCGGTTTCGCTTCCGCACTCGAAAGGACTCCCGCCATGCCCGCCGAATCCCGTGTCGCCGATGCGTCGATGGACGCCAATGCCCTCTACCGCGAAGAAATCGTCACCGACCGCCGGGTCGGAACCATCCGCGTCCTGGTCCCGATCAAGAGTTCGGGGGAACCCGATACCGGGCGCCCCACGCTTTACTCCGGCGAGGCGCAGGTGATGACCAACATGGGCGCGCTGCCGGTCAATTTCGACATCGACGCCGACAATCTGGCCGATGCCGTCGCCGGCTATGCCGAGGCCGCCAAGGCCGGCATCGAGCGGACGATGCACGAGTTGCAGGAAATGCGCCGGCAAGCGCAGTCCAGCCTGATCGTTCCGCCCCCGGGAGCAGCCGCGGCGCTGACCGGCGGTGGACCGATGGGCGGCGGCAAGATCCAGATGCCCTGATCCACCGGCAGGCCGGATGACCAACACCACGATTCTCGCGGCATCGGGCCTGCTGCTTTTCGCCTACCTGCTCGACATCTTCGGGCGGCGGTTTCGCCTTCCCGGCGTCGTTCTGCTGATCGTCACCGGGCTGCTCGTCCGCCACTTCATGGACCGGGCCGGCCTGCACATGACCTGGGTGGATCCGGCGGTGCCGGTGATCGGCACGCTCGGCCTGATCCTGATCGTGCTGGAGGGCGCCCTCGACCTGAGCGTGCGCAAGGATCGCGTCAGGCTGATCAAGCGCTCGGGACTGTCCGCGCTCGCTGGCTTCCTGGTGTCGCTGGTGGCATTCACCGCGATATTCGTCTACCTGCTCGACTACGAGCGGCCGGTCGCGATACTCGCCGCGATACCGTTCGCCGTCATCAGCAGCGCGGTTGCCATCCCCAGCGCCACGGGACTCGACGCCCAGCCGCGTGAGTTCGTCATCTACGAATCGGCATTCTCCGACATCATCGGCGTCCTGGTCTTCTATGCGTGGCTGAACGCCAATGGATCCATGACGAGCTTCGCGCTCGAACTGTTCGGCGGCGGCGCGGTCTCGCTGGTCGCCTCGGCCGTCGCGGCCGCAGCGCTCTACTACTTCATCAACCAGATCGTCGGCCACGTCCGTTTCCTGCCGCTGCTCGCGGGACTGGTGTTTCTCTACGCCATCGGCAAGGCGCTGGAATTGTCGCCGCTGATCATGATCCTGGTCTGCGGCCTGGTCATCAACAATCCGGACCTCCTCGCCTGGAGCAAGCGGCTCGGCGCGCTGCACACCGCGGCCTACGACCAGACGCTCAAGGAGTTCAAGGGGATGGTGGTCGAGCTCACCTTCGCCACCAAGAGCTTCTTCTTTCTGCTGCTCGGCTACTGGACCGACGTCGCCGCGATGGCGTCGCCCGAGGCCTGGCTGATCGCCGGCATCGGCCTGGCCATCATCCTGGCCTCGCGCTACACGATTCTCAGGATCCTGCGCCAGCCCGCCGCGGAGGTGCTGGTGTGGATCGCGCCGCGCGGCCTCATCACCGTGCTGTTGTTCCTCGCAGCGGCGGAGACAGGCACGCTGAAGGACTTTCCGTTCGGCGCGGTCATGCTGGTCGTGCTTGTGTCGGCCGCCATGACGGCGCTCGCGCATCGCGGCCCGCGTCAGCCCGAGGTCTGGCAGGCGATCGAGACCGCGGAAGCCAAGGCCATGGCGGAAGCGAAGGTCGCCGTCGCGGCGCGGCAGGCCCGGGCGGGACAATCCGGGGCTGCCGGCCCGCCGGCCTGATCCGCGCTCGGCCGAACGGTCGATGGCGACGGTTCCGGCCACCGGTCAGGATTGCCGGCGTCGCAATCCAACCGGAGGATCCGCCATGGCACACCTGCTCGATCCGCAGCGCCTCGTGGACGAGGCTGCCTACGCCGCCGCGCTCGACCTACTCGACGACCTCATGTTCTGCGAGCCGGGCTCGCCCGGCGGGCACCGTTTCGACGAACTGGTCGCCTTGATCGAAGACTACGAGGCACGCCGCGACGGCTACGATCTCGCGCGCATGCGCCAGTTGATGGCCGGCCCGATCTAGCCGGCGCGGTCAGAGCAGCGAATCGGTCAGCCGCGCGAGGTTCTCCAGGCCGCGCCGCCAGACCGGCAGCGCGCGGCGCTCTTCCTTGGTCACCAGGTCGGCGTGACGCAGATAATCCTCCTGGACCACCCGCAGTTCGGCCACGACCGCCCGGTCGCAGATAAGCACGCTCACTTCCGCGTTGAGCGCAAACGAACGGATGTCGAGGTTCGCCGAGCCGATCAGCGCGACGTCGTCGTCCACACTCATGTGCTTGGCGTGCAGGAAACTCCCGCTGTGGCGATGAATGCGCACGCCGGCCTGCAGCATCCGGTCATAGAACGACTGCTGCGCCAGCGTCACCAGCGGCTTGTTCGACTCGCGGTCGACGATCAGGTCGACCTCGACACCCCGGCGGGCCGTGCTGCACATCGCGATCAGGAACGGCTCGCTTGGAATGACGTAGGGGGAGGTCAGCACCACGCGCGAACGCGCGCCGTACATCAGCGCGATCATCACCGCCTCGGCCGTGCCCTCGTTGTAGCCCGGGCCGCTCGCCACCACCTGCGCCAGCCCGGTCTGCGCCGGGTCGCGCACGCCTTGCAGCAGGTCATCCGACTCCGGCGGCACGTCGCCGGTCTCCAGGTAGCGGTCGCCGAGCAGCACCGCGTCCAGGTGCCGAACGATCGGGCCGGTGGCGCGGACGAACATCTCCTCGTTGACCATGCCGCGGTTGGCGTGGGCGCTGACGACGTTCTGCGACCCGAAGAACGCGCAGCTGCTGTCGACGACCACGATCTTGCGATGGTTGCGCAGGTCGAAGCGCGCGGCATTTGGACCCCACAGCCGCAGCGGCATCACGGCGATCACCTCGGCGCCCGCCTCGCGCAGGGCCGGCGCAAGCCCCTTGAGGCCGCGGCGCGAGCCGATCGCGTCCATCAGCACGCGCACCGCCACGCCGCGCCGCGCCGCGCGGATGAGCGCGTCGGCGACCCGCCGCCCCACGTCGTCGTCCTCGAAGATGTAGAACAGCATGTGCACGAAGCGCTGCGCGCCGTCGACGTCGGCAACGACGCGGTCGAGCGCCTCGGCGTACAGCGGCAGCAGTTCGAAGCGGTTGTCGCCGACGACCGGGAACTCCGATAGCTGGTCGGCCAGGCGCAGCGCCGGCAGCAACTGGGGCGACACCGCGTGCGCCACCGTGTCGTCGAACGACCTGGCGCGGGGCGCGAGGCGCCGGATCAGCTGGTAGGTCTGCCGCTGGACCTCGAGCCGCCGCCTGGGCAGGTAGGCGCGGCCGATCAGGAAATAGAGCAGCAATCCGGCCCAGGGCAGGAAGAAGATCAGCAGCAGCCAGGCGCGCGCCGCGTTCGGCGGCCGGCGCTGCGGCACGTAGAACAGCGCGACGATGCGAATCGTCCATTCGCTGGCAACGTAGAGCGTGCCCCAGTCGAGACCGCGAAGATCGAGTTCGGCGAACATGGTCAGGTGACGGCGATGGTAGCGCGAACGCGAGGGGCGCCGGACCGTGAGCGAATGCGGGAACCGGATACAATCGAACGGTTCGTCCAACTCTGCAGCCAACGTGTCGCGTCGCCATGAACGACCCAGCCTCCATCGACATCGTGCACAACCTCGCCGCCAAGCGGTTCGAGGCGGTCGTCGACGGGCAGCTCTGCCGCTGCGACTACCTGCGGGTCGGCGACACGCTGCACCTGCGCCACACCGAGGTGCCGCAGGCGCTGCAGGGACGCGGGATCGCGGGCATGCTGGTGGAGGCGGCCATCGACCATGCCGCGGCCAACAACCTCAAGGTGATGCCGCTGTGTTCCTATGCGCGCGCGTGGATGAGCCGCCATCCGGAAACCCACGCGCTGCTGTCCTCCGGCGCGCGACTCTGACCGGATGCGGCCGGGCTTCGCGCCGCGGCGCGAGCCGTCTGCGATCGGCTAGTGCAGCCGCTCGCGCGACTTGCGGGCGGCGTCGGACAACGTACGCCGCTGCCCGCCGCCCCGCGCCTTCTCCGGCTGGCGAACCTGCCAGAAGCGGTAGATGAGCACCGTGGCCACGGCAAGTTCCTCGACCAGGCTCGCGCGCTTCTCGCGATCGTCGATCCATTCGGCGAATTCCGGCTCCTGCTCGCCGAACGCCAGCGCCTCGATCGGGAAGATCCAGTCGCGACCATCTTCCGCATCGTAGAGCTGCTGCCACGCCTCGTCGCGCAGCTTGACGCCCGCCATGTAGCCCTCGCACCAGGCGGTGCCTTCCGGTGGCTGCTTGTCGTCGTCCTTCTTCTCTTCCGGAAGATAGAGCAGCGGCTTGAACCGCGTCGGCGACTCGGCCAGCGTGCGCTGGATGCCCACCATATGGCGCAGGATCAGCGCCATGATCTGCTGCGCCTCGGCGCTGTTGCCGTAGGCCGGCGTCGCGCTGCGGCCGCCGTCGCTCCAGACCTGCGGCAGCCATTCCGACGGCTGGATCGACTCGGGTCCGCTGACGATCGCCGCGAGGAATCCGTCGAGCATCTCGAGGTCCATGCAGTCCTCGGGAACCGCGTCGGACGCGAGAAAGGTCTCGAGTTCGTCGAGCTCGGCCTCCGAAAGCGGTTCATCCAGCGGGCGGTTCTCGGTCATGGCTTCGCTGCAGACATCAGTGGAACCGCATATGATCGCCCTTATCGGGGATCCGCGCAACCGCAGCAGCGACGACCGCGGGCCTCGGCAAGGGCCTCGCCGCGCGAACCGCGAACTCCGCCGTCGCATCCCTGCCGGCGCGCTCAGGCGCCGGCAATCCTCGCCGTCATCGCTCCGGCGGCAAGCAGGACTGCGAAGACGAGTTCGAGCTTGAACGTGCGATAGAGAATGCCGTTGAACGGCAGCCCCGGCGGGCAGGCGACGAAGTCCGCGTCGAGGCGCCAGGCGAGCGGGGCGAGGACCAGCGGCAGCAGCAGCCACGGCGAACCCCCCAGCCAGGCCAGCGCCGGAACCAGCGCGAAAGCGGCGACGAGGCAGCCCGCATACAGCAGGCGCGACGCACGCGCGCCGAACACCACCGGAAACGTGCGCCGGCCGACATGGCGATCGTGCTCGACGTCGCGATGGTTGTTGACGACCAGCGCGGCGGCGGCCAGCGCCCCCATCGCCACCGCGGCGATCCAGGTCGACGATGGCACCGGGGACGCCGCGAACGCGTAGTCGCTGCCGACGACGGCGATCAGGCCGAAGAACACGAACACGACCAGTTCCCCCACCGGCGTGTACGCGATGGGCCGCGGCCCGCCCATGTAGGCCAGCGCCGCCAGGATCGACGCGATGCCCATGACCAGGATCGGCCAGCCGCGCGCGACGACCAGCGGCACGCCGACCGCAATCGCCGCGACGACCGCGACGGCGATCGCCGTGCGGATCTGCGCTTCGCTCAGCAGTCCCAGGCTGCTGGCGCGCGGCAGGCCGGTTCGTGTCCCGCTGCGCTCGCCGCCGCGCGACGTGTAGCCGACGTCGTTCTGAAGGTTGGTGATGATCTGTATGAGCACGCTCGCGCCGAGCACGAGTGCGACCAGCCTGAGGTTCAGCGTGCCGTCGCGCATCCAGACCAGCGCCGCCGCCACCAGCACCGGACTGATGGCGATGAGCAGGCTGCGCAGCCGCATTGCCAATGCCCATGCGCCGAGGGAACCCGGTTCGATGGCGTTCGGGCCCGACGCGGCATGCGCTGAATTGAGCGAGGTCACCTGGGCATCCTGAATCCTGAAGGCCAATGCACGCCGGCCGGCGCGACAATCGGCCGCCATTCCAGCCGGCAAGTATCCCCCAGGCGGCGGCCCGAGGGTGTTGCCATGGCGCAAAGTTTCGCATATCGGCCTGCGCGCGCCAAAGGCCGGGCTTCCCCGCCCTCCATGCGAGAATGCCGCCGCACGGCGCGCGGCGGCCGGATTCCGAGGCAATTGAAGGCGATGACAGAGACAATCCGCTACGGCATCATCGGCTGCGGCAGCATGGGCCGCGAGCACATCGAGAACATCAAGGCGCTGGCCGGAACCCGGGTGACGGCGATTGCCGATCCGCATCCGCAAAGCCGCGAGCTGACGCGTGCGATCGTGCCGGCCGACGTTCGGGAGTTCGAGCGGCACGGCGACCTGCTCGCCAGCGGGTTGTGCGACGCGCTGGTCATCGCGACGCCGAACTTCACCCACTTCGGCATCCTGCGCGACGCACTCGCCACCGACGCCCACATCCTGGTCGAGAAGCCGCTTTGCACGGCCATCGCCGACGGCGTCGAACTGGTGCGTCTGGCGCAGGGCAGGCGAGCGCTGGTCTGGGTCGGCCAGGAGTACCGCTACATGCCGCCGGTTGCCGAGATGATCCGCATGACGCACGCGGGCGCGGTCGGCCGCGTCCACCAGGTCGGAATCCGCGAGCATCGCGAGCCCTTCTACCCGAAGGTCGGCGACTGGAACCGCTTCTCGGCCAACACCGGCGGCACGCTGGTCGAGAAGTGCTGCCACTACTTCAACCTGATGGATCATCTGCTGCGCGAGAGACCGGTGCGGGTATTCGCCTCGGGCGCGCAGCGCGTCAACCATCTCGACGAGCGCTATGACGGACGCACCCCCGACATCCTCGACAGCGCCTACGTCATCGTCGAGTACGGCAGCGGTGCGCGGGCGATGCTGGACCTCAACATGTTCGCCGAGAACTCGATCGACAACGAACAGATCGTGGTCGTCGGCGACGAGGGCAAGCTCGAATCGCTGCTGCCGTCGCTGACGCTGCGCTACGGCCGGCGCGCCGACTGGGGAACGCGCGAGGTCTGGGGCCAGCATGCGAGCAGCGGCACCGGCGTGTCGGTGCGCCGGGTCTGGGATTCGTCGATCAAGTATCCGGGCCAGCACTTCGGCGCGTCGTTCATCGAGCATGCGCGCTTCGCCGACGCGATCCGGCACGGCCGCCCCGCCGAAGTGACGCTCGAAGAGGGGCTGCGCAGCGTGGCCACCGGCATCGCCGCCCACCGCAGCATCGACACCGGCGTGCCGGTGGCGTTGTCCGAAGTGCTGCCGCCCGGCTGGTAGCGAGCGCCGCGCTTCAGCGCAGCGCGTGCGCGAGATTCAGCGCCAGCGCAAAGACCAGCACCGCGCCGGCCTGGTGCGCGGCGGCGAGCGGCAGCGGCACGACGTGCAGCAGCGTCAGGATCCCCAGCGCGATCTGTACGGCAAGCATCGCCAGCAGCAGGTGCGTGCCGATGCGCGCCCGGCGCGGCGCGATCGACCTGCCGACCTTCCACCAGAGCACCGGTGCGGCGACGGCAAGCAGCCAGGCAAGCGCCCGGTGATCGAATTGCACGGTCGCCATGTTCCAGAAGAAATTGTCCCACCACGGCGACATGACCAGGATTTCCGGCGGGACGACGTGCCCGCTCATCAGCGGGAAGGTGTTGTAGGCGAAGCCCGCGCGAATGCCGGCGACCAGGCCTCCGGAGAGCACCATGACGAACACCAGCGCGGCGAATCCGAATGCCCAGCGCCGCGCCGAGGTCTCCGCCGCGCCGCGCGCGTGCGCGCGTGCGGGATCGAGCAGCGACAATGCGTTCCAGAACATCAGCGCAAAGATCAGGAAGGCGAGTCCGAGATGCGCGGTCAGCCGGAATTGCGACACGCGCGGGTCGTCGACCAGCCCGCTCTGGACCATGTACCAGCCCATCGCGCCCTGCGCTGCGCCGAGGAGGAAGATCAGCGCAAGCCCGCCCGCGTAGCCGCGTGGAATCCGGCGACGGACGAGAAACCACAAAAACGGAATCAGGAATGCCGCGCCGATCAACCGGCCCAGCAAACGATGGAAATACTCCCACCAGAAAATGCCCTTGAACGCGTCGAGCGTCATCCCCTGGTTGACGAGGCGGTATTCGGGCGTGGCCTGGTACTTGATGAACAGCGTGTTCCAGTCCGCCTCGGACAACGGCGGCAGCGTCCCGACGATGGGTTGCCACTCGGTGATCGACAGCCCCGAGCGCGTGAGTCGCGTCATGCCGCCGACGACGATGATCGCGAAGACCAGCGCGCAGCAGGCCAGCAGCCAGCCGGCCACGGCACGCGGCGCCCCGTCCGACGCGAAGCCGCCGCTTCCTGCGGAAACCGTAAACGTCATCGGCGAATTATCCCACGCCGCGGCGGCGCGTTTTCCGGCGACAGCGGACATTGCGAGGCGGCGTAGAATGGCGGTGGAGAATTTCTTTTTGTGGGGACAGGTACTCCATGCCACGCAAGCCCGCGGCGGCACCCCTGTGCTGGTCGCCACTCATCCAGGGTTGAGAGGAAGTTCATGTCATCTCGATTGTCCTTGCTTGCGCTGCTCCTGGCACTCGTCGCGTCGCCGTCGCTGGCGCAGGTGACGGTTGCGGACGCGTGGGTCCGTGGAACCGTCACCGGGCAGAAGGCGACCGGCGCCTTCATGCAGCTGCAAAGCGCCTCCGACGTCGCGTTGGTCGGCGTCGCCTCGCCCGTCGCCGGCATCGCCGAGATCCACGAGATGGCCATGGACGGCGGCATGATGAAGATGCGCGCGGTAGCGCGGCTGCCGCTGCCCGCGGGCAAGCCCGTCGCGCTCAAGCCCGGCGGTTATCACCTGATGCTGATGGACTTGAAGTCCCCACTGAAGGAAGGCGAGGCTGTCGAAGTGACGCTGAACTTCGAGGACAAGGATGGCCGCAGGAGTTCGCAGCAGGTCAAGGTGCCGGTCCGGGCGCTGACCGCCGGCGGCGCGGGAATGAAGCGGTGATCCGGCGCCGGCGTGCCTCCCGACGCGGTCCCGTGCGCTTGCAGAGCCGTCCACCCCTTTTGTTGCGCCGCACAACAAACCAATGCGTTGACAGTTTGTGGTCGAGCGGCAACAATTGGTCCGACCACCTGACCAGAGCGCGCGCGACGCTATGGTGGCCGCGCGCTATTTGCCAGCCAATGGCTCAATCCATCCAAGGAGGAATGACATGCGACATCCCTTTCGCGCACTGCTGCGCGGCCTGACGGTTCTGGGGCTGGCGGCGTCCACCGCCGCCTTCGCCCAGGCGCCGATCACGCTGCACGGCGCGTCCCAGTTCAACGACGACCATGCGTTCACCAAGTCGCTCGCCAAGTTCGAGGAACTGGTCAAGAAGTACTACGGCAAGCCGATCAATTTCGTGCTGCACAAGAACAGCGAACTCGGCCTCGAGAAGGACTATTTCGCCTACATGAACCAGGGCGTCTCGGTCGACTACGCGATCGTCTCGCCGGCGCACATGTCGACGTTCTCGAAGGCGGCACCGTTCGTCGACGCGCCGTTCCTGTTCCGCGACCTCGCGCACTGGAACAAGGTGCTCGACTCCGACGCGCTCAAGCCCGTCGCCGACGAGGTGGCCGCCAAGGCCGACGTGCTGTGGATCGGCTACGCCGGCGGCGGCACGCGCAACATCTTCGCCAACAAGCCGGTGCGCAACATGGCCGAACTCAAGGGCCTGAAAGTCCGCGTGCAGGGAGCGCCGATCTGGAGCAAGACCTTCGCGGCCGTAGGCATGGCGCCGACGGTGATCGCCTACAACGAGGTCTACAACGCGATCCAGAACGGCGTGATCGCCGCGGGCGAGAACGAAGCCGCCGGCGTCGAGCAGATGAAGTTCTACGAAGTCGGCCCCAACCTCAACATGACCCAGCACGCGATCACCGTCCGGCCGCTGGTGTTCTCCGGCAAGACGTTCAAGAAGCTGCCGCCCGACCTGCAGGCCGCGATCATCAAGGCCGGCAAGGAAGCCGGCGCCTATGGCCGGCAGATCGAGTCCAGCGAGGATTCCGCCAAGCTCGACGCGATGGAGAAGGCGGGCAAGCTGAAGAAGATCCCCTTCGCCGACCATGCGGCGATGAAGAAGGCCGTGGATCCGGTGATGGCCGATTACGCCAAGGAGATCGGCGCCGAGGCGATCTACAAGAAGATCAATTCGATGTAGGTATCCGCGAAGATCCGGCGGAGGGCACGCCTCCGCCGGGTTTTTTTTGCCCTGCGCTGTCACCCACGGACGAGGAACGCGCATGCGACGAATCATCGACGGCTACTACCGGCTGCTGACCTGGCTGCTGGTCGTCAGCGTGGCCATCCTGATCATTCCGGTCAGCCTGCAGATCTTCTCGCGCTACACGGCGCTGATCCCGAGCTACATCTGGACCGAGGAAATGGCCCGGTTCTTCTTCATCTGGATGATCATGCTCGGCGCGATGATCGGCATCCGCGACAGCTCGCATTTCGACATCGACCTGTTTCCCGACCTGAGTCCGCGCGCCAATGCCATGGTCAAGCTGTTCGCGCATACCGGCATCCTGGTGTTTGCGCTCGTCTTCGTCTGGTACGGCATCAAGTTCGTCCAGTTCGGCTGGAACCAGCATTCCGAACTCGCCGAATTGCCGATGTGGTACATCTTCATCGCCTGGCCGATCTCGGGCGCCACGTGGCTGCTGTTCCTCGGGCCGCAGATCCGCGACAACCTGCGAACCCTGTTCAATCCGGAGACGCGGGCATGATGGGCGGCGCGGTCCTGACGCCGGGTATCGCCGCGATCATCCTGTTCGGCCTGTTCTTCGGCATGATCGCGCTGCGCGTGCCGGTCGCCTTCGCGCTCGGCCTCGCCTGCCTGCCGGTCATGGCCATCGAGCCGCGGCTGTCGCCGATGATCGTTTTCAACGAGACCTTCAAGGCCTACAACTCGTTCATCCTGCTCGCCGTCCCGTTCTTCCTGCTGACCGCCAACCTGATGAATGTCGGCGGCATCACCCAGCGGCTGCTGCGCCTGTCGCGCGACCTGGTCGGGCACCTGCCCGGCGGACTCGCGCAGTGCAACGTCGTGCTGTCGTTTTTCTTCGCCGGCATCTCCGGCTCGTCGACCGCGGACGCGTCGAGCCTGGGCAAGCTCTTCATCCCGGCGCAGGTAAAGGAAGGCTACGACCTGTCCTTCGCGGTGGCGATCACCGCGGTGTCGTCGGTGCTCGCGGTGGTGATCCCGCCGTCGATCCTGATGATCGTCTGGGGCGGCACGATGAGCGTGTCCATCGGCGCACTGTTCCTGGCCGGCATCATTCCCGGGGTTCTGCTCGCCGGCGTGCAGATGGCCACCGTGCACGTCTATGCCAAGCTGCGCGGCTATCCGACCTCGACCCGCTCGACGTTCAACGAACTCCTGGGCGCGATCTTCGTCGCGGTCCCGGCGCTGATGACGCCGCTGATCATCATCGGCGGCAAGATCTTCGGCTGGTTCACCGCCACCGAGTCCGCGGCCATCGCGGTGATCTACGCGGGCCTGCTGTCGACACTGGTCTATCGCGAATTGGGCCTGAAGGGCCTGCACAGGGCGCTGTTCGAAACCGGGCGCTTTGCCGGCATTGCGCTGTTCTGCGTCGGCACGGCCAGCGTGTTCGGCTGGCTGCTCGCCTATTACCAGATCCCCAAAGCCCTGCTCCAGATGGCCACGTCCTGGGGCATGGGGGCGATCACCGCGGGCTTCTTCGTCGCCTTCGCCTTCCTGGTCGTCGGCTGCTTCCTCGACGCGATCCCCGCCATCATCATCGTCGGCACCATCCTCGAGCCCATCATCATGAAGGTGGGCATGGACCCGGTCCAGTTCGCGATGATCGGCATCGTCGCGCTGGCCTTCGGGCTGGTCACGCCGCCCTACGGCCTGTGCCTGCTGATCGCCTGTTCCATTGCCAAGGTGAAGCTCACCTTCGTGCTCAAGGACGTGATGATCATGCTGATGCCGATGCTGGGCGTGCTGGTGCTGTGCATCCTGTTTCCGCAGGTCACGATGTTCATTCCAAGCCTGATCTCTCCGGAATTCCTGAAGTAGCGGACCTGGCCTGACACGGGAGCATCCATGAGCGGCGGCGCGACCCTCGATCCATCGGTCGCCGCGCTGATCCTTTTCGGTGTGTTCTTCAGCCTGATGTTCCTGCGCGTGCCGATCGCCTTCGCGCTGGGGCTGGCCTGCCTGCCGATCATGGTGATCGAGCCGCGGCTGTCGCCGCTGATCCTGTTCAACGAGACCTTCAAGTCGTACAACTCGTTCATCCTGCTCGCCGTGCCGTTCTTCCTGCTGACGGCAAACCTGATGAACGTCGGCGGCATCACCGACCGACTGGTGCGATTGTCACGTGACCTGGTCGGGCATCTGCCGGGAGGTCTCGCGCAGGTGAACGTCGTGCTGTCGATCTTCTTCGCCGGCATCTCGGGTTCGTCCACCGCCGACGCCGCAAGCCAGGGCAAGATCTTCATCGAGGCGCAGGTCAAGGAGGGCTACGACCTGTCGTTCTCGGTGGCCATCACCGCGGTCTCGGCCGTGCTCGCGGTGATCATCCCCCCTTCGATCCTGATGATCGTCTGGGGCGGCACGTTGTCGGTATCGATCGGCGCGCTGTTCCTTGCCGGCATCATCCCGGGGCTGCTGCTCGGGCTGGTGCAGATGGGCACCGTGCACGTCTACGCGAAGCTGCGCGGCTATCCGAAGTATCCGCGTTCGACGATCAGGGAAGTCTTCGCGGCGATGCTCGTGGCAATTCCCGCGCTGATGACGCCGGTGATCATCATCGGCGGCAAGATCTTCGGCTGGTTCACCGCCACCGAGTCGGCGGCCATCGCGGTCATCTATGCCGGCGTGCTGTCGATCTTCGTCTACCGGGAATTGAGCGGCAAGCAGCTGCACGGAGCGCTGCTCGACACCGGCAAGCTGGCGGGCGTCGCGCTGTTCTGCGTCGGCACGGCGAGCGCGTTCGGCTGGCTGCTCGCCTACTACCAGATCCCGAAGGCGCTGCTCGAGGGCGTGAGCGGCTGGGGCATGGGGATCACCGCCACCGGCTTTTTCATCGCCTTCTGCTTCCTGGTCGTCGGCTGCTTCCTCGACGCCATTCCGGCGATCATCATCGTCGGCACCATCCTCGAGCCGCTCGCGCGCTCGGTGGGCATGGACCCCGTTCACTTCGCGATGGTCGGCATCATCTCGCTGGCCTTCGGGCTGGTCACGCCGCCCTACGGCCTGTGCCTGATGATTTCCTGCGCGATTGCCAAGGTAAAGCTCCGGTACGTGCTGAAGGACGTGATGATCATGCTGCTGCCGATGCTGGGCGTGCTGTCGCTGGCCATCATCGCGCCCGACGTCATCCTGTTCCTGCCCCGCCTGATCTCGCCGGAATTCCTGAAATAGCCGGCTGCCGCGTCATCCGCAGCGGCGGAGTTCTCAGCGCTCCCGCGTCAGCGGCACGAAGCGCACGGGAATCGTCCGGCGCGTCGACGTGCCGCCCTGGCGATCCTTGCTGATCACCAGCAGGTCCTGAACCCCGCCGCGGCTGCCCACCGGAATGACCATGCGGCCGCCGGGTGCCAACTGATCCACCAGCGGCTGCGGCACGTGATCCGGTGCGGCGGTGACCACGATCGCGTCGAAGGGCGCCGCCTCCGGCCATCCGCGATAGCCGTCGCCGATGCGAACCTCGACGTTGCGATAACCCAGTTCGGCGAGCAGCGAACGCGCCCGCTCGCCGAGCGGCGCGACGATCTCGATGGAATAGACCTGCGCCACGCATTCGGCCAGCACCGCCGCCTGATAGCCCGAGCCCGTGCCGACCTCGAGCACGCGCGCCCCCGGCGCAGGCTCGACGAGCTCGGTCATCAGCGCCACGATCAGCGGCTGCGAGATGGTCTGGCCCAGGCCGATGGGCAGTGGCCGGTTCTGGTAGGCCTGGTCGGTCAGTTCCGTCGGCACGAAGCGGTGCCGCGGGACGCGCCGCATCGCGCCGGCGACGGCAGGGGAAAGGCGTGCGCGTCCGGTCTCCGCCGCGATCGCGTGCACCTGCGCTTCGATCTCGCGAACCATGCGCTCGCGCCGGTCAGCAGTCGAATCCTGCGCCCAGGCGCGTCCTGTCAGCCCAAGCAGCGCGGCAGTCAGCAGACGGCGTAGCGGGTCGATGGCCGGTCCTCGGGTGGTGTGGCAAGAGCAATCCCGTCTATGATTCACCTGCCGGCGCCGCTTGTCCAACCCGCCGCAAACATCGTCATTTCGATCGGATGTCCGCCATGATCACGTTCACTCCGCTGTCGGCGGGATTCGGCATCGAGGCCGCCGGCATCGACCTGTCGCAACCGTTGCCGGCCGGGACTTTCGCCGAACTCGAGCGGGCGTTCTACGAGCATCACCTGCTGACCTTGCGCGCGCAGGAACTCACGGCGACGCAGTTCGCCGCGTTCGCCCGCCGCATCGGCCCGCCGCAGCCGCACGTGATCGACCAGTTCCATCATCCGGAGGATCCGAACATCCTGATTCTCTCCAACGTGAAGAAGGACGGCCGGCCGACGGGACTGCAGGATGCCGGCTCGTATTTCCATACCGATTACTCGTACCTGCAGGTGCCCGCGCGCGCAACCACGCTGTACTCGCGCGCAGTGCCGAAGGTCGGCGGCGACACGCTGTTCGCCGACCAGCAGGCGGCCTACGACGACCTGCCCGAGGCGATGAAAAAGCGCATCGAGCCGCTGGTCGCGATCCACCACTACGGCAACCGCAACGACCTCGACGAGAAAAGCCGCACCGTCGCTTCGGTCCTCACCGCCGAGCAGAAGGCGAGGATGCCGGTCATCACCCACCGGATCGCCCGGCCGCATCCGGTCACCGGCCGCAAGGCGCTGTACGCCGTTTCGGGGAGTTCCATGGGCATCGTCGGCATGCGCGAGGACGAGGCGCGCGATCTGCTCGACGAACTCGCCGCGCACTCGACCCAGGCGAAATACGTGCTGCGTTTCAGGTACGGCGTGGGCGACGTCGTGCTCTGGGACAACGCGGCGCTGCTGCACTCGGCCACGCTGACCGACCCCGACGACGCCCGCACGCTGTGGCGGATCACCGTGCTCGAGCCCGCCCCGGATGCCGCCGCGCCTCAGGTGCTCGCGCCGACCTACGCCACCGGTGCGATGTAGCGCGGACCGGCGAGGCCGCCAGTTCCAGGACCATCCCGTCGCGAACCGGCCGAGATGCCGTTTCCGGCGTTAGACTAGTGGTTTCATCCGCATCGGCAGCCGCCGGGAGCCGTCCGTGAATCTCGAAAAAGTCATCTTCGGTTTCTTCATCATCTTCGCCTGCACGCTGAACTTCGGCTTTTTCATCGGCGAGATCGACCGGCCCGAGCTGCACCATCCCTTCGAGCTTTTTGCCGCCGTCGTCGTCAACCTGGTCGCGACGGTGCTCAAGTTCGGCGACCGCACCCAGCTCGGCGCGACCCACCTCGCCACCAGCCTCGTCGCGTCGTTCCAGCTTCTTGCCGCCTCGCTGGTCTGGATGTGGCAGCTCTACGTCTTCCAGTTGCCCGTCGACGGCGACGTGATGTCGACGATCGTGTCGCTGTCGGGCGGCGCGCTGCTCGCCAATTTCTTCTCGGTCGTCCTGCTGCTCGGCGAAACGCTGCGGCAGGGACGCTAACGCCGGGTCCCGATGCCAGGCGCCCGGCCGAGAACGCGGCGATCCGGATCTCCGGCATGAGCGACGTTCTGTTCCTGGTGATGCGGCGGCTGCGTGCGCCGCTGATCACGCTCATCGCCGTCTATGCCGTCTCGGTGGCCGGGACTCGCGCTCATCCCCGGCGTGGACGCCGACGGCAACCCCGTCCACATGAGCATCTTCCACGCGTTCTACGTGATGAGCTACACGGCCACCACCATCGGCTTCGGCGAGGTGCCTCGCGCGTTCAACGACGCGCAGCGCATGTGGGTCATCTTCTCGATCTACATATCGGTGACCGGCTGGGCCTACACGCTGGGCTCGGTAATCGCACTCACCAACCACGCCACGTTTCGCGCGCTGCTGGCGCGGGCGCTTTTCAACTGGCGGGTGGGTGGAATAGGCGAACCTTTCTACATCCTCTGCGGCTATGGCCAGAGCGGCTCGCGACTGGCGCGGGCGCTCGACCGGCTGGGCAACCGGCTGGTGATCGTCGAACCGCGCTCGGAGCGCATCGACAAGGTCGCGATCCAGGATTTCCTGACGCCGCCGCTGACGCTCACCTCGGATGCGCGGCTTGCCGACGTGCTGGCGGACTGCGGCATCCGCAGTCCGCACTGCCAGGGCCTGATCGCGCTCGCCGGCGATGACCCGGTCAACCAGGCGATCGCCATCGGCGCGCGCGTGCTCAACCCGTCGCTGCTGATCGTGGCGCGCGCCAAGTCGGGCGTCGCCAAGGTGAACCTCGAGTCCTTCGGCGGCGTGCAGGTGATCAATCCGTTCGAGACTTTCGCCTTCAATCTCGGCGTCAGCCTGCGCAAGCCGGAGGTGCTGCAGGTCGAGGAATGGCTGACCGCCGCGCCCGGCACGCCCTGCCCGCCCCGCGTGCAGGCGCCGCGCGGACGCTGGCTGCTCGTCGGCTACGGCCGCTTCGGCCACGAGATCGCCGCGGTGCTGGACAGCGAGAAGATCGAGTGGAAGGCCTTCGACCCCGAGGGCAGGCACGAGTCCGACAGGCGGCTTCAGCACGGCGACTACATCGAGAACATCCTGCGCGACCGCAACGTCGACGATGCCGACGTGCTGGTTGCCGGCGCCGACGTCGACGCGGTCAACCTGGGCGCCGCGACGCTGGCGCGACGGGTGAAGCCGGATCTGTTCGTGGTCATTCGCCAGAACCATGCGCAGGACCGGGTGCTGATCGACGCGGCCAACGCAAACGTCAAGTTCGTCCAGTCCGACCTGATGGTTCACGAGTGCCTGCAGCTGATGAAGACGCCGACGCTCGGGCGGTTCATCGGGTACCTGAGCGACGCCGACGCGACGATCGCGGAGGCGACGATCGAGCGGGTGAAGAAGGAAGTCGGCGAGGGCGCGCCGCGCGCATGGACGATCGAGTGCGAC
This sequence comes from uncultured beta proteobacterium, assembly GCA_963699765.1. Classification (GTDB taxonomy): domain Bacteria; phylum Pseudomonadota; class Gammaproteobacteria; order Burkholderiales; family Casimicrobiaceae; genus VBCG01. The sequence goes on along the minus strand of CAVOVD010000006.1, from coordinate 279,855 downwards.
GCCATGCGCCCGGGAATGTTCAGCGCGCTGTTCCAGCACGGCGACGAGCCCTTCACCATCGAGCACCTGGTCACCGACCCCACGTCGCGGCAGGAGCGCATGCTCGCGTCGGCGCTGATGCTGGAGCGAGGGGGCAAGCCGCAGCTGCTGCCCGACGGACGAGGTCGCGCTGAAGCCGGGGGACCGCGTCCTGTTCGTCGGCAGCGACACCGCCCGGCGCCTGCAGCAGCGCTACCTCGACGAGCCGAGCACCGTCGAGTGGGTCCGCGCCGGAAGCGAGCCGCCGCGAGGGTTCCTGTTTCGCTGGTGGCGGCAGCGTCGCCTGAAGCGGGCGGTGACGCCGGAACCGGGCTAGCGCCCGGGACCGTTGCAGGGCGTCAGCCGCGTCACCCCGCCGTCCGAGGGAAGCAGCGCCGACAACGGCCGGCACCCGGCCGCAGCCGTGCAGAACTCGTAATCGGGGACATGGCGCGAGCGGGTGAGCAGCAGCGCCTCGTGCCGCGACTGCCCAGGCCGGTATTCGTACCAGCCGTCGCGCAGCACGGCGTCCGGCGGCGGCTCCATGCCCGCGCCGGAGCCGCGCACCCGGGCCGCCACCGCCCGCAGCTCGGGCGCCGCGCCGGCGCCCTGGCCGACGCGCGATCTCGTAGTCCTCCTCCCAGCGCACCTTCTCGATCGAATGCGTCCAGGCCAGCGTGAAGCGCGACACCGGCACGAACACCGGGGCGGCCGCCGGATCGGCGGCCAGCGCAAGGCAGACACCGACCGCGAGCAGACTCACCGGGCCGCGCGCAGCGCCCCGTGACGGCGCGCCCGCCAGGCGTGCCAGACGACGAACAGCGTGCAGGCTGCCCAGGCCGATCTCGTCGGTCAGCGGCACGGCGACGATCAGCAGCGCGGCGGCGCCGATCGCCCAGAGCCGCTCGAACCAGTTGAGCGGCGCGAACAGGAAGCCGATGGCGCCGGCGCCCCACAGCCCGATGGCGATCAGCGCCTTGACGACGATGTAGGCGACGTCGCCTGCGTCGCCGCCCTGCAGCATCAGCGCCGGCGCGTACACCGCCATGTAGGGAATCACGAAGCCGGCGATCGCGACGCGAATCGCCTGGATGCTGATCTTCAGCCCCGATTCCTTGGCGATCGACGAGGCGGCAAAGGCGGCCAGCGCCACCGGCGGCGTCAGGTCGGCCATGATCCCGAAATAGAACACGAACATGTGCGACACGATCAGCGGCACGCCGAGCTTGAGCAGCACCGGCGCAGCCAGCGAGCTGGTGATGATGTAGTTGGGGATGGTCGGGATGCCCATGCCCAGGATCAGGCAGACGAACATGGTCAGCAGCAGCGCCAGGAACAGGTTGTCCTCGCCGATCAGGATGATCCGCCCGCCGATCTCGGTCGCCACACCGGTCAGGTTGATCACGCCGATGATCACGCCCGACCAGCGCGCAGGCAATGGCCACCGGCAGCGCATGGCGCGCGCCGTCGACCAGCGCGGCGACCGCCAGCCGCAGCGCGTCGCGCTTCGCGCGCGTCAGGTAGACCAGCGCGACCAGCACCGCGGAAATCACGAAGAAGGTGATGACGCCGAACTCGATGAAGCCGGCGCAGGCGAAGCCGAGCAGCACCCAGGACAGGTAGCGCAGCGGGAGGTTGCGCACGCCGGAGAGCACCGCCGCGCCGAAGATCAGGATGACGGTCAGCCCGAGCCCGACGGTACCCGAGAACAGCGGCGTGTAGCCGGAGAACAGCAGCGCGACCAGCCCGATCAGCGGCAGCAGCAGGTACCAGCGCAGGCGCACCGCCTTCCACGGGTCGGGGCATTCGTCCTTCGGCATGCCGTGCAGGCTCTTGCGTCCGGCTTCGAGGTGCACCATCCAGAACGCGGTGACGAAATAAAGGACCGCCGGAATCACCGCCGCCTTGCAGATCTCGATGTAGGGGACGTTGATCGTCTCCGCCATGATGAAGGCGACCGCGCCCATCACCGGCGGCATGATCTGCCCACCCATGCTGGCGGTGGCCTCGACGCCGCCGGCGAAAGCCGACGAATAGCCGAAGCGCTTCATCAGCGGAATGGTGAACTGGCCGGTGGTGACCACGTTGGCCACGCCGGAGCCGTTGATCGTGCCCATCAGGCCGGAGCTGATCACCGCGACCTTGGCCGGGCCGCCGCGCGTGTGGCCGACGGTGCCCAGCGCGAAATCGGTGAACAGCGTGATCATCCCGGCCTGCTCGAGAAAGGCGCCGAACAGGATGAACAGGAAGATGTAGGTCGACGACACGTAGGTCGGCGTGCCGTAGATGCCTTCGGTGCCGAAGGCCAGCGTGCTCACCACCTGCTCGAGGCCATAGCCGCGATGCGCGAGACCCATGGGCAGGTGCTGGCCGAACAGAGCATAGGCGAGGAAGGCGCCGCAGATGGCCGGCAGCGCCCAACCCATCATCCGCCGGGCAGCCTCGAACACCAGCACGATGGTCACCGAGCCGATGACGAAATCGAAGGTCGTGAGTTCGCCTGCGCGCGCCGTGAGGTCGGACTCGAAGATCCAGTGGTAGAAGGAAAAGCCGAATCCGACTACGCCGAGCAGCCAGCCCAGCGCCACGCCGGCCACGCCGCGAAACAGCACCGGGTTCAGCACGAAGATCATCAGCAGCACGAAGCCGACGTGGATCGCGCGCACCACCTGGCTGGACAGCGGGCTGAACGCGGCGGTGTAGATCTGGAACGACGAGAAAGCGAGCGCGATCCAGAACACCGCCACGGGCAGTTTCAGCCTGCCGCCCAGCTGTTCGGGATCGTTGAGTGTCGGTCATTGATGCACCTCGAGGATGGGTCGGACCCGCTCCAAAAAACAACGGCGGTCCGAGCCTGGCCCGGACCGCCGCGACGTTCGCCGGTTACGGCATGGCCTACTTGATCACGCCGACCTCTTTGTAATAGCGCTCGGCGCCGGGATGCAGCGGAATCGGCATGCCCTTGACCGCGTTCTCGCGCTTGATCGCCTTGGCGGCGTTGTGCGCGGCGTAGAGCGTGTCGAGATTGTCGTACATGGCCTTGGTCATCTGGTAGGCCAGCTCGTCCGACACGCCGGACTGCGTCACCAGGAAGTTGGGGATCGCCGCGGTGGCGACGTCGGCGGTCTGCCCTTCGTAGGTGTTGGCCGGGATCACCGAGGGCTGGTAGGCCGCGTCGCCGACCTTGGCCACCACGTCGGCGGGAACCGGGATGATCACGATCTTGACCGCGGTGGCGAGATCGCGGATCGACGCCACCCCCAGGCCGGCCGACTGCAGCGTCGCGTCGAGCTGGCGGTTCTTCATCAGTTCGACCGACTCGCCGAACGGCAGGTACTCGGCCTTGGCCAGGTCCTTGTAGCTCATTCCCGCGGCCTTGAAGATCGCCCGCGCGTTGAGCTCGGTGCCCGAGCGCGCTGCGCCGACCGACACCCGCTTGCCCTTGAGGTCGGCGATGGTGCGAATGCCGGAATCCGCGCTGGCGACGATCTGGATGTAGTTGTTGTACGTGGCGGACAGGCCGCGCAGCTTGGTCAGCGGCGTCTTGAATCCCGCCTCTTCGTCGCCCTTGCAGGCGTCGGACACCGCGTCGGCCAGCGACAGCGCCAGTTCGCCCTTGCCTGCCTGCAGCAGGTTGAGGTTCTCGGCCGAGGCCTTGGTGACCTGCGCGGTCGCCTTGACGTTGGGAATCGCCTTGGCGTAGATCTGCGACAGCGCCACGCCCAGCGGGTAGTACACGCCGCTCTGGCCGCCGGTCAGGATGTTGATGAACTGCTGCGCCGAAGCCGGCGCGGCGACGAGTGCCGTCGCCATGGCGAGGGTCGCGGTGATCGAACGAAAGATGCGCATAGATTCCTCCAATAGTCCCGACGATGACTGCAAGGCCGGGTGCCGCCATGCCGAGACTGACCAGACAGGGGGCTGGGTTGTGTTGCGGCCGACATCGCCGCAGCCGCTGGTTATCGGCCCTAAAACATCAATGAATTCAGGCAAGTGCATACACTGCCTAATTTTTTCATTCTACCAAAATACGGCCATGGCGGCCAGTCGGCGAACTTTTCGCGGATCGAAACCCTCGCCTGCGAGTCCGCCGGCCGACCCGGAAATAATTCCGCATGTTGGACATTCGACGCCGCCTTGCGGGCCAAGATAAGATCGCGGCGATCATCCAAGGAGAGCTTCCATGTCGAAACTGCGTCATGTCGGCGCCGCGCTGCTGTGCGCGACCATTGTCGGAGCGCCGGCCGCACTCGCCGCCGAATACCCGGACAAGGCCATCCGCGTCGTGGTGCCCTACGCGCCGGGTGGCGCGTCGGATATCCTCGCCCGGGTCATCGGGCAGAAGCTTTCGGAGAGCTTCAAGCAATCGGTGGTGGTGGAGAACAAGCCGGGCGCGGGCGGAACCATCGGCGCCGACCTCGTCGCCAAGTCTCCGCCGGATGGCTACACGCTGCTGCTGGCAGACGTCGCGGTGTACACGATCGCGCCGTCGCTTTATCCCAAGCTGCCCTATGCGGCCGCCGGCCTGACGGGCGTGATCAACGTCGCCACCTTCGCGCACATCCTGATCACCGCGCCCGGTTCGCCGCTGACTTCGTTCCAGGATTTCCTGGCGCAGGAAAAGGCCAGGCCCGGCCGCTTCACCGTGGCCTCCTCGGGCAGCGGCACCAGCACGCACCTGACCGCGGAAATGGTGAACATCGTCGCCGGCACCAGGCTCGCCCACGTGCCCTACAAGGGAGGCGGCGCAGCGCTGACCGACGTCATGGGCGGCCAGGTCGACGTCATGTTCATCGGTACGCCGCCGGCGATGCCGCTCCTGCAGGCCGGCAAGCTCAAGGCGCTGGCGGTGACGACATCGAAACGCATGGAGGCGCTCCCCACGGTTCCCACGGTCGCCGAATCGGGACTGCCGGGCTTCGAGTCCATCGCCGCGCAGGGCGTCTTCGCGCCCGCCGGCACGCCGGCGGCGATCGTCGCCAAGCTTAACGCCGAGATCGCGCGCATCATCGCCCTGCCCGAAATCCGCGAGCGCTTCGGCAAGCTCGGCGCCGAACCGATCAGCAACACGCCCGCGCAGTTCGCCACCTGGCTCGGCAGCGAAACCACCAAGTGGACCAAGGTGATCCAGACCTCCGGCGCCAAGGTCGACTGATGGCGCGGTCGTCTAGGCGGACCGTCGCGCCCGCCTCATGAGAACAGCCGAGTTCCTGGGCTACCCGCGCGCCGACGGCACCGCGGGCGTGCGCAACGTCCTGCTGGTGCTGTCGGTCACCGGGCTCACCGGGCCGGCGGCGCGACAGGTGGCGCGCGCGCTTCCGGGCGCACGGCTGGTGACGATGCCCTATGGCGCCGGGCTGCTCGGCGAGGATCACGCCCTTCACCTGCGTTCGCTCGCGGGCTTCGGCCGCAATCCCAACGTCGGCGCGGTGCTGCTGATCAGCAGCGACCCGCCCAAGGCGGCGGCGCTCGCCGCCGACATCCGCGCCTCGGGCAAGCCGGTCGCCGTCGTCTGCCTCGACGATTGCGGCCACGACGTGCTGACGCTGCGCGATCGCGCGCTGCGCGCCGGCGCCGCGTTGCACCGGGACCTCTCTCGGCAGCGCAGGCAGCGCGTGCCGCTGTCGAAACTTTTCCTTGGCCTGGAATGCGGGCGCTCGGATCCGAGTTCGGGCATGGTCGCCAATCCGCTGATCGGCCGCATCAGCGACGCGGTGATCGCGCAGGGCGGCAGCGCCGTGTTCGGCGAGACGATGGAGTGGCTGGGCGCGGAGCACCTGCTTGCGCGTCGCGCCGCCACTGCCGCGGTGGGCGCAGCGCTGACGCAGGCGGTGCTCCGCCGCGAGGCCGTCGCGGTCGCGCAGGGCATCGACCTGCTGGGCAACAACCCTGGACCAACCAACATCGCCGCCGGGCTGTCGACCATCGAGGAGAAATCGCTGGGCGCGATCGCCAAGAGCGGATCGGCGCCGATCGCCGGCGTCCTGGCAATCGGCGAGGCGCCGCCGGCGGCCGGGCTTTACGCGATGGACGCGCCAGCCTACTCGCCCGAATCGCTGTCCGGTTTCGTGGCGGCGGGCGCGCAGTTGCTGCTGTTCTCGACCGGCGTGGGCAACAGCTACGTGAGCACGCTCGCGCCCACCATCAAGATCTCGGCGAACCCGCAGGCCACCGCGACCTTGTCCGAGCAGCATGACTTCGACGCCAGCGCCGTGTTCCTCGGCGCGCAATCGCTCGACGACGCCGCTGCGGCGCTGCTCGACACCGTCGTCGACATCGCCTCCGGAACGCTGACCTGGGGCGAGATCCTCGACGAGGGCGACGAGGTGGTGAGCCGGATCGGCGAGGCGCTGTGACCGCGCCGCGCGCGCCGGCGGTCGATGCCATCGCGCTGCACGCGGACGACAATGTCGGCACCGCGCTGCGCGCGCTCGCGGCCGGGGAGAGCATTCGCGTCGGCGGAGCGGAGGGCGCGCATCGAACTGCGCCAGCCGATTCCGCTGTGCCACAAGTTCGCGTTGCGCGCCGTCGCCGCCGGCGCGCCGGTGGTCAAGTACGGCGAAACCATCGGCCGGGCCTCGCGCGACATCGCCCCCGGCGAGCACGTGCACATCCACAATCTGCTGAGCGCGCGCGCCGCGCGAAGCTGAGCCCTGCCGGGCGGCGCCGGTCGGGGCCTCGCGCGCCGCGGTCAGCCCGGCGGCGTCGCCTCGAGCAGCCCGGACAGCAGCGTGGCGATGCCGAGGAAGGACGAGAACCCGACCACGTCGGTCACCGTGGTCAGGATGATCGACGACGAGGTCGCGGGATCCTGCCCGAACCGGCGCAACAGCACCGGCGTCAGCGCGCCGGCCAATCCTGCGGCGATCATCGAGATCACCATCGCCAGCACGATCACCAATACCAGGCCCCAGGACCGGCTCCAGACGTAGACACCCAGCGCCGTCGTCGCGGCGATCGCCAGCCCGTTGATCAGGCCGACCGCCGCCTCCTTGCCGACCACGCGCCGCCAGTGGCGCAGGCTGATCTCGCGCAGCACCAGTCCGCGCATGGTCACCGCCAGCGCCTGCGCGCCGGCATTGCCGGACTGCCCCGCGACCACCGGCAGCAGCACGGCCAGCGCGGTGAACTTGGCGATGGTGCTTTCGAACAGGCCGACCACGGCCGCCGCCAGGAATGCGGTCAGCAGGTTGATCTGCAGCCACGGCAAGCGCTTGATCGACCGCGAAGCCGGGCGGCGACAGCGCGCGCTCGTCGGGACTCGCGCCGACCATGGTCTGGATGTCGACGCTGGCGTCCTCCTCGATGGCCGCGACCAGGGCCGACTGCCGGATCACGCCGACAAAGCGGCCGTCGACATTGACCACCGGCAACTCGGTGACCGGCTGCCGCTGCAGCACCTCCAGGAACTCGTCGCGCGGATCGAGATCGCGCACCACGGCGATCAGTCGACGCGTGACATCGCGCAACGGCAAGGCCGGTTCGGTGGTCGCAAGATCCTGGATCTCGACGCGCCCGCTCAAGCGCCCTTCGTCGTCGACGACGAAGAGTTCACGCAATCCGGTGCGGCGAATCAACTTGAGGCGCGCCAGCGCTTCCGCGATGCTCGAATCCGCGCGCAGCGGATTGATGTTCGGGTCCATCACCCGTCCCGCCGCATCGTCCGGATAGGTCAGAAGGCTGGAGAGTTCGCCGGCGATCTGCGCATCCAGCCGGCCCAGCAGCGCCTGACGCTCCCCAGCGTCGAATTGCGCCAGCGCCGCGGCCGCGACCGCCGGCTCGGCCTCGCTCAGCCAATGCCGCGCAACCTCCGGCGGCACCGACTCTGAGCGTCGCCGCGGCAGCATCGGGAGTCAGCGCCTGCCATACCGGCAGCGCCACGTTGGCGGGCAACGGCCCCAGCAACTCGGAGGCCCGCTCGGGCGCGATCTTTTCCAGCTGCCGCGCGGCCTCGCGCGGATAGTCGAGCAGGTAGCGGCGGCTCAGCGCCGCGACGGCCGAGGTCGCGGCAATGGTCGCCGCCGGCGCCGCGGCGGCGGCGCTCACGGCCGGCCTCGAGGCGGCGGCGCCAACAGCGCCAGCGTCGCCTCGATCAGGTTGGACACCGCATGCCAATAGCCGAGGGCGAAGACGCCGGTCATCGAGTCGGCCACCAGCTCGCGGCCCTTGCGGCGACGTCGCTCCGCGCGGTGCAAGGCGCTGCGGCGGACCACGCCGACCAGTCCGCCGCCGCGCTCGACCACCACCACGCTGTCGGCGTCACGCCAGGCGGGATGCGCCGATGCGCCGGCCAGCGGCGTCACCGCGGGCAACGTCACCGGCACCGGCTGCATCAGCGCATCGAGCCGGTCGCGTTCGCCCGCGCGCAACAGCACCGACAGCGCGATCTGCCCGAGCGGCCGGCGCTGGACGTCGACGACATAGATCGGTCCGGTCGGGACGTCGCGGGCGCCACGCACGGCATCCATTGCGTCCTTCACCCTGGCATCCGGCGACAGCGCGATGATCTCGGTGTCGACGCAGCCGCCGAGCGAATCCTCCGGATAGCCGAGCAGCGCCCGGCAGGCCAGCGCCATCGCCGTCGGCAGCGCCTCGAGCAGCGAGTTGCGGCGTCCTTCCGGCAGGTTTCGCAGCACGGCCGCGGCCGCGGGAATGCTGATCGCTGCCAGCAGCATCGCCGCCCGCGCACGGTCCAGCGGCCGCAGGCAGCGCGCCGCCGAATAGGGCAGCATCGCGGCCAGCACCGGCGAACAGAGCCGCACCGGCACGCTTTCGAACAGCGCCGCCGCATCCTCCGCCGACAACTGCTCCAGCACCCGCGCGGCATCCTCCGGATGCCCCGCCAGAAAGGCGTGGGTGAGGACGTCGTCGTCAGCCATCGCGCGGCTCCTGGGTGACCAGCACCACGGGTTCCTCGCTGAAGATCCGGCCCGGCAGCGTCACCCGGCCGTCGTCGGTTTCGAGGATCACCGCCTGCGGCGTCAGCTCGAGGATGCGGCCCTCGAATCCGGCGACGCGGATGCGCTGGCCAAGCTCGAAGTTCTGCCGCAGCTGGCCGGCGCCGATCAGGTTGGCCACGTGCGTCCGCGCGCCGAGGCTGATCGCGATCACCACGCCTCCTGCGACCGCACCGGCGATGATGCCGACGATGATGGCGAGGAAGGTGATGCGGATGCCGATCTGGTCGGCGCCAACGAGGATCGCCGCCACCAGGATGGTGCCCTGCGCCGCGCGCGCGACGATCAGCCGCTGCGCCGGCTCGAGCTGCTGCGCGGCGCCGAGGATGACATCGGCGGCGACGCGCGACAGGATGTATCCGGCCACGACGATCAGCAGTCCCACCACCAGCATCGGCAGGTGATCGAGCAGCGAGACCAGCCAGTTGGTGAAGGTCTGCAGGCCGAGGACGTTGGTCGCCGCGGTGATGAAGAACAGCACCACCGCCCAGAACACGACCGCGCCGAGCGCGCTGGCCGCGTTCGCCAGCCGCAGGCGCTTGGCCAGCCGCGGCCCGAGCAGGCGCGCGACCAGCCGGTCGAGCAGCGTGAGGATTCGCCCGGTCAGCGCGCGCAGCAACTTCGCCAGCACCCAGCCCGCCAGCAACAGCAGCGCCGCGCCGATCACGCTGGGCAGGTACTGCACGATGCGATCCATGACCAGCGTGGCCACGCGGACGACCTCGTCACCGAATGCTGCGCCTTGATTCACTGCGGCGTCTCCCGCTGCGGATGGGCGATCCGGCGCCTGCGACGCCGGGACCGGAAGCGGCTAGCTTAACGGCAAACGCGGCGGCGCGGCCAGCCGGCGGAGGCGGCATGCGCAAGCGGCGCGAACCGCCGGGGCAACGGTGGCCGCGGGGCAGTCCGTCGCGCGATCGGGATCGAGGGTGCATTGCCGCAGGCACCGCGCCGGCCTGCCGTGATGCGGGCGCTACGCGGCCGATGCCTTTCGTCCGATCTTCGCGCATCAACCGCGCCCGGGTTGACATGGCGCAATATTCTTGCTGCTTCGCGAGGTTGACAACTCGGGCGGTTCAAAGGCCTAATGATCTGATAAACATATGAAATCGGACCGCTGTACGCGGATCTGAATCCGGTCACCGGGGCACGGTCCCGGAGGCTTCGACAATCCCGGAGGTTCCAATGAAATTCACCAAGATTCTGCTCACGCTCGTGGCCTGTTCGGCGCTCACTCTCGCCGGTGCGGTTGCCGCACAACCGATCATCATCAAGTTCTCGCACGTCGTCGCGGAGAACACGCCCAAGGGCCAGGGCGCGCTCAAGTTCAAGGAACTGGCCGAAAAGCTGCTGCCCGGCAAGGTGCAGGTGCAGGTGTTCCCCAGCTCGCAGCTCTTCGGCGACGCCAAGGAACTCGAGGCCTTGCTGCTCGGTGACGTGCAGTTCATCGCGCCGTCCTTGTCCAAGTTCGACCGCTACACCAAGTCGATCCAGGTGTTCGACCTGCCGTTCCTGTTCGAGGACATCGACGCGGTCGACCGCTTCCAGCAAAGCCCGAAAGGCCAGGGCCTGCTGACGGCGATGAAGTCCAAGGGGCTGGTCGGCGTAGCCTACTGGCATAACGGCATGAAGCAGCTGTCGACCAACAAGGACCAGCTGAAAGTGCCGGCGGACGTCAAGGGCCTCAAGTTCCGCATCCAGGCGTCGGACGTGCTCGAGGCGCAGTTCCGCGCGCTGGGCGCCAATCCGCAGAAGATGGCCTTCTCCGAGGTCTACCAGGCGCTGCAGACCGGCGTGGTCGACGGGCAGGAGAACACCTGGTCGAACATCTATTCGCAGAAGTTCTTCGAGGTGCAGAAGACCATCGCCGTCACCAACCACGGCCTGATCGACTACATGGTGGTCACCAACGCCAAGTGGTGGGACGGCCTGCCGGCCGACGTGCGCAAGGGTCTGTCCGAGGCGATGGCCGAGGCCACCAAGTACTCCAACAAGCTGGCCGACGACATCAACACCGCCGACCGCAAGAAGATCGCCGACGCCGGCAAGGCCAAGATCCAGGTGCTCACCAAGGCCGACCTGGCGCTGTGGCAGAAGGCGATGGAGCCGGTGTGGAAGAAGTTCGAGGGCGACATCGGCAAGGACCTGATCGAGGCTGCGAAGAAGTCGAATAACTAGAAATTCCCGCTTTCTGGCGGCAGGCAGGGGGGAGCGCCGTGATCATCAAATGGTTCGAACGGCTGGAGGAGGGCTTTTTGGCCTTCCTCCTCGCCGTCATGACGTCGATCGTCTTCATGCAGGTGATCGCCCGCTACATCTTCAACTACAGCTTCGTCTGGGCGCTGGAGACCGTCACCTACCTGTTCGGCGCGCTGATCTTCTTCGGCATGTCCTACGGCGTGCGGGTAGGCGCGCACATCGGCATCGACCTGCTGGTGAAATCGTTCGGTCCCCGCGGCGCGCGCATCGCCGGCGCGATTGCCGCCCTGCTGTGCATGCTCTATGCGGGCATCGTGCTCTACGGCAGCATCCAGTACGTGCACAAGATCTACTCGATCGGCATCCTCGCGCAGGACCTGCCGATCGAGCAGTGGATTCCGCGGATGGTGCTGCCCATCGGCTACACGCTGCTGGGCATCCGCTTCGCGCAGATCTTCTACCGGATCGTCACCGGCAGGGAGGCCGGCCTGCACCTGGCCGATGAGGCGGCTGACGCGCTCAAAATGAACATGAGCGAGCCGGCGGAGTCGAACGGAGGCAAGCAATCATGACCATCGCCTGCCTGTTCGTCCTGTTGTTCAGCTTCATGCTGCTGGGCATGCCGATCGCCATCGCGCTCGGCCTGTCGTCGCTGCTGACCATTCTCTTCTTCGGCCAGGATTCGCTGGCCTCGCTGGCGCTGAAGCTGTTCGAGACCTCCGAGCATTTCACGCTGCTGGCGATTCCCTTCTTCATCCTGTCCGGCGCCTTCATGACCACCGGCGGGGTGGCCAAGCGCATGGTGCATTTCGCCAATGCCGCCATCGGCCACCTGCGCGGCGGACTGGCGATGGCGTCGGTGCTGGCCTGCATGCTGTTCGCCGCGGTCTCGGGTTCGTCGCCGGCGACGGTCGTCGCCGTCGGTTCCATCGTCATCGCCGGCATGGTCAGGGCCGGCTACACCAAGGAGTTCGCCGCCGGCGTCATCTGCAATGCCGGAACGCTGGGCATCCTGATCCCGCCGTCGATCGTCATGGTCGTCTATGCAGCGGCGACCGAGACCTCGGTCGGCAAGCTGTTCATGGCCGGGGTGATCCCGGGCATCGTGCTCGGGCTGATGCTGATGGTCGCGATCTACTTCCGCGCCCGCGCGCTGGACATCCCGCGGCAGCCGAAGGCGTCGCTGCGCGAGGTACTCGACGCCGCGCGCAAATCGATCTGGGGGCTGCTGCTGCTGGTCATCATCCTGGGCGGCATCTACGGCGGCATCTTCACGCCTACCGAGGCCGCGGGCGTGGCCGCCGTGTACGCCTTCTTCATCGCCGTGTTCGTCTACAAGGACATCGGCATGAGCAAGGTGCCGCACGTGCTGGTCGACGCGTCCAAGGTGACGGTGATGCTGATGTTCATCGTCGCCAACGCGCTGCTGTTCGCGCACGTGCTGACCACCGAGCGCATACCGCAGGCGATCACCGAGCAGATCGTGGCCATGGGCATGGAGCCGTGGCAGTTCCTGGTCGTGGTCAACATCCTGCTGCTGATCGCCGGCAACTTCATGGAGCCGACCGGGATCATCCTGATTCTGGCGCCCATCCTGTTCCCGATCGCCACGCAGCTGGGCATCGACCCGGTGCATCTGGGCATCATCATGGTGGTCAACCTCGAGATCGGCATGGTGACGCCACCGGTCGGGTTGAACCTGTTCGTCACCTCGGGCATCACCGGGATGTCGATCGTCCAGGTGGTCTGGGCGGCGCTGCCCTGGCTGTCGGTGCTGGTGATCTTCCTGATCATCGTCACCTACGTGCCGGCGCTGTCGATGTTCCTGCCGAACCTGCTGTTCTAGGCGAACGCGCGTCAGGATCGGTTCCGGGGAGGCGGGCGGAGGCCTGCCTCTTCCGCTTTCCGGGCACCGGCGGGACTCAGCCGGCGACCGTCGTTTCCGCCGGCGCCGTGGCACGTTCCGAGGCGGTCGCCGGGGCCAGCAGCAGCGCGCAACCCCAGGCGATGCCGGTGACTGCGATCACCGCGAGGCCCATGGCCAGTTCGCGCCCGTCGGCCCAGGCCTCGACCTCCGGCAGCCAGCGCCTGGTCAGCGTGAACACGCCGATGCCCGCGGAAAGCAGGCCGACCGCCACCGCCATCGCGCGCGACGCCGCCGCCGCGCGGCGGTCGGCGCGGCGCAGGAGGCGCGCGAGCCACAGGCCATTGATGCCGTCGACCAGCATCATCGCCGCCACGAACAGCCCTGCCAGCAGCAATGCGGCGGCGATGCCGCCGTGCCTGCCCGCCGCCAGCGCGAACAGCGCCGCCTGCGACATCGTGTCGAAGGAAAAGGCGAACAGCGCGCCGACGGCACCGATCGCCCAGGGCCGCCGGGCATCGAAGAACCGGGCGAGCCAGCGTGTCCTGAGGCCGAGTGGGGCGACCATCGCGTCCGGATTCGCTCGCCAGGCGGCGCGCAGGTTGACCAGCGCCAGGCCGAACAGGAAACCGACCGAAATGGTGAGGCCGGTCATTTCGAGCCAGGCCGGAGTCCGCCAGGACGCCGCGGCGAGGCTGGCGAGCAGCGTCACGGCGACGACGACGGCGCCATGGCCACCGGAGAAGAGCGCGCCGGACCACTTCGCCGCGCGTGGCGAACGCGCCGCGTTGCAACGGGCAAGGCCGTCGATCGTGGCCAGGTGGTCGGCGTCGAAGCCGTGCTTGGCGCCGAGGATCACCGCCAGGACGCACAGCGCTGCGAAGGTGGTCGAATGCGGATCCAATGCCCTCGATTCCCGTTGGTCCGATGCGCGCCGTCACGCACCTGAGCCGGTCCCGGACCGCATGGCCGGCGTCGCGCGTCATGCGTTGTTGCGTAATACGCCGTAGGAACAATTCAGTGGTTCATCCTACTGCGCAACCGGTCCTGGCGCAAGAGCCGCCGGCAGACGGGTTCAGGATTTGGGGATGAAGTGCAGGTGGCCGGCGTGCGGCCGCGCCTTGAAGCCGTGGTGACGGTCGTCGGTGCGCACGCCGATGACGTTGAGCTGGCCGTGCCGGACGCCGCGTTCGGCCTCGATCCGCTGCGCGAACGCACGCACCGATTCGGTGCGCCCCTTGAGGATCACCGTCTCGAGGCAATTGTCGTGGTCGAGATGGACATGCGTCGACGCGACCACCAGATCGTGGTGCGCGTGCTGCGCCTCGGTCAGGCGCTCGGTGAGATCGCGCTGATGATGGTTGTACACGTAGGAGAGGTTGGCGACGCAGTAATCGTCGCCGTCACCGCCGCCGCGCTGCGTCTCCAGTTCGCGGCGCAGGAGGTCGCGCATGGCCTCCGAGCGGCTGGCATAGCCGCGGCGGGCGATCAGCGCGTCGAATTCGCGCGCCAGCGTTTCGTCGATCGACATGGTGATGCGTTCCATCGTGCCCCCTTTTGATGCATTGCGTCCGCGTGCCGGGCGTCTTGCGGGCCCGCACCGGCCGCCGCTGCGCCGCGACTTTACGCGGGCATGCCGGTCGCGGTAAGGTTGCAGCGATTCCCCCTGCGGCTGCCACCGTTGTTTCCCCGGCGCCGCCCGTTCCGAGGATCGTCCCATGCACCTCACACCGCGCGAGTTCGACAAGCTGCTCATTTACATGATGGCCGACGTGGCGCTGAAACGGAAGGCCAAGGGCCTGAAGCTCAATCATCCGGAGGCCGTTTCGGTCATTTCGGCGGCCGCGCTCGACGGTGCCCGCGAGGGCAAGACCATCGAGGAGGTCATGCACGACGCGCGCCAGGCGCTCTCCCGCGACGACGTCATGGACGGCGTCGCCGACCTGATCCCGATGGTGCAGGTGGAGGCGGTGTTTACCGACGGCAGCCGCCTGGTCACCGTGCACACGCCGATCCAGTAGGCGCGCGATGTCGGCCAGTCATCCGCCCGTCACCGTCGCCGCCAACGTGGATCCGGCAGGCGTCGCGGTCCCGCTGGGCGGAGTCGTCTGCGCCAAGGCGGCGATCGTCGTCGATGCGGGCCGGCCGACGCTCAAGCTGACCGTGCGCAACACCGGCGACCGGCCGATCCAGGTCGGCTCGCACTTCCACTTTTTCGAAGCCAACCGTGCGCTGGCCTTCGATCGCGCCGCGGCGTTCGGCATGCGCCTGGCGATCCCCGCGTCGACCGCGCTTCGCTTCGAGCCCGGCGACGAGCGCAGCGTCACGCTGGTGCCCTTCGGCGGGCGACGCACCGTGTACGGGTTCAACAATCTGGCCGACGGCGCGACCGCGGGCAAGGACGCGGCCGCGCGCAAGGCGGCCGCGGTGAAGCGCGCGCGACAACAGGGTTTCAGCTTCGCCGACGGCGGCGACGCCTGATCTTTCGCGCGGGTCAACGCCCGCATCCCGATTTCCGACTTCCCCGGGTTCCACGATGGCGACGATTTCCCGCAACGACTATGTCGGCCTGTTCGGTCCGACCACCGGCGACCGCATCCGGCTCGGCGACACCGGGCTGTTCGTCGAAATCGAGCGCGACCTGCGCGGCGGCGCCGGCGACGAGGCGGTGTTCGGCGGCGGCAAGAGCCTGCGCGAAGGCATGGGCATGGACAACACGCTGAGCCGCGCCAAGGGCGCGCCCGACCTGGTGATCACCAACGTCACGATCATCGACGCGGTGCTGGGCGTGGTGAAGGCCGACGTCGGCATCAGGGACGGACGCATCTGCGGCATCGGCAAGGCGGGCAATCCCAACACCATGGACGGCGTGACGCCGGGCCTGGCGGTCGGTGTTGGCACCGACGCCATCTCCGGCGCGCACCTGATCCTCACCGCCGCGGGCATCGACTCGCACATCCACTTCATCTCGCCGCAGCAGGCGTACGCGGCATTGTCCAACGGCGTCACCACGCTGATCGGCGGCGGCGCGGGCCCCACCGACGGCACCAACGCGACCACCGTTTCCGCCGGGCCCTGGAACATCGAGATGATGCTGCGCGCCGCCGAAGGGCTGCCGGTGAACATCGGCCTGCTGGGCAAGGGCCACGCGCACGGCAAGGCGCCGCTGGTCGAGCAGATCGAGGCCGGCGCCATCGGCTTCAAGTGCCACGAGGACTGGGGCACGACGCCGGCGGTGATCCGCTCGGCGCTGACCGTCGCCGACGAGATGGACGTGCAGGTCTGCATCCACACCGACACGCTGAACGAGGCCGGCTTCGTCGAGGACACCATCGCCGCCTTCGAGGGCCGCACCATCCACACCTTCCACACCGAGGGCTCCGGCGGCGGCCATGCGCCGGACATCATCAAGGTCGCCGCGCTGCCCAACGTGCTGCCGAGCTCGACCAATCCGACGCTGCCCTACGGCATCAACACGCAGGCCGAGCTGTTCGACATGATCATGGTCTGCCACCACCTGAACCCGAGCGTCCCCTCCGACGTGGCCTTCGCCGAAAGCCGCATCCGCGCCGAGACCATCGCCGCCGAGAACGTGCTGCACGACCTGGGTGCGATCTCGATGTTCTCCAGCGACTCGCAGGCGATGGGCCGCATCGGCGAGAACTGGCTGCGCTGCGTGCAGACCGCCGACGCGATGAAAAAGGCGCGCGGCAAGCTGCCCGAGGACACCGCCGGCAACGACAACTTCCGCGTGCTGCGCTTCGTCGCCAAGATCACGATCAACCCGGCGATTACCCACGGCATCTCCGACGTGCTGGGCTCGGTCGAGGTCGGCAAGATGGCCGACCTGGTGCTGTGGGAACCGGCGTTCTTCGGCGCCAAGCCGAAACTGGTGCTCAAGAACGGCTTCGTCAACTGGTCGCTGATGGGCGACCCCAACGCCTCGCTGCCGACGCCGCAGCCGGTCTATTACCGGCCGATGTTCGGCGCCTACGGACATGCGCAGCCCGCCTCCTGCGTGAGCTTCGTGTCGGGCGCGGCGCACGCTGCGGGCATCGCCGAGCGCCTGCAACTCAACCGGCAGGTGCTGCCGGTGCGCAATACCCGCAGCATCGGCAAGCGCGACATGATCCGCAATGCCGCCACGCCGGACATCGACGTCAATCCGGAAACCTTCGCGGTCAAGGTCGACGGCGTGCATGCGACGGTGCCGCCGGCGAAATCGGTCGCGCTGAACCAGCTCTATTTCTTCTCCTGACGCGCCGCCGTGCTGATCATCGAGTCCATCGTCGGCAACGCCGGCGCGCCGGAGTGGCAGGCGCAGCTGGCCGACGCCTCCATCGACACGCTGGCGCTGGACCAGTGGGAGGCGCAGAAGAACCGCTTTCGCAAAAAGGCGGCGTCGGGAACCGAAATCGCGGTGTCGCTGGATCGCGGCACCTTCCTGCGCGACGGCGACATCCTGCGCTGGGACGCGGCGTCGCGCGTGGCCATTGTCGCCGCGATCGCGCTGCGCGACGTCATGGTCGTCCACCTCGGCGGCCTCGACGCGGCCGACCCGGCTGTCGCGCTGCGCACCTGCGTGGAACTCGGCCACGCGCTCGGCAACCAGCACTGGCCGGCGCTGGTCAAGGATTCGCGGGTCTACGTGCCGCTGACCGTCGACCGCAAGGTGATGGATTCGGTGATGAAGACCCACGCCTTCGAGCTGCTGCGCTGGGAATTCGTCCCCGGCGGCGAGATCGTGCCCTACCTCGCGCCGCACGAGTCGCGGCGCCTGTTCGGCGGCGCGGAAGGGCCGGTGCATTCGCACGTCAGCGAGCGCTACGCGCTGCTCGACGATGCGGCCGCGCGCAGCCGCGCGACCTGGCCGGCGGCGCCGCCGCAAAGCGGGCAGCGCTGATGCCCGGTGCATTGGCGACCCCGGCGGCGCCGCCTTCCGCCACCGCGCTCGCCCGGCTGCTGCAGTTCGGCGACTCGCTGCTGCCCGTCGGCGGATTTTCCTTTTCCTGCGGACTCGAGTCGGCGATCCAGCAGCGCGTCGTCACCGATGCGCCCACCCTCGCCGCGTTCACCCGCACCGTGGTCAACCAGGCCGCCGCCGGCGACGGCATCGCGCTCGTTGCCGCGCATCGCGCCGCCGCCGCGGGGGATCTCGACCAGGCCGCGCGCATCGACCGCATGGCGCACAACCGCAAGCTCTCCGACGAGACGCGGACCATGTCGCTGCGCATGGGCCGCAAGCTCGCCGAACTCGGCGTGCAGGTGCATGGCCACGCCATGGTGCGCGACTGGCTGGCACGCATCGTCGACGGCCGCACGCCCGGCACGCATGCGGTCGCGCTGGCCGTCGACTTCGCCGCGCAGGGGCTCTGCGCACGCGACGCCTTCGCCGTGCATCGCTACGGCGTCGCGTCCACCGTCCTCTCCGCCGCGCTGCGGCTGATGCGCATCGGCCATCCGCAGACGCAGGCGATCCTCTACGCGCAGAATGCGGACGCCGAGGAGGCCTGGGCCGTCGCGTCCGTCGCGCGGCTCGACGACATGGCCAGCTATGCGCCGCTCGCCGACATCCTGGCCGCCGTGCACGTGAAGTCGCACGTGCGGCTGTTCATGAACTGACCTTGCCCCGCACGAGGGATCCCTGCAGATGAAGAAGATCACGCGCATCGGCGTCGGCGGCCCGGTCGGCTCGGGCAAGACGGCGATCGTCGAGGCGATCACGCCGCTGCTGCTCGACCTGGGCGTCAAGGTGCTGATCATCACCAACGACATCGTCACGACCGAGGATGCCAAGCACGTCCAGCGCACGCTGAAGGGCATCCTGGTCGAGGAGCGGATCATCGGCGTCGAGACGGGCGCCTGCCCGCACACCGCGGTGCGCGAGGACCCGAGCATGAACCTGGCCGCGGTCGAGGACATGGAGGCGCGCTTTCCCGACAGCGACCTGGTACTGATCGAAAGCGGCGGCGACAACCTGACGCTGACTTTTTCGCCGGCGCTGGTCGATTTCTTCATCTACGTGATCGACGTCGCGGCGGGCGACAAGATCCCGCGCAAGAACGGCCCCGGCATCTCGCAGTCGGACATCCTGGTCATCAACAAGACCGACCTCGCGCCCTATGTCGGCGCGAGCCTCGAGGTGATGGCGCACGACTCGAAGATCATGCGCGGCGACAAGCCGTTCCTGTTCACCAACTGCAAGACCGGCGCGGGCATCCCGGAGTTGGTCGAGCGCATCCGGCACGACCTGCTGTTCGACCTGCGCCTGCCCGCCGCGCAGGCCGGCTGACCGGCGATGCCGCGGGCGATTGTCCCGGCGGAGGCGCCGCCATGGGCCGCGGCGCAGGCGCTGGGCACGACGGCGCCCGAGTTCGCGGGCTACCAGGACGAGCCCCCGCAGATGGGCAGCGCCATGCCCGGCAAGACCGGTTATCTGAAGCTGCACTTCGAGCGCCGCGGCGACCGCAGCATTCTGGCCGACCTCGACCGCCGCGCGCCGTTCATGGCGCAGCGCGCGCTCTACTGCGACGCCGGGCTGCCCGCGCTGCCGCACGTCTATCTGATCACCACGTCGGGCTGCCTGCTGCAGGGCGACCGGCTGGCGCTGGACGTGTCGCTGGGCGCGCAGGCGCAGGCGCACGTCACCACGCAGGCGGCGACCAAGATCCACGCCATGGACGCCAACTACGCGGCGCAGACGCAGTCGTTCACGCTGGCCGACGGCGCCTACCTGGAGTACCTGCCCGATCCGGTCATTCCGCACCGGCGGTCGCGCTTCATCAGCGACACGCGGATGGCCGTCGCGCCGACGGCCACGTTGCTGTACGCCGAGGTGCTGCATTGCGGCCGCAAGCACCATCACCGCGAGGAATCGTTCGGCTTCACCGTCTACGACGCGAGGATCGCGGCGACACGCCCGGACGGGACGGAACTGTTCACCGAACGCCTGCTGATCGAACCCGCGCGGCGCGACCCGCGCGACACCGGCGTCATGGGGCCGTTCGACGTGCTCGGCAATGCGGTGCTGCTGACGCCGGCCGAATGCGCCGAGCGCGTGCTTGCCGCGCTTCCCGCCGGCGTCGATATGGCGGCCGGACTCGCGTTCGGCGCCTGCCGGCTGCCCAACAATGCCGGCGTGATCTACAAGGTGCTCGGCATCGAGTCCGCGCCGGTCAGGGCCAGGCTGCGGGAATTCTGGTCGCTGGCGCGCGAGGCCGTGCTGGGCGTGGCTGCGCCGCCGGTCGATTCCTGGCGCTGACGGCCGCGGCCGCCCCCGCGCGGCGCCCGGGGGCGCCCATAAGGATTCCCTAAGCCTCGCGCCGCTAGAATGACGGTGCCGGAACGCTTCCCGCTCCCGCCACGGACCCCCGCCATGCGCATTCTCCTGGTCGAAGACGACCCGATGATCGGCAAGACGCTGCAGAGCGCATTGCAGCAGGACGACTACGCGGTCGACTGGGTCCGGGACGGGCAGGCGGCGAAACTCGCGCTCGACACCGCGCAGGATGCCTATGCGCTGGTCCTGCTCGACCTCGGACTGCCGCGCAAGAGCGGCCTCGACCTGCTGAAGGAAGTGCGCGGCGCAGGCAACAGGGTGCGCGTGCTGATCGTCACCGCGCGCGACGCGGTGTCCGACCGGGTCGCCGGGCTCGACGCCGGCGCCGACGACTACCTGGTCAAGCCGTTCAGCCTCGACGAACTCGCCGCCCGGATGCGCGCGCTGCTGCGCCGCGACATCACGCGCGAGGACAACGTGCTGCGCAACGGCGACCTGACGCTGGACCGCGCCTCGCGGCAGGTCACCCGGGACGGCAAGCCGGTCGAATTGTCGGTGCGCGAATTCGCGCTGCTCGACACGCTGCTCGAGCGCGCCGGCTCGGCGCTGTCGCGCACCCAGCTCGAGGAACGCCTGTACGGCTGGGGCGAGGAGGTCGAGAGCAATGCCGTGGAGGTGCACGTGCACAACCTGCGCAAGAAGCTCGGCGCCGACGCCATCCGCACCGTCCGCGGCGTCGGCTATCTCATTCCCCGCGCATGACCTCGATCCGCCGCAGGCTGCTCGCCTGGCTGCTGGCCGGCCTCGCCGCGGTGACGCTGCTGGCCACCATCGCCACCTATTACGGCACCAAGCGCGAGGTCGGCGAGCTGTTCGACCTGCAGTTGAAGCAGCTCGCCTACTCGACGCGTATCGACGACCTGCTGCGTGGCCGCGCGCCGTCCCCCGAGCCACGCGACGGCGCGCGCGCCGCGGGCGTGGCGCAGATCGTCACCCAGATCTGGGACCGCAGCGGCGTGCTGCTGTACTGGACGCAGCCCGGCGGCGGCCTGCGCGTTCCCGCCACCGAGGGCTACACGAATGTGATGCACGACGGCCGCGAGTGGCGCGTCTACACGCATGTGGCCGGCAATCACGCGCTGCAGGTCGCCCACGCGCTCGACGAGCGGCGCGAGATCGCCGCCCAGACCGCGCTGCGCACGCTGCTGCCGCTGGCGGCGCTGATCCCGTTTCTCGGCGTGCTGATCTGGTACGCCGTCGGTGTGGGCCTGCGCCCGCTCGACGCCATGTCGCATGCCGTGGCACGGCGCCGCCCTGACGCGCTTGCGCCGCTGCCTGCGACCGGGCTGCCGGAGGAACTGCTGCCGCTCGCAGGCAGCCTCAACGACCTGCTTTCACGGCTGGACGATGCGCTGTCGGCGCAGCGCCGCTTCACCGCCGATGCCGCGCACGAACTGCGCACGCCGCTGGCCGCTCTGCGGCTCCAGGCCGACCTCGCCGAGCGCGCGCCGGAGGCCGCGCGCGGGTCGGCCTTCGCGGAGCTCAAAGCCGGCGTCGATCGAGCGGCACGCCTGGTCGAGCAGTTGCTGACGCTGGCGCGGCTCGAACCCGAGGCGCCGACGCGCGAGTTCGGCCCCGTCGACCTGGCCGCCGTGGTCCGCGAGGCGATCGTCGCGCGCGCGGCGCTGGCCGCAGACCGGAGCATCGACCTGGGACTTGCACGCGCGGCCGATGTGCCGCTCGCCGGCGACCGGGCGAACGTTGCCACGCTGGTTTCCAACCTGCTCGACAACGCGTTGCGCTACACGCCACCCGGCGGCCGCATCGACGTCAGCGTCGACGACGACGGTGGCCATGCGTTGCTGACGGTGAACGACACCGGCCCTGGCATTCCCGTCGCCGAGCGCGCGGCGGTGTTCGAGCGCTTCCATCGCGGCGCGCCGGGCGCGACGCCGGACAGCGGCAATGGCAGCGGCCTCGGTCTGTCGATCGTGCGCCGGATCGCCGACGCGCACGGCGCGACCATCTCGCTTGACGACGGCCCCGACGGCCGCGGACTGGCGGTGCGGGTGCGCTTTCCCCAAGTTGCGCCCGGGGCCGCATGACGCCGGCTTCCGCGGTTCGCCAGGCGACGAATGTGAGAAAATCCGCGACCGCGGGCCGCCACACGCCGGCGCTTCGCCGCGGCGCGGTTGGGCAATGCCCGATGTTGCCGACTGGTTTCGAATGATGTTGCAGGATGTTGTCTGGCGCTGCCTGGCTGCCGCCCCATCGACCGACTGGAGTAGCGAATGAGTTCGTGTTCGACCCCTGCCGTTTTCCGTGCCCTGGTCGCCTCGGCGGTCCTGGCCGCGGCGCTCGCCGGGGCCCCGGGGGCCTGGGCACTGTCGCTGCCTTCGGTGGACGCGCAGACCGGCGTGCCGGTATCCGGATCGGCCGGCTCCGCCGCCAGGCTGGAGGCGTCGGCGACGATGCAGGTCGAGCCCCGCCACGGCGTGCCGACCTTCCTCTGGGCAAGCACACCCGCCGCCGGCAGTGCGACCCGCGAGAGCGTGCAGGTCCCCGCCTCCGGATTCGACCCCGAGTCCACCGCGCGCACGCAGTTGCGCGAGCGCGCGACGCTGTATCGGACCACGCCCCGCGAAGTCGACGACCTCGAGATGCACAACCTCCAGCGCATGCCCGAGGGCAGCGCCATCGTCCGGTTCCGCAATCGCATCGGCGGCGTCGAGGTCTTCCGGGAACAGGTCAACGTGCTGCTCGACCGCAGCGGCAAGCTGGTCTCGATCGGTGGTTTCGCCATGGGCGCGCCGGGCGGGCGCATCGAGCGCGCACCGACCTTTGCGGCCTTCCCGACCGAAGCGGTCGCCGCCGCGCTTGCCGACTGGAAATTCGCGCCGTCGATCGCCGGACAATTCGCCAGCACCGCCGCGGAAGGCGGCTACACCGCGCATGCGCTTCCCGGAGGCGCCACGGGCGCCGAAGGCGCGGTGCTGGTCGCCGCCAGAACCAAGCCGGTGTGGTACCGCCTGGGCGGGAAGCTGCTGCCCGCGTACTACGTCGAGGTGCAGATGCGCGACGGCGGCGGCGCGCGCGATTCCGACTACTACGCCTACGTCATCGGCGCGGACGATCTCGCGCTGCTGTTCCGGCGCAACCAGACCTCGCACGCGGCCTTCTCCTATCGCGTCTTCGCCGAAGCCGGCGGCGGCAATCTGCCGCTGCCCAATCCGTCCGGACGCAACGGCTTTCCGCATCCGACCGGCACGCCCGACGGCTATCGCGGCCCGTTCGTGCAACCAAACCTGGTCACGCTGCAGAACATCCCGTTCAGCAGAAACGATCCATGGCTGCCGCCGGGCGCGACCAGGACCATCGGCAACAACGTCGAGGCCTTCGCCAACCTGCAGTCGCCCCTCGGTTTCGGGGGCGCTACCGCGAACGAATGCAACCTGGCCATCCCCGCCATCGAAGACCTGCACGCCTGCACCAGCGGCCCGAACGCCTTCGACTACATCTACGACCTGACGCAGCCGCCGTGGCCGAACCGCGCGCAGGTGATGGCCGGCATCACCAACATGTTCTACATGAACAACTTTCTGCACGACTGGTTCTACGACGCGGGTTTCGACGAGGCAGCGGGCAACGCGCAGACCGACAACTTCGGTCGTGGTGGCATCGGCGCCGACAGCATTTCCGCCGAAGCCCAGGACTTCTCCGGATCGAACAACGCCTCGATGTCCACGCCGGCCGACGGCCAGCGCCCGCGCATGCGCATGTTCCTGTGGAGCGCATCGGTCGCGCTCGCCAAGGTGCTTTCGCCAGCGGCGGTTGCCGGCACGAAGAACGCGGGAATCGCGGAGTTCGGCCCGCAGGGCTTCGACTTCACGGGCGACCTCGTGCTCGCGCTCGACGAGGCCAACCCGACCGGCCCGACGACTACCGACGGTTGCACGCCGTTCACCAACGCGGCGGCCGTCGCCGGCAGGATCGCCGTGGTCGACCGCGGCGTATGCCTGTTCGTGGTCAAGGTGCAGAATGCGCAGGCCGCAGGCGCCGTCGGCGCGCTGATACTCAACAACGTCGGCCCCGGCGTGACCCATATGACCGGCGATGACACGTCGATCGCGATTCCCTCGGTCCTGATCCCTCTCGCCGACGGCGAGGCCATCAAGGCGCAGCTCGCGCAATCGACAACCGTCAGCATGCGCATGGCCCGCGCCAGCGACGTGGAACGCGAGGGTGCGCTGGACAACAGCCTCATCGCCCACGAATGGGGCCACTACATCAGCAACAGGCTGATCGCCGACGCCAATGGCATCAATGTCGGCCAGGCGGTGGGCATGGGCGAAGGCTGGGCCGACTTCCACGCGCTGCTGCTGCTGGTGAAGGAGGAGGACCGGCAGCAGCCGGCGAATCCCGACTTCAACGGCACCTATGCGGTGACGGCCTATCCGAACAGCGGTCCGGATTTCGCGCCCGACGCCGTCGACAACGCCTACTACTACGGCATCCGTCGCTATCCATATTCGCGCGACATGACCAGGAACCCGCTCACCTTCAAGCACATCGCCGATGGAGTGTCGCTGCCGGCGACGCCGGCGCCGAACCCGAGCGGTCCGAGTTCCAGCAATGCGGAGGAGCACAACACCGGCGAGGTCTGGGCGTCGATGCTGTGGGAGTGCTACAGCAACCTGCTCAACGACACGGCACGGCTTTCGTTCAGCGAGGCGCAGAACCGGATGAAGCGCTACCTGGTCGCCAGCTACAAGATGACGCCGACCGATCCGACTTTCGTAAACGCCCGCGACGCGCTGCTCTCGGTCATCAAGGCTGGCGATGCACAGGATCACGACCTGTGCCTGGCCGGATTCGCCAAGCGCGGCCTGGGCATCGGCGCGGTTGCGCCCGACAACCTGTCCGAGACCAACGCCGGCGCCATCGAGAGCTTCATGGCGACGGCGACGCCGGTCGACAAGCTGACGATGATCGAGTACTACCACACGGGCTTCGATCACTACTTCATTACCTGGGTGCCGACGGAGATCGCCAACCTCGACAGCGGCCATGACCAAGGGATGGGCGCGCACCGGCCAATCGTTCTTGGCCTATACGGCGGCGCAGCCCGGCACGTCGCCCGTATGCCGCTACTACATTCCGCCCGCGCTCGGCGACTCGCATTTCTTCGGTCGCGGCACGGCGGAATGCGACGACACCGGTCGGCAAGAACCCGAGCTTCGTGCTCGAGTCCTCGGACTTCATGCAGATGTTCCTGCCGGTAGCCGGCGACTGCCCGACGGGCACCGATCGCAGGTCTATCGCGTGTTCAGCAACCGGCCCGACGCCAATCACCGCTACACGACCAGCAGGGCCGTGCGCGACCAGATGGTCGCCGAGGGTTGGCTGGCCGAAGGCGACGGGCCGGACCTGGTCGTGATGTGCGCGCCGCAGTAACCGCGGCGGGCGCATCCGGGCCGCCCTTAAGGCGCGGTTAAGCATCGACCTCTACATTGCATCGTGCAGGGCCGGGAAACCGCGGCCCTCTTCCCAACCAGGAGAGCACGATGCAATTATCCAAAGTCAGCTACGCCCTGATCGCCGCCGGCCTGGGTGCCGGCATCGCCACCGGCTTCAGCCAGCTGAACGCTCCCGCGGTCAGCAGCGCCTTCGCGGCCACGCAGCCGGCGGCGGTCACCGCGCAACCCGCCGCCGCGCCCATGGCGAATCTGCCCGACTTCACCGCGCTGGTCGATCGTGTCGGCGTCTCGGTGGTCAACATCAGCACCGTCCACAACAAGGGCCGCGGCGCGCCCGCGCTCGAGGACATGGACGAGGACAGCCCGTACTACGAATTCTTCAAGCGCTTCGGCGGCGTTCCGAAGAGTCCCGGCGCGGGACCGCAGCGGCCGGCGCAGGGACAGGGCTCCGGGTTCATCGTCAGCCCGGACGGGTACATCGTGACCAACGCGCACGTCGTCGACGGCGCGACGGAGGTGACCGTCAAGCTGACCGACCGCCGCGAATTCACCGCCAAGGTCGTCGGTGCCGACAAGCGCACCGACATCGCGTTGCTCAAGATCGACGCAGCCAACCTGCCCGCGCTCGAACTGGCGCCCAAGGCCGGCGTCAGGCGCGGCGAATGGGTGATCGCCATCGGCTCGCCGTTCGGCTTCGAGAACAGCGTGTCCGCGGGCGTGGTCAGCGGCGTGCACCGCGCGCTGCCCAACGGCCAGATGGTGCCCTTCATCCAGACCGACGTCGCGGTGAACCCGGGCAACTCCGGCGGTCCGCTGCTCAACACCGCCGGCCAGGTCGTCGGCGTCAACTCGCAGATCTACAGCCGCTCCGGCGGCTACATGGGCCTGTCTTTCGCCATTCCGTCGGAAGTGGCCGTGCGCGTCGCCGAGCAACTGAAGACGCACGGCAAGGTGCAGCACGGACGCCTGGGCATCGGCATCCAGGGCCTCGACCAGACGCTCGCGCAGAGCTTCGGTCTCGCCGATTCCAACGGCGCGTTGGTCGGCAACGTCGAGAAGGACAGTCCCGCGGCCAAGGCGGGATTCAAGTCCGGCGACGTGATCCGCAAGATCGACGGCGTCGCGGTCCGGGACAGCACCGACGTCACCAGCCGCATCGGCAACACGCCGCCGGGCACGGCGCTCACCATCGAAGTGTGGCGCGAAGGCAAGCCGGTGGAACTCGCGGCCAAGGTCGGCACGCTCGAGGACGAGAAGGTCGCCAGCGCCGACGACGGCGAGCTCGCCAAGGGCAAGCTGGGCGTGGCCGTCCGGCCGCTGACGCCCGAAGAGCAGAAGGCAGGCGCCAAGGCGGGGCTGGTCGTCGAGAAGGCCGCGGGGCCGGCGGCGAAGGCCGGCGTGCAGCCTGGCGACCTGATCCTCGGCGTGGGCCCGAACAGGGTCGGCACGGTCGACGAGCTGAAGGCGCAGGTCGACAAGGCCGGCAAGACCGTGGCGCTGCTGATCGAGCGTCAGGGCCGCCAGATCTTCGTGCCGGTCAAGGTCGGCTGAGCCAGGGAATCGGTTGGCGTTCGGCGCGAGGCTGCCTGTCGGTCAACAGTACGCGCGCATTGGAACGCAAAGCCGCGGGGGCAACTCCGCGGCTTTTTTATTCCCGGCGTCACGCGGCGAGCGGCGCGCTAGTGCCGCAGCGCGTCGATGCCCCGGGCGATGCCTGACAGCGTCAGCGGGAACATGCGCGGGCCGAGTTTCTGCAGGATGACCTGGGTCGAGCGCGTGTACTCCCACGCGCGTTCGGGCTCGGGATTCCACCAGGCGACCCGCCGGAAATGCTCGAAGATGCGGGCCAGCCAGACGATGCCGGGCTCGTCGTTGGCGTACTCGACGCTGCCGCCCGCCTGCAGCAGCTCGTAGGGACTCATCGACGCGTCACCGACGAAGATCGCCTTCCAGTCCGGGCCGTAGGTGTGGATGAGGTCGAGCGTCGAGAAGCGCTCGTTGCGGCGGCGACCGTTGTCGCGCCACACGTGGTCGTAGACGCAATTGTGGAAGTAGAAGTGCTCGAGATGGCGAAACTCGGCCTTCGCCGCCGAGAACAATTCCTCGCAGACGCGCACGTGCGGGTCCATCGACCCGCCGATGTCGAGAAACAGCAGCACCTTGACGCGGTTGCGCCGCTCGGGCTGCAGCTTCAGGTCGAGCCAGCCCGCGTTTCTCGCCGTGCCTTCGATGGTCCCGGGCAGGTCGAGTTCCTCGGGCACGCCCTCGCGCGCGAAGCGGCGCAGGCGGCGCAGCGCGACCTTGATGTTGCGGGTATTGAGTTCGACGTCGCCGTCGAGGTTGCGAAAGCTGCGCTCGTCCCAGACCTTGACCGCGCTCTTCGAGCCGCCGCCCTCCTGGCCGATGCGGATGCCCTCGGGGTTGTAGCCGTAGGCGCCGAAAGGACTGGTGCCGCCGGTGCCGATCCACTTCGACCCGCCCTGGTGCCGCCCGCGCTGCTCCTCCAGCCGCTTCTTCAGCGTCTCCATCAGCTTGTCCCAGCCGCCCAGCGCCTCGACCGCCTTCCTGTCCTCGTCGGACAGGTAGCGCTGGAATTCCTTCTTCAGCCATTCCTCGGGAATCTCGGCGCGGATGTCGAAAATCGTGTTCACGCCCTTGAAGTAGGCGCCGAAGGCAAGGTCGAAGCGGTCGAAGTGCTGCTCGTCCTTGACGAAGCAGGCGCGCGACAGCGTATAGAAATCGTCCAGCGACAACGAGATCACGCGCTTGTCCAGCGCCTCGAGCAGCGTCAGCAGCTCGCGGGTGGACACCGGCAGCTTGTGCGACTTGAGATGGAGGAAAAAACCCGTCAGCATGGTCGCCTATTGTACGGCGGGAGGGCCGCAGCATGAGGATAGCGATCGTCGGCGCCGGCGCCATCGGCGGTTTCCTGGGTGCTCGCCTCGGCGCCCAGGGTCATGCGCTGCATGCCGTGGCGCGCGGCGCGACGCTGCGCGCGCTGCAGGTGCATGGCCTGCGACTGCGCGAACGCGGCCACGACCACATCGTGCCCGTCACCGCATCCGACGACGCGACTTCGCTCGGCGTGCAGGATCTGGTCATCATCGCCGTGAAGGGACCGGCACTGGTCGGCGCCGCGTCGAGCGTGCCGCCTTTGCTCGGCCCCGACACCGTGGTACTGACCGCGATGAACGGCGTGCCCTGGTGGTTCTTCGACGGACTGCCCGGGCCGCTGGCCGGCACCGCACTCGCATCGCTCGATCCGGACGGGAAAATCGCCGAGGCCATCCCCGTTCAGCACGTCGTCGGCGCCGTCGTCCATGCCGCCTGCACCGCGCCCGAGCCGGGCGTCGCCCAGCACGTGATGGGCAACGGCCTGATCGTCGGCGAAGCGCGCGGCGGCGACTCGGCCCGGGTCGCGACACTCACCGCGGCGCTGAACGACGCCGGCTTCGAATGCCGCGCATCGACGCGCATCCAGCAGGACATCTGGTACAAGCTCTGGGGCAACATGACCATGAATCCGCTGTCGGCGATCACCGGCGCGACCGCCGACCGCATCCTCGACGACGAGCTCGTGCGCGGGTTCTGCCTTGCGGCGATGGCCGAGGCGGCCGCCATCGGCGCCGCCATCGGGTGCCCGATCGGGCAGTCGGGCGACGAGCGCATCGAGGTCACGCGGCGGCTGGGCGCGTTCCGCACGTCGATGCTGCAGGACGTCGACGCCGGCCGGCCTCTGGAGATCGATGCGCTGCTGACCTCGGTTCGCGAGATTGCGCAGCACTGCGCCATCGCGACGCCGGCGCTTGACGCGCTGCTCGGCGTCACCCGCCTGTTCGCGCGGACGCGGGGCCTCTACCCGGCCTGATCGCCGCCGCGCTCGAGCCGGTGCCGCAGGTGCCGGCGCACCGCCGGCCATTCGGAATCGAGGATCGAGAACACCACGGTGTCGCGCTTCACGCCGTCGGCGCCGAGCTGGTGATTGCGCAGAACGCCGTCCTGCCTGGCGCCGAGCCGGGCGATGGCCGCGCGCGACGCGTGGTTGAACCAGTGCGTGCGGAACTCCACCGCTATGCAGCCGAGCGCCTCGAAGGCGTGCGTCAGCAGCAGGAGCTTGCACTCGGTGTTCAGCGCCGTGCGCTGGACGCGCTTCGCATACCAGGTGTGCCCGATCTCCAGCCGCCGGTTCCCGGCGTCGACGTTGAAGTAGCGCGTGCAGCCGACGATGTCGCCGGTGGCGTTCTCGCGCACGACAAAGGGCAGCGCATCCAGGCGCTCGCGCATGTCCAGCGCTGCCGCCACATAATCGTGCATGCGCTCGGGCGGCGCGACGCTCGTGTACCAGAGCCGCCAGAGCTCGCCATCGGCCGCGGCGGCGGCCAGCGCCTGCGCATGCCCGGCGGCGAGCGGTTCGAGCGTGGCCACGCGGCCGCGCAGCGTCACCGGCTCGATGAAACGGCCGGCGGTCATGTCGTCGCGCCACCCGCGGAAGCTGCCGCGGATGTCGCGTCGGACACGCCCACTAGCGTCCCGCGCGCGCCATGAACACCACGCGCTCGAACAGATGGACGTCCTGCTCGTTCTTGAGCAGCGCGCCGTGCAGCGGCGGGATGAAGGCCTTGCGGTCGCCGCTGCGCAGCGCCTCCGGCGGGATGTCCTCCGCCAGCAGCAGCTTCAGCCAGTCGAGCAGCTCGGAGGTCGACGGCTTCTTCTTCAGCCCCGGCACCTCGCGCAGGCTGAAAAACACCTCCAGCGCCTCCGCGAGCAGCGCCTTCTTGAGCCCCGGGTAGTGGACGTCGACGATCCGCTCCATCGTTTCGCGGTCGGGAAAGCGGATGTAGTGGAAGAAGCAGCGGCGCAGGAACGCATCCGGCAGCTCTTTCTCGTTGTTGGAGGTGATGACCACCAGCGGCCGGTGCGTCGCGCGCACCGTCTGGTGCGTCTCGTAGACATGGAACTCCATCCGGTCGAGCTCACGCAGCAGATCGTTGGGGAATTCGATGTCCGCCTTGTCGATCTCGTCGATGAGCACCACCGAAGGCGCGTCGCCCGCGAAGGCCTCCCACAGCACGCCGCGCTTGATGTAGTGCGCGATGTCGGCGACCTGCGCGTCGCCCAGCTGCGAGTCGCGCAATCGCGACACGGCATCGTATTCGTAGAGTCCCTGCTGCGCCTTGGTCGTCGACTTGATGTGCCACTGGTGCAGCGGGCGGCCGAGGCTCGCCGCGACCTCCTCGGCGAGCAGCGTCTTGCCGGTGCCCGGCTCGCCCTTGATCAGCAGCGGGCGTTCGAGCGCGATCGCCGCGTTGACGGCGAGTTTCAGGTCGTCGGTGGCGACGTAGGTGTCGGTGCCTTCGAAGCGCATGGTCAACGGAGCCGGGGTCGAAAGTGGCAATGGTAGCGGAAATCAGGGGCCGAGCCATGCGAGCAGCCACAACACGCCCATGCCGGTCCCGAGCGTCTTCAGCGTGCTGTGGGTGAAGAAAGCCACGACGCCGGCCGCGATCGCCGCCGCGACCTTCGCCGACCACCACGACGCGGCACCGCCGGAGGCGTCGACGATCATCGGCAGCACCAGCGCGGTGAGCATCGCCGCCGGGACGTACTTCAGCGCGCGCGCGAGCAGCGGCGGCATCGAGCGGCGCGCGAACACGGCGATGAACGACAGCCGCGACAGGTAGTTGAGCGCCCCCACCGCGAAGATCACCACCCAGAGTTTCAGCGTGGGGTCCATCGTTCCTTCGCAAGATCTGCGAGCGTCCCCGCGGCGATGCCGGCCAGGCCGGCGACAATCAGGTTGAGCCGCATCGGCATGCCGTCGAGCGCCATCACTGCGACGCCGGCGACGAGCGCAGCGAAGATCGTCGGCGCATTGCGGAACAGCGGGGCGACCAGCGCGATGAAGCACAGCGGGACGGCGAACTCCAGCGACCATTGCGCGGGAATCAGGTTGCCGACGAAAAAACCCGCGAGATTGGTGACCTGCCAGGCGGCCCAGAGCGCGAATCCGCCGCCGAAATAGTGCGCGGCCGCGGCGCGTGGCGCGCCTCCGGCATTGAAGCGGCGGATCGACCCCGCGAACGCCTGGTCGGTCAGCAGGAAGGCCAGCGCGTTCTGCCAGCGCGGCGGCAGCGGCTTCAGCCACGGCGCCATCGCCGCGCTGTACATCAGGAAGCGCAGCCCGAGCACGAAGCAGGTCAGGACGATGACCGCCACCGGCGCGTCGGCGGCGACCATCTGCGCGGCCAGGATCTGCGCGGCGCCGGAAAAGATGATCGCGCTCATGCCGAGCGCGCCCAGCCAGTCGGCGCCGGCCGCCGCCGCGCCCACGCCACAGACGATGCCGAACGGCAGCAGCCCCAGGCAGGCCGGCAGCATCTCGGTGAATCCTTCGCGAAAGTCCTTCGAGGAGATCAGATGGCGCTTCCAGGGCAAGGCGGGGAGGTCCGGGAACCTCTGCCGGAGGGTGCCGATTATAGCGATCGGGCACACCCGCGACCGGCGGGAGGCCCGGCGCATCGCACCAGGATGGCGCATGGAGCCGGAGTTCGCGCTAGCATCGCGGTACACCCTCCGGAATCATCCCGCCATGAACAGATCCGAAGAACTCGCGCCGTCCCCCTATTGGCGCGTGGCGCCGCAGGACACCGACCCCGCGGAAACGCGCGAGTGGCTCGAGGCTTTCGACGCGGTCGTCGCCACGCAGGGCGGGGAGCGCGCCACCTACCTGCTGCGACAGTTGTGGGAGCACGCGCGCCGGCTGCACGTGCGCCTGCCGCCGGTGCTCAACTCACCCTATCGCAACACCATCGATCTGGCGCAGCAGCCGCCGTACCCGGGCGATCTCGCGATCGAGGCGCGCCTGTCCGCGGCAGTGCGCTGGAACGCGATGGCGATGGTGGTGCGCGCGAACCGCGCGCATCCGGACCTCGGTGGCCACATCGCGAGCTACGCGTCGGCCGCCGACCTGTTCGAGGTCGGGTTCAATCACTTCTTCCGGGCCGGGCAGGACGGCGACCTCGTGTACTTCCAGCCGCACTCCGCGCCGGGCGTGTACGCCCGCGCCTTTCTCGAGGGTCGCCTGTCGGATTCGCGCCTCGCCAATTACCGGCGCGAAGCGGGCGGCCAGGGTCTGTCCTCCTATCCGCACCCGTGGCTGATGCCCGACTTCTGGCAGTTTCCGACGGGGTCGATGGGCGTGGGTCCGATCAACGCGATCTACCAGGCGCGCTTCATGCGCTACGTCGCCGATCGCGGCCTCGCCGACACGTCGGCGCGCAAGGTCTGGGCCTTCGTCGGCGACGGCGAGATGGACGAACCCGAGTCCCTGGCAGGCCTGTCGCTCGCCGCGCGCGAAGGCCTCGACAATCTCATCTTCGTCGTCAACTGCAACCTGCAGCGGCTCGACGGTCCCGTCCGCGGCAACGGTTCGATCATTCAGGAGCTGGAGGGCCTCTTCGCCGGCGCCGGGTGGAACGTGATCAAGCTCCTCTGGAGCTCCGATTGGGATCCGCTGTTCGCGCGCGATACGGAGGGCGTGCTGCTGAAGCGCCTGCATGAGACCGTCGACGGAGAATTCCAGACCTACGCCGCCACCGATGGCGCAATGAACCGCGAGCGCTTCTTCAACCGCTATCCCGAACTGGAGGCGCTGGTCGCGCAGATGTCCGACGACGACATCGACCGCCTGCGCCGCGGCGGCCACGATCCGGTCAAGATCCACGCCGCGTATTGCGCCGCGGTGGCGCACCGCGGCCGGCCGACGGTCATCCTCGCCAAGACCAAGAAGGGCTACGGCATGGGCCAGTGGGGGGAGGGACGGATGACCACCCACCAGCAGAAGAAACTCGACGACGAAGCGCTTCGCGCATTCCGGGACCGCTTCGCGCTGCCGCTGTCCGATCACGACGTCGAAACAGTCTCGTTTCACCATCCCGGCGGCGATGCGCCGGAGATTCGGTACCTGCACGCACGGCGGCAGGCGCTGGGCGGCTACCTGCCGGCCCGCACGGCGCGCGCGGCCCGCGTCCAGGTGCCTTCGCGCAGCGCCATCCTGCGCCGGCTGGCCGGCGCGCAGGATCGCGAGCGTTCGACCACGACCGTGTTCGTGCAGCTGCTCGGCCAGCTGTTGCGCGAACCCGAGCTCGGCGCCCGGATCGTGCCGATCGTCGCCGACGAAGCGCGCACTTTCGGCATGGCCAGCCTGTTCCGGCAGGTCGGCATCTACTCGGCGGTCGGGCAGCTCTACGAGCCCGAGGACCGCGACCAGCTGATGTACTACCGTGAAGCCAAGGACGGCCAGATCCTCGAGGAGGGGATCACCGAGGCCGGCGCGATTTCCTCGTGGGTGGCGGCCGCGACGAGCTACAGCGCGCACGGCGTGGCGATGCTTCCTTTCTACATCTATTACTCGATGTTCGGCTTCCAGCGCGTCGGCGATCTCATCTGGGCCGCCGCGGATGCGCGCTCGCGCGGTTTCCTGGTCGGCGCGACCGCGGGCCGCACCACGCTCGCCGGCGAAGGCCTGCAGCACCAGGACGGATCGAGTCACCTCGTCGCGTCGACGATCCCCACGTGCCGCGCCTACGACCCCTGCTTTGCGTACGAACTCGCGACGATCGTGCAAAGCGGCATGCAGGCGATGCTCGACGCGCAGGAGGACGTCTTCTACTACCTGACGGTCACCAACGAGAACTACGCCCACCCGCCGCTTCCCGCCGGCGCGGAGGACGGGATCCTGCGCGGCATCTACCTGCTGCGCGAGCCGTCGTGCGGCCGGGCGGGCGCGTCGCTGCAGCTGCTGGCCTCCGGCCCGATCCTGCGCGAGGCGCTGGCGGCGGCCGAGGTGCTCGAGCGCGAGCATGCGGTTTTCGCCAACGTCTTCAGTGTCACGAGTTTCAGCGAGGCGGCACGCCATCCCGAATGGGTCGGCGAGTGCCTGCAAGGCACCCGGGGTCCGATCGTCGCGGCGAGCGACTACGTGCGCGCCGTGCCCGGCCTGCTGCACGAAGCGCTTCCCGTGAATCGCCGTTACGTGACGCTCGGCACCGACGGCTTCGGTCGCAGCGACACGCGCACCGCGCTGCGCGCGTATTTCGGAGTGGACGCCGCGGCCATCGTCCGTGCCGGACTCGGCGCGCTCGCCGGGACGACGGATCTCAGCCCTTAACCCCGCCGGCCGTGAGCCCGCCGACCACGCGCTCCTGGAACACCGCGATCAGGATGCAGATCGGCACGATGGCGATGATCAGCGCCGCGGAGATCAGCGGCCACGGGAAGGCGAACTCGCCCTGGTAGAGCGTGATCCCCACGGAGAGCGTGCGCATCGACACCCGGTTCATCAGCGTCAGCGCCAGCAGGAACTCGTCCCAGGCGTTGACGAAGGCGAGGATCGCCGCGGTGAACACGCCGGGCGCGGACAGCGGGATCACCACCCGGAACAGCGCGCCGACGCGCGAGCAGCCGTCGATCATCGCCGCGGCTTCGAGATCCGGCGGAATGTCCTGGAAGAACGCCGCCATGACCAGCGTGCACACCGGCAGCGACAGCACGGCGTAGGGCAGGATCAGCGCAAGATAGGTATTGAGCAGCCCCGCCTCCCGCATCAGCTTGAACAGCGGCACCATCAGCGAGATCAGCGGAAACATCGCCACCGCCAGCAGCAGCGACATGATCAGGTTGCGGTAGGGCATCCGCAGCCGCGTCAGCGCATAGGCCGCGAGCGCGCCGACGAACACGCACAGCGCGGTCGAAAGCGACGCGACGACGAAGCTGTTCCACATGAAGCGCAGAATCGGCTGCGCGGTGAACGCAAGCTCGTAGTTGGCCAGCGTCGCGGCCTCGGGCCAGTAGGTGATCGGAACCTTGAGCAGCTCGGTCTCGGTCTTGAGCGAGGTGAGCAGGATCCACACGGCCGGAAAGAAGCCGTTGACCACGACGATCAGCGCGGCGATCCAGACGACGGTGCGGCGGTTGAAGTTCATGGCCTTTCAATCCTCGCCCGAGCGCGACGCGCTGCGCCGCGTGTAGCGCAGATAGCCCGACGTCGCCGCCATGCTGATGACGAACATCAGCGTGGCCAGCGCCGAGCCGTAGCCGAAGTCCAGGAAGTCGAGCGTGGTCTTGTGGATGTACATCGCCAGCGTCTCGGTCGAGTCGCCGGGCCCGCCGCCGGTCATCGCATACGGGATGTCGAAGGTCTGCACCGCGGTGATCGTACGGAAGATGAGCGCGACGAAGATCGCCGGGCGCAGCATCGGCAGCGTGATCTCGACGAACTGCTGCCACCTGGTCGCGCCATCGACCTCGGCCGCTTCGTACAGCGACTTCGGGATCGTCTGCAGGCCCGCGAGCAGCATCAGCGCCATGAACGACGATGCCTTCCAGATGATGGTGATGGCGATGGCGATGAAGGCGAGGGTGGGGCTGGACAGCCACTGCAGCGGCTCGATGCCCAGCATGACCAGCCAGTCGTTGACCACGCCGGTGTTGTATTCGAAGAACCAGCGGAAGATGAGGCCGGCGAACACCAGCGGCAGCGCCCAGGGCAGCAGCAGGCCGAGCCGCACCGGCCACTTGACGCGAAAAGGCTGGTTGGCAAGCAGCGCGAGGCCCAGTCCCAGCACCAGCGCGCCGGGAACCGTGACGACGATGTAGAGCACCGTGTTCCAGGTCGAATGCCAGAAGCGCGGATCGTCGAAGGCGCGCGCGTAGTTGGCCAGGCCGGCCCAGGTTTCCCCGGCCTGCGGATTGGCCTGGTCCACCGTGTGCAGGCTGTTCCACAGCAGCGTGCCGATCGGATAGACGACGATGCCGAGCAGCAGCAGCGCCGCCGGCAGCAGCAACAGCATGCCGAGCGTGCGCTCGGACAGGTCGCGATGCCGCGAAACGGGGGCGTCGTTGATCATCGGGGGCTGCGTCGCGAAGGCCGGGACCGCCCCGGCCTTCGCGGCGTTGTCAGCGGAACAGCGGCGTCAGCCGGCTCTTCATGTCGGACAGCGCGACGTCGCTCGTCTTGGTGCCCGCGAGATAGGCGTTCATGTTGCCGCGGATGACGTCCGAGACCTGCGGATACTGCGGCGACACCGGGCGCGACTTGGCGGTTTCGACCACCGGCAGCGCCTCGGCGAACCACGGGTTGGCCTTGAGCACGTCGGCGTCCTTGTACACGCTCGGGAACACCGGCAGGTGCGACGCCATGATCGCCTGCATCTTCGAGACCTCCGGCGACGACAGGTAGCGCGCGAACTTCACCGCCTCCGGCTTGTTCTTCGAGAACGCGGACACCGCCACCTGCCAGCCGCCGATGCAGGTCGCGCTCTTGCCGCCCTGGTCGTGCGGCAGTCGCGCGACGCCGATCTTGCCCTTGACCTTGGAGTCGGGATCGTTCTCCAGCCGGTTCCACACGTAGCCCCACGACATGCCGAAGATCAGGTTGCCCGCCTGCATGTCGATGCGGATGCGGTCGGTGGCGATTTCGGCGATGTTCTTCGGCAGCACGCCCGCCTGCTTCATCCGGCCGTAGAGCTGGAACGGCTGCTTGGCCTGCGGCGAGTCGAGGTTGAGCTTGCCATCCTTGGTCAGTTCGCTGCCCATGCCCCACAGCGGCACGAGGTAGGTGCAGACGGTACCCTCGATCGGCGCGCCGGCGGTGGTGAAGCCCTGCAGCTGCGGGCTCTTTTCGCCTTCCATGATGATCTTCGCCGTCTCCATCATCTCGTCCCAGGTCTTTGGCACCGGGCGCTTGTACTTTTCGAGGAGGTCCTTGCGGAAGTAGAGGAACTGCGAGTCGGCGAAGTAGGGCAGCGCGACCAGCTTGCCGCCGACCTGGTTGGCGTCGGCATAGGCCTTCAGGTACGCCGGCAGCATCTTCGCCTTGTCGGCGCCGAGATAGCCGTCGAGCGGCTCGGCCCAGCCCTGAGCCGCCCACTGCGCCGGCCGGATGACGTCGATCAGGACGAGGTCGAGCACCGAGTCCTTCGACGACATCACCGTCGACAGGTACTGCTGCTGCGCCTCGGACGTCGCGCCGCCGACCTCGACCTCGACCTTCACGTTCGGATTGCGCTTCTGGTATTCGTCGGCGATCTTGCGCATCACGTCCGGCCGCTGCTGGCCACCGGTGAAGATGCGCAGCGTGGTCTGCTGCGCCCACGCGTTCACCGCGAATGCCGCGCCCAGCGCGGCGGCCAGCAGGATCTTCCAGGTCTTCATGCGTTTCTCCTCGGGGAAAAGCGAAGTCGGGCTTCGCCTGTTGCTTGGTTCAGTCTCGAACGATCTGCTATCTGCCTTCGGCCGCGCCGGCGGAAACCGGCGCGCTTACCAATCTGCGCCGCGGACCGCGACGCCGGACTCGGGATCGAAAAGATGAAAGCGGTTCAGCGCCAGCGACACCGGCAGCGCCTGCCCGACGCGCAGGCCCGCCTCGGGCGGAAAGCGTCCGGTCATTTCGCCGGCATCGGCGCCACCGCCCAGCCGGATGAGTCCCAGCGTGTCCGAACCCAGCGGCTCGACCAGGATCACCTTGCCGTCCACCCGCGCGCTGTCCGGTTCCGGTGAATCGCCAGCGCTGATGTGTTCGGGGCGCAGGCCGAACGACAGCGCGCGGCCGACGTGGCGCGCGCATTCGGCCACGCGCGCCGCGGGCACCGGCAGGTCGACGTCGCCGGCCAGGTGCAGCGTGCGGCCGCCCTCGCCGATGCGGCAGGGCAGGAAATTCATCGGCGGCGAGCCGGTGAAGCCGGCGACGAACTTCGCCGCCGGGCGGTTGTAGATCCCGTCGGGCGTGTCGTACTGGATGAGATTGCCGTTCTGCAGCACGACGATGCGATCGGCCAGCGTCATCGCCTCGACCTGGTCGTGGGTCACGTAGATCACCGTGTTGCCAAGGCGGTGGTGCAGCTTCTTGATCTCCACCCGCATCTCGGCGCGCAGCAGCGCGTCGAGGTTGGACAGCGGCTCGTCGAACAGGAAGGCCTTGGGCTTGCGCACGATCGAGCGGCCCATCGCCACCCGTTGCCGCTGCCCGCCGGAGAGTTCGCGCGGCTTGCGCGCCAGCAGATGGGTGATCTGCAGGATGCCTGCCGCCTCGTCGACGCGCGCCTTGATCTCGTGCTCGGGCCGCTTGCGAAGGCGCAGGCCGAAAGCCATGTTCTCGAACACCGTCTTGTGCGGATACAGCGCATAGTCCTGGAAGACCATGGCGATGTCGCGCGAGCGCGGCGGCAGATCGTTCACCACCGTTCCGCCGATGCTGATCTCGCCGGCGGTGATCTCCTCGAGCCCGGCGATCATCCGCAGCAGCGTCGACTTGCCGCAGCCGGACGGGCCGACGAACACCACGAACTCGCCCGACTTGATCTCGAGGTCGATGCCGTGGATGACCTTGACCTGGCCATAGGACTTGGCGACTTTGTTGAGATGAACTTCCGACATAGCGATACCTGCGGGGTTTTGGACGCGGGCGCCGAGGGCGGGAGGAGCGGAGTGTATTCCGGAAGACCGGGTTGGATAAGGGGCGCTATGCGGCGCTGGTCTGCGCCAGCCCGGCGTCGACGACCAGGCTCTGGCCGGTGACCGCGCGCGCCTCGTCGGAGGCCAGGAACAGCGCCGTGCGGGCGACATCGTCCACCGACAGCCGGAACTTGAGGCATTGCTGCTCCAGGTACTTCTGCTCCTCTTCCGGCGTCGCCCACAGCGCGAGCTGGCGCTCGGTGACGATCGCGCCGGGCAGGATGGCGTTCACCCGGATGTTGCGCTCGCCGAACTCGCGGGCGAGGACGCGGGTCATGCCGGTGATCGCCGCCTTGGACGTCGCGTAGGCAACGAGCCCCGTCCTGCCGCGCAGCCAGCCAACCGACCCCAGATTGATGATGGCACCGCCGCCCGCCGCGGCCATCCCCGGCGCGACGGCCTGCGCGGCGAAGAAATGATGGCGCAGGTTGGTCGCGAGGTTGTCGTCCCAGTAGTCGGGCGTCACGTCCTCCACCCGGTGGCGGTCGTCGCGCGCCGCATTGTTGACCAGCACCCGGATCGGGCCCCAGTCGCGCGCCACGGCGGCGATGACGTCCTTCAAAGCGGCGATGTCGCGGACGTCGCAGCGCGCATAGCGGACGCGGTCGGGGCCGAGTTCGTCCTGCAGCGCATTCGACGGCGCGTCGGCGATGTCGATGAACGCCACGCGCGCGCCCTGAGCGGCGAACAGGCGGACGAAGCCCGCGCCGATGCCGGAGCCGCCGCCGGAGACGAAGACCGTGCGCCCCGCGAGATCGGGGTAGGTCGCATGCGCAGCGGACGACAACGCGGTACCTCCTACGTGAACGCGCCGCCGTCGCGGCGCATGCCGGGGACGCGCGCCGCCCCCTGGTGCGGCGGCGAACGGCCAGCAGACGAAGCTGCACACCCACGCGCAGCCAAGTCGTCTATATCATATATATCACATAGATGAATATTCGTCCAGCAGCATCCCCGGCCGGGCCATTCGGCCTTAAACTTCACCCGGCGGAACCGGGGACGCCCCCTCGCGCCACGGCCGACAACCCGGAAGGAAGATTCCCCGCATGGACATGCCCGTCAACCAATTCAAGCGCGCGCTCGGGGCCGGCCGGACCGTCTACGGCACCTGGCTGATGAGCGCCGCGCCGTCGACCGCCGAAGCGCTGGGCAGCGCCGGATTCGACTTCCTCGTCGTCGACATGGAGCACGTGCCGATCGACACGCCGCAGCTCGTCGACCTGCTGCGCACGGTGGCCGGCACGCCGGCATCGGCCGTCACGCGGGTGCCGTGGAACGACCTGGTGATGGTCAAGCGTGCGCTCGACGCCGGCGCGCAGACCATCATGTTTCCGTTCGTGCAGAACGCGGAGGAAGCGCGCCGCGCCGTGGCCGCCACCCGCTATCCGCCGGACGGCAATCGTGGCGTGGCGGCCATGCACCGGGCCAGCCGCTTCGGCGCCGTGCCGAACTACCTGAAGCATGCCGCGGACGAGCTGTGCGTGATCGTGCAGATCGAGACGCTGCCGGCATTGGCCGAACTGGCGGCGATCGCGGCGGTGCCCGGCGTCGACTCGATCTTCATCGGCCCCGGCGACCTGTCGGCGTCGATGGGCCATCTGGGCGACATCGGCAACGCCGCGGTGCAGGAAAAACTGCGCGAAGGCGCGCAACGATGCAAGGCGCTGCGCATGCCCTGCGGGATCGTCGGCCCGAACCCGGACATGGTCGGCCGCTTTCTCGACTACGGCTACTCCTGGGTCGCGGTCGGGTCCGACCTGAGTTTCATGGTCGGCCGCGCGCAGGAGTGGCTGGGCCGGATGAAGGGCCTGGCGCCTGCGGCCGCACCGAAGCAGCAGGGGGCCTACTGATGGCGCGCCCCGATCCCGAATCCGTCTCGCCGTTTCGCTGCGTGCTGGACATCGGCGCGAGCCTGGGCGAATGCCCGGTCTGGTCGGCCGCCGAGCAAGTTCTCTATTGGGTCGACATCAACGCGCCGTCGCTCAACCGCTTCGATCCGGCGAGCGGCCAGAACACGGCGATGTCCATGCCCGAATCGATCGGCAGCTTCGCGCTGCGCGCCGGCGGCGGCTTCGTCGTCGCGTTGCGCGGCGGCCTCTGGTTCGCGCACGCCGACGGAACGCTCCAGCGGAAAATCGCCGACGCCCCCTACTCGCCGCTGCACCACCGATTCAACGACGGTCGCTGCGACCCGCAGGGCCGCTTCTTCGTCGGATCCATGAACGAACGGCGCGACGCCGCCACGGCGTCGCTGTCCCGCCTCGACCCCGACCTGACGCTGACCACAGTCGTCACCGGCATGACCACCAGCAACGGCCTGGCATGGAGCCCGGACGGCCGGACGATGTACCACGCGGATACGCCGACGCTGGCGGTGCGTGCGTTCGACTACGATCCCGCGACCGGCACGCCGTCGAATCCACGCACCTTTGTCCGGTTCCTCGGCGAGACCGACCGGCCCGATGGCGGCGCCGTCGACAGCGCGGGCAACTACTGGACTGCCTTCTACCGCGGCGGCAAGGTCGTCAAGCTTTCGCCGCAGGGCGAGAAGCTGGCCGAGTACCGGATCCCCGCAATGTGTCCGACCATGTGCGCGTTCGGCGGGCCGGACCTGCGTACCGTCTACGTGACCAGCGCCCGACAGCGGCGCGAGGCCGACGAACTGGTGCGATTGCCGCAGTCCGGCGGGATATTCGCGATGCGAGTCGACGTCCCCGGATTGTCCGAAGCCGTCTTCGCCGGCTGACCCACCGAGCGCCACATGTACCTCGACCCGGCCGCCTATCTGCGACTCAATCTCCAGGGCAGCCTCGGGGTCAGCGGCTCCGGCGCATCCTTCGCGACCTCCACCGGAGACGTCCTCGAGGTCTCGGCCTACAGCGGCGGCGCCTTTCGCCTGCGCCTCGGCCCGAATACCCGTCCCGACTACGGCATTGTCGTGGGCCGCACGCAGGCCTGCGCGGTCACCCAGCCCGGTCCCGGCCTGTGGTCCTTCCGCAACGGCGACGCATCGCTCGAGATCCGCGCGACGCCGTTTTCCTTCCGCCTGCTGTGGAAGGACGCCTGCGTGCTGACCTCGATCACCGACGAGCACTTCCGCGGCTGGACGCGGCTGCCCGCGTTCGGCCGCGGGCAGAAGGGCGGGCTGTGGACCGCGGCGCTGGCGCTCGACTCGGGCGAGCCGGTCTACGGCCTCGGCGAGAAGTTCGGCCCGCTCGACAAGCGCGGGCAGATGATTCATTCGCAGGTCGAGGACGCGCTCGGCGTCAACACCGGACGCGCGTACAAGAACACGCCGTTCGCGTGGAGCCCAGGAACGGGCGCCGGTGCCTGGGGCGCCTTCGTGCACACGCCGGGCATGGTCACGCACGGCGTCGGCAATCCGGACTGGTCGCATCGCAGCTTTGCGCTGGTCGTCGACGACGAGGCGCTCGATCTGTTTCTCTTTGCCGGCGAGGCGCCCGCCGGCATTCTCGACGCCTACACCAGCCTGACCGGCCGCGCGCCGCCGGTCCCGCGCTGGAGCCTCGGCCTGTGGGTATCGCGCGCCTATTACAAGACGCCCGAGGAGGCGGTCGCCGTCGCGAACACGCTGCGCGAGCGCCGCATTCCGGCCGACGTGCTGACGCTGGACGGCCGCGCCGCCTGGGACGTGCAGACGCGCTTCAATTTCCAGTGGGACCCCGCGCGCTTTCCGGACCCGAAGGCCGCGCTTGACGCGATCCACGCGCACAACCTGCGCGTCTGCGTATGGGAATATCCCTACGTGTCGATCCACGCGCCGCTGTTCGTGACGCTTGCGCAACAGGGTTACCTGCTCAAGACCCGCGAAGGCGATCCGTACATCTTCGGCTGGGACACCGCGTCCGGCTCGAGTCCTTTCGGCAACGTGCTCACCGCGCTGCCCGAGAGCGGCATCCTCGATTTCACCAATCCGGACGCGTACAACTGGTGGCGCGACGCGCACCAGGCACTTTTCGCCGACGGGGTGGACGTGATCAAGAGCGACTTCGGCGAGCAGGTGCCCGACGACGCCGTCGCGCACAATGGCGACTGGGGTCGCCGTCTGCACAACGTCTACCCGCTGCTCTACAACAAGTGCGTGTTCGAGGCGACGCGCAAGTTCCAGGCGCCGGACGCCGGTCCGCCCATCGTATGGAGTCGAGCCGGATGGGCCGGCAGCCAGCGCTACCCGATCGGCTGGGGCGGCGACCCGCAGAGCGACTGGGAGGGCCTCGCCGCATCGCTGCGCGGAGGTTTGTCTCTGGGGATGAGCGGCACCCCTTATCACAGCTCCGACATCGGTGGATTCTATGGCGCCGAACAGCCGACCGCCGAACTCTACGTTCGCTGGCTGCAGGCCGCGGTGTTCAGTTCGCATATCCGCATGCATGGCGTCGGCGAACGCGAGCCCTGGGCATTCGGCGCCCAGGCCGAGGCGATCTGCCGCAAATGGCTCGCCTTTCGCTACCGGCTGATTCCGTATCTCGAGTCGGTGATATCGACGGCGACAAGAACCGGCCTGCCGGTGAACCGCGCGATGCCCCTGGCGTTTCCCGGCAATGCGCTGCTCCGGGGGTTCGAGACGCAGTTCATGTGCGGCGACGCGCTGCTGGTCGCGCCGATCGTCCGCGAGGGCGGGCGGGTGGACATCGCGTTGCCGCCGGGGGCGTGGTACGACCTCAACACGCGCGTCCTGCACGCCGGCCTGCAGGTGCTGCGCTACCAGGCCAAGCTCGAGCAGTTCCCGGTGTTCGCGCGCGCCGGCCACGCGCTGCCGCTGGGGCGCGCGGTCCAGCACACC
The DNA here is from genome assembly GCA_963699765.1 of uncultured beta proteobacterium. Classification (GTDB taxonomy): domain Bacteria; phylum Pseudomonadota; class Gammaproteobacteria; order Burkholderiales; family Casimicrobiaceae; genus VBCG01. The sequence goes on along the minus strand of CAVOVD010000006.1, from coordinate 235,745 downwards.
GGCGAGATCGACGACCGGGCGCCGCTCGAAATGCTCTGGGTGTTCGGCAAGCCTGCGGTCGAGTTGGCGGGCTTCGCGCAGGCTAAGGTCGAGGCTGCCGGGGACGGCAGCTTCGCCATTCGTGTCGCGCCGGGCGTCAAGACCGAGCTTTGGGGCGACGCCGCGGGACTCCCCGTCGAAGCGCTTTGATCCCGCCCATGTCCGCGGCCGAGCGTGGCGCGATTCTTCTCACCTCCGGAGAACCCGCAGGCATCGGTCCCGAGCTCGTCGCGATGCTCGCGGCGCGGCATGCGCGTGCGCCGTTCGCCGCGCGGCTGGTCGTGCTCGGCGACCACGACCTGCTGACGCGACGCGCCGAACGGGTCGGCCTTGCCCCACGCTATGCGCACTACGATCCCGTCGCGCGGGCGCCCGCCGCCGGTACGATCGAAGTCTGGCATCAGCCGCTGGTCGTGCCTTCCGTGCCCGGTCATCCGGACCCGACCAATGCGGCGAGCGTGATCGCCATGCTCGCGCAGGCGGTCGACGCCTGCGCGACCGGCGCCTTCGCCGCGCTGGTGACGGCGCCGGTGCAGAAGAGCGTGCTGATGGATGCCGGGATCGCGTTCTCCGGCCACACCGAGTTCCTTGCCGAGCGCACGCACACGCCGCGCGTGGTCATGCTGCTGGTCGGCGGCGCGGCGGACGCGCCCTTGCGCGTCGCGCTCGCCACCACGCACCTGCCGCTCGCCGCGGTGCCGGCGGCGCTCAGCCGCCCCGGCCTGCGCGAGACGCTGCTGATCGTCGCCGCGGAATTGACCGCGAAGTTCGGCATCGCCTCGCCGCGGATCGCGGTCTGCGGCCTCAATCCGCACGCCGGCGAGGGCGGGCACCTCGGGCGCGAGGAGATCGACGTCATCGCGCCGGCGATCGCCGACGCGGCGGCTTCCGGTCACGCGCGATTCGAAGGCCCGCTGCCCGCCGACACCGTGTTCGTTCCCGCGCAGGCGCGCCGCTTCGATGCGATCGTCGCCATGTACCACGACCAGGGCCTGCCGGCGCTGAAGGCCGCCAGCTTCGGCGGCGGGATCAACGTGACGCTCGGGCTGCCCTTCCCGCGCACCTCGGTCGACCACGGGACGGCGCTCGATCTCGCGCGCGATCCCGCACTCGCGCGCACCGCGGACGCCGGCAGCCTGATCGCCGCGACGGACCTCGCGATCGACCTCGCATGCCGCCAGCGGCAGTTTCGCTGACTGCCCGATGCACGGACACCAGGCGCGCAAGAGATTCGGCCAGAATTTCCTCGCCGACCCGCACTACGTCGCGCGCATCGTCGACGCGGTCGACCCCAAGCCCGGCGACAACCTGGTCGAGATCGGTCCCGGACTCGCGGCGCTGACCGGCGGACTCGTACAACGCGCCGGACACATCACGGCCATCGAGATCGACCGCGACCTCGCGGCGCGGCTGCGCAAGGATTTCACGCCGGAACAGCTGACGCTCCACGAGGCCGACGCGCTGGAGTTCGACTACTCGCGGCTGGGCCCGGACCTGCGCGTCGTCGGCAACCTGCCCTACAACATCAGCTCGCCGCTGCTGTTCCGCCTTGCGGCACACGACGCGCTGCTCACCGACCTGCACGTGATGCTGCAGAAGGAGGTGGTCGCACGGATGACCGCCGCGCCGGGTACGGCGGACTATGGGCGGCTCACCGTGATGCTGCAGGCGAAGTTCCGCATCCTGCGCCTGTTCGTCGTTCCGCCCGGCGCCTTCCGCCCGGCGCCGAAGGTGGAATCGGCCGTCGCGAGGCTGGTTCCTCTGGGGAAGGACAAGCCCGCGATCGCGGACGAGGCGCTGTTCGCGCGCATCGTCGCCGCCGCATTCTCGCAGCGGCGCAAGACGCTGCGCAACGCGGTGTCGGCGCTGTGCACGACCGCGATGCTGGAGGCGGCGGGCATCGATCCCGGCGCGCGCGGCGAGACGCTTTCCGTCGAGGATTTCGTGCGCCTGGCCAATCGCGCGGCGTCAACCTGACGTCCGGCCGCGCGCTAGAGCTCCGCCCATTCGCGGTCCGGTCGCAGCGCGGGTGCGTCGACGCGCACGACCTTGTGCCGGGATGTCTCGCCGCGGACCAGGCGCACGTTGCGCAGCGGCACGCCGAAGGCCCCGGCCAGGAAGCGCAGAAGTTCCGCGTTGGCCCTGCCCTCGACCGGCGGCGCCGCGAGGCGGACCTTGAGCCGCTGGTTCGTCCCCTCGCCGTGCCGGCCGGTGGGCTCGGTGCGCTTCGCCCCGGGCTGCACGTGCAGGTCGAGCACCAGCGCCTCGCCGTCCTCGCGCAGCCAGGTCGCCGGAGGGCGGTTCAGATGAACAGCCGGGTCAGCGTGCTCTCCAGCCACGGCACCAGCGTCATGATCAGCAACTGCGCGATCACGATCACCACCAGCGGCGACAGGTCGAGCGTGCCACCGATCGGCGGCAGGAACCTGCGGATCGGGCGCAGGAACGGAAAGGTCAGCGCGTTGAGCAGGCCGGACAGCGGCCCGTCGGGCGCGACCCACGACAGCACCGCCTGCACCAGCACGACGATGATCAGCAGCCACAGCGCCGCCTTCAGCAGCGCGACGAAGGTGCTGACGAACAGGAAGGCGAGGCTCGCCCCGACGGCGGTGAAGCCGCCGAAGAGGAACGCATAGGCGGCCAGCCACAGGAACTGGGCGATGAAGGTCGCGACCAGCGATGCCCAGTCGATGCCCCTGAACCCGGGCAGCAGGCGGCGCAGCGGCTTGACCATCCAGTCGGTCAGCGCGATCACCGCCTGCCCGAGGGGATTGCGGAACGGCGCGCGCAGCCACTGCATGACGAAGCGCAGCAGCAGCGCGTACGTAAGCAGCCCGAACACCACGTCGAGCAGATACCTGATCGCCTGGTCGGCCATTTGCGGTCCTTACTTCCCTTCCGCGTCGCCGAGTTCGCGCGCCCGGTCCGCGGCCGCCTTGACCGCGGCGACGAATGCTGTCCTTCACGCCCCGCTCGTCGAGCACGCCGATTCCGCGCTCGGTCGTCCCGCCCTTGGACGTCACCTGCGCGCGCAGGGTGCCGGGGTCGAGGTCGGAGGACAGCGCCAGCTTCACTGCGCCGGCGAAAGTCAGGTAGGCGAGCTTGCGGGCCTCGGGCCCGGCGAAGCCCAGTTCGCGCGCCGCCTGCTCGAGCCCCTCCAGAAAATAGAACACATAGGCCGGGCCGCTGCCGGATACCCCGGTAACGGCATCGAGCATCGCCTCGTCCTGCACCCAGACCACCGCGCCGGCCGCTTCGAGCACCCTGCCCGCGAGCTTGCGCCCCGCGGTGTCGACGCCCGGTCCGGCGAACACCCCGCTGATGCCCGCACCCACCATGGCGGGCGTATTCGGCATCGCGCGCACGATTCTCGCGTAGCCGCCGAGCCATTGCGAAAGCTGGGCCATGCGGGTTCCCGCGGCGATCGACAGCACCACCGGATCGTCGCCGAGGCAGGTCGACAGCGCCGTCGCCGCCGCGCGCATCTGCTGCGGCTTCACCGCCAGCACCACCAGGTCGGCGCCTTCGACGGCGCCCGAGGTCGTCTCGCCGAAGACGCCGATGCCGGGGAAGCGTGCGGCGAGATTGTCCTGTTGCTCGCGCATCGGATCGACCACGCGAAAATTGCGCGGGTCGGCGCCCTTGTCGACGAGGCCGCCGATGAGCGCGGTTGCCATGTTGCCGCCACCGATGAACGATAGATTCATCTACTCCGCCTTCAGATCAGCCGTCCCGAAGCATCCGGACCCGGGTCAGGTTCGGGCGCCGAAGATCGCCGTGCCCACGCGCACCTCGGTCGCGCCTTCGGCGATCGCCGTTTCGAGGTCGGCCGACATGCCCATCGACAGTGTATCGACGTCGAGACCGCGAGTCCGGCAGGCATCGAAGCACTCGCGCAGCATACCGAACTGCTGGCGCTGCCGGTCCGCGTCGGCGGTCGGCTCCGGAATGCCCATGATGCCGCGCAGGCGGAGCCCGGGCAGCGTCGCCACCTCCGCCGCCAGCGCCGCAGCCTCGGCCGGCGCCACCCCGCTCTTGGTCGCCTCGCCGCTGACGTTGACCTGGACGCAGACCGACAGCGGCGCCTGTCCGGCGGGACGCTGCGCGGACAGCCGCTGCGCGATCCGGATGCGATCGATGGTCTCCACCCAGTCGAAAGCGCCGGCGACCGCCGCGGTCTTGTTCGATTGCAGCGGGCCGATCAGATGCCAGCGGATTCCCGACAGGTCTGCCAGCGCCGCGCGTTTCGCCACGCCCTCCTGCACGTAGTTCTCTCCGAACGACCGCTGGCCCAGCGCAAATACGGCGCGGATGGCCTCGGCGGGGAAGGTCTTGGACACCGCCAGCAGCCGAACCGACCCCGGCGCGCGCCCGGCCGCCTTTACCGCCGCGTCGATGCGGTGCAGCACGGCTTGCCACGCCTTCTCGTAGTGGCTCATAATCGTTTGGACTTCACGCGAGCGGCAATCCTGGCACGCGATTTGCGTGCGTCGGTTTGTTATCGGCGAGCTTTGCCTGCGCAGGGATTATAGATGGACATCACCGAGCTTCTGGCCTTCGCGGTCAAGAACAAGGCCTCCGACCTGCACCTGTCGGCCGGGCTGCCGCCCATGATCCGCGTCCACGGCGACATCCGGCGGATCAACCTGCCGCCGATGGAGCACGAGGACGTGCACGCCATGGTGTACGACATCATGAGCGACGCGCAGCGCAAGATGTACGAGGAAAACCTCGAGTGCGACTTTTCCTTCGCGGTTCCCAATCTCGCGCGCTTCCGCGTCAACGCCTTCGTCCAGCAGAGAGGCGCCGCCGCCGCGTTCCGGACGATCCCGGCCAAGGTGCTCTCGCTCGAGGAACTGAACGCGCCCAAGGTCTTCGCCGAGCTGACCAACCGGCCGCGCGGCCTCATCCTGTGCACGGGCCCGACCGGGTCGGGCAAGTCGACCACGCTGGCCGCGATGGTCAATCACGTCAACGAGAACGAATACGGCCACGTGCTGACGATCGAGGACCCGATCGAGTTCCTGCACGAGGCGAAGAAATGCCTGATCAACCAGCGCGAGGTCGGGCCGCACACGCTGTCGTTCGCCAACGCGCTGCGCAGCGCGCTGCGCGAGGACCCGGACTACATCCTGGTCGGCGAAATGCGTGACCTGGAGACGATCCGTCTGGCGCTGACCGCCGCCGAGACCGGACACCTGGTGTTCGGCACGCTGCACACGAGTTCGGCGGCCAAGACCATCGACCGGATCATCGACGTCTTTCCGGCCGCGGAAAAGGAAATGGTCCGCGCCATGCTGTCCGAGTCGCTGGTGTCGGTCATTGCGCAGACGCTGATGAAGACCAAGGACGGCCAGGGCCGGATCGCGGCGCACGAGATCATGATCGGCACGCCGGCAATCCGGAACCTGATCCGCGAGAACAAGATCGCGCAGATGTACTCGTCCATCCAGACTTCGCAGGCCATCGGCATGCAGACGCTGGACCAGTGCCTGGTGGACCTCGTCCGCCGCAACCAGGTCAACCTCGCCGAGGCCCGCAACCGGGCCGTCAACAAGGACCTGTTCATGGGCGGTTGATGTCCGCCTGCCGCGGGCACCGGTCGCCATGGCGCGCGCCGGCCGCGACGGACGCCGTCGGCACCGCATAGGAGCGAGCAACACATGGAACGCGAACGCGCCACCAAATTCATCCACGAACTGCTCGACCTGCTGGTCAAGCAGAACGGCTCCGACCTGTTCATCACCGCGAGCTTCCCGCCGGCAATCAAGGTCGACGGCAAGATCACGCCGGTTTCCAAGACGCAGCTCTCGCCGCAGCACACCATCGAGCTGGTGCGCAGCGTGATGAACGACAAGCAGGCCTCCGAATTCGAAGGCACGAAGGAGTGCAATTTCGCGATCAGCCCGCCGGGCATCGGCCGCTTCCGCGTCAACGCCTTCGTCCAGCAGGGCCGGGTGGGGATGGTGCTGCGGACGATCTCGACCGACATCCCGAAGTTCGAGGAGCTGGGCCTGCCGCCGGTGCTGCGCGACATCATCATGTCCAAGCGCGGCATCATGATGTTCATCGGCGCGACCGGCGCGGGCAAGTCCACGTCGATGGCCTCGCTGCTCGGCTACCGCAACGAGAACAGCCACGGCCACATCATCACCATCGAGGACCCGATCGAGTTCGTGCACGACCACAAGAACTGCATCGTCACGCAGCGCGAGGTGGGCGTGGACTGCGACGGCTGGCAGATCGCGCTGAAGAACACGCTGCGCCAGGCGCCGGACGTCATCCTGATCGGCGAGGTCCGCGAGCGCGAGACCATGGACTACGCGATCTCGTTCGCGGAAACCGGCCACCTGTGCCTCGCCACGCTGCACGCGAACAGCACCAACCAGGCGCTCGACCGGATCATCAACTTCTTCCCCGAGGAGCGCCGCGCGCAGCTGCTGATGGACCTGTCGCTCAACGTGCGCGCCTTCGTCGCGCAGCGGCTGATCCCGCGCCGCGACGGCCGCGGCCGCGTTCCCGCGGTCGAGGTGATGCTGAACTCGCCGCTGATCTCCGACCTGATCTTCAAGGGCGACGTGTCCGGCATCAAGGAAATCATGAAGAAGTCGCGCGAGCTCGGCATGCAGACCTTCGACCAGTCGCTGTTCGACCTCTACGAGGCGGGCCTCATCACCTACGAGGACGCGCTGCGCAACGCCGATTCGCTCAACGATCTGCGCCTGGAGATCAAGCTGCACGGCAAGGAGGCGAAGAACCGCAACGTGTTCTCGGGCCTGGGCAACCTCGACATCGTGCCCGACGCGCAGAACAACATGAACATCTGATTCGTCGCGGCAGCGCCGGCCCGGGGCGGCGGGGCGGCTGTGATAGATTCGTCGTCCCGCCACCCGCACCATGAAGGCGCCGGATGACCGGCCTCGATCGCACCACGCCTCTCCCCACGGAGATCAAGCTGCACCAGGGTTCGCGCGTGCTCGAACTCACGTTCGACGACGGGCACGTCTTCCGCCTGCCGTACGAGTTCCTGCGCGTGCACTCGCCGTCGGCGGAGGTGCGTGGCCACGGCCCCGGGCAGGAAACGCTGCAGGTCGGCAAACGCGAAGTCGGGATCAGCGAGGTCGCGCCGGTCGGCCATTACGCGATCCAGCCGACCTTTTCCGACGGCCACTCGTCGGGCATCTACTCCTGGGACTACCTGTACGACCTCGGCATGCGCCAGGACGAACTCTGGCAGCGCTATCTCGAGCGGCTGGCCGCGGCGGGCGCCAGCCGGGACGCCTAGGGCCCCGAATGACCGACGACAAGGCGCAATTCGGCTTCGAGGACGTGACCCCGGGCGAGAAGACGCGCCGGGTCCGCGGCGTGTTCGACTCGGTCGCCGGCAAGTACGACCTGATGAACGACGTGATGTCGGCCGGTCTGCACCGGCTGTGGAAGCGCTTCACCGTCGACATCGCCAATGTGCGGCCGGGGCAGCGGGTGCTGGACCTGGCCGGCGGCACCGGCGACCTTGCCCGCCTGTTTGCCGCCAAGGTCGGCCCGTCGGGCGTGGTCGTGCACACCGACATCAACGGCGCGATGCTCTCGGCTGGCCGGGACCGGCTGCTCGATGCCGGCCTTTCGCTGCCGACCGTCCAGTGCAACGCCGAGGCGCTGCCTTTCGCCGATCGCGCTTTCGATGCGGTGAGCATCGCCTTCGGGTTGCGCAATGTCACCCGCAAGGATGCCGCGCTCGCCGAAATGCGTCGCGTCACCCGCCCCGGCGGCATGGTACTGGTGCTCGAATTTTCCCGGGTTGCGGCGCCGCTGGCGCCGGCCTACGACTGGTACAGCTTCAACGTGCTGCCGCGGCTGGGCAAGCTGATCGCCGGAGATGCGGCAAGTTACCGTTATCTGGCCGAATCCATCCGTGTCCATCCCGATCAGGAAACATTGAAGGCCATGATGGAACACGCCGGCTTCGACCGGGTCGAATACCACAACCTGACGGCGGGCGTCGTTGCCTTGCACGTCGGTCGGGTTTACTGAAGAATCACCCGTTTCCGTTCATCGGCGCGCCGGGAGTCCGGCGGAGGTATTTCGCGGCGTCGCCCTGCCGTTTCCAGGAGATCGAGAATGAATCGTTTGCTCGCAGTGTTCGCCATGTTCTTCGCCGGCTTCTTCGTCGTCGCCGAGGTCGCCGAGGCCAAGCGCATGGGTGGCGGCAGGAGCTTCGGCGCGCAGCGCCAGGCCACGCCGGCGTCGCCGCCCACGGCCAACGTCGCGCCTGGCGCACCTGCGGCGGCCGCCGCCTCCAAGGCCGCCCCCGCTGCCGCAGGGGGCTCGCGCTGGATGGGTCCGTTGGCCGGCCTCGCCGCCGGGCTGGGCATCGCCGCGCTGCTGTCGCACCTGGGGCTGTCCGAAGGCTTTGCCAGCTTCCTGTTGCTGGCACTGATCGTCATCGGCGGCGTCCTCGTGGTCCGCATGCTGCTCGCCCGACGGGCCCCGGCGCGATCGCCGCTGCAGTACGCCGGCACGGGTCCCGGGCTTGGCAACACGCCCGGAGGCTATGAAACCTCGCCCGCGCCGCAGGCTGCAGCAAACAGCCGGTTCGAACCCGTGCTGGCCGGCACCGGCGGCGTCGCCCCCGCTGCGCCCGCGCAGGCCGGCCCGCAGTTCGGCCCGCAGTTCGGCCGTATCCCGCCGGGCTTCAACGCCGCGCCCTTCGTCGAGCAGGCCAAGCTGCAGTTTGGCAAGCTGCAAGCCGCCTACGACAGCGGCGACCGCAAGGCGCTGTCGGAAGTCATGACGCCGGAGATGTTCGCCGAAATCGCGGCCGAGATCGCCGGTCGCGGCACGCATGCGCCCACCGAGGTCGTGCATCTCGACGCCGAACTGCTCGAAGTGAAGGAAGAGGGTTCGCGCTACTGGGCGAGCGTGCACTTCAAGGGCAGCCTGCGCGAAGACGGCAGCGTCCTGCCCAAGGACTTCGAGGAAATCTGGAACCTGGTCAAGCCGGTCGACGGATCCAGTGGCTGGCTGCTGGCCGGAATCGAGCAGGTCGGGTCGGCTTGATCAAGATCCCGGATCCCGCGGCCGCGCCCGCGCAGCTCGCCAACGGCATCCTCGAGCGGCAGGCCTGGGCGCGCGAGCGCCTGGCGCCGTTCGCGGGCCGGTCGTTTGCGCTGGCACGTCGGCCCGCTGCGCAGCACCTTCGGCATCGACGCCGAAGGGCCTGCTGGCCACGGCGGCGCCCAACGCCGCCACGTCGCTGACGCTTACGCTGTCGCCCTGGAACCTGCCGGCATTCCTCGCCGATCCGACCCGCTGGAACGAGTTCGTGCACGAGGACGGCGACGCCGACCTGGGCGGCGCCTTGAAGGACCTGTCGCAGACCCTTCCGTGGTTCGTCGAGGAGGCCTTCGCCAAGGCGCTGGGACCGCTGGTCGGCCAGCGGGTGGCCGACGCCGGGCGCGGGCTGCTCGCATTCCCTGAATACGCAGGCCAGCGCGTCGCCGACAGCCTGGTCAGCTATGCGCGCGACGAAGCGGCGCTGCTGGCGCGCAACGATGACCTGCGCCGTCTTGCCGACGCCTGCCGCGATCTCGAGTCCAGAACCGACGCCGCCGAAGCCCGCCTGAACGCACTCGCCTCGCGCGCCGGGCCACGTCCAGCCTAGTCCCCAGCCGGAAGCGCAGATGCCGCCGCGAGATGCGCGCGCCACGCGAGACGCCGCCGATGCGGGCGGATCGACGGCGCGCAGGGCGCCGCATGCGCGGCGCCGCTCGTCCACGCCGGCGCTCGCCAAGTTCAGTCCGCCGCGCCTGTACAACGTGCACCGCCGCGAACGCCTGTTCGCGCTGTTCGATGCGCGCCACAGGCATCCGATCATCTGGATCGCCGGCCCCCCCGGGTCGGGCAAGTCCACCTTCGTCGCCAGCTACGTCGAGTCGCGCCGGCTGCCGGGAATCTGGTTCCAGGCCGACGCCGGGGACGCGGATCCGGCGACCTTTTTCCACTACCTGCGCATGGCAGCGGCAAGTCTGGGCGGAAAACGCGCCAGAAGCGCCGCCGCGCTGCCGTTGTTCACGCCCGAGTACGCGCAGGACCTGCCGGCGTTCACGCGCCGGTTCCTGCGCGAGTTCTTCGCCCTCTTCCCCGCAGGATCGCTGCTGGTCGTCGACAATTTCCACGAGCCGCGCGGCGAACCGGGCTGGCGACATGCCTTTGCCGAGGGACTGCGCGAAATCCCCGACGGCCTGAACCTCGCCTTCATCTCCCGCGAAGCGCCGCCGCCCGAGATGGCGCGGCTGGTCGCGGAGCAGCGCATTGCCCGGATCGAATGGGAGGAACTGCGTTTCACCGAAGAGGAGGCGCGGGCCGTCGCCGCAGCGGTGAAGCTCGACCCCGCGCTGGCGACGGCCATCCATCGTGCCAATGACGGATGGGCCGCCGGCATCGTGCTGATGCGGGAGCACCTCGCGCACACGCATGGCGGCCCGCCCGAGGTCCTCCTGCCCGAGGGCAAGGAAGCGGTCTTCGCCTACTTCACCGGGGAGATCTTCGGCCGTGCCCGCCCCGAGAACCAGCGCGTGCTGCTGCTCGCCGCGCTGCTCCCGACCGTTTCGGCTCGACGACGCCATTGCCATCTCGGAAAACCCCGAGGCGCCGCGCGTGCTCGAGCACGTCTTCCGGCGACATCTGTTCACCGAGCGCCGGCGGATCGGAACCGAACCCGTCTACCAGTTTCACGCGTTGTTTCGCGAGTTCCTGCTGGCCGAGGGCCGTCGCCGCCTCGACGCCGCCGAGCGCCGCGCTGCGCTCGACCGTGCCGCAGGGCTGCTGGTGGGTCGCGGCGATTTCGATGCGGCGGCCGCGCTGTACATCGAAGCCTCGGCCTGGCCGGCGCTTGCCGGACTCGCGCTGCATGCAGGCCGGAGCCTGCTCGCCGAAGGCCGCGAGCGCACGCTGGACCACTGGCTGGCGGCGCTCCCCGAGACGATCCGCGATGCCGATCCGCGCCTGCTGCTGGCGCAGGCGCAAGTACTGCTGCACGCCGAACCGGCGCGCAGCAAGGCGATGCTCGCGCGTGCGCATGCCGGGTTCGAGGCGCAAGGCGACGTCCGCGGACGATTGCTCACCGCGGCGACCGCCGTCGAGTGCCACTACTACGAGTGGGCCGATTTCGCCCCTCTGGACAGCTGGATCGAGGTCTTCGGGCCGCTGCTGCGCGAGTCCCCGTCGCTGGGCACCCCCGACGCGCTGCGGGTCCATGCGGCGTTGCTGATCGCGTTGCTGTTCAGGCAGCCGGAACATCCGGGCATCGGCGACACGGCCGCGGGGCTCGATCGCCTGCTGGCAGCGCCGGACGCGGACAGCGTGCCGGTCAACGACCGGATGAATGCCGCGTCGATCCTGTTCAACTATTTCAACTGGAAAACCAAGGGCGACTCGGCAGACGCGCTGATCGCGCGCGTCGAGCCCTGGCTCGCGGATCCGCAGGTGACCGCGCAGCGGCGCATCTGGTGGCAGGTGCATCGCGCCTTCAACGAGCAGCTGCGCGGCAACTACGCGCGTTCACGCAGGCTCATGGAGGAAACCGAGGCGCTCGCGACCGAACACGGCCTGGGCTGGGTCCAGGTTGAAATCCATCATGCCGAGGTGACCGCGCTGGTATCGAGCGGCGATGTCGATGCCGCCGCCGCCGCGCTGGGCAAGCTTCGGGCCGCGGTCAATCCGACGCGGCGAATGGACGTGGCCTACCTGCGCCTGCAGGAGGCGGGCGTGCTGCTGCTGCAAGGCCGGCCGCGGGAGGCGGCGGCCGCGGCGCAGTCCGCCGTCGCGCTTGGCCGCGAGAGCGGGTTGCCTTCGCTGCAGCTGCCCCACTTCCTCGTCCGCCACGCGTTGTGCCGCGCCCACCTCGGCGAGATCGACGCGGCACAGGCGCTGTTCGGCGAAGCGATCTCCCTGGCCACCGGGGCCGACCGGCGCAATTTCGAGATGAACGCGGGCTTCCTGCGCGCTCATGCCGCCCGCACGGCCGGCGCCACGGAGGAAGCGCTTGCGTCATTGCGCGAACTGCTCGCGACGCGCCGCGCGACGGCCTATTTCGGACTCATGCGGCTGCCGAAGGAGGTCGTCTCGCCGCTGCTGGCCATGGCGCTCGACCACGATATCGAGGCGGACTACACGCGCGGCCTGATCGCCCGGCATCGCCTGCCTCCGCCTTCGTCGGACATCGCGCAGTGGCCGTGGCCGCTGGCGCTGCGCGCGCTCGGCGAGTTCACGCTGGCGCGCGACGGCGAAGTGCTGACATCCCGGGGCAAGGCGCAGAAGAAGCCGCTGGAGCTGCTGAAGGCGCTGCTCGCGCTGGGCGGACGCAACGTCGACACGTCGATGCTCACGGGGCTGCTGTGGCCGGACGCGGAAGGCGACGATGCGAAGACCTCGTTCGACAGCACCGTCTACCGGCTGCGCAAGCTCCTCGCTGCCGATGGCGTCCTGTTGCTGGCGGACGGCAAGCTGTCGCTCAACCCCGCGCTCGTCTGGTGCGACGTCTGGGCCTTCGAGGCGGCGCTGGATGCGGGTCGCCACGAGGCCGCGCTGGCGCTATACCGGGGCCATTTCCTGGCTCTGGAGGCCGCATCCTCCTGGGTGCTGCCGCAACGCGACCGCCTCGCCGCGCGAATGCAGCGCGCGGTGCTGACGGAAGGTGAGCGCCTCGAGCGCGTCCGCGACTGGCCCAGCGCCCGCGCACTCTACGAGCGGGCGCTTGAGCTGGACAACCTTGCCGAGCCGCTGTACCGGCGCCTGATGGTCGCGCAACGCGAGCTTGGCGACCGTGCCGGCGCGCTGACCACCTACCGGCGTTGCCGCGAGTTGCTGTCCATCGTGCTCAACCGCCGGCCTGCGGCGGAAACCGAGGCGCTTCGCGGCTCGCTGTAGCTCGCTGCAGGTCCGCGGTCGGCGCGGCGTCGGTCCCGCGGCCGACTCCAGGCCGGCTACATCGATGCCCGTCAGGTCGCGGCCCGGCTCCGGCCGCACCGGCCACCTTCCGGAGCCGCGCCAACGGTACCGCGATCCCATCCCGGCGCGCCCCACCTTCGTTCGCGCAATCCGTCAGCGATCTGCCAGTCCGCGCGCGGCACGATGCAGCCCATCGCCACACCGCCAGGAAAGGAGCCTCGCCATGCAAGCCGCCGTCCCGCCTTCAGCGTCCGATGTCTTCGGTTCGCCCGCTCCCGCGCTGGCCGCGGCGCTGGCTGCGCCCTTCGCCTGGACGGGAAGCGGACTCCAGCCACTGCCGTGGTTTCCGTTCACCGTCGCCGCGAGCCCCAGCCAGACTGTCGCGGCCGCCCGCATTGCCCAGCGCGCCGAGCGCGCCTACTGGTTCATTCGCCGGCAGCTCGGCAGCACGCCGCGCTTCCGGCTGCTGGTGCTCGACCCGGCGGACTGGAGCCGGCATGCGGAAGTCCAGCCCTACGGCATCGCCCATTTCACCGCCTCGGGCCACCTGGTGGTCGGCAGTCATCCGGCCGAAGCCTGGCTGGAGGTCAGTCGCCACCTGGCCCGCAGCCTGCCGTCGCTGCTGCTGCACGGGCTGTTGCGCCAGCACGGGCGCGCCCCGCGCGCACCGGCGGGTCCGGACCTGGCGCCGGTCGCGGAAGCATTGATCGCGCACGAACTGGCACACGTGGTTGCGGCGCAGGCCGGCGCGCGGTTTGCGCATCGGCACCTGGCGGAGACGTTCGCCAACTATGTATTCGTTGCCGTCCTGCGGACGACCGATCCGGCGATGGCGCACCGGGTACGGACCCTCGCCGACTCGGTGCGTCACCTGTACGGCGACCTGCCGACGAGGGAGGATTTCGACGCGGCGGATCGGCCGCTGAAGCCCGTGCCGTCGGTGCTGGCGCAACTTGCGCTGACCCGGCGTGTCGACGCGATATGCGCCGACTCGGGCGTCGAACCGCTGGCGCGCTGGTTCGCACTGGCGCGTCGCGCCGACGGCGGGCAGCGGATCGCGGAATCGGCAGGCGAACACGCGTCGGCCGAGGCGATCGATCCGCGCATCACGAGTATTTCCGGTATTTTCCGCCAGGAGCCCAGCGCGCTGGCCGCCTAGGCCGGCGCCAATCAGGCCGGCAACTGCAAACGAGTACCTCACACTCGACAGGGAGAGTCCCAATGTACGCATTTCGCAATATTGTGTTCGGCGCCGTCGTCGGCGCGCTAGCCTCCGGCCTGGCCGCCACCGCCGTGCAGGCGGCGCCTGACGCGACCTCGATTGCCCGCGGCAAGTACCTCGTGCGCATCGCCGGCTGCAACGACTGCCACACCCCGGGCTATGCCCCGAGCGGCGGCAAGGTCCCCGAAAAGGACTGGCTTGTCGGCGACGCGCTGGGCTGGCGCGGCGACTGGGGCACGACGTACGCGGCCAACCTCCGCCTGAAACTGCAGGACATGACCGAAGCGCAGTGGGTGAAGACCGCCAAGGGTGCGCAGTACCGGCCGCCGATGCCCTGGTTCGCCTTGCACGACATGACCGAGCAGGACCTGCGTGCCATCTACCGCTATGTGCGCAGCCTCGGTCCAGCCGGGCAGCCAGCGCCGGCCTACGTGCCGCCGGGCAAGGAGCCGCAGGGGCCATACGTCCAGTTTCCGAAGGCGCCGTGATGCGCGTCGCCCCTCCGGGCAGGCAGACGTCGCCCGGCCCGCGCGCCGGCAGTCGGCGAGGGCGGAATTGAGCAAGTCCCGCCACCGTCGGCCCACGCCGCCAGGCGTGGCGACCGTGCCTGGACTTCGCCTTCCGGTGACACCGGACCCGGCTGGGGCAACACCGGCGATACCGAAGTCCGATTCGCCGGCCGAACGCCCGGCGGGCGCGCCCCGGCACCCAAGGCAGAGGTCGCGCTTCCGCTTCTGACCGGCCCATCATCGCCCACCTGCCGGCGACGGGACCGGCAGCAGCCGTCCCGTAGAATGGGCGCATGCGAATCCTCCGCCTCGCCCGCATTGCCACCGTCTCGGTGCGCTTCGGCCTGGATGAGTTTTTCCTCGGCCAGGCGCGTTTCAGCGGCTTGCGCAGGCTGGTCGGCCGCGTCCTGTTCTGGCGTGACCTGTCGCAGCCGCGGGCGGTGCGGTTGCGGCTGGCGCTGGAGGCGCTGGGTCCGGTTTTCGTCAAGTTCGGACAGGTGCTGTCCACCCGCCGCGACCTTCTCCCTCCCGATATCGCCGACGAGCTCGCCAAGCTGCAGGATCGCGTGCCGCCGTTCCCGGCCGACGAGGTTGTCACTTCGCTGGAGCGCGCCTATGGCAAGCCCGTGGCGGAGGTGTTCCGCGAGTTCAACGTCACGCCGATCGCCAGCGCGTCGGTCGCGCAGGTGCACTTCGCCGACCTGCCCGACGGGACCCCCGTTGCGGTAAAGATCCTGCGGCCGGGGATCGGCGCGGTGATCGAACACGACATCGCGCTGATGCAGACCGCCGCCGCGGTGATCGAGCGCATTTCCGCCGACGGCCGCCGCTTGCGGCCGCGGGACGTCGTCAGCGAGTTCGAGAAGTCGATCCGCGACGAACTCGACCTCACCCGCGAGGCCGCGAACTGCTCTCAGCTGCGGCGCAATTTCATCGCTTCGAAGCTGCTGCTCGTGCCCGCCGTGCACTGGGACTGGTGCAACGAGCAGGTGATGGTGATGGAAAGAATGAGCGGCGTCCCGGTTTCGCGGATCGACCGGCTGGTCGAGGCCGGCATCGACCTGAAGGCGCTGTCGCGCGCAGGCGTCGAGTTGTTCTTCACCCAGGTGTTCCGCGACGGCTTCTTCCACGCCGACATGCATCCGGGCAACATCTTCGTCGCCGTCGACGATCCGTACAGAGGCAGGTACATCGGACTGGACTACGGCATCGTCGGCTCGCTGTCGGAACGCGACAAGAGCTATCTCGCGCAGAATTTCATCGCCTTCTTCCGGCGCGACTACCATCGGGTGGCCGCCGCGCACATCGAGTCCGGCTGGGTGCCGCCGGGAACGCGGGTCGACGAACTGGAGCGCGAGGTGCGCGTGGTCTGCGAGCCGATCTTCGACCGGCCGCTGTCGCAGATCTCGCTGGGCAAGGTCCTGCTGCAGTTGTTCCGCGCTTCGCGACGGTTCAATGTCGAGATCCAGCCGCAGCTGGTGCTGCTGCAGAAGACGCTGCTCAACGTCGAGGGCCTCGGCAGGCAGCTCGACCCGGAACTCGACCTGTGGACGACCGCCAAGCCCTTCCTCGAGAACTGGATGGAGGAGCAGATCGGCCCGCTGGCGCTGCAGCGCCGCCTGCTGGCCGAGGCGCCCTATCTGGTCTCGGCGTTGCCCGAGCTGCCACGGCTACTGCACCAGCGGCTGGTGAATCCGCCATCGGACCCGGCGCTGCTTGCGCTGGCCGCGGCACAGCGCGCGCGCAACCGCTGGCTGGTGATCGTGGCGGCGCTGCTGGCCACGACCATCCTGCTGCTGCTGTTCCGCTAGGGTCCCCGAATCGGAGGTCGGCGCCGGCGGCGCGCTCAGGCGCGCACGCTGCGCAGAGGCGACGGTTCGCTATGGCGCTGGCGCAGCATGGCCAGCGGCGCCCGGCGCAGGAAGGTGTTGGCTTCGCCAAGAATGAACTTCACCAGGTCCTCGAGCGCAGTTTCGTCGAGCTTTTCCGGCGTGAATTCGAGCGTGACCGATTCGAAGCGATCGACGTTGCGCAGCGTCACGTGGACCACCTGCCGATGGTAGTCCGGCTCGAAGCGCACCGACGCCGCGATGGCCGTCTGCACCCGGAACACGCCGTAGCGAACGACGCGCTTTTCATCATTTTCGGTCTGGTACTGGTACTGCAGCGTGGAACCGCGCAGGCGCTCCTCTACGCCGGCCGCCGCGGCCGGGGGCAGGCGCAGAACGATCGGCTGCGGACCCTCCATCCGGTAGAACATCTCCACGTGGTCGATGATCTCGAGCCCGGCCAGCCCGCGCCGGCGAAAGGACACGAAGCCGCGGTCGAACTTGGGATTGGCGATCGACAGGATGCTGCCCAGGTGAAAGGTGTGCCCGACCTTGGGGCCGATGACCTCGAGGTGCCCGAGCGCCTCGTCCAGCCAGCGGAAGGCGCGCCACAGCCCGCGGTCGATGTCCTTCAGCGCCTCCTCGATCGGCTTGCGGGCGGCGGAATCATGGGCGCGCAACGCTTCCGACTTCTGGCGAAGCGCGTCGAGCAGCTTATGATCGGACGAATCGGGCATGATCGGCTTCAAGGCACAGGGCGGGGTCACCGCGACGACCGAATTATGACAAATGCATGGACGACGCGGGCCATGGACCCAGAGGCTCATGCAAAGGTCGTGCCGAGCGCGTCGTCCGGCCTTCGGTACCCATGGCAGAGGGGATCCCAGGGGCGCGGGGAGCGCTTACGCACCGCGTCACCCGCTGCCGGATTGCGGCCGGACCGGCAGGTCCGGGTTTTTCCGGGCGGCGAATGCCGCTACAATCCGCCGCGACCCGGCCAAATTCGACTGGAGGCGCCCCGATGGCGCTGCTCGAGATCCGCAACGTAACCCGCCGCTTCGGCGATTTCACCGCCGTGGACAACGTGAGCTTCTCCGTGGAAACGGGGGAATTCTTCACCCTGCTCGGGCCGTCGGGCTGTGGCAAGACCACATTGCTGCGGATGATCGCGGGCTTCGACCTGCCCGATTCCGGGTCGATCGTCCTCGAGGGCAAGGACTTGAGGAACACGCCCCCGGAGAAACGCCCGGTGCACACGGTTTTCCAGAGTTACGCGCTGTTTCCGCACATGACGGTGGCGCAGAACATCGGCTTTCCGCTGCGCATGGCCGGCCAATCCGCGGCGGACATCGAGGCGAAGGTCCGGGCGACCATCGAGCAGGTGAAGCTCGGGGGCAAGGAGGGCGCCTTCCCGCACGAGTTGTCGGGCGGCCAGAAGCAGCGGGTCGCGCTGGCCCGCGGTCTGGTCAACCGGCCCCGGCTGCTGTTGCTCGACGAGCCATTGGGTGCGCTGGATGCCAAGCTGCGCGAACAGCTGCAGATCGAACTCATCCGCCTGCAGCGCGACGTCGGCGTCACCTTCGTGTTCGTGACCCACGCCCAGGCCGAGGCGCTGGCGCTGTCGCACCGGATCGCCGTGATGAACCACGGCCGGATCGAGCAGATGGACGAGCCCGACCGGCTGTATGGCTTCCCCAGCAGCCGCTTCGTCGCCGACTTCATCGGCAACGTGAACATGCTCGACGCCGTGGTCGCCAGGAGCGGGCCGACGTTCGGACTGAACCTGCCGGCGCTGGGCGACGTCACCTGCCCCGCCCGCGAGGGCATCGCCACGGGCGCCAAGGGGGTGTTCGTGATCCGCCCGGAGCAGGTGACCATTCGCGCCGCCAGCGGAGCCTTCGCCGCACCCCAACCAGTTCGAGGGCACGGTCAACAACTTCCTGTACGTGGGTGACGTGACCACCTACATCGTCGACCTCCCGGGCGGCCAGAAGATCGAGGCGCTGCTGCCGAACTCCGGGCCGGGCAATGCCAAGTTCTTCGAGATCGGCGACCCGGTGCGCGTGTCGTGGAAGGCCGAAGCCGGCGCCTTCCTCGACCGCTGACGCGTCCGATGCCGGTCACCGCCACGCCGCGCCCGCGCTGATGCAATCCGAGACCTCGACCAGAACGCAGTCGGGCCGGCTGACCAGGTTGCTGGTCAGCGGGCCGCCGTTTGTCTTCCTGATCGCGTTTTTCCTGGTGCCGGCGCTGATCATGGTGGTGGCGAGCGTGCGCTACCCGGGCGAGTTCGGCGCGCTGGCGCCGATGTTCGGCGGCAAGCCGGGGGAGGAAACCGGGTTCACGCTCGAAAACTACGTGATCTTCTTCAGCGACTCGATCTACGCACAGATCTTCGTCAAGAGTTTCGGCGTCGCCGCGCTGACCACGCTCATCTGCCTGCTGATGGCCTATCCGGTGGCCTTGCTGATCGCGCGCAGCCCCCACCAGTACCGGGACCTGATGGTGCTGCTCGTGGTGCTGCCCTTCGCCAGCAATTTCCTGGTCCGCATCTACGCCTGGATGATCATCCTGGGACCCTTCGATCTCCTGTTCTCGCGCTTCGCCGTCATCGTCGGCATGGTCTACGTGCATCTGCCGTTCATGATCCTGCCGCTGTACACCAATCTCGAAAAACACGATCCCACGCTGCTCGACGCGGCGCAGGATCTGGGCGCGAACCGGTGGCAACGGTTCTGGCGGGTGACGTTCCCGCTGTCGCTGCCCGGCGTTTTCGCCGGATCGGCGCTGGTGTTCATCCCGGTCCTCGGAATGTTCGCGATTCCGGAGATTCTCGGCGGCAAGGACGACTGGCTGGTCGGAAATCTGATCAAGGAGAGCTTCCTCGGCACGCGCGACTGGCCGTTCGGCTCGATGCTGTCATTGATGCTGACCATCGCCGTGCTCGCGGTCGCCGGAGCGGCCGCGTGGCTGGCTCGCCGGGGGGTGGCCCGTGCGTAAGTCGCCGCTGCTCTGGGTCTCCGCGCTCGCCGTCTACGGGTTCCTGTACATCCCGCTGGTGATCGTCGTCATCTTCAGCTTCAACGACTCCAAGCTCAACGCCGAGTGGGTCGGCTTCACCTTCGACTGGTACCGGAAGCTCGCCGGCAACGAGGAAATGCTCCAGGCCGCGGCGAATTCGCTGCTGATCGCCTTCGTCGCCGCAGGCCTGGCGACCGTGCTCGGCACGATGGCGGGCATCGCCATCCACCGCTTTCGCTCGCGGACGCTGCCGGTGCTGACCATCACGCCGGTGGCGATGCCGGAAATCCTGCTCGGCGTGTCGCTGCTCATTTTCTTCATTCTGGTGTTCGGCGAGGAAGCGCTGTCGCTGCTGACGGTGATCATCGCGCACACGACGTTCTGCATCGGCTTCGTCGCCATCATCATCCGGGCGCGGCTCTCCGGCATGGATGAGTCGATCTTCGAGGCCGCCCGCGACCTGGGCGCCACCCCCTGGCAAACCTTCAGGCTGGTGACGCTGCCGCTGATCATGCCCGGCGTCATCGCCGGCGCGCTGATGTCGTTCACGCTGTCCATCGACGACTTCGTGATCACCTTCTTCACCGCCGGCGCCGGCGTGCCGACGCTGCCGCTGACCATCTACACGATGATCAAGATCGCGGTGACCCCCGAGGTGAACGCGGTGTCGACGCTGCTGATGGTGCTGACGCTGACCATGATCGTCGTAGCCGGGCGCATCGCCCCGGACGCGCTGCGCGGAAAGGGCTGACGTGGACCGCCGCCGCCTGCTGCAGGCAATCGCCGGGGCCGCCGCGGCGGGCGTGCTCGCCGGCTGCGGTCGATCCGCGGAAGCGCCGGAACCCGGCAAGGAGGCCGCCGCGCCCGCCGCCACCGGCGGGAACGAGCTGCGCCTGTTCAACTGGAACAACTACCTCGCGGAAGGCACGGCCAGGGCCTTCGAGGCTTCGTGCAGCTGCAGGCTGGTGCAGGACTACTACTCGGACAACGAGGAGCTGCTGGCCAAGCTCGCCGCGGGCGCCACCGGCTACGACATGCTGGTGCCGACCGGCAACGCGGTCGAGACGCTGATCGCGCAGGGTGCGCTGCGTGAACTCGACAAGTCGAAGATCAGGGGACTCGACAACATCAAGCCCGAGTTCATGAATGGCTGGTTCGACCCGGGCAATCGCTTCTCGGTGCCCTACGCCTATTCGGTCACGCTGCTGGGCTACAACGTCGAGAAAATGAAGGAGCACGGCGTGCCGACCGACAGCTGGGCCGCGGTCTTCGAGCCGGAATGGCTCGAGCGGCTGCAGGGCAAGGTCACGGTGCTGGATTCGCAGCGCGAGCTGTTCGCCGCCGCGCTGATCTACCTCGGCTTCCCGGTCAACGAGACCGACGAGGACAGGCTGCGCAAGGCGCGGGATGTCATCCTGCGCGCCAAGCCCTACTGGGCTGCATTCAACGCCTCGTCCTACATCAAGGAATTGACCATCGGCAACATCTGGCTGGCGCATGGCTACAGCAACGACATGTTCCAGGCGGCGCTCGACGCGCGCAACGCCAAGCGGCCTTTCACCATCGGCTATTCGACACCGAAGCAGGGCGCCGTGCTGGCGATCGACAACATGGTGCTGCACCGGACCGGGCCGCGCCCGGACCTGGCCTACGAATTCATCAACTTCATGCTGGTGGGCGAGAACGCCGCACAGCTGTCGAACATGATCGGGTCGGGCAATCCCAATGCCGCGGCGATGCCGTTCATCGAACCGCAGGTCAAGGACAACCCCGCGGTATTTCCCGACGCGGCCGGAATGAAATCGCTGCAGCAGTTGCGCGACCTGCCGCGCAAGGAACGCCGGCTGATGAACCGGCTCTGGACCGAGATCAAGGTCCGCTAGCAGGCGGTCCCGCTCCCTGCCGCCCGCAGCGCGCGATGCGCAATCCGCGCGGTCATGCCATCATCGGCGCATGACCATGCCGAGCGACCTGCGGATCGAGCGTCTGTCCCCTTCACGGTTGGGCGGCTTCCTGCAGTTCTTCGATCACCAGCGCGGGCCGGCTTTCGCCGACAACCCGGACTGGGCCGGCTGCTACTGTCACTGCTTTCATGTGCCGCCGCCGCTGCCCTGGGGCGACTTCGACGCATCGATGAACCGCAGCGCGATGACTGCGCGCATCGAAAGCGGCGAAATGGAAGGCTATCTTGCCCGGTCCGGCGACGTCGTCGTCGGCTGGATGAACGCCCAGCCCTACACCAAGCTCCGTCACGCCTGCGCGCGCATGGGCATTGTCCAGCCGGAACTGCCGGTCGCGCCCCATGACGCCGCGGCGATCGTCTGCTTCGTCGTCGCCGCGGGACACCGCCGCCAGGGCGTCGCCCGCGCGCTGCTGGAACATGGGCTCGCCGATTTCGCGGTGCGCGGTCTGGCGGTCGTCGATGCCTTTCCCTCCACCGCCGCCGCGGCGGATGCGCCGGACGCCGAGCATTTTCACGGCACGCTGCCGATGTTCATCGCTGCCGGATTCTCGCCGGTCGCCACGCACCAGCGCAGGACGGTTGTGCGCAAAGACCTTCGCCCGGGCTGACCCGCCCGATGGACGGCTCGCGCGACCGCCTGCTGCTGCCGCATTGGCTGGTACTTCTGTACGGACTGGCCATTGCCTACGCCAGCCTGCAGCCGTTCTCGCCGTGGATTGCGCCCGCCCCGGAATCGCCGTTCTGGATCTTCGCACCATGGCCTCCGCGCTGGACCCGTTTCGACGCCATCGCCAACGTCGTCGCCTACTTGCCGCTGGGCATCTTCGCGGCGCTGCTGCCGCGGCAGGGATCGCTGCCCGCCCGGGCCGGCGTCGCGCTGGCGCTGGGCCTCGTGCTGTCATTCACGCTGGAGACACTCCAGAGCTTCCTGCCGCAGCGCGATGCCAGCCTGATCGACCTGGCGGCGAACTGCGCCGGCGCATTGACCGGCGGCCTGCTGGGCGCGGCGCTGGCCCGTGCCGATCGCCATCGCGGCGTGATCGCCGCGCTGCGCGGACGCGTGTTCCTGCCGGGCAAGCTCGGCGATCTCGGCATCGCACTGCTCGCGCTGTGGCTGGTCGCGCAGGTCAATCCGGGAATTCCGCTGTTCGCCGTGACCTTCGATCCGGTCCGCCTGCCAGTGCATCCTGCCGCCGCTGCAGCGACCGAGGTGGACTCGGCGGCAATGCTCATCGGCGCGATGGAGTCCGCATTCCAGATCCTGGGCGTCGGACTGTTCCTCACGCTGCTGCTGCGCGAGCGGCGATTCGTCGGTGGCGCGGTATTGCTGCTGGTGGGTGTCGCACTGCTGCTCAAGGGCGGCGCCGCACTGCTGTTGCTCAAGCCCGCGGCCTGGGAAGCGTGGATCAAGCCTTCGGTATCGTTCGGCTCCACGGTCGGCATGCTGTTCCTGCTGTTCGCGATCTTTCTGCCGCGACCCGCGCAGATCGCCGTGTGCGCGACGGCGCTGTTGAGTTCGCTGCTGTCCCCGTTGCTGACCGTCGACCTGCCGTCGGCGCGCGCCCCTCTGACCCTGTTCAACTGGCGCTATGGCCACCTGCTCAATTTCAACGGCCTCACGCAGACCGTGCTGCTGCTGTGGCCGCTGATGGCCGCCGCATGGCTGTTCGCGCTGGCCGGCCTGCCCGCCTGGGGACGTCCGGACGCAAGGCGGCATGACGGTTCGCTATAATCCGGACGCTTGCTCGTTTCGTTCGATCGTTCCCCGCTCCCACCGTTCCGGTCCCGCCGATGAGTCACTACCGCCGCCACGTGTTCTTCTGCTGCAATCAGCGCGAAGACGGGGAAAAGTGCTGTGCCTCGGCGGGCGCGGCCGACCTCCAGGGTTACGCCAAGGGGCGCATCAAGGCGCTGGGACTGAACGGCAAGGGCCAGGTGCGCATCAACAAGGCGGGCTGCCTCGACCGCTGCGAGGAGGGTCCGGTCATCGTCGTCTATCCCGATGCCGTCTGGTACACCTACGTCGACCGCACCGACATCGACGAGATCATCGACCGGCACGTGGTCAACGGCGAGATCGTCGAGCGGCTGCTGCTTTGACGCCAAGGACGGCGCAGCGCACGTCGATCGCCGGCCCCGCCGGGCCGTTGGAAATGCTGCTCAACGTGCCGGAGGCCGCGCCGGCCGGGATCGCGCTGATCGCCCATCCGCATTCGCTGCAGGGGGGCACGCTCGACAACAAGGTCGTGCAGACGCTGGCCAGGACTTTTTTCTCGCTCGGACTCGCGACCGTCCGCTTCAACTTCCGCGGCGTGGGCGAATCCGGAGGCGTCTTCGACGAGGGGATCGGCGAAACCGAGGACGCACTTGCGGCGCTTGCTTACGCCCGCACGGCGCTGGGCCCGGACCTGCCCGTCGTGCTCGCCGGTTTTTCCTTTGGTTCATTCGTGCAGACGCGCGTCGCGCGCCGGATCGACGCGCAGCGGCTGGTACTCGTGGGGCCCGCGGTGCGCCGCTTCGCGGTCGAGCAGGTGCCCGCCGACACCATCGTCATCCATGGCGAGCAGGACGAGATCGTGCCGCTGTCCGACGTGCTCGACTGGGCGCGCCCGCAGCAGCTGCCTGTCGTGGTGTTCCCGGGCTGCGGGCATTTCTTCCATGGCCGGCTGCCGCAGCTGCAGCGTGCAGTGACCGGAATGTGGCGCCAATCCTGACCATGCGCCACACCGTGAACGCGCGACCCTGCGGCCGCCGGCGCCGAAGCTGATGGAGCGATTCTTCGCCCCCTGTCCGCGGGGACTGGAGGCCGCACTGGTCGCGGAACTGACCGCGCTCGGCGCATCCGGAGTCAGCGCCACCGATGGCGGCGTGAGCTTTGCCGGAACGCTGGAACTGGCGCAGCGCGCGAACCTCGAATCGCGGCTGGCCAGCCGCGTGCTCTGGCGCGTCGGCGGTGGCGAAATCCGCGACGAGCATGGCCTCTACGCGCTGACGCGCGACATCGACTGGAAGCGCCTGTTCGCACCGACCCGCACGCTGCGAGTGGACGTGTCGGCGACACGCTCGCCGCTGACCAGCCTCGAATTCGCGACACTGCGCGTCAAGGACGCGATCTGCGACCGCCAGCGCGACGACAGCGGAATGCGCCCGTCGATCGACAAGCGCTCTCCCGACGTACGCGTCACCGCGCACCTGACCGCGCGCGACGCGACGATCTACGTCGATACGTCCGGCGAACCGCTGTTCAAGCGCGGCTACCGGCGCGATGCCGAGGAAGCGCCGTTGCGCGAGAACCTCGCCGCGGGGCTGCTCGCGCTCGCCGGCTGGACGCCTTCGGCCGTACTGCTCGACCCGATGTGCGGCAGCGGCACCATCGTCATCGAGGCGGCGCTGATCGCCGCCGACCGCGCGCCGGGGCTGTCGCGGACCTTCGGTTTTCAGAAACTCGCCTGGTTCGATGGCCCCGCCTGGCAGCGGATGAAGCAGGCGGCGCGCGATCGCGTCAAGGCGCCGCCGCAGGCGCCGGCGATCTTCGCCAGCGATCTGGCCGACGGCGCGGTCGGCAGAACGCTGGCCAACCTGCGCCTCGCCAGGGCCGACGCATTCGTCAGCGTCGAGCAGGCCGACCTGCTCACCCGCGCCGCCCCGGCGACCCAGGGCATCCTGCTCGCCAATCCACCCTACGGCGTCCGCCTGGCCGACCAGGAGAAGCTCGCCCGTTTCTATCCGCTGCTGGGCGACGCGCTGAAGCAGCGCTTTGCCGGCTGGACGGCGTTCTTCTTCACCGGTGACCTGCGCCTGCCCAAGCTCATCCACCTGAAGGTCGCGCGCAGGACGCCACTGATGAACGGCGCGATCGACTGCCGGCTGTTCGAGTTCCCGCTGGTCTCCGGCCGGCACCAGCCCCGAGGCTGACCGCCCGGACCGGGGCGGTCAGCCTCGGCGCCGGGCAGGCATCGCCCATGTAGAATGTCTCGTTGCACCTGCCGCTCCGAGACAACCGCCATGCCGATGCTGCCCTCGCGCCACTACGTTTCCGACCACACGCTGTTCATCCGCGAGCTGATCCGGGACAAGCCCGCGATCGAACAGGAGCAGCAGGAAGGCCGCCGGATCTGGTGGGACAAGAGCCCCGATGATCTTGCCGCGGGCCGGCGCATGGACCAGGGCCGCGTGCCGCAGACGCCGTACGTCTATCAGACCGAATAGCCTGGCGCACCGCCTGCGCGGGCCGATCGGGCCACCGGCGCATTCCCACAACCCGCTTTCTGCCCACCGCTGCGTCGCAGCGGCAATCCGGCGTGCCGGCCGCACGGCTACAATTCGCGCCATGCGCACACATCCAGGATCGCCGCGCGCGAATGCAGGCAGTGTCACCCGCGCCATCGCCGTGTTTCTCGCGGTCGTGGCGGCGATCGTCGGCGTCGAAATCTACGCGTTGCTGGCCGACAATCGCGCCAAGGCGCCGACGCCGGCAGGTACCAGGGCCGTCGAGCGCGTTGGTCCGGCGCCGTTCGGTGTCATCGACGCGCCGGCGGGTGAGGCAGTGGTCGGCCCGCGCGTGACGTTCTCGGGTTGGGCGCTGGCCTCCGCCGGCATGCGCGGTGTCGAGGTCCGCCTCGACGGCCGCAAGTATCCGGCGACCATCGGCGTCGCCCGGCCCGATGTCGCCAAGGTGAAGCCGGGACTGCCCGACAGCACGCGCGCCGGATACGAGTTCACCGGCGACTTCTCGACTCATCCGGCGAGCGAGGGCGTCGACCGCCGCACGCTGACCATCGTCGCCATCGACAACGACGGTCGCGAATCGGTTCTCGGACGCCGCAGCCTGATCGAGCCGGCGGCGCTGCGCCGCTGGGCCGCGTTCACTCCGCGCACGACCACGCCGTTCTATCTGCTGCCGGCACTGTCCGGCCTCGACCTGGGCGGCGCCGCGGAACTGGACACGATCTACGCCCCCTATGTCTCGCCGACCGTGCAGGTCGGCATGCGCGTGCCGATCCTGTATCTGCGCATGACCCGCGGCGAGGCCGCCGACTACGCGTTCGACCCCGACTGGGATCCGAAGCGCAAATGCGGCGAACGGCGCATCGGCGACGATTCGCTCAACGCCGTGCTCGCGCATGCGCAGTCCAGGCGTCTGCCGCTGCTGGTGACCCTCAACGGCGGCATCTGGGCGGACGCGTACTGCGACGTGCCGCAGTGGGACGTCAACGACCGGCTCGAACAGGATCCGGCCAACTGCCAGTGGAACGACCGGAACGAGGTGATGCCCGACAACCACCTCAAGGACCTGCCCGGATCGCAGGAAGCGCCGGAGCTCGCGCGCTCGCTCACCTTCAACGTGCATGCGCGCGAGGTTCGCCGCTACAAGAAGCGCAATCTGCAGCAGGCCGGCGCGGTGCTGGTCGAATTCGGGCGGCGGCATCCCGATCTTTTCGTCGGCGTGAACCTCGACCCGGACACCTACATCAATCCGTTCTTCGCCGAACAGCAGTGGTACGACTACAACCCCGGCACGCTGCGGCAGTTCCGCGAATGGCTGTCCGGCACCGGCCCCTACGCCGGCAGGACGACGGCGGAGGCTCCCGACCTGTCGTCCTACCGGCGCGCGAAGCCCCTGACGCTCGCCGAGGTGAACCGGCTGGCCAACCGGCAATGGAAGCGCTGGCAGGACGTCGATCCTCCGCGCGCGTTTCCGCGCACCGAGGTCGGCGGTGCGCTGCCGTTCTGGCGTGATCCCTGGGTGCGCGAATGGGAGATCTTCCGCCGCCACCTCGTACATCTGCACTACGACGAGCTGGCGCAGTGGCTGGTCGAGGTCGGCGTGCCCAGGGACCGCATCTGGTCGTCGCAGGGACTGATGGCACCGCGCGGAGACGCGATGCCCTTCGCCATCGGCCTCGACAGCCCTCCACGCAACTACGATTCCGGCGGCATGTCGCTGGCCGGCGCCAAGCCCGCGCTCGGCCACCTGGGCGTGATCCTCTATGGCGAGGCCGCGGTCAACGACGTCAGAATGGACAACGGCCGGTCGCTCTTCGCCTCGCTGGCGGCGATCGATCCGCGTTGGGCGGTGGTCGAGTACAACACCGCGGATCTGCGCGAACCGGCGTCGCTGCCGACCTATGCGGCGGCCTACCGCGGGCTGCGCGACCTGTGGAATTTCGGTGCGCGCTATGTGTCGCCGATGGCGTGGAATGGCAGCAACGGCAGCAATGCCGGAACACCCGGCTATTCAAGCTTCACCGCGTGGCGCAACACGCCGCTGGAGGATGCGACGCGCGACTTCATGCTCTCCCGCGCCGGCCTGCCGCTGGGTGCGCTGCTGTGGACCTTCGGGACCCCGGCGCATCCGGACGGCGACGGCTGGACCGCCGAAGTCGGTGGACTCCGGCTCGCGGCCGGCGGCATCACGCTCGCCCCGGACGCCAACGGCCGCGTGGTGCTGATCTCGCCGGGCGGACTGCCCGCGAGCGTCGCCACGGCGGAAAAGTATGTGCTGGGCCTTGGCGCAGACTCCGGCGTGCGGCGCATCCGCGTGCAGGGGCGAAGTGCCGCGGACGGCGGCTGGGAGACGCTTGCCGATGCTTCGGGCGCGGCGCTCGCAATGACCGAGGCCGGCTTCGCGATCGCGCGCACTACCCGGCCTCGCACCGGCGGCGTCGATCAGCTGCGCATCGAGCTTGCGTTCAAGGCAACCACGCTGCGCAGGCTGGCGCGCGTCGCCGCGATCCGCTAGCGGACCCGCGCCGGCTCAGCGGTCGTCGAGCTTGTACTCGACGTAGGCCTTGTCGCGCAACTGCCTCAGGAATTCCTGGAACTGCTCGTCGGCCTTGCGCTGCCGGATGGCGTTGCGCGCAACGTCGCGCCGGCGCTCCTTGGTGACGTCCTGCGTGCGCCGATCCTCGACCAGGATCAGATGCCAGCCGAACGGCGAGCGCACCGGATCGCTGACCTGCCCCGGTTTGAGCTTGGCCATCGCCTGCTCGAACTCGGGGACCGTATCGCCCGGACTGATCCAGCCCAGGTCGCCGCCCTTGACCGACGAACCGTCCTCGGAATTGACCTTCGCCTGATCCGCGAACTTGGCGCCGCGATCGATGCTTTCCTTGATGCGTTCGATCTTCGCCTTGGCCTCGGACTCCGACGTCGTCTCGCTCACCTTCAGCAGGATGTGCTTGGCGTTGGTCTGCTCGACCACCGTCGGCGCATTGAGGCTGCGCGAGTCGAAGAGCTTGACGATGTGCAGGCCTCCCGGGCTGCGCAGCACCGGCGATACCTCGTCCTTCTTCATCTTCTGCACCGCCTCGACGAACACCGTCGGCAGTCGCGCGGGCGTGCGCCAGCCGAGGTCGCCGCCCTGGATCGCATCCGGCGCATCCGAAAACGCCGCGGCGACCTGGCTGAATTCCTTGCCCGACTGGATCTGCTTCAGTGCCTCGCCTGCCCGCCGCATGCGCGCATCGATCTGGTCCGGCGTCGCCTGCTCCGGGACCACGATCAGGATGTGCGCAAGGTTGTACTCCGCCTCGCCACCCGCCTGCGCGGCAACCGTGGCCAGGTAGTTGTCGACCTCCGCCTCCGACACCTGCACGCGGCTGTCGACCTCACGTTCGCGCAGGCGCTGGATCGTCACTTCGCGGCGGATGTCCTCGCGATATTTCTCGTAGGGGACCTTCTCGCGCTCGAGCGCACGCCGCAGCTGTTCCGGCGTCAGCTTGTTCTCCTGCGCGATGCGCAGGATCGTCCGCTCGACCATCTGGTCGTCCACGCGCACGCCGTTGTCCTTCGCGAACTGCAGCAGCGAGCGTTCGACGATCAGCCGCTCGAGCACCTGCGCCTCCAGCGCATCCGGGGGCGGCGGGCGCACGTTCGACGCCTGCATCTGCGCCAGGACGATGCGCTTCTGCTCGTTCAACTCCCATTGCGTGAGCGCTTCGTCGTTGACCACGGCGATGACGCGGTCGAGCGGCACGGTCGTGCCGGCCGGTCGGGCCGCAGGCGCCGGCGTCGGGCGCGCGGACAGCTGGGCGCCCGGCCGCGGGCCGGCGCCGGGGACCTGGATGCCCGAGGACGTCGGTTGCGCGCCGGCCGGGATGGCGAGCATCAGGGCACAACCGATCATCAGCGGCAGAAAGGGACGGCGCGGTGCCATCATCGTTTCCTTCACGATTTGCTCAGAACTCCGGCAATGGGTCGTAGCTGCGGTCGCGTTGCTGAATTGCCGGATCGTTGGTGCGCAGATATCCGGGCACCGTCCGCCGCAGGAGGTCCAGAGGACTCGTGCCCACCCGCGCCAGCCCGTTCAGCTCCAGCTGGACGAAGACCGCGCGACTCGATGTCTCCGTCGTCGTGGTCAACTGCTGCCCGACCACGCGCAAAACCCAGCAGTCGCCATTGTACTCCAGCCCCAGGACCCCCTCCAGCGTCTTGCGGTCCGGAATCGAATAGTTCCACGCGCCGAGGAAGGTCAGGTTCGCGGTCAGCGGCCATTGCGCCGACAGGTAGGTCTGCTTCAGTTCCGATTGGCCGCCGATCTGGTCGACGAGTTCGCGCGAATACCGGTAGACGGCCGACAGCACGCGTCCGGGTCCGGGCGAATAGCGGGTGCCGATGTTGAAGCGGTCGAACCTCGATGTGCCGAAGTCGTATTGCAACAGGCCGATCAGCGACCACTGCTCCGACAGCCGCCCCTCCGCACCCGCGAGGAAGTCCGAAGAGCCCGCTTCCTGCGGGGTTCCGCCCAACGTTATCTTCTGGTTCTGGAAATAGAAGCGCTGCCCGATCGCCACGCGAAAGAGCTCCGCGCCCGTGGTCGGGTTCAGCATGCGCGAGGTGATGCCCAGCGAAAGCTGGCTGGTGTCGCCGATGCGGTCGCCGCCGACAAAACGGTTCTCGGTGAAGAGCTGCGTGAAGTTGAAGTCGTCCTGCACGGTGTCGAACACCGGCAGCTGGTTCTGATTGCGAAAGGGAATGTAGGTGAACATCGCACGCGGTTCCAGCGTTTGCACGAAGCTCCGGTCGAAGATCTTCCCGTCGCGCTCGAACACCAGGCCCGCATCGAGGCTGGTCACCGGCACCGCCACCGAGGCGCGACCATCCGGGACCCCGGGGGTCGGCTCGTCGAGGTTGTAGTCCCAGACGGCGACTCCGGCATGCGCGCGGAGGAACCACGCGCTGCCCTGCCGGCTGAATCTTGCCGACGGATAGATCGACGTCCGGTACCCGGTCGGCATCAGCGCCGATTGCGAGAAACTGACGAACTCCGCCGAGCCAAACCAGGTCAGTCCAAGCCAGTCGGTTTCCGAAAGCGTGGCGCGAACCTGCGGCAGCATGTTGTACGGCGGCACCACCGCCGCCGCCGGGTTGGGGTCCTGCAGTGTCTGGAACGCCTGCGTCCGCGCGAGCACGTACAGCGGCCCGTAGTTGGCGACCAGGCCCGCCTCCTGCGGCAGTGTCTTCTGCGACGTCACCGAGATGCGGTCGGAATAATCCGCAAGATAGGTCGCGTCGGACACGCGGTTGTAGTTGACGTAGCCCGACAACCACGGCTGCAGGCGCTGGTTGTGCTTCCACGACAAGGCCCAGCGCGTGTTGCCGGTGATCCGGTCCTCCGGGACGACCTCGGCGATCGCCTCGCCGGCCGCCGGCTCGAACAGGTAGCGCCCCTGGCCGGCGATCTGCAGCCCACGCCGCGTCATCAGGCGCGGCGAGACAGTCGCGTCGTAATTGGGCGCGAGATTGAAATAATACGGCGCGGCGATCTCGAAACCCCGGATCTGCGTCGAGCCGATGGTCGGCGTGAGGAAACCGGACTTGCGCTCGTTGGAGAGCGGGAACTCGAGCCATGGCGTGTAGAAGACGGGCGCCCCGAGAAAGTAGACCAGAGCATTGTGCGCGGTGCCGACCTTGCGCAGCTTGTCCACCTCGATCTCGTCGCTGCGCAGGTACCAGTCGTTGTTGGGCGCGACGCAACTCGTGTAGCGCGCATCGCTCGCCTCGTACAGATCCGGGCCGACGAAGCGGATTTCCCTGGCGCTCCCGTGCGAGGCGTTCTCGCTGAAGAAAAAGCGCGGCTCCGAGAAGAACCCGGTCTCGGTGTCGCGCTTGAAACGCACCTCCGGACCGGAAATCCAGTCGAACCCCCGGCGCAGCGTGACGTCACCCTTTCCCCAGATCTCGTCGCGCGGGATGTCGTAGTTGAGCCAATCAGCCAGCACGGTCTCGCGGCGCGTGCGCAATTCCACCTTGCCCGAGGCTTCGAGGTATCTGCCGGTGTTGCCTTCGAGACGATCCGAGCGCAGATAGATCGCACCGCGCTCGGCCTCCGCAGCAGCACCCGGGGGCCTGCTGGAAGCGGCAGGCGCGGTGGACGGAATGGGCGCATCCGCAAGATCGATCATCCTCGGCGGCGCGGCTTCGGCTGCAGCGCCGCGCGCCTCCGGGCGGGCCGGCGACTCGATCTCGCGGGAAAGCCTGAGCGCGAGTTCCTGCGCCGGCGCCACGACGGGCACCGCGACCACGGCGAACGCGGCGCCGAGCGCCGCCACGAACGGTCGCCAGCAGGGACGGTGACGGCTCATCGGAAGCGAAACCTTTTGCTAGAATGGCCCATTCTAGCGTGTCGACGCACGCGACTCGTTGGCAGGTGCCGGGATCGCCCGCGCTCCCGCCGGACACCTCCACCAGGAATCACGATCACCAGGACGGGAAGCGCGCAGCGCGCGCCTTTCGCAGCGGATGCCCACCGACGATCCCCGTCTGCAGCAACTCGGCCGATGGCTGACCGCGCGCCTCGGTGGCGATGCGTTCACGCTCGAGCCCGCATCCGCCGATGCGAGCTTCCGCCGCTACTTCAGGGTCACCCTCGCGTACCCGAGCGCAATCGCGCCGGATGCACGCACGCTGATCGCCATGGACGCGCCGCCGCCGCTGGAGGACTGCCGGCCGTTCGTGCGGATCGCCGGGCTGCTTCGCGCGGCCGGCGTCAACGCGCCCGGCGTCGTCGCCGAAGACGTCGAGCACGGCTTCCTGCTGCTCGCCGACCTCGGCACGCTCACCTATCTCGCCGCGCTCGACGACACCAGCGCCCCGGGACTCTATCGCGACGCATTCGCGGCGCTGATCCGCTTCCAGGCAAGCTCGCGCGAAGGCCTGCTTCCGGAGTACGACGAGGCGCTGTTGCGACGCGAGCTCGAGCTCTTCCCTGACTGGTACGTCGGCCGGCACCTGGGACGAACGCTCGACGACGGACAGCGCGCCACGCTGGACAGTGCATTCGGCGCGATACTCGCCAACAATCTCGCGCAGCCGCGGGTGTTCGTGCATCGCGATTTCCATTCGCGCAACCTGATGGTGAGCGACCCCAACCCCGGCGTCCTCGATTTCCAGGATGCCGTGCATGGGCCGGTCACCTACGACGCGGTATCGCTGCTGCGCGACGCCTATGTCGAGTGGGACGAGGAGCGGCAGATCGACTGGGCGGCGCGCTACTGGGAGGCGGCGCGCGCAGCGGGCGTGCCGATTCAATCCGACTTCGGTTTCTTCTGGCGTGATTTCGAGTGGATGGGCGTGCAGCGGCAGCTGAAGGTGCTGGGCATCTTCGCCCGGCTCGCGCATCGCGACGGCAAGCACGGCTACATCGCGGACATGCCGCGTGTCTTGCGCTACCTGCGCGGCGCCTGCGCGCGGTACCGCGAACTGGCGCCGCTGCTCGCCCTGATCGACGCGCTCGAAGGCCGCCAGGCGGCGATCGGCTGCACCTCCTGATGGCGACGGCGATGATTCTCGCCGCCGGCCGCGGCGAACGGATGCGGCCGCTGTCCGACGCGGTTCCGAAGCCGTTGCTGCCGCTCGCCGGCAAGCCGCTCATCGTCTGGCAGATCGAGGCCCTCGCGCGCGCCGGCTTCACCGATGTGGTCATCAACGTCGCCTGGCTCGGCGAGCGCATCCGCGACGCCCTCGGCGACGGTGCCGCATTCGGCGTGCGCATCGCCTGGTCGGTCGAGGCGGAGGCACTGGAAGCCGCTGGCGGCATCGCGACCGCGTTGCCGCTGCTGCCGCAGGGGCCGGTGGCGGTCGTCTCCGGCGACGTGTGGACCCGCTACGACTATGCAAACCTGCGCGCGTCGATGGCCGGAATGGCCGCCGGCGGGATCGACCGGGCGCATCTGGTGATGGTCCCGAACCCGCCTTACCATCCAAAGGGGGATTTCGCCCTTGCCGGCGACCGCATCCTCGGGGAGGCGGAGCCCCGGCTGACCTTCGGCAACATCGCGATCTACAATACCGCGCTGTTCGGCGAACTTCCGCGTGGCGTGAAACTCAAACTGCTCCCGCTGTTCCGCAAGTGGATCGGCGAAGGCATCGTCTCCGGAGAGCGCTACGACGGACCCTGGGCCAATGTCGGAACGCCCCAGGAACTGACCGACCTGGACCGGCGGCTGCGCGAAGGCCGGGCCGGGGACGGGGCTTCCGGCGGCTGAATCGCCAGGCAATCATCACCGCGCTCCACGATGCCTTCGGCCCGGAATCACAGGACAATACGCAATGAACGACGCCAACAATCCGCTGCTCGACTTCTCCGGCCTGCCGCGTTTCGACGCCATTCGAACCGAACATGTCGACCCGGCCATTGACGCGCTGCTGGCACAGGCGCGGGCGACCGTCGACGCAGTGTCGGCGCCGGAGGTCGAAGCCACCTGGCCCGCACTGATCGAGCCGATCACCGACGTGCTGGACCGCCTGGAGCGCGCCTGGGGCGCGGTCCGGCACCTGAATGCGGTGGTCAATACTCCGGCGCTGCGCGAGGCTTACAACGCCAACCTGCCGAAGATGACCGCGTTCTACACCGACATCACGCAGGATCTCCGGCTGTTCGCCAAGTATCGCGCGTTGCGCGACAGCGCTGCCTTCGATGCGCTCGACGCGGCGCAGCGGCAGTTCATCGACCACGAGCTGCGTGATTTTCGCCTGGGCGGCGCCGAACTCCCCGACGCGGAGAAGGCGCGCTTCAAGGCGCTGCAGGAGACGCTGGCCGAGACCTATGCGCGGTTCGAGGAGAATGTCCTCGACGCGACCAACGCCTGGGCGCATTACGTCACCGACCCGGCCGAACTCGCCGGCGTTCCGGAGGACGTGCTTGGCGAGGCACGGGCCGCCGCCGCCGCCGAAGGCAAGGCAGGATGGAAGCTGACGCTGCGCATTCCGTGCATGCTGCCGATCATGCAGTACGCCGAGAATCGCCCGCTGCGCCGGCGAATGCACGAGGCCTTCGCGACCCGCGCCTCCGACCTCGGCGCGAACAGCGACTGGGACAACGGTCCGCTGATCGACCGCATCCTCGGGCTGCGCGCGGAGGCCGCGACGCTGCTCGGTTACCGCGACTACGCGCAGGTGTCGCTGGTCCCCAAGATGGCGGAGCATCCGGAGGAGGTGCTGGCCTTTCTGCGCGACCTGGCCCGTCGCGCCAGGCCCTTCGCCGAGAGGGACTTTGCCGAATTGACGGCGTTCGCCCGCGACGAGCTCGGCCTTGTCGACTTCGAACCCTGGGACCTGGCCTTCGCCACCGAGCGTCTGAAAGCGAAGCGCTACGCGTTTTCGGAGCAGGAGGTACGGCAGTATTTTCCGGAGGACCAGGTGCTCGCCGGGCTTTTCCGGGTCGTCGAGACCATCTACGGCGTACGCATCGCGGACAGCCGGGCCGCGGTCTGGCATCCATCGGTGCGCTTCTTCGAGATCCGCGACGCGCACGACGCCTTGATCGGGCAGTTCTATTTCGACCTTCACGCGCGCGAAGGCAAGCAGGGCGGTGCCTGGATGGACGATGCGATCAACCGGCGCCGGGTGGGAAGTACGATCCAGCATCCGGTCGCCTACCTGACCTGCAATCTTTCGCCGCCGATCGACGGCAGGCCGGCGACCTTCACTCACGACGAGGTGATCACGATCTTCCATGAGTTCGGCCACGGCCTGCACCAGCTGCTGACCCGCGTCGACGTCGCCGGAGTCTCCGGCATCCAGGGCGTCGAATGGGACGCGGTCGAGCTGCCGTCGCAGCTGATGGAGAACTTCTGCTGGGATTTCGATGTGCTGGTGCAGATGTCGCGCTACGTCGGCGACGGCCCGCGCCACGGCGAAACGCTGCCCCGCGCGCTTTTCGACCGGATGCTTGCGGCAAAGAATTTCCAGAGTGGCATGGGTACCGTGCGCCAGGTCGAGATGGCGCTGGTCGACATGCTGCTGCATACCGGGGACGACCCCGCAAGGGTGCCGAAGGCGGTACTGGACGAGGTGCGCCGGGAGGTCTCGGTGGTACCGCGCGCACCCTACGACCGGTTCATGCAGGCATTCACTCACGTGTTCGCCGGCGGCTACGCGGCCGGCTACTACAGCTACAAGTGGGCCGAAGTGCTGTCCGCCGACGCCTTCAGCCTGTTCGAGGAGCAGGGCGTGCTGTCCCCGGCCGCCGGCGCCCGGTTCCGGGACGAAGTGCTCGCCCGGGGGGGCAGCCGGCCGGCGCTCGAGTCCTTCGTCGCCTTTCGGGGCCGCCCTCCCCAACTCGATGCCCTCCTGCGGCATAATGGAATGGTTGCCGCGCATTGAGGGAGGCTCGATGGTTCCGCTGTCGCTCCGCATCGCCACAGGCATGGCCGCAATCGCCCTCGCCACCGCCGCGCTCGCGCAAGGCGGGCAGCTGTATCGCTACACCGACCCCGATGGGCGGGTCGTCTATTCCGATCGGGCACCGCCTGGCGACGCCAAGAACGTCCAGACCAAGAGGCTGGGCGCCAATTTCGTCGAGACCAGTGAACCCAGCCTTGCTGCGCAGCAGGCTGCGGAACGGTTCCCGGTGAGCCTGTTCACCTTCGATTGCGGCGAGGTCTGCCAGAGCGCCGAGGCGCTGCTGAACAAGCGTGGCGTGCCGTTCACGCTCATCAACGTGCAGAATGACGAGCAGGGCATGACCCGGATGCAGTCGCTGTCCGGCGACGACAAGGCGCCGGTGCTTGCGGTCGGCGACAAGCTGATCGTCAAGGGTTTCAACGCCGCGCGCTGGCAGGCGACGCTCGACGAGGCCGGCTATCCCAAGACGCCGCCATCGCGCCGGCCCGCCTCGACGGCGGCCACCGCGTCCGCCGCGCGCGGAGCAGCCAGCGCCCCGCCGGCGGCACAGGCCACACAGTCGCTCGCGCCGCCACCGAAGGGCGGCGACTATCCGAAGTAACGACCTCGTTTCCCGGATGCGGCGCCGTCGCGTGAGGCCGCGGTTCCTGGTGCCCCGGCCGCGAGGTCCCGCGCGATGATCCTCGCCGCCTGGAACGTCAATTCGCTCAACGTGCGCCTGCCGCGGCTGCTCGACTGGCTTGGCGCTCAGCGCCCCGACGTGGTCTGCCTGCAGGAAACCAAGCTGGTCGACGCGAGATTTCCCAAGGCCGAGCTTGCCGCCGCGGGCTACGCCGCGGCCTTCGCCGGGCAGCCCACGTATAACGGCGTCGCCATTCTGGTCCGCGACGGCCTCTTCATCGACGACGTCGTCGTCGGCATCCCGGGGTTCGCGGACGAGCAGAAGCGCGTCATCGCCGCCACCGTGGCGGGCATGCGCATCGTCTGCTTCTACGTTCCGAACGGCCAATCGATCGACTCCGACAAATACCGCTACAAGCTGGAGTGGTGCGCCGCCGCCGCACGGATGCTGCGCGACGAATGCGCGCGCCACCCGTCGCTGGCGGTTCTGGGCGACTTCAACGTCGCCCCGGAGGATCGCGACGTGCACGATCCGGCGGCCTGGGCAGGACCAGGTGCTGTGCTCCGAACCCGAACGGGCGGCGTTCCGGGCGTTTCTCGACATCGGCCTCGCCGACAGCTTCCGCCTGTTCGACCAACCGCCGCAGACCTTCTCCTGGTGGGACTACCGGCAACTGGCGTTCCCGAAGAACCGCGGACTGCGCATCGACCACATTCTGCTGTCGGCCCCGCTGGCGCGGCGCTGCACGGCCAGCCGCATCGACCGCAACGCGCGCAAGGGCGACAAGCCCTCCGATCACGCACCGGTGCTGGCCGAACTGCGCGACGCCTGACCGAAGCGAATTCGGATCAGCCGCGGCCGTCCGCCCCGGGGCGGACGATCGCCGGGTCGCGTGCCGGCAGCGGTAATGCCGGAGCCTGCTAGACTCCGCGCGCCATGGTGTTCGCGTCGCCGATCTTCCTGTTCCTGTTCCTGCCCGCGACGCTGGCCGCCTATTTCGCGGTGCCGCGCGGCTGGCGCAACGGCGTCCTGCTGGCCGCCAGCCTCGTCTTCTATGCCTGGGGCGAGGCACCCTACGTCGTCCTGGTGCTGGGATCGGTCGCCTTCAATTTTGCAATCGGCGGCGCGATCGGCCGCGCCGACGATCCGCCTGTCCGCAGACGCTGGCTGGCCGTAGGGGTCGCCGGCAACCTGACGGTGCTCGCCATCTTCAAGTACGCGGATTTCGCCATCGGCAACGTCAACGTGCTGGCGCCGCTGCTGGCGATCACCCCGCTGGCGATCGCCGCCATCCCGCTGCCGCTGGGCATTTCCTTCTTCACCTTTCACGCGATTTCCTACATCGTCGACGTGCACAAGCGCAATGCGAACGCCGAGGACAACCTGCCGCGCTTCGCGTTGTACATCCTGCTGTTTCCGCAACTGATCGCCGGGCCGATCATCCGCTGGCGCGACATCGCCGACCAGCTTCCTTCGCGCCCGCAACGAATGGCCGACTTCGCCTGGGGCGCACGACGCTTCGTGCTGGGCCTGGGCAAGAAAGTGCTGATCGCCAACACGCTCGGCCGCACCGCCGACCAGATCTTCGCGCTGCCCGCGGCCGAACTGACCATGCCGCTGGCCTGGCTGGGACTCGTCTGCTACACGCTGCAGATCTACTTCGACTTCTCCGGCTACTCCGACATGGCGATCGGCCTGATGCGCATGTTCGGCTTTCGTATCCTCGAGAACTTCAACTATCCGTACATCGCCTCCAGCATTCGCGAGTTCTGGCGACGGTGGCACATCTCGCTGTCCAACTGGTTCCGCGACTACCTGTACATCCCGCTCGGCGGCAACCAGCGCGGACGCCGCCGCGCCTACGCCAATCTGGTCATCGTTTTCCTGCTGTGCGGGCTCTGGCACGGCGCCAGCTGGCCCTTTGTCCTGTGGGGTGCCTGGCACGGGATCTTCCTGGTTCTCGAGCGCGCGGGCTTCGACCGGGTCCTGGCGCGGACCGGTCCGTTCGCGCATCTCTACGCGCTGCTGGCGGTGATGGGCGGCTGGGTGCTGTTCCGCTGCGAAACGCTTCCCCAGGCGCTGTCGTTCTACGCCGCGCTTGCCGGTTGCGGCCGACGGTGACCCGGCAGTTCGTCCGCTGGTCGAATTCGCCAACGCGCACGTCGTGATCACGCTGCTGATCGGCATCGTGTTCTGCACGCCGCTTGCCCGCCGGATCGGCCGCTGGCGCGATGCGCGTGCGGCGCAGCCGGGCTCCGCGGCGACCGTCGTGCTCGGCGCGGACATCGCCTGGACCGCGCTGGTCTTCGTCGCCGCCAGCGCCTTCCTCGCTGCCGGCACCTACAATCCGTTCATCTATTTCCGCTTCTGACGCCCTTGGCCGCCGATCCCCTCGCCCTGCCTCCGGTGCCGCCGCCCGCGCCGGCGACGCATCCGACCCGCGATCGCGTCGCGGCAGCGCTGTTCGCGCTCGCCGTCGCGCTGCCCGGACTCGCGCTGGTGTTTACCTGGTCGCACACGCAGACACGCTTCGAGAACCGCCCGGCGGCGCCCTGGCCAGGCGCAGTGTTCGCGCGCACGTTTCCGCCCGCGTTCGATCGTGCGTTCGCCGACCGCTTCGGCGCGCGCGACGCGCTGGTCTGGCTGCACCACGCGTCGCTGCTGGGCATCCTCGGCGTGTCGGCGCGATCGACCGTGCTGCCTGGGCGCGACGGCTGGTTCTACTGGCTCGGCGAGGACGGGCATTCGCTCGACCGCCACTATCGCGGCACCTTGCCCTTCACCGACCGCGAAGTCGCCGACACCGCGGCCGAACTCGAGCGGCGCCGCTCCTGGCTCGCCGCGCGGGGCATCGCCTACGTCGTCGTCGCGGTACCGGAAAAATTCACTATCTACCCGGAACACCTGCCGCAATGGGTCCGCCGGGCGCCGACACCGACGCCGCAGGATCGGGTACGCGACGCCATCGCGCGCGGAACGCAGGTGCGCTTCGTCGATCTGCGTGGCGCGCTGCTCGCCGCAAAGGAACGTGAACTCGTCTACTACCGGACCGACTCGCACTGGAACTATAACGGCGCCGTCGTCGGCTATGGCGAGATCATGCGCGCGGTGCAGCAGGCGCTGCCGGCCGGCGCGCTCCCGGTCATCGCTCCGGCACCCCGTCCGAAGTTCGTGCCCGGCGTCGATCGCTTCAGCGGCGACCTGGGCAAGATGCTCGGACTGCCGGCCTTCGTGCGCGAGGACGACGTCGCGCCGCTGGCCAAGGTGCTGGGCGACACGGCGGGGCGCTGCGCCAGGCGCGATTCCGCGCCGCTCGACCCCGCCCTCTACCCACCCGCCGAGGACCCGCAGGTGTTCACCTGCGACCGGCCGGGACTGCCGCGCGCGGTGGTGCTGCGCGACTCGATGGCGATTCCGCTGCTGCCGCTGCTGTCCGAGAATTTCAGCCGGGTGCTCTACATCAGCTCGCGCAAGTTCGACCATGCGCTGATCGAGCGCGAGCGGCCGGACGTGGTGATCGAGGAAATGGTCGAACGCTCGCTGCACGCGCCGGGCGCCTTTCCGTCGGGCTGACGATCAACGCCCGCCCGAAGGGCGTTGCGCTCCCCCACCGGGGGCAGCGAGCGGCAGCGAGCGTGGGGGTCGTCAACGCCCGCCCGGCCGCCCGAAGGGCGTTGTGCTCCCCCACCGGGGGCAGCGAGCGGCAGCGAGCGTGGGGGTCGTCAACGCCCGCCCGGCCGCCCGAAGGGCGTTGTGCTCCCCCTCCGGGGGCAGCGAGCGGCAGCGAGCGTGGGGGTCGTCCCTACCGCGAACCCTTGCGCAGCTCCGGCTCGAGGCCGAGCTCCTGGATCTTGCGCGTCAGCGTGTTGCGTCCCCAGCCCAGCCACGCGGCCGCCTCCATTCTGTGACCGCCGGTATGTACGAGCGCGCGGCGGATCAAGGTCTTCTCGAATTCATGTTCGAGGCGTTCGCCGACATTGCGCTCGCCGCGCGCGAGCGCCCGGGTCAGCTCGGCGTCAAGTACCTGCTGCCAGTCGGACTCCGCCGGCGCGCCGGTGCTCGCGGACGCCATCGGCTCGCGCACCTCCGGCGGCAGGTCGGCCGCTTCGACCTGCTTGCCGGGCGCCATCACCGTCAGCCAGTGGCAGATGTTCTCCAATTGGCGAACGTTGCCGTGAAAGGGGAAGCCCCGCAGCGCCGTCAACGCGTCGTCGGTGAGCACCTTGGGTTCGACCGCGAGGTCGAGCGCGCTTTTCTGCAGGAAATGGCGCGCCAGCGGACCGATGTCGTCGGCGCGTTCGCGCAGCGGCGGCAGGCGCAGGCGCACGACATTCAGCCGATGCATCAGGTCCTCGCGAAACAGTCCTTCGCGCACGCGCTGCTCGAGATTCTGATGCGTGGCGGCGATGATGCGCACGTTGGCGCGCAGCGGCGAGTGGCCACCGACCCGGTAGTACTCGCCGTCCGCCAGCACGCGCAGCAGGCGGACCTGCAGATCGGGCGGCATGTCGCCGATTTCGTCGAGGAACAGCGTGCCGCCTTCGGCCTGCTCGAAGCGACCGCGCCGCTGCGTCTGCGCGCCGGTAAACGAGCCGCGCTCGTGGCCGAAGAGCTCCGACTCGAGCAGTTCCTTGGGGATGGCGGCGGTATTGATCGCCACGAAGGGCATGGCGGCGCGTGGACCGTGCCGGTGCAATGCCCGCGCCACGAGCTCCTTGCCCGTGCCGGACTCGCCGGTGATCATCACGGTCGCGTTGGACTGCGACAGCCGTCCGATCGCCCGGAAGACCTCCTGCATGGCCGGCGCCTGTCCGAGAATCTCCGGCGCCGCTGCGGCCGCGGGTGCGTCGCGTGGGGTCGTGCGCGATTCCGTGGTCGCGCGTCGGATGAGCGCGATCGCATGGTCGACGTCGAAGGGCTTGGGCAGATACTCGAACGCGCCGCCCTGGAACGCCGCGACCGCGCTGTCCAGGTCCGAATGCGCGGTCATGATGATGACGGGAACCTGCGGATGCGCCTCCTTGATCCGCGACAGCAGCGCCAGGCCCGACTCGCCCGGCATCCGGATGTCCGAAACCAGCACCTGCGGCTCGCCGGCGGGCAGCGCCTGCAGCACCTCGTAGGCGGTCGCGAAGGAACGGTAGGCGATGCCCTCGCGCGCCAGCGCTTTTTCCAGCACCCAGCGAATCGACCGGTCGTCGTCGACGATCCAGACGGCCTTGGCCGCATCGCTGCGCGGCGGTTCATAGTCGTAGGCGTACATGGCGTGGTCCCGTTATCCTTCCGGCAAGCCCTTCAAGCGGGCGCGCGGTTCATTTCCAGCGGCAGCAGAATGGTAAAAACCGTCCGGCCGGGTTCGCTGGTCCATTCGATCGTGCCGTTGTGCTGGGCGACGAAGGTCTGCGCGATGGTCAGGCCCAGCCCGCTGCCGCCCTCGCGTCCCGATACCAGCGGATAGAAGATCCGCTCGCGCAGCGCCTCCGGCACGCCCGGGCCGTTGTCCTCGACCGACAGCGCGATCGCCAGCCTGTGCCGCTTCTTCGCCAGCGTCACGCCCCGCGCTACGCGCGTTTCCAGCCGGATCTGCGGCTCGTGCACGTCCGCGGTGACCGCCTGCGCGGCATTGCGCACGATGTTGAGCACGACCTGCGTCAACTGCTCGGCGTCGGCCTCGAACTCCGGGATGCTGATGTCGAAGTCCGAGATGAAGCGGATGCCCGGAAACTCGGCCTGCGCCACGCTGCGCACCCGCACCAGAATCTCGTGGATGTTGGTGCGCCGGTAGGTTGGCAACCGGTGCGGCGTCAGCAGCCGGTTGACCAGCGATTGCAGCCGATCCGCCTCACCGATGATCACCTGCGTGTACTCGGCAAGTTCGGGCCGTTCCAGTTCACGCTCGAGCAGCTGGGCCGCACCGCGGATGCCGCCCAGCGGGTTCTTGATTTCGTGGGCCAGGCTGCGGATCAGTTCACGGTTCGCCTGCTGCTGCTCGAGCAACCGCTCCTCGCGTGCGATCTTGAGCTGCTGGTCGATGTGCCGCAGTTCCACCAGGATCGACGCCTCACCCGCTTCCACCGGCGACACCGTGCAGGTCAGGTGCAGCCTTTGCTTGCCCGCTGCGCCGAGTTCGATCTCCTGCTCCGTGTATGCGGCGCCATCGACGACGGCCTTGGCGATCGCGTTCTGGAGTGCCGCGCATTCGCCGAAGATCTGCTGCGGCATCTGCCCGATGAATCGGGCCCGGGACAGCTCGAACAGGTTCTCGGCGGCGGGATTGACGTAGACGACGCGGGCGTCGGAGCGGATCAGCAGCACCGCGGCGGCGAGCATTTCGAGGCCGGGATACCTGGCCGGCGCGACGCTCGCCGACGACGGGAACAGGCGCAGCTTCATGCGCTGCGCCGGCACAGCACCGGCGGCAAGGGAATCGGCCGTCCGGCGATGGGGACGCGCCCACGAAACGGGAAGCGGGAATGACGCGGCGCGTCCGCCAAGCCGAGCGGCGG
Source organism: uncultured beta proteobacterium (assembly GCA_963699765.1). GTDB lineage: Bacteria > Pseudomonadota > Gammaproteobacteria > Burkholderiales > Casimicrobiaceae > VBCG01. The sequence continues at coordinate 192,458 of CAVOVD010000006.1, read as the reverse complement.
CCGACAGCTACTTCTTCCCGCCCAGTTCCTTCTTGAGCGCTTCGATGTTGCGCTCGTGCAGCTGCACCGTCTGCCGCAGGCGCGCGATGCGCTCGCGGTATTTCTCGGCATTGGCCTGTTCCTCGGGCAGCGGAATCGGCGCGCCGTTGGCGTAGCCGGCACGGGCATCGGCCAGGAGTTTTTCCTCGGCCGCAAGCTCGTCGGCAAGCACCTTGCGGCGCATGTCGTCCCGGCTTTTCTGGGTCTCGGCATCGACGCGGGGGAAGCCCGCAGGCGTCGGAGTGCTTCTCGAGGACGCCGCCGCGGGTGCTGCCGAAGTTCCCTTGCGCGGCTCGTCGGCACCCATGCACGAGATCTTGCGCAGGCCCTTCTCCGGCGGCAGATTGGAAAACACGACATTGCCCTCGGCGTCGACATACTTGCACACCGGACCCTGCGCGATGGCAGCATCGATCGCGAGCGCGGCAAAGGCCCAGGCAAGCAGGAGCGCACGCCTTTTTCCGGCGGTATTGGTGATCTGGCGCATGGCGAACGAGTGTAGCCTACCCGAACAAAAAGGGGCAGGCGCGATGCCTGCCCCTTGGCTTCCCCGAACGCACGCGCCGCCGTGGGCGCCGACATCATCGATCCGGTCAGAGGCTGTAGTACATGTCGTACTCGATCGGATGCGTGGTCATCCGGAAGCGGGTCACCTCCTCGTTCTTGAGCGCGATGTAGCCGTCGAGCATGTCGTTGGTGAACACGCCGCCGCGCAGCAGGAACTCGCGGTCCTGGTCGAGATGATGAAGCGCCTCGTCGAGCGACGCGCAGGGATGCGGAACCTTGGCGGCCTCCTCGGGCTCGAGGTCGTAGAGGTTCTTGTCCATCGGGTCGCCTGGATGGATCTTGTTCATGATGCCGTCGATGCCCGCCATCAGCATCGCGGAAAAGGCGAGGTAGGGATTCGCCGTCGGGTCCGGGAAGCGGACCTCGATGCGCCGGCCCTTGGGATTGGAAACGTACGGAATCCGGATCGCGGCCGAACGATTGCGTGCCGAGTATGCGAGGTTGATCGGCGCCTCGAAGCCCGGAACCAGCCGCTTGTACGAGTTCGTGCCCGGATTGGTGATCGCATTCAGCGCCTTGGCGTGCTTGATGATCCCGCCGATGTAGAACAGCGCCATCTCGGACAGGCCGGCATAGCCGTCGCCCGCGAAGAGGTTCTTGCCGTCCTTCCACACCGACTGGTGGCAGTGCATTCCCGAGCCGTTGTCGCCGACGATCGGCTTGGGCATGAAGGTCGCGGTCTTGCCGTAGGCGTGCGCGGTGTTGTGCACGCAGTACTTGAGGATCTGCAGCCAGTCGGCGCGCTTGACCAGCGTCTCGAACTTCGTACCGATCTCGCACTGGCCGGCGTTGGCGACCTCGTGGTGATGCACCTCGACCTCGACGCCCATCGACTCCATCGCCAGGCACATCGCCGAGCGGATGTCCTGCAGCTGGTCGACCGGGGGAACGGGGAAGTAGCCGCCCTTCACCATCGGGCGGTGGCCCATGTTGCCGCCGTCGAACTTCTCCGCGGTCGACCACGCCGCCTCCGACGAGAAGACCTTGCAGTAGCTGCCCGACATGTCGACCGACCACTCGACCGAGTCGAAGATGAAGAACTCGGGCTCGGGACCGAAATACGCGGTGTCGCCCAGCCCCGAGGACTTGAGATAGGCCTCGGCACGCTTGGCGAGCGAGCGCGGGTCGCGCTCATAACCCTTGCCGTCGGACGGCTCGACCACGTCGCAGGTGATGAGCAGCGTGGTTTCGTCCATGAACGGATCGATGTTCGCGGTCGTGGGATCCGGCATCAGCAGCATGTCGGACGCCTGGATGCCCTTCCAGCCGGCGATCGACGAACCGTCGAACGCATGGCCCGCCTCGAACTTGTCTGCCGTGAACTGCCGCGCCGGAACGGTGACGTGCTGTTCCTTGCCGCGGGTGTCGGTGAAGCGGAGGTCGACGAACTTGACTTCCTTGTCCTTGATGGTCTTCAGTACCTCGGCGGGTGTTGCCATTCGACTCTCCTGAGTGTTCGATGGATGGAACTGCGTTGCATTGCAGAATAGGGGCGAATAAGACTTAGCGAGAAGCGTGCCATGCGTTTGTTGCGGGAAATGGGTGGTTTGGAGGCGCTTTTGCCCGAAATCGAGGTGCGACGCCTGCAATTATGCACCAATTGCGGGCGCATCGAGCCGGGGGCTGCACCGGCCCGGTGCGCAGGAATCACCGGGGGAAAGCCGATGTGCATTGCACAAACCCCTGCTGGGCGCCATGGTTGGCGCCATGCTCGGAGCGCGCGGCCGCAGCCGGCCCCGATTTCCGGCCCGGGCATCAGGGGAAAAACAGATACAGCCGGTAGCCCGCCTGCGTAGTCGCGCTGGCATCGATGAACAGCTTGACCGGCACCTCCGCGTTGCCTGGGATCCCTGCGGCGGTATCGGTGGTGCCGGAAACGTAATCGGAAGGCGCCAGCGCACGCCGCACAACCGGCTGGTCCTGCAGATCGGTCAGCGTCAGTTCCAGATAGGGATAGCCGACCGGATAGGGCGCGTGGTTGCGCAGCGTTGCGGTGAGAACCAGCAGTCCGCGGTGCGCCGGATCGGCCTGCAGGTCGGAAGCGCCCAGCGACAGCGCCGCCACGTTGCGCAGCGGGCGAATGACGCAACCGGCCATTGCGCACATCCTGCTGAGCAGCGGTCGGGTTGCCGGAACCTGCGCGGCAAGGGCGTCGCGAAAGTGCAGCAATGCCTGCACCGCCAGCGTCAGCGCGAGAATCGGGATCGCCACCATGCCGAGTCGTGTCCAGATCCGCGACGGCTTCTTCCTGGTCGCCGAGAATCGGTTGTCGTAGTCGACCGGCGCGGGCGGCCGGTGCCGCGGCCTCCGGTGGCGGCGGTGGCGGCGGTGGGTCAAGGGCGTGGGCGCTGCGCAGCGTCACCGTCGGCGGGCCCTGCGCCAGCTCGTCATACTCGGGCTCGTCCTTCGCTGCCGTGTTCGGCTGCAGCGAGATCGCGTGCTCGCGGCCGTTGAAAACCGTGCGGCAATGCCCGCAGCGCACCTGCCCGGCGCGAAGCGCAAGCTGGGCCTCGGTGACCCGGAAGATCGTCCGGCAACCCGGACACCGCGTGTAGTTTTCTTCACTCATCGTGGTCGCGCGACCGGAGGTGGCGCCCATCCCTGGAAAGGGCCTCGTCCGCGTCGATTGATTGCCCGCACCCTGACGGCGGTGGTTCGAGCATGTCGGTCAATGCCGTTTCTCCCCGCAGAGCAGAACCCAGCCGTCCTGCGCCTTCCACTCGGCGAGTGTAAACCACGGCGCATACGCGGCGGTCACCGCCTCGGCCTGGGTTTCGAGGATCCCGGACAACGCGATTCTGCCGCCGTCGGTGACGCGGGCGGCCAGCGCCGGGGCGAGCAGGATCAGCGGATTGGCGAGAATGTTCGCCACCACGATGTCACAGGTTGCCGCGGCAAGCGCGTCGGGCAGCACGAAGTCGGCATTCACCCCGTTGGCCTGCGCATTTCGGATGCTGGCATGGATTGCCTGCGGATCGACGTCGGTGCCGGTCACCCGGGCGGCACCGAGCCCGGCCGCGGCGATGGCCAGAATGCCCGAGCCGCAGCCGTAGTCGAGCACCGTCGCCCCGGAAATCCCGCTCGCCTGCAGCCACTGCAGACACAGACGCGTCGTCGGGTGCGTGCCAGTGCCGAAGGCGAGTCCCGGGTCGAGCCGCAGCACCAGCGCCTGCGGCTCGGGCACTTCCGCCCAGGTCGGCACGACCCAGAATCCGGGGCCGATCTGCACGGCGCCGAATTGCGCCTGGGTCCGCCGCACCCAGTCCTCCTCGGCGACCGGCCGCGTCTCGTGGACAGGCAGGTCGAGCCCCGCGGCGCGGCCCGCGGCGCGCAGCAGCGCCTTTGCATCGCAGTCCGCGTCGAACAGCGCACAGATCCGTGACACCGGCCATGCCGACTCGGGCGGGAGTCCGGGTTCGCCATAGAGGGCAGATTCGGCGCCGGTTCCGGCGCCTGGATCGGACAGGTCGACGGACAGCGCCCCGGCGTCGAGCAGCGCATCGGACCAGCGGTCGGCATCGGCGGCCGCGGCGTCGAAGGTGAGCGCGATGTAGCTCACCGCGCGCTGCCACGGGGACGCCGTCGCGTCGGCACGGCGACCATGGTGCTCATGTGGACTGCTTGCGCTTGGCCATCCGTTCTTCGAGGTAGTGGATCGACGTGCCGCCAGTCAGGAACTTGTCGTCGAGCAGCAGCTCCTGATGCAGCGGAATGTTGGTCTTGATGCCCTCGACGATCATTTCCGAGAGCGCGATGCGCATCCGCGCGATGGCCTGCTCGCGCGTGTCGCCGCAGGCGATGACCTTGCCGATCATCGAGTCGTAGTATGGCGGCACGAAATAGTTCTGGTAGGCGTGCGAGTCGACCCGGATTCCCGGGCCGCCGGGCGGATGCCACGACGTGATCCGGCCCGGCGACGGCACGAAGCTGACCGGATCCTCGGCGTTGATCCGGCACTCGATCGCGTGCCCGCGCCTGACGATGTCGCGCTGGCGAAATGCGAGCTTGCGGCCCGCGGCGATCAGGATCTGCTGCTGCACGATGTCGATGCCGGTGATCGCTTCGGTCACCGGATGTTCGACCTGCACGCGCGTATTCATCTCGATGAAGAAGAACTCGTCGTTCTCGTACAGGAACTCGAACGTCCCGGCGCCGCGATAGCCGATCTTGCGGCAGGCGTCGGCGCAGCGTTCGCCGATGCGCGTCAGCGCGCGCTGGTTGATTCCCGGCGCGGGCGCCTCCTCGATGATCTTCTGGTGCCGGCGCTGCATCGAGCAGTCCCGCTCGAACAGGTAGACCGCGTTGCGGTGCTGGTCGGCGAGCACCTGGATCTCGATGTGGCGGGGATTGGTGAGGAATTTCTCCAGGTACAGCGCCGAGTTGCCGAACGCCGCCTGCGCCTCGGCCCGGGTCAGCGTCACGGCGGGAAGCAGCGCCGCCTCGGTGTGGACGACGCGCATCCCGCGGCCGCCACCGCCGCCGGCGGCCTTGACGATGACCGGGTAGCCGATCGCCCGGGCGCTGCGCACGATCTCCTTGGGGTCGTCGGGCAGCGTGCCTTCGGAACCCGGCACGCAGGGCACGCCGGCCTTGATCATCGCCGCCTTGGCGCTGACCTTGTCGCCCATCAGCCGGATGGTCTCCGCCTTGGGGCCGATGAACACGAATCCGGATTTCTCCACCTTGTCGGCGAAGTCGGCGTTCTCCGACAGGAAGCCGTAGCCGGGATGGATCGCCTGCGCATCGGTGACCTCGGCCGCGGCGATGATCGCCGGCACGTGCAGGTAGCTCTGCGCCGACGGCGGCGGTCCGATACAGACCGATTCGTCGGCAAGTCGGACGTACTTTGCGTCGCGGTCGGCCTCGGAGTGGACGACCACGGTCTTGATGCCCATTTCGCGGCAGGCGCGCTGGATGCGCAGCGCGATCTCGCCGCGATTGGCGATCAGGACCTTGTCGAAGAGCTTGTCGCCCACCTTGGGCGCCGGAGATTTGGTCAGAGGCACGGTCGCGGGCGCCCCTAGCCGATGACGAACAGCGGCTGGCCGAACTCCACCGGCTGGCCATTCTCGGCGAGGACCGCCTGGACGACGCCGGCCTTGTCGGACTCGATCTCGTTCATGAGCTTCATGGCCTCGATGATGCACAGCGCCTGTCCGACCTCGACCGTGTCGCCTACCGCGACGAAAGGCGTCGAGGTGGGCGTGGCCGCACGATAGAACGTTCCCACCATCGGGCTCTTGACGACGTCGCCGTCCGGGGTCGCGCCTTCGACCGGCGCCGTGGCGGCCGCGGCAGGCGCACCCGGCGCAGGGGCGCCCGCCACAACGGTCACCGGTGCCGCCGGCGCTGCCGCCGGCGGCGGATTGCTGTGCGATCGGGTTATGCGCACCCGCTCTTCACCCTCCTGAATCTCGATCTCGGCGATTCCCGAGGTCTCGACGAGGTCGATCAGCGTCTTCAACTTGCGCAGGTCCATGGACTACCCCTTCAGGCGCGCGGCGGCTACGGCAACACTTGCCGCGACGGCATGGAATTTGTGGCTATTTCATGAGAATTGCGTGATGCCGGGCGAAGTTTGCCGGAGTTAGCGACGAAATGTCCAGATGATTCGACGGCGTACCGGTCGCTGGAACAAGCGTCCACACGCGTTGCTTCGGCGTCGGAGCTGCGCCAGGCAACGACCGGGGAAGCGAGACCGGCGAAGCGGGGAACAGGAAGCAACGCCGGCAATCGCCGCCGAACAGGCGACTCTGCAGCAGAGATTAGCCAGAAATTGCCGGCATTTATCGTGAAAACGACGTTTTTATCGGCCGTTCAGAGCAATTTCTTGAGTGCCGCCTCGAGTATTTCGGGCTTGAGTATGCCCAGTTGCGTATGGGCGATCGCGCCCTTGCGGTCGATGATCACCGAAAAAGGCAGGGCCATTGCGGAGTTCCCCAGGGACTTGGACAACTCCATCGCGCCGAAGCCGCCGATCAGCGATGGATAGTTCAGGCTGAGCTCGTTTGCAAATTGACGGACTTTATCGGCTTGATCGACGGCGATGCCGACAAATTGGAGGCCTTTCGTTCCCCAAGTCGCCTGGGCGCGGACGAATTCGGGCATCTCCTCGCGGCATGGGGCACACCAGGTCGCCCAGAAATTCACCACAATGACCTTGCCCTGCCACTGATCGAGGCGCTGCTCCTTGCCGTCGACATCTGGCAGTGCGATCCCGAGCAGGGCTGTGGCGGCGCCCGGTGCCGGCTCGGACTTGCGCGCATCCAGGCCAAAATGCAGGCCAACCGCAAGGGCGAGGGCAGCGGCGACGGCGAGAATGGTCCAGCGCAGGACGGGGGACATGGGCGGCGGCAAGAGATGGCGTCCACCGGTCCACGCGGAGCGTCCGCGCGAAATCCGGTCGGACCGGAGTGGTCAGTTGAACCAGCGTTTTTTCTGCGGATGCGCCTCGACGACAGGCCCCGGTCGCTTGCCCTGCGCCGGAACGACCAAGGTCACCTGTTGCTGGTTGGGTGGATAACAGACTCCTTGGTCGGCGCAGCCCTGCGACTTGGCGGTTACGACGATCGATTGCCCGACGGGGGCGGCGGCAAGCGGCAGCGCCACCACGACGTCGCCGCGATAGGTCTCCACCCTGCCGAAAAACTGGTCTTCCTTGACCTTGCCCGGCGGCAGCGCAGGCGCCGAGCCCGCGGCCGTTTCCGGCGCGACCACGAAGCCGAGCTTGTCGCGGTAGAGGTAGTAGCCGTCGGCGACAGCGAACCGCGCCTCGACCGTGCGCTCGTCGAGCACCCGGGCGGAGAAGCGAAACGCCTGCTCCGGCGGCAGCAGCGGCGGATCCGCATGGGCCGGAATGCCGGCCCCAAGGGACAGCACCGCGCCGGCCAAGCAGAGCGCCCACCGTTCAGGGCGAGCGCGTTTCCTCGGCGATCCAGTCGAAATAGCGGGCATATCCATGACTGAAGCGGACAGCGACGATCTCCGGAAGTTCGTAGGGGTGCGCGCTGCGGATCAGCGTCTCGACCTCTGCATACAGTTCGGCGCGGGTCTTGATCAGCAGCGGATGCTCGTGTGCAGTTTCGATTTGTCCGCGCCAGTGATACATTGACTCGATCGGAGCGCCGATGTTCACGCATGCGGCGAGCCTGCCCTCCACCAGTGCCCGGGCCAGCGCCCGCGCTGCGTCTCGATCGGGCAGGTGAGTCATCACCAGGATCGCGGCGTCCGGCAAGGAGACCCCATGCGTTTTGTCGTGTTGGCTATTGTACTGGCAATCCCGATCGGAGACCTCTGGGTCACCGCGCGCATTGCCCGCTGGGCCGGCGTCCCATTGTGGGTCTTCCTGGTAGCGTCGCTGCTTGCCGGGCTGCTGTTGCTGCACCACGAGCGCATCGCGTTTCGCTCGCGCACCGTCGCCGCCCTGCATGGCGAGGAACCGCTGATGCGCGGCCTGCTCGACAGCGGCCGCAAGGTGCTGGCCGGCGTGTTCCTGATCGTGCCCGGGTTGTTCAGCGACCTGCTCGCGCTGATGCTGCTCGCGCTGCCACTGAACGTGGGCCGGAGCCTGGGGCCGCAGCCCGCAGCCGCCGGGCGCTGGCAGCGGCAGGGCGGCAAGCACGACGCCATCGACGGCGACTACCGCCGCATCGACTAGCTGCGACCCGCGGCGAACGACGGCTAGTTCATCCGGTCGATGACCGTCGGTCGCGCCTTGTCGGCGTGGCGGTAGGCCCAGACCATCATCACCACGCCCGCGCCGACCATCGGCAGCGACAGCCACTGGCCCATGGTCAATCCGCCGGCGAGGATGCCCAGGAAGCTGTCCGGTTCGCGGGCGAACTCGGCGACGAAACGCAGCGTTCCGTAGCCGATCAGGAACAGCCCGGACACCGCGCCCATCGGCCGGGTCCGATTTGCGTACCACCACAGGATCAGGAACAGCAACACGCCTTCGAGCGCGAACTGGTAGAGCTGCGACGGATGCCGCGGCAACGCATCCACCTGCGGGAAGACCATCGCCCAGGGCGCGTCGCTCACGCGCCCGACCAGTTCGCCGTTGATGAAGTTGCCCAGCCTTCCCGCGGCGAGACCGAGCGGCACCAGCGGCGCCACGAAGTCGGTGACGTCCAGCCAGCGCTTGTGGCGCTGCCGCGCGAACAGCCAGAGCGCGACCAGCACGCCCAGAAAACCGCCGTGGAAGCTCATGCCGCCCGACCAGACGGCCAGGATCTCCAGCGGATGCTCCAGGTAGTACATCGGCTTGTAGAACAGCACGTAGCCAAGTCGTCCGCCCAGAATCACGCCGAAGACGCCATAGAACAGCATGTCGTCGACATCGCGCGGGTGCCAGCCGGTGAGCAGGTTGCGCCGGGCACGGACCCTGCCCAGCACCACGAACAGCGCAAACGCCGCCAGGTACATGAGCCCGTACCAGCGCACGGCCACGGGGCCGACCTGGAAGGCGATGGGATCGAATTGGGGGTGAACGAGCATGAGGGCCGTGGCGGCAGTTGGGCACGCGGACAGAGGATGCCACAGCGGCTGCGCTAGAATCATGAATTATACGAACCGTTCGACCGCAGCGCTCTTCGCGAGGATTCCCGCATGTCATTCAACCGCCGCTCGCGGCTCATCACCCAGGGCGTCGCCCGGTCGCCCAATCGCGCCATGTTGCGCGCGGTCGGCTTCGGCGACGACGACTTCGAGAAGCCCATCGTCGGCGTGGCCAATGGCCACAGCACGATGAATCCCTGCAATGCCGGCATCCAGCCGCTGGTCGACCGCGCGATGGCCGCGCTTGAGGCGGCCGGCGCCAAGCCGCAGGTCTTCGGCGTGCCGACGGTCACCGACGGCATCGGCATGGGCACCGAGGGCATGAAGTATTCGCTGGTCTCCCGCGAGGTCATCGCCGACGCCATCGAGACGTCGGTCAACGGCCAGTGCATGGACGGTGTGCTCGTCGTCGGCGGCTGCGACAAGAACATGCCGGCAGGCATGATGGCGATGGCGCGCATGAACGTACCCGGCATCTACGTCTACGCCGGCACGATCAAGCCGGGGCACTGGAAGGGGCAGACGCTCACCATCGTCTCGCCGTTCGAGGCGGTCGGCGCGTTCACCGCCGGCACCATGTCGAAGGAAGACTACGAGGGCATCGAGAAGAACGCCTGCCCGTCCGTCGGCGCCTGCGGCGGCATGTACACGGCAAACACCATGTCCTCGTCGTTCGAGGCGCTGGGCATGAGTCTGCTGGGCTCGTCGCAGATGGCCTCGCCGGACCAGGAAAAGGCCGATTCCTCCGCCGCCTCGGCGCGCGTGCTGGTCGAGGCGATCAAGCGCGACCTGAAGCCGCGCGACATCATCACCCGCGAATCGATCGAGAACGCGATCGCGCTGGTGATGGCCACCGGCGGCTCGACCAACGCCGTGCTGCACTACCTGGCCATCGCCTCCGCCGCCGAGGTGCCGTGGACCATCGACGATTTCGAGCGCATCCGCCAGCGCGTTCCGGTTCTCTGCGACCTGAAGCCCTCGGGGAAGTACGTCGCGGTCGACTTCCATCGCGCCGGCGGCGTGCCGCAGGTGCTGAAAATGCTGCTCAATGCCGGCCTGCTGCATGGCGACTGCATGACCATCACCGGGCGCACGATGGCCGAAGAGCTGGCGAACGTACCCGACCAGCCGAGCGCGGACCAGGACGTGATCCGGCCGATGAATGCGCCGATGTATGCGCACGGCCACCTGGCCATCCTCAAGGGCAACCTGGCCACCGAAGGCTGCGTGGCCAAGATCACGGGACTCAAGAATCCGTCGATCACCGGCCCCGCGCGCGTTTTCAACTCCGAACCCGAGGTGATGGAAGCGATCATGGCCCGAAGGATCAAGCCGGGCGACGTGCTGGTGATCCGCTACGAAGGCCCGAAGGGCGGACCGGGGATGCAGGAAATGCTGGCGCCGACCTCGGCGCTGATCGGCCAGGGCCTGGGCGAGTCGGTCGGCCTCATCACCGATGGCCGCTTTTCGGGCGGCACCTGGGGCATGGTGGTCGGCCACGTCGCGCCCGAAGCCTACGTCGGCGGGACCATCGCGCTGGTGCAGGAGGGTGACTCCATCACCATCGATGCGCACCGCCTGCTGCTGCAGTTGAATGTCGATGATGCCGAACTCGCCCGCCGCCGCGCGGCGTGGCAGCCGCCACAGCCGCGTTACACCCGCGGCCTGCTCGGCAAATACATGCGCCTCGTGTCCACCGCCAGCAAGGGCGCGATCACCGACGGCTGATGCCGGAACCGCTTCGCCGCGCGAACGCCGTGAACGGCGATCGCGCCGGCGGCGCGAGTCCCCCATCCCGCCACATTTTCGTCGAACCCACATCCCCGGACCTTCATGCAGCCACACCGAACCCTTGCCCGTTCCGCACTTGCCATCGCCTGTGCGGCGCTGCTTGCCGCATGCGCGTCGGCCCCTGCCCCCATGTCGCAGACGCCCAACACCGCTGCGCCGCCGGCAGCGGCTGCGCCGGCCGCCGCCACGCCTGCTCGCGTCGCGCTGACGAACCCTGGATTCGAGTCGCAGGTGCGCGGGCCGCGCGGCGATCCCGAAGGCTGGTTCTCCTTTCAGCACGCCGGCGACCGCTCCTACCTTTTCGCGCTCGACACCGACAACCCGCACGCGGGTACGGTCAGCCTGCGCATCGCCCAAGTCGGTCCGGAGCCCTTCGGTGCGATCGCGCAGATCGTCGACGCACGCCCGCACGGCGGCAAGAGGGCGCGCGTGACCGGCTGGCTGCGCACGCGCGACGTCAGCGAAGGTGGGGCCGGATTGACGGTGCTGGTGCAGAAGAGCGGGGCCACGGTCGCGCAGGATTTCATGTACGACGCGCCGGTCAAGGGGACCACGGGCTGGAAGCGCTACACCGTCACCGTGCCGATCGAGCCCGGGTCCACCCGCATCGAGGTCGGCGCCATGCTGCGCGGCAAGGGCGCGCTCTGGCTCGACGACGTCGAGCTGGAGATCGTGCCGAACTAGATCCACGCCAAGGTCTCCGGACATGGACCGTCGCGCGTTCCTGATCGCCTCGCCCGTCCTGCTGGCCGGCTGCGTCGCCGTCGGCGGCACCGGCGGCCCGCCCGCGCCGGCGCCGGTGTTCCGCGTCGGCGACCGCTGGGTCTATGACGCACGCGATGGTTATCGCGTGCCGGTGACCTGGGTCGAAACGCACGAAGTCACCACGGTCGGGGCGGGCGGCATCACCGTGCGGGTGACGATTCTGGGCGAGACGATGAACCTCGTCCGCACCGAGCGGCTGCTTTCGCCCGGCGTGGTCGCCTCCGGTGCGGTCTTCGACGCCACCGAGACGCGCAATTTCGAGCCGCCGCTGGAGCGCTACCGCTTTCCGCTCACGCCGGAGTCGACCTGGACGCAGGACCTGCGCAACCTCGACCCCACGAACCAGCTGAAGAGTTCCATCAATCGCTTCGTGAAGGTCGGCGGCTACGCGAAGGTCGGCACGCCGGCCGGCAGTTTCGACGCGCTGCTGATGCGCACGCTGATGAGCGTCGACGACAACAATCCGTTCCGCTTTCCGTTCCAGTGCAACTACGAGACCTGGTGGGCGCCCGCGGTCGGCGCAATGGTGCGCATGACCAAGTACGCGACCTATCGCGAAAAAGGGGACGGGCGCGAGGGCATCGATATCCGCGCCCAGAACACGGTGCTGGAACTGGCCTCGTACTCGCGCGCGCCGGGCTGACGCCGACGCGTCAGAGCTCGAGGCGGCGCCAGATCGTCGTCGTCAGCGACGGCGCATTGAGCGTGTAGAAATGCAGGCCGGGCGCGCCGCGCTCGAGCAGCCGCGCGCACAATGCGGTCACCACGTCCAGGCCGAAAGCGCGTACCGAAGCAGTGTCGTCGCCGTAGCTTTCGAGTTTCTTGCGGATCCACCGGGGAATCTCCGCGCCGCAGGCGTCGGAGAAGCGCGCCAGCCGGCTCGAACTGGCGATGGGCATGATGCCGGGGACGATCGGGATGGTCACGCCACGCGCCGCGGCCGCTTCGACGAAGCTCCAGTACGCGTCGGCGTTGTAGAAGTACTGGGTGATCGCCGAGTTCGCGCCGGCGCCGACCTTTTTCACGAAGTTGTCGAGATCATCCGCGGGGCTGCGCGCCTGCGGATGGTATTCCGGGTAGGCGGCGACGTCGATGTGAAACCAGTCGCCGGTCTCGCGTCGGATGAATTCCACCAGTTCGCTGGCGTAGCGAAGCTCGCCCGCCGAGGCCATGCCCGAAGGCAGGTCGCCGCGCAGCGCGACCAGGTGACGGATGCCGTGATCCCGGTACCGCTGCAGGATCGCGGCCAGTTCGGCGCGCGTGCCGCCGACGCAGGACAGGTGCGGCGCGGCCTCGAGCCCCGCCTGGCGGAACTCGAGCACCGTTGCCAGCGTACCCTCGCGCGTCGATCCTCCGGCGCCGAAGGTCACCGAACAGAACGCCGGGCGCAGCGCCGCGAAATCCGCGCGCGCGGCGCGCAGCTTCTCCACGCCCTCCGGCGTTCGGGGCGGAAAGAATTCCAGGCTGCAAACAGGCGTTTTCAATCCCGGATCACCACGACCCGATTTCTGCCGGGAAGCAGTGATGCCAGCGCCCACGAAATCAGGCTGTAGACGATCGCTCCGAAGAATCCCGACCAGAAGCCCGCGACGTGGAAGCCGTCGATCAACGAACCGACGCCCCAGAACAGCAGGCCGTTGATCACGAAGATGAACAGGCCCAGCGTCAGGATGGTCACGGGCAGCGTCAGGATGATCAGCACCGGCCGGATCAGCGCGTTGACCAGCCCGAGCACCAGCGCCACCAGCAGCGCCACGAAAAAGGAGTCGACGGTGATCGACTCGAAGATGTACGGCAGTGCCAGCAGCGCAAGCGCGTTGATGACCAGGCTCAGGACGAAATACATCGCCTACTCCTTTTCTGCCCGGCGCGGCGGGCCGTCGATATGCGGCTTGAGCGCCGCGTACAGCGTCGCGCTGACCGGCGCCGCGACCCCGGCCTGCGCCGCCTTGCGCGCCAGCGCGCCGCACAGCCACGGCGCCTCGAGGCGGTTGCCGGCGGCCAGGTCGTTCTGCATGGAAGAGCGCATCTCGGCCGGCAGCGCATCCAGGAAGGCGAGCTGCTTCGCCGGGTAGTCGTCGGCCAGCGTCACGCCGAGCGCGCGACCGAGCGTCCAGCCCTCGCGCAGCGCCGCATCGAACGCGGCGCGCAGGTCGGGGTCGGCGCGCACGACACCGACCGGCGCCCGCGCGGCTGCCGTGCAGCCGGACATCGCCGACAGGAAGCAGAACTTCTCCCACAACGCGCGCCGGATGTCCGCGGACAGCTCGACATCGATGCCGGAGGTCCGGCAGGCATCGGCGAATGCCGCGGCCGCGGCCGCGTTGCCGCCGGCAAAGGACCCGACGACCAGCCGGGCCATGGTGCCCGTATGCGCGATGACCCCCGGTTCGCGGATGGTCGCGGCGATGTAGGCGATCCCGCCGAGCACGCGCTCGGGGCCGACCACGCGGCCGACCAGATCCGGGGCATCGACGCCGTTCTGGAACGGAATGACCACGCCGCCGCGCGCGACCAGCGGGGCGACCAGCTGCGCCGCGGACTCGACGTCCCACAGCTTGACGCAGAGCATCACCACATCGCAGGGCGCGAGCGATCCGATGTCGTCGGTGAAGCTCGCGCGAATCGCCGCGGTTCCCCGCGCGCTCTCGATGGACAGCCCCCGTGCGCGCAGCGCCGCCAGATGCGCGCCGCGCGCGACGAAGCTGACGTCGTGGCCGGCCTGCGCCAGCCTGCCGCCGAAGTAGCCGCCGACGCCGCCGGCACCGATGACCGCGATGCGCATGGCGGCTCTCCTAGTAGCGGTAGCTGTCCGGCTTGTACGGGCCGGCACGATCGACGCCGATGTAGCGCGCCTGCTTGTCGGTGAGCTCGGTCAGCATCGCCCCGAGCTTGGACAGCTGCAGCCGCGCGACCTTCTCGTCGAGATGCTTGGGCAGCACGTAGACGCCGACCGGGTAGCGGGCGCCCCCGGTCTGGGCGTCGGCCCAGAGCTCGATCTGCGCCATCACCTGGTTGGTGAACGACGAACTCATCACGTACGACGGATGCCCGGTTCCGCAGCCCAGGTTCACCAGTCGCCCCTCGGCAAGCAGGATGATGCGCTTGCCGTCGGGGAAGATGATGTGGTCCACCTGCGGCTTGATGTTGTCCCACTTGCAGGCCTTCAATGCCGCGACCTCGATCTCGTTGTCGAAGTGGCCGATGTTGCAGACGATCGCCTGGTCCTTCATGCGCTTCATGTGCTCGAAGGTGATGATGTCGATATTGCCGGTGGCGGTGACGAAGATGTCCGCCTTGTCGGCTGCGTAATCCAGCGTCACCACCCGGTAGCCTTCCATCGCCGCCTGCAGCGCGCAGATCGGGTCGATCTCGGCGATCCACACCTGCGCGGACAGCGCGCGCAGCGCCTGTGCCGAGCCCTTGCCGACATCGCCGTAGCCGGCAATCAGCGCCACCTTGCCGGCGATCATGACGTCGGTCGCCCGCTTGATGCCGTCGACCAGCGATTCGCGGCAGCCGTAGAGGTTGTCGAACTTGGACTTGGTGACCGAGTCGTTGACGTTGATGGCCGGGAAGCCGAGATTTCCTTCCCTGTGCATCGTGTACAGCCGCTTGACGCCCGTGGTGGTTTCCTCGGTGACGCCGCGAATGCCGGCCTTCAGCCGCGAGTAGAACTTCGGATCCTTGGCCAGCTTGGCCTTGATCGACGCGAACAGCGCGCTTTCCTCTTCGTTCCCGGGATGGGTGATGCACGATGGGTCGGCCTCGGCCTGCGCGCCCAGGTGCACCAGCAGCGTCGCGTCGCCGCCGTCGTCGAGGATCATGTTGGGGCCGCGGTCGTCGCCCCACTCGAAGATCCGGTGGGTGAAGTCCCAGTACTCGGCCAGCGACTCGCCCTTGAAGGCGAATACCGGCGTGCCGGTGGCGGCGATCGCCGCGGCCGCATGGTCCTGCGTCGAGTAGATGTTGCACGACGCCCAGCGCACGTCGGCGCCCAGTGCCTGCAGCGTCTCGATGAGCACCGCGGTCTGGATGGTCATGTGCAGCGAGCCGGCGATGCGCGCGCCGCGCAGCGGCTGCTCAGGCGCGAACTCGTCGCGGATCGCCATCAGCCCGGGCATCTCGGTCTGGGCGATGGCGATTTCCTTGCGCCCCCACCCGGCCAACGCCAGGTCGGCCACGCGATAGTCGGAAAAATTCTTGGTCTCGGATGCAGCGTTCATCGGTCACTCCTCGTCGGGCGACTGGGCTGCGGAGATGCGGCACTCGCTTCCCCGCGGCGAAATCGCGGATCAACGAGCGCGGTTGCGGATTGAAGCTCCGAGCCTGGCAGCGCGGCCGATCCGGGCGGATCGGCGAAGGCGCTGTTGCAACGCTCCTCGGAGAGCGGTGGATTCTACCGCAATCCGGGACCGGCCGCGCCACGGGCCGGTCCGGACGGGGCGCCGATCGCCTCGAACAGTGCGTTGGCGAGGCTCGACTCACGCTTGTAGAAGCCCTCGGTGTGGAAGGTCTCGGGGAACTTGAACAGTTCGTAGTCGAGGTGGTGCACGAATTCGTGCACGACGGTGCGCACATAGGAACGGAACGCCACGGTCTGCCGCCGCTGCGCGGTGCGCATCCAGACGGTGATCCTCGCCACCGGCCGGTCCTCGTCCGGCTCGTAGAGCCCGTGCAGCTCGCCGTCGTGGTCGGAGGGACGCACGGCCAGCACCCGCATGTCGACCCCGGGCACCCGGTAGGTCCCGACCAGCGCGTCCAGCAGCGCCTGCGATGCGGCCTGGACGTCCGTCCGCCGTTCAAGAGCAAGGCCGTCGCGAATGGCCGCCACAGGCGTGGCGACGCTCGCGGCGGACGGTGGCGCGAGTACGGCGATGGCGTCGCTCCGGCGATAGATCGCCTGGCGTTGCGCGGTCAACCGCTCGTAGTAGGAAAAGGGCATTCGTCGTGGTTCGCGCTCAGCCCGGCCGCGGCCGGGCGCCGCCGGAAAGCAAAAGGGCCGCCCGTCGGGCAGCCCCTCGACCCGGCATCGCGCCGCAGGTCCTAGTTCTTCTTGACCTTCTCGAGCATCTTGAAGATGCCCTTGGGCGCGCCGACGAACATGCGCTTGAAGGTCTTGGAAAGGCAACGACGCTCGAGCGTGTTGCGGCGGGTGCGGGAACGTTCGGCCATGGGATCTCCTTGAGGGTTGCCTGCGGGCGTTGCGAAGCGAACGGTATTCGCCGCGCGGGCATCCGCGAAACCCGATAGATTACAGGAACTTGGGGAGGTGCGCCAGCAGCGCTGCAGTCAGAGGACGCCGAAGTACCCGGCCGGCAGGATGGTCACGTCGTAGCGGACGCTCGGCACCGCCGGCGACTTGGCGCCGGGCGGGGCGACCCAGTCGAATTCCAGCGTCGTCGATCCCGGCAGGCCGGCGCGGAAGCGATAGATGGTGGCGCCCGGCTCGCCGGTCGCTCCGGCGGGCTTCGGGCTGGGCATGTAATCGGGTCCGCCGGTCATGCTGATGTTGGGGCCCGCGGCCTTGAGCACCCACCCGTAACCGGCATCCGGGTCGACCGGGAGGCTCACCACCAGCGGGGCGCCGGCTTTCACCGCGACGGCCCCACCCTGCGGCGGCGCGGCGACCACGATCCCCTGCAGCGAAGCGCAACCGCTGATGCCCAGCGCCGCGGCCACGATCGCGGGGACCCATGCACGACGCCACTCCGCTGCACTGCCGATGCCGACGATCTCCGCAAGGCCCATATCCGTCACCGCCCCTGTCCGACCCCGGCGAAGCGCCGGGCCCCCGGATATCCTAGCCGATCCGGCCAGGCGGGGAAACGTCCGCTGGCTACAGTCCTGCCGCCGCGCGCAGTGCGTCGGCGCGATCGACGCGCTCCCAGGTGAATTCCGGCTCGTCGCGGCCGAAATGTCCGTAGGCGGCCGTCTTGCGGTAGATCGGCCGCAGCAGGTCGAGCATCTGGATGATGCCCCGGGGCCGCAGGTCGAAGTGCGCCTCGACCAGTTCGGCGATCTTCCTGTCGGGAATCCTTCCCGAATCCTCGGTGTAGACAGTGACGTTCATCGGCTTGGCCACGCCGATCGCATAGGCGACCTGGACCTGGCACTGCCGCGCGATTCCGGCGGCGACGATGTTCTTGGCCACGTAGCGTGCCGCATAGGCGGCCGAGCGGTCGACCTTCGACGGATCCTTGCCCGAAAACGCGCCGCCGCCGTGCGGCGCAGCGCCGCCGTAGGTGTCGACGATGATCTTGCGCCCGGTGAGTCCGGCGTCGCCGTGCGGGCCGCCGATCTCGAAGCGGCCGGTCGGGTTGACCAGGAACCGGGTGCCTTCGAGCATTCCCGGCGGAAACACCGGCTTGATGATCTCCTCGATCACCGCCTCGGCGAGCTTGTCCTGGCGGTCGTTCATCGACGGATGGTGCTGGGTGGACAGCACCACCGTGTCCACGGCGACCGGCTTGCCGTCGGCATAGCGGACGGTCACCTGCGACTTCGCGTCGGGGCGCAGGAAGGGCAGGCGGCCGTCGCGGCGCACCTCGCTCTGCCGCTGCACCAGCCGATGCGCGTAGTAGATCGGGAAGGGCATCAGCGACGGCGTCTCGTCGCAGGCGTAGCCGAACATCAGCCCCTGGTCGCCGGCGCCCTGGTTCAGGTAGTCGTCGGACGCGCGATCCACGCCCTGCGCGATGTTCGGCGACTGCCGGCCGTAGCAGACCATGACCGCGCAGCCATCGGCATCGAAGCGCAATTCCGGGTCGTTGTAGCCGATGGTGCGGACCGTCTCGCGCGCGACCCGGGCGTAGTCGACGTTGGCGCGGGTGGTGATCTCGCCGGACATCACGACGAGGCCGGTCGATACCAGCGTCTCCGCCGCGACGCGGCCCGTGGGGTCTTGCTCTAGAATCGCGTCGAGCACCGCATCGGAAATCTGGTCCGCGACCTTGTCCGGATGTCCTTCCGATACCGATTCCGACGTGAACAGAAATTCACTCATCGACACTCCCTGCCGCACCTGCCGGTGCATTCGACTGCGCGCGCCCCGCGCCCGCATGATGCGGCGCGGCGCGCGGCACAAAGACGCGAATTCTAGCAGTTTGGCGGCGGGCGTCCCGCACCCTGCCATCGCCGCGCCATCGGTCGGGCCCCGCCATTGAGCAGATCGATCGTCGCCGCCGATCCACAGCTTCTCGCGCGCGCCGCGGCCGCGCTGCGCGCAGGCGAGCTCGTCGCCTTCCCGACGGAAACCGTCTATGGTCTCGGCGCCGACGCCGGCAACGCCGACGCCGTGCGGCGCATCTTCGTCGCCAAGGGCCGGCCCGCCGATCATCCGGTGATCGTCCACCTGCCGGACGCCGCGGGACTTGCCGCAATGGGCGCGCGAGGTTCCTGCCGGCGCGCGCCGGCTCGCCGAGGCGTTCTGGCCCGGGCCGCTGACGCTGATCCTGCCGCGCGCCCCGCAGGTGCAGGACATCGTGACCGGCGGCCAGGATCGCGTAGGACTGCGCGTGCCCTCGCATCCGGTGGCGCAGGCGCTGCTGCGCGCCTTCGTCGATGCGGGCGGCGGCGGCATCGCGGCCCCGTCGGCGAATCGCTTCGGCGAGATCTCGCCGACGACCGCCCGGCACGTCGCCGACGACCTCGGCGACCGGGTCGCGATGATCCTCGATGGCGGCGCCTGCGCGGTGGGCATCGAAAGCACGATCGTCGCCTTCGACGACGGCGAGCCGACCCTGCTTCGTCCCGGCGGCATCGGCATCGACGCGATCGCGCGGGTGCTCGGCCGCGCGCCGCGCGCGCCCGGCGCCGACGCGCCCCGCGCTTCCGGAACACTGGCGTCGCACTACGCGCCGCGCACGCCGGCCCGCCTCGTCGAACCTGCGGCATTGCCGATGGCCGCCGCCGACAATCCGACCGCGGCGGTGCTGTCGCGGACTGTCCGTGCGACCGGATGACCATCGCGGCCGATGGATCACTGCGCCGCGCGCGCCGGCCGGGTATGCGCACGACCTGTACGCGAACCTGCGCGCGCTCGATGCCTCCGGCGCCGGCTCGATCCTGATCGAGGCCCTGCCGGAGGAATCCGCCGTGGCTTGCGGTGCGCGATCGGCTGGCGCGGGCCACGCACGGCGACGACGATGACCTCACCTGAGCGACCCGGCGTGGCGCCCGCCGCGCGCGGCCCGCCCGCGGGTCGGGGTACCATTCCCCCGAACCTGCCGATTTCCACGAAGGATCCATGCTGCGCATCGTCATCGCTCCCGATTCGTTCAAAGGCAGCCTGAGCGCGCCGGAAGTCTGCGCGGCGATCGCGCGCGGACTCGTCCGGTCGATCCCGGACGTCGACGTGCGCCCCTGTCCGATGGCCGACGGCGGCGAAGGCACGCTCGATGCCGTTCTTGCCGCGGTCGGCGGCGCCGGCCGCCGCCGAACGATGCGGGTGCATGGCGCGGGCGACGCCCTGCTCGACGCGTCCTTCGGCCTGATCGAGCAGCCGCCCCGCCTGACCGCCATCATCGAAGTGGCGCAGATCGTCGGCATCACCGACCCGCAGGCGATGGCGGTCCCGGTGGAGCTGCGCTCGTCGCGCGGCGTCGGCGAACTGATCGTCGCACTGCTCGACGGCGGCGTCCGGCGCTTCATGGTCGGCCTGGGCGGAAGCAGCACCAACGACGGCGGCAGCGGCCTGCTCGCGGCGCTCGGACTGCGCCTGGTCGATGCGGCCGGGCGCGAGGTGCCGGGAACGCCGGCCGGGCTCGCCGCACTGGCGCGCATCGACGGCGCGGGCCTCGACCCCCGCCTTGCCGACGCCGAGTTCATCATCATGTCCGACGTGGACAACCCGCTCGCCGGGGCGCGTGGCGCGACCGCCGTATTCGGTCCGCAAAAGGGCGTCGGCGCCGATCGCATCGCGACCTTCGATGCGTCGATCTCCCGCTTCGCTGCGCTGGCCGAGGCAACGCTGCACCGCCACTGCGCGGAAAAGCCGGGCGCCGGCGCCGCCGGCGGCGCTGGGCTTCGCGCTCCAGCTCGTCGGCGGAACCTTTTCGTCCGGGGCGGAAATCGTCGCCGGGCTGATCGGGCTCGATGCCGCGCTGAACGGCGCCGACTGGGCGATCACCGGCGAAGGGCGCAGCGACACGCAGACGCTGGGCTCGAAGGCGCCGTTCATCGTTGCCCGGCACGCGGCGCGGCACGATGTGCCGGTTACGCTGCTCTCCGGAGCCGTCGATCCGGCGGCGTTGCCGGCGCTGAGCCGCCATTTCGCCGGCTGCTTTGGATTGCCCAACGGGCCGACGACGCTGGACGTTTGCCTGCGCGACTCGGCGGCGCTGCTCGCCAATCGTGCCGAACAGGTCGCGCGGCTGTTCGTCGCCGGGCGCAGTTCGCGGCGCGGCGAAACCGCGCCGCGAATGACCTCATCGTCGACGCGCCGGTACTGGCGTCGTCACCTTCTTAGCCAAACGCCGCTCCGATGAATGCCAATCTCTACGCGCTGTTCGAACGTCATTTCCCCGACGGGGTCGAGGAACCGTTCCTGCTGATCCCGAACGGCCCGGTGATCCACTACGACGAGATGGCCGCAACCTCCGCCCGGTTCGCGCATGCGCTGGTCGGCGCCGGGTGCCAGCGCGGGCGACCGCGTGGCGGTGCAGGTCGACAAGCACTGGCAGGTGCTGGCGCTGTACATGGCCTGCCTTCGCGCCGGACTGGTCTATTTGCCGCTCAACACCGGCTACCAGAAGACGGAACTGGCCTATTTTTTCGGCGACGCGCAGCCGCGGGTGATCGTCTGCAATCCGGACCAGCTCGGCATGATCGAGACGCTCGCGAACGGGGCCACGGTGCTGACGCTCGCCGAACTCGATTCGCGGGCGCAGTCGCTGCCCGAGGAGTTCACGACCGTCGAATCGTCGCCGGACGACCTGGCCGCGATTCTCTACACCTCGGGCACCACCGGCCGCTCGAAGGGCGCGATGCTGACGCATCGGAACCTGGCGTCCAACGGCGTCGCGCTGGTCGACATCTGGGGCTTCCGGCGCGGCGACGTGCTGCTGCACGCGCTGCCGATCTTCCATGTGCACGGGCTGTTCGTCGCCACGCACTGCGCGCTGCTGTCGGGGTCGCGGATGCTCTGGCTGCCGAAATTCGACGCCCGCGAAGTGATTTCGCTGCTGCCGCACGCGACCGCGATGATGGGCGTGCCGACGTTCTACACGCGACTGCTGTCGGAGCCCACGTTCGGCCGCGAGCAATGCCGGACCATTCGCCTGTTCGTTTCCGGTTCGGCGCCGCTGCTGGCCGAGACCTTCGAGGCATTCGCGAACCGCACCGGCCAGGCCATCCTCGAGCGCTACGGCATGACCGAGACCGGCATGATCACCTCCAATCCGCTGGATGGCGCGCGCGTGGGCGGCACCGTCGGCCGGCCGCTGCCGGGCGTCGAGATCCGCATCACCGATCACGAGGGCCGGACCTGTGCACCGGGTGTGATCGGCGGCGTGGAGGTGCGCGGCCCGAATGTGTTCGCCGGCTACTGGAAGATGCCCGAGAAGACGCGCGAGGAATTCACCGCCGACGGCTTTTTCCGCACCGGCGACCAGGGCGAGCTGATCGACGAGTCGCCGGGGCGCGGCTACCTGCGCCTGGTCGGACGCGCCAAGGACATGATCATCACCGGCGGCCTCAACGTCTATCCGAAGGAAATCGAGGAGCGCCTCGACGCGCTCGACGGCGTCGAGGAGTCGGCGGTCGTCGGGGTTCCCGATGCGGATTTCGGCGAGGCCGTGGTGGCGATCATCGTCGGCAGGCCCGGGCATGCGCTCAGCGAAAGCGGGATCATCGCCAGGCTCAAGGGCGAGATCGCCGGCTTCAAGGTTCCCAAGCGCGTCGTCTTCGTCGACGAATTGCCGCGCAACTCCATGGGCAAGGTGCAGAAGACGGTGTTGCGGGAAAGATTCGGGGACCGATAGGCATTCGGCGCTTTGCGCACCGCGGGGGCCCGGCGGCTGGCGCTAGATTCCCCACGTCGCGTACGCCTTCCAGAACATGTAACCGCCCAGCGCGAACAACAGGAAAGCGAATGCCTTCTTGAGTTTCTTGACCGGCCAGCTGTGCGCGGTGCGCGCGCCCAGCGGCGCCACGAACACGCTGGCCGCGACGACGGCCAGCAGCGCGGGAACATAAACATAGCCCAAGGTCAGTTCCGGCAGGCCGCTCTGGCGCATTCCGGCGATGATGTAGCCGGCGGTGCCGGCGAGCGCGATCGGCAGGCCCATCGCCGCCGACGTGCCCACAGCCTTGTGGATGGTCACGTTGCACCAGGTCATGAACGGCACCGTCAGGAAGCCGCCGCCGGCGCCGACCAGCGCCGAGGCCACGCCGACGCCGCTGCCGACCGCCGACAGCCCGAGCTTTCCCGGCAGGACGCGCGAAGGCGCGGGCTTGCGGTCGAACAGCATCTGCACCGCGGAAAACCAGGTGAAGCCGCCGAACACCGTCGCCAGCACCGGCGTGGACATGGCGCTGGCGAACTGCGGCCCGACCAGCGAGCCGATGACCAGGCCCGGGGACATGCCCCAGACGATCGACCAGATGACGGCGTCGTGCGACAGGTGCGCGCGGACCGAGGACACCGAGGTGAACATGATGGTCGCGGTGGAGGTGGCGACCGCCATGTGCACCACATGCTCCAGCGGAAAGCGCTCGTAGGTGAACACCATGGTCAGCAGCGGCACCGCGATCATGCCGCCGCCGATGCCCAGCAGCCCGGCAAGAAAGCCGACCATGCAGCCCAGCAGCAGGAATACCGGGATCAGCGCCCAGTCCATCGTCTGCTCAGGCCGACGCCGCTGCGAGGCGCGTGACGAGTTTCCACTCGGCCGGGGTGACCGGCGTGATCGACAGCCGGTTGCCGCGGCGCAGGATCACCATGTCGGCCAGCGCGCGCTGGGCGCGCAATTCGGCCAGCGGCACCAGCCGCGTCTTCTCCACCAGCTTCACGTCGACGTTGAACCAGCGCGGCGCCTCGCGCGTCGCCTTGGCGTCGTGGTACTTGCTCGCGGGGTCGAACTGGGTCGCATCGGGGTGGGCGAGCTTCGCGACCTCGACGATGCCGGCGATGCCGGGTTCCGGACAGCTCGAATGGTAGAAGAACGCCTGGTCGCCGACGCGCATCTCGCGCATGTAGTTGCGCGCCTGGTAATTGCGCACGCCGAACCAGGAAGTCGTGCGGCCGCGGGCCCGAGCGAGGTCGTCGATCGAGAATTCGTCCGGCTCGGATTTCATCAGCCAAAAACGCATGCAGGTTCCACGGCCATCCGCGCAGCCGTGGCGCGCCGCGGACGCCGGATCGCGGGTCGGAGGTCGTTGTCAGGAATGAAAAAGGGTGTTCCCCGGGTGTGCCGTGCCGGTCAATATCTTGAACCTGGGTTCAAGAATGGCCGCCCGCCGGAGCCTTCAGGCGCTTCCGCTTGGGAGCGCACACCGGCTCGCATGTGGCTGGGGCAACCTCGCTACGAGAGCATTGGTTCAAAGAATATATGACCGGCTCGAACACTCCAGGGAACATGGACATTGCAGGGCGACGATGCGCAGGGCGCGGTTCGGGTTCGAATCGCGTTGCCTGGACGCTGCCCGGTCAGAACAGCTTTTCCTGATCGGCGAGCACCTGATCGATGGCGATCTGCATCGATTGGATTCTACGCTGCATCGCCGTCTCGTCAACCGCGGCGTCGGGCGGCCGCGGCAAGGGCGGCGGCATCGGCGGCGCGCGACGCGCGCGCAGCAGCTCATTGGCGATGTTCAGCGCCGCCATCACCGCGATACGCTCGACACCGGTGATCTTGCCGCCATCCTTGATCTCCCGCATCCGCGTGTCGAGCAGCGTGACGGCATCCAGAAGCTCCGCGCGCTCGTGTTCCTTGCAGGCGACCTTGAACTCGCGGCCGAGGATCCGCACATCGAGCTGCACGCTGCGTTCGGCTCCCTTCGCGCTCATTCGTTCGGCATCCTGACGATCAGCGCGTCGAGCCGCGCTCCGGCCTGCTCGACGCGCGCCGTCATTTCCCGGTTGCGCTCGTTTGCGGCGGCGAGTTCGCGGCGAAGCGACTCGTTGGCGACGCGCAGCGCCCGCGTGTGCGCGAGCAATGTCGCCAGCTTCTGCTCGAGTTGTTTCAGGTCGTTTTCCATGGCATTTTCGGTGGCGGCGTCGATCGCCACCCGTCAATAGTGGCGGCGCGCGTCGCAGGCGTCAACCTCGGCCGCCGGCCGCGCCCTCGTCCGCCGGAGACTCGCCGGTTGCCAGGGGAACATAGCGCACCGTCACGATTTCGAGTTCCTCGGTCCCGCCCGGCGTCTGCATCAGTACGCGGTCGCCTTCGCAGCACTTGGTCAGGGCGCGCGCGATCGGCGACACCCAGCTGACGTAGCCGCGCGCCGTATCGATCTCGTCCACGCCGACGATGCTGATCGTACGCTCGTTGCCTTCCGGGTCGGCGACGGTCACCGTGGCGCCGAAGAAGACGCGGTCCTCGTCGTCGGCACCGTGACGCGCCTGCGGATCCACGACCTCGGCCCGGTCGAGACGGCCGACCAGGAAGCGGATGCGCCGGTCGATTTCGCGCAGGCGCTTCTTGCCGTAGATGTAGTCGCCGTTTTCCGAGCGATCCCCGTTTCCCGCCGCCCAGGCGATGATCGCGACCAGTTCCGGCCGTTGCCGCGTCACCAATGCGTCGAGTTCGCTCTTCAATCGCGCGAAGCCGCCCGGCGTCATGTAGTTCCGGGTACCCGCGGGCAGCGCCGGCATGGCGTCGGGCGTGTCTTCGTCTTCGACATCCGATTCGCGGGTGAAGGCCTTGTTCATCGACTACGATTATAGGCTTCGCGGGCGGCGTCGGCCGCCGCCTATAATCGGCTGGCACGCTTCGCCACGGCGCTCCCTTGCAACGCTTCCCGCCCCTTCCGGTCCTGTTCGTCCTGACCTGCCTGGCCATCGCCGCGTTCGCGCTGGCCCTGGCTGTCGGCAGCGTGGATGTCGAACCGGGCCTCGTGCTGCGCGCGCTCGTCGGCATCGATGCCGGCACCGAGGCGGCCGTGGTGCGCGAACTGCGGCTGCCGCGCGCGCTTGCGGCCTTCTCGGTGGGCGGACTGCTGGCGATCGCCGGCGCGCTGATGCAGGTGTTGCTGCGCAATCCGCTGGCCGACCCCTATGTGCTCGGGCTCTCCGGCGGCGCCGCCTGCGGCGCGCTCGGCGCGACGCTGCTCGGCGCCGCGGCGCTGGTCACTCCGGCGGCATTCGCGGGGGCGGTCCTGTCGACGCTGCTGGTGTTCGGACTCGCCCGCGGAACGGGCGCGTGGTCGCCCACCCAGCTGCTGCTCACCGGCATCGTCGTGGCCTCCGGCTGGGGCGCGCTGATCATGCTGCTGCTGGCGCTCGCCCCCGACGCCCAGGTGCGCGGCATGCTGTTCTGGCTGATCGGCGATCTCTCCGGCGCCGTGCACGGCGATCGCGCACTGCTGACGCTGGTAGCGCTCCTCGCCTTTGCGCTGCCGATCGCGCGCGACGCGACGCTGCTCGCGCGCGGGGCGCAGACGGCGGCAGGACTTGGCGTTTCGGTGCGCAAGGTGACGCTGGCGCTGCACGGCCTGGCCGCAGGCGCGACCGCCGTCGCGGTGACCGTCGCCGGAAGCGTCGGATTCGTCGGACTCGTCGTTCCGCACGCGGTGCGGCTGCTGGTCGGCAACGATTATCGCGTGCTGCTGCCCGCGTCGGCGCTGGCCGGAGGCGCACTGCTGGTGCTGGCCGACACGCTGGCGCGTACCATCGTCGCCCCGACCCAACTGCCGGTCGGCGTGCTTACCGCGATGGTTGGCGTTCCACTGTTCCTGTGGCTGCTGCGCCGGGGCGGGGGCGGGGGCGGACAATGAGCGACGCGTTGCTTTCCTGTTCCGGACTGCGCCTTGCGGTTCCCCGCCGCGAACTCTGCCGCGACCTGGCCTTCGCGGTGCGCCCGGGCGAATGCTGGGTGCTGATCGGTCCCAACGGCGCCGGCAAGACCACGTTGCTGCACACGCTCGCCGGTCTGCGCCCGCCGGCCGCCGGCGAGGTGATGCTCGCCGGCGCGCCCATCGGCACGCACGCACCACGGTCGCGTGCGCGGCGCGTCGGCCTGCTGCTGCAGGACACGGTGGATGCCTTTCCGTCGACGGTATTCGAGACCGCGCTCGCGGGCCGTCACCCGCACCTGCCGCGCTGGCGGCCCG
This sequence comes from uncultured beta proteobacterium, assembly GCA_963699765.1. Classification (GTDB taxonomy): domain Bacteria; phylum Pseudomonadota; class Gammaproteobacteria; order Burkholderiales; family Casimicrobiaceae; genus VBCG01. The sequence continues at coordinate 165,467 of CAVOVD010000006.1, read as the reverse complement.
AGAGCGATGCGGACCGCGAACTCGCGCATGCGGCGCTGGTGGCCGTCGACATGGCCGACGCCGCCGGCCGCGACGTGCAGACGCTCTCCGGCGGCGAGCGGCGCCGCGTCGCGCTGGCGATGCTGCTGACGCAGGATCCGGACGTAATGCTGCTCGACGAGCCGACCAACCATCTCGACATCGCCCACGAGGTGCGCACGCTGGAACTGCTCGCGCAGCGTGCGCGCGACGGGCGCCACGCCGTGGTGATGGCGCTGCACGACCTGGCGCTGGCTGCGCGCGTCGCGACCCACGCGGTGTTGCTGAGCGGCAGCGGCGTCGAATCCGGTCCGGCCGCATCGCTGCTGACCGCGGCGCGGCTGTCGGCGCTCTACGGTCAGCCGCTCATCGCGGTGGATCATCCACGCGGCGCGGCGTTCCTGCCCGCGTAGCGCGCGCCGCGCTGGCGCGCGCGAAGTCGCCGCACAGCGCGATGACGCCGTCGACGAAGCGCGGGCCCGGCCGATGCAGCAGATCGCCGTCGGCGACGAACAGGTTGCCGTCGCGCACCGCGGGCAGTGCGCGCCAGCGCGTCCATTCGTCCAGCCATGGCGGGCGGGCGCCGCCATCGCTGCCGCCGACGATCACCTCGGGCCGCGCCGCCAGCACCGCCTCGACGGTGACCGCCGGCGCGGGCAGAGTCAGGCCCGCAAAGATGTTCTCGCCGCCGCAGACCGAGATCGCCTCGGAGATGAGATGACGGCCGCCGACCGTGTACAACGGTGCATTCCAGATCTGGTAGAACACCCGCAACGGCGGCGCCGGACGCGGCACGGCCAGCGCCGCCAGCCGCGTGCGCAGTGCCGCGGCCGCCGCATTGGCGACGGCTGAGGTGCCGGCGAGCGCGCCCAGTTTTTCGATGTCGCCGGCGATGCCGGCGATCGACTTGGGATCGCTGACGAAGACGCGAACGTCGCGCGCGCGCAGCGCGGCAAGGTGGGCCGGCGCCGTGTAGGGCCAGGCGACGACCAGGTCGGGCGCCAGCGCGGCGATGCGCTCCTGGTCCAGCGCGCCGGCGTCCCCGACCCGAGGCAGGCGCCGCGCCTCGGGCGGCCAATCGCTGTGCGCGACGACGCCGACGATCGCCGCGCCCGCGCCCGCGGCGAACAGCAGCTCGGTGGCGTGCGGCGCGAGGCTGACGATTCGCCGCGCCGGCGGCGAGGCGGGCAGAGCGTTGCCCGCATCGTCGACGACAACCGCCGCGCCGATGGCGGGAACGGCGAACGCCCAGGTCACGGCTGCACCGAGGGCGCAGACGAATGCGCCGCGCAGGTTCATGGCTGCCATCGCAGGCTCGCAAAGACCGTGGCCCCGCCCGTCGCATAGCCTTCGGCGAGCTGGTAATTCTTGTCGAACACGTTGTTGCCGCGGACCAGCAGCGACCAGCGTTTGGCGAGCGGCCATTCGGCGGTCAGGTTGACGATGCCGTAGCCGCCCATCTTGCGGGCATTGGCAAGATCGTCGTAGCGCAGCGACGAGGCGACGAACTCGCCGCCCAGCAACAGCGGCCCCGCCTGCTGCTGCACCTGCAGCGCGCCGTGCTGCCGGGCGCGGCGCGGCAGCAGGTGTCCGGTGCGATCGTCATGCGGGTCCTGCAGGTCGAGCGACGCCTGCACCCGCGTGTCGCGCCAGCGAAGATCGACGCCGAGGGTCGCGCCCTCCAGCGTCGCCCGGTCGACGTTCTCCGGCCGGCAGTTGAACGCGGCATCGCACTGAAACACGATCAGCTGCTCGACCCGGTTGCGATACGCGACCAGGCGAGCCTCCCCGCGCAACTCGCCGGCGGCGGCGGTCCAGTAGACGCCGGCCTCGACGTTGCGTGCGGTCTCCGGGACGAGGTTGGGGTTGGAGAACCCGGGATAGTAGAGGTCGTTGAACGACGGCGCCTTGAAACCCGTGCTGTAGCCCGCGGTGAACCGCCAGTTGGGAGACATCCGGTAGCCGATGGCCACGCTGCCGGTAGTCTGGCCGCCGTACTGATTCGAATGGTCGTAACGCAGGTTGGCCTGCAGCGCCAGCGCCTCGTGCCGCAGCCGGTAGACGCCGGTCGCCGAGTTCGTCGTGCGCCGGGTCGCCGCGAAATCATCGCTCGACTCGAGCTGCTCGACCCGCCGCTCGGCGACGACCGACGCGACCCCGCGGGGCAAGACGACATCGTTCTGCCAAGTCAGCTGCTGCTGCGTCGTCCTGTACGGGTAATCGCCGTAGCCGGTCTGCGACACCGAATCGTCGCTGCCTTCGCCCGCGGTCAGGATCGACATCCACGCATCGTTCAGCCGGTTGCGGCTGACCACCGACCAGGCCTCGAGCGTGGTGATGGTGCGGTCGTCGAAACCCGGACCGCCGTCGTACTGGCTGTTCAGGCGGTTCTGGAAATACTGGGCGGCGACCTCCTGTCCCGGCGCCCACGGCAGCGTCGCGCTCAGGCCCACGTTCTGCGCGCTGTAGCCGTCTCGATCGCCGTTGTAGCTGAAATTGGCCGGATCGGCGATGGCGTCGAAGCCTGCGCTGCGCGTGCCGCCCGCCTGCGCGCTGAACGCCAGCGGTCCCAACGCCCCCGCCAGTCCGCCCGACAGCGTACGCGTGTCGAAGGTGCCGTAGCCAGCGGCGAGACTCCCGGCAAAGGCGCCGCCGGAGGCCTTCCTGGTGAAGACCTGGATCACGCCGCCGATGGCATCCGCCCCGTAGAGGCTCGACGCCGGACCGCGGAGGATTTCGATGCGGTCGATCTGGTCGAGCGGGATCGCCTCCAGCGAGGTCGCGCCGACCGACGCCGAACCGACGCGCAGGCCGTCGATCAGGACCAGTGTCTGGCCACGATTGGCGCCCCGCATGAAGGCACCCGAGGTCGCCCCGGGTCCGCCGTTGATCGTTACCTCGACGCCCGGCTGGCGTTGCAGCAGCTGCGGCAGGCTCTGCGCGCCGCTGCGCATGATCTCGTCGGCATCGATCACCGTGACGTCGGCGAGCAGGTCGGCGATCGGCTGCGCGCTGCGTGCCGCCGTGACCGCAACCGGGGGCAGCAACGCCGCCGGCATGGGCCCGGGAACCTGCGCGACGGCGCCGGCGCAATGAAGGCCAGCCGCGGTCAGCGCGAGCCGGCGCAGGCGGCGAAGGTCCGCCGGGGGAAACGCGAACGTCGACATCGGCCACTCCACGCAACACCGCGAACACCCCGCACGGCGTGAGTCGCGATCGATGGGCGAGAGACAGCGCGCACGGCGGCGCGGGCCGGAGCATCCGCTGGAACGGGATGGCGGCGAACGGACCGTGCGCAGCGCCTTCCGCGCTGCGGTCGCGGGCCGCCCGGGTCGCATCACGACTCGAGCGGCACGGCGCAGGCCGGTCTCCGGACTCGCCTTGCGGACCGCCCGCCTTCCCGCCGCGCTTGGCGGCAGTGGCACGAAAGAGCGGCCCTCGAAGGGCTTACCGTTGCGGGGGCAGTCGCGGCTTTCGCGCCGATGGCGCGGCACCGCGTTCCCGTTTCACCCGTCGCGACGGATTCGCGGCGGACACCTGCTGCGCGGATTCTAGCCTGCCTGCCGCCCCAGCGGCCAGTCCGCCGCGCGCCACGGATGCCGGGGCGCCGCCGGAATCGCCCTCCCCCGGGCGACTCGCATTCGGGGATGCGGTTGCTATAATTTCCCTCCAGCCACTCCCACCTCCTCCGGATCACCACCGGCTCCGAGGCGACAGCGCCCTTGTCCAGGAAACTCTACATCCGCACGTTCGGATGCCAGATGAACGAGTACGACTCGGACAAGATGGCCGACGTGCTCCATGCCGCCGATGGCCTGACGCGCACCGACCGGCCCGAGGACGCGGACGTCATCCTGTTCAATACCTGCTCGGTACGCGAGAACGCACAGGAGCGGGTGTTCCATGACCTCGGCCGGGTGCGCGCGCTCAAGGCCGCCAATCCCGGCCTGATGATCGGCGTCGGCGGTTGCGTGGCGTCGCAGGAAGGCGCCGCCATCGTCAAACGCGCGCCGTATGTCGACGTCGTCTTCGGGCCGCAGACACTGCACCGCCTGCCGGACCTGCTCGCCGCGCGTCGCCGAAGCGGCGTGCCGCAGGTGGACATCAGCTTTCCGGAAATCGAGAAGTTCGACCACCTGCCGCCCGCGCGCATCGACGGAGCCTCCGCCTTCGTGTCGATCATGGAGGGCTGCAGCAAGTACTGTTCGTTCTGCGTGGTGCCCTACACCCGCGGCGAGGAGGTATCGCGACCGCTGCCCGATGTGCTGATGGAGCTCGCGGATCTCGCCGACCAGGGCGTCGTCGAGGTCACGCTGCTCGGCCAGAACGTCAACGCCTATCGCGGCGCAATGGAGCCCGGCACGGCGCATGGCGAATTCGCCGACCTGGCCGCGTTGCTCGAGCATGTCGCGGAGATTCCGGGCATCGAGCGCATCCGCTACACGACCTCGCATCCGAAGGAAATGACGCCCCGGCTGATCGGCGTCCACGGCACGCTCGACAAGCTGGTGCCGCATCTCCATCTGCCGGTGCAATCCGGGTCCGACCGCGTTCTCGCCGCGATGAAGCGCGGCTACACGGCGCTGGAATACAAGTCGATCGTGCGCCGCCTGCGCGCGCAGCGCCCGGAACTGTCGCTGACGTCGGATTTCATCATCGGCTTTCCAGGCGAGACCGACGCCGATTTCGCGCAGACGATGCAGCTGGTCGCCGATGTCGGATTCGACGGCGCCTTCAGCTTCGTCTACAGCCCGCGGCCAGGCACGCCGGCCGCTGAAATGGCCGATCAGGTTCCGCCGCGGATCGCCCAGGCGCGCCTGGCGGCGCTGCAGGCCGCGCTGGACGAACAGTATCGGGCGCGCAGCCTGGCCATGGTCGGTTCGCGGCAGCGCGTGCTGGTCACCGGCCGTGCCGCCAAGGACGAGCGCGAGCTTGCCGCACGCACCGCCAACAATCGCGTCGTGAACTTCCCCGGGCCCGATGAAAACCTAGGCCGCTTCGTCGATGTCACCATCACCGCCGCGCTGGCGCATTCGCTGCGCGGTGCCATCGCGGCCGGCTGATGCCACTGCGCAGCCATGGAGCGACCATCATGAGCCGCTGGCTTCTTCGCTTCGCCGCCGGCCTCTGCGCTGCCGCCGCTGCAGGATGCGCCACGGTGACCGACACCTCGGCGCCGCCGACCGCGGTCCCGCCGCCGGCACCCGCCACCGGCGCACCGAGCGCGGCCGCCACGATCGCCCCCTCGGCGCAGGCCATCGCCAATGCCCAGCGGCTGGCCGGGGCGCCGGGCAGTGCGACGCCGCCGCCCGGCGCCCCGGGTGCGTCCGCGCTGCGCCCATTCGCCGAGGTCGTCCGCGATGCCAATCGGCATCCGGGCCTCTTCCCGCTTTGGCAACGCGACGACAAGGTCTGGATCGAAATCGCGCCGGAGCAGTTCGACTCCCCCTATTTTTTCTCGACCAATCTCGACCAGGGGCTCGGCGAGAGCCACTTCTACGCGGGTTCGATGAGCAGCAGCCTGTCGCGTCGTTTCGGCGGTCCGGCGATCGTCGCCTTCCACAAGGTCGGCAGCAACGTCCAGCTGATCAGCAAGAACGTGAAGTACACGGCAAGGACCGGCTCGCCAGAGGCTCGCGCCGTGGCCGAGAGCTTTTCCGACAGCCTGCTGGGCACTGCCGGGCTGGCTTCGCAGCCGCATCCCGAGCGCAAGTCGGTACTGATCGAGGCGAACGCGCTGTTCTTCGCCGACCTGCCCGGGGCGGCGTCGCGGCTGGAACGCGCATACCGGCAGTCGTACGCCTTCGACGCCCGCAACTCCTCGTTCCGCAGCGTCAGGGCTGCGGATGACTTCGTGGCGTTCAACGTCAACGCGCATTACGCGCTGGCCCGGGTCGCGAATCCGGCTCCGGGTCAGCCGGTCACCCAGCCACCGTCCACCGTGCCCGACATCCGCAGCCTGTTCCTCGGCTTCCACTACACGCTGGCGAAACTCCCGGATGAGCCGATGCGCCCGCGCGCCGCCGACGCGAGAATCGGCTATTTCTCCACCGACCGCTGGGACTTCACCACCGATGACCGGCGCATTCCGATCATCCGCTACGTCAACCGCTGGCGACTGGAGAAAAAGGATCCGGCGGCGGCGCTGTCCGAACCGAAGCAGCCGATCGTCTTCTGGATCGATCGCAACGTCCCGGACAAGTACCGCGCCTCCATCCGGGACGGCGTGCTGGAGTGGAACAAGGCTTTCGAGCGTCTGGGCTACAGGGACGCGATCCGGGTCGAAATCCAGCCGGACGACGCGGACTTCAACACTTCCGACATCCGCCACGCATCGATTCGCTGGATAACCGCCACCCGCAGCAGTTTCCTGGCCATCGGCCCGTCGATCGTCGACCCGCGTTCCGGCGAGATTCTCGACGCCGACATCGGCATCGACGCAACCAGCGTCCGGGCCATTCGCAGCTCCGGCGTCGAGACGATCCCCAGCCAGACATCGCCCGCCGCCGACCGCCATGGCGAAGAGCCGTATTGCACCTATGCGGCCGAAGCCACGGAGAATTCCGCCTTTGCGCTGTCGCTGCTCGAGGCACGGGGCGAACTGATGCTCGATGGCGCCGAGGCAGAGGCGTTCATCCAGGCCAGGCTCAAGTCCACGACCATGCACGAGGTCGGGCATACGCTGGGGCTGACGCACAACTTCCGCGCGTCGACCGTCTACTCGGAGTCGCAACTGGCAAACCGCGAATTCACGCAGCGCGACGGCATCGCCGGTTCGATCATGGAGTACAACCCGGTCAATCTGGCGCTCAGGGGCGAGCAGCAGGGCGCCTACCACATGACCACGCTCGGCCCCTACGACTACTGGGCCATCGAATACGGTTACCGCGAATTCGCGCCCGACGCGGAACCCGAGGGCCTCCAGCGCATCGCCGGGCGCTCGGGCGAGCCGCTGCTTGCGTTCATGGCCGACGACACGCTCTACCACAGCGGCCTCGACCCGCTGGCCAACACCTTCGACCTCGGTGCCGACCCACTGGCCTTTGCCGACCGGCAGCTGAAGCTGGCACGCGAACTGTGGGCGACGACCCAGGCAAGGACGCTGAAGCCCGACGAGAGCTATGCGATCCTGCGGCGAAACTTCTCGCGCGGCCTCGGAGAAATGCGCCGCGGCGCGCTGCTCTCGGTCAAGTACATCGGCGGGCTGACGCTGCGCAGCGACCGTGCCGGCACCGGCCGGGCGCCGCTCGAGCCGGTGCCGGCCGCCAAGCAGCGGGCAGCACTGGCGCTGCTCGCCGACACCATCTTCGCCGACGACAGTTTCCGCTTTCCGCCCACGTTCCTGAGCCGGCTCTCCATCTCCGACCAGGACATCGACGACGTGCTGGACATGGGCGGTACCCTGCCCCCGGTTGACCTCCCGGTCGACCAGCAGGTGTTGTCCTTGCACGCGGCGGTGCTGGGTCCGCTGCTGGGGCCGGACATCGCGCAGCGCCTGCTCAACAACGAGCTCAAGGTCAGCGACCCGGCGCAGGCGCTGCGGCTGGCCGAACTCTATTCGACGCTGCGCCGGACGATCTTCAGCGAGCTGCGGACCGGGCAGGACATTGCCGCTGCTGCGGCGAAACCTGCAGCGGGACTACGTGACTCGCGTCACCGCGGTGCTCCTGCGCCCGGCGGTTGCGATGCCGGCCGACGCGCGGGCGCTGCTGCGCGCCGAGGCGATCGCGCTGCGCGCCGATCTGGCGGCGATGCAGAAGCGGCCAAAGCTGTCGGCCGAGACCGCGGCGCACGTCGGCGAAACGCTGGCCACGCTCGACGAGGCACTGAAGGCGCCGATGCTGCGCCAGGGGGTTTGATGCCAAAGCGCGGGAAGCTCAAGGTCACGCTGGCGCCCCTCGACAACCGGGCGCTGGCCAATCTCACCGGCCCGCTGGACGCCAATCTGCGCCAGATCGAGGCGGCGCTGGACGTCGCCATCGCCCATCGCGGCGGCGACTTCACGGTCACCGGCGCGACAGGGGCGGCCACGCAGGCGGCGACGGCGCTGCAGCGCTTCTACGCCGCGGCCGAGAAGCCACTGTCCGTGGACGACATCCAGCTTGGCCTGGTGGAGATCGGCGCGCAGGCCGACGCGCCGCCGCAGCGGGAGGACGACGCGTCCGCCGACATGCCGCGGTTGCGGACGCGGCGCGCTGACCTGCACGGGCGCACGCCCAACCAGGTCGGCTACCTGAAGGACATCCTCGAGCACGACATCACCTTCGGCATCGGCCCCGCCGGGACCGGCAAGACCTATCTCGCCGTCGCCTGCGCGGTCGACGCTCTTGAACGCGACGCGGTCAAGCGCATCGTCCTGGTCCGCCCTGCGGTCGAGGCGGGAGAACGGCTGGGCTTCCTGCCCGGCGACCTCGCGCAAAAGGTCGACCCCTACCTGCGGCCGCTCTACGACGCGCTGTACGACCTGATGGGCGTGGACAAGGCGGCGAAGCTCTTCGAGCGCACGACCATCGAACTCGCGCCGCTCGCCTACATGCGTGGGCGCACGCTCAATCACTCGTTCATCATTCTCGACGAGGCGCAGAATACGACGCCCGAGCAGATGAAGATGTTCCTGACGCGCATCGGCTTCGGCACCAAGGCGGTGATCACCGGAGACGTCACCCAGATCGACCTGGCGCGCGGCCAGAAAAGCGGCCTGGTCGAGTCGGCGCGCATTCTCGCCCAGGTGCGCGGCATCGCGTTTCGCCATTTCACCAGTGCCGACGTCGTCCGTCATCCGCTGGTGCAGAAAATCGTCGACGCCTACGATCGCGAGGCCGCCAAGCTGGCTTCGCGCCCGCCTGACGCGCGCTGAGCGACCGGCGATGGAGCGCTCCGCGAAGGAACAGGAGGCCCTGCGGCTTGGGTGCCGGATTGTCGTTTCCGGGCATCGCGAAGGCGGCCCGGGCGAGGAACTGATCCGCGTCGGCGAATGGTGCAGGGCGGAGGGCCACCGCGCCGACCGCTACGGCGAAGGCGCGATGCTCGAGGCCTTCGAGGCGAAGATCGCGGCGCTGACGGGCATGGAAGCGGCAGCCTACATGCCCAGCGGCATCATGGCGCAGCTGATCGCGCTGCGCATCTGGGCCGAGGAGACCGGCGTCGCGCATGTGGGCATGCATCCGACGTCGCACCTCGAGGTGCACGAGGAGCGCGGCTACGCCCGCCTGCATCGGCTCGATGCCTCACTGCTCGGCGACCGGGACCGGCCGCTGCTCGCCGCCGACCTCGACCGCTGCCCCGAACGGCTCGCCGCGCTGGTGGTCGAGCTTCCGGCCCGGGAAATCGGCGGCCAGTTGCCGTCGATGGACGAGCTGGCCGAGCTTTCCGGGCGGGCCCGGTCCCGTGGCATCCGCATGCACATGGACGGCGCGCGCCTGTGGGAAGCCGGCGCGGCCTACGCCCCGCGCTCGCTGGCCGACATCTGCGCGCATTTCGATTCGGTCTACGTGTCCTTCTACAAGGGCATCGGCGCCCTTTCGGGCGCGATGCTCCTCGGGCCTGCCGCCTTCATTCAGGCCGCGCGGGTGTGGCGTCGCCGCCACGGCGGCACGGTCGTGCAGCTGCATCCGGCCGCCGCGTCGGCGGCGATGCGCTTCGATGCCGCCTTCGCTCGCATGCCCGCATGCCTGGCGCGGGCGCGCACGCTTGCCGGCGGGCTTGCCGCGATTTCCGGTCTTGCCATCCTGCCCTCGCCCATCCAGGTCAACCTGTTCCACCTGCACATCGCCCGTGGCGCGGACGCGCTTGCCGCCGCACGCGATCGCATCGCGGCGGACACCGGCGTCTGGCTCGCTTCGCGCTTCAGCGCATCGCCGACCCCGGACCACGCCGTCACCGAAATCTACGTCGGCGAGAACCTGCTCGCGGTCGACGACGCGACGGTGCTCCCGCTGTTCGCGCGGCTGCTCGACGAAGCCCGGGCCCCCGCGTGAGCCGCACCGCGCAGCCGCATGGCGGGCACGGGCTGTCGCTGTCGGTGCAGTTCGCCAGCAACGACGCCGACCTGCCGACCCGCGCGCAGGTGCGCCGCTGGGTTCGCGCCGCGCTGGAAATGGACGCCAATGTCACCGTGCGCTTCGTCGATGCCATCGAGGGGCGCGCGCTCAATGCCGAGTACCGCGCCAAGGACTACGCCACCAACGTCCTGACCTTCGTGTACGATGACGAGCATCCGCGAGCCGGCGACGTGGTGCTGTGCGCGCCGGTCGTCCGCAAGGAAGCCGACGCGCAGGGCAAGCCGCTGGCCGCGCACTACGCCCACCTGGTCATTCACGGCATGCTTCACCTGCAAGGTTACGATCACGAGCGCGTCGGCGACGCGGCCGCCATGGAAGCCCGCGAGCGGGCGCTTCTGGCCCGCCTGGGGCTGCCCGATCCCTACGCGGTCCACAGTCCGTGAGCGCGGCGATGGACAGTGACGACGACAAACCGGGCAAGGCCACGCTGATCGAGCGCCTGACCGCGTTCCTGACCCGCGAGCCCGAGAACCGCGAGGAACTGGTGGACCTGCTGCGCGGCGCGTTCGAGCGGCAATTGCTCGATGCCGACGCGCTGTCGATGATCGAAGGCGTGCTGTCGGTCTCCGAGACCACGGTGCGCGACATCATGATTCCGCGCGCGCAGATGGACTGCGTGTCGATCGAGCAGGAGGTGCCCGAGTTCATCCCGGCGGTCATCGAGGCGCGGCACTCGCGATTCCCGGTGATCGGGGAGAGCAAGGACGACGTCATCGGCATCCTGCTCGCCAAGGAACTGCTCAGCTACTTCGCCAATCCGGAGGCGTTCGACCTGCGCGACACGTTGCGCCCGGCGGTGTTCGTACCCGAGTCGAAGCGGCTCAACGTGCTGCTGCGCGAGTTCCGCGCCAATCGCAACCATATCGCCATCGTCGTCGACGAGTACGGCGGCGTGTCCGGCATCGTGACCATCGAGGACGTGCTGGAGCAGATCGTCGGCGACATCGAGGACGAGTACGATTTCGACGAGAGCCTGGACAACATCATCGCCGAGGCCAACGGCCGCTTCCGGGTCAAGGCGCAGACCGAGATCGCCGACTTCAACGCGCGCTTCGGTACCGACCTCGAGGATGGCGAACTCGACACCATCGGCGGGCTGGTGCTGAGGGCATTCGGCCGGTTGCCCAAGCGCGGCGAATTGACCACGCTGGAAGGCTACCGCTTCCGGGTCCTGCGCGCCGACAGCCGGCGCCTGCACACGCTGCAGGTGGAACGCGTCGCGCCGCCAGCCGACGATCACGCCGCGTGAAGGCCGGTCTGCTCGCGCTTGTCGCCGGCGCGGCGATGGTGTTTGCGTTCGCCCCGTTCCATGCCCCCCCCGTGGCGATCGCCGCGCTGGCGTCACTCTTCTGGCTGTGGCAGCGCGCGCCGACGCCACGCGTCGCCGCGCTGCAGGGCTTCTGCTTCGGGCTCGGCCTGTTCGGCGCCGGCGTGTCCTGGGTGTTCATCGCGCTGGAGACCTTCGGCGGCATGCCGGCGCTGGTGGCGGTCGTCGCCACCGCCGGCTTTGTCGCCTATCTCGCGCTGTGGCCGGCGCTCGCGGGCTATGTCGTCGTTCGCCTCACGCGCCCCGACTCAGGTGAACGGCTGCTGGCCGCCGCCGCGGCGTGGCTGCTCGCCGAGTGGTTGCGCGGCTATGTGTTCACCGGCTTTCCCTGGCTTGCCGTCGGCTACGCGGGCCTGCTGCCGACCGTCGCGCTGCCCTTCGCCGGTTACGCGCCCAGCGGCGGCGTGTTCGCCGTCTCGCTCGCCGTTGCGCTGGTTGCCGCCGCAGCGTCCGCGGTCATCGGCGCGCTGGCCGACGATCGGCCGCAGCATCGACGCCTCGCGATGCTTGGCGCGGGCGTCGTCGCGCTGGCGCTCGGCGGCATGGGCGCCGGACGCCTCGAGTGGACCGCGCCGCATGGGGATCCCGTCGCGGTTTCTCTGGTGCAAGGCAATGTGTCGCAGGCGGACAAGTTCGACCCGGCATTCCAGGAACAGAATTACGCCCGCTACCTGCAGCTCGTCCGCCTGACGCAGGGCAGGGTGGTGGTGCTGCCGGAGAGCGCCTTTCCGCAATTCGCCGACCAGATCCCCGGCAGCGTTTTCGTCGATCTTGCGCAGGCGGTGCAGGCACGCGAGGGCAGCGTGCTGGTCGGCCTGTTCGTCGCCGAACCTCCGACGCGACCCGGCGAAGGCGAGCGCATCCACAACAGCGTGGTCAGCATCGGCGCCGCGCCGCCGCAGTTCTACCGCAAGCACCACCTGGTGCCCTTCGGGGAGTCGATTCCGCTGAAGCCGCTTTTCGGCTGGTTCATCAACCAGGTCCTGGCCATTCCGCTGGCCGACCAGGCGGCCGGACCCGCCGTGCAACCGCCGTTCGCGCTGGCCGGTCAGAGATTCGCGGTGAATATCTGTTACGAGGACGTGTTCGGCGCGGAGTTGACCGCCGGTGCGCGCGCGGCGACCGTGCTGGTCAACGTCACCAACGATGCCTGGTACGGCCGCTCGATCGCAGCGCGTCAGCACAACCAGATCGCCCAGATGCGCGCGCTGGAAACGGGGCGGCCAATGCTGCGGGCAACCAACACCGGCATCACCTCGGCGATCGACCACGACGGCCGCGTGATCGTCACGCTGCCCTGGTTCGTGCAGGGAATCCTCGAAGCCGACGTGTCCGGGCGCAGTGGCGAAACGCCCTATGTTCGTTTCGGTGACTTGCCGGTGCTGCTGCTGGCGCTCGCGCTGCTGGCGGCCGCGGCGTTTGCCGGCCGCAGGCGTTGACGGGCGATTGCGAAGGCGCGGGCCTCGCATCCACGGTCGCGATGGCGGCGAAACAAGTAAAATGCGGATTTTCAAGAAGTTTTCGCGGGTCCCCGCAAGTCGGCTCGCCGCCACCGCCATGCTCACTTTTCAACAGCTGATCCTGCGCCTGCAGGACTATTGGGACCGCCAGGGTTGCGCGCTGCTGCAGCCCTACGACATGGAAGTCGGCGCGGGGACGTCGCATACCGCGACCTTCCTCGGTGCGCTCGGGCCCGAGCCCTGGCGGGCCGCCTACGTCCAGCCGTCGCGGCGGCCGAAGGACGGTCGCTACGGCGAGAACCCGAACCGGATGCAGCATTTCTACCAGTACCAGGTGGTGCTCAAGCCTTCGCCCGCGGACATTCTCGAACTGTACCTGGGATCGCTCCAGGCGCTCGGCTTCGATCTGACGAAGAACGACGTGCGCTTCGTCGAGGACGACTGGGAGAACCCGACGCTGGGCGCCTGGGGGCTCGGCTGGGAAGTGTGGCTCAACGGCATGGAGGTGACACAGTTCACCTACTTCCAGCAGGTCGGCGGCCTCGACTGCAGGCCAACCACCGGCGAGATCACCTACGGCCTCGAGCGACTGTGCATGTACCTGCAGGACAAGGAGAACGTGTTCGACCTGGTGTGGACGACCTGGATGGAAAACGGCGTCCAGCGCACGCTGACCTACGGCGATGTCTATCACCAGAACGAGGTCGAGCAGTCGGCTTACAATTTCGAGCAGTCCAACGTCACCAGGCTTTTCGAACTGTTCACGCTCTTCGAGGGCGAGGCGCTGCGCCTGCTCGAAGCGAAGCTGCCGCTGCCGGGTTACGAGATGATCCTGAAGGCCGCACACAGCTTCAACCTGCTCGACGCCCGTGGCGCGATCTCGGTCACCGAGCGCGCCGCCTACATCGGCCGGATCCGCACGCTGTCGCGGCGGGTTGCGCAGGCCTACTACGATTCACGCGAGGCGCTGGGCTTCCCGATGCTGCGTTCAGGCGCAGGCGAGGCCGCGACCACGGCGGCAGCCCGATGAGCGCCGACGCGCTGCTGGTCGAACTGCTCACCGAGGAGCTGCCGCCCAAGGCGCTGCGGAGTCTGGGAGATGCCTTCGCCGACGGAATCGCCGAAGGCCTGCGCGCGCGCGGATACCTGTGCGAACGCAGCGAGATCACGCCCTATGCAACGCCGAGGCGGCTGGCGGTCTCCATCACCGAAGTCGCGCCGGTTGCGCCGGATGCCGAGGTCGTCGAGAAGCTGATGCCGGTCAAGGTCGCCTTCGACGCTGCCGGCGCGGCGACGCCGGCTCTGGTCAAGAAACTTGCCGCGCTCGGCCGTTCCGCGCTGGCGACGCAGGCCGGCGATGCCCCCGATCAGTTGTTCAAGCAGTCGGACGGCAAGTCCGAGTACGTCTACCTGCGCAGCATGGTAAACGGAGAGCGGCTCGCCCGCGGCCTGCAGGACGCCTTCGACGAGACGCTGGCGCGGCTGCCGATTCCCAAGGTGATGAGCTACCAGCGCCCGGATGGCGCCACGGTGAAGTTCGTGCGTCCCGCGCATGCGCTGCTGGCGCTGCACGGCGCCGACGTCGTTCCGGTGCACGCGCTTGGGCTCGACGCCGGACGGATCACCAGCGGCCATCGCTTCCTGTCGCGTGCGGTGCTCAGCCTGGCGAATGCCCGCGCCTACGCGCCGGCGCTGGAGGGCGAAGGCAAGGTCATTCCGTCGTTTGCCGAGCGGCGCGCGCGCATCGTCGTCGCGCTGGAGGAAGCCGCCGGCGATGCCACGCCGATCATGCCCGATGCCCTGCTCGACGAAGTGACCGCGCTGGTCGAGTGGCCCGCCGTCTACGTGGGCAGTTTCGACGCTGCGTTCCTGGCGGTGCCGCAGGAATGCCTGATTCTGACCATGCAGTTGAACCAGAAGTATTTCGCCCTCGCCGACGCGGCGGGGGCGCTGGTCAACCGTTTTCTGCTGGTGAGCAACATCGAGACGCGCGACCCGGCGGCGATCGTCGGCGGCAACGAGCGGGTACTGCGGGCGCGCCTGGCCGACGCCAGGTTCTTCTTCGACCAGGACCGCAGGCAGCGACTGGACACCCGGGTCGAGCGCCTGCGCAGCATCGTTTTCCACAACAAACTGGGCTCGCAGGCCGATCGCGTCGAGCGCCTGGGTGCAATCGTCGCCCGGCTGGCGCCGTTGCTGGGCGCGGACTCCGGCGCAGGCCGCGCGCGCCGCACTCCTGGCCAAGGCCGACCTGACCACCGACATGGTCGGCGAGTTTCCCGAATTGCAGGGCCTGATGGGCCGTTACTACGCCACGCACGACGGCGAGACCGGCGTCGTCGCCGACGCCGTCGAGCAGCACTACTGGCCGAAGTTCGCCGGCGACCGCCTGCCCGACAGCGAGGTCGCGCAGGCGGTCGCGCTGGCCGACAAGCTGGAGGCTCTGGCTGGCATGTTCGGCATCGGCCAGCTGCCCACCGGCGACAAGGATCCGTTCGGACTGCGCCGCGCGGCGCTCGGCGTCATTCGCATCCTGATCGAGCGCCGGCAGCCGGTCGCCCTCGGCGAATGCGTCGATGCCGCCTTCGCCGCCTTCGCTTCCATTGCGGCGGTGAGGCCGAACCGGGAGGCGCTGCTCGATTTCGTCTACGATCGCCTGCGCGGCTACCTGCGCGAGCAGGGCTACTCGGCGCAACAGGTCGCCGCGGTGGTCGACGCCCGGCCGGAGGTCATCGCCGACCTGCCGGCGCGGCTGGCCGCCGTCCAGGCCTTTGCTTCGCTGCCGGAGGCCGAGGCGCTCGCCGCAGCGAACAAGCGCATCGTCAACATCCTGAAGAAGAGTGGCGACCAGGCCGCCAGCGCCGTCGACCGGGCGCGGCTCGCCGATGGCGCCGAGCACGATCTCTACATGGCGTTCCAGAAACTCGCGCCGCTGGTCGAGGCCGGCTATTCGGGCGGCGACTTCGCCGGCGCGCTGCGCGCGCTGGCCACGGCCAAGCCCGTGGTCGACCGCTATTTCGACGACGTCATGGTGATGACGGACGATGTCGCCGTTCGCGCCAACCGGCTCGCGCTGCTGCGGAGCGTCGCGGCGACGATGAACCGCGTCGCGGACATTTCCAAGCTCGCTGGATAAGGCCTTCCCGCCGCGATGACCGCCAACGCCAACCGAGCCTAGCATGGTCCAGATAGGCACCGAAGCCGTCGTCCCGGCGCGCGCCGCCAGGCTGATCGTGCTCGACCGCGACGGCGTCATCAACGGCGACAGCGAGCAGTTCATCAAGACGCCGGACGAGTGGCGGGCGATCCCGGGCAGCCTCGAGGCGATCGCCCGGCTCAACCATGCCGGCTACCGCGTGGTCGTCGCCACCAACCAGTCGGGCATCGGTCGCGGGCTTTTCGACATGGCGACGCTGAATGCAATCCACGAAAAGATGCACAAGGGGCTGGCCGACGCCGGCGGCCGCCTGGATGCCGTGTTCTTCTGCCCGCACACCGCCGATGCCAGGTGCGAATGCCGCAAGCCCAAGCCGGGCATGCTGGTCGAGATCGGCCAACGCTTCAATGCGGAGTTGACGGGAGTGCCCTGCGTAGGCGACTCTTTGCGCGATCTGCTGGCGGCGGAGAGCGTCGGCGCGCAGCCGATGCTGGTGCTGACCGGAAAGGGCGAGAAGACCTTGCGCGAGGGCAATTTTCCGAAGAACACGGTGATCTTCCCCGACCTCGCGTTCGCGGTGTCGGCGCTCCTCGCGGGCGAGTGACGCGCCGGACCACGATGCCCTCGGTCCTGCGTTCCCTGGCCTTTCTGCTCTACCAGCTGGTGGTCACGCCGGTCTATGCCTTCGCCATGCTGGCGATGTTCTGGTCGCCGCGGCTATGGACCTTCCGGATGGCGGCAAGCTGGTGCTGGGTCAACCTGCTGGGCGCGCGCGCCATCTGCGGCATCCGCTGGCGGATCGATGGCCTCGAGAACATCCCGGCTGACACGCGTGCCGCGCCGCACATCATCATGTGCAAGCACAGTTCGACCTGGGAAACACTGGCGCTGACCCGCTACTTTCCGCCGCTCGCCTACGTCGCCAAGAAGGAGCTGCTGGCGATTCCGTTCTTCGGCTGGGGATTCGCGCTGGCGTCGCCGATCACCATCGATCGCAAGGCCGGCACCGACGCCATGCAGCAGATCGCGGCGCAGGGCCGCGAACGATTCGCGCAGGGCTTCTGGATCGTGGTCTATCCGGAGGGCACGCGCATCCCGGCGGGCCGGCGCGCCAAGTACAAGACCGGTGGCGCCCGCCTCGCCATCGCGATGGACGTGCCGGTCATTCCGGTCGCGCACAACGCCGGCTATCTGTGGCCCAAAGGCATCTTTGGCAAGCGCCCGGGTATGATCACCATGACCATCGGCGCGCCGATCTCGTCGGCCGGACAGGATCACGCCACACTCACTCAGCAGGTCGAGGCGTGGATCGAAGGCGAGGTCGCCCGGCTTGGCGTTCCGTGATGACGACCGCATCCGGCACCGCACCGACTGCCTGCCTGCGCCCCGAGGACGCAGCCGGCACCGCGCGCCGACGCGGCGCCGTCGACGGCCTGATGAAGAGCGTCGTGCTGGCCGGGGAGACCGTCGTCTACCGGCTGATCCGCGCGCGCCGGCGCACCATCGGCATGGAGGTGAACTTCGACGGCCTGACCGTTCGCGCGCCTCGCTGGGTGACGCTTGCGGAAATCGAGGCCGCGCTTGTCGAGCGCGGCAACTGGATCGTGAAGGCGCTGGCGGAATGGCGCGGGCGCCGACGCGACGTGATGCCCCGCCAGTGGAAATCCGGTGCGCCGATCCTCTTTCGCGGCCGCGAACTGGCGCTGGAGGTGTTTCCGGCGCGACGCGTGCGCGTGACTCCCGACCTGTTTCACCTGACCGTACTCCACCCACGGGCACAGGACGAGCTGCAGGTCGCGGAACTGGTGGGCCGCTGGCTGAAGGACGAAGCCTGGAGCATCGTCGCGCCGCAGGTCTCCGCCTATGCGCGGCGGATCGCGTCGTCGGAGCCGGCGCTGCGCCTGTCCAATACCCGCAGCGAATGGGGAAGCTGCAACGCCCGCGGCGAAATCCGTCTCAACTGGCGGCTGGTGCAGCTGCCGCCGCAACTCGCCGAATATGTGGTTGCCCATGAGGTGGCGCACCTGGTCGAACTCAATCACTCGCCGCGGTTCTGGGCAGTGGTCGAATCGCTGCTCCCGGGACACGCGGCGTTGCGCCGCCAACTGGAGGACTGGACGGCGCTGCTGGCGGCGTGATTGCAACTCCGGCGCCGGGCAAAGGCCGCTACGGCGGCGGTGGCAGCCCCGACAAGTCGGCGTCGATGCGCCCCTGCTCGCGCAGCAGCCGCGCCAGCGTCACCGGCAGCGTTTCGCCGGAGCGCGTGTCGCGCCATTGCGCTCCGTCGGCGCGGAAGTGAAATCCGCCGGCACGCGCGGCCACCCAGATCTCCCGGTTGGCGACATGCCGGTTGACGATCAGCTTGCCGCCGGGCGAGCAGTCGATCTCCAGGATTCCGTCGTTCAGACTCCAGTCGACGTCGGCCTGGTCCGCATCGACGGCAGCGTCGACGGCAGCGTCGACGGCGACCCCGATGGCGGCGAGCGCGGCATCGACGGCGGCAATGAATTCGGTGTCGGTCGGCATGGGTCTGCGTGATAGCATTCACGCCGATGTTACGTCAATTCCGCCTGGTCGCCGCCGTCGTCGCATCGTGCGTGTTGGCCGGTTGCGGCATCAAGGGTCCGCTGGTATTGCCACCTGCGCCCACACCGGCAGCCGCGCCGGCCAATCCATCGACGTCAGCGCCAACGACCACCGACGCCGACGCCACCAAGCGCAAGCCATGAGTGCCGCAGGGCCGCCCCAAGGCACTCGCCCCCCGGGGAACCGGCGCGCAGCGCCGATCGGGGGGAACACACAACCGCAGGGCCGCCCCAAGGCACTCGCCCCCCTGGGGAACCGGCGCGCAGCGCCGATCGGGGGGAACACACAACCGCAGGGCCGCCCCAAGGCACTCGCCCCCCGGGGGAACCGGCAAGTTTCTTTGCCTACCGCGACGGAGAACTCTGCGCCGAAGGTGTCGCGCTGTCCGAAATCGCCGAGCGTTTCGGCACTCCCTGCTTCGTCTACTCGCGCGCCGCCATCACGACGGCCTGGCAGGAGTTCGCCGAAGCCTTCGTTGGCCTGCCGCACCTCGTCTGCTACGCGATGAAGGCCAACTCCAACCTTGCCGTGCTGAAGCTGCTCGCCGACCTGGGCAGCGGTTTCGACATCGTGTCGGAAGGCGAACTCGCGCGGGTCAGGGCCGCCGGCGGCGACCCGGCCAAGGTCGTCTTCTCCGGGGTCGGCAAGTCGGAGCGCGAGATCGCCCAGGCGCTCGCGGCCGGCATCCTGTGTTTCAACGTCGAGTCCGCCGCCGAACTGGAGCGCCTGAACGCGGTGGCCGGTCGTCTGCGGCAACGCGCGCCGGTCAGTTTTCGCGTGAACCCGGACGTCGATCCGAAGACGCACCCGTACATCGCCACCGGGCTCAAGGAGAGCAAGTTCGGCATCGCCTACGACGAGGCTCCGGCGCTGTATCGGCGCGCCGCGCAGCTGCCGCATGTCGACATCCGCGGCCTCGACATCCACATCGGCTCGCAGATCACCGACCTCGAACCCTACCGCGACGCGACCGTCAAGGTCCTGGACCTGGTCGACCGGCTCCGCGCGGAGGGCATCCGGCTCGAGCACATCGACGTCGGTGGCGGACTCGGGATCCGCTACCGCGACGAGACTCCGGTTTCGCTGGCGGCCTACGCGCGGATGCTGCGCGAGCTTTTCGCCGGCCGTCCCGAGCAACTGCTGCTCGAACCGGGCAGGCGGCTGGTCGGCGGCGCCGGCGTTCTGCTGACCCGCGTCGAATACCTGAAGCCGGGCGCGGCGAAGAGCTTCGCGATCGTCGACGCGGCAATGAACGACCTGTTGCGACCGGCGCTCTACGACGCCTGGCATCCGGTGGATCCGGTGCGTCCCCATGGCGGCGAAAAGCGGCGCTGGGAAATCGTCGGCCCTGTCTGCGAGAGCGGCGATTTCCTCGCGCAGGATCGGGAGCTCGCGCTTCTCCCGGGCGACCTTCTTGCCGTCGGCGCGGCCGGCGCCTACGCCATGTCAATGAGCTCGAATTACAACGCGCGTCCCCGCGCCGCCGAGGTGCTTGTCGACGACAAGCAGGCGCAGCTGGCGCGCCGGCGCGAGCGCATCGAAGATCTGTTCGCGCTCGAAATCGCTTCGCCTTCGCGCGACAGCTAACGCGATTTCCGCGCGCCCACGGCGCGATCGAGCGCCGCGAATGCCGCGAATGCGCGTGTTCGAAGCCTGTGCGAAAGCGCAACAGTCGCGTGGCTAAGCGTCGGAATCAGCGACGAAATCTTGCAAAAATGTCAAACGTGGCTACAATGCAGGCAGCAGGTGGAACGGATTTGTCAAGTGCTTGTACGACAAAATCGACGAACCGCAATCCGCCTGCGATGAAGAGACGCAACATAACCAGTCACGGTAACTCAGACAGGAGAAACCAAGATGATGGCAGACATGATGTCCATGATGACGCCCGCGGCTCCGGCTGCGGCTGCGCCGAAGAAGAAGGCCGCCAAACGCAAACCTGCGAAGAAGAAGGCGACGACCAAGAAGGCCGCGCCTAAGAAGGCGGCGAAGAAGGCGACCAAGAAGAAGGCCGCCAAGAAGACGACCAAGAAGAAGGCCGCTCCGAAGAAGAAGGCAGCCAAGAAGGCGACCAAGAAGAAGGCCGCCAAGAAGACGACCAAGAAGAAGGCCGCCCCGAAGAAGAAGGCGGCGAAGAAGGCGACCAAGAAGAAGGCCGCCCGAAGAAGAAGGCCGCCAAGAAGGCGACCAAGAAGAAGGCCGCCCCGAAGAAGAAGGCAGCCAAGAAGGCGACCAAGAAGAAGGCCGCCCCGAAGAAGAAGGCAGCCAAGAAGGCGACCAAGAAGAAGGCCGCCCCGAAGAAGAAGGCAGCCAAGAAACTGTAAGCCAGGCCGCAGCATTCCGCCGGCGTTTCCTGCGGCGGACAAGAACGGGCGACGCGCCATGCGTCGCCCGTTTTTCATTCCGGGACGCCGTGCGGACGACGGCGCCAACGCTCTAGTTCCGGCTAGCCCCCCGGCGATCCATTGGAGCGCGCCGTTGCCGGCCGACCGGGGTTGGCCGCCGGCTTCGCGGTGCCAGCCGCCGCGGAATTCGCCGGCTTCTTCCCGGCGCCCCGGGTGGCGACGGCCCGCTTGGTGCGCCCCCCCGATCTGGCGACGGGGACAACGTCGCTGGTAACCCTGAGCTTCTGCCCGGCGAAAATCGAGTCGCGCTTCAGCCCGTTCCAGGTCTTCAGCTCGGCAACCGTCACGGATTGACTGGCGGCGATCCGCCGCAGCGTATCGCCCTTCTTCACCGTGTAATACGTGGTGCGGCCCGCCGGCACGCTGGTGAACACCACCTGCGCCAGCGACTGCGCCGCCTCGGTCGAAGTCCGCTCCGCCGGCACCAGCAGTACGTGACCGACAGGCACGCGCGATCGCGCGCCGATGCCGTTGATGGTGCGCAGCGTCTCGACCGACATGCCGTATTTCGCCGCGACCTGCGGCAGCGTCTCGTTGGGTTTCAACCGATAGGCCTGCCAGGACACCAGCGGCTGGTCGACCAGGTCGAGCTTGGCCGCGAATATCTCGGCCCGGTCGGTTGGCAACAGGATCGAATGTTCGTCGGCGCCCGCCATCACCGGCCGGTTGTGCTGCGGATTGAGGGCGATGAATTCCTCGAACGAAAGCTCGGCGAGCTGGGCCGCGCGCCTGGTGTCTATCTTCTTGTTGATCTTGACGACCGTGAAGAACGGCGCATCGGGGATGTCGGCGAGCACCAGCCCGTATTTCTCCGGATCGCGGACGATGTTCTTGACCGCCTGCAGCTTGGGCAGGTAGTTGCGGGTCTCATCGGGCATCGCGAGATTCGAATAGTCCGGCGGCAGTCCTTTCGCCTTGCTGCGTGCCAGGGCCTTCCCCACGTTTCCCTCGCCCCAGTTGTATCCGGCGAGCGCCAGCTGCCAGTCGCCAAAATCGCCGTGAAGCTTGGTCAGGTAGTCGAGCGCCTTGTCGGTCGCAGCGAGAACGTCGAGCCGCGAATCGACCCAGAAGTTCTGGGCAAGACCGTAGTGCTTTCCGGTGGACGGCATGAATTGCCAGATGCCCGCGGCCCGGGCGGACGACACCGCAGTGGGGTTGTAGGCGCTCTCGATCATCGGCAGCAACGCGATCTCCATCGGCATCCGGCGGTCGGAGACCTCGGTGACGATGTGATAGAGATAGCGGCGACTGCGGTCGACCATCCGTGCGACGTAGTCCGGTCGCGCCGCGTACCATTGCTCCCACTTCTCGACCAGCGGGCCGTTGAGTTCGGGGATGGCATACCCGGCGACGATGCGTTCCCAGATGTCGCCCACCGGCGGCGGCAACGGCTCGAGATCGGCGCCGATGGCCGCGGGAAAGAGTTCAGGCTCGCGCGGCCTGGGCGCGGCCGCCACCGGATCGGGAGGCGCCACCACCGGCGGCGCCGGCGCGGCCACGACTGCCGGCGGCGGCGCGGGCTCGACGACCTTTTCCGGTCCGGTGGCCGCGCATCCTGCCAGCGCGGAGCACAACACAACCCGCCATGTCGAACGCAAACGCAATCGCCGATCCTTTGTCGAAAAAGACGGACCGCGTAAGCCTGCGCACCCCGCCTGGGCACCGCAATTCGTGGGGCATGGTAGGTCGCGCAACGGTCGAACGTCAACCGAGGCGACGGCGGCCCGCCCGCAGCGCCTCCCGCCGTGCCCGTCCGTCGAAACCAGGCAACCCACCGAATGCAGTTGTCCGCGAAACCGCGGATGGGGATAATCCGTTGCATGGACGCATCTTCCGCGCCGGACGAATCACCATCGACGAATCTCGCGGACTGGTTCCGCACCGACCTCGGCAGCTATCTGCTGGCGCGGGAGCAGGCGTACTTCGATCAGACCGTGGTGGACATCTTCGGGTTCCGGGCGCTGCAGATCGGCCTGCCCGAATGCCCGTTCCTCGCGCAAAGCCGGATCGCCTCGCGCTGGACGCTCGACTACGATCCGCCGGCCGACGTCATCGCCGACCCGCACGGGTTGCCCTTCGCCGAGAACGAATTCGACCTGATCATCATTCCGCACGCGCTCGAATTCACCGACGATCCGCATTTGATGCTGCGCGAGGCCTACCGGGTCATCCGTCCGGAGGGGCAGATCGTGATCGCGGGCTTCAATCCGTTTTCCCTGTACGGGGCCAAGCGCTATTTCGGCCGTGGCCAGACGCCACCGTGGAACGGCAATTTCATCGCGCTCTACCGGCTCAAGGACTGGCTCACGCTGCTCGGCTTCGACGTGGTTGGCGGACGTCTCGATGCCTATGCGCCGCCTTTCCGTAACCGGAAGTGGCTGGCCCGCTGCGGGTTCTTCGAGTCCGTCGGCGACCGCTGGTGGCCGATCGGCGGGGGCGTGTATTTCCTGCGCGCAACCAAGCACGTGAACGGCATGCGCCTGCTGATGCCGGCGTTCCAGCGCCGCGAGCGACGCAAGAAGGCGCTCACCCCGGCGCGTGCACGCGAGGGCCTCACCGCCTCCGCCGGCCTGCGGCGATGACGTCTCCCCGCCAGCGCGAAGGCGCGGAACCGCTCGGGCACGGGCGCCCGCGTTGAACACCGTGGTGATCTATACGGACGGCGCCTGCAAGGGTAATCCCGGCCCCGGCGGCTGGGGTGCGCTGCTGCGCGCCGGCGACCGGGAAATGGAACTCTACGGCGGCGAGCCGCACACTACCAACAACCGGATGGAACTGACCGCCGTCATCCGGGCGCTCGAGTCGCTGCGGCGGGATTGCGCGGTTGCGATCTATACCGACTCCCAGTATGTGAAGAACGGGATCGAGACCTGGATCCACGCCTGGAAGCGCAACGGCTGGAAGACCGCCGACCGCAAGCCGGTGAAGAACGCCGAGTTGTGGCGAGAGCTGGACACCCTCGTCGCCCGGCACCGGGTGTCATGGCACTGGGTCAAGGGCCATGCCGACAATGAAGGCAATCTTCGCGCCGACGAACTCGCCAATCGAGGCGTGACTGGCGCATCGGCCTAGCGGACTTCGGCACCATGCGCCGCGCCCCGAGGGGCGAACGCTGCGGGGCGGCCGGGCGGCGCCGGTCGCCGCGTCACTTCTTGAGCAGATCGCCGGTGGCGCAGTCGATGCGCTGCATCGGATAGATCACCCGCCGCTCTTCGCCCTTGAGCTTGCCCTCGATGGCTGCGTACAGCCAGCCCTCGGTTGCGCGCCGATAGACGATCCGCTGCGGAAAATCGTTCTGCGGGTTCTCGAAGGTGAAGATCGTGTCCTTGTCTTCGGTCGTGGTACTGACCAGCCGGAACGCCGTTTCGCGCTGACCCGAGGGTATCACCACGTAGTAGACGCCGTCCTGGCGCGACTCCAGGCGCAAGTACTCGAAGTCCTGCGTCCGGCCCTCCATCACCGTATGCCCGAGCCCGAGCATCAGCCCGCCGCGCAACGGCGTCCACTGTTCGCGGAAGTCGCGCTTGTTGACAACGCCCGACCAGCAGCCGTCGAGCCATGCCAGCGCAGCAACTCCGGTCGGTTCCGCGGTGGGGCCCGGCGCGGCCGTCTGTCCCTGCGCCGAGGCGCAGATCAGGAACGCCAGCGCGGCGATCGCCCTGCGGCCAAACGGTGGTCTCATCCTGTCGGTCATCATCTTGGCTGGGTGGAAGTCATTGAGGCCGCGTCAACGGCAGGTTGAGCAGCAGGTTCTGCGGTTTGAGCTTGAGGCGATTCTGCGCGTCCATCGCCATGGCGAGATAGACGGGTCGGCCGGCGACCGCGGCGCGCATGTCGGCCGGATCGGCGAAGTCCAGCCGGAACAGGCACAGCAGGCGCCGCAGGCGTTCGTCGTCGACCTCAACCTCGTTGTACAGGTCGTTCAACAGCGCACTGGCCTCGGCATCGAGGCCGACGTGCCAAACCCATTTCCGGTCCTCGATCTCGCGCTCGTGCCGGATCGACACCTCGACGCCGAGAAAGTGCCCGATCCAGCGTTCCAGCAGCGTCGCCAGCGCGGTAAGCGCCGGCCGCCCGCGATTCAGGCTGATCGAAAGGTCGTGCCGCTCGTCGCGATCCCAGTACAGCTCGGCGTTTTCCGCATCCAGAACGTCAAGGTCGATGGTCCGAGTCGGCGTGCGATTCTGGGCCAGCAGTTCGCCCAGCGATCCGAAACCGCCGGTGGTCGCGAACAGGTCGACGGTCGCATCGTCGGCCGCCATCACTGCGCCGTCCTCGAGCACGGCGATGCGCTGCGGACGGAACAGGGCTTCGCCGACGCGGGCTGCGATCGGCGCCGGGTCGGCGCCCAGAACATGGCGCACCAGGACCTGCGTGAGCTGATGCACGAAGATCGGCGGGACATCGACGCCGTCGCCCTTGAAGAGCGCGACATAGGCGGCCTCCAGCGAACCGGCCGCGGTCAGCCGGTTGCGAAAGCGCAGCCAGGACCGGTAGTTGTCGCGTCCGTCCGGATCGGCCAGCGCGGCCAGGTCGGCTTCGTCGACAGCCCGCCGGGGCTGGGCGAGAAGTGCGTCATGCAGCGCGAGTTCCGCCGCGCAGGACTCGGCGACCGGGGCCAATTCCGGCCGCAGCAGAAAGCTGCGCAGAAAATCGTCGGTGACCGTCAGGCGGCCGTCCGCGCCTGCCTTCAGCAGTCGATACCCGCATGACGGCCAGAAATCGCGCATCAACTGCCGAGCATCGCCTGCTTGAGGTCGCCCTGGACCGGATTGTTCCCCAGCCACACGCGAATCAGCGCACGGTTGAAGGCGTCACCCGCGATCGAACCCTTGGCGGCGCCGTTCAGTCCGATCGCGGTCCCGCCGTCGATCAGGTCCAGCGTCACGACGTCCTTTTCCTTGACTCCGCCGAATGCCTTCATGATGGCGATCATCTGGTCGGTCTGCGCCTTCACTGCCGCGAGTTCCGCCGCCGTGTTGTTGTCCTTCAGTCCGTCGACCAGCGCATCGACGAACTGGTCCGCTGACAGGTCGCGCAACAAGTTGAGCTGGACGCGGCGCGGCGAGAGCTCGAGCACCTTGGCCAGGCTGCTGGCCTTGGCCGGCAGGTACAGGCTGCCCACGTAGATCTTGAAGAAGACCTTGGTGCGCACGCCGGCGCCGTTGAGCACGACTTCCTTGCCGCCGACGCTTGCCTTGTCGTCGAGCCGGACGCCTCCGACCTCGGCCGCGTGCGCGCCCACGGCGAACAGTGCCACCCCGATAAGCAACGGAATTCGATTCATCTGCCTGCCCTCCTGTAACGACCCGACGCCGCGCGGATGCGGTGTCGTTCGCAACGTTAAACGGCCTCGAAGATCCCCGCGGCGCCCATGCCCGTGCCCACACACATCGTCACCATGCCGTACTTTTGCCTGCGCCTCTTCATGCCGTGGGTGATGGTCGCGGTGCGAATCGCTCCGGTCGCGCCCAGCGGATGGCCGAGGGCGATCGCGCCGCCCAGCGGATTCACCCTGGCGGGATCGAGTCCCAATTCGCGCACCACCGCCAGTGCCTGCGCGGCAAACGCCTCGTTGAGTTCGATCCAGTCGAGCTGATCCTGGCGAATGCCGGTGCTCTTCAGCACCTTGGGAATCGCCGCAATCGGCCCCACGCCCATGATCTCCGGCGCGACACCCGCCACGGCGTAGCCGACCCAGCGCGCCAGCGGCGCGAGGTCCAGCTCCTTCAGCACGCGCTCGGAGACCAGGATCGATGCGCCCGCGCCGTCGGACATCTGCGAGCTGTTGCCGGCGGTCACCGACCCCCTGGCCGCGAACACCGGGCGCAACCTGGCAAGTCCCTCCGCGGTGGTGTCGGCACGCGGACCTTCGTCGCGCGCGAACGACTTCGTCCTGGTCACGATCCTGTCTGCGGCGAGGTCCGGCTGCGCCTCGTGGATGTCGATCGCGCTGACCTCGGCGTCGAACTCGCCTGACGCCTGCGCCGCCAGCGAACGCTGGTGCGACTGCAGCGCGAAGGCATCCTGATCCTCGCGGGAAACCTTCCATTGGGCCGCCACCTTTTCGGCGGTCAGGCCCATGCCGTAGGCGATTCCAAGATTCTCCCCTCGCTCGAACACCGCTTCGTTCAGCGCCAGCCGGCCGAGCATCGGGATCATGCTCATGCTTTCGGTGCCGGCGGCGATCATCACGTCGGCCTCGCCGGTACGGATCCGGTCTGCGGCGATCGAAACGGCGTTCAGCCCCGACGAGCAGAAGCGGTTGATGGTCATGCCGGAAACGCTGTTGGGCATTCCGGCCAGAAGCACGCCGATGCGCGCGACGTTCATCCCCTGCTCATATTCGGGCATCGCGCAGCCGACGATCACGTCCTCGACCCGCGCCGCGTCCAGCGCCGGCACCTGCGCCAGAACGCTATTGAGCACATGCGCCAGCAGCGTGTCGGGCCGGGTGCTCCGCAACGCGCCGCGCGGCGCCTTCCCCACCGGCGAGCGGGTCGCGGCGACGATGTAGGCATCCTGCATGGTCTTGGTCATGTCGGCTCTTCCTAGTTGCGCAGCGGCTTGCCGGTCGCCAGCGTATGGGCGATGCGCGCCTGCGTCTTCTCGGACTGCAGCAATTGCATGAATTCGGAACGCTCGAGTTCGAGCAGCCAGCGCTCGTCCACCAGGCTGCCGGCGTCGACCTCGCCGCCGCAGAGCACCCGGGCGACGCGCAGTCCCACCTCGAAATCATGCGCGCTGATGAATCCGCCGTCGCGCATGTTGACCAGCATCATCTGCAGCGTGGCGAAACCCGTCTTGCCCACGACCGGCACGTTGCGCGCCGGCAGGGGCGGCCGGTACCCGGAATCGGACATGGCCCGCGCCTGCCTCCGGGCCACGAACAGGAGTTCGTGGGCGTTGAGGATGACGACGTCGGATTCCCTGAGATAGCCCATGGCACGGGCCTCCAGCGCGCTTTTCGCGACCCGGGCCGTGGCGACGGACTGGAAATAAGTCCGGATGAACGGCAACGGGTCGATCTGGCTGCCGCTGGCGCCCCGGCGGACTTCCTCGGCAGCACGGACGACGAGTTCCTTGCAGCCGCCGCCGCCGGGCAGCAATCCGACGCCGACTTCGACCAGCCCGATGTAGGACTCGAGCGCCGCCACGGTGCGGTCGGCGTGCAGAATGAATTCGCAGGACCCGCCCAGCGCCATCCCGCGTACCGCGCAGACGGTCGGAACCAGGCTGTTGCGCAGGCGCATCGACGTGGCCTGGAACTTGGCGACCACCGCCTCGATCTTCGCCCACTCTCTGGCCGCGACGGCGGGCGCTATGGCGGCGAGATCGGCGCCGAGCGAGAAGGGTTCCTTCGTCTGCCAGATGACCAGGCCGGCACAATTGCGCTCGGCCTCGTCGATCGCGCGCAGAACCCCGTCGAGCACGTCCTCGCCGATGGTGTTGGCCTTGCTCTTGAACGACAGGACACCGACATCATCGCCGAAGTGCCACATGCGCACGGCGTCGGTCTCGAAGATCGTCGCCCCGGCGTTGGCCGGTTTCTCTCCGAACACCGGGTCCGGGAAACGCTGCCGGCCGTAGACCGCCAGCGTCGGCCGCGGCACCCAGGCATCGCGCGCCGCCGAATAGGCGCCCTCCGTCGTGTGCACACCACCCGCGGCCGCGACCTTGCCGCGGCTGACCCATTCGGGCAACGGCACCTCTGCCAGCGCACGGCCGGCGGCGATGTCCTCGGCGACCCAGCTGGCGATGGCGCTCCAGTTTGCCGCCTGCCATGTCTCGAACGGGCCCATCTGCCAGCCGAAGCCCCAGCGGATCGCCAGGTCGACATCGCGCGCGTTGTCGGCAATCGCGGCCAGATGACAGGCGCTGTAGTGGAAAAGATCGCGAAAAATGGCCCAGAGGAACTGCGCCTGGGGATTGGCAGAGGCGCGCAGTTTGGCGAACTTTTCCGCAGGCGACCTGACCTTGAGGATCTCGGCGACTTCCGGCGCCACCTCGCCCGCCGCCGGACGATAGTCGCGCGCGGCCGGGTCCAGCACCTGGATTTCCTTGCCGACCTTGCGAAAGAACCCGGCCTTCGTCTTGGCCCCCAGCGCGCCCTGCTCGACCAGCGCCGCCAGCACCGGCGGAGTGGCGAAAAGCGAATGCCACGGATCGTCGGGCAGCGTGTCGTGCATCGTCTTCACCACGTGCGCCATGGTGTCCAGGCCGACCACATCCGCCGTGCGGTAGGTCGCGCTCTTCGCCCGGCCGATCGCCGGACCGGTCAACGCGTCCACCACGTCGATGCCCAGGCCGAAGGCCTGCGTGTGATGCATCGTCGCCAGCACCGAGAAGATGCCGATGCGATTGGCGATGAAATTCGGCGTGTCCTTGGCCCGGATCACGCCCTTGCCGAGCGTCGTCGTGATGAACGTTTCCAGCCGGTCGAGCATCTCCGGCGTCGACTGCGGCGCCGCGATCAGTTCGACCAGATGCATGTAGCGTGGCGGATTGAAGAAATGAATTCCGCAAAACCGGGAACGCGCGGACTCGGGCATCGCCTCGGACAAGGCGGCGAGCGACAAGCCCGAGGTGTTGGACGCGAAAACAGCCTGCGGCGCGAGATGCGGGACGACGCGGGCGTAGAGGTCGCGCTTCCAGTCGAGACGCTCGGCGATGGCCTCGATGACCAGGTCGCACTCCGCCAGTCGCCCAAGGTCGCTGCCATAGTTCGCGGCCTCGATCGCCGCGGCGCGGTCCGCCGTGCCGAGCGGCGCCGGCTCCTGCCTGGCGAGCGCGGCGATCGCCCTGTCCACCAGCCCATTGGGCGGCCCTTCCTTGGCCGGAAGGTCGAACAGCACGACCGGGATGTTGGCGTTGACCAAATGCGCGGCGATCTGCGCGCCCATGACGCCGGCGCCCAGTACCGCGGCCTTGCGGATCAATGGTGAGGAAGTAGACATTGGGAGAGCGCCGGCAACGCCCGCCATGCGGCGGGCAGGGATGGAGATGCGGGGAATTCCGGAACGACGATTTTACCAAACCCCCCGCGGGGAATCGTCCGAAAAACCGACGGAGCAAGACCCGCGACCTCCTGAACCGCTGGGCGGCCATGTTCACGCCATGGCCGGTCTGCCCGGCCATGGATTGCGCAAACTCCGTCGCGTTCCGCAGGTCGCGGCTCGCGCCCGCTAGAACGTGTAGGTCACCTTGCAGCGAGAAGATGGTCGTGCTCACATCGAAAGTTCCGTTGACCAGGGCATTGGCCGCCGTGCTTCCCTGGTTCTGGTTGAAGCTCGGGCTGTCGGCGAAAATGTAGACGAAGCCGGCATCGAACTTCAGGTTTGGCGAATACCTGTATTCGCCGCCCAGCGCCAGCCACCAGCGATCGGAGTCCGGCAGTCGCACCGTCGGGTCGGAGGTGACCGGCGTCTGGTCGTACGCCGCACCGAAGCGGACCTTCCATTTGTCGTTGGGCCGGTAGCTGGCGCCCAGCGCAAACTTCCAGGTGTCGTCCCACTGCAGCGGAACGGCCGGCAGCCCCGGCGGCGAAGCTGGTGTTGAACCTGAGTTCGGGGATGCTCGACCAGCCGGTGAACTGCGCGTCGGCCATCACCTCCCACCGGTTGTTCATTCGGTAGAGCATCGAAAAATTGGCGATCTGCGGCAGCGTGATGTCCGAGTTGACGCCCCGGTCGTAGAGCGCCTGGCTGTTGACGCCGGCGGCCAGCAAGTCGATCGTCCCGGCCAGTTGCGGCGGCGTGCCCGGAGGCAGCGTGATGGTCGGGTTGCTGAAGTCGATGTTGCCGGACACGTCGAACTTCATCTCCGAGCGGTAGGCGGCAGCCAGGCGAAGCTGGGAGCGTCGCGTCCCAGGCCAGGCCGATGTTCCAGCCCCACGCGCCGTCCTCGCCCTTGATCTGTGCCTTCGAATCGAGACCCGGCGTCGCGCCTGCGATGGCGTTGAACGTCGGGGAGCCAGGCGCGATGCCGGCCCCCGCGGCGGCGGACAGCAAAGCAGCCGAGTAGTTGACGTTGTTGGTCAGCGTCGCCTTCAGGTACTGGTAGTTGACGCCAGACGCCGATCGCGAACTGCGGGGTCACCTTCCACGAGATCGCCGGATTGACGTTGATCGTCTGGATCTCCGATTTGAGCGCCTGGTAGCGGCCGATCCAGCCGTCGTCGTACTCCGTCGTCAGGCCGAACGGGGCGTTGACCCCGAGGCCGACGCGTCCATTGCTGGTTGATCGGCACGGACAGGTACATGTTCGGCACGAAGTTGTAGCCGCCGGCATCGCCGCCGTTGCCGCCGAGCGGCTGATTGGTTGCCGGCAGCGACGCGTTGTTGCTGAACTTGATCGACGGCGTGATGACGTGCAGCGCGGCCGCGCCCTGCATGCGCGGGAACTGCGAAAGCGCGGCCGGGTTCCACCACATGGCGCTGACGTCGTCGGTGAACGCCGCGCCTGCGGCGAACGCGTTGCCGAGGCTGCTTGCGCTGTTCTCGTTCAACTGGAATCCGGTAGCCAAGCGCCTGGTGTCGTCCCCAGCGCCATGCATCGCTGCCGGCAACGGCGGCGGCGACGCGTTTGCAGTGGAAATTCGAGCTGCTCATCTTCTTCTCCTGTTGATCCGTTGAACCGCGCGATTGACGGCTACCGGACTCGCGGGCAGCACTGAGAAGTCGCGGCATCGCCGGAGCCACTTGGCTTGCGGCCGGTGTCCTGATCACGACGGCTGCTTCGAGTCAGCCCGCGGCATCCTGGCGGGCCGCCGGTGGCATCCACCGCGACGTAGGTCAGGCTCGCCTCCGGTCACGCGGACCGTGACCGGTCGTCTGGGTTGCGCTGCGCATAACCTCGACGTCGACGGTGACCGACGTGTGCCTCGCGTGCGACCTCGCGAAGAACGTGACCAGGTCGCCGACCAGCACCGGCTGCTTGAACGTGAACGAATTGACGGCGACCGTCGCCACCCGGCCGCGGGCATGCCGCGCGGCGATCACGCCACCGGCGATGTCGACCTGCGACATGATCCAGCCGCCGAAGATGTCGCCATGCTGATTGACATCGGCGGGCATCGGCACCACCCGGAGAACCGGTTGCTTGTCGGGCAGTGTCATCGGACCTCTCGTGTCCGGCGGGTTTCACGCAACATGCCGCACGACCGTCACGCCGCGGCCTTCTTCGCCTCGTCGCGCAGTTCGCGCCGCAGGATCTTGCCCACGTTCGATCTTGGGCAGGTCGTCGCGGAATTCGACCTCGCGGGGGATCTTGTAACTGGTCAGGTGCTCCCGGCAGAACTTGATCACGTCGGCGCTGGTGAGCGCCGGGTCCTTGCGCACGACGAACAGCTTGACCGCCTCGCCGGACTTCGGGTCCGGCACGCCCACCGCGGCGCACTCCAGCACGTCGGGGTGTCCGGCGACGACGCCCTCGATCTCGTTCGGGTAAACGTTGAAGCCCGAAACCAGGATCATGTCCTTTTTCCGGTCGACGATCCGGACGAAGCCCCGGTCGTCCATGACCCCGATGTCGCCGGTCGCGAACCAGCCGTCCTTGTCGATGACCTTGTCGGTCTCGTCCTGGCGATTCCAGTAGCCGGCCATGACCTGCGGACCGCGGATGCAGATCTCGCCCGGCTTGCCGAGCGTCGACGGTCTTGCCCTCGTCGTCGCGCAGGATCAGCTCGGTCGACGAAATCGGCAACCCGATCGAGCCGTTGTACTCGGGCAAGTCCAGCGGGTTGATCGTCGCGGCAGGCGAGGTCTCGGTCAGTCCGTAGGCCTCGATCAGCGGCGTGCCCGTGATCGCCTTCCACTTGACCGCCACCGCTTCCTGCACGGCCATGCCGCCGCCGAGCGTGATCTTCAGCGAGGAGAAATCGAGCTTCGCGAAATCCGCGCTGTTGACCAGGGCGTTGAACAGCGTGTTGACGCCGGTGAAGGCCGTGAACTGATACTTGCCCATCTCCTTGACGAACCCCGGAATGTCGCGCGGATTCGGAATCAGCACGTTTTCGCCGCCCAGCGACATGAAGGTCAGGCAGTTCGCGGTCAGCGAGAAGATGTGATACAGCGGCAGCGGCGTGATGATCACCTCCCGCCGATTGGCGTCGAGGAACGGATGGATCCAGGTGCGTGCCTGCACCATGTTCGCGACGATGTTCCGGTTGAGCAGCATCGCGCCCTTCGCGACGCCCGTCGTTCCGCCCGTGTACTGCAGGAAGGCGATGTCGTCGTGGCCGATCGGGACGCGTTCCAGCGTGCGCTTGCCGCCCTCCGCCAGCGCGTCGGAAAGCCGTATCGCCCCGGGCAGCGAGTATTGCGGAATCATCTTCTTGATGCGTCGCAGAACGAAGTCGACGATCAGGCCCTTGAAGCCGAGCAACTCGCCGATCGAGGTGACGACCACCTGCCTGACCTTGGTCTTGCCGACCACGTCCGCGACCGTATTGGCGAAATTCTCGACGCAGACGATCACTTCGGCGCCGGAGTCGTTCAGCTGGTGCTCGAGTTCGCGCGCCGTGTACAGCGGATTGACGTTCACCACCGTGCAGCCCGCGCGCAGCGTGCCGAACAGGCATACCGGATACTGCAGGATGTTGGGCATCATCAGTGCCACGCGCGTGCCCTTCTTGCAGCCCTGGCCCTGCAGCCACGCGCCGAAGGCGGCGGAAAGCGTGTCGAGCTCGGCGAACGAGATCGACTTGCCCATGCACGTGAACGCCGGTCGCGCGCTGTACTTGCCGACGCTTTCCTCGAAGATCTCGCGCACCGACTCGTACTCGTTCACGTCGATGTCGGCCGGGATGCCCTTCGGATACTGCTTGAGCCAGATTCGTTCCACGATGCTCCTCCTCCCCCTGCCAAGGGTAGACGCCATGGCCCGCCCGCACCCGCGGGCACCTGCAATCGGATCTGTCTGCGGACGGGGCAGAACCGTCAGATTGTCGCTTCACCCGCCACTGAAAATCGTACACCAGATGGCGCCTCTATGGGCGCTTGCCGGCCTCTGAATCTGCATGGCTGAGCGGTCCACCCCTGAACGGCGCGAACCCGGTTCCGAATATCGCACCGGCATCCACCAGATCCGCGTCGGCGACGATGCCCTCGGCCAGAGCCGCCTTCGCCTCGTCGACGAACGGCGCGATCAGCCGATCCGCGAGTCCGGCCGGAACGACGCCAGCCGCGCCCTTTTTCGCCTTGCCGCGTTCCCATTCATAGAAGCCGCGACCGGTCTTGCGCCCAAGATGTCCGCCGTCGATGAGCGCCTTCAATCGCTGCGGTGGCGCCCCGTCGCGGCCGAGCATCGTCCCCACCGCCACGCAGATGTCCAGCCCGACGGTGTCGGCGAGTTCGATCGGCCCCATCGGCATCCCGAACGCCAGCGCCGCCTCGTCGACCGTTTCCGGGGCGATGCCCTCGTCCACGCAGCGCATCGCCGCCATCAGGTAGGGCGCCAGCACGCGGTTGACCAGGAAGCCCGGCGCGCTTTTCACCGGCAGCGGCAGCTTGTCGATCTGGCGGACGAAGGCCGCCGCCTGCGGCACCAGCGCCTCCCGGGTCGACGCGCCGATCACGATTTCGACCAGCATCATCTTCGCGACCGGATTGAAGAAGTGCACGCCGATCAGCCGCGACGGGTCGGCAAGCGCGGCGGCGATATCCTCGATCGGAATGCTCGAGGTGTTGGTCGCCAGCAGCGCACCGGGCTTCGCCTTCGCCTCGACGGCGGCGAACAGCGCGCGCTTCGCCTCCAGGTTCTCGAAGATGGCCTCGATGATCACGTCCGCGCGCGCGATCCCGTTCCCGGCGACGTCGGGAATCAGCCGGTCCGAGGCGTCGCGCGCCCGGCGCGCATCGCGCAGCCGATCGGCGAAGAGCTTCGCCGCGTTCTTCATCGCCGGCGCCAGTCGCTGCGCATCCTGGTCCTGCAGCGTCACCGTGAGTCCGCGCAGCACGCACCAGGCCGCGATGTCGCCGCCCATCGTGCCGGCACCCACGACATGCACGTGCGCGGCCTTGACCCCGTCGTCCTTGCCCAGCGCCTTCAGGCGTTCCTGCAACCTGAAGATCCGCAGCAGGTTGGCGGCGGTCGGCGAAGCCAGCAGCGAAGGAATCGACGCCGGGTCCGATGGCGGCACCAGCAGCGCGTTGCCGTCGTAGCGAGCCCAGAGTTCGAGGATGGCGTAGGGCGCAGGGTAGTGCTCCCGCCGCGCGCGGCGCGCGACCTGCTGCTCGGCCTTGCGGGCGATGTAGCGGCGCGCGAGCGGAACGAGCGTCAGCGACAGCGGCAGCGGAAGCTTCCGCGGCGACGGCAGCGTCTTCAGCACGCCGCGCGCGGTGTTGTCCATCACCCGCGCGGGCACGCATTCGTCGGCCAGGCCAAGGCGCTTCGCGCGCCGGGCGTCGATGGTCTTGCCGGTGAGCATGAGGTCGAGCGCCGCGGGTCCGCCGAGCAGCCGGGGCAGGCGCTTGATGCCGCCCCAGCCGGGGACGATGCCGAGCATCACCTCGGGCAACCCGAGCCGCGTCGACGGCTCGTCCACGACCACGCGGTAGCGGCAGGCGAGCGCAAGTTCAAGGCCGCCGCCAAGGCAGAAGCCCCGGACCAGTGCCAGCGTCGGATACGAAACCGCCGCCAGCCGCTCGAAGCTGTCCCAGCCGCGCCGGACGATGGCGATCGCCCCGGCCTCGTCACGCACTTCGCCCAATTCGTCGACGTCCGCGCCCGCGATGAAGCCGTTTGCCTTGCCCGAGCGCACGATGAGTCCGCGGGGCGGTTCGCGCTCGAGGAGGTCGAGCGCTTCGTTGAATTCTGTCAGCACCGCTGCGGAAAGCGTGTTCGTCGATGCGCCCGCCTTGTCGAATACGAGTGTGGCAATGCCGTCGGCATCGCGGTCGATGGTCCAGTGTTGCAT
Organism: uncultured beta proteobacterium; assembly: GCA_963699765.1. Taxonomy (GTDB): domain Bacteria; phylum Pseudomonadota; class Gammaproteobacteria; order Burkholderiales; family Casimicrobiaceae; genus VBCG01. Next base: position 129,536 of record CAVOVD010000006.1, on the reverse strand, counting down.
CTGTCGTCCCGTGTGGTCTTGGGTGGAGCGCGCGATTCAGACGCGCTCGATCAGCATGGCGCCGCCCAGGCCGCCGCCGATGCAGATCGCCGCCATGCCGCGCCTCCCGCCGGTGCGACGCAGCACCTCGAGAACGTGCAGCACGATGCGCGTTCCGGAGGCGCCGACCGGATGGCCGAGCGCGATCGCGCCGCCGTCCACGTTGAGCCGGTCCGCGTCGATGCGCCCGAGCGCGCCCGGCAGTCCCAGTTCGTCACGGCAGTAATCGTCGCTCTCCCAGGCGCGCTCGCAGGCGAGCACCTGCGCCGCGAACGCCTCGTTGATCTCCCAGGCGTCGAGGTCGTTCAGGCCGAGCTTCTGGCGGACGAGGATCGGCGTGGCCGCGTGCACCGGCCCCAGCCCCATTTGCGCCGGATCGAGTCCGGCCCATTGCGAGTCGACGATGCGTCCGAGCGGTGTGAGTCCGTGCCGGTCGACCGCGCGCTGCGACGCCACGACCACCCAGGCGCCGCCGTCGGTCACCTGCGAACTGTTGCCCGCTGTCACGTTGCCGTACTTGCGGTCGAAGAACGGCTTCAACTTGGCCAGATTCGCGGCGGTCGAGTCCTCGCGCACGCCATCGTCCGCCGTGTAGGTCCTGCCCTCCTTGTCGTAAAGCGCGATCAGCTCGGCCGCGAAGTGACCCGCCTTCTGCGCGGCCAGGACCCGCGCGTGGCTGCGTGCCGAGTAGGCGTCCATCTGCTCGCGGTTGATGCCGAAGCGGAACGCCAGATTCTCCGCAGTCTGTCCCATCAGCAATCCGCAGATCGGATCCGTGAGCCCCTTCATCAGCGCGATCACCGGCGCGAAATGTCCGGGCCGGAATTTCGTCAGCAGCGCCGCGCGCTGGCCCGCGGACTTGGCCGCATACCAGTTCGACAGCCAGCCGACCATCGCGTCGGAGAACAGCAGCGGCGCCCGCGACAGCGCATCGACGCCGCCGGCCAGCACCAGTTCGGAGCGCCCGGCGCGGATGTTGTTGACCGCCGAGTCGATCGACTGCATGCCCGACGCGCAATTGCGCATCACCGTCCAGGCAGGCACCTTGACGCCGCAGCCCATGCGCAGCGCGGCGACTCGGCCAATGTTGACTTCGTCCGCCGATGGTGCGGCGCAGCCCAGGATCACCTCGTCGAGCGCGCCGGGCTCGAACTTCTGCCGCAGCAACAGCGCGCGCCCGGCATCGGTGGCAAGGTCGGAGGCGGCGAACGGCCCGGGCCGGTTGCGCGCCTTGAGAAACGGCGTACGGGCGCCGTCGATGATGTAAACCGCTTGGTTCATGATGCAATCCTTGCGTCTGCGATTGCGAATCCGCGCCGTGCCGGGGTCGGTGCCGGCGCGGCGCGCTTGCGGATCGCGATGATTCCGGGGGTCAAGCCGCCGCGCGATGCTTGACCGCAGGCACCGAGCGCACCGCATCGATCGCCGGCTGGGCCAGCGAAGCGCCGAGGTCGCGATCGAAATCGTCGACGCGAACCACCCGCTCGACGAGGCGGCGCTGTGCCGCGAGCGACGAAGCCTCGGCAGCATCGATTACGCCGGCAGCGACCGCACGCGCGTCGATCGCCTCCGCACCCTCGCCCGGCGGCAGCGCGCCGTCGATGCGTCCGTCCTTGACCGCAGCGCGAACTCTTGCCTCAGTGCGCGCCACGGCAACGGTCGCGGCCAATGCGCGCTCGATCAGCCCCACCGGGTCGTCGTCGTCGCGGCCGATGAACATGTTCGCGGTCAGCCGGTCGCGCGTCGCCGAGGGTTCGATCAGCAACCGTGCCACGCGGTGGCCCAGTTCGTCGGAAGGCATGACGTAGGGCCGGCCCAGCGGAAACACGATCCAGCGGAGCAGAACGGCCAGAACGCGGTTGGGGAAATTGGCGAGCACGCCCTCGAAAGCGTTCTGCGCCTTGAACATGGCGTCCCAGATCGCCCAGTGCATCAGCGGGGCGTCCTTGGCCTGGCGGCCCTCGTCCTCGTAGCGCTTCAGCGTGGCCGAGCACAGGTAGAGCTGCGACAGGATGTCGCCGAGCCGGGCCGACAGCTTTTCCTTGCGCTTGAGCGCGCCGCCCAGCGTTCCCATCGAGACGTCGGCGAGAAACGCCAGGGCGGCCGAGAAACGCGTCAGCTGCTGATAGTACCGCCGGGTCTCCGGTGCGGCATTGGCCGGCACGCCGACGAAATGCGAGCCGGTGATCCCGGTCACGATCGTGCGCGCGAAATTCGAAAGCGTGAACCGCAGATGGCCGAACAGCGCCTCGTCGAAGGCGACCGACGCGGCGTCGCGATCCGCTTCGTTGGTCGCAGCGATTTCCTTCAGCACGAAGGGATGGCAGCGGATGGCACCCTGGCCGAAGATGATCAGGCCGCGGGTGAGGATGTTGGCGCCTTCGACGGTAATCGCGACCGGATGCTGCATGTACGCGCCGCCCAGGAAATTGGACGGTCCCATGCAAATGCCCTTGCCGCCGATGACATCCATGCCATCGTTGATGACGGCGCGGGCGCGTTCGGTGATGTGGTACTTGGCGATCGCCGAAATGACGGCCGGCTTTTCGCCCTGGTCGATTGCAGCCGCGGTCAGCCGGCGCGTCGCGTCCATCATGTAGAGGTTGCCGCCCATGCGGGTGAGCGCCTCTTCCACGCCCTCGAACCGGCCGATCGGCGTCCTGAACTGCGTGCGCACGCGCGCGTACCCGCCTACCGCCCGTACGGCAAGGATCGACATGCCGGTGTTCGACGACGGCAGCGAGATCCCTCGGCCCGCCGCCAGGCACTCCATCAGCATCCGCCAGCCGCGGCCGATCATCGCCTGTCCGCCGATCACCCAGTCCATGGGAATGAAGACGTCGCGGCCGGAATTGGGGCCGTTCTGAAACACGGCGCCCAGCGGTATGTGCCTGCGGCCGATCTCGACGCCGGGATGCGAGGTCGGGATCAGCGCGCAGGTGATGCCCAGGTCCTCGTCACCGCCGAGCAGGCGGTCAGGATCGTAGACGCGAAACGCGAGTCCCAGCAGCGTCGCCACGGGGCCGAGCGTGATGTAGCGCTTATCCCAGGTCACCGAGAGGCCCAGCACCTGTTTGCCTTGGTGCTCGCCCCAACGCACGATTGCGCGGTCGGGCATCGCCGCCGCGTCCGAGCCCGCGTTCGGGCCGGTGAGCGCAAAGCAGGGAATCTCCAGGCCCTTCGCCAGCCGCGGCAAGTAATGGGCCTTCTGCTCCTCGGTGCCGTAGTGCAGCAGCAGCTCGCCCGGGCCGAGCGAATTCGGCACCATCACCGTGACCGCCGTCGCTCCCGCCCGCGTGGACAGCTTGGTGACCACCTGCGAATGGGCCCATGCCGAAAAGCCAAGACCGCCGTAGGCCTTCGGGATGATCATCCCCAGAAATCCCTTGTCCTTGATGAATTGCCACACCTTCGGAGGAAGATCCTTGTAGACGCTGGTGGTCTCCCAGTCGGTGGTCATCGCGCACAGCTGTTCGGTTTCCTCGTCCAGGAAGCGCTGCTCCTCCGGCGTCAGTTTCGGCTCGGGCGTTTCCAGCAGCCGGTGCCAGTCGGGGTGTCCGGAGAACAGCTCGCCATCCCACCACACCGTCCCGGCGTCCAGTGCCTCGCTTTCGGTCTGCGACATCGCCGGCATCACCTTGCGAAAGCCGGCGAGAACGCCGTCGCTGATCAGCCGGCGACGCAGCCGCGGGACCGCCAGCGGGATCGCCAGCACGACGAACAGTCCCGTGAGCAGCAGGCGCACTGCCAGCGGCGTCGCCGACAGGCCCCAGGCGGCGGCGAGCGCCACGGCGACGCCGATGCCCCAGGTTCGGCCGGAGGCATTGAGGTAGGCGAGCGCGAAGAACCCCAGCGCGGTCGCGACGATCCAGACGATGGTCAGCATGGCAGTGCTCCTGTTTCGGCATGGTGGACGACGCGATTCGGCGCCGGCACCGGGTGAATCGGATTCATGATCGGTGTGGGAACGCGTGATCGAATTCGCGCGAAACCTCGCTCAGATCGGGAAGCGGCGCGTGCAGGCCTGCGAGCAGAAACGGGGCAAGGCGCCGCAGCAGCACTTCGTCGTTGTCGGTCTCGTGCGGGTTCAGTTCGGCGATGATCTTCAGCGCATCGGTGCCGGCCAGCGTGTAGGAAAGTGCACCCATGATGAAATGCAGGCGCCACGACAACTCCTTGCGCGGCAGATGCGGCAGCGCGCGCCCGAAGGCCGCCTTGAAGCGCGCGATCATCACTGCATACTGGTCGGACAACAGCTGCCGGATGAACGGCGCGGGATCCGCGTACGCCCGTCCGAGCAGGCGCAGGAAATTGCTGCCGCCGCGCTCGCGGTCCCGCGCAAGGCGAAGCGCAGGGATGAACAGCGCCCCAAGGATGCGCTCGCAGGGCAGCACCTCGGGGGCGGCCTCGGCCTCGAGCCGGTCGAGCAGCATCACCCGTTCCTGGTTCATCGGGTCGAGGCGGCGCGTCAGTACCGCCTGGAACAGCTCTTCCTTGCTGCCGAAGTGATAGTTCGCGCCGGCGAGGTTGACCTCGGCGGCCGCAGTGATCATGCGCATGCCGGTGGCCTCGTAGCCGTGTTCCATGAACAGCGCCTCGGCCGCGTCGAGAATGCGAACCTTGGTGGCCGAGGTCGCGCGCGCTTCACCGGTTTTTGGAATCTCTGCCCGCATCGGCGCACTCCCCGTGGAATTGACCAGCGCAACCGCTTCGCATCTGCGGCGCGCGCTCAAAAGCCAGTATTGGCCCAACTCATCCGTCAAACGTTCGTTTTAATCTTATGTTCGTTTTCTGCCGGATGTCAACGCCCATCGGCTGCGTCATCGGAACCGCCATTTCTGAAATGCAAGTAATCACTCTCGCGATCTGCCACTGTTTCTGGGCAATCCTGACCGAGGGGAAGCACCGCTTGCAGGCCCGGTAGAATTCCGATTAATTCACTCGGATATAATCGCGCTGCCGCGTCGGCCGCAACTCGGCTGCCGCGCAGCATCCCGTCTGCGGTCCCTTTGGCCCACGTCGACCCCGTGCCTCCTTCCTACATCCCACCTTCCCTCGCCGATCGCCGGCGCGGACTCTGGCTGGGTGTGCTCGGCGTGCTGGCGTTCAGCGGGACGCTGCCCGCGACCCGCATCGCGGTCGGCCATCTCGATCCGCTGTTCGTCGGGCTTGGCCGCGCGCTGGTCGCGGCCGCACTCGCCGCCCTGACGCTGGCGGCGACCCGCACCCCTGTTCCGGCAGCGGCGCTCTGGCCAAGACTGGCGATCGTCGCCCTCGGCGTCGTGGTCGGTTGGCCCGTGCTGTCGGCCTACGCGATGCGCCTGGTACCGGCAGCGCACGGCGCGGTCGTCTCCGGCCTGTTGCCCCTCGCCACCTCGCTGGCGGGCGTCTGGCTCGCCCACGAACGGCCCTCGCCACGGTTCTGGGCCTGCGCATTGTTTGGCAGCGCGGTGGTCGTGGTCTTCGCGCTGTGGGAGGGTGGCGGCGCCGTCCAGCCGGCCGACCTCCTGCTCGCCGGCGCCGTGGCCGCGGCCGCCATCGGTTATGCCGAAGGCGCCCGACTCGCCCGCATCATCGGCGGCTGGCAGGTCATCTGCTGGGCGCTGGTGCTGTCCGCGCCCTTCCTGGTCATTCCCGTATGGAACGCATTCCGTCCGGCGATGCTCTCGGCGCCATGGACCGCCTGGACCGGGTTCGCCTATGTGGCACTGGTTTCGATGTTTCTCGGCTTTTTCGCCTGGTACCGCGGGCTGGCGCTGGGCGGCATTGCTGCGGTGGGCCAGACCCAGCTGCTGCAACCGTTCCTCACCATCCTTGCGTCGGCGCTGTTGCTCGGCGAGCGCGTCGATGCCGCGACGTTTCTTGCGGCCGCACTGGTGATCGCCGCGATTGCGCTCGGCAGGAAATCCTGAAGAAGCACCCATTGGCCAGCGGCCTTTGTTGCGTGCCGGACCATTGCGCCGTGAATCCGCCTCTCGGCTTCAGCGAGTTGGCTATACTTTCCGCGAAGGAGTTCCTCGATGGCCACAATCTCTATCGCCCGCAGGCACAAGCTTTCGCACAGGAAGGCAAAGGATGTTGCCGAAACCATTGCCCGTGACCTGCGTGAGCGTTTCGATCTCAACTACGCGTGGGTGGGCGACCATATCGAGTTCGCCCGGTCCGGGGTGACCGGGCAGATGCACGTCGCCAAGGACAACATCAACCTTGACGTCAGCCTGGGCTGGCTGCTGACGCCGCTCAAGCCGGCCATCGAAAAGGAAATCGTCGCCCAGCTCGACAAGCTGGTCGGTAAAGCCTAGCCGGCGGGCGCTCGCGCAGACCGCCGGAACGACAGCGGGTCCGGGAACGGATCGGAAACGCCGGCGATGATGGCCTCCATGATCTCGGTCTCCCGGCTACGAATGGTCTCGAGAAAATACTCTGCGCCGCCCATGCGGTGAAACGCGTCGAATCCGCGTTCGAGGAAATCCTGCAGGGTCGACATGCCGGCCATGCGCGCCGGATGACGCATCATCATCAACGCAGTGCGCAGCAACGGCTTCCTGACCTGGCGATCGAGCGCCGCCCCGATTTCCGCAATGAGGTCGATCTGCCGTCGACGCAGCGGGAAATTGCCCACGCGGCGATACGCCTTGCAGTATTCGGCAACCGAGAACTGGCCATCCGCGCGAGGCAGGCGGCCGAGCAGCACGCGGTCGAGCTCCTGCGACAGGCCGTTCAATTCCACTGCGGCGGCCGTCGTCACCAGCATGCTTGCCGGCAACATCCGCACCATGATCGGCACGACGCGGGCGAGATCGGCGTCACGCTGGCTGAAGTCGGCGGCGCCGTAGAGATCGTTCTGGAAAAACTCCACCGCGGCCGCGTAACGAGGATCGGCACTCAGATCCGCGTAGGTCATGCGCAGTCGACGCGACTGCCAACCCGCCACGCGGGCGAGCGCGCCCGCGAGGATCGGGTTGCTGTTGCGCTCTTCGTGCAGGCGCTGCACGCGCTGCATCTCCCGGACGAGCGCGGCCTGAGCGGAATCGCGGAAATCGTTCTCTGCCATGGCGACGGGCGGCAAGCGCCGCTTGCGCAGTCTAGCCGAATCCACCGGCATCGCCATCACCCGGCGCAACGCAGGACGCCACACCGAGGCGTTCGCACCCATGGGACGGCAGGCGATTAGTGTGATCCCTCTAGACGAAGCCGGTAAATTTGTTCACAAGCGGGTGCCGAGTGGCGCCGCGTCCACAAGGAGATCGAACCATGCGCACCACCATTCAGTTTCGCACCAACCCCGTCGGCGACGCCGTGTTCAACGCGTCGCGTCAAGTCTGGCTGGCGAGCCTCGGTGCCGCCGCGATGACCCGCGATTGGGCGCAGTCCGAAGCCGGCAACGTCTTTCGCACGCTGGTGAAGGAAGGCACGAACGTCGAGTCGCGCACCATCCGCGTGTTCGGCGACCGGATCGAGGCGTCTTTCACCCAGGCCAACAACCTTTGGAAGCAAACACGCTCGACGGTTCAGTCCACTGTCAAGCACGCGGCCAGCACTGCGGTAACGCTGGTACAGAACAACCTGCCGAAGTCGCTGCCGAAGGTGACCTTGCCGGCGATGCTCACGCCCGAAGCGCCGGCCAAGCGCAAGTCCGCGGCCAAGAAGCGCACGGTCAAGGCCCGCCGCGCGAAAACCACGAAGACCGCGAAGCCGGCAAAGACGGCCAAGCGCGCCAAGCGCACGGTGCGCGCGACGAAGAAGTGATTCTCCGCTAACATTGCGTGAAATCGGGGGCAGCTCTTCGCCCCCCTCTGCCAAACGCCCGGTCCAAGGGCGTTTGGCACGCCTACGGGGGATTCATGCCGCGAACCATGGCGTCCGGACGCGTTCCGCGCGCACGGATACGCAAGCAAGGCAACGCGCAGCAGGCGCGCGGCAAGGTCGGATTGGCGCTCGCGGGTGGCGGACCCCTGGGAGGCATCTACGAGGTCGGCGTCCTGCTGGCGCTGGCCGATTCGCTCGATGGCGCGGATTTCAACGACCTCGACGTCTACGTCGGGGTTTCGTCCGGCAGTTTCGTCGCCGCGGCGCTGGCCAACGGCATCTCGCCAGCGCAGATGTACCGCCTGTTCATCGACGACGGCGTCGATGCCGCGCTCAAGCCGGAGTTGTTCCTCAAGCCGGCCTTCGGGGAATTCCGGCGCTGTGCAACCACGCTGCCGGGGCTCGCCGCTCGCGCGGTCCTCCAGTATCTGCGCGACCCGTTTCGCCATGGCGTGATGGAGTCGTTCGCCACGCTCGCCAAGGCGATTCCCTCGGGGGTGTTCGACAACCGCGGCATCGACCGGTTTCTGGCCCGGCTGCTTGCGGCGCCCGGCCGCACCAACGACTTCCGCAAGCTGTCCCGCAAGCTGTACCTGGTCGCGACCAACCTCGACTCCGGTGCCTCGGTCACCTTCGGACCGCACGTGCATGCGCACGTCCCGATCTCCCGCGCGGTCCAGGCGTCGGCGGCATTGCCCGGATTGTTTCCGCCGGTGGTGATCGATGGCGCCTGCTATGTCGACGGCGCGCTGAACAAGACGCTGCACGCGTCCGTCGCGCTCGAGCAGGGGGTTGAACTGCTGCTGTGCGTGAACCCGCTGGTGCCCTTCGATGCCAGCAGGGCCGCCGCGCTCGGGCATGTCCGGGTGGACAGGCTGAGTCGAAGCGGCCTGCCGCTGGTGCTCAGCCAGACGTTTCGGGCGATCATCCACTCGCGGATGAGGGTCGGCATGGAAAAATACGGCACGCAGTTTCCGAATGCCGACGTCGTGCTGTTCGAGCCGGATCGCGAGGACGCCGACATGTTCTTCGCCAACATTTTCAGCTACCGGCAGCGCAGGCGGCTTTGCGCCAGCGCCTTCACCAAGACCCGCCAGAACCTGGCCGCAAGGGCGGACGCAATCGCCCCCGTGCTGGAGCGCCACGGCATCCGTTTGCGCCGTGATCGTCTGGACCAGGAGCATCGCCATATCACCGATGCCCTGACCGATCCACGCCCGCTCCGTCACGACGTCGCCAATCGAGGCGTGCGCCAGACGGCGCGCGACCTCGGACACGCGCTCGATCACCTCGAACGCGCGGTAGGCGCAACCTCGCGCCACGGACGCGGACGCGCCTAGGCGGCGAGGCCCGGGGTCCGGGGAACCACGGCGAGCTTCGATGGCGCAACGCAAAGCCCCTCGGCGCACCAGGGAGCGCATTCTCGAGACGAGCCTCGCGCTGTTCAACAGCCACGGCGAGCCAAGTGTGACGACGGCGGACATTGCCGACGAAATGAACATCAGTCCCGGCAATCTCTACTATCATTTCCGCAACAAGGACGACATCATTGGCGAGCTCTACGCGGCCTACGAAGCCGGCGTGGCGCCATTGCTCGCAGCACCCGAGGATCCGCCGCCCGGCGTCGAGGACCTGTGGTTCCTGCTCCATGCGCTGTTCGAGCGCATGCGCGACTATCGGTTCATCTATCGCGACCTGGACGAGATCACCTCGCGCAACCGCAGGCTCGCGGTGCGGGTGGCCGACCTCGCGCGGCGTGGCGAAACCACGGTGGTAGAGTTGTGCCGGGGATTGGTGCGCAGCGGGCAGATGGACGCTTCGGAGCGGGAAATCGCGTCGCTTGCGGCCAATGTATCGATCGTCTCGACCTACTGGATGTCCTGGCAGCGCATCACCGCGACGCCCGGGCCGGGGCGCGGCGACCAGCTCGCGATCAATCTCGATCGCGCCGTGTATCAGGTGCTGGCGCTGATCGCGCCGTTCCTGATCGGGCCGGGTCGGACGCTGATCGAGCGACTGGGCGAGGACTACCTTTAGGCGACAAGAGCGGAGGCAGGTCATGGCAACGAAATGGACGAAGTTCCCGTTCGCTGAAAAGGCCTATGTCCACGATGCGACGGGGCTCAAGAAGGCATGGCCGCGCCTGCACAAGGGCGACTGCGAGCCATATCCCAAGGACGCCGCGGTGGTCGAAGCCTGGCGCCTGTTTCATGCGGGCGATTTCCAGCAGGCGGTCGAAGCGGGGCGGTCGGCCGGCGGCGCGGGCATCAATGCAGCAGTGAAGGCGCAGGTCGTCTACGCCAGCTACGTCGAAAAATCGGACAAGGCCAAGGTCGAGTTGCTCGAGGAAGCCTTCACCTTCGCCGAAGAGCGGCTGCAGAACGCGCCAAAGGATGCAAACGCGCACTATTTCTGCGCGTTTGCGCTCGGACGCTACAGTCAGCGCACCTCGGTGATGAAGGCTCTGACGCAGGGCTATGGCGGCAAGATCAAGGAGGCCCTGCTCACTGCGCAGAAGCTCCAGCCCAAGCATGCGGATGCGCGCACCGCCTACGGGTCGTACCAGGCCGAGGTAATCGAGAAGGTCGGCGGACTCGTCGCCGGCATGACCTACGGCGCGAAGAAGGACTCGGCGGTCGAGCATTTCGAAAAGGCGATCAAGCTCTTTCCGGAGTCGGCGATCGCGAAGATCGAGTACGCGAACGGCCTGCTGCTGCTGTTCGGCAAGGGCAAGGTCGCCGAGGCGACGAAGCTCTACGAAGCGGCGGCCGCGGCCAAGCCGCAGGACGCGATGGAGCGACTCGACGTCGAGCTGGCGAAGTCCGAGCTCGAATGACGCGGGACTTCAGCCGGCGCGCACGACGTCGAGGGCCTCACGTGGATCGAGGTCGCCGTCGCGAGGCCAGCGCGCCATCAGCGTGATCAGCACCAGCTTTTCGAACTCGCTGCGAAAGCGCGCCATGATCCTGTCCGGGTCCGGGCACAGGCCGCGGTCGGTGATCATGCCGAACTGCACGGCGCCGTTGTAGGAAAGGATCGACACGCCCATGCCGATGTCGCCCGACTGCGGTACCCAGACCATCAGGCTTTCGATGGCCGAGCCGGCGAGAAACAGCGGTTGCTGCGGTCCGGGGACGTTGGTCATCACGGCCGTGCCGTTGCGCGCCAGCGCGTCCAACAGCATCTCCTGCAGCGAACGCGGCCCCGCGCCCATTGCCGCCAGCAACCCCAGCGCCAGCATCGGCTGGTAGGAGCCTTTGAGCGCGGCCATGTTGGCGCGCACCGCATACAGGCGCTCGACCGGGTTTTCGATGCCGAGCGGCAGGTCGAGGAAGACCAGGCCGAACTGATTGCCGAGACGATAGGCCTGTTCCATCGGCCGCAGGTTGACCGGCACCAGCGCGCGTATGACCACGCCCTCGATGGCATCGCCCTTTTCAACCAGGTAGCCGCCGAGCGCGCCCGCGACGCAGGACAGCAGGACGTCGTTGACCGAAGCGCCGAGCGCCTTGCCCACCGTCTTCACCTCGTCCAGTGGCAGCGGGTCTGCCCAGGCGACGCGCTTGTCCACGCCGGGCTTGCCCTTGAAGCGGGTCGGCGAGTCCTCCGCCATCAGCGCCAGCTTCGCCACCTCCGCCGTCAGCGCCGTCCCTTGCCCGGCGAGTTCGACCGCCTTTGATCGGATCGGACCACAGCTCGGCGCCTTTTTCGATGAGTACCGCGCCGACCTTGCGCGCAGTGCCCAGGACGTCCGCGAACGGCGCCAGCAGCGAATCCAGCGCATCGTCGGCCCGCCGGCGCCGGCGGGCGGCCGGCGCGAACGGCATCGCCGGCGGCCCGTTGGCCGACGCGTCGGTCATCGACAGCATCACGCGCACCAGGGCGATGCCGTCGGCGTAGCAATGGTGGATGCGCATCACCAGCGCGCTCCCGCCATCGAAGCGGTCGACCAGGTGGAATTGCCACATCGGCCGCGCCGGATCGAGCGGAGTGGTCGCGAGCCGCGATACCAGCGCCTGCAGTTCGGCGCGGCCGGCACGGCCGGGCAGCGCGGTGTGCACGACGTGGTGGTCGAGATCGAATTCCGGGTCGGTTTCCCAGAACGACGCGCCGGCCGACTCGACCGCGCATTGCCTGAAGCGCCGGAACACCAGCAGGCGCTCGGCAATGACGCGACGAAGCCTGGCGAGCGATACCGGATCGCGGAACAGCAGCACGCCGCTGATCATCATCAGGTTGTGCGGCCGGTCCATCCGCAGCCAGGCGGTGTCCACCGCCGACATTCTTTGCCGAGTCGATTTTGCGGTCATCGCCGGAGATGTCCGGTGCGCGCGTTGCGCGCGTTCACGCGTTCGCGCTAAAGTAGCATGAAACGCGACGCCGGGATTCCGGCGAGGAGGAGCGCATGGCCGCCGCACCGAAGAAGGACGACCTCAAGGCGAAGTTCGAAGCCGCCGCCGCCGCGGCAAAGAAGACCAGGAAGAAGCCCGACAACGCCACGCTGCTCAAGCTGTATTCGTACTACAAGCAGGCGACCGAGGGCGACGTCAAGGGCGACCGGCCGGGCGGCTTCGATTTCGTCGGCGGCGCCAAGTTCGATGCCTGGGCCAAGCTCAAGGGCACCAGCGCCGACGAGGCGATGACCAACTACATCAAGCAGGTCGAAAAGCTCAACCGCGACTGACGCCGCGGCAACGCCGCCGGTCACGGCGCCGGACCGGGCGAAGCGCGCGAAGGCGCCGTCCCGTCCGGAGCGGCGTCATGCGATCAGGCGGCAGCCGCCTTCGCTTTCGGCGGTCCGGCGTTTCTTCGCCGGCGCGAGCCTTGGCGGTCATGGTCTTTGCGCGCGCCGCAGGCTTCGTGCCGGCGGCCTTCCTGGCTGGCTTCCTGGCCGGCTTCTTTGCCGTTTCGCCGGCAGTCTTGGCGCCGCCGCCGGAAGCCTTGATCAATTCGTTGACCGCCTCCGACAGCGCATCGACACGCTGCGCCAGACGTTGCACGTCGTTCTGCGTGTAGACGCCCAGCTTGGACAGCGCCCGCGCGACGCGATCCTCGAAAACCTGTTCCAGCTTGTCCCACGTACCGCCGACGCCTTTGGACACCTCGTCCACCTTGGCTTTCGCCGCCCCGTGCGCCGCCGCCGCGGTATCTGCCGCCACGCGCCGCGTCTTGGATTCAAGTTTCTGGCCCTGCTGGACCAGCGCCTCGAACATCTTCGTGCCCTCGGCCTGAGCCCGCGAGAACGCGCCGAGTCCGGCAAGCCAGATGTGCCGCGACGAATCGAGCACCGCCTGCGACGTGTCCTTGGCATCCGCTGCCGCACCGGCGGCCTTGAGCTTCTTGAGCATTTCTACCTCCGCTTGGGTCCGGGCGTGCAATCCGTCCGCTCGACCATTGGCATTCTAGGCGCAAGCGGTAGAGGAATCATACTAGACCGGGTGGCCGGCTCCCGCGTAATCCACCGGCGCGATGGGCACCCGGGAGTGGGCAACGCAGAGGGTACAATCGTCTCCCATGCGGTGGGGGCTGCGTTGCGGCGACCCATCCGATAAATCATGATCCGCCCGAACGCGCGGCCCGCGCGGGGCGCGCCGGAAGCGCGTGCAGCCGCCAATGAATGCGAGGAGAGGGCCATGGCCTATTTTGTGACCGGTGCGACCGGCTTCATCGGCAGGTATCTGGTTCGCAACCTGCTCAAGCGAGGCAAGCCTGTCTACGTGCTGGTGCGCAAGCAATCCATCAAGAAACTCGACGCGCTGCGCGACGAATGCGGCGCGACCGACAAGGAACTGATCGCCGTCGTCGGCGACCTGTCGAAGAAGAACCTCGGCGTGGCCGACGCCGAGGCGAAGAAGCTCAGGGGCAAGATCGACCACCTGTTCCATCTTGCCGCGATCTACGACCTGAAGGCCGACGCCGAGGAGCAGCAGGTCGCCAACGTCGAAGGCACGCGTCATGCGGTCCAGTTCGCGCAGGCAGTGGCCGCCGGCTGTTTCCAGCACGTCAGCTCGATCGCCGCGGCGGGACTCTACGACGGGGTATTCCGGGAAGACATGTTCGAGGAGGCTGAAGACCTCGATCACCCGTATTTCAAGACCAAGCACGAGTCCGAGGCGGTCGTGCGCCGCGAGTGCAAGCGGCCCTTCCGGATCTACCGCCCCGGCTTCGTCGTCGGTGACTCGAAGACCGGCCACATCGACAAGATCGACGGCCCCTACTATTTCTTCAAGCTGCTGCAGAAGATGCGCCAGACGCTGCCGCCGTGGATGCCGATGGTCGGCATCGAAGGCGGCCGCCTGAACATCGTGCCGGTGGACTTCGTCGCCGACGCGCTCGACCATCTGGCGCACAAGAAGGGGCTCGACGGCAAGTGTTTCCACCTGACCGATCCGGAGCCGCACCGGATCGGCGAAGTGCTCAACATCTTTGCCAAGGCCGGTCATGCGCCGCTGATGACCATGCGCCTCAACGCGCGCATGTTCGGCTTCATCCCGGCGCCGATTCTCTACGGACTGGGTTCGCTGGCGCCGGTCAAGCGGATGGTGCGCGCGGTGCTCACCGACCTCGGCATTCCCAAGGACGTGTTCGGCTTCATCAACTGGCCGACCCGCTACGACAACCGCGAAGCGGCGAAGGCGCTCAAGGGTTCGGGCATCGCCGTGCCGAGCCTCGAGTCCTACGCTCCGAAGCTGTGGGACTACTGGGAGCGCAACCTCGATCCGGACCTGTTCATCGATCGCAGCCTTTCCGGCAAGATCAAGGGCAAGGTGGTCGTCGTCACCGGCGGCTCCTCGGGCATCGGCAAGGCCACGGCGATCAAGCTGGCCGGCGCCGGCGCCAAGGTGATCCTGGTCGCCCGCGGCGAGGAAAAGCTGATCGAGACCAAGAAGGAGATCGAGGCCGCCGGCGGCAGGTGCTGGATGTACACGGCCGACGTCTCGGACCTTGCGTCCTGCGACGCGCTGGTCGCGCGCGTGCTGAAGGAGCACGGGACCTGTCATTACCTGGTCAACAACGCGGGGCGTTCGATCCGCCGCGGCGTGTTGAATTCCTTCGACCGCTTCCACGATTTCGAGCGGACGATGCAGCTCAACTACTTCGGCGCGCTGCGGCTGATCATGGGCTTCCTGCCCAGGATGATCGAGCAGCGCCAAGGCCACATCATCAACATCTCGTCGATCGGCGTGCTGTCGAACGCGCCGCGCTTCTCGGCCTACGTCGCCTCCAAATCGGCGCTGGACTCGTTTTCCGCCTGTGCCGCGAGCGAGTTCATCGACAAGGGCGTCAACTTCACGACCATCAACATGCCGCTGGTGCGCACGCCGATGATCGCCCCGACCAAGATGTACGAAAATGTGCCGACGCTTTCGCCGGAGCAGGCGGCCGAACTGGTGGTCGAGGCGATCGTCTACAGGCCGGTGCGCATCGCCACCCGGCTGGGGGTATTCGCCGCGGTCAGCCACGCCGCCGCACCGAAACTCACGCAGATCATGCTCAACACCGCGTTCAACATGTTCCCGGATTCTGCTGCCGCGCAGGGCAGGAAGGGCGAGGCGGCGAAGCAGGCCGAACTGTCACCCGAGCAGATCGCGTTCGCGCAGCTCACGCAGGGGATTCACTGGTAGCGGCGCTCGCCGGGCCGGGGCGTGCGCGGCGAATTTCTGCGGTGACCCGGTCCCAGACCTGCCGATCGGTCAGCAACGCATTGTGCGCGATGCCGGTCAGCGCGATGTCCCGCGCACCGGCCAGCTGCGACGAGGTCTGTGGCGTCACCATCGTGTCCTGCCATGACCACAGCGAGACGATGGGCACGCCGGCGTCGCCCGCGGGCACCGCGTTGAGCGCCACGAGAAAGGCGCTGCCCGGACGCATCTGCGCCAGGGCGGTTCCGAACATGAGGTGCGCGTGGCAGCTGCCGTGGTGCGGCGCGCCGACGGTCACCAGCAGCCGCACCGCGCCGCCGCCGTAGCGGCGCAGGTAGCTGCGGGCCACCAGCCCGCCCATGCTGTGGGTGACCAGCGCGACCTTCGCCGCCCCGGTGGCCATGCGGATTTCGCCGATCCTGGCGTGCAGCTGTTCGGCGAACAGTTCGATCGATGCCAGCGGTGGCCCGTAGGACAGCACGTAGACCGGGCCGACGCTTTCGGCCCGCAGGTGGCGAGACAGTCCCGTCCACACACCCGCGTTGCAGCCCAGTCCGTGCAGCAGCAGGATCGGATCGGTCGCCGGCGCCGGCGGTGGCTCGCGCAGCAGCAGCCGGTAGGCGACCATCCTGGGCGCCGAGCCCGCCAGCGTGACGAACTCGCGAAAGTACAGCCGCAGCCATTGGCCGGATGAGAGCCGGCAATCCGGCGGCGGGATCGCGCGCCAGCGCCAGGCCAGGGCGCCCCAGAAGGCGGTGAAGGCCAGCGGAAAAGCCAGATAGACGAGCGGCAGGCCGATCGCCCAGGGCAGCCACGGCGCGCCTGCGGCCACCGCCCGCGCGGCCCAGGCCACGTACGCCGCCGTACCGCCGGCCATCGCGCAGCCAAGGACGATCGCGGTCCACATGTCCAGGGGTAGTGGGGCCCGCCGCGGCGCGGCGCCGGTCAGGCGGGTGCCGGCGCCAGCGACTTGCGGAAGCGGTTCAGCTGCTGGACGGTGTCGAAAGTCTCGCCGAACAGCGAAGAGAGATTCTTGAGGATCATGCCGATGACGCGCTTTTCCCATTGCGCGTCGAAGCAGATCTGCTCGTCGAGCCACTTCTCCAGCCAGGAAGGATCGGGCAGCCGGCTTTGCACGGTGTCGCGCGGAAACATGTCCTGGTTCACGTGCAGGTTGGTCGGATGCAGCGGCTTGCCGGCGCGCGCGGCGCTGGCCATCAGCACGCCGATCTTGGCGAAGGCGCGCTTGGTCTCGATGCCGCCACGCTCCAGCGCACGTTTCATGAAGCGCAGATAGGCGCCGCCGTGGCGAGCCTCGTCGCGCGCGATCAGGCCATAGATTTTCCGGATCACCGGCTCGGTGTGCCATTCGGCCGCACAGCGATACCAGTGGTTGAGCCGGACCTCGCCGCAGAAATGCAGCATCAGCGTTTCCAGCGGCGGCGCCGGATCGAACTCGAAGCGGACCGCGTGCAGCTCGTCCTCGGTCGGCACCAGGTCGGGCCGGAACCGCTGCAGGTATTCCATCAGCACCAGCGCGTGCTTCTGCTCCTCGTAGAACCAGATCGACATGAAAGCCGAGAAATCGCTGTCGTGGCGATTGTCGCGCAGGAACATCTCGGTGGCCGGCAGCGCCGCCCACTCGGTGATCGCGTTCATCTTGATGGTGCGCGCCTGATCGTCGGACAGCAGCGTCGCGTCGAACGACTGCCAGGGCACGTCGCTCTCGAAATTCCAGCGCACGGCCTCGAAGGCCTTGAACAGGTCGGGGTAGAGCATCGGGGTGCGGTCGGCGGTCATGACGCCTGCATTCTACCCTCCGTGCGTCGGCAGCCGGTCCGGTCGCGCCCCGCGGAACCGTGGGTTCGGTCGACGCCGGGGCGCCCTAGTTCTGCGGCATCCAGAGGGCCCGCCAGCTCCTGAGGGCGCTGGTGACGGACGCGAGGTCGGGAATCAGGACGGTGCCGGGCATCGTCTTGCGGACTCTGCGGGTCATCTCTCCGCCCGCCCAGATCGTGACCTGCGCAGGCAGCTGGCGGCGCAGGCTCGCGAGTCCTTCGGTCGCCTGCCGCAGCGGAAACGCCGCCGAGAACGAAAGCGCGACGATGTGAACGTTGTGGGCGATGGCGGCGCGGCGGATGTCCTCAAGAGGCGTCTGGGGCCCGAGCGAGATGCACTGCACCGCCTCCGGGACCATCATCGCCTCGGCCATCAGCAGACCGAGGCTGTGATGTTCGGACGGGAAGGTCGTCAGGAGAACCCTTGGCACGCCGTTCTGCCGGGGAAAGGCGTTGATCGCCGTGCGCAGGGCGGCCTGCAGCTGCTCGGTGTAAAGGTGCTCCTCGAACACCTGCAGTTCGCCGCGCATCCAGGCGTCGCCGACGGCGCGGTTCAACGGTGCGATCGTTTCCAGCACGAAACGCTGCAGCCCCTGCCGCATCATCAGGTTGGCAAGCGTGTGCTGCAGCGTCGTGGCGTCGTGGATCTTGAGCATCGACAGCACGTCGCTTTCCAGCGCCGGCGTCACCTGCTCGCCGCGCGCCGGCGCGCGAGCGTCGGCCATCGCATTGAGCTCGTCCTGCGTCAATCCGATGATCTTCCCGGGACGCAGGCCGACGTCCATCAGCCGCTTGATCGCCCGCAGCTTGCCGACGTCATCCAGCGTGTACTGCCGTTCGCTGTTGTCGTCGCGGTCGGGTTTCGGAAAACCGTAGCGACGCTCCCACATCCGCAGGACGTCCTTGGACAGTCCGGTTTCGCGCTCGACCGCGCTGATGTTGAACCGCATTTGCTGAATTTCCATGAGTCCGCTTATTGAATTCATTTGTCCTGGACAAACTATTGACAAACCAAGAACCCGGCCCTATTATAGGTCCGTGTTCAATGTTTGTCCAGGACATTGATGGTGCTGCCGTCTGGTTTATCTGCACCTTCGGCGCGCCCGTCAAAGAAGCCGCGGTTCCTGGAACCGAGCCCGAAACCCGATGGCATCTTAACCCCGGGAATCGCCAGCAACCCAGGCACCAGGCAGGTCGCAGTCGCCAACCATCACAGTGAGCCCGCGATGAATGCTCCGGAAAAACTCCCCCTCCCAGACACCCAGGCCATGCTCGACCTGCGGCAGATGGCGATCCAGCGCGTCGGCGTCAAGGGGCTGCGCTACCCGGTCATGCTGCGCACCGCGACCGGCGAGGTCCAGCACACGGTCGCGGAATTCGCGATGTACGTCGGCCTGCCCCATGACGTGAAGGGCACGCACATGTCGCGGTTCGTCGAGACGCTCGAAGCGCTGGACGAACCGCTGGACATGCCCGGCCTCCGCGCGTTCTCGGCGGCGATGCTCGACCGCCTGGGTGCGACCAGCGGCCGCCTGACGCTGGCCTTCCCGTATTTCATCCGCAAGGCAGCGCCCGTGTCCGGCGTGGAAAGCCTGCTGGACTACCAGGCCCAGCTGCAGGTGGATACAGCCGTCGATGGAAGCGCCAGGGTGACAGTGACGTTGACCGCCCCGGTGACCAGCCTGTGCCCCTGCTCGAAGAATATCTCCGACTATGGCGCACACAACCAGCGCTCGCACATCACGGTGTCCGCCGAAGTCGCGGTCGGCACGCTGACGCTGGAGGAACTCGCGCTGGCCGCCGAGGAAGAAGCCTCCTGCGAAGTCTACGGCCTGCTCAAGCGCCCCGACGAGAAGTGGGTGACCGAGCGCGCCTACGACAACCCGAAGTTCGTCGAGGACCTGGTCCGCGACATCGCGCTGCGCCTGCAGCGCGACCCCCGCGTCGGGCGCTTCACGGTGGCCAGCGAGAACTTCGAGTCCATCCACAACCATTCCGCGTATGCCCAGATCGAAGGCCTCGGCGCGGCCTGGATCGGCTGAGCGGCCCGGCCGCGGCCAACCGACATTGAGGACACCATCCATGCGCATCGCCATCATCGGCTCCGGCATCGCCGGACTTTCCTCGGCCTGGCTGCTGAGCCGGCAGGGACACGACGTCACGCTGTTCGAGGCCGACCGCCGTCCGGGCGGGCACACGGCGACCGTCGACGTCACCCTCGAAGGCCTGACATTTCCCGTCGACACGGGCTTCCTGGTGTTCAACGATCGTACCTATCCCCGCCTGGTCGAGATGTTCGACACACTGGGCGTGACAAGCGTGGCCAGCGAGATGTCGTTCTCCTGCCGGGTCGATCGCGCCGGCCTCGAATGGTCGGGCACCGACGCGCTGTCGCTGTTCGCCCAGCCCTCGAATGCGCTGCGCCCGGCGTTCTGGCGGATGCTCGCCGACATCGTCCGCTTCAACCGCGCGACGACGCAGATGCAGGCGCGCGACAGGTTCTGGTCGATTTCCCTCGGCGAATACCTCGACGCCGAGAAGTTCTCCGCACCGTTTCGCGACTGGTACCTGCTGCCGATGGCCGCGGCGATCTGGTCGGCGCCGAAGAAGGACATCCTCGACTTCCCGCTGCGGACCTTCGTGCGCTTCTGCCACAATCACGGGCTGCTGCGCATCACCGATCGGCCGCAATGGCGCACCGTCGCCGGTGGCGCAAGAACCTATGTCGACAAGATCGTCGCCACGCTCACCGACGTGCGCCTCGCCACACCGGTGCGCCATGTCACCCGCCACAGGGACCACGTGACCATCGACACCGACGCGCGCGTCGACGAGCGCTTCGACCAGGTGGTGCTCGCCTGCCACAGCGACCAGGCGCGGCGGCTGCTGCACGATGCCTCACCGCGAGAAGGGCAATTGCTGGATGCCGTGCGCTACCAGCCCAATCGCGTCGTGCTGCACACCGATGTGGCATTGCTGCCGCGCGCGCGGCGCGCCTGGTCGGCGTGGAACTACCTGGCGGCCGATGACGCCTCGGGCGAGCGCCCGGTGTCGGTCTCCTACCTCATCAACAAGCTGCAGCCACTGCCCTGCCGAACGCCGGTCATCGTCACGCTGAAC
The DNA here is from genome assembly GCA_963699765.1 of uncultured beta proteobacterium. GTDB lineage: Bacteria > Pseudomonadota > Gammaproteobacteria > Burkholderiales > Casimicrobiaceae > VBCG01. The sequence goes on along the minus strand of CAVOVD010000006.1, from coordinate 109,087 downwards.
CCTCCCATCGAGCCCTCGCCGGAGTCCGTCCTGCAGGAGTTCGAGTACGCGCACCCGCTGCTCGACGGCCGGGCGGTGTCCGCGCAGGCGCAGTTCGGCGAGATCCAGGGCGATCGGCATACGTGGTTCGCCGGCGCGTGGCTTGGACACGGCTTCCACGAGGACGGCCTGGCTTCCGCGCATGCGGTGGCCGAAGGCATCGCGCGACTCGCCGCCCGCCAGCCTGCGCCGTTCCGGCCCGCGCTCGCCGCCGCCTGATCGCGCTTGCCAAGATGACCGCGCGCCTTCCCGACCGCATCGTCTCCGCGCTGTCGCAGCCAGCGGGAGCGAGCCTGGTCGCCGGCGAAGTCGTGCATCGTCGGAATCGCCCGGCAGGCAACGCCTTCGCCTACCCGGCTTTCTGCCTGCGCGTGCCGCTGTCGCGCCTCGCCGACGTCGCGCGCTCGGGCATCGGCGTGAACAGCCGGGGTCTGGTATCGTTCCAAGAACGCGACCATGGCCCGCGCGACGGCGGCTCTCTCCAGCGCTGGGTGCGGCGGCTGCTCGCCGACGCGCAGGTGCGGGCAAACGGCGAGATCGTGCTGTACTGCTTTCCCCGAATGCTCGGCTACGTCTTCAATCCGGTGAGCTTCTTCGTCTGCCACGATGCCTCCGGGGCGGTGCGGGCGGTGCTCGCCGAGGTCAACAACACCTTCGGCGAAAGCCACCGCTACCTGCTCGCGCACCCCGACGGTCGCGCACTCGTCTCCGGCGAAACCCTGACCGCGGCCAAGGCCTTCCACGTCTCGCCGTTCTGCCCGGTGACCGGGCGCTACGAGTTCCGTTTCCACTTCGGGCCCGGTCGCTGGCTGGCCCGAATCGATTATTTCGACGACGAGTCCGGCGCGAAGGCGGCGCTGCTCGAAACGCATATCTCGGGCCGCGAAGTTCCGCTGGCACCGGGAACGCCCTGGCGCCTGCTCTGGCGCTATCGCTGGTATACCGCGGCCGTCGTATTTCGCATCCACTGGCAGGCGTTCCGCCTCTGGGCGAAGCGCGTGCCCTTCTTCACCAAGCCGGCGCCGCCGGCGACCTCGCTGTCCCGATCCCCATGACCAGTCTCGACACTTCGCTCGCCAGCCCGCCCGCCCACCTGCCGGCCGCCGCCCGCCTCCTGTTCGCCCTGCTGGCGCGCATGGACGCCGGCCGGGTCGAACTGACCGGCCCGGACGGCATCAGGCACGTCTTCGGTCCCGGAGGCGCGCCTGCGCCCGGCGCCAAATCCGCTCCCGCCATTCTTCGTTTCAGCGACTGGGGCGTGGCGACGGATGCGCTGCGCGGCGGCGACGTTGCCTTCGCCGAAGCCTACATGGCGGGGCGCTGGGACACGCCGGACCTGCCGCAGCTGCTGACCGTGCTCGCCGCCAACCAGCAGGCGCTGGAGCACGCGTTCTACGGACAGTGGTGGACCCGTGCATTGCTGCGCTTCAAGCATTGGCTGAACGCCAACAGCCGACGCCAGGCCCGGCGCAACATCGTCGCCCACTACGATCTCGGCAACGCGTTCTATGCGCAGTGGCTGGATCCGACGATGACTTATTCGTCGGCGCTGTTCGACGGCGACTTCGACCGCCCGCTGCACGAGGCGCAGCAGGCCAAGTACGACCGGATGCTGGGCGAACTCGCGCTGCCGGCCGAATCCCGGGTGCTGGAGATCGGTTGCGGCTGGGGCGGATTCGCGGAAACCGCGGCGCGCTCCGGCCACCACGTCACCGGGATTTCGCTTTCCGATGCGCAGACCGCGTGGGCGCGACAACGCCTTGCCGCCGCCGGCCATGCGCAGCGCAGCGACCTGCGCCTGCAGGACTACCGCGACCTGCGCGGCCGTTACGACGGCATCGTCTCCATCGAGATGTTCGAGGCCGTCGGCGAGCGTTACTGGCCGACGTACTTTCGGGCCGTGCGCGATGCGCTCGAACCCGGCGCCCGGGCCTGCATCCAGACGATCACCATCGCCGACGACCGCTTCGAGCGCTACCGGACGCAGTCGGACTTCATCCAGCAGCACATCTTCCCCGGCGGCATGCTCGCCTCGCCGGCGCGCTTCACCGCCATCGCCGCCGCGGCCGGGCTGCGCCTCGAGCGCGTGCACGCCTTCGGTCGCGACTACGCGGAGACGCTGCGCCGCTGGCTGACCGCCTTCGACGCGGCGACGCCTGCGATCCGCACGCAGGGCTTCGACGAGAAGTTCATTCGTTGCTGGCGCTTCTACCTTGCCTATTGCGCGGCGGGCTTCGACACCGGGACCACGGATGTCGCGCAGTACACGTTCAGCCATGCCTGACCTGCGCCGCCGCCTCGTCACTTTCGCGCTCCCGCTGCTGCTCGCCGCGGCGATACCGGCGCAGGCGACCAGCGAGCGCGCGCCGCCGCTGCCCGAGAGCGTCACGAGTCTCGCTCCGGGCATGCGCGCCCAGGGTGGCGGCCTGCTCAGCTTCTTCGGCATCTCGGTGTACGACGGCTGGTACTGGAGCGCCGCGCGCGGCTGGCCCGGCGCGGGGCCCTACGCGCTCGACCTGCACTACCATCGCAGCCTCGACGGCGCGAAGATCGCACAGCGCAGCGTCGACGAGATCGCCCAGCTCGGTTACGGCTCCGAGGCCGACCGGCAGCGCTGGCGCGCGCAGATGACGCTGATATTTCCGAACGTCCGCCGCGGCGACCGGCTGACCGGGGTGGCGATGGCTCCGGACGCCGTGCGTTTCTTCCACAACGGCGAACGGATCGGCGAGATCGCGGAACCCGGATTCGCCCGCGCCTTTTTCGGCATCTGGCTCGACCCGAAGACCTCGCAGGCCGATTTCCGCACCCGGCTCCTCGGCTCGAGATGAGCGCGCCGATCGCGGCCATCGCCGCGCCGGGGCCGGGCGCTTCGATTGCCCCCGCGGCGCTCGGCGCCTACGGCCTGCTCGGCATGCCGCTGGCCATGGCGGCGCTGCCCCTCTACGTCCACCTGCCGAAGTTCTACGGCGACCACCTCGGCGTTTCGCTGACCGCACTGGGCCTGCTGCTGCTCGCACTGCGCGTCGCCGACGGCATCGTCGACCCGCTGCTGGGCGCCTGGAGCGACCGGGCGCCGTCGCGCAAATGGCTGATCGGCCTGGCGATGCCCGTGCTGGCACTGGGCATGCTGGCACTGTTCGCGCCGCCGGCCACCGATGAAACCGGGCTGCTGGTCTGGCTGGGCGCGACCCTGACCCTCGCCTATGCGGCCTTCAGCCTGGCCACGATCAACCATAACGCCTGGGGCGCCGAATTGTCGCGCGATCCGGTGGAGCGCACCCGCGTCACGGCCACCCGGGAAACGCTGGCGCTCATCGGCGTGGTGATCGCCAGCGTCGCGCCAATCCTGCTGGGCGGAGCGGGTGGCGAAGCCGCCGGATTGCCGCGCTTCGCCGCCGTCTTCGCCGCGATCTGCGTCGGCTGCACGCTGGTGACGCTGCGCTGGGCGCCGGCCGCGCGCCGGAGCGTCGCGTCCTCGTCGCGGCTGCGCGCACGCATCGCGCTGCCGCTCGCCGATCCGCTGTTCCGGCGCCTGCTGGTGGTGTTCATGGCCAACGGCATCGCCTCGGCGATTCCGGCCACGCTGGTGCTGTTCTTCATCGCCGACGTCCTCGGGGCCGAGGGACAGCAGGGCCTGTTCCTGACGCTGTACTTCGTCGCCGGTGCCGCCGGCATGCCGCTGTGGGTGGCGCTGTCGGCCCGACTCGGCAAGGTGCGCGCCTGGCTGATGGCGATGGCGCTGGCGATCGCCGCGTTCGTCTGGGCCGCCGCGCTGGGACCGGGCGACGTCGTCGCGTTCGCCGTGATCTGCGTGCTGTCGGGATTGGCGCTGGGTGCGGACCTCGCATTGCCGCCGTCGCTGCTCGCCGACGTCATCGGCCGGCGCGGACCGGCCGACAGCGCCGGCACGTACTTCGGACTCTGGACGCTGGCCACCAAGCTCAACCTGGCGCTCGCCGCGGGAATCGCGCTGCCGCTGCTGGGCTTGCTGGGCTACGCGCCAGGAACCTCCGACGCGGGCGCGATTTCCGCACTGGCCATGGTCTACGCCGCGGTGCCGAGCCTGCTCAAGCTCGGCGCGATCGCATCGCTAATCTGGTTCAACGCACGCTGGAGGCATCTGCCGTCATGATCCGCAAACTGTTCGCCGCTTTCACCGCACTGCTCGCCGCCGGCTGCGCCAGCGTCGACCTGGCCGAATACCGGAACGAGCGCCCGCCGCTCGACCTTGCGCAGTACTTCAATGGCACCATCGACGGCTGGGGGATGTTCCAGGACCGCTCCGGCAAGGTGGTCAGGCGCTTCTACGTGCGGATCGACGCGACGTGGACCGGCAATGCGGGTACGCTCGACGAGCACTTCGAGTACTCGGACGGAACGAAGGAGAACCGCGTCTGGAAGCTCACGAAGGACGGCAACCGGTACACCGGGACCGCGGGCGACGTCGTCGGCACCGCGCAGGGCAGCGCCGAAGGCAACGCGCTGCGCTGGAACTACGTGCTGGCGCTCCCCGTCGAAGGGCGCACGTGGCACATGGACATGGACGACTGGATGTACCTGATCGACGAGAAGACGATGCTCAATCGCACGACGATGTCGAAGTTCGGCATCAGGGTCGGCGAAGTGACGCTGTCGTTCCGGAAGCGCTGACCGTCGGCTGGTGCGCGCCGCTCGATCCGCCCGGCCGCCGTGGCCAGCCGCCCTCGTCCGGGTGATCGGCGCGCCGGCCGGGATCGGACCGACTACCGCTCATGCGCGCGGCCGCCGGCGCGCCCCGCGAGGCAAGGGATCGAAGGCGAAGGACCGGCGAGACCCGAAGGCGTTCACCAAAAAAATCCCCGCCGAAGCGGGGTGTCTGGGGAATCGGATCCGGTTGCCGCACGCGCCGGCGAGGCGTTCGTCCGGCGCCGCGACCGGTGCCGGCTAGTGCGACGTCGCCGGCGTCGCCTGGGCGTACCTGACCTGTCCCTGCTCCAGCATGCGGATCTGGAAGGCGCGTTCGCTTTGCGCGGCCAGCACCTGCTGGCGCACGGCCATGGTTTCGGGATCGGGATGCTTCATCGCGCCGGCGACGGTTTCCAGCGCGCCTAGGCCGAGAATCAAAGTCAGCAACGCGATCGCGACCTTGCTGCCCTTGCTGCTCGAATTGAAAGTGTTCATCGCCAGTCTCCTTGTCCGTTGGTGTCTCTGTTTCTGCTGCTGTGGCCCCGCGGTTTTTGCTCCCGGGCCGTCAACATGATTCGCAGACTAGGCGCCGGCGCGCCGGGGCTCAATGGGCAAGCGACGAAACCGCGCTATCGGAGGATGAAGCGGGGAAAACCGGTGCCGTGCCGGCGAGTCCGGCCGGCGCCCGAAGTCAATCGCCGCGCAGCCAGGGAAGCGTCCGGACGATCAGCGAGACGCCGTTACCGACCAGCAGCAGCGAGATCAGCCGCAGCACGCCGGTGCCGGTCAGCGCGTCGTGCAGCCGGTTGCCGAGCACCAGTCCCGCGATCATCATCGGCGCCATCAGCGCGGCGGTGACCAGCAGCGAAACGTCAAGCAGCAGGCCGGTCACGACGAAGACCGTGATGCGGATCCAGACGCTCAGCGTGACCATCGCGGAGGACGTCGCCCGCAGCGCCGCCTTGTCCTGGATGCGCGCCGACAGGAACACCATGTAGACCGGCCCACCCGTCCCGAACATCACCGAGAACGTGCCGCCGACCAGCCCCAGCGGCAACGCCAGCCACGCCGGCGCGCGGCGCAGCTTGTGCGCGCCCGACAGCAGGTACGAGCCGTAGATGGCGACGAAGATGCCCAGCGCCAGCAGCGCCGGCTCGCGCGGCATGGTCACCAGCAATGTCGTGCCCAGCGCGATGCCGACCAGCATCGTCGGCAGCAGCCGGCGGAATTCCGGCCAGGCGACGTGCCGCCACTGGCGGCCGGCCTGCGACGTCGCCGCTCCGGCGTCGAGCGCGGTGATCAGGGGAACGGCCACGGTCAACGGCACCAGGTGCGCCAAAAGCGGCACCGCGATCAGCGCGGAGCCGAACCCGGTGGCGCCGAACACCGTGTAGGCGCCCAGGACGAACAGCGCGGCGGCAAGGAGCGCGGGCCAGGGCAGGTCGAGGAGAGGCAACGGGGAGCGATCGGTGGACGTCGGAGAGTGCCGGAACGCCGCCTGGGCCGGCCGGAGGCGCCGACGAACGTCGCGCAGCCGACCGGATGGACGCTTTCCGGAAAATGCGCGATAATTATAGGCTTTGGCGAGCTAGCTCAGCTGGTTAGAGCAGAGGAATCATAATCCTTTGGTCCGGGGTTCGAGTCCCTGGCTCGCCACCATTCAAATCAAGGCCCTGCGGAGACGCGGGGCCTTTTTCTTTGCCCTTTTGGCGACCGCAGACATTGTCGCCGCGCTCGCGCTTCGGCCAGAATATCCGCATGCCGGATCCGCGCCGGGGGAGTAATTGCGTCCGGCCAGCAGCGCCGGACGCAGGAGGATGAAGATGCGCAGCCTCGTATTCGCGATTGCAAGCTTCGTTCTGGGCGTCGCCGCCGGCGGCGCCGCCGTGTACTGGCATCTCGACGAAGAGCATGCCCGCGAGCGCGCCATGCTGATGACGCTGCATGGCGACAACCGTGCCGCCGCCTGCCAGCAGCCCCCCGAGCGGCGGCCGCGCGATCTGGACTGCCGCGGGCTTGCGCCGTGAGCACCGGCAAACCGTCGACGTGGGCGCCGACGGAGCGTGGCACACTGCAAGCCATGGAACTCGTCGTCAACGGCGCCGTCCGTCGTCTCGATCCGCCGCCGGCCACCGTGGCCGAACTGGTGGCGAGCGCTCGAGCTCGCCGGCAAGCGGATCGCCATCGAGCGAAACGGCGAGATCGTGCCGCGCAGCCGGTACCAGGAGACGCCTGTAGCCGCCGGCGACCGGCTGGAAGTGGTCGTCGCGGTCGGCGGCGGCTGACTCCGTCCGCCCGGGCCTGCCGAGCGTAAAATGACGGCATGAACGCTCCGGCCACAGTCCCCCACCTCGACGATCCGCTGGTCATCGCCGGCCGCGCCTACGGCTCGCGGCTCCTGGTGGGCACGGGCAAGTACCGCGATTTCGAACAGACAAGGGAGGCGGTCGTCGCCTCCGGCGCCCAGATCGTCACGGTGGCCATCCGCCGCACCAACCTGGGCCAGGACGCCAACGCGCCGTCATTGCTCGACGCGCTGCCGCCGTCGGAATTCACCTATCTGCCGAACACGGCTGGCTGCTACACGGCCGACGACGCGGTGCGCACGCTGAAGCTGGCGCGCGAGCTGCTCGACGGGCACTCGCTGGTCAAGCTGGAGGTGCTGGGCGACAAGCACACGCTGTTTCCGGACGTGCGCGCTACGCTCAAGGCGGCCGAGACGCTGGTCGCCGACGGCTTCCAGGTGATGGTCTACACGTCGGACGATCCGATCATCGCCCTGGAACTCGAGCGCATCGGCTGCGTGGCGATCATGCCGCTGGCCTCGCTGATCGGCTCGGGCATGGGCATCCTGAACCCGTGGAACCTGAAGCTGATCATCGAGCAGGCGAAGGTGCCGGTGCTGGTGGACGCCGGCGTGGGCACCGCGTCCGACGCGGCGATCGCCATGGAGACCGGCTGCGCCGGCGTGCTGATGAACACCGCCATCGCGCTGGCGCAGGATCCGGTGCGCATGGCCGGCGCGATGCGCCTGGCGGTCGAGGCCGGACGGCAGGCGTTTCTCGCCGGCCGGATGCCGCGCAAGCTCTATGCGGCCAGCCCGAGTTCGCCGACCTCCGGCCTGATCGGTTGAGCGTCATGTGTTTGCCGTTGCGTTGCGCCGCGCTGGCGGGCCTCGCGCTGGCGGCGGCAGCGCACGCGGCGCCGCTGCCGCAGGAGCGCGTGCTGCAGCTGTGCGCGCAGACCGACGGCCCGGCGCACTGCGGGCGGCTGATCGAGGCCGAGCAGCTGAAGGCGCTGCCTTCGCTGGCGGTGCGCGATGGCGACCGGCTCAAGGTCACGCTCTTCCCGTCCGGAACCCGCGAATTCGTCGACACGACGACGACGACCGATGTCAGGAGCTTCGCGCTCTGGGATTACTGGAGCCCGGTCAACGCCGTGGTGCTGTTCACCACGGTCGATGACCAGATCCGCTACGCGGTGCTGCAGCGCGCCACCGGCCAGCTGACCGCCCTGCCGGCCGAGCCGGTGCTCGCACCGAACCGGCAGCACCTCGCGGCGGCGGATTTCTGCGCCGACGACTGCGACAACGAGCTGTCGGTCTGGCGGGTCGCCCGCGACGGCATCCGCAAGGCGGCGAGCTTCCGCCCGCCCGGCGCCTGGCGCGATGTCACGGTCACCTGGAAGGATGGCGACAGCCTCATCGTCGTCTACACGCTGCCCGGCGAAGACAAGCCGCGCAGCCAGGATCGAAGGCTCGATGCGCCCGACTGGCGCCGCCACTGAACCGCGGCTGGCGCTGGAGGAAGCGCCACCCGAGCCGGGGCAGCGCGCGATCCGCAGCTTCGTGCTGCGCCAGGGCCGGATGTCGCCGGCGCAGACGCGCGCGGTGGAAACGCTCTGGCCCCGTTTCGGAATCGCCTTTGCGCCGACGCCGCCCGATTGGTCGTCGGTGTTTGGCCGCGACGCCCCGCGCGTCCTGGAAATCGGCTTCGGCATGGGTGAGACGACGGCCGCGATCGCCGCCGCGCAGCGCGATGTCGACTTCATCGGCATCGAGGTCCACCTGCCGGGCGTGGGCGCGCTGTTGAAGCGCATCGACGAACTCGGACTTGCCAACCTGCGCATCGTCCGCCACGACGCGGTCGAGGCGCTCGACGCGATGATCGCGCCGGAATCGCTCGCCGGCGTGCACGTCTACTTTCCCGACCCCTGGCCGAAGAAGCGCCACCACAAGCGGCGCCTGCTCAAGCCCGCATTCGTCCGCGCGCTGGCGCGGCGGCTGGCGCCGGGGGGTTACCTGCACGCGGCGACGGACTGGGAGGAGTACGCGCAGGAAATCCTCGCGACCTGCGCCGCCGAGCCGCTGCTGCGGAACACTGCGGAAGGCTTCGCCCCGCGGCCGGCCTGGCGCCCGCTGACCAAGTTCGAGGCACGCGGCCGCCGCCTGGGTCACGGCGTCTGGGACATCGTTTTCCGGCGGGCGTAGCGGCGCGGCTCAGGCCGCGCGACTGGCGCCACTGCCCTGCGCCAGCGCCAGCAGCCGCGTGATGGTGCTGCGCGCGACGCCGCGCGAGAAGTGCGCGCGGATGTTTTCGCGACCGCCTTCCGCGAGCCGGTTCCACAGCGCCTCGTCGTCGTACAGCCGCTTGATCGCCGCGGCGAACCCGGCAGCGTCGTCGGCCACCAGCACGTCGCGACCCGCCGCGAGCGACATGCCTTCGATCGCCGGCGTCGTGGCCACGACCGGCAACCCGTAGCTCATCGCCAGGTTGATTTTGCCCTTGACACCCGCGCCGTAGCGCAGCGGCGCAATCGACAGGCGGCAGCCGTTGAAATAGGGCGTCACGTCCGGGACATAGCCGGTGACGACGAAGTCCTCGGCGGCCAGCGCGCGCACGTTCGCCGGCACCTTGCTGCCCACGATGTAGGTGACCACCCCCGGCAGCGACTGCCGCACTTGCGGCAACACTTCCTGCGCGTACCAGAGGACGGCATCGGTGTTCGGCGGATGCTGGAAGCCGCCGATGAAGATCAGGCCGCTGCGCTCGGCATAGGGCTGCCCCGGCGGAAAGATTTCGTGGATGGTCGACAGGACCTCCACGCGCGCCTCCGGCACCAGCCCGGCCAGCAGCTCCTTCTCGAAAGGCGAGACGACCAGCGTCACATCGGCCTTGCGGATCAGCGCCAGCTCCTCGTCCCGCTTGGCCCGCGCCGCGGCGCGAGTGAGCACGCTGCCCTCGAGCTCGGCCTGACGCTCGCTGCGCAGGAAGTGCAGGTCGACGGTGTCGAACACGACCAGCGCCTTCGGCGCGAACACGCGCACTGCGTCGATGTGCTTCACCGCGATGTAGTGGCGCGACATGATCACGATGTCGAACTCGCTGCAGCGCCTGGCGAGAAGATCACCGATCGAACGCACATAGGGATGGAACAGCACCTCGACGCCCATCTGCTGCAGCTGCCCGACGTAGGGCTGCCGGTGCTCGAGGTTGTCGGCGACGAAGCTGACCTTGCAGTTCAGCGAGGTCAGGATCTCGAGTATCGCGAGCATGCGCATCGAGCCGGCATCGTGATCCGGCGTCAGCATGCAGGCATCGATCACCAGCACGCGCAGCTTGGCCCAGCGGTCACGCTCGAATTGCGGCTCGACGCCGTTCGCCCGGTGCCCGGCGAGCTTCGCGCGCCACTTGTCGAAGAACGCGCCCTGGTTCACGACCTGGTGGCGCTTGACGCCACCGCCGGTGTCGGTGCCCGACGTCTGTCCTTCGAAGTGGACGATCGTCGTTGCGGGCTGGTAGTAGACCCGGCGTCCGGCGGCACGCACCGCGAAGGCGAGATCGACATCCTCGTAGTAGGCGGGCGCGTAGCGCGTATCGAAGCCCGACAGCTCGCGGAACAATGCGGCAGGAATGGCGAGGCAGGCGCCGGAGCAGTAGTCAACCTCGCGCAGGTAGTTGTACTCCGGCCGGTCGGGATCGTCGTCGCGGCCCCAGTTCCACGCCGAGCCGTCGCGCCAGACGATGCCGCCGGCCTCCTGCAGCCGGCCGTCCGGGTAGACGAGCCTGGCGCCGACCAGGCCCGCGTCCGGGCGCAGGTCGAACACGCGCAGCAGCGCCTCGAGCCAGCCGGGCGTCACGATCGTGTCGTTGTTGAGGAACACGATGTACTCGCCCTGCGCAAGTTCGGCGCCGCGGTTGCAGGTGCCGATGAAGCCGAGATTGGCCTCGTTGCGGTCGAAACGCACACCCGTCACCGCGGCGAGCGCCGGAGCGACCGGCTCGGGCGACGCGTCGTCCACGACGATGATCTCCGCCAACTCGTGCGGCGTGTGCGTGTGCAGGCTTTTCAGGCAGGTGTAGGTCAGCAGCGCCTTGCCGTAGACCGGAATGACGATCGAAACGCGTGGCGCCGGCGCCGGCGCGAAGGCCAGCGCCTCGACCATCTCTTCCTGCGCAAACTGGCCCGGCGCCGCCGGCCGGAAGCGCGACTCGCGATTGACCTTCGCCTGCACCCGCCGGGCGAGGGTCGCCGGGCCTTCGGCGCGCAGGATCGACCACGCGGTCGCCGAGAGCTGCGGCAGACGCAGCACCCCGCCGAAGGACGAGCGCAGGCGGGCCCGCGCGGTTCGCGCGCGCCGCCAGACCCAGCGCAGCGGCGCGATCATCCGGAACAGGCCCAGGTTCTCCATGTACCGGATCCGCTCGCGCGCCATGTGCAGCGACTGTTCGAGATGCGCCGCATGCATCTGCATCTGTCCGGCCTGCGCCTGCATCTCTGAAATCTGGATCTGCGCGGTCTGGACGCGTCGCTGCATCGCGAGCAGTTCGCCCGCCAGCTGCTCGCGGTCGCCCATCGCTCGCTCCTGCACGGCACGCACGTGCTCGAGCTGCGCGTGCACGCTGCCGATCTGGTGCTTCAACTCGACGCGCGCCGCGGTGTGGCCGCATTCGACGCCGGCGGTGTAGAGCTGCGGCAAGGTCAGCGGCGGCGACTCCACTTCGCCTTCGGCGAGGTAGTAATGCTGTTCACCGAGCGCCGGCAGGGCATCGGGAAGCGCGCGTGCGCGCGGCGCTGCGGGCAGCGGCGCCAGATAGAGCGAACGGTAGCGCGCGGGATCCATCAGGTGGTCACCGATGTCGGCGCGGCGGCGACTGCCGAAGACCTGTCGGCGCCCGCGGCGGCCAGCAGCGCGTCGTTCCATCGCGCGGGCGCGGCGTCCCAGGGAACCGTGGTCGAGCGCGGGACGCGGGCGAGGCGCTCGGGGAACGCACCCAGCGCGGAAGCGACGATCGGCAGCCCGGAACCGAGCGCGACGGACAGCGTGTAGGCGTAGGTCTCCGGGACCTGCGCGGCGAACAGCAGCACGTCCGGCTTCTCGGCGGCGATGAGTTGCGGCAATTCGCGGTCAACGTACTGGCCGTAGATGGTCAGCGCGACCTCCGGCGCCTGCGCGATCGGTTCGGTGGTCGAGCCAAGGATGCGAAACGCCAGCGGCAATCCGCGCCGGCGGGCGTCCTGCGCCAGCGCCGCGACGACGTGCAGTCCCTTCTCGGGGGAAAGGTTGCCGAGCACCGCGACGCGGACTATGCGCTGCGCCGGCGCCGGCTCGGTCTCCGGATGCGGCCACACCTCGATCGCCAGGTCGGGCACATAGCGCGCGATGCGCGTCGCCACGTCCTGCGACGGCGCGATCAGCCGGTTCGCGCCGCGCAACAGCCGCGCGAACGCGCCGCGCCACGTCGCGATGTCCAGATTCCATTGTCCGGGACGCTTGGCCAGGCAGGCGGCGCAACCGGCCGCATCGGGCTCGCCGCAGTAACGGCCGTCCTCGGTGACCAGGTGGTACTGCGGACAGATCGGATGGTAATCGTGCAGCGTGTAGTCGTAGGGAACGCCGACCACCGAGGGCAATTCGAGGATCGCCCGCGGCAACAGGTGCAGATGGTGGAAATGCAGCCGCTCGACGCCGATGGCGCGCATGGTCTCGGCCAGCATCGGCAGCTCGGCCGGCAGCGTGAAGTACAGCGCGAAGCTCTCGCCGGCGCGCGGCCACGACAGTTTCACGGTATCGCCGGCGGCAGGCTCGAGGTTGAGGATCTCGCAACGCGCATCGGTCAGCGCGGCGAGATCGTGCATGTAGCGGCGGATGCCGCCGCCCCAGGGGTGCGAGACGAACACCAGGATCCGCTTGCGCGATTCGGCGAGGCGCAGCAGGTCCACGCGCCGGGCGAAAGGCCGGCCCGGTTCGCTTTTCACGACGTCGGCGCACGAGCCCGCGGTAGGACGGATACAGCCGGGCGAGCGCCTCGTCGGCGCGGCGGGCCAGCACCTCCGCCTCGGCCACGCCGAAACTGCCGTGTCCCGCATGGCCGACGAAGAGGTCGCCGGCCAGCAGGTTGCGAAAGCCTGCGCTGCCGGCGCGCAGGCAGAAGTCGATCTCGACGCCGTAGTCGCTGCCCAACGGACCGGCGTCGAATCCCCCGACCGCATCGAGGCAGGCACGGGGAAAGTAGAGGCAGGGCCCGTCCACCGCCGGCAGTTGCGCGCTGGCGCCCGCATTCGCGCGCGCGAACAGCGCGTCGAGCGAGGCGACGGTTTGCCCGTCGGGCAGCGCGTTGACGGCGCGCGGCACCGGGTAGGTTGCCGCGCCGACGGCATTGGTGAACGTGCCGATGGCGCCCACGCCCCTGGTCGCGTGCGCCGCGAGGCGGTCGAGCCAGTCGTTGGCGACCTCCGCGTCGGCATGCAGCACCACCACGTCGCGCTCCCGATGCAGCCCGAAGGCGCGGTTCACGGCGGCGGCGAAGCCCTGACGGGTGGCCTGGTCGACGACGCTTACCCGGCCTGCCGCGCGCAATTCCTCCAGGTGCCGCAGCAATTCCGGCTCCGTCGACGCGTCGTTGACCACGACGATCTCGTGCGGCGTGGCGCAATTGGCGGCAAGCACCCGCTGCAGACAATGCGCGAAGGCCGCGGCGCCGCCGCAGACGGGGATGACGACGTCGACCGGCGTCATCGGCGGAGCCTGCCGAGCACGTGGCGTGCCGCCGCGAACGGAAAGCGCAGCCAGCCGACCACCGACTCGCGATACGCAAGGCGCGCCCGCGTGCGCTGATGCGCCTGTCCTTCGCGCTGCAGCGCGGCCTGCGCTTCGCGCAACGCCACCTCGCCGCTGTCGAGCGCGGCCTGCGCGTTGCGCTGCGTCGTCGCCAGCGCGTCCTCGAGCGCCGCGATGCGCTGCGCCCGGACGTTGTTGGCCTCGCGCGCGCTCGCCAGCTCGTTGACGGCGGCAATGAGTTCGGCGAGGCGTTCCGCAGCGATCTTGCGCGCGTCGGCGACGTCCGCCTCGTGCTCGAGCATCCGGACATGGTCGCGCCACAAGGACAGCGCGCCGTCGTCGAACAGCGAGAGCGCCGGCAGCGCCGGCAACGCCGACCCTTCCGCGCCGCAGACCACGACGAAATACATCGGTGGCGCGGCGGCGGGTCCGCTTGCCGGACGGTCGGCAGCGAGCGTCACGCAGGCTGCGGGCGCAGCCGGACCGCCCTCGGCCCACAGCGCCGACTGCGCGACCACCCGCTGCCCGTACCATGCCTGGCGCGGAAAGCCCGGCGCGAGCAGGGCTGCGAGTTCGGCGCGGTCGAGCTCGCGAACGTGATAGTCGTTCGCCGCGCCGCCGCCCTCGTTGTAGACCGGGCGGTTGGGCGACGAGATGATCAGCGAGCCGCGCGGGTCGAGGACCCGCCGGAACTCGGCCAGCATCTCGCGTTGCCCGGCGAGGTGCTCGATGGTCTCGAAGGACACGACGAGGTCCACGCTGGCATCGGCCAGCGGCAGCCGGGTCACCGATCCCGCCGTGAACGCCAGATTCGCGCGCGCGTACCGGCGCGCGGCATGCGCGACGGCCTCGGGCGAGACATCCACGCCGGTGACCGTCGCGGCGGATTGCGCGAGCAGGTGGCTGCCATAGCCCTCGCCGCAGGCGGCATCGAGCACGCGCTTACCCGCCGCCAGCGGGGCGACGACCGCATAGCGGTGCCAGTGCTCGTACCAGATCGCCCCCCGCACCTCGGGCAGGAAGCGCTCGCCGGTGAAGGCCAGCAAGGCTGGAGCGTGGCGGGTCTCGGTCAAGGCGGGGCGCACTGTTGGCGCGCGGCCCGGCCCTGCCGGGTGCCGCACGAAGCTGTGATTGTAGCCGCCCGGGGCGAACGCCGGCGCACCCGGAGCCGCTCGGCGGACCGCCAGGGCGGCGCCGCCGCGCCGCCGTCACTCCAGCGTGAGCATCACCGGCTGATGGTCCGACACCTGGGTCTGCGCGTCCACCGACACAGCCCGCGCGCGCGCCTTGAGGCTCTCGCTGACGAAAATGAAGTCGCAGTGCAGCTCGGGATCGCCGGGTTGTTCCTTTTCGTAGATGCGGAAGGTCGGCGGGTGCGCGACCCCCGGATGCAGCAACTCCCAGGCGTCGGCCAGCGGCGGCGTCCCGTCGGCAAAGGGCTCCAGCATGCGCGCGTGCAGCGGGTCGTCGGGTTCAAGGTTGAAATCGCCGGTGATGATGGTCGCCGCGGGCCGCGGCAGCGATTCGAACGGCCCGCCGCCGTTCCTGGTCGGAGAGGGGTCGCGCGCGTGCGCCGCGCCTTCCGCGTAGATCGCGCGGAGCGCCTCGACCTGGGCGGCGCGCCGGGCGCGCCCGTAGTACTCGAGGTGCGTGGTGATCACCCGCACGTCGCCGAACGGCGCGCCGACGACCGCCTCGACGGCGATGCGCGGCATGCCCGGCACACCCGGATCGGCCGGAAAGGGCAGCAGGTGCCCGAACACCTGCCGCACCGGCAGCCGCGACAGGATCATGTTGCCGAAGCGGCGGCGACGTCCACCTTCGCCCGGATGGTCGACCGCGATGCCCGGTACCGCCGCATAGCCGGGCAGCAGCGTGGCGAGTCGCGCAAACTGGTCCTCGCCGGAGTGGCCGGGCAGGCGCGGGTCGGGAAAATTGTCGCCGACTTCCTGCAGGCACAGCACGTCGAAGTCGGCGAGCCGCCTGGCCTCCGCGGCAACCCGCGCGGCATCGACCCTGCCGTCGACGCCGCGGCACCACTGCACGTTCCAGGTGATCAGCTTCATCGTCGGCCTCCCGTGATTGGCGTTGGCGTGCACATCCGCTAGCGGATTCCGGCGCGCATGAACGACTGGACGAACTGCCGCTGGAACAGCAGGAAGGCGATCAGCAGCGGCGCGGTGGAAAGCAGCGTGGCGGCGGTGATGATCGACCAGTCGAGTCCCTGGTCGGTGGCGGAGAACACCTGCAGGCCGACGGTCACCGGGCGCGACTCGACCGAATTGGTGATGATCAGCGGCCACAGGAAGTTGTTCCAGTGGTAGCTGACGCTGACCAGCGCGTAGGCGAGATAGGTTGGCCGGGCCAGCGGAATGTAGACCTTCCACAGCACCTGCAGCGGCGTGCAGCCTTCGACCCGCGCAGCCTCGTCGAGCTCGCGCGGCACGGTCTTGAACGTCTGCCGAAGCAGGAAGATGCCGAAGGCGCTCGCCATGTAGGGCAGGCCGATGCCCAGGATGGTGTCCTTGAGACCGATGATGGTCATGGTCCGGTAGTTCTCGACGATCAGCACGTCGGGCATGATCATCAGCTGCACCAGCACCAGCGCGAACAGGACGTTGCGCCCGGGGAACTCGAAGCGCGCGAACGCATACGCGGCGAGCGTCACCAGCACCATCTGTCCGGCGAGGACGATGGTCACCAGGATCACCGTGTTGACGAAATAGCGCGCGAACGGCGCAGCGGACCAGGCTCGCGCGAAGTTGTCCAGCGTCAGCGGCGCGAACAGGTCGAAGCGCGTCGAGAACTCCGGCGGATGGAAGGCCGTCCAGAACGCGTAGAGGAGCGGCAACACCCACAGCAGGCCCAGCAGCCAGGCCGCCACGGTTTCCAGCACCCGCGCCATGCCGCGCGTCTCGTAGACGATCGCGCTCACTGGTAGTGGACCCTGCGCTCAAGGAAGAAGAACTGCGCCAGCGCGACCAGCGCGAGCAGCACCAGCAGCACGATGGTCAGCGTCGCCGCATAGGCCGAGTCCCAGAAGCGGAAGCCGATCTCGTAGATGTAGAAGAGCAGCAGCGCGGTCGCATTGTCGGGGCCGCCGCGGGTCATCACGAAAATGTGGTCGACCAGACGGAATGCGTTGATCACGGCGTTGACCAGGACGAACAGCGTCGTGGGCATCAGCAGCGGGAAGGTCACGCGCCGGAAGAAATACCAGCGCGACGCGCCTTCGATCGCGGCCGCCTCGGCCAGGTGCGGCGACATCGACTGCAGTGCCGCCAGGTAGAAGATCATGAAGAAACCGGCCTCCTTCCAGATGGTGACCACCATCAGCGCAGGCAGCGCGGTCGACTGGCTGCCCAGCCAATTGTGGCTTCTGGCGCCGAACAGGCCGGTCAGCTGCTCGAGCAGCCCGTATCCGGGCGTGAAGAAGAACAGCCAGATATTGGCCACGGCGATCATCGGCAGGATGGTCGGCGTGAAATACGCCAGGCGCAGGACTCCGCGGCCGGGAATGCGCGCGTTGACCCAGACCGCCATCAGCAGCGCGATGACGATCGACGCCGGAATCGTCACCACCGCGTACCAGAAATTGTTGGTCAGCGCCTGCCAGAAGACCGGGTCTTCCGCCAGCATCCGGTAATTGTCGACGCCCACGAAGACCGCGGGCCGCGCGCCCTTGGGCGTCGAGAAGAAGCTGCTCCAGAGATTGGCGACGGCCGGGTAGTGCGTGAACAGCGCGAGCAGGGACAGCGCCGGCAACAGCAGCAGCCAGCCGTAAACCCACTGCATGGTGCGCGTCATCGTGCGTGCTGGCGGAGGCCGGCGTCAGCCGCCCCCCGCCGCCTCGCGGCTACTTCTTGAACGAGCGCAGCAGCCGTTCCGCTTCGCGCTGCGAGTCCTTCATCGCCACGTCCGCCGGCTTGGTGCCGGTCAGCGCCGCCTGCAGGCCGTCGTTCAGCGCCTTGGTGACGCGCTGGTTGTCGTGGGTCGACAACTCCGCCTTGGCGAAGGGCAGCTGGTCGCGCGCGACCGCCGCCGGCGGGAACCCCGCCACGTACTGTTTCATGACCGGGGTCTCGAACGCGTCGGGGCGAACGGCGACGTAGCCGGTGTCGATGCCCCATTGCGCCGCGCGCTGCGGCGTCGTGACCCACTTGATGAAGCGGAACGCAGCCTCGCGCTGCGCCGGGGTCGACTTCTTGAAGATGTAGAAGTTGCCGCCGCCGGTCGGGCTGCCGCGCTGCCTGCCGGCCGGAAGCATGGCGACGCCAAAGTCGAACTTGGCGTTGGTGCGGACATTGGTCAGATTGCCGGTGGTCGTCCACATCATCGCCATCTTCTTCTCGAAGAAATCCTTGGGCGTGGTGCCCCACTCGACGATGCCCTCCGGATGCACCTTGTGCTTGCGGGCGAGATCGACCCAGTACTGCAGCGCCTCGATCACCTCCGGCCTGTCGTAGTACGTCTCGGTGCCCGTGGCGTTCATCAGGTTGACGCCGTTCTGGATTGCCAGCGCCTGGAAGAGCCAGTACGGGAAGCCCGACGACGGAATCTGGATGCCCCATTGGGTGACCTTGCCCGAAGCGTCGCGCTTGGTCAGCTTCTGCGCGTACTCGACCTGCTCCTTCCAGTTCGCCGGGGGCCGGTTGGGATCGAGCCCCGCCTCCTTGAACATCTCCTTGTTCCAGTACAGCACGATCGTCGAGCGCTGGAACGGGATGCCCCAGGTCTTGCCGCCCGTCTGGCTGTTCTCCATGAACGCCGGGTAGAAGCTCTTCAGCCACGCCTGGTCCTCGGGCGTCTTCACGATCTCGTCGAAGGGGACGATCGCGTCCTCGTCGATCAGCGTGTACATGTCGGTCGAGAGCAGGATCGACGTCACCGGCGGCTCGCCGCTCTTCACCGCGGTCAGTGCCTTGGTGATCGACTCCTGGTAGCTGCCCGAGTAGATCGGCTTCAGCTTGATGCCGGGATTGTCCTTCTCGAAATCGGCGGCGAAGCCGTCGATGATCTTGGTGATCGGCCCGCCGACGGCGACCGGATAGTAGAACGGCACCTCCGTCTGCGCCGATGCCCAGCCCGATGCGGCGATCGCCACAGCGGCAGCGATCCCGGCCAGCGCGTTTTTCATTCCGCGTGCTTGCATGTCGTGCTCCTCCCCATGAATGATCCGACGCCGATCGGCGATTTCACGCCAGCAGCGTTACCGCATCGTGACGCTCAGGCGCATCCTGCCGCACGCCGTCGCTCCCGAAAAAATGCATGGCGCCGGGCGGCCATGCCAGCGCGGTCGCGTCGCCGCGGGACAGTCCGACGCTGCCCTGCGTTCGTACGGCGAGCGTCTCCTTGCCGATCCGGCAGGTTACCAGCGAATCGCCTCCCAGGTACTCGACGCCGGCGACCTCGGCGCGCACCCCGCGACCGGCGGTCAGCTCGATATGCTCCGGGCGCACGCCCAGCGTTCCGCCGGCGCACTGCGCCGGCATCAGCGCGGGACCCTGCGTGCCGGCGATCACCGCGCCGCCCGCGCCCGGCTCCAGCGGCAGCAGGTTCATCGGCGGCGTGCCGATGAAGCGGGCGACGAAGACGTTGGCCGGCGTCTCGTACAGGTCGACGGGCGCCCCGTTCTGCTCGACGCGACCGGCGTTGAGCAGAATCACGCGGTCGGCCATGGACATGGCCTCGACCTGATCGTGGGTGACGTAGACCATGGTGATCCCCAGCTCCTGCTGCAGCGCGCGGATTTCCTGGCGCATCTCGGCGCGCAGCTGCGCATCCAGGTTCGACAGCGGCTCGTCCATCAGGCAGACGGGCGCCTCGTTGATGATCGCCCGGCCGAGCGCGACGCGCTGCTGCTGGCCGCCGGAGAGCTGCGAAGGGCGGCGCGCCAGCAAATCCGACAGCCCCAGCAGTTCTGCGACCCGCGTCAGGCGGCGGCCGCACTCGACGCGGCCCACCTTGCGCACGCGCAGCCCGAACAGGATGTTCTCGGCGACCGAAAGATGCGGAAACAGCGCGTAGCTCTGGAAGACCATCGCGATGTTGCGCTCCGCCGGCGGCAACGAAGTGACATCGCGATCGCCGATGGTGATGCGGCCGCCGTCGGCGGCCTCGAGCCCGGCGATCAGCCGCAGCGTCGTGGACTTGCCGCAGCCGGAAGGGCCGAGCAGGACACTGAGCGTCCCCGGTTCGAGCGAGAACGAAACCCGGTCGACGGCGCGCACCAGTTTGCCCGGCGTCGCCCAGTGCTTGCTGACGTTCTCGACACCGATGGCCGACACCGCGTCGCTCCGTTACTGACGGGAAGAACTACCGGAAACCGGCACGAGCAGGGCGCGCAGGAACGCATGCACGTCTGCGCGGCTGCCGCCTCGGCAGCGCATCATAGCAAACCCGCATCAGCCGAACAGCGCGGTCAGTGCGGCGCCGGGGTCCGGCGCGCGCATGAAGGCCTCGCCGACCAGGAAGGCGTCGACGCCGCGTTCGCGCATCAGCGCGACGTCGCCCTGCGCCAGGATTCCGCTTTCGGTCACCACCAGCCGGCCGGGCGGGACGCGCGGCAGCAGGTTGAAGGTCGTATCGAGCGTCACGCTGAAATCGCGCAGGTTCCGGTTGTTGATGCCCAGCAGCGGCGTGGCCAGGCGCAACGCGCGGTCGAGCTCCTCGCCGTCGTGGATCTCCACCAGCACGTCCATGCCGTAGCTGCGCGCGCAGGCCTCGAGCGCGGCCATCTGCGCGTCCTCGAGCGCCGACACGATCAGCAGGATCGCATCGGCCCCCAGCGCGCGCGACTCGGCGACCTGGTACTCGTCGATGATGAATTCCTTGCGCAGCGCGGGCAGCGCGCAGGCGGCGCGCGCCTCGACCAGGTATTCCGGCGCACCCTGGAAGAACGGGCGGTCGGTGAGCACCGACAGGCAGGCAGCGCCCGCGCGCTCGTAGGCGGCGGCGATGGCCGCGGGCTCGAACGCCTCGCGCAGCACGCCCTTGCTCGGACTCGCCTTCTTGATCTCGGCGATCACCGCCGGGCGGCCGGCCGCGATGCGCGCGCGCAGCGCCGCCTCGAAGCCGCGCGGCGGCGGCGCGGCGCGGGCCTCGGCGTCCACCAGGGCGAACGGGCGCGCGACCTGCGCCGCGATCACCTCCTGCGCCTTGGTCGTGATGATTTTTTCCAGGATGTCGCTTCTCGCCATGGTCCCCGTCTCCCGATGCGCGTTGCCGGCCTTCAGCCCTGCGCCTTGCCCAGGCGTTGCGTCGCGGCGACGAACGCGTCGAGCTTGCTTCGCGCCGCGCCGCTGGCGATGGCCCCGCGCGCGAGCTCGATGCCATCGCCGATCGAGCCGGCGACGTCGGCCGCATACAGCGCCGCGCCGGCATTGAGCGTCACGATCTCGCGCGGCGTGCCCTCGACGTCGGCCAGCGCTTCCAGCACCATTTCCTTCGACTCGGCCGCGTCGGTGACCTTCAGGCCGCGGTTGGATTTCATCGACAGGCCGAAGTCCTCGGGGTGGATGTCGTATTCGCGGATCTGCCCGTCCCTGAGTTCGCCGACCATGGTCGCCGCACCCAGCGAGACCTCGTCCATGCCGTCCTTGCCGTAGACCACCAGCGCGTGCCTGGCGCCCAGGCGCTGCAGCACGCGCACGTGGATGCCCACGAGGTCCGGATGGAACACGCCGATCAGCTGGTGATCGGCGCCCGGCAGGATTGGTGAGCGGTCCGAGGATGTTGAAGATGGTGCGCACGCCGAGTTCGCGCCGCACCGGGGCCGCGTGCTTCATGGCCGCATGGTGGTTGGGCGCAAACATGAAGCCGATGCCGGTCTCGGCGATGCAGGCGGCCACCGCCTCGGGCTTGAGCATGATGTTGGCGCCCAGCGCCTCCAGCACGTCGGCGCTGCCCGACTTCGACGACACCGACCGGCCGCCGTGCTTGGCCACGCGCGCACCGGCGGCGGCGGCGACGAACATCGTCGCCGTGGAGATGTTGAACGTGTGCGACGCGTCGCCGCCGGTGCCGACGATGTCGACCAGATGCCTGCGGTCGGCGACCTCGACCTTGGTGGACATTTCGCGCATCACCTGCGCCGCCGCGGCGACTTCGCCGACCGTTTCCTTCTTCACCCGCAGGCCGACGGTGAGCGCGGCGATCATCACCGGCGAGACCTCGCCGCTCATGATCTGGCGCATCACCGACAGCATCTCGTCGTGGAAGATCTCGCGGTGCTCGATCGTGCGCTGGAGGGCGTCCTGGATCGTGAACGTCATGGTCGTGTTCCGTTGGAGGCGCCGGCCGATGCGTGGCCGGCCGCGGTTGCGAGGAAGTTGGCGAGCAGGCGCATGCCGTGTTCGGTGAGGATCGCCTCCGGGTGGAACTGCACGCCCTCGACCGCGTGCTGCCGGTGGCGCACCCCCATGATCTCGCCGTCGTCGGCCGTTGCGCTGACCTCGAGCTCGGCCGGCACGCTGTCGCGCTCGATGGCCAGCGAATGGTACCGCGTGACCGCGAAGGGCGAAGGAAGCGCCGCGAACACCCCGCGGCCGTCGTGGGTCACCGGCGAGAGCTTGCCGTGCATCACCCGCTGCGCGCGGACGATGCGCCCGCCGAAGGCCTGGCCGATGGCCTGGTGCCCGAGGCACACGCCCAGGATCGGAATCCGCCCCGCGAAGCGGCGGATCAGCGGAACCGAGATGCCGGCCTCGTTGGGCGTGCAGGGTCCCGGCGAGACGACGATCTGCGCCGGCGCGAGCATGCCGACCTCGTCGAGCGTGATCGCGTCGTTGCGGTACACGTGCACGTCCGCGCCCAGTTCGCCGAAATACTGGACCAGGTTGTAGGTGAAGCTGTCGTAGTTGTCGATCATCAGCAGCATGGTCATTGCCCGCCCGGCCGCCCGAAGGGCAATGAGCGCCCCCTCCGGGGGCAGCGAACGAAGTGAGCGTGGGGGTCGTCATCTCAGGCCTCCTCGTCCAGGCCCTGCTGCACCATCTGCGCCGCGCGCAGTACCGCGCGCAGCTTGTTCAGCGTTTCCTGCCATTCGCCCTCGGGCGAGGAGTCGTGGACGATGCCGCCGCCCGCCTGCGCGTACAGCGTGCCGTCCTTGAGCACCGCGGTGCGCAGCGCGATCGCCGTGTCCATGTCGTCCTGGAAGGAAAGATAGCCGACCGCGCCCGAATAGATGCCGCGCCTGGTGGGCTCGAGCTCGTCGATGATCTCCATCGCCCGCACCTTGGGCGCGCCGCTGACGGTGCCGGCGGGAAACGCCGCGCGCAGCACGTCCATGCTGGTCAGCCCGGGCTTCAGCGTCCCCTCGACGTTGGACACGATGTGCATCACGTGCGAATAGCGCTCGATGATCATCCGGTCGGCGACGCGGACCGTGCCGGTCTGCGCGACGCGGCCGACGTCGTTGCGGCCGAGGTCGAGCAGCATCACGTGCTCGGCGATCTCCTTGGGGTCGGCGGCGAGTTCCTCCGCGAGCGCGTCGTCGGCTTCGCGCGTCGCGCCGCGCGGGCGCGTGCCCGCGATCGGCCGCAGCGTGATCGCCGTGCCTTCCTTGCGCACCAGGATCTCCGGCGAGGCCCCGACGACGTGGAAGTCGCCGAAATCGTAATAGAACATGTACGGCGACGGATTCACCGAGCGCAGCGCACGGTACAGCGACAGCGGCGGCGAGGCGAACGGCATGGTCATTCGCTGCGAAATGACCACCTGCATGACGTCGCCGGCGGCGATGTACTCCTTGGCGCGCGACACGGCCGACTTGTAGCCGGCCTCGCCGAACTGGCTGGCCGCGACGGTTTCGGGGGCCCCGGTCTCGTAGGGGATCGCCACCGGCTCGCGCAGCCGGCGACGCAGCGCGTTGAGTCGCGCGACACCCGTCGCGTAGGCGTCCGGCGCGACCGGGTCGGCGTAGACGATCAGCGAGATGCGGCCCTTCAGGTTGTCGACGACCGCGAGTTCCTCGGTCAGCAGCAGCAGGAGGTCGGGGATGTCGGCGAGGCCCGGCGCGGGCGGCGGCGCGGTGTCGGCGAGCCTGGTCTCGATGTGGCGAACGACGTCGTAGCCGAAATAGCCGGCGAGGCCGCCGCAGAAGCGCGGCAGGTCGGGCAGCGGCGCCGCCCGGAAGCGCGACCGGAATGTCTCGACGAACTCGAGCGGATCACCGTCGAAGGATTCGATGACCCCGCCATCGTTCTCGACGTCGACATGGCGGCCGCGCGCGCGCAGCCGGACTTTCGCGGGCAGGCCGATGAACGAGTAGCGGCCGAAGCGCTCGCCGCCGACCACCGACTCGAGCAGGAACGAATAGCGGGCGTTGGCCAGCTTCAGGTACAGCGACAGCGGCGTGTCGAGGTCGGCGAACGACTCGAGCACCAGCGGGACGCGGTTGTACCCCTGCTCACGCAGGGCGTGGAACTGTGCTTCGGTGATCATGGCGACCTCGTACGGTACTGCGCTTCAATCCGGGGCGTCGCTGGGGGTGGTGTGCGCGCGACGCGGGACGCGGGACTCAGGAGGGGCGCCGCCAGCGCCACTCGCCCGCGCGCCATGCCAATGCCACGGCTGGCGTACCGGTTGCGAAGAGGTCGATCAGTCTGGACACGATCAGTTTGGACACGAAGAATCGGACTTGATGGCCGCTCGGGGACCGACTCAGTCCCGGCGAACCCTTGCCGGAACGTCGTCGAGCGAATCGACTATACCATCGGCGGCAAGGCTTTGCACCGGCCGGCCTTCACTGTAGCCGTAGGGCACCACCAGTGCCGCGCAGCCCGCCGCGCGCGCGGCATCGACGTCGTTGGCCGAGTCGCCGACCATCAGCATCCGCGACGGCGCCACCGCGAGCAGGCGCGCCGCCAGCAGGATCGGCGCGGCCGCCGGCTTCTTGGCCGACGCGTCGTCGCCGCCGACCACGGCGCCGAAATAGCCGGCCATGCCGGCATGCTCCAGGTGCGGCAGCACGAACCGCGTGGCCTTGTTGGTGACGCAGGCGAGGCGAAACCCCGCGTCGTGCAGCCGGGCGAGCGCGCGCAGCGCGCCGCGATAGGGAACGGTTTCGCGGCCCAGCACGCGCGCGTAGTGCTCCTGGTAGCGCGCGAGCAGCAGCGCCATCGCCGCATCGTCGCGCGGTGGCGCCCCCGCGAGCGCCAGGGCGCGGGTGAGCAGGTTGGCCATGCCCTTGCCGACCAGGTCGCGGATGCGGTCCTTGGGCAACGGCGCCAGGCCCTCTTCGGCAAGCAGCGCATTCACCGCCGGCGCCAGGTCGTGGATGGTGTCGAGCAGCGTGCCGTCCAGGTCGAAGGCGATGCCGTCGACCGAGAACGTGCGCTCCGCGGTCGGGCTAGCCGGTCGGCATCGAGCGCCGCGCGCATGCCGGCGATGGTCGCCTTGTAGTCCTTGGTGCCGAAGATGGCGCTGCCGGCCACGAACGTGTCGGCGCCGGCATCGGCGATGGCGCGGATGTTGTCGAGCTTGACCCCGCCGTCGACCTCCAGCGAGATGGCGCGGCCGGTGCGCTGCTGTGCGGAATCGATCAGCCGTCGTGCGGCGCGCAGCTTTTCCAGCGTATGCGGGATGAACGACTGTCCGCCGAAACCCGGATTGACCGACATCAGCAGCACGAGGTCCAGCTGGTCGATCACGTGCATCAGCCAGTCCAGCGGGGTGGCGGGATTGAACACCAGCCCGGGGCTGCATCCGCTGTCGCGGATGAGGCCGATGGTGCGGTCGACGTGTTCGCTCGCCTCCGGGTGGAAGCTGATGATGCTCGCGCCGGCCTGCGCGAAATCGGGAACGATTCGATCGACCGGCTTGACCATCAAGTGGACGTCGATGGGCAGCTTGGTGTGCGGGCGGATCGCCGCGCAGACCAGCGGTCCGATGGTGAGATTGGGAACGTAATGGTTGTCCATGACGTCGAAGTGCACGAGATCCGCGCCCGCGGCCTCGACGTTGCGCACTTCGTCCCCCAGCCGGGCGAAGTCGGCCGAAAGCAGCGATGGGGCGATCCGGTAGCGATGGGGCATCGGGCTATAATCCTTTGCAGAATTGGGGAATCGAATTGTCATGGCGCAGGACAAGCGATACGAAATCACCGTTGTTCCGAAGGCCTCGTTCGTCGCCGCGCAATCCGATCCGGCGAAGAACCACTACGTCTTTTCGTACACGATCACCATCACCAACACCGGCACCGTTCCGGCGCAGCTGGTTTCCCGGCACTGGATCATCACCGACGGCGACCACCAGGTCCAGGAGGTCAAGGGGCTTGGCGTCGTCGGCCAGCAACCGCTCCTCCAGCCCGGCGAGAGCTTCGAGTACACCAGCGGCGCCTCGCTGCCTACGGCCGTCGGCACGATGCGTGGAACCTATCAGATGCGTGGCGAGGACGGCGGGGTGTTCGACGTCGCGATTCCCGCGTTCACGCTGTCGGTGCCCCGCACGCTTCATTGACGCTCCTTGTCGCGGTCTTCGCGGTCTGCCTGCGCGGGCGGCGCCGGCGACTTCCGGCGCGCAGCCATGGTCCAGGCGACGATGGCCACCGCGATGACCAGCGCAACGAACGCTTCGAGCAGGATCCAGCCCATGTCCTCACCCCTGCCTAGATTCCATTACGCTGCATTCGTGACCACACTGGCGACGCTGCTCGCCGCCTGCCAGACGCTGCCGCCACCCGCAATCGTTCCGCCTGCCCCCGCTCCCGCACCGGTCGCAGCCGCGCCGCGTGCGACGTTCACCCCTGTGTCCTTCGCCGCGGTTGCCGGCTGGTCGTCCGACGCGGTCGAGCAAGCCTGGCCCGCACTGCTGATCGGCTGTCGCAGCCTGATCGCCGCGCCACCGACCATGGCGCTGTGGCAGCCGCCTTGCGCCGCCGCCGAGAAGATCGACGGCCGCGACCCTAAGGCGGTCCGGCATTTCCTCGAAGCCCATTTTATCCCATACGCGGTCAGCGACGCCGCCGACGGCAAGGACACGGGTCTGGTCACCGGCTACTACGAACCGCTGCTCAAGGGTTCGCGCACGCGCAGCGAAACCTTTGGCGTGCCGCTGCACGCGCCACCCGACGATCTGCTGACCGTCGATCTGACCGCGCTGCACCCGGAGTTGAAGGACCGGCGGGTGCGCGCCCGCGTCGATGGCAGCAAAGTCGTGCCCTATTGGTCGCGCGCCGACATCGAACGCGGCGCCGCCCCGCTCACCGGCAAGACGCTGGTCTATGTCGAAGACCCGGTCGAGGCGTTCTTCCTGGAGATCCAGGGCTCGGGCCGGATCGCGTTGTCCGACGGAACCACCATCCGCCTCAACTATGCGGACCAGAACGGGCACCCCTATCGCTCCATCGGTCGCGTGCTGATCGACCGCGGCGACCTGCCCCGCGAGCGCGCATCGATGCAGGGCATCCGGGCGTGGGTGAAGGCCAATCCGCAGAAGGCCCGGGCGCTGCTCGACGAGAACCCGAGCTATGTGTTCTTCCGCCAGGTGCCATCGCCGGCGCCGGACTCGCTCGAGGCGGCGATCGACGGACCCATCGGCACGCTGGGCGTTCCGCTGCTGGCACAGCGAACCATCGCGATCGATCCGCGGGTCATTCCGCTCGGCGCCCCGGTGTTCCTTGCCACGACCATGCCGTTGTCGAAGACGCCGCTGCAGCGCCTCACCCTCGCCCAGGACACCGGCGGCGCGATCCGCGGCGCGGTGCGCGCGGATTACTTTTGGGGATTCGGCGACGACGCCGGCCGCGAGGCCGGGCGGATGCGCCAGGAAGGCCGGATGTGGCTGCTCTGGCCGAAGGGCGCCGCGCCGCCGTCGACCTGACCGCTGCGCGGACCGCCGCCGGGACTGCCGGCGCTCACCTCGCCGCGTGCAGGATCTCTTCGGCCTGGCGATCGGCGTGGTAGGACGAGCGCACCAGCGCGCCGACCGCGGCATGGCGGAAGCCCATCGCGTAGGCCTCGCGCTCGAGTTCCGCGAACGCGTCCGGATGCACGTAGCGCAACACCGGCAGGTGCCCCGCCGACGGCTGCAGGTACTGGCCGATGGTGAGCATGTCGATGTCGTGCGCGCGCATGTCGCGCATGGTCGCAATGATTTCGTCGTCGGTCTCGCCCAGGCCAACCATCAGGCCGGACTTGGTCGGCACGCCGGGTACGCGCGCCTTGAACTCCTGCAGCAGGCGCAGCGAGTGCGCATAGTCTGAACCGGGGCGGGCCTGCCGGTACAGCCGCGGCACGGTCTCCAGGTTGTGGTTCATCACGTCCGGAGGGGCGGCCTCGAGAATGGCCAGCGCCCGGTCGAGCCGGCCGCGGAAGTCCGGCACCAGCACCTCGATCTGCGTCTTCGGCGAATGCTCGCGCACCGCGCGGATGCAGTCCACGAAATGCTGCGCGCCGCCATCGCGCAGGTCGTCGCGGTCGACGCTGGTGACGACGACATAGGCCAGCTTCAGCGCGGCGATGGTCCGCCCGAGGTTGGCCGGCTCGTCGGCATCCAGCGGCAGCGGCCGGCCGTGCCCGACATCGCAGAACGGGCAGCGGCGCGTGCACAGCTCGCCCATGATCATGAAGGTCGCCGTGCCCTTGCCGAAGCATTCACCGATGTTCGGGCACGACGCTTCCTCGCAGACGGTGTGCAGCTTGTGCTCGCGCAGGATGCGCTTGATCTGCGCGAAGCGCGGTGACGATGCGGCCCGCACGCGAATCCACTCGGGCTTCTTCAATGTCTCGGCCGCGACGATCTTCAACGGGATGCGCGCGGTCTTGGCGTCGCCCTTGTGCTTGACCCCGGCCGCGTTGACGGGCGTGGCTGTGTTGGCGAGCGGGTCGGTGGGGGTCATGTTCGGGTCAGTTGCGATGCCAGCGCCGCAGAAAGTTCGCGGCCCGCGGCTTCGACAGTGCGGGCAACGCCGAGATCGGCAAGCTGCGTCACTGCAAGGCCCGGAAAGCCGCAGGGGTCGATGTCGGCGAACGGCGCCAGATTCATTGCCACGTTCACCGCGACGCCATGATACGTGCAACCCCGCCGCACCTTGAGGCCAAGCGCGGCGACCTTCGCTTCGGCGCCGCCGTGGTCGACATAGACACCCGGAGCCGCAGGCTTGCCGTGGGCTGAAATACCAAGAAAATCAAGCCATTGTACCACTGCGCCTTCGAGCCTCCGGACCATCTCCCGGACCGAAAACCCGGCCCGCCGCAGGTCGACGAGCGTATAGACGACAAGCTGGCCGGGGCCATGGAACGTCACCTGGCCGCCGCGATCGACCTTGAGCGTGGCGATGCCGTTGCTGCGCAGCAGATGCGCGGTCCGGCCGGCGAGTCCGAGCGTGTAGACCGGCGGATGCTCGGTGATCCAAAGCTCGTCGGGCGTGTCGCCGCCCCGCGCCTCGGTCCAATCCTGCATGGCGCGCCAGCAGCGCTCGTACTCGGTGCGCCCCAAAGAGCGCACGAGCATTCCGGTCGCGCCGTCCCGCCACTTCGTGGCCTGCCGGACCCACGCGGCCCGGTCTCGCGCCGGGGAGACGGCTTCGGCCTCCGCCATCGGCTCAGAGCACCATCTTGACCATCGGATGCGCGACGAGTTCGCGATACAGCGCGTCGAGCTGCTCACGCGAGCTGGCGTTCACGGTCGCCGTCACCGACAGCCAGTTGCCTTCCTTGGATGCGCGCATTTCCAGCGTGGCCGGATCGAAGTCCGGCGCGTGACGGCGCACCACGTCGCAGACCGCCTGCGCAAAGCCCTCCTGCGTGCGCCCCATCACCTTGATCGGGAACGTGCAGGGAAAGACCAGCGCCGACTCGCTCTCGCCGGCAGCGGGCTTCTCGGTCGGGCGGTCGGGCTTGCCCATGGTGTTCTCCGGTATCGGGGTTGGACACATCGGGGAGGGGTGCGGGCGCAGGCACGCCTTTTCAGCCGGCTTCAGCGAATGCGCAGGGGATGCCTCAGTCCTGCCGAGCGTACATGTAGTCGCGGGTCAGCGGATGCGGCAGGCGTCCATCCGGATGCGCCTTGCCGGCAAGCAGCTGCCACAACGACAACCAGCCGCGGTCGAACGCATGCGCGGAGCCGGCCATGTAGATGCGCCAGACGCGGAAGCGCTCCTCGCCAACCTCCTGCTTCGCCTGGTCGGCATTGGCCTCGAGATTGCCGACCCACGTCCAGAGCGTCTTCGCATAATGCTCCCGCAGCGCCTCGGCGTCGACCACCTCCAGCCCTGCGCGGGCCATGCCGTCGATCACCCGCGCGACATGCGTGAGCTCGCCACCGGGAAAGACATAGTCCTCGACGAATTCGCTGATCCCGCTGCCGAGGTTGCCTGCCTCGACGCTGTTGTGGGTGATGCCGTGATTGAGCACCATGCCGCCGGGCTTGAGGACCCGATAGATCTTGCCGAAGTACTTCGGGAAATGGCGCACGCCGACGTGTTCGAACATGCCGACGCTGGCGATCTTGTCGAACGGCGCGCTCTCGGCGAGATCCTCGTAATCGCGCAACTCCACGCGGACGCGCCCGGCGAGGCCGCGCGACCTGATCTGCTGCTCCGCGTACTCGAACTGATTGCGCGACAGCGTGATGCCGGTGGCGTCCACACCGTAGCGTTCCGCCGCGTGGAACAACAGCGCGCCCCAGCCGCAGCCGATGTCCAGAAAACGTTCGCCTGGGGCGAGTCGCAGCTTGCGGCAGATATGGTCGAGCTTGCCGACCTGCGCGTCGTCGAGCGTCGTGGCCCCGTCGCGGAAATAGGCGCAGGAGTACACCATGCGCCGGTCGAGCCACAACCGGTAGAAGGCGTTGGAGACGTCGTAATGATGAGCGATGTTCGGG
Organism: uncultured beta proteobacterium; assembly: GCA_963699765.1. Classification (GTDB taxonomy): domain Bacteria; phylum Pseudomonadota; class Gammaproteobacteria; order Burkholderiales; family Casimicrobiaceae; genus VBCG01. Next base: position 78,495 of record CAVOVD010000006.1, on the reverse strand, counting down.
CGATGGCTGCTGCGCCGCTGATGCAGGAAGTTCTTCAGCCTGGTGCGGATGTTGTCGTGGTCGTGGCCGACCGAGCCGACCATCGATTCGGCGATGTCGAGCGCTCGCCGGGCACTGCCGCTGAAGTCGAGGTCGCCATGCACATAGGCGCGGGCCAACGCACCGAGCCCCGGCCTGGCGACCGCCTTCACGCCCTTCCACGACCGGGCGATGATGTCGATGGCGGGGGCGGCGGACAGCGGCACCCGGGCGCCGTCGGGCAGGATCAGCGTGACCGGCAGGTCGCGCCCGCCGTATCGATTGGCGATGATCCGGTGCAGTGCTTCCGCCATGGTCTGGGTCCCTTGGTTCCCGGAAGTGGCCTGCGGCGCCCTCGCGGCGCCGGACGAGGAAATAGTAACAAGTCCGGCGGCCGGCGGGAAATGGCTGCGGCTCGGCAACTTTGACAGTCGTCAAGTCGACCCCTACCATCGGGCACCTTTGCCTGCTCCGCGGCGGAACGCTGCGGCGACTCCCTTCCCCACGAACCATGCCCGATCCCGATCATGCGCACGCCGCGCCGCAGGCGTTCGACGACCGGCAGTTCCGTGACGCGCTGGCGCAGTTCGCCACCGGGGTCACCGTCATCTGCGCCCGCGACGCCGACGGCCGCTTCGTCGGCTTCACCGCCAATTCGTTCAATTCGGTGTCGCTGGACCCGCCGCTGATCGTCTGGAGCCTCGCCGCCGATGCCGTGAGCCTGGCGACGTTCGAAGCGGCGCAACGCTACGCGATCAACGTGCTGTCCGCCTCGCAGCTGTCGCTGGCCCGGCGGTTCTCGCAGCCGCACGCCGACCGGTTCGCCAGCGTGACCTACCGGCTGGGGTGGGCCGACGTGCCGCTGATCGACGGCTGCGTGGCGTGGTTCGAGTGCCGGCCGCATGCACGCCATCGCGCCGGCGACCACGTGCTGTTCATCGGCGAAGTGGTGACCTGTACCCGCGCCCCAGGGCAGGGGCTGGTGTTCCAGCACGGCGGCTTCGCCGCCGCGTCGGCGTTGCCGGAGGACTAGCGCCGGTCAGGCGGCCGCGCGCGCCTTTGGCTTGTGCGCCTGGAACGCCGCCCACACCCGGCGGAATACCGGGCCGGGCGCGCCGCCGGCGAACGGCTTGCCGTCGACGGTCGTGACCGCCAGCACCTCCTTGGTCGACGACGACAGCCACATCTCGTCGGCCGTCAGCGCCTCCGCCTTCGGCACCGGCCGCAGTTCCAGCGGGATGCCGATCTCGCGCGCGAATTCCATCGCCGCGTCATAGGTGATGCCGGGCAGGATCAGGTTGTCCTTGGGCGGCACGACGATCGAGCCATCCTTGACGATCAGCACGTTCGAAGCCGAGGCCTCGGTGAGGAAGCCGTCGCGGAACATGACCGTCTCGATCGCGCCATGCTCGGCAGCGAGCTGGCGCATGAGCACGTTGCCGACCAGCGAGATCGTCTTCAGGTCGCAGCGGTGCCAGCGATTGTCCTCGGCGGTCACCACGGCGACGCCCCTGTCGACCTGTTCGCGCGACGGCGTGGGCAGCGGATTGCTCATCATGAACACGGTCGGCGGGACGCCGGCCGGAAAGGCGTGGTCGCGCCGCGCGACGCCACGGGTGATCTGGAAGTAGACCCCCTGATCGGGAAACGGCTGCTTCGCGACCAGTTCGCGGATCAGCGCCTCCCACTGCGCGGTGGTGTGCGGATTGGCCAAGCCGATCCCGTCCAGGCTGCGCTGCAGCCGCGCGAGGTGGTGCGGCATGCGAAACGGCTCGCGCGCGTACACCGGAACGAGTTCGTACACGCCGTCACCGTAGATGAAGCCGCGGTCGAGCACCGACACCTGGGCGTCGGCCAGCGCCAGGAATTTTCCGTTCAGGTAGACGATCCTGTCGGCGTCGTTCATTGCAGTTTCCTTTCGTGGGCAATCAGTTCCTGCGGAACCACAGCCGGACAGTGTCCCAGGCGCGGCCAAACAACGACGCAGGCGGAACTTCCTCCAGCGCGATCAGCGGGAATTCGGCGACTGGCTTTCCTTCCAGCACGACCTTGACCGCACCGACAGTCTGCGCCCGGGCGATCGGTGCGACCAGCGGCTCATGCGCCTGCATGGTCAGCACCAGCTTGTCGGCCTTGCCCTTGGGAAGCGTCAGGTAGCGATCCGCGAGAAAACCTGCGGGCACCTCCGGCACCGCGCCCTTCCAGACGCGCAGCGTGCTGACCTGCTTGCCCGACTGGTAGAGCTGCACGGTATCGAAGGCCTGGAAGCCCCAGTTCATCAGCTTCTGCGCTTCCGAGGTCCGGGCCGCATCCGACGCCGCGCCAAGCACGATCGCGATCACGCGGCGGTCGCCGCGCCGCGCCGACGCGATCAGGCACCAGCCTGCGGCATCGGTATGCCCGGTCTTGATGCCGTCGACGAAAGGGTCGGTCCACAGCAGCCGGTTTCGATTGGGCTGGGTAATGTTGTTGTAGCGGAACTCCTTTTGCGCGTAGAGCGGGTAGTACTCCGGGAAATCGCGGATCAGCGCCGCGGCGAGCCGCGCCAGGTCCGCGGCGGTCGAATAGTGCTGGGCGTGCGACAACCCCGTGGGATTGGTGTAGCGCGTGTTCACCATGCCCAGCCGCGCAGCCTCGGCTATTCATGGTCGCGACGAAGGCCTCCTCGGTCCCGCCGACGACTTCGGCCAGCGCGATCGACGCGTCGTTGCCCGACTGGACGATCATGCCGCGCAGGAGTTCGTCGACGGAGACGGCGCGGCGGGGCTCGATGAACATGCGCGACCCCTCGGCCTTCCATGCGCGCTGCGACACTTCGACCATCTGCGAGGGGACGATCGCCTTGCTGCGCAACGCGCCGAAGACGATATAGGCGGTCATCAGCTTGGTCAGCGACGCCGGGTCGCGCCGCTCATCGAGGTTCGCTCCGCCCAGCGTCTGCATGCTGGTCGCGTCGAGCAGCAGCCACGCGGCTGCCGCCACGCCCGGTGCCGGGACCGCGAACGGCGTGGCGGGCGGCGCCGCAGGCTTGTCCTGCGCAGCGGTGGGCGCCGGAACCGCAAGCGCAACGGCGTACAGCAGGACGGCAAGGAGGCGAGCGGACATGGGCGGCGCGGCAAAACGCCCGATTATACGGCCGCGGGTCGACCGACCCGGCTTACCGGCTTCGCCACGGCCGTGCCGCGGTCAGGGTTTGATGGCGAGGAATCCGATTACTTCGCCATTGCCGCGATCGACAACCGCCACGAAGTCCCGGTTGCGTCCGGCGACCGGCACATAGCCCAGGCTGCGCGCGGCACCGCCCTGCGCCGCCACGAAGGCCGAGACCAGGCCGGCCTCGTCCGGCCCCCGCTGCGACAGCCCGACCAGCGGCTTGGCGATACGCGCCGCGTCGGCGGCGACGCTCCGGTAGGGCACGAAAAGATGCGGCAAATGCTCGATGTCCGGTCCTCCGGTCAGCGCGCCCAGCGAGATGCGAACCATCTCCTGCGGATCGGCCGGCGGCGTGGCGCCCACGATCTGCGGCCCGGAGAGCGGAAACGAGCGGAATTCCGGCGCGGCGCGCTCGCGCGACGCCGCGTCGATGCTGTTCGCGGGAACGGCGCGGAAGCGGTCGCCGCTGAATACGTTGTACACCGGGCGCGCCTCGAACATCACGTAGCCGCCGTAAGCCAGCGCGGCCAGTTGCACCGCAACGATGATCGCGAGATCGCGCTTCAGTTCCGGCTTCCTGGTGTCGAAGATGATCAGCGTGATCAGCGGCCCCAGCACAACGTCGACGCCGATCAGCAGGCGCAGCAGCGTCTCGCCGCCCATGGACGAGAAGTACGGCGCCGGGTACCACAGCGCCAGCACCAGCAACACGACGGTCAGCGCGACCAGCGCGGAGGCTGCGAGGTGCAGCCCGGCAGCCTTCCAGCGATCGAGCGATTGCAGGGTCATGGCTTCGTGAACGCAAAATTCACGCCCGGCTTGCGTCCGGCGATCAGGTCCGCCAGCGCGCGGCCGGATCCGCAGGCCATCGTCCAGCCCAGCGTGCCGTGGCCGGTGTCCAGAAACAGATTGCGGTAGCGCGTCGCGCCCACCAGCGGCACGTTCGAAGGCGTGGCCGGGCGCAGCCCGGCCCAGAACTGCGCGCTGTCGCGGTCGCCGGCGTCCGGAAACAATTCGAAGGTGCGCCGGACCAGCGCGTCGCAGCGTATCGGGTTCAGCTCCTTGCCATACCCCGACAACTCGGCGGTGCCGGCCACGCGCAGGCGCTGGCCCAATCGGCTGAACACGAGTTTCCACGCCAGGTCGGTCAGCGAGACTGTCGGCGCGCCACGGTGACCGTCGATCGCGATCGTCGCCGAATAGCCTTTGGCCGGATAGACGAGACAGGGAACGCCCACCGGCGCCAGCAGGAAGCTGCTCTGCGTGCCCAGCGCCATGACGTACGCGTCCGCCCGGACCAGCTCCTTGCGGTGCTCTTCGTTGACCAGCCGCACATGACCGATGCCGTCGCCTTCGGGGATCAGCCGGTCGACCGCCACATTCCAGCGGAAAGTGACGCCCCGCGTCGCCGCCATCCGTGCCAGTTCCTGCGTGAATCGTTGCGCATCGCCGGACTCGTCGCCGGCGGTGAAGATGGCGCCGGCCAGCCGGTCGCGGCAGGGCGCGAGTGCGGGCTCGATGGCGATAGCCTCGTCGACGTTCTTGACCTCGCGGTCGCAGCCGAATTCGCGCATCAGCGCGGCGGCGCGCACGCCATGCTCGAACTCGCGCGGATCGGTGTAGAAGGACAGGATCCCGCGTTCGAGCTGGTCGTACTGGATGCCGGTCGCGCTGCGCAGCTCCTTCAGGCAGTCGCGTGAGTACAACGCGAGGCTCAGGCATTGAATCGTGTTGCGGCGCGTGCGCGACGGCAGGCACTCGAGCAGGAACTGCAGCCCCCAGCGCCACTGCTGTGGATCGAGACGCAACCGGAACAGGAGCGGGGCGTCCTCCCTGCCCAGCCATTGAAAGATCCTGGCCGGTGCGTCGGGATTGGCCCAGGGCTCGGCATGCGACGCCGAGATCTGTCCGCCGTTGGCGAAAGACGTCTCCAGTGCGGCGCCCGGATGCCGGTCGACGACCGTGACCTCATGGCCGTCCGCCGCCAGGTACCAGGCCGCGCTCACGCCGACGACCCCGGCGCCGAGTATCAGGATTCGCATACCCGACCCTGTGTCATTCGGTGTGCCGGCACGGGCGGCGCCGGCCTCGCGTCTTCACGCGCGGCCGGAGGCGAGGCTTCAATCGGCGGCGTCGGCGAGTTCCGCCAGGGGAATGCAGCTGCAGAACAGGTTGCGATCACCATACACGTTGTCGACCCGCGCCACCGGAGGCCAGTACTTGGACGCCGCCTGCGCAGCCGCCGGAAACGCGGCGGCGCGCCTGCCGTAGGCATGCGCCCAGTCGTCGGCGCACACCGCCGCCGCGGTATGCGGCGCATTCCCGAGCACGTTGTCGGAACGATCGGCGCGACCTTCCTCGATGGCGCGGATCTCGTCGCGGATGGCGATCATCGCGTCGACGAAGCGGTCCAGTTCGCCCTTGGGTTCGGACTCGGTCGGCTCGATCATCAGCGTGCCGGCCACGGGAAAGCTCATGGTCGGCGCATGGAAGCCATAGTCGATCAACCGCTTGGCCACGTCCTCCGCTTCGACGCCGGAAGTCGCCTTGAGCGGGCGCAGGTCGAGAATGCACTCGTGCGCGACCAGGCCGCCGGGACCCGAGTAGAGCACCGGGTAGTGCGGCGCCAGACGGCGGGCGACATAATTGGCGGCAAGGATCGCGCTCTCGGTCGCGGCGGTCAGGCCCGTACCGCCCATCAGCGTCACGTACATCCACGAAATGGGCAGGATCGACGCGCTGCCGAAGGGCGCCGCGGCGACCGCCCCGATCGCTTCGGGCGCCCGGTCGGCCGCCGGCAGCTCGCGGTGTCCGGGAAGATACGGCGCCAGGTGCGCCTTGACCGCGACCGGTCCGACCCCGGGGCCGCCGCCGCCATGCGGAATGCAGAAGGTCTTGTGCAGATTCAGGTGCGAGACGTCGGCACCGAAGCGGCCCGGCGCGGCGAGCCCGACCAGCGCATTGAGATTCGCTCCATCGACGTAGACCTGCCCGCCATGCGCATGGACGATCTCGCAGACACGCCGGATCCCCGCTTCGAATACGCCGTGCGTGGACGGGTAGGTCACCATGATCGCCGCGAGGTCGTGCGCATGCGCGCTCGCCTTGGCCTCCAGATCGGTCAGGTCGACGTTGCCTTCGGCGTCGCAGGCCACCACCACGACCCGCATGCCGGCCATATGCGCGGACGCGGGATTGGTGCCGTGCGCCGACGCCGGGATCAGGCAGACGTCGCGATGCGCCTCGCCGCGGCTGGCGTGCCAGGCGTGGATCATCAGCAGGCCCGCGTACTCGCCCTGCGAACCCGCGTTGGGCTGCAGCGATACCGCATCGTAGCCGGTCACCGCGCACAGCATCGCTTCGAGCTCCCGGATCATGGTCAGGTAGCCCGCGGCCTGGTCGGGCGGCGCGAAAGGATGCAGTGCGCCGAACTCCGGCCAGGTCACCGGGATCATCTCCACGGTGGCGTTGAGCTTCATCGTGCACGACCCCAGCGGAATCATCGCCCGGTCGAGCGCCAGGTCGCGGTCGGCCAGCGCGCGCAGATAGCGCAGCATCTGCGTTTCCGAATGGCAGCGGTTGAACACCGGATGGGTCAGGAACGCGGATCTGCGCAGCAGTCCCGCCGGCAACGCATCGGCCACGATCGCGTCGAGCGCGACCGCATCGAACGGCGCTTCGCCGTCCAGGAAGATCCGCCAGATGCGCTCGACATCCTCGCGCGTGGTCGTCTCGTCGAGCGCGACGCCCAGCGTGCCTGCGTCGACACGACGGAAATTGACGCCATGCGCGAGGCCGCGTTCGACGATCGCCTGCGTGCCCTCGCCGGTGGCGACGGTCAGCGTGTCGAAGAACGCCGTGGCCGGCACGACGAAGCCCGAACGTTCCAGCCCGGCCTTGAGGATCGCGGCCAGCCGATGCACGCGCCGGGCGATGGTCGTCAGGCCCTGTGGGCCGTGATAAACCGCGAACATGCCGGCGATCACCGCCAGCAGCACCTGCGCCGTGCAGATGTTGGACGTCGCCTTCTCGCGCCGGATGTGCTGCTCGCGCGTCTGCAGCGCGAGGCGATAGGCGGGATTGCCGTCGGCGTCGACGGTGACGCCGACCAGCCTTCCGGGCATCGAGCGCTTGAACTCGTCGCGTGTGGCGAGATAGCCGGCATGCGGGCCGCCGTAGCCCATCGGCACGCCGAAGCGCTGCGACGAGCCGACCACCACGTCCGCACCCCACTCGCCGGGAGGCGCCAGCAACGTGAGCGCCAGCAGGTCGGCCGCGACGATCACCAGCGCGCCCTGAGCGCGCATGGCCGCAGCCAGCGCCCGATGATCGTGGACCGCGCCGTTCGCGCCCGGGTACTGCAGCAGCACCGCGAAGGCGCCGGATTCCGGCGCCGCGCCCGCGGGGCCCGCGACGACCTCGATGTCCAGAGGCAGCGCGCGCGTGCGCACGACGTCCAGCGTCTGCGGGAACACGTCGTCGGCGACGTAGAACCTGCGGCTGGCGTGCTTGCCGACGCGCAGTGCCAGCGTCATGGCCTCCGCCGCCGCCGTCGCCTCGTCGAGCATCGACGCATTGGCGATCGCCATGCCGGTCAGGTCGGTGATCATCGTCTGGAAGTTGACCAGCGCCTCGAGCCTGCCCTGCGAAATCTCCGGCTGGTAGGGCGTGTACGCGGTGTACCACGCCGGATTCTCCAGGATGTTGCGCAGGATGACGCCCGGCGTATGCGTGCCGTAGTAGCCCAGGCCGATGTACGACTTCAGCACGCGGTTTTCCGCGGCGATTGCGCGCAGTCGCGCCAGCGCCTCGGCTTCCGTCACCGGCGGCGGCAGCGACAGTGGTGCGCGTTCGCGTATCGCCGGCGGAACGACGGCGTCGATCAGCGCTTCGCGCGTCGGATGGCCCAGGAAGGCGAGCATCGCCGCCTGGTCCCCGGGCGTCGTGCCGATGTGCCTTGCCAGGAACTGGTCGTGGTCTTCCAGGGAGGACAGCTCCGGCCTGCCGATCTCGTTCATCTTCATCCGTCTCTCTCCACAGGGCGCAGGCGCGCCTCAGGCGTCGCCGATGATGCGGCCGTAGGCTTTGGCGTCCAGCATCCCGGCCAGCGCATCGGCGGCGGCGGGCTTGATCCGGAACAGCCACGCGGCGTAGGGGTCGGCATTGACGGTCTCCGGCGCGCCCGTCACTTCGTCGTTCACCGCCGCGACTGTGCCGGCGATCGGCGCATAGACGTCGCTCGCCGCCTTGACCGACTCGACGATCGCGCAGGCCTCGTCCACCGCAAGTACGCGGCCCACCGCAGGCAACTCGATGTAGACCAGGTCACCGAGCGCGGCCTGCGCGTGATCGGTGATGCCGATGGTGACGGTGCCGTCGGCCTCGGCGCGCATCCATTCATGGCTTTCGGCGTATTTGAGTTCTGCTGGAATGTTCATGACGGTACTCCGGTCGGGGTAACGAGAAACAGCCGATGGCCGCGGCGGCGGCGATCACTGCACCAATGCACGGCCCTTGCGCGCGAACGGCGGCTTCACGACGCGGGCGGCGAGCCTGCGGTCGCGTACGGCGACCTCGACGGTATCGCCGACGCCGACCGCCGCGGGCAGTCGCGCCAGCGCGATCGACTTGCCGAGCGTCGGGCTGAACGTCCCGCTGGTGATCTCGCCATCGCCGTGCTCGGTGTGAACGCGCTGGTGCGCGCGCAGCACGCCGCCCGCATCCAGCAGCAGCAGGCCGGTGAGTTGCCGGTCGGCGCAATGCGCGACCAGCGCCGCCTTGCCGACGAAATCGCGCGGACTGGCCAGGTCGACGGTCCAGGCCAGCCCGCTGTCCAGCGGCGTCACCGACTCGTCCATGTCCTGGCCGTAGAGATTCATGCCGGCCTCGAGGCGCAGCGTGTCGCGCGCACCCAGGCCACAGGGCCGCACGCCGGCAGCCGCCAGCGCCTGCCAGGTCGCCTGCGCACGATCCGCAGGGACCATGAGCTCGAAGCCATCCTCGCCGGTGTAGCCGGTACGGGCGATGAACGCATCGCCGAACTGCGCGCCGAAGAAGGGCTTGAGTTCGGCGCCCGCCGCCTCGGCTCCGGGCACGGCGGCGAAGACCCGCGCCCGCGCATTCGGTCCCTGCACGGCGATCATCGCCAGGTCGTCGCGCACCGCCAGCGAGAGCTGCGGTGCGTCCCTGGCGATCAGGCCGGCAAAGCCAGGCGACGTCCTTCTCCGCGGTGCCGGCATTGACGACCAGGCGGAAAAAGTCCTCGCGCAGGAAGTAGACGATGAGGTCGTCGAGCACGCCGCCGGCCTCGTTGAGCAGGCAGCTATAGAGCGCGCGGCCCGGCTCGGTCAGCTTGTCGACATTGTTGGCCAGCGCGCGGCGCAGGAACGCGCGCGCACCGTCGCCTGCGAGGTCCACGGCGCGCATGTGCGAGACATCGAACATGCCGGCGTCGCCGCGCACGGCATGGTGCTCGTCGATCTGCGAACCGTAGTTGACCGGCATGTCCCAGCCGCCGAAATCCACCATGCGCGCCCCCGCGGCCCGGTGCACGGCATGAAGCGGCGTTTTCCTGAGCACGGCATCTCCCGGAAAAAACGGTAGGCAAGGCGCCGTGCGGCGCCTCACCCCGTCTGTCCCTTGTACCTGAGAGATTGGAGCGGCGCATGGCGCGCCGCCCGGTGCCCCTTCGGTGGGTCACCGCGGTCCCGACGCCTGGCGTCGGCATTCCGCGCGACCGCTCTCCAGATTGCGGTTGCGTCCCGTGCAGTCCTCGATGCCTGAGCGATTTCGGGATTACGCCTTCGGCGGCGCCAGCCGGATCACAATCTCCGGCGCAAGCGCGCTCTCCTGCACGGACCCGACGATTCTACCGCAAAAAAAACGGCCGGGAGGACTCCTCCCGGCCGCCTTTGATTCAATCCGTCCGACTATTTCTTGAGCGAGAGGATCCACTCCACCAGCGCCTTGACGTCGGCGTCGGGAACCGCGGCGTTTGGCGGCATCGGGATCTGACCCCAGGCGCCGGTGCTGCCTTCCTTGATCTTCTTGGCGAGCAGCGCGGGGGCGTTCTTGTCGCCCTTGTACTTGGCGGCGACGTCGGTGTAGGCCGGCCCGACGATCTTCTTGTCGATGGCATGGCAGGCCGAGCAGCCGTCTTTTTTCATCATGGCTTCGGCAGCGGCCTTGTCGAGCGCGGCTTGCGCCGTGCCGGAGGCTGCCAGCGCGAGGCCGGCGAAAATGGCGAGGGTGGATTTCATGATGACTCCGATGGATGAATGAAGGTCGGGCCGCAGCCGCAGCGCCAGTGGGGAAACCGCGCGATTCTACCGGAAGCCCGCGGCGGCCTGCCAGCCTGCCAGCCTGCCGCCTAGAGCCGCGAGGCCGCGCCGCCCGCCGGCGCCGCGAGTTCGGCCTCGATCGCCGCCAGCGAATAAAGCGGCGGCAGGCAGACATGGCCGCGGCAGACCCAGGCGCAGGCCCCGGTCCGCGGGGTCTCGCCCTTGACCAGCGCGGCAGGCAGGCCGGACTGTCCGCCAGTGTCGATGACGATGACCTTGGGTCGATAGACCTTTTCCAGCGAACGCTTCCATGGCGCAGTGGCCGAGGAGTCGCCGGCGAGAATCACGATGGAGGGTGGCGTCTCCAGCAGGTCGAGCGCAACCAGCAGCGACGAGTAGCCTCCGGGCGACTCGGCCAGCGCGGAAGAGAACAGCTCCACCGTTGCCTGCGCCGCATCGACATAGCGCGTTTCCCCGGCAAGCTGACCGAACACGGCCAGCGCCTGCGCGGCGATCCCGTTGCCCGACGGCGTCGCGTTGTCGTGTCCCGGATGCGTTCTGTGAAACAGCTTCTCGTGGTCGTGGCTGGTGAACCAGAAGCCGCCGCGGTCCCGGTCCTCGAAGCGCTCGAGCAGCGCATCGGCCAGCTCGCGCGCGAACGCGTAGTCGGCGGGGCGGAAACGCAGCTGCAGCAATTCGACCAGCGCCGCCAGCGTGAACGCGTAGTCGTCGAGATAGGCATTGAGCTCGGCCGGTCCGTCGCGCCGTGTGGCGCGCAGCCTGCCTTCGCGCCATGCGGTGCGCCTGAGTGCATCCATCGCGGCGAATGCCAGATCCGCCCAGGCTGCTTGGGCCAGCGCGCGCGCGGCGCGCGCAAGTCCGGCGATGGCCAGCGCATTCCACGCGGTCAGGATCTTGTCGTCGCGGCCGGGCCGGACACGCCTGTCGCGCTCGCGCAGCAATGCCGCGCAGGCGCCGGCGAGCTCGCGTTCGGCATCGGGCAGTGCCATCGACAGGCGTTGCGCGATCTTCGCCAGCGGTTCCGCCACCCGCAGGTTCCACGCCCGGCCTTCGAAATTTGGCGGCTGGTCGAGCCCGAAGTGCGGCTCGGCGACCTGCCATTGCGTTTCGCTCATCGCCGCCCGCGCGGACTCCCGCGTCCACACGTAGAACCGCCCTTCCTCGCCTTCGCTGTCGGCATCGAGGCTCGAACGGAATGCGCCATCGGGCGCGCGCATCTCGCGCACCAGCCAGCCGACGATGCCGCCCGCGACCGTCGCGAACCGGGCCTCGCCGGTCGCGCGCGCGAGCTCGGCGTACAGACCCAGCAGCGGTCCGTTGTCGTAGAGCATTTTCTCGAAATGCGGAATCGACCATTGTCCATCGACCGAATACCGGCAGAACCCGCCGCCCAGCTGGTCATGGATGCCGCCGTCGGCCATGCGCTCGAGCGTCAGGCGCACCATCTGCAGCGCCTCGGCATCCGCATCCATCGCCCAAGCCCGCAGGCAGAAGTCGAGTTCCGCGGCATGCGGGAACTTGGGTGCCGCACCGAACCCGCCATCGACAGGATCGAAGCTGCGCTTCAGGCCGGCAAGCGCCTCGGCAGGCACGCCCTCGGGGATGCCGCCGGATCCGGCTTCGGGTTCGAGCGCTGCGAGCGCCTCCGCCGAGACGGCGTCCCTGTTCGGCCAGCGCATCGCGCTGCTGCCGGTAGGCGGCGGCGACGCGGGGCAACAGGTCGACAAACCCCGGCAGGCCGTGCCGGCTTTGCTTCGGAAAGTAGGTGCCGGCGTAAAACGGTTGGCCCGCCGGGGTGAGGAACATGGTCAGCGGCCACCCGCCGGACCGCCGGGTCAGCAGCGCATGCGCGGTCTGGTAGATCTGGTCGAGGTCGGGGCGCTCCTCGCGATCGACCTTCACGTTGACGAAGTGCTCGTTCATCGCCGCCGCCACGGCAGGATCCTCGAACGATTCGTGCGCCATTACGTGACACCAGTGGCAGGCGGAATAGCCGACGGACAGCAGCAGCGGCTTGTCCTCCGCCCGGGCGCGGGCCAGCGCCTCCTCGCCCCACGGGTACCAGTCGACCGGGTTTTCCGCGTGCTGCAGCAGATAGGGGCTGGTGGCCCCGGCGAGGCGGTTGGGCATCGCGGGTCGCAGCGGGATGCGCCGACGGCGGCGCGGCTCAGGACTCCTCGAACGCGACGCGCTCGAAGTCGCCACCGCGCTGCAGCAGCTTGGTCAGCCGATACGTGCGCTCGGGTCCCGCCACCATCGAGCGCAGCAGGCGCCCGGCGTTGAACGTACGCGGCGGCACGATCAGCGTGGCCGGCTCGTCATCGGTGGCGTTGAGCATCAGCACCGGCAACGGCGGCTCCTCCGCAAAGGCAATCGAGGTCGGCCGCACGGCCACCGATCGTGGTGCGCCGGCATAGAGCATCAGCGACATCTCGAAATCGCCGGGACCGTTGAAGGCGACGCGGGTCACGTAGCCCAGCCGGGTGCGCTCGTCGTCGCGTACGACGACCAGCTGGTCGAGAAACCAGCGATAGCGGGTGGCTTCGCGGCGGACCAGCCGCGCGCTGTGCCACGAGTACTCGCCTTTCCAGCGCTCCCACGGCCAGTTGCGCTCGGCCTCTTCCTTGTGGCGATCGTAGTCGGTCAGCGCGCCGAGCGTCTGCAGGTGCTGGGCGCCCTGGAAGGTCATGCGTCCGAGCGGATCCTGCCGGTCGAACGTGCGGCCGCCGATGCGGAAATACGCGGACGGGACGCCCCCGGCGGTGAGCTCGATCTCCGTCGACTCGGTACTGGTCTCGCGGTTCCGGCAGCTGGTACCAGCAGGTGTCGAGGTGCGCCAGCAGTGCCGCCGATCCTTCGGTCGAGGTGTCGTGCCCGAGTTGCAGTTCGGCCGGACTCGCCCCGGACGACAATCGCTTCAGCCGGCCGCGCACGCTGGTAGCGAGCTTGCCCGGGTAGCAGAAGCGCATCGCCGCCCCGGGTGCGTCGGGCGCCGCCGGCGCAAGCCAGGCGCCGGTCGCCGAATCGAGGTCGACCAGCATCACCGGCCCCTCGGTTTCGCGCTGCTGCGCATAGGGGAAGACCTTGCGCGCCCACTGACCCAGCCAGCGATCGGTGAGTTCGATCTGGCGGACGGACAGGCTGCAGGGGTCGGCGAGCCCGAGCAGCAGCGCGTGGCAGTAGGTCGAGTAGCAGGAAATGCCGACCGCGTGCGGTTGCAGGTCGTCGGACACCGCGGTGACCGCGCAATCGAGCATTTCGGCCAGCCGGTAGTACGCGTGCAGTTCCTGCCACAGCGACGCCGGCGGCACGCGCCGCGCAAGGCCGTGGACCAGGACCAGTTGCTTGCCCACATAGAGGCCGCGCTGCAGCAGCTTGGCCTTGACGCCCTGCAGTTCGACGTCGCCTTCGAGCAGCGGCTTGAGGCAGGCCGAATACTGTTCCCACAACACGTGCCACAGCGCGAGCGCCTGTTCCGCGGCATCGGCCTCTCGCTCCGCGGCCGGCTGCGGCTTGCCCGCATAGCGCCGGGCGAGCTCGGTATGCAGATGCGCCACCTGCTCGCGCATCACCTCGGCGACCGTCGCGCGTTCACGGGGCGCGAAATCGGCGAGCGACAGCGCGCGCAATTGCCCGAAAACGGCCTCGTAGAGCGGCGTGACGCCGGTGATCAGCAGCGACTTGGCCCAGCGTTTGGCGCCGTCGGAATCGGCGAAGACCAGCGTCGGCACCTCGGCCGTCGCGGGATCCGGCATTGCGGGAGACGCGGTGTTCGCCATCATGCAGGCATCCCGGGAAGCTCGCGCGCGAGACGCTCGGTCAGCAGGGCGACGAAATCCGCCGGCAGCGCACGCGGCGCCGCCTCGCGCAGGGGCTCGCCCCACACCGGCTGCGGAAACCGCGCATCGTCGCTGAAACGCGGGATCACGTGCCAGTGCACGTGGGGAACGGCATTGCCCAGACTCGCCAGATTCATCTTGTTCGGTTGCAGCATCTCGCGCAGCGCAGCTTCGACGGCGAACACCGCACGCATCAGCGCGGCACGCTCAGCCGGGGACAGGTCGGTCATTTCGGTCAGGTGGCGCTGCAGGATGACCCGGCAGAATCCCGCATAGGCCTCGTCGGCGACCACTACTCGGCACAACGCATCCGCGTAGACCACGAGGCCGCCGTCGCCGGCACAGTACACGCATGCATTGCTCATTGCGCAAAAGGCCATCGTCACGTCGAATCGGTCCGGTTATAGCACAAAGCCGGCGGGCCGGGCCGGCCAGCCGCGGGGACGGCGATTCCGGCGCGACCGGCGGCCGCTTTCCCGGCGCCGCCGCCGATTCCGGCCGGGCGCGGCGCGTCGACGCGCCTGTCGCGCGGCAAACGCCGACAGCCGCGGGCGGCGGTCAGACCAGCACGCGTTCGATGCCTCCGGCGTTGGCGCGCGCGACATAGTCGGCCATCCAGTCGGCGCCCAGCAACTGCCGCGCCAGCTCGACGACGATGTAGTCGGCCTTCGTGCCGGCGTCGTCGGAAAACCGCGACAGCCCCTGCAGGCAGGATGGGCATGAAGTCAGGACCTTGACTTCGCCGGCGAAGCTGTCGGCGCGCAGCTTCGCCGCGCCGACGCGCATTTCCTCCTCCTTGCGAAAGCGCACCTGCGTGGAGATGTCCGGCCGGGTGACCGCCAGCGTGCCGGACTCGCCGCAGCAGCGCTCGTTCTGCGCCACCGGCGCTCCCATCAGCTCGCTGACCACCGCAAGCGGGGCATAGGTCTTCATCGGCGTATGACAGGGATCGTGGTACATGTACCTCACCCCGCCGACGCCCTCCAGCCGGACGCCCTTTTCCATCAGGTACTCGTGGATGTCGAGCAGCCGGCAGCCGGGAAAGATCTTCTCGAATTCGTACTTGGCGAGCTGGTCCATGCAGGTGCCGCAGGACACGATCACCGTCCTGATGTCGAGGTAGTTGAGCGTGTTGGCGACGCGATGGAACAGCACGCGGTTGGCGGTGGTGATCCGCTGTCCCTCGTCGTGGTTGCCCGCCGAGGTCTGCGGATAGCCGCAGCACAGGTAGCCCGGCGGCAGCACGGTCTGCGCGCCCACGTGGTAGAGCATCGCCTGCGTCGCCAGCCCCACCTGCGAGAACAGCCGCTCGGACCCGCAGCCGGGGAAGTAGAACACGGCCTCCGCGTCCTCGGCCGCGCGCCGCGGGTCGCGGATGATCGGCACGACCGCGTCGTCCTCGATGTCCAGCAGCGCCCGCGAGGTCCGCGTCGGCAGTCCGCCCGGCATCGGCTTGTTGAGGAAGTGGATGACCTGCGCCTTCAGCGGCGGCTTGCCCACGGTGGCCGGCGGCCGCCGGGTCTGCGCCTTCACCATGCCGGTCGTCTTCGCCAGCCGGTGGGCGAAGCGCTGCGCCTTGAAGCCCCAGTCGATCATCAGCTTCTTGGTCAGCTTGATGGTTGTCGGATCCGTGGCGTTGAGGAAGAACATGGACGCCGCGGTTCCCGGATTGAATTTCTTGTGCCCCCCACGGCGCAGCAGGTTGCGCATCGCGATGGTCACATCGCCGAAATCGATGTCCACCGGACAGGGGTTGGCGCACTTGTGGCACACGGTGCAATGGTCGGCCACGTCGCCGAACTCGTCGAAGTGCCGCAGGCTGACGCCGCGACGCGTCTGTTCCTCGTACAGGAACGCCTCGATCAGCAGCGACGTCGCCAGGATCTTGTTGCGGGGGCTGTAGAGCAGGTTCGCGCGCGGCACGTGCGTCGCGCACACCGGCTTGCACTTGCCGCAGCGCAGGCAGTCCTTGATCGAGTCGGCGACGCTGCCGATGTCGCTCTGCTCGAGGATCAGGCTCTCGTGGCCGATCAGCGAAAAGCTCGGCGTGTACGCGGCGGAAAGATCCGCCGGGCGGCCGGGTTCGCGCAGCAGCTTGCCGCGATTGAAGCGGCCGTCGGGATCGACGCGCCGCTTGTAATCGGCGAACGGCGCGAGCTCCGCGTCGGTCAGGAATTCGAGCTTGGTGATGCCGATGCCGTGCTCGCCGGAGATGACGCCGCCCAGGCTGCGCGCCAGCGCCATGATGCGGGCGACCGCGGCATTGGCCTCCTGCAGCATCCCGTAGTCGTCAGAGTTGACCGGGATGTTGGTGTGCACGTTGCCGTCGCCGGCATGCATGTGCAGCGCGACGAACACCCGGCTGCGCAGGATCCGCGCGTGGATCTCGCGCAGGCCCTTCATCACCGGCGCGAAAGCGAGTCCGGCAAAGATCTCCTCCAGCGCGGCGGCGAGTTCCCGCTTCCACGACACCACGACCGAATGCTCCTGCAGCGCGGGAAACGTCTCGGCCAGCCGGTCCAGCAGGTCCTGCCAGGTGCGTCTTACGGTCGCGATCAGCTCCTGCGCCTCGTCGACCTTGGCAGCGACGATGTCATCCGCGGGCCGCGCGTCGCTGTCGGGCGGCCAGGCATGTCCCAGCGACGGGCTCGCGAGATACGCATCGAGTTCGTCGCAGAGCGCAAGCTTGTTGCGGATGGACAATTCGATGTTGATCCGCTCGATGCCATCGGTGTACTCGCCGAGCTTGTCCAGCGGGATGACCACGTCCTCGTTGATCTTGAACGCGTTGGTGTGCCGGGCAATGGCCGCGGTGCGCGCGCGGTCGAGCCAGAATTTCCGCCGCGCATCGGCCGACACCGCGACGAAACCCTCCGCGCCGCGGGCATTGGCGATGCGCACGACCTCCGATGCCGCCCGGGCAACCGCGTCGTCGTCATCGCCGACGATGTCGCCCAGCAGCACCATCTTCGGCCGTCCGTGCCGCTTGGCCTTGGTGGCGTAGCCGACTGCCTTGACGTAGCGCTCGTCCAGGTGCTCGAGGCCGGCGAGCAGCACCCGCGCGTTGCCGGTCTTGGGCAGGCCGTCAAGGTGATTCTTGATCTCGACGATCGCGGGCGTGGAGTCGCGCACCTGGCCGAAGAACTCCAGGCAGACCGTGCGGATCGCCGGCGGCATCCGGTGCAGCACGAAGCGCGCGCTGGTGATGAGTCCGTCGCAGCCCTCCTTCTGGATGCCCGGCAGCCCGGCCAGGAACTTGTCGGTGACGTCCTTGCCGAGACCCGCCTTGCGAAAGGCGGTGCCCGGGATCACCAGCGTTTCGCTGCGTTTCACCGTGCGTGCGTCCTTGTCCAGCCACCGGCATTCGAAGCTCGCCTGCGCGGCGTCGTGGATCTTGCCCAGGTTGTGATCGAGGCGCGTCACCTCCAGCCACTCGGCCTGCGGCGTCACCATCCGCCAGGACACCAGGTTGTCGAGCGCGGTGCCCCACAGCACTGCCTTCTTGCCGCCGGCGTTCATCGCCACGTTGCCGCCGATGCACGACGCGTCCGCGGACGTGGGATCGACCGCGAAAACCAGCCCGGCGGCCTCCGCGGCGTTCATCACGCGCCGCGTCACCACGCCCGCGCCGGCATCGATGGTCGATACGGGTTCCGCATGTCCCGCCAGGCGCAGCGGCTCGATCGCCGACAGCCGTTCGAGCTTCTCGGTGTTGAGCACCGCCGAGCGCGCATCCAGCGGGATCGCACCGCCGGTATATCCGGTGCCGCCGCCGCGGGGAATGATGGTCAGGCCGAGTTCGATGCAGCCCTCGACCAGCCCGCGCACCTCGCCTTCGGTGTCCGGATACAGGACGACGAACGGGTACTCGACGCGCCAGTCGGTCGCATCGGTGACATGCGACACCCGCGCAAGTCCGTCGAAGGCGATGTTGCCGCGGTCGGTGTGGCGCGACAGAACGCGCCGCGCCCGCCTGCGCAATTCCGCGGTCTCCGCGAAAGCGCCGGCGAAGCGGTCGACCGCCGCGTGCGCAGACGCGAGCAGCGTGGACACCTTGTCGTCGCGCCCGCCGTCGGTCTCGCCACGGTGCTCGACACGGCGCCGCTCGATCTCGTGCAGCCGGTGGCGCAGCGCGTCGACCAGCATGCGCTGGCGGCCCGGGTTGTCCAGCAGGTCGTCCTGCAGGTAGGGATTGCGGTCGACGACCCAGATATCGCCCAACACTTCGAACAGCATCCGGGCCGAGCGGCCGGTGCGCCGCTCGCTGCGCAGCGCGTCGAGCAGTCGCCACATGTCCAACCCGAGCAGGCGGATGACGATCTCGCGGTCGGAGAACGACGTGTAGTTGTAGGGGATCTCGCGCAGCCGGGGAGCGTCGGCGCTGGAGTCCTGCGGTTCGGCGGCGCTCGGCAGGTTCATCGGCGTTGCCATTGCGTTTGCATAAGCGCGGCGGGCAGCCCGGGCGGGCGGCCCTCCAGTCTACCGCAGCGCAACATCGCCGCTTTCCGTCCGGGCTGCGGCCACTGCCCCCGTCGCGCCCGCGGCGAACACGAGCCCCCGGACCGCTGTACCATATTGGCCTTCTGCCTCTGCCCTGGACGGTAATCATGCGCGCTGCCCGAATGCTTTGCCTGCTGCTGGCCGGCGCCTGGCTGACTGCCACGGGCGCGGCGCCGACGCAGGCACCCGACGCCGCCTATCTCAAGGAGTTGAGCGAGTGGCGGGTCAAGGCCGACGCCAGCCTGAAGCGCGAGCGCGGCTGGCTGTCGATCGTCACCCGCGACGAACTGGCGCCCGGCGTCTACAGGATCGGATCGGCCCAGGGCAACCAGGTGATCCTGCCCAAGGCGCTGGCACCCGCGCAGCTGGGCACGATCACCGTCGGCAAGGACGGCGCCAGGTTCGCCCTCGCCAAAGGCCGGACGATGAAGCTGATCGAGAAGGGCGACGTTGGCGACGAATTCACCGAGCGCAACATGGTTTCCGGCGCCACGCGCGTCGAATGGGTCGCCTCGGGCCGGCTGTCGCTGCAGTTCGTCAAGCGCGAGGACGGCAGGATCGTCGTGCGCGCCGCGGACCGTGATTCGCCGCGGCGGACCGATTTCGCCGGCCGCGTCTGGTATGAGCCCATGGCAGCGATGAAGGTGCCGGCGAAGTTCGTGCCGCACGCGCAGGGCGCGACGATTCCCATCGCCAACGTTCGCGGCGAGATCAGTTACGAAAAGGTTGCCGGCGCGCTCGAATTCACGCTCGACGGCACCAGGATGTCGCTCGACGCGCTCGACAGCGAGGATGCGCTGTTCATCATTTTCCGCGACGGCACCAGTGCTACGACCACCTATCCGCCGGGACGATTCCTGGTGGTCCAGAAGCCGGCCGACGGCCAGTGGGTCATCGACTTCAACAAGGCCTACAACCCGCCCTGCGCCTTTTCCGCGTACACGACCTGCCCGCTGCCGCCGCCGCAGAATTGGCTGAAGGCGCCGGTGCCGGCCGGCGAGAAGTACGCGGGCCGCAAGGGCTAGCTCGCCGGCGCGCGCTCAGCGCGCCAGATGCAGAATGCCCTGCGCGAGCAGGTAATAGCGCAGGAACTTGCCCGCCGCGATCGCCAGCGCCGCCGGCAACACGCGCTGGCGCAGCCAGCCGGATGCGATGCACAGCGCGTCGCCGATGACCGGCACCCACGAAAACAGCAGTGCCGGAATGCCCCAGCGCCGTGCCAGCGCGACCGCGCGCGGTTCGGTTTTCGGCTGCGGCAGGAAGCGCCCGAGCGCGTACGACGTCAGCCCGCCCGCGGTGTTGCCGAGCGTGGCGACCGCGAGCGCCGGCCATTCGAGACCCGGCGAATGGACGAGCAGCGTCGCGAGCACGATCTCCGAGTTCCCCGGCAGGATCGTCGATGAGACGAAGGCGGAGACCAGGAGTCCGGCAAGGCCGATGTCGGGGTCCATGTGAAGGGATCGAGGGCGAAGTCGAATGCGCGCGCGGGTTGCGTCATGGCGGCCGGACCTCGTTTCATCCGCGATCGAAGCGCCGGTAGCCGATCGCTTCGGCCACATGCGCCGCCCCGATGTCCTCCGAGCCGGCCAGGTCGGCGGCCGTCCGGGCCACCTTCAGCACGCGATGATACGCACGCGCCGACAACGCGAGGCGGGCCATCGCCTGCGCCAGCAGCGCCGCTGCCGACGCATCCGGGCGGCAATGCAGCGCGATCTCGGCCGGCAAGAGGCGCGCATTGGGCCGGCCCTGCCGCGCCCGCTGGCGCGCGTGCGCGAGGCCCGCGCGTGCGCGCACCGCCGCCGACGGTTCGCCGTCGCCGCCAATGTCCGCCTCGTTTCCGGTCGTCGCCGTGGCGACGGCGTCACGCACCGATGGCGACAGGCCGAGGACTTCCGCGCCGACCGCAGGCACGTCCAGCGTGAGGTCGATGCGGTCCAGCAGCGCGCCCGAAACACGGGAGCGATAACGGGCGATGCGCTCCGCCGTGCAATGGCAGCGGCCGCGAACGTCGCCCAGCCAGCCGCAGGGACAGGGGTTCATCGCGGCGACCAGCTGGAACTGCGCGGGGAAGCTGCATTGCCGTGCCGCGCGCGAGATATGGATGACGCCGGACTCCAGCGGTTCGCGCAGCACTTCCAGCACCCGCCGGTCCCATTCCGGCAGTTCGTCGAGGAACAGGACTCCGTGGTGGGCGAGCGAGATTTCGCCCGGGCGAGGGTCGCTGCCGCCGCCGACCAGCGCCGCCGCACTCGCGGTGTGGTGCGGAGCGCGGAACGGGCGCAGGCCCCAGCTGACGGCGGCAAAGCGGCCGGCGATCGACGCCACCGACGCGACCTCGAGCGCATCGTCGTCGGACAGCGGCGGCAGCAGCGACGGCAGGCGCTGCGCCAGCATCGACTTGCCGGTGCCGGGGGGGCCGATCAGCAGCAGCGAGTGCCCGCCCGCCGCGGCGATCTCCAGCGCACGCTTGGCCTGCGGCTGGCCCCGCACGTCGGCCAGGTCGAACCCGCCCTGCGTCGCCCCCGCAGCGATGCTCGCCATGGCGGCCAGCGGCGCCTGCCCGGTCAGGTGCGCGCAGACCTCGCCCAGCGTGGCGGCCGCCAGCACCCTCGCGCCGGGGACGCGCGCCGCCTCGGCCGCCGAAGCCCGCGGCAGCACGAATGCGTGGCCGTCACGATGCGCCGACAGCGCCATCGCCAGCGCGCCGCGAACCGCGCGCAGTTCGCCGGTCAGCGCGAGCTCGCCGGCGAACTCGTGCTGCGACAGCGCCGCGGACGGGATCTGGCCGGTCGCGGCGAGGATTCCCAGCGCGATCGGCAGGTCGTAGCGACCCGATTCCTTGGGCAGGTCCGCCGGCGCCAGGTTGACGGTGATCTTGCGCGCGGGGAAGTCGAAGCGCGCATTGTGGAGCGCCGCGCGCACGCGATCGCGCGCCTCGCGCACCTCGGTGTCGGGCAGGCCGACGATGTTGATCGCCGGCAGGCCGCCGGAAATGTGCACTTCCACGGTGACCAGCGGCGCGACGATCCCGGCGAGGGCGCGGCTGTGCAGGACGGCGACGGGCATGGAAAAGGCTCCGCTGCAACGCGGCCCCCGAGCGGTTCGGCGCCGCGCGCTGCGATCAAAGCCTAGTCCGGCCGGCGACCACCGTCGCTCGGCCGTTTGCATGATCGAAGGATGCCCGTTGCGTCAGCGTGCGCCGGGCGGCGCCGGAAACCGGGTGTCGAGTTCGGCCAGCCGGGCCTCGAGCCGTTCCAGCTTCTCCCTTGTCTTCGCCAGCACCTCGGCCTGCGTGTCGAATTCCTGGCGCGACACCAGATCCATCCGCGTGAGGCTGCCTTGCAAAAGCGCCTTCACGTTCTTCTCGATGTCCTTGGCCGGACTCGCCTCCACCGCCTGTCCGATGCGGGTGGCCAGATCGTCGAGCAGCTTGCTGTTGAAGTTGAGCATGCGGTTTCCGCCTCGATGGGTTCGCCGGCACGCGCACCACGCCGCGCCGCGGACGGCAACAGTCTAGCAAAGCCCCTCGCCTGCCCGGCGCCGGATCCGACCGTCCGCCAACGGCACCGGCGGATCGACGCCGGCTTCGCCCCAGGATCGCGCATCGCCCCCAGGCCAGGCACCAACTTGGTGCGGCGCTGCTCGGCCTGACGTCGGCACGAAACACAATCCATTGATTATAAAGATTTTGTTGCGATGGCACATGAAATGCTCAAGTACCCGGCATGTCCGCTCCCGTTCAACCCGTCCCAAGGAAAGCCATCATGTTCCCGAGATCCGCAACCCGCAGTGCCTGCGTCGCCACGGCCTTCGCCACATTCCTGTCCGGAACCGCGCTGGCCCAGACCCCACCCCCGGCCGCGGAGCCGGACTTCACGTTCACCGGCAACGTCGGCCTGTACAGCCAGTACATCTTCCGCGGTCTTTCGCAGACCAACGAAAAGCCCGCGGTGCAAGGCGGGTTCGACCTCGCGCACAAGAGCGGGCTCTACGTCGGGACCTGGGCGTCGAACATCAGCTGGCTGTCCGATCTTCCGCCGCCGACACCGTCGTCCAGCGTCGAGTGGGACTTCTACGGCGGCTACAAGCTGGCGCTGCCCGCCGACTTCACCGCCGACTTCGGAGTGCTCTACTACTGGTACCCGGGCAGCTACCCGGAGGGCTTCGTCAAGCCCAACACCACCGAGCTCTACGTCGGGCTGTCGTGGAAGTGGCTGACCGCCAAGTACAGCTACGCGGTCAGCGACACCTTCGGCTTCTACGATTCCAAGGGCTCCGACTACTGGGAGCTGAACGCGTCCTACGACATCGTCGACAAAGTGAACGACGCCATCGGCAAGGTCACGATCTTCGGCCACCTGGGCAAGCAGAAATTCAAGAACAACGGCTTCTACGACTACGGCGACTGGAAGGTCGGCGTCTCCACCGAGGTCTATGGACTGACCGTCGGCATCTTCGGGACCGGCACCGATGCCGAGAGCCTCGCCTACACCAACCGCTTCGACAAGAACATTTCCGGAAGCCAGTTCGTCGGTTACATCCAGAAGTCGTTCTGAGGCGGCCAGCCGTGCCGTCGGGAACTTCCGCAATCGTGAGGACAACATGAAATTCGTCACCGCCATCATCAAGCCGTTCAAGCTCGACGAGGTCCGCGAGGCCCTGTCGTCCATCGGCGTGCAGGGCATCACAGTCACCGAGGTCAAGGGCTTCGGCCGGCAGAAGGGGCACACCGAGCTCTACCGGGGCGCCGAATACGTCGTCGACTTCCTGCCCAAGGTCAAGATCGAGGCCGCCATCAGCGACGACGCGCTCGACCGCGTCATCGAAGCGATCGAGAAGTCCGCCAACACCGGCAAGATCGGCGACGGCAAGATCTTCGTTTTCGACCTGTTGCAGGTCGTGCGCATCCGCACCGGTGAAACCGGTCCGGAAGCGCTCTAGAAGGAGCCTCTGATGAAAAAGATTCTCGTGCTCATCGCGGCGCTCGGCATGCTCGGGCTCGCGGCGCCTGCCATGGCCCAGGACAAGGCCACCGCGACACCTGCGGCGACCGCACCCGCGGCAGAAGCGCCCGCGGCAATGCCCGCAACCGCAGCTGCCGCGCCTGCCGAAGCCGCTCCCGCGGCCGAGGCGCCACCCGTGCCGAACAAGGGCGACGTCGCCTGGATGCTCATCTGCACGGCACTGGTGCTGATGATGAGCGTTCCGGCACTGGCGCTGTTCTACGGCGGCATGGCGCGCAGCAAGGACGTGCTGTCGGTGCTCATGCAGGTGTTCGTCGTGTTCTCGCTGATCACCGTGCTGTGGTGCGTCTACGGCTACAGCATCGCGTTCACCGAGGGCAACGCGTACTTCGGCGGCCTCGACCGGCTGTTCCTGGCTGGCACATTCGACGCGGCCAAGGGCGAGTTCGCGAACGGTGCGACGTTCTCCAAGGGCGTGGTGATCCCCGAGCTGGTATTCGTCGCCTTCCAGGCCACGTTCGCGGCGATCACCGTCTGCCTGATCCTCGGCGCCTTCGCCGAGCGCGTGAGGTTCTCGGCAGTACTGCTCTTCGCCGTGCTGTGGTTCACGTTCTCCTACCTGCCGATCGCGCACATGGTCTGGTTCTGGCCCGGCCCGGACGCCTACACCGCGGCCAGCGTGGTCGACGCCAACAACGCCAAGGCCGGCCTGCTCTGGCAATGGGGCGCGCTCGACTTCGCGGGCGGCACGGTCGTGCACATCAATGCCGGCATCGCGGGCATCGTCGGCGCCTACGTGATGGGCAAGCGCGTCGGTTTCGGCAAGGAGGCGATGGCGCCGCACAACCTGCCGATGACCATGATGGGCGCCTCGCTGCTGTGGTTCGGCTGGTTCGGCTTCAACGCGGGTTCCGCGCTCGAAGCCAACAACGCCGCCGTGCTGGCGTTCATGAACACCTTCCTCGCCACCGCCTGCGCCGTGCTGTCGTGGACCTTCGGCGAATGGCTGTTCAAGACCCGCCCGTCGATGCTGGGTGCAGCCTCCGGTGCGGTCGCCGGCCTGGTCGCAATCACCCCTGCTGCAGGCAACGTCGGCATCCTCGGCGCGTTCGTGATCGGCACGGTGGCCGGCCTCGTCTGCCTGTGGGGCGTCAACGGCCTGAAGCACCTGCTGAAGGTCGACGACACGATGGACGTGTTCGGTGTCCACGCGGTCGGTGGCATCGTCGGGGCGCTGCTCACCGGCATCTTCGTGGCGCCGGACCTGGGCGGACCCGGCTTCGTCACCGACTGGGTCACCGGCGCCACCGGCTACACCAGCTACGGTGAACAGCTGCTGGTCCAGGCCAAGGCGGTCGGCCTGACCGTCGTGTGGTCGGGTGTCGTCGCGTACCTCTCGTACAAGATCGTCGACATGACCGTCGGCCTGCGCGTGCCGGAAGAACAGGAACGCGAGGGACTCGACATCACCGCGCACGGCGAATCGGCCTACCGGTTCTAGCCGCAGCAACATGGCGCGGGCACGGACTGGTTTCCGTGCCCGCGTCCACCGGGGCATTTCTCCTCAGTGGATTTCGGGGCGCGACCAACGCGCCCCGTTTTTTTGCCGGCGGGGCAGGCCCGGCAATCGTGCTTCGCGCCGGCTGCCGCTACTTCCGGCGCTTGGCGCGCGGGTGCGCGGCGTCGTAGACCTTGGCCAGCGCCTGGAAGTCGAGATGGGTGTAGACCTGCGTGCTGGCGATCGACGCGTGCCCGAGCATTTCCTGGACCGCCCGCAGGTCGCCCGAGGACTGCAGCACGTGCGACGCAAACGAGTGGCGCAGCATGTGCGGGTGCACGTGCCGGCCGAGCCCCTGCCGCAGCGCCCATGCCGCAAGCCGCCGTTCGATGGTCCGGCCCGACATCCGGCGGCCGGTGGCGCCGACGAACAGCGCGTCGCGATCCACCAGCGGCAGCGTCGCCCGCCGCGAAAGCCAGGCGGCCAGTGCCGCGCGCGCCGGCGCGCCCACCGGCACCACCCGCTCCTTGGCGCCCTTGCCCCAGACGCGGACCTCGCCGGACTCGAGCTGCAGCCGATCGACGTCGATGCCGGCAAGCTCGGACAGGCGCAGTCCGGACGAGTAGGCGAGCTCGAACAGCGCGCGATCGCGCAGGTCCAGCGGGTCATCGCCTTCGATGGCCACCAGCCGGGTCGCCTCCTCCGGGGTCAGCGCCGACGGCAGGCGGCGCGCCGACTTGGGCGGCTTCAGTCCGGCGCAGGGATCCTCGGCCAGCGACCGGTCGTGATCGAGCAGGAATCGGTAGAACGCGCGCCAGGCGGAGAGCATGCGCGCCAGGCTGCGCCCGGAAAGGCCGCGCCCATGCAGCGTCGCGAGGATGCGCGCGAGCTGCGCCCGCGAGAGTTCCGTCAGCGAGGTCTCGCCGGCGGCACGCGCCAGTTGGCCGACGTCGCGCAGATATGCGTCACGGGTGTGCTGCGGTCGCGCCGCGAGATGCGCGGCGAACTGCGCGAGCAGCGCCGCATTCGCGGCCGTCGCGGTGGCCGATTCTGGCGGGGGGCCGGCTCGTGGCGGCACGTCGACGGCGAAGCGCCGGGTCAGGTCGGCGGCAGGAACCGCGCGGTCGCCACGCTCGCGAGTTCGGCCAGCCGCGTCTGGTACAGCGTCCCCATGCCGGAATGGAAGCGATTCGGATCCGGACTGCCCAATGCAAGCAGCCCGAAAGGCTGCGCGGTGCGCAGCGGAAGGAAGGCGAACGACTGCAGGATGTCGCCGTCCTCGAACCACTCGCGCGACTCGAAGGCCGCGACCGGGCCGCAATAGGGTTGACCGAGCTGCTCGGCGTATTGCCGGATTTCCGTCGAGGTCGCCGCCAGTTCCTGCAGGTAGGACTGCTCCGGCACCTTGCCCCACAGACGCGCCGCCACCTGCGGCACGCCGAAGTCCTCCTTCAGGCTGTGGTAGAGGACGGCCAGCGTCGTCTCCAGATCCGGCGCGGCGAACAGCGCGAGCGTCGACCGGTGCACCTTCTCGCTGATCTGGTCGTTCTCGGTTCCGTAATCGACGAGTTCCTTGAACTTCGATTCCAGCTCGCTGACCTTTTCGCGCAGCGTGACGATCTGCCTCTCGGCGATTGGAATCGCGTGTCCGCCGTGCGGATGCGGCACGAAAATCCCGGCGATCTCGTCGGCATACTCCTCGAAGAATTCCGGATTCTGTTTCAGGTATTCGGCGACTTCCGCTGCATCCATGCGCTGGTTTCCGATTGTTGTGACATTGTCGCGGTTGCCCGCCGGGCGATTCAATCCACCCATACCCCTTCGAACACCGTTGCGGCCGGACCGGTCATCCGCACCTGGGTGCCGTCGCCGTCCCAGGCGACGACCAGGCTGCCGCCGCGCATGTTCACGCGCACCGGCGAATCCAGCAAGCCGCGCCGGATGCCCGCCACCACCGCCGCGCAGGCGCCGCTGCCGCAGGCCAGCGTCTCGCCGACGCCGCGCTCCCACACCCGCAAGTCAATGGTAGCGCGATCGACGACCGCCATGTATCCGGCGTTCACCCCGGCTGGAAAGCGCGGTGGCGCTCGATCAGCGGTCCCTGCGTCGTGACCGGCGCCTGCTCGACCGAGCGCACGACCTGCACCGCATGCGGATTGCCCAGCGAAAGCGCGCTGATGGTCACCGCTTCGCCGCCGACTTCGAGCGCTTCGGCGATCGCCCCCCGGCCATCGACGAACGGCACGTCGGCCGCCCCGAAGCGCGGGACGCCCATGTCGACGCTCACCTGTCCGTCCGCCTCCAGTCGCAGGACCAGCGGGCCCCCTTTGGTCTCGACCCGGAGCGTGCGCTTGTCGGTCAGATCGTGCTCGCGCGCGTAGACGACGAAACAGCGCGCGCCGTTGCCGCAGTGCTCGACCTCACCGCCATCGGCGTTGAAGATGCGATAGCGGAAATCGGCGTCGCCCTGCGCCGGCTCGACCACCAGCACCTGGTCGCAGCCGATGCCGAAACGCCGGTCGGCCAGCGCCCGGATACGCTCCGGCGACAGGTCGAGCCGCTGGCGAACTCCGTCGAGCACCACGAAGTCGTTGCCGAGGCCCTGCATCTTGGTGAATCGCAGCGTCATGTCCCGCGTCCCGTGCCCCGGCCCGGCCACGCCATCTCGCCGTCGCGCCTGAAGTCGATCCGGCGTCCACCCTCCAGCCTGGCCACGCCGGTCACCGCATAGCGTACCGCCATTCGGCCGCCCGATGCGGATTCGAGACGCTGCGCCACCGCCGCCGCCGCGCGCAGCGCCGAAGAGAGCTGCGCGCGAACGACCAGCGTCGTCGACGTGCGCTCGCGCGCAGACAGGCGCGCCGGCGCTTCGAGCCGCGCCGTGCCGAGGACGACGCCCTCGATCCGCAACTCGGCATCGAGGGCTTCGACGACCAGCGTGTCGTCATTGGGATTGGCGACGTCGAGCACGACGGCGAACCGGGCCTCGCCGACGGACAGCCGTTCGACGCGCACCGAGTCGACACGGATCTCGGGGGCGACCAGCCGCGGCACGAGAGCGCAACCGGCGAGCGCCGCGGCCAGCAGCCAGCCGCCGGCACGGACCGTCGCCCTGCGGGCGCTCCCGCCGAAGGCGCCGGGGACCGCCTGGTCCGCCGACGCGACGTCTTCAGTCCGCGCCGCGGCCGCCCGCGGCGTCGCGAAACCGTTCGGGGACCGACCCATCCGTTCCGTCAGACGTTGAAGCGGAAATGCATGACGTCGCCGTCGCGCACGACGTATTCCTTGCCCTCGAGGCGCATCTTCCCGGCTTCCTTGGCGCCGTGCTCGCCCTTGCAGGCGATGAAGTCGGCGTAGGACGTGACTTCCGCGCGGATGAAGCCCTTCTCGAAGTCGGTGTGGATGACGCCCGCCGCCTTGGGTGCGGTGTCGCCGTGGTGGATCGTCCACGCCCGCACTTCCTTCGGGCCGACGGTGAAGTAGGTCTCGAGCCCGAGCAGCTTGTACCCGGCGTGGATCACGCGATCGAGCCCCGGCTCGGTGAGGCCCATGTCCTCCAGGAACACGCGCTTGTCCTCGCCGGACAGGTCGGCGATCTCGGCCTCCATCGCCGCGCTCACCGACACGACGGGCGCACCCTCCTTCGCCGCGTGCGCCTCGACGGCGGCGAGCAGCGGGTTGTCGTGGAAGCCATGCTCGGCGACGTTCGCCACGTACATCGTCGGCTTCATCGTCAACAGGAAGAACGGCGACAGCACCTCCTTCTCCTCCGGATAGAGATCGGCGGTCCGCGCCGGCCGGCCGGCGTCGAGAACCGCCTCGACCTTGCGGAGCGCGGCCAGGGTGCGCTGCGCCTCCTTGTCGCCGGCGCGGGCGGGCTTCTCCACCTTGGCGACCTGCTTCTCGACGGCGGCGAGATCGGCCAGCGCCAGCTCGGTGTTGATCGTCTCGATGTCGGACACCGGGTCCACGCCTCCGGTGACGTGGACGACGTTGTCGTCGAGGAAGCAGCGAACCACATGCGCGATCGCGTCGGTCTCGCGGATGTTGGCCAGGAACTTGTTGCCGAGGCCCTCGCCCTTCGACGCGCCGGCGACGAGGCCCGCGATGTCGACGAACTCGACGACCGCCGGCATCACCCGCTCCGGCTTGGCGATGGCGGCCAGCGACGCAAGCCGCGGGTCGGGCACCTCGACGATGCCGACGTTCGGCTCGATCGTGCAGAACGGATAATTCTCGGCGGCGATGCCCGCCTTGGTCAGCGCGTTGAAGAGCGTGGACTTGCCGACGTTGGGCAGGCCGACGATGCCGCATTTCAGGCTCATGCGTTTGCGATCCTAAATTCTGGCCGGCGGCGCCGGCCCGTTTCCATCGGAAGTTTTCCCGCGCGTGTGCAATTCCATCATCGCGCGCTCCATGTCGCCGGCGGCGATCGCCGGCCAGGCGTCGAGTGCGCGCCCGATCGCCGCGTCGATGGCGGTCGCCTCTTCCGCGCGCGGCGGTTTCAGCACGTAGTCGACGACTTCCTGCTGCGACAGTTCCGAGTCGCGCGGATGGCCGATGCCCAGACGCAGCCGCCAGAACTCGGAGGACCCGAGCTGCGCCTGGATGTCGCGCAGCCCGTTGTGCCCCGCGTGACCGCCGCCCTGCTTCATCTTCGCCTCGCCGGGCTTGAGATCGAGTTCGTCGTGGACCACCAGGATCTCCGCAGGCGCGATCGCGAAAAACCGCGCGAGTCCCGCGACGGCGCGACCGGACAGGTTCATGTAGGTCGTCGGCTTGACGATGCGCAGATCGCCGGCCTTGGCGACTTCGCCGGAGAATTTCGACTCCATCGAGAACCGCGCGGCCAGCCGCGATGCGAGGCCCTCGGCGAACCAGAACCCGGCGTTGTGCCGCGTATTGACGTACTCGCGGCCGGGATTGCCCAGGCCCGCGACGAGTCGGATGGAGTTGGCCATGGCGCAGTCGCGCGACCTCGTGCCGCAACGAAAAAGGCCCGTGAAGCGGGCCTCTTTCGCGGTGCGGCGAGAGGCGGGCGGCTATTTCTTCTTCTCGTCCTTCTTGTCCGCCGCGGGCTTGCGCCTTGCCGCCCTCGGCAGGCGCGGCCACGGCAGGCGCCGCGCCTTCCGCCGTCGCGGCGACTTCTTCCTCGGTCTCGACCTGGGCGCGCGGCAGGATCGCCGCCGCCACCACCGGGTCGGTCCTGCCGCGAGGGACGACGGTCACGCCGTTCGGGCAGCTTGACCGCGGACGCGTGGATCGCATCGCCGACCTCGAGCGCCGACAGGTCGATCTCGATGAATTCCGGCAGGTCCTTGGGCAGGCACGAGATGTCGAGCTCGGTGATGACGTGGCTGACGATCGCGCCGGAGAGCTTCACCGCCGGCGAGACCTCGCCGTTGACGAAGTGCAGCGGCACCTTCATGTGGATCTTCTTGTTCTCGTCGATGCGCTGGAAGTCCACGTGCAGGATCTCGTTGCGGAACGGGTGCATCTGCACGTCGCGCAGCAGCACCTTGGTTGCCGCGCCATCGAGCTTCATCGTCAGGATCGACGCGTGGAATGCCTCGGTGCGCAACGCATGGAACAGCGCGTTGTGGTCGAGCTCGATCGGCGTCGGCGGCGTGGTGCCACCGTAGACGATGCCCGGGGCCTTGCCGGCGCGACGCATGCGCCGCGACGCGCCGCGGCCTTCGGTGGCGCGCGGAAATGCGGTGAATTCGATGTTCATGGAAACTCCGGTTGTCTGCGGCCTTCCCTGCCTCGCTGCCTGGCCGCTGCAGCGTTATCGGGTCGTCCGCCTCAAGTTTGCCTCGATGGGCGACAACCGCCATGCGCCGGTCCGGCTGGACCAGTCAGGGCGGAAAAGCCTTGAATTATAACCCGAATCCCGGTCGCCGCGCCAGCGGCGCGGCGCGGGTTCAGTCGGTGAACAGCGACGACACGGATTCCTCGTTGGAGATCCGGGTCATGGTCTCGGCCAGCAGCTGGGCGCAGGAGAGCTGGCGTATTCGCGGGCAGGCCGCGGCCCCGGGCGACAGCGGGATCGTGTCGGTCACGACCAGCTCGTCCAGATCCGAAGTGGCGATGCGGGCCTCGGCGCCGCCCGACAGCACCGGATGCGTGCAATAGGCGACCACCTTGGTCGCGCCGCGCTCCTTCAGCGCCGTCGCCGCCTTGCACAGCGTGTTCGCGGTGTCGACGATGTCGTCCATGATCACGCAGGTGCGGTCCGTCGACGTCGCCGATGATGTTCATCACTTCGGACACGTTGGCCTTGGGCCGGCGCTTGTCGATGATGGCGAGGTCGGAATCCAGGCGCTTGGCGATCGCCCGCGCGCGCACGACGCCGCCGACGTCCGGCGAGACGACGAGCAGGTTCTCGTAGTTGCGCTTCCACAGGTCGCCCAGCAGGATCGGCGTGGCGTAGATGTTGTCGACCGGGATGTTGAAGAAGCCCTGGATCTGGTCGGCGTGCAGATCCATGACCATCACCCGGTCGACGCCGACCGTCGACAGCATGTCGGCGACGACCTTGGCGGTGATCGCCACCCGCGCCGAGCGCGGCCGGCGATCCTGCCGCGCATAGCCGAAATAGGGGATGGCAGCGGTGATGCGCGCCGCCGACGAGCGCTTGAGCGCATCGACCATCACCATGATTTCCATCAGGTGATCGTTGGTCGGTGCGCAGGTCGACTGCAGGATGAACATGTCGCGGCCGCGCACGTTCTCCATCAGCTCGACCAGCACCTCGCCGTCGGAGAAGCGCCCGACCTGGCAGCGTCCGACGCTCAAGTTCAGGTGCTTGCAGACCGCTTCCGCGAGCCGCGGGTTCGCGTTGCCTGCAAAGATGCGCATCCGCTCGAAAGCCATGTGCGACCCGTTTGGAAACCGACTTTGGGGAGAATTGCGAGTCTATCCGAAATCGACGCCGAGGCCCCGACGCAATGGATGTTCGGCGCCGGGCGACTCGGAAAATGCGCGGGAGATGGCTGGGGAGGTAGGGATCGAACCTACGAATGCCGGAATCAAAATCCGGTGCCTTACCACTTGGCGACTCCCCAGCGGAAACCTGATTTCCCGCTGCTCTACGCGAAGCCCGCGAGTGGATGTCGCGACAGCGTGCGCGACACTCGACCGTCGATGTGCTCGGGAAGCGCGCCGATGGCCAGACGCGCCTCCTGCTCGGATGCGCACGCCGCGAACACGCACGCGCCCGAACCGGTCATCCGCACCCGCGGCGACACGCGGGCCAATGCGGCAATCGCTTCGGCAACCGCAGGGTATCTTCGACCTGGTCACGGCCTCAAGGTCATTCCGGCCATAACTCTCGGAAAAGACGTCTATTTTCGCCGACGCACTCGACCGTGTCAATTCCGGCGCAGCGAAAATCCCTGCGGTGGCGACCGCCAGCCGCGGAAACGCCAGCGCCAGCCAGATCGTCGGCAAGCGTCACCGGATTCAGCACTTCGCCGATGCCCCGCGCAATTGCGTTCTCGCCGCCGACGAAAAACGGCACATCGGCGCCCAGCGGCGTCGCCAGTCGCCGCAGGCGGTCGCGCGGAAAAGCCCAGCCGCCACAGGCGATTGAGTGCCAGCAGGACGCTGGCCGCGTCCGAACTGCCGCCTCCCAGTCCGGCGCCAAGCGGTATGCGCTTGTCGAGGGTCAGCCGCGACGCCAAGCGGCGTCCCGCTGTCCGCCTTGAGCGCGCACGCCGCGCGGATCGCCAGATCCTCTGCGGAAGGCAACGCCCTCGACGTCGCCGATGCGTTCGACCACCCCGTCGTCACGGACTTCCAGCGACACGAAGTCCGCGAAATCGATCAACGCGAACAGCGACTCGAGCGTGTGATAGCCATCGGCGCGCCGGCCTGTCACGTGCAGGAACAGGTTGACCTTGGCGGGCGCCGGTACGATCAGCGCTTTCATTGCCGGCGTCATGGTCCTGCGGCGGCGTCAGTGCGCTGCCGGACCGATGTGGTCGATGACGATGCGAACTTCGATGAGTTCGGCATCGGGAAAGCGCATGATCAGCCGCGAGGGTCGCGATGCGGGTGCCCCATCGGCGTAGGCGTACACGATCTCCCAGCCGTCCTGCCGCAGCACCCGCGGACGCCCATCGCCATCGCGCTCGATGCCGAAACCCGCCTCTCGCAACCGGCTTCCCGACCACCCACCTCGCGAGGCCCGTGACTGGAATCGCGACGCCGAACACCGCCTGCGTGAGCGCCGGCCAGTCGGCGAAGGCGGTCACCGCTTCGCCGGGCCGCGCGAGACGCACGCCGGCTCGATCACCGGTGAGTTGCGCAAGCGTTTGCCCGGTGGGCGTGGCGATGTCGATCCGGTCGGCGATCGGCGTATGCCGCCAGGTGAAGTGGGCCACCACCCCCTCGTTGCCACGTCGGGCGGACAGCCGGCCGGCCGCCTCGAAGCTGTCGTCCTCGCCCTGCGCTCCGGTTGCGGCCGGGCCGCCCGGGGCGACGGTGGCGCAGCCGGCGGCCGCGGCCAGCGCCAGGACGGCCGCAGCCGCGCAGCAAGCATGGGAGACATTCACGGCAGCAGGCGCCGGCGATCCTCGCGGCGCCCGCACATCAGCGCGCGAGGCGCCGCACGGTCTCCAGCAGGATCGCGTTGTCGGGCGTGGCCTTCAACTGCGTCTGCCAGACCTCCTGTGCGCGGGTGCGCTCGCCCTGCGCCCAGAGAACTTCACCCAGATGCGCGGCAACCTCGGGATCGGGCCGGATCTTGAACGAGCGCTCGAGGTAGGTTTCCGCTTCCGGCAATCGGCCCAGCTTGAACAGTGCCCATCCCATGCTGTCGAGAATGAACGGATCGTCGGGCGACAGCTTGAGCGCTTTCTGGATCAGCTCATGGCCCTCGGCTATCCGCGCGGTCCGGTCGACCAGCGTGTACCCCAGCGCATTGAGCGACAGAGCGTCGTCCGGGCGCAATTCCACGACCCGGCGCAACCGCGTCTCCGCCTCGTCGACGCGATCCATGCGCTCCGCGACCATCGCCGCGTCGTAGAGCAGCTCCGGTGAATCCGGATGCTCGCGCAACGCCTGCGTCAGCACGTCGTAGGCCGCCGCATTGTCGCCGGCGTCGCGCAAGAGTTGCGCCTCCGCCTGCCGTACCTGCACGCGCTGCTCGATGGTCACGGCCGGGCAGGTCCGCCAGGTAGCTGCGTGCATCGAGGACCTTGCCCTGCTTGGCCATCAGCGACGCGACGCGCAGTTTGGCAAGCCACGCCCGCGCGCCCTCGGGAACCGCCTTGTAGCGCTCGATCGCGACGTCGTAACGGCCGGTTTCCTCCGCCACCTGCGCCAGAAAGAGCTCGACGGCTCCGTTCTCGCCGTAGTTGGCGCGCTTCAGGTCCGACAGCAGCGCCTCGGCGGTGTCCCAGTCCTTCATCTGCACCGAGATCACCGCCACGCCGAATTCGTACTCGCGGGCATTGCGATCACGGTCCCACAGTTTCTGGTAAACCGCGCGCGCTTCCGCATAGCGCTTCTGCTCGACGTAGACCTGCGCCAGCATGCTGGCAGCGGTCTTCGCTTCGGGGTTGGCCGCGACGAAACCCGCCAGATAATCCGCCGCCGCGGCCGGTTCCTTGCGCGCGACGATCTCGGCGCGCAGCAACGCCCCGCGTTCCCAGTCGGGCTTCAGGGCAAGCGCACGATCGATCTCGACCAGTGCCGTGTTGTCGCCGTTGCTCTCGGGCACGCCGCCATTGAATGCCGCGAGCGATACCGCGAAATGCGCTTCCGGGCTGTTGGGGTAGGGCCTGGCCAGCTCCCGGACCAGCTCGTACACCTGGCGGCGGTCCTGCGCCTCGCCGAAAAAGCGGTTCAGCTGCAGGAAGATCTCACCCGCGCCGCGCTCGGTCAATGCGGCATCGGCGATGACTTTCTCGAGTTTCTGCCTCACCTCGCTGTCGAGGCCGCCGTCCGGCACCGCCCTGCCGGCACCTCCGGCAGCCAGTGCGGCCAGCACCTGCTTGGGTCGTTCCGCGGTCGGGTCGAGATTCGCCCAAAGCGTCGCCGACTCCTGGGCGAGGCCGCGCATTCGCGCGGCGAGCGCCACCTCGGTGGCGCGGCGGGCGATGCGCGGATCGCGCGTGTCGCGTGCGGCCTCGTAATACGCGCGCGCAGCCAGCGAAGTCTCGCCGCGCTGCAGCGCCACGTCGCCCAGCAGCAACCGGTAGAACACGTCCGCGGTGAGGCCGGTCCCGTCCGCGTCGGCGGCAGGTGCGGGCGCGGGCATCGCGTGAGGCACGATACCCGGCAACGGCGATTGCGCGCTCGCCGGGCCGGCGAGCGCCAGACCGGTCAGCGCGAACGCGCAGGCCAGTGCCGGCCGGCGAAGGAAGAGAGGGCAGCGGGGCTTTAGGAGCATGTTGTCTCGCAGGATCCTTGGCCGGCCTCGCAGTGCATCGGCCATGCGTCGGCGCGGGCGGGCGAAGCCGCTGGAATGGGCAAATAAGGGCAAATGATCTTAGGCTATATTGGGTAACGCAACAAACTGACAAGGCGCGGAAGTCAACGCGCCCGTGCCGCGGTTCCTGCCCGGACCACCGCTCTCGCCACCGATGCCGTCCACGCGCCGATGCCCGAACTGCCGGAAGTCGAAACCACGCGCCGCGGCGTCGAGCCGCACGTCGTCGGGCGCCGCATCGCGGCGCTGTGCGTATACGACTCGCGATTGCGCTGGCCAGTTCCCGCAGACCTCGCGGAACGGATGGCAGGCGACTCCATCGTCGCGGTCGATCGTCGCAGCAAGTACTTACTATTTCGCCTTTCGCGGGGAACGCTGCTGGTTCACCTCGGCATGACCGGCAGCCTGCGCGTCCATCACCATCCGCCGGCACGGTCCAAGCATGATCACGTCGATCTCGTCTTCGACGACGGCTCGCTCGTTCGCTACAACGATCCACGCCGGTTCGGCGCCATGCTTTGGATCCCGGCCACCGACGGGGACCATCCGTTGTTGCGCGACCTGGGTCCCGAGCCTTTCGACGCCGCGTTCGACGCCCGGCACTTCTGGAACGCGACGCGCGGGCGTCGCGCGGCCGTCAAGCTGGTGCTGATGGACAATCGCGTGGTGGTCGGCGTGGGTAACATCTACGCCAACGAATCGCTGTTTCGAGCCGGAATCCGGCCGGCGACCCAAGCCGGGCGCGTGTCACTGCCACGGTACGAGCGGCTGGTGACCCAGGTCCGCGCAGTCCTCAGCCGAGGCGATCGCCAAGGGCGGCAGCACGCTGCGCGACTACGTGGACGCCAGCGGCGAACCCGGGTATTTTCAGCTCGACTATTTCGTCTACGGGCGGGAGGGCCTGCCCTGCCGGGTCTGCGGCACGCCAATCCGGCACCTGCGGCTGGGCGGCCGGGCCACGTTTCACTGTCCGCGATGCCAACGGTGACGCCGGGTCGCGCCGCCCGGGCCGGTGACGGAATGCCGGCCGGCCGGCGGTTGCCGTGCCGTCGGCATGAGTTGTGCTTGAAAACACCCAGCCGTGGTTTCTTGCCCCGGCAGGAACCTGCCGTCTGAACCGCAAGGCCACCCATGCTCCCGTCCCGCGAACTCGCGGCCCGTTTCGAAGCCTACAGCGACTGGCGCCGCCGCCTGTCCGGGGCCGTGTCGGGCGTTCACCAGTGGCTGCAGAACCAGGACCTGGCCGACGCGCAGGTCGACCTGCGCGTCCAGCAGTTGCTGGAGCGCCTGCACCAGGACAAGCTGGTCGTCGCCTTCGTCGCCGAGTTCTCGCGCGGCAAGTCCGAGCTCATCAACGCGATCTTCTTTGCGGACTTCGGCCAGCGCCTGCTGCCCTCGGCGGCCGGGCGCACGACCATGTGTCCGACCGAACTTCTCTACGACGGGACGCGTCCGCCGTCGATCCGGCTGCTGCCGATCGAGACCCGGTTGAAGGATGCAACCGTTTCCGAATTCAAGAATTACGCGGACGAATGGGCGACCTTCCCGCTCGACCTCTCGTCGGCGGAGAAAATGGGGGAGGTCCTGTCGCGCGTGTCGCAGGTCAAGCGCGTGCCGATCGAACTGGCGCGCAAGTACGGCCTGTACGGTGACGGCGACGACGACATCCTCTCGGCGCTGGAGCGCGGCGACAACGGCAACGTCGACATCCCGTGCTGGCGACACGCGGTGATCAACTTCCCGCATCCGCTGCTGCAACAGGGGCTGGTGATCCTGGATACGCCGGGTCTCAACGCCATCGGCACCGAGCCCGAGCTCACGCTCAACCTGCTGCCCAACGCGCACGCGCTGCTGTTCATCCTCGCCGCGGACGCAGGCGTCACCAAGACCGACCTCGAGGTCTGGAACCAGCACCTGGCCGGCGAGGATCCGGCGGCGCGCGC
Organism: uncultured beta proteobacterium; assembly: GCA_963699765.1. Lineage (GTDB taxonomy): Bacteria > Pseudomonadota > Gammaproteobacteria > Burkholderiales > Casimicrobiaceae > VBCG01. Next base: position 40,841 of record CAVOVD010000006.1, on the reverse strand, counting down.
CGGCCGCATCGTCATCCTGAACAAGATCGACGGCCTCTGGGACGATCTGAAGCCGACAGCGGCGGTCGATGCGGAGATCGACCGCCAGGTTCGCAATACCGCGCAGATGCTCGACATCCCGGCTGAGCAGGTATTCGCCACCTCGGCGCAGAAGGCCCTGCTGGCCAAGGTCAACGGCGACGACGCGCTGCTGGCGCGCAGCCGGCTGCCCAATCTCGAAGTGGCGCTGTCGCAGCAGCTCATACCGGCCAAGCGCGAGATCGTCGGATCCGCCTCGCAGGCGGAGATCCGTGCGCTTGCCTCCGGCGTCCGGGCGATTCTCGGGGCCCGCAGCATCGGCATCACCGAGCAGCTGTCCGAGCTTTCCGCGTTGCGCGGCAAGAACCAGGACGTCGTCACGCACATGATGGAGCGGGTGCGCGACGAGAAGGAACTCTTCGAACGCGGTCTTGCGCGCTTCACCGCGCTGCGCAACGTCTTCACCCAGCAGACCAACGACCTGTTCGATTTCATCGGACTCGAGGCGCTGCGCGCCAATGCCGCGCGCACGCGGCGGGCGATCGAGGACAGCCCGTTCACCCGTGGGGTGCGCGCCGCGATGAACGCTTTCTTCGGAGACATTCGCCACGACCTTTCGGAGGCGGCGCGGCAATCGGCCGAAACGCACGAGATGATGCGGGCGATGTATGCGCGATTCGCCAAGGAACACAACCTGGAGCCGTACAACCCGCCACAGTTCTCGGTGCTCAAATACCAGAAGGAAATCGAGCGCCTGGAGCGGGCGTACAACACCCATTTCAACACGCTGTGGAACATGGTGAGCCGGGCGAAGTTCGCGTTGATGCGGCGATTCTTCGAAACGGTGGCCTCCCGCGTCAAGCATGTCTATGTCATCGCCAATCGCGATGTCGAGGCTTGGCTCAAGGCGGTGATGTCGCCGCTCGAATCCCAGGTCCGCGAGCACCACCTTCAGTTGCGCCGACGCCTCGAAAGCATCAAGCGCATCCATCACGCGAGCGGCGAGCTCGAGGAACGGATCGATGAACTGGAGCAGCAACTGGAAGCCATTCACGCACAGCTGCGCGGCCTCGAGCTGCAGATTGCCGGCGTCGATCTCGTCGTCGATCAGCGCGAGACGCTGCCGCTGGCCGCCAACGCCTGACGTCATTTGACGACAGGCCGGGCTGACGTCGATCGGCGACAGTTATTGCGCAAAAAGGAGCAGTTTTGCGCATCGGGAACGATCGATCGCCATTCTCGGCGGGGGTATTCGGCAACTCCCCCATTTTTGTTGGCATCCGGGAACTGGCAACGCGAATTTCATGTCATATAATGGATTATTTGCCCACATTCGGGCCGACTCGCGGTCGGCGAATCCAATATGCGATTGAAATTCCTGTTCAGCCTTGTTGCTTTCGCCCTCGCGCTTCCGGCGGCCGCAGCCATCCCGTCAACCGCCACGACTGAGCTCGTCGAGTTCTACAACAAGACGCTGGACCACTATTTCGTCACGGTCGAGCCGAAGGAAATCCAGGATCTCGATTCGGGCGTGCATCGCGGGCTGGGCCCGCACCGGCTACCGCTTTCTGGTGGTCAAGTCCGGCAACGCCTACCCGGCCTCGGTCCCCGTCTGCCGCTTCTACGGCAAGCCCGAAGCCGGACTCGACTCGCACTTCTACTCGGCCAAGGTCAGCGAATGCGAGGACGTGAAGGCCAAGTTCTCGCACGCCTGGCAGCTCGAGGCCGACGAGGTCTTCCGCGCCTTCCTGGTGGACCCGATGACCGGCAAGTGCCCGGCCGACGCCACGCCCGTCTATCGGCTGTGGAATCAGCGTCCCGACGTCAACCACCGCTACACCGACCAGCTGCTGGTCTACCAGGAGATGGTGAGCAAGTCCTACAAGGCCGAGGGTGACGGCAACCCCGCGCAGCCGGTCGCCTTCTGCGCCGCCGGCGGCTCGGTCCTGCCGGTGCCGCCAGCGGGTTCGCCCTCCTGCACGGTCACCGCCACCTCGGCGACTCCGGCGACCGGCTCCACGCTGACGCTCAACGCAGTCTGCACGGACTCGCCCACCAGCTTCACCTGGGGGGGGTGCACCAGCACGACCAGCCAATGCAGGGTTTCGCAGGCCACGCCCGGCGCGGCCAGCTATTCGGTCAAGGCGCACCAATGCTGCCGGAACCGGATCGCCGGTGACGCTCAACGTCACCTGGCAGACCCCAGGTGGCGCGCTGCCGCAGTGCACGATCACCGGGTCCTCGAGCAAGCCGGCGGTCGGCAGTTCGCTGACCCTGTCGGCCAGCTGCAGCCAGACGCCCACGAGCTACCAGTGGACCGATTGCAATTACCTGATCCAGGACATCTGCACGGTCATCCCGACCTGCTCGCCGAACCAGGCCACCTGTGCCGTCTCCACCAGCCAGGCCGGTTTCGCCCGCTACGCGGTGGCCGGCGTCAACGGCTTCGGCACCGGTCCGCGGGCCGGCATGGACGTGGAGTGGACGGGTGGCGTCGCGCCCCCACCCCCGGCGGGAAGCGTGCCCTCCTGTTCGGTGATCACCAGCAACGCCGCGCCGGTGATCGGCAATTCGATCGTCCTCTCCGCCAACTGTTCGGGCAACCCGAATTCGTTCGCGTGGACCGGCGTGTCCTGCTCGGGCATCCAGTGCTCGACGTCGTCGCCGACGGCGGGACCGCAGACCTACACGGTGACGGCGACCAACGCGCAGGGCTCGAGCACGCCCGCTTCGGTCGCCGTCAACTGGCAGGCGTCCGCGGGCGGCTCCGGGCTCTGCAGTGCCTACTCCAACGTCATCAACCTGTCGACGGCCTGGGGCAACAACACGCCGATCGATACCTATAACAACGGCGGCTTCCCCGGCGACGCGGTCATCGTCATCAGCTTTGTCGCGCCGTCGACCTATTCGAGCTATGCCAATGCCGGCTCGACGCAGGTGGCCGAACATATCGGTCCGCCGGCGACGCGGCAGATCACGCTTTCCAGAAGCCCCTGCGACTTCCGCGCTCCGGATCCGACCGGCGCCAACGGTCCCTACGAAATCGGCAACGGCAACACCGCGACCATCGTCTGGAATGTCGGCGCCGGGCCTTCGCCGCTGACGCCGGGACAGACCTATTACGTCAGCATCCGCAACTGGAGCATCGACCTGAACGCCAACAGCTGCGTGGCGCCCGGGGCGGACGGCGCCTGCAACGCGCGCATCCAGTTCAACTGGCCGTCCGGCGGCAGCGGTACGCCGCCGCCACCGCCCCCGGGCGCCGCGCCGTCCTGCACGCTCGTGCCGAGCAATGCGTCGCCGGTGGTTGGTCAGGCCATCACCATCACCGCCGCCTGCGCGGATTCGCCGACCTCCTACGTCTGGACCGGCTGCTCCGGCAACGGTGCGAGCTGCACGGCCACGACCGCGGCGCCCGGCCCCAGGAACTACTCGCTGGTCGCCTCCAACAGTTTCGGCGCCGGTCCGCAGGCGAATCTCGCCGTCAACTGGCAGGCGCCCCCCTCGGCGGCGCCGGTATGTTCGGTGACTGCGAACCCGTCGACGGCCTTCGTCGGCTCGTCGGTCACGCTGACCGCGACCTGCAGCAACGCGCCGACCAGCTATGCCTGGACGAACTGCAGCAGCGCGTCGTCGACCTGTGTCGCGACCGCCGCCGCCGCGGGGGTCCAGACCTATTCGGTCACCGCGAGCAACGCTGTCGGCGCCAGTGTCGCCGGTCGGGACCAACGTCACCTGGCAGGCGATCCCGGGCGGAGGCGCCGATTTCTGCGGCGCCTACGCGAACGTCAACCGCCTGACGACGACCTGGGGCAACAACACGCCGATCGACACCTACGCCAACGGCGGCTTCCCCGGTGACGGCGTCCTGGTCTTCAGCTTCATCGCGCCGGCGACGCCGGCGAGCTATGCCAACGCCGGCTCGACGCAGGTGGCCGAGCACGGGGATCCGGCGGCGACGCGGCACATCACCATCTCCAGGAGCGCCTGCGACTTCCGCGCGCCCGACCCGACAGGCGCCAACGGCCCCTACGAGGTCGGCTACGGCAACACCGGGACCATCGTCTGGAATGTCGGCGCCGGGCCCTCGCCGCTGGCGCCGGGACAGGCCTATTACGTCAACATCCGCAACTGGAGCGTCGACCTCAACAACGGCGCCGGCGGCATCAGCTGCCTTGGGGCGAACGGCGGCTACGGCTCCTGCAACGCCCGCGTCCAGTTCAACTGGCCGAACTGACGCGCGGACCACGGCCGCAAATGCAACGGGCACCTGATCGGCGCCCGTTGTCATTCCGGCCTGCGGCGGCGAACTAGGCGGGTTTCCCGTTCGCCGCGCGCATCAGCCCCTCGTACTTGCGCTGCAGCGCGTCCCTGGTCTCGATGTTCGCCGGGTCGACCGGGATGCAGTCGACCGGACAGACCTCGCGGCATTGCGGCTGGTCGAAGTGGCCGACGCACTCGGTGCATCTGGCGGGGTCGATCACGTAGATCTCCGGTCCCTGCGAAATGGCGTCGTTCGGGCACTCCGGCTCGCACACGTCGCAGTTGATGCATTCGTCGGTGATCAGCAGCGCCATGCGCACGTGGCCGGGCGGCAGCGCCCGGCGAATGTAGGTGGGAGAACGGTCACCGTCCGGCGCGCTCGGCAACGCGGGCGCGGATCCTGCGCTCCACTTCCGGATGGACGAAATGCGAAACGTCGCCGCCGAAGCGCGCGATTTCGCGCACGATCGTGGCGGAGATGAACGTGAACTGCTCCGATGGCGTGAGGAACAGCGTTTCCACGTCCGGGTACAGGTGGCGGTTCATCCCGGCCATCTGGAACTCGTACTCGAAATCGGATACGGCGCGCAGGCCGCGCAGGATGATCCTGGCGCCCTGCGCCCGCACGAACTCCATCAGCAGGCCGGAGAAGCCCACCACTTCGACGTTGGCGAGTCCGGCCAGCACCTGGCGCGCCATCTCCACCCGTTCCGCACCGTCGAACAGCGGCTGCTTGGCCGCGCTGTCGGCGATGCCGACGACCACCCGGTCGAACACGTGCGACGCCCGGCGCACCAGGTCCTCGTGGCCCCGGGTGATGGGGTCGAAGGTGCCGGGATAGACGACCTTGATCATGGCTGGAGGATGGGGTCCGGGTTACGGCTTCGCGGCAGCGTCACCGGGTTGCGGTCTCGCCGGACGGCGCATCGTCGCGCCGACGCAACAGATGATAATGCACGTTGCCCGCCTTCGCGTGCCGCCAGACCTCCAGCACCGGGCCCGGGTCGAGCGCGCGCGGCGCCTCGGCGTACAACCAGCCCCCCCGGCCAGTCTCCGCTCGCAGGCCGGGAGCAGCGTCGACCAGTCGTCGCTGGCGAAGGGCGGATCGAGGAAAATGACGTCGAAGCGCCGGGTCTCCGTCGCGAGCCAGGCCCGGGCGTCGGCGGCGTGTGCCTCGAGGCCGTCCGCGCCGAACTCGCGCGCCGTTTGCGCCAGCGCCTGCACCAGCGCGGGATCGCGGTCGATGGCCACGGCCGTCGCGGCGCCCCGCGACAGTGCCTCGAGCGTCAGCGCGCCGCTGCCGGCGAAGAGATCGAGCGTCGACAGCTCGGTCAGGTCCTGTCCCAGCCAGTTGAACAGGGTCTCGCGAACCCGGTCCGGCGTCGGGCGCACCGACTTGTTGCGCGGAAAGCGGATCACCCGGCCACGAAAGCGGCCGCCGATGATGCGCACCCGCTGCATGCCCTGGATGGTCACGGTGGAAAGCCCGGAATGTCGAAAACGGTACAATTCTAGCCTTCCCTCCGGGCGTCATTCCCTGGCCCGCTCCGATCTGGTGTCCGTTGTTCGATCTGTTCAAGAAAAAGCCTGCCGATGCGCCGCCCGCGGAAAAGCGCCCGTGGTCCGAGCGACTGAAGGCGGGGCTCGGCCTTTCGCGCAACAAGTTCTCCGGCGCGCTGGGCGGCGTCTTTGCCCGCCGCAAGCTCGACGACGAGGCGCTGGAAGCGCTGGAAACCGCGCTGCTGACCTCCGACGTCGGCATCGACGCGACCGCGCATCTCCTCGCCGACCTGAAGCAGCGCTGGCGGCGGGCCGGCGACGCGGCGAGTCCGGCGGGAGAACTGGCCGGCGCCTTCGTCGATCTCATCGGCCCGCTGGAGCGGCCGCTGGTCATCGGTCCGGAGCGTCCCTTCGTCATCCTGCTCACCGGCGTCAACGGCGCGGGCAAGACGACGTCGATCGGCAAGCTGGCGAAATGGCTGCAGCAGCAGGGCCTGTCGGTGCTGCTGGCGGCGGGCGACACCTTCCGCGCGGCGGCGCGTGAGCAACTCGCCGCCTGGGGCGAACGCAATCAGGTCGCGGTGATCCAGCAGGCCGGTGGCGACGCCGCATCGGTGATGTTCGACGCCATCGGCGCCGCGCGTGCCAGAGGGATCGATGTCGTGCTCGCGGATACCGCAGGCCGGCTGCCGACGCAGGGGAACCTGATGGACGAGCTGGCCAAGGTGAAGCGGGTGATCGCCAAGGCCCAGCCCGGCGCCCCGCATGAAACGCTGCTGGTCCTCGACGCCAACACCGGCCAGAACGCGCTGGCGCAGGTCAAGGCCTTCGACGCCGCCGTCGGCTTGACCGGCCTGGTCATGACCAAGCTCGACGGCAGCGCCAAGGGCGGCGTGGTGGCCGCAATCGCCAAGCAACATCCGATCCCGCTGCGCTTCATCGGCGTCGGTGAGGGGGTCGACGACCTCCAGCCCTTCGTCGCCCGCGACTTCGTCGACGCCCTGCTGCCCAGGGACGGCTGAGCCGGCGGCAGAGCGCTCGCGCCGGCCCGCCTGGTCGGTGAGCACACACTATCGTCCTGCCGGTTGCCCGGCGCGAGCCTGATCCGGGCCCAGCGCCGGCCCTGTGCCGGAAGCGGGCCGCCGCCATCCGTCGTGCTCGGTCGCCGCCGGTCCGGCCGGAGCGCCGCTGGTCCCATCGTTCCCACGCCGTTCGCCAGGATCTGTAGGCTTGGTTTCCGTTCGCTGCAAGGATCACGCGCCAATCCCGACCAAATCCCTCGGGAACCATTTCGGCCATTTGGCACTCGAACCCATCGAGTGCTAAAGTGATCATAGAATGTCGCTTGGACGCGCTGGGATGGCGGCCATCCGACCCACATTGGAGACTGCTGGCATGACGAGTACGACCCTGGCTTTTCCGACCCCCGCTTCGCTGGGAAGCCTCGACCACTACATTCAGGCCGTCAACCGTTTCCCGTTGCTGACCCAGGAACAGGAAACCGCCCTCGGCCGGCGCCTGCGCGAGCACGACGACCTCGATTCGGCACGCCAGCTGGTGCTGTCGCACCTGCGCCTGGTCGTTGCCGTGTCGCGCAATTACGTCGGCTACGGCCTGCCGCAGGCGGACCTGATCCAGGAAGGCAATGTCGGGCTGATGAAGGCCGTTCGCCGTTTCGACCCCGAGCGTGGCGTCAGGCTGGTGTCGTTCGCGCTGCACTGGATCCGCGCCGAGATGCATGAATACATCCTGCGCAACTGGCGCCTGGTCAAGGTCGCCACGACCAAGGCGCAGCGCAAGCTGTTCTTCAACCTGCGCAGCATGAAGGCCAGTTCGGCCGCGCTGTCGGTCGCCGAAGCGAAGGCGATCGCGAAGGACCTCGGCGTGAAACCCGAGGAGGTGGTCGAGATGGAAACGCGGCTGACCGGACGGGACATGGCGCTCGACCCGACACCCGGCGACGAGGAGTCCTTTGTCTCGCCCATCGCCTACCTCACCGACACCGAGGACGAGCCGGCGCAGATCCTCGAGCGCGAGGAGACGGCGCGCAATCGGACGCAGGGACTGCGGACGGCGCTGGCCCGGCTCGACGACCGCAGCCGCCGCATCATCGAGGCGCGCTGGCTGCGCGAGGACGAGTCCGCCGCGACGCTGCAGGACCTGGCGGACGAGTACGGCGTTTCCGCCGAGCGGATTCGCCAGATCGAGAGCAAGGCGATCAAGACCATGCGTTCGGAGATGGCGGACGCCGCCTGATCCGGATCGCACCGTGGCTTTCCCGGCGCCGGCTGCATGCCGGCGCCGGCGCTTCCGGCGTTCGAATTCGTCAGAGTTCGATCTGCGTGCCGAGTTCGACCACGCGGTTGGTCGGGATCCGGAAGAATTCCGACGCCTTGATCGCGTTCTTCGACATCGACGTGAACAGGCGCTGGCGCCACCGCGCCATGGCCGGCGCAGCGCCGGGCATCAGCGTTTCGCGGGAGACGAAGAACGACGTCTCCATCATCGAGAACGCGAAGCCCTCGCGACCGGACTGCTCCAGCAATGCCGGAACGTCCGGGTCCTCCTTGTAGCCGTAGTAGGCGAGCATCTGGTAGAAATCGCAGCCCAGCGGTTTCATCGCGATGCGTTCGTCGTCGGCAACGTAGGGCACATCGCGTACGACGATGGTGAGAAAGACGACGCGCTCGTGCAGCACCTTGTTGTGCTTGAGGTTGTGCAGCAGCGCATGCGGCGTGTCGTCGGGGGTGGAGGTCATGAACACGGCGGTTCCCTCGACCCTGGCTGGCGGCGCGACTTCGATGCTCGGGATGAACAGGTCGAGCGGCAGCGCATCCTTCGACATGCGGTCGGCCAGGACGGCCCGCCCCCGCTTCCAGGTCGTCAGCAGAGTGAACACGACCGCGCCAATGACCAGCGGGAACCAGCCGCCTTCCGGAATCTTCAGCGAATTCGCGGCGAGGAAGGCCAGGTCGACCGTCAGCAGCGGCAGCGCGATCGCGATCGCCAGCACGGTCGGCCATTTCCACAATCGGCGCATCACGACGAAGATCAGGATGCTGTCGATCAGCATCGCCAGCGTCACCGCGAGGCCGTAGGCTGCGGCGAGGTCAGCGGATTCGCCGAACGAGACGACGAGCAGGATGACCGCGAGGAACAACGACCAGTTGATGAAGGGAATGTAGATCTGCCCGATCTGCCGCTCCGACGTGTGCCGGATCTGCAACCGCGGGCAATAGCCCATCTGGATCGCGGCGCGGGTGAGCGAAAACGTGCCGGAGATCACCGCCTGCGATGCAATCACGGTGGCGCAGGTGGCGAGGACGACCAGCGGGATCAGGCTCCACGACGGCGCGAGCAGGTAGAAGGGGTTTCTGATCGCATCGGGATCGGCCAGCAGGAGCGCCCCCTGTCCGAAATAGTTGAACGTCAGCGCGGGCAGCACGAACACGATCCACGCCTGACGGATGGGTGCCCGGCCGAAATGCCCCATGTCCGCATACAGCGCCTCGGTGCCGGTGACCGCGAGGATCACTGCGCCCAGCGACAGGAAGGCGGCCAGCGGAGCCGCGGCGAAGAAGCCGACCGCCCGGCGCGGGTCGAGCGCGGCAAGGATTCCCGGCTGCTCGACGATCTGCGCGATCCCCAGCGCCGCGATGACCACGAAATAGACGATCATGACCGGCCCGAAAAGCAGGCCGACGCGTGCGGTGCCGTGCCGCTGGATCGCGAACAGCGCCACGATGATCAGCAGGGTCACGGGCACGATGAACGGATGCAGCACCGGTGCGATGATCTCCAGCCCCTCGACCGCGGACAGCACCGAGATCGCCGGCGTGATCATGCCGTCGCCGTAGAACATCGCCGCGCCGAAGATGCCGAAGCCGACGACCCACCACCGCCGCCTCTCGCGATGGGCAAGTCCGCGTGCGGCGAGCGCCGTCAGCGCCAGGATTCCCCCCTCGCCGTTGTTGTCGGCGCGCATCACCAGCATGATGTACTTCAGCGTCACGATGACGACCAGTGCCCAGAACACCACCGACAGCAGTCCGATGACATTCGCGGGCGTCAGCGCGAGGCCGTGTTCGCCCGTGAACGCCACGCGCAGCATGTACAGCGGACTGGTGCCGATGTCGCCATAGACGACGCCGATGGCGCCGACCATCAGCGCCGCACGGCCACCCCAGGGCGCCCCCTCCCCTGGGTGTCCGGCATCCGGCGCCGGTCGGGGGGAGCGTGCGAGCACGGTCATCCGCTTCGGGTCCTGTGTTGCCTGCGTCAGGTCGCGGAACCCACGACGGGTCGTCAGGTCACGCTGTCGTCCGACCGGCGCGCGAAGCGGATGTTGAGTTGCTTCAGCTTGCGATACAGATGCGTGCGTTCGAGCCCTGCCTTCTCTGCGACGCGGCTCATGTTGCTCTGCTCCTTGCCCAGCAGCTGCTCGAAGTAGATGCGCTCGAAGGCTTCACGGGCCTCGCGCAGCGGCATTTCGAAGAACCGCGAGGTGATTTCCGGCGCCGGCACCGGGCTGGTCGATGCCGCCTCGCCGAGCATGCGCTTCACGTGTTCCGCGGTGACTTCGCCGCGCAGCAGGATCAGGTTCTGGACGAAGCTCGCCAGATGGTCGAGGTTGCCGGGCCAATAGGCGTTCGACAGCGCGGTGAGCGCGGCCGGCGGCAGTGCAGCCAGCAGCGGCGGCGCCGCCAGGTCATTCGTTCCTTCGCGCCAGTACCGCTCGATCAGCAACGGAATGTCCTCTCGGCGCGCGCGCAGCGGCGGCAGGATCACCGCACCGCCCGACAGATGAGCGAGAAGCGCGGCATCGAACTTTCCTTCGGCGGCCATGTTGCCCAGCGCCTCGCTGCTGGTGCACACCAGCGTCACGTTGTGCTTTTCGAGTTTGGGCAGCAGGAAGGCCAATCCCTGCAGTTCGCGTTTGTTGAACTGCCCGATTTCCGCGCAGTAGAGAACGCCGTCGCGCGCCTCCTCGACCAGTCCCAGCGGATTTCCGTAAAGCCGCGCACCCTCGGTGATCGCGACCCACGGCGCATCGGCGGCCCGCAGCGCATGTGCCGCCAGGTCCTGCCCGGTCCCCGATTCCCCCAGGATCAGGATCGAGCGCCTCGAGGCGAGCAGCTGCTCGAGCGAGCGTTCCGCTTCGCGTACGGCACTGCTCGCGCCGAGCGCGGCAAGCGAGACTCGTCGCGGCCCCTGCGTCGCCGCGTTCTTGATCGCGCGCGCGACCGTGGTCAGCAGCTTCTGCAATCCGATCGGCTTTTCCAGGAAATCGAACGCGCCGATCTTGGTCGCATCGACCGCGGTCTCGATGGTCCCGTGCCCCGACATCATGATTACCGGCATCGTCAACTGGCCGCCGGCCGCCCATTCGCGCAGCAGCGTCACGCCATCGGTGTCGGGCATCCAGATGTCGAGCAACACCAGCGCCGGCTGTGCGCGCTGGCGATACGCCCGCGCCTCGCCGGCGTTTTCAGCAAGCACGACCCGGTAGCCCTCGTCCTGCAGGATCTCGGACAGGAGTTCGCGAATGCCGACTTCATCGTCGACGACCAGGACTTCCCGCGCGACCGCCATGAGCGCTATGCCGCCACGGCGCGGCGACCGCTGACCGCACCGCTGGTGTTGAAGTGCAGGGTGACCCGCGCACCGCCGGCGGGCACATTGTCGAGCGCGATGCGCCCGCCGTGCTCGTCGACGATCTTCTTGACGATCGCGAGTCCGAGTCCGGTGCCCTTGGCCTTGGTCGTCACATAGGGCTCGAATGCATGCGCAAGGAAATCGTCGCTGAAGCCGGAACCGCCGTCGGTGAACACGAGCCTCGCTTCGCCGTTCTCGGCGGACAGCGAGATCGCATAGCGGGGATCGGAAACATCGGCCTGGGCATCGACGGCGTTGGAAATGAGATTGTGGAACACCTGGCGCAGACGGGTTGGCTCGCCCTGGATATGGATGGGCGCGTCCGGCAAGGATAACGCAACTTGGGAGCCCAGATTGTCGTACAGCGCGAGTACGTCGAGCAGAAGGGCCGCCAGATCGACCTGCTGCATCTGGCCGGGCCGCGGTTGCCGCGCGTAAATCGCGAAATCGTCGACCATGTTCTTCATCGCGCCGACCTGGGACACGATGGTCTGCGTCCCGCGGTGGAGCATCTGCTGGTCGACGCCCTCCAGTTTTGGCGCCAGCTTGACCGCCAGGCGCTCCGCCGACAGCTGGATGGGCGTCAGCGGATTCTTGATTTCGTGCGCCAGCCGCCGCGCGACCTCCGCCCACGCCGCGTCGCGCTGTGCCTGGACCAGCTCGGATACATCGTCGAAGACCAGAACGTAGCCGCCGGCAGCGCCACTCAGGCGGGTGCCGCGCATCAGCAGCGTGCGCGACAGGCTGGTCACGGCGATCTCGGCTTCCTTCTGCCACTGTCCGTCGCGCGCGCCGCGAAAGCCGTCGGCGACCAGCTCGGCGAACGGGGCGAGCGCCGGCACCCGCCGTCCCCAGTCGGCCAGCGACATGCCGGCCAGTTCGGCCAGCGGCTGCTGCAGGATCACTGCCGCGCTCGGGTTCACGGTCCGCAACCGATGCCGCTCGTCGAACACCAGGACGCCCGCGGACAGGTTGCCCAGGATGCTCTCGAGATAGGCGCGGGTGGTCTCGGTTGCTCGCCGGCCCTCCTCGGCCTTGCCCTGCGCCTCGGCAAGCTGCGCGGTCATGGTGTTGAAGGACTCGGTGAGGATGCCCAGTTCGTCACGGGATACGACCGGCTGCCTGCGCGTGAAATCCCCCTGAGCGACGGCGCGCGTGCCTTGCGCGAGCAGACCCAGCGGGGCGGCAAAGCCTTCGGACAGCACCACGGCGAGGCCAAGCGCCGAAGTCAGCGCCAGCAGCAGCGTCAGCGTCAGCGTCAACGCGTAGAGGCGCTTCAACGCCTGCCGCGAGAACGACAGCTCCTGGTAGTCGCGAACTCCGGCCTGGACCCGATCAGCGTCCTGGGCGAGCGACTGGGGAACGGGCTCGATGACCTGCAGCAAGCGCAGCGGATTGAGGACTTCGTCGGTGTTCACCGGGACGACCACGCGAAGCACGAGGCCTCCCTCGGGCGTCTGCTCGATCTTCGAGTAGACCTGCTGCATCCGGGCGAGCCGCAGCGCGGCGGGTGGCGGCGACTCCGGCGTCATGCGCATTCCACCCGTCCCGCCGACCGCCAGCACGCTGCCGGTGGGCGAGAACAGCACGGCCTCGTAGACATTCGCCTGCTCGGCGACGCGCGTGAGCGCGCCCGCGGCGGCGCCTCCCCCATCGGCGATGGAAACCGCCATCTGCCCCGCCTTGGCCGCCGTCTCCTTGAGCAGGTAGTCGAGCGCATTGCGTCCAAGATTCAATCCGCCTTCGAGGGCGCGGTCGACGCGGACGTCGAACCAGCTCTCGATGCTGCGGCCGATGAACTGCACCGACACCGCATACACCAGCGCGCCCGGCAGGACGGCGACCAGTGCGAACAGCAGCACCAGCCTCAGCGCCAGGCGCGAGCCGAACACGCCGGCCTTGAGATTGCGCCGCAGCTGCCAAAGCTGCCAGCCGACGACCGTCATCAGCAATGCCACGAGCACGCCGTTGAGCACCAGCAGCACGTCGTAGTGCTCGGCGAACAGCGCGCTGTTCGCCGACGCGGTCGCCAGCAGGAACAGCGCGATCGTCGACAGCGCGGCGGTCACCAGCAGCAGCCAGCGCAGTCCGCGCTTGCCCGGCAGGGCGCTCATGGCGTGAAACTCCAGCGGTGCCAGTCGGAGGTCAGCGTCCAGTCGCGGGAGGCGAGCGCGTTGACCTGGAACGGCTTCGGCAGCTGATTGACGTCCAGCCGGAAGCGCACGGCGGCATCGTAACGCGTTCCCGGCGTCAGCGAAGCGAAGCTGCCGACCGGCCGGGAGGTGACGCGGCCGATGTAGCGCTCGACCTCTTCGATCGAGCCGAAATTCTGCGTCAGCAGACCGCTGGCAACCCGGTATTGCCGGGTGAGCGCGGTGTAGGAAACGCGGTAGGTGAACGTGGCCTGGGCGGCCTTCTCGTCGAACCAGTACCAGCGCCGCAGCGCCAGTTCGAAGTCCAGGACGAAATACAGCGGGACACCGCGCTGCAGCGCCTCCTCGAGGGTCGCGTTGAGGGTCAGGTCGAAATCGGCGGTGAGCAGCAATTCGCCGTCGTCCACCCGCAGTTCCGCGGTTCGGACCGGGACGCTGTCGGCGCGCACGTCCGCCGCCAGGCCGGCGAAGACCGCGAACAGCAGCGCCATGGCCAGGGCGAACCGGGTGCGGCCTTGGCAGGCACCGGGCCGGAAGAGCGCTGACAAGTGAAGACGGGACGGCATGCCGGCAAGGGTCGGGAAACGCTCCCGGCGGGATGGCGGCCTGGCCATCAGCGGGGCAGGGGTTGATGCGACGAAATCAGTCCCTGCAAAGGAGGGCGTAGAAGAACCCGTCTTGATTTTGGCGCCCGTCATTACCGGAAGGCAAGAGTTGACCGCCGTAATGGGGGCAATCGGCGGAAAAGCTGATGGTTTCGCGCAACGCCTGCGGGTGGTTGCGCAGGAAATCGTCGATCACGGCCTCGTTCTCCTCGGCAAAAACCGAACAGGTCGCATACAGCAGACGTCCGCCCGGCGCCAGCAACGGCCAGAGCGCGGCAAGAATTCGCCGCTGCTGTGCAGCGAACGCCGCGATGTCCGACCGTCGCCGCAGCCACTTGATGTCGGGATGCCGGCGCACCACGCCCGAGGCGGTACAGGGGACGTCGGCCAGGATCCGATCGTACGGGCGCCCGTCCCACCAGGTCTGCGGCAGCGCGGCGTCGCCGCAGCGGGTCTCGACCCTTGGCCCGGCGAGCCGGAGCCGCGCCAGATTCGCATTGACGCGGTACAGACGCTGCGCATCGTTGTCGAGCGCGGTCAGTTCGACGTCTGCCAGCTCCAGGATGTGCGCCGTCTTGCCGCCTGGCGCCGCGCAGGCATCGAGCACGCGCATGCCGTCGCGGACGCCGAGCAGCGGCGCCGCCAGCTGGGCGCCCAGGTCCTGGACCGAAAACGAGCCGTCCCCGTAACCCGGCAGGCTCGGAACCGCGCGCGGCGGCGAGACGATCAATCCCGCGATACCCGCCTCGTCGGCGCTGATTTCGGCGGCTCCGAATGCGGCCGCGAGAGCTGCGCGCGTCGTCACCCGCCGGTTGACCCGGAGGGCCAGCGGCGGTCGCGCGTTTCCCGCCGCGAGAATCGCCTGCCAGGCCTGCGGATGGTCCGCCTGCACACGACCGATCCACCAGCGTGGATACGACCAGCGGGCGACCGGGCTTGCCGCTTCCACCTGCGCATTGCAGGCGTCACGTTCGCGCAGATAGCGGCGCAGCAGCGCGTTGACCAGCCCCTTGACCTGCGGCCGGACCGCGCTCGCGGCAGCTTCCACCGCCTGGTCAACGACGGCGAATGCGGGGGCTCGCGTGTGGTCGAGCTGATACAGCGCGACCGCGAGCAGCGCGGTCAGCGGGGCATCGGTGACGGGTTTGGTCGAAAGCGCCCGAACCAGCGCCTCCAGCCGCCCCCAGTGGCGCAGCGTTCCGTAGGCCAACTCCTGCACCAGCGCATGTCCGCGCGTCTGCGCGCCATCGTCGACGGCGGCCAGCGCCATCGGGAGCGTTTCGCCTTCGAATACCCGGCGCACCGCGGCAGCGGCCATTTGCTGCTCATGGTGCATGGCGCGGCGCCCCGGTGGCCACCGCGGTCGGGGAGAACCGGACGCCGGGGCGCACCGCCCGGCCGACGGCCCAGGCCGCGGCCGGCATCCTCCTGCCCCCGGCAGGCTGGACGACGGCGAGACGGAGCACGCCGGTGCCGCAGGCCACGTCGACTCCGTCGCCGCTGACGCCAACGACCGTTCCGGGGGCGGCCGTGATCCCCCCGCCCGCCCGGGGCGCCGCCGCCCAGATCTTCAATGGCTCGCCGCCGAGCGACGCATGCGCGCCGGGCGCCGGATCGAACGCCCGGATCCTCCGGCCGACGTCGACGGCGGCGCGCGTCCAGTCGATCCCGGCATCGCCGCGACCCACCTTGCTGGCATAGGTGGCACCATGATCGGGCTGAGGCAATGAAGTAAGTGCCCCCTCTCTTTCCAGGCGTTGCAGCACGGCGACAATCGCCTGGCTGCCCGCCAGCGCAAGCCTGTCCAGCAGCGTGCCGGCAGTATCGTCGTCGTCGATGGCGACATCGACGGTATCGACCACCGGCCCGGTATCCAGGCCCGGGTCCATTTGCATGATGGTGACTCCGGTGCCGGTGTCACCCGCCTCGATCGCGCGCTGGACAGGGGCGGCGCCGCGCCAGCGCGGCAGTCGCGATGCGTGGATGTTGAGGCAGCCGTGTCTCGGCCAGGCGAGGACGGCGGGCGGCAGGATAAGGCCGTAGGCGGCAACCACCAGGACGTCGAGATCGACCGCCAGCAGCGGCGCCCGCGCCTCGTCGGTTCGCAGGGTCGCAGGCTGCAGGATGGGGATCGCGTGCGCCAGCGCCAACCGCTTGACCGGCGAGGCTTCGGTTCTCAGCCCGCGGCCCTTGGGACGATCCGGCTGCGTGAGCACCAGCGGCACGGAAAACCCGGCCCGGAGGATCGCCGCCAGCGCCGCCGCAGCGAACTCCGGCGTGCCCGCGAAGCCCACGCGCAGCGCCGGCATCGGCCGGGCGGTCCCTCGTTCCGCCGGGCGGTTCAGCCGGCCAACCGCTGTTTCTTGCGCGCCCTGGCCTGGAGCCGGGCCCGCTTGAGCGGCGACAGGTAGTCGACGAAGACCTTGCCGACCAGGTGATCCATCTCGTGCTGGACGCACACCGCCAGCATGCCCTCGACGCTGCGCTCGAACGGCTCGCCGCGTTCGTTGCAGGCGCGCACCGTGACCTGCGCGGCGCGGGTGACGCGGTCGAAGTAGCCCGGGACGGACAGACAGCCCTCCTCGCATTCGGACTCACCCTCGGAGGCGACGATCTCCGGATTGACCAGGACCAGGAGGTCGCTGCGGTCCTCGGAGGTGTCGATGACGATCACCCGCCTGTGGACATCCACCTGCGTCGCGGCGAGGCCGACACCCGGGGCCGCATACATGGTTTCGGCCATGTCGCGGACCAGCCGGACCAGGTCCGGCCCGAAGGTCGTGACGGCTGATGCGACTTTTTTCAGACGGGGGTCGGGGTATTCGAGAATGGTAAGTAGCGCCATAGCTTGCCAAATGCAAGTGCCGGATGCAGAATCCTTCTTAAGTGCTTATTTTGCGGCGGTTTAGGACGATAGCAACCCCCCCGCCGCACCAGCCCGCACCGGAAGAGGCTATATGCTTCAACACTTTAACATAGCCTTACGCGTCACCGCGGCCGCGACCGCGTTGACGGTGCTTGTGCTCGCGGGCGCGGCACGGGCCCAGGCACCGCAGATCGCCGACGGCGCGCCGAGCAGTTACACGGTGCAAAAAGGCGACACGCTCTGGGGCATCTCGGGGAAATTCCTCAAGGACCCGTGGCGCTGGCCCGACATCTGGCGGATGAACCGGGACGAGATCAAGAACCCGCATCGCATCTATCCGGGCGACAACATCCGCCTGGAGTACGTCGAGGGCCAGCCGCAACTCGTGCTGACGCGCGATACCGTGCAGTTGTCCCCGACGACGCGGGTGACCTCGCTCGACGCGGAAGCGATTCCGAGCATCCCGCCCGGCGACGTCGAGCCGTGGTTCACCCGCAACATCGTCACCGGGCGCTCGGGTCTGCACGGCTCGGCCGAGATCCTGAGCGGGCGCAACGATGCCCGCGTGGTGCGCGGCGCCGGCGACGTCGTCTATGTGCTCGGCATCGACCAGAAGGCGGGGGACTACTGGTACATCTACCGTCCGATCGGCGCGATCCGCAACATCAACAGCACCGAGGTCCTCGGCTACGAAAGCCGTTACCTCGGCACCGCGCGTGTCGAGAAATTCGGCGAACTGGCGACGGTCCGCATCGAGTCATCGATCGAGGAGATCCAGGTCGGCGACCGCCTGCTGCCGGCGCCCCGCGAAACCATCACCAACTATGTACCGCGGGCGCCGGGGAAGCCGATCGACGCGCGCATCCTGCGCGTGCCCTTCGGCGACATCGAAACCGGCCGCGGCTATGTGGTGACGCTGGACAAGGGTCTCCAGGACGGCGTGGAGCCGGGGCACGTGCTCGCCGTGTATCGCGTGATCGCGCCCATCACCGATCCGCGCCCGTCGCGGCAGCAGACGGTCATCCTGCGCTTCCTCGACCCGACCACCGTGTGGACGCCGGCCGAATACGTGCAACCGGCCGACGAGCGCACCGGACTGCTGTTCGTCTTTCGCGCTTTCGACCGCGTCTCGTTCGCGATCGTGCTCAACACGACCGACCCAGTGCGCACAGGAGATTTCGCGCGCACGCCCTAGTGCCCGGCGACGCATTTTCGCCCGACGCATCCGCTGACCCTGGCCGTACGGCCAATGCCGCCGGCACCTGCCGGCCGCGATAGTCTTCGCATGCCATCTGCCGTTTCCACGCCGGAGGCCTGGGTCGCGCTGTCGCTGCGCGCCGTTCCCCACGCCGCCCTGGTCGCGCTGTTGCGCGCGTTCGGCGGGCCGGCGCCGATCCTGGCGGCGACGCGCGCCCAGCTGGCCGCCGTCGTGCCCGATGCCGCCGTCGCCCGCGTACTGGCGGCGCCCGAGCGGGAAACGCTCGATCGCACGCTGGCGTGGCTGACGCAGCCCGGGCATGACCTGCTGGCCTGGGACGACCCCGAGTATCCGCAGGCGTTGCTGGCGATCGGCTACGCACCGCCGGTGCTGTATGTCCTCGGTCGGCGCGATCGCCTCAATCGTTGCGCGCTGGCGATCGTCGGCAGCCGCAATGCTTCGGCGCAGGGAGAGGATCATGCGCAGGCATTCGCGCAGACGCTGGGCCACGCCGGCCTGACCATTGTCTCGGGACTCGCTGCGGGCGTGGACGCTGCCGCGCATCGCGGCGCGCTGGGAACCGCGGGCTCGACCATCGCCGTGATCGGCACCGGACCGGACCGGGTGTATCCGGCGCATCATCGCGATCTTGCGCATCGGATCGCCGCGGAAGGCGCCATCGTCTCGCAGTTTCCGCCCGGCACGCCGCCGAAGGAGTCCAATTTCCCCCGTCGCAATCGGCTGATCAGCGGGCTGGCGCGCGGCGTGCTGGTGGTCGAGGCGGCGCTGTCGTCGGGCTCTCTGCTGACCGCGCGCTATGCGGGCGAGCAGGGCAGGGAGGTGTTCGCGATTCCCGGCTCGATTCACTCACCGCTGTCCAAGGGCAGCCATCGGCTGATCCGCGACGGCGCCAAGCTGGTGGAGACCGCGCAGGACGTGCTGGAGGAACTCGGCATGCTATCGGGTGCGCCAGGTACGCCGGCGACCGCGCCGGCACAGGAGTCCGCCGATCCGCTGCTGGTCGCGATGGGCGAGGATCCGGTCGAGGTCGACGCGCTGGTCGCGCGCACCGGATCGACGGCGCAGGAAATCGCCGCGCGCCTGGTCACGCTGGAGCTCGCCGGCGCGATCGCACGGGTTGCTGGCGGCCGATGGCAACGCCGTCGCTGAAGGCCATCGCCACCGCGCGGCCCTCGCGCGCACGTACGCATGGGGGCGCGCCTGCCGGCGCACGCTCGCGCACGCGGGCGCGCCTTGGCCTGCCCGGTTGGCGCGATTTCTTGCCCCCGCCTCGGGTCCACGGGTAGTATCGGCGTCCCTTCGCCCTCATCCGCACCTTGTCCAAGACCCTGATCATCGCCGAGAAGCCGTCCGTCGCCACCGACCTTGCAAAAGCGCTCGGCGGCTTCACGCGCCACGACGACCACTTCGAGAGCGATCGCTACCTGCTGTCGTCGGCGGTCGGCCACCTGCTCGAGATCGGCATGCCGGAGGAAGAGGAGGTCAAGCGCGGCAAGTGGACCTTCGCTCATCTGCCCGCGTTGCCGTCGAAGTTCGCGCTGAAGCCGATCGAGAAGAACGAAAACCGGCTGAAGACACTGCTGAAGCTCATCAAGCGCAAGGACGTCGGCGCACTGGTGAATGCCTGCGACGCGGGCCGCGAGGGCGAACTCATCTTTCGCTACATCGTCCAGTACTCGAAGTCCGCGAAGCCCATCGAGCGGCTGTGGCTGCAGTCGATGACGCCATCGTCGATCCGCGACGCCTTCGCGCAGCTGCGCAGCGACGAGGCGATGCGGCCGCTGGCCGACGCCGCCGTCTGCCGCTCGGAGGCCGACTGGCTGGTCGGCATCAACGGCACCCGGGCGATGACCGCGTTCAATTCCAAGTCGGGCGGGTTCCAGCTCACGACCGTGGGTCGCGTACAGACGCCCACACTCGCCATCCTGGTCGAGCGCGAGGAGCGCATCCGCGCCTTCCGTCCGCGCAATTACTGGGAAGTGGTCGCGACCTTCCGCGCCAAGGGCGGCGAATACACCGGGCGCTGGATCGACGAGAGATTCCGCCGCTCCGAGGACGACGCGGATCTGCGCGCCGAGCGGCTCTGGGACGAGGCCCGCGCGCGCGGCATCGCCGACCGCTGCGTCGGCAAGCCTGGTACGGTGACCGAGGAATCCAAGCCGACGTCGCAGATTGCGCCGCTGCTCTACGACCTGACCAGCCTCCAGCGCGAGGCCAACGGCCGCTATGGCTTTTCCGCGCGCACCACGCTGTCGCTGGCGCAGGCGCTCTACGAGAAGCACAAGGTCCTGACCTACCCTCGTACCGATGCCCGCGCACTGCCCGAGGACTACGCCGCAACCGTCAGGGACACGCTGCAGGCGCTTGGAGAGACCAATGCCTTCGGCGGCTTCGCGCGGGAAATCCTCAAGCAGAAATGGGTCCGCCCGAACAAGCGCATTTTCGACAACACCAAGATCTCCGATCACTTCGCGATCATTCCGACCCTGGTAACCCCGAAGAATCTGAACGAGGTCGAGGCGAAACTCTACGACCTGGTCGTGCGCCGCTTCCTCGCCGTGTTCTATCCGGCGGCCGAGAGCCTGGTCACCACCCGCATCACCCGCGTCGAGGGCGAGCCGTTCAAGACCGAGGGCAAGGTGCTGGTGACGCCGGGCTGGCTTGCCGTCTACGGCAAGGAGGCGCAGGGTGACGAGGCCTCGCTGACCGCGGTGAATCCCGACGAGAAGGTGGCGACCGACAAGGTCGACGTCGTTGCGCTGGTCACCAAGGCGCCGCCGCGGCTGAACGAGGCCACGCTGCTGTCGGCGATGGAAGGCGCCGGCAAGCTGATCGAGGACGACGAGCTGCGCGAGGCCATGCGCGAGAAAGGGCTGGGTACGCCGGCCACGCGCGCGGCGATCATCGAGGGCCTGATCGTCGAGCGCTACATCTATCGCGACGGCAAGGAGCTCGTCCCGACCGCGAAGGCGTTCTCGCTGCTGACGCTGCTGCACGGACTGGGCATTCCCGAACTCTTTTCGCCGGAGCTCACCGCCGAATGGGAGTTCAAGCTCGCGCAGATGGAGCACGGCGAGCTGTCGCGCGACGTGTTCATGCGCGAGATCGTCGAGATGACCGAGCACATCGTCGGACAGGCGAAGAACTACGAAAGCGACACCATCCCCGGCGATTTCGCCACGCTGGAAACGCCGTGCCCGAAATGCGGTGGCGAGGTGCATGAGAAGTACAAGAAATTCCAGTGCGTGCGCCCGGGTTGCGACTTCGCCTTCTGGAAAATCCTGGGCGGGCGCCAGCTCGAGCCGCACGAGGCGGATGCGCTGATCAAGGACGGCGAGATCGGCCCGCTCGACGGCTTCCGCAGCAAGATGGGGCGGCCGTTCTCGGCGAAGCTGCGGCTGAAGGACGCCAGCGAGGTCGTCTTCGACTTCGGCAACGACACGGGCCTGGACGGCGACGAGGCGCCCGATTTCAGCGCGTCGACGCCGCTCGGCCCCTGTCCGAAGTGCGCGTCGCGGGTGTTCGAGCTCGGCAATGCCTACGTCTGCGAGAAGGCGGTCGGCCCGGAGAAGTCCTGCGATTTCCGCTCGGGCCGGACCATTCTGCAGCGGCCGGTCGAGCCCGAGCAGATGCGCAAGCTGCTCGCTACCAGGAAGACCGACTTGCTGCAGTTCGTGTCGGCGCGTACCCGGCGCCCCTTTTCCGCGTTTCTGGTCGTCCAGGGCGACGGCAAGGTCGGCTTCGAATTCGAGCCCCGGGATCCGGCCAAGGCGCGCGGCAGCCGCACGCCGGCGGCGCTGCGCGTCCTCGGCGCGCACCCGAAGGACAAGGCGCCAGTCGAACTCCACTCCGGCCGCTATGGCCCCTATGTGAAACACGGCACGACGAACGCGACGCTGCCCGACCGTGAACAGGTCGACTCGATCACGCTGGAGGAAGCGCTCACTCTGCTGGCCGCCAAGGCGGGTACCGGCGGCAAGGCCCGGAAGAAATCGGTCAGCAAGGCTTCGGGCGGCAAGACGACCGCTGCCGCCAAGCCAGCTGCAGCCCAACCCGCCGTCGCCAGGACGGCCGCCACCAAGACCACCGGCAAGTCCGCGGCCGCGAAGACCGCTGCTCGCAAGCCGGTGGCGCGAAAGGCAGCCACCGCCAGGTCCGCGGCCAGGAAGCCTGCCGCAGGCAAGACCACCGGCAAGCGCGGCGCGTCCTGACCCGCACGCCGCGCGCGCGGCGCGCGCCGGCCGCGTCGAACTCGCGATCATCGGCCTTGAAGCACGTCCGCTCGCTCGACGGCTGGCGCGGCCTTGCCGTGCTGCTGGTGTTCTGCGTGCATGCCGCCGGCAACGGCGCGTGGATCGCCTTCAACCTCGAGTTCGAGGGCGCCGCGCTGACGGCGATGACGACCTGGTCCGCGCGCGCGCTCTTCTGGCTGCATCGCTCGCATCACGGCGTGTATCTGTTTTTCGTGCTTTCCGGCTACCTGATCGGACGCATGTGGTGGCCGCGGCCGGCGCTGCGCTACGCCGAGTTCGCATGGCGGCGCACGCTGCGCGTCTATCCGGCCTTCCTGTTGTCGTTCGTCGTGTCGCTGGTGTTCGCCTGGCGCTCCGGCCAGTGGGTACCGACGGATTGGGCCGCCGTGCTCGGCAACCTGTTCTTTCTCAACGGCTGGCCGGGCTCGACCGTGCGGGCGTTCAACACCGTCACCTGGTCGCTGTTCTACGAAATGACGTTCTATCTCGCGTTTCCGGCGCTGGCGCTCCTCGCGCTGCGCGCCACGCCGCAGCAGTTGTGGTGGGTGCCGGCGGCTGGCATCGTCGTTCCGTTGCTGGCGGTCGGCCTCGGCGCGGACCCCCTGGTGCTGTGCTGGTCGCTGCTGTTCGGCGGCGTGGCGCTGGCGTTCAGCATGCCGCTGCAACGGGCGCTGTCACGCCTGCCGACGGCCGGCCTGCTGGCGGCTTACTTCGCCATCACGACCTCGGCGCTGTTCGACGCGCTGCCGCCGGCTGTGGCCATCATGGCCTTCGGCGCGGCGGCCGTGGCGATGCTCGCCAAGTGCCTGGTGCCGGACAACGCGCTCGCCCGGGCGCTGGCCTGGCCACCGCTGGTGGCGCTGGGACGCATCAGCTACTCGTTCTACCTGCTGCACTGGATGATCGTCGTGCTGGTGGCGCGCGAACTCGCCGCGCTTGCCGGCGCCTGGCATCCCTGGGCCATCATCGGGATGCTGTTCGCGGTGGGCTTCGCCCTTTCGGTGGCTGCGGCCAGCCTGTCGTGGCGACTTGCCGAGCACCCGTATTTCACCTGGGCGCACGGCGGGCGCTAACCGAACCTGATCCCCTGCGCCAGCGGCAGCGCGCGGCTCCAGTTCAGCGTGTTGGTCTGGCGCCGCATGTAGGCCTGCCACGCGTCGGACCCGGCCTCGCGGCCGCCGCCGGTTTCCTTTTCGCCGCCGAAGGCTCCGCCGATTTCCGCGCCCGACGTGCCGATGTTGACGTTGGCGATCCCGCAGTCGCTGCCGCCAGCGCCCAGAAACGCTTCCGCCGTGCGCAGGTCGAGCGTGAACAGCGCGCTGGACAGGCCCTGGCGCACGCCGTTGTTGAGCGCGATCGCCTCGTCGATGCCGGCGAATTCCATCACGTAGAGAATGGGTGCGAAGGTCTCGCGCTGAACGCAGGGCCAGTCGTTGCGCGCATTGGCGACGATCGTCGGCTGGACCCAGTATCCGGGGCCGGGCAGCACGCGCCCGCCGGCCGCCAGCGTTGCGCCGGCGGTGACGAGCCTCGTCCAGCGCCGCTGCGTAGTTCGCCACGGCCGGGGCGTCGATCAGCGGTCCCATCAGCGTCGCCGGGTCGAGCGGGTCGCCGATGCGCACCTGCTCGTACGCCCGGATCAGGCGCCGGAGCAGCTCGTCGCTGCGCTCGCGATGCACGATCAGCCGGCGCGTAGTCGTGCAGCGTTGTCCGGCGGTGCCCACAGCGCCGAACAGCACCGCGGGCACCACGAGATCAAGGTCGGCGTCTGCGGCGACGATGATCGCGTTGTTGCCCGCGCATTCGAGTAGCGTCCGGCCGAAGCGCCCGGCAACCGCGGTGGCGACGTCGCGGCCCACGGCCGATGAACCGGTGAACGACACCAGCGCCACGCGAGGATCGTCGACGATCCGCCGCGTCTGCTCATTGTCGGTGATGGCGAGCGTGAAAATCGGCGGCAGGTCGAGTTCACGCATCACCGTGTTGGCCAGCGCCTGCACGGCCAGCGCCGTCAGCGGCGTCTTCGGCGATGGCTTCCAGATGACCGCGTTGCCGCAGATGACGGCGAGCATCGCGTTCCACGCCCACACGGCCACCGGGAAGTTGAACGCGGTGATGACCGCAACCACCCCCAGCGGATGCCACTGCTCGTACATCCGGTGCGCGGGCCGCTCGGAGTGCATGGTCTTGCCGTAGAGCATGCGCGACTGGCCGACCGCGAAGTCGGCGATGTCGATCATCTCCTGCACTTCACCGTCGCCCTCGGCCTTGATCTTGCCGTTTTCCAGCGCGACCAGCGTGCCCAGCGCATCCTTGTGTTCGCGCAGCAGTTCGCCGAAGCGGCGCACCGCATCGCCGCGGCGCGGCGCCGGCACGTCGCGCCACGCGAGCGCGGCCCGGCACGCGCCGGCGACGACCGCATCGACGTCGGCGGCATCGGCCAGGCGAACGCGGCCGAGCGTCCGCTCGCTGGCTGGATTGGCGGATACCAGCGTCGCACCGCCGCCGCGCCACTGGTCGGGGCCGAGGCAGGCGCCGGGGTGGTCGGCGGCGATGTCGAATCGTGCAAGCAGCGGCGCGGCGCGTGGATCCATGCGGTTCACCTGTGGCTGGGAGTAGGGCGGGCGCGAGGGCTCAACCAGCGTCGTCGCGCGGGCATTGTCGCCCGCAAGCGTCCGCGCGCCAAGCGGCGGCGTGCGGTTGGCGCGCGACTCAGAACAGCCCGCGTATCCGTCCGTCCGGATCGATGTCGATGCGCTCGGCCGCTGGCGCTGCCGGCAGCCCCGGCATGGTCATGATGTCGCCGCAGATCATGACGACGAACTCCGCGCCTGCCGCAAGCCGGACCTCGCGGATGTTGAGCACGTGTCCGGTCGGCGCGCCGTGCAGCCGAGGATCGGTGGAGAAGGAATACTGCGTCTTGGCGATGCACACCGGGTAATGGCCGTAGTCCTCCTGCAGTTCGCGGATCCGCGCCCGCACCTTGGTGTCCGCCGTCACTTCGGAGGCGTGGTAGACGCGCCGTGCGATCTTGCCGGCCTTGTCCCACAACGAGTCCTCGTCGTCGTAGACGAAGCGCGGCGACGACGGCGCCTCGCACAGCTCGACCACGATGCGCGCCAAGGCCTCCGCGCCGCGCCCTCCGTCGGCCCAGTGCATCGCCCGCGCCAGCGGCACCTCCAGCGCCGCGGCGCGGCCCGCGACCAGTTCGACTTCGGCGGGCGTATCGCTGGTGAAGCAGTTCAGCGCGACGACGACCGGAATGCCGTAGACGTCGCGAACGTTGCGCACATGCCGCTCGAGGTTGGGCAGCCCCCGCTGCAGCGCGGTCAGGTTCTCCTCCTCGAGCGCGCCAGCGTCGGCTCCGCCATGGAACTTGAGCGCACGCACGGTCGCCACGACCACCGCGGCGGCGGGGAGAACGCCGGCCTTGCGGCACTTGATGTCGAGGAACTTCTCGGCGCCGAGATCGGCGCCGAATCCCGCCTCGGTGACGACATAGGGAGCGAGCTTGAGCGCGGCGCGGGTCGCGATCGCGGAATTGCAGCCGTGTGCGATGTTGCCGAACGGGCCGCCATGGATGAACGCCGGGTTGTTCTCCAGCGTCTGCACCAGGTTGGGCTTGAGCGCGTCCTTGAGCAGCGCCGCCATCGCGCCGTCGGCGCGCAGCTCGCGCGCGGTGACCGGCCTGCGGTCGCGCGTCGCGCCGATGACGATGTTGCCCAGCCGCGTCTTGAGATCCGCAAGCGACGTCGCGAGGCACAGGATCGCCATCACCTCCGACGCGGCAACGATGTCGAAACCGTCCTCGCGCGGCGCGCCGTTGGCCGGGCCGCCGAGCGCGACGACAATGTCGCGCAGCGCGCGGTCGTTCATGTCCATCACCCGGCGCCAGGTGACGCGGCGAGGGTCGATGCCGAGCGCATTGCCGTGATGGACGTGATTGTCGATCAGCGCCGCCAGCAGGTTGTTGGCAAGCGCGATCGCATGGAAGTCGCCGGTGAAGTGGAGGTTGATGTCCTCCATCGGCACCACCTGCGCATGCCCGCCTCCGGCGGCGCCGCCCTTGATCCCGAAGCAGGGGCCGAGCGAGGGCTCGCGCAGGCAGATCAGCGCCGGCTTGCCGATGCGGTTGAGCGCATCGCCGAGGCCTACGCTCGTCGTCGTCTTGCCTTCGCCCGCCGGCGTGGGGCTGACCGCCGTGACCAGGATCAGCTTGCCGTCGGGACGATCCTCGATGTCCGTCAGGAATTCGAGCGCGATCTTGGCCTTGTGACGGCCGTAGGGTTCGATCCAGCGCTCGTCGATCGCCAGCCGCTCCCGCGCCAGCTCGACGATCGGGCGCATCTGCGCGCGCTGCGCGATTTCGATGTCCGTCAGCAAAGCTGTGTCCTCCTCCTGCGCGCCGGCGTTGACTGTCGTTGTGTCGCAACATCGCGGACCGCGCATTCACGCGCCCGCGTGCAGTGTGCACCCAATCGCGGCGGAAATGGAATGGCCGTGTCGCGTGGCTGCGCTTCAGGCCGGAGCGCACATGACGACGGTGTCGGCGCCGTCGCCTTCGGCCAGCCAACCCTTGGCGACCATCTGATCGCGCAGCGCGCGGTCGGTCATGTAGCGATGATTGGCGTCCGCGCGGTTGGAAAAGACGCGATACACGGGCACCGTGCCCGCGGCGCAGCTTCCGCCCGCGGTCGGATACAGGAAGAAGAACGCCGGATCCTCCAGGACGAACGAGGGATTGTTGGCGATCGTCCGCGTGCACTCGGTCGCGTCGCGGCCGTAGAAGTGGCCATCGCCCTTGCCTGGCGGAATGTAGATGCGGCACACGGCCGACGTCCCGGCAGACCCCGTTCATCAGCGCCTTGATCGTCCTGCCGGTCCGTGCCCAGCCGCGGATCGCCGTACCCTCATCGAGCAGCGCGATCTCGGCCGACGCCCAGGTGAGGAAATAGTGGTCGAGCGCAGCGTGGTAGAACTCGACCAGCGTGATGGGCGCCGCCGCGCCGGTGGTCGCCAGCGCCTGGCGCACCGCGCCCGCCGCATCGAGGATGCCCGCGCCGCAGACCCACTGGTTGCAGCTGGATCCGACGGGGAATGGCTTGGCGCTTGACTTGAGAATGTCGCGGAGCTGGCCGGCGGTGAGATTCGGCGCCACCGACAACATCAGCGACGCCACGCCGCTCACCTGCGGCGCCGCGAAGCTGGTGCCCGCGATACGCACGGTGGAGTCGACCGTGGGCCCCATGAGCCCCGCGTTGGACAGCGTAAGAATTTCGTACGGATTGCCGAAGGCCGTGGAGCCCCCCGGCGCCATCAGGTCGACGCGCAGGCCGAAGTTCGAGTAGCTCGCGCGGTTGCCGCCGAAGCTGGTCGCGCCGACCGAAATCACGCCATTGCAATCGGATGGCGAATGCGTACCGCCGCTGGCGGCGTTGCCGGCGGAGGCGACGATCGCGCGTGTCGTGCCGCGCGCAAAGGCGGCATCGATCGACTGCTGGAAGTAGATGGGACAGCTGCCCCCGTCGCCGAGCGACAGATTGATGACCTGGGCCGGCGTCGGATTCAACGGCGCCGCGGGTACGGAAACGCCTCCGGCCCAGGCAATGCCATCGGCGATGTCGGTGTCGTCGCCATAGCACTTGCCCAGCACGCGCACCGGCAGGATGCGCGCGTTCCAGTCCACTCCGGTGGTGTAGATGCCATTGTCGGCGCTGGCGCCGACAACGCCCATCACCGACGTGCCGTGCCACGAACTGTTCTCGATCGAGCAGCCCGATCCGGCGTAGACGCCGCCCAGGTCGATCGCGCTGACCCAGTCGCCCGGATCGGAGGCATCGTTGTCGCGTGCGTTGCCCTTCGAATCCTTGGCGTTGCCGTCGTTGCTCGCCGTGTAGTTGCTGACCATGTCGTAGCCGGGCAGCAGCTCGCCCGACCAGATCCGCGTGCGCGGTCGAGCCGGTATCCAGCACCGCCACCACCACGGAAGGCGAGCCGACGGTCAGATCCCACGCCGCGACGGCATCGATCGTGGTCGGCCCCGGCTGCAGGTAGAACAGGCTGGCGAACATCGGATCATTGGGCACGCGTTCGATGCGCATGCGCCGCGACGGCTGCGCATACTCGACCTCCGGATGCGCGGCCAGGCGCGCCGCCACGGCGGCGGCGTCGGCGACGCTGCCGACCGCCGCCGAGGTGAGCACATGTGCCCCCACCGCCATCGTCCGCCGGTAGGTGAGCGGCACGCCGGTCTCCCGCGCCAGGCGGTCGACGCGCGCCGGCGCGAATTCCGCGGCCGCGGCTTCGGGCGCCTTGAACCGGACGACCAGCCGGGGCACGAAGTCCGCGCCCAGCGGGTCGGCGAATTCGGTCCGCGCCGCGACGGGGGCAGCGAGCACCCCGGCGGCGAACAGGACAACGAACAGGCGAAGAAGCAATTGCGGCATGAATCGATCCGGACGTTTTGGGCAACGGGAGCGCAGCACGCGCCCTGCGCACGCTTCCTCAAGACCCTCCCGGCACCAGGAAAGTTCGCCCGGGACAGGCAATCTCGGCGCCGAGGCGCCATTCTGCCGTCGGGCCGCGGCGACGCCAAGCCGAAGGAGTCCGGGGCCGCGGCTGCGCGCGGGCGTGCCGCCGCCGCCCGCCGTAGAATCTGCGCTATCAACGGAGAAACCATGCCGACGCTGCGCCTTCCCGACGTCGAACTGCACTACGAGGAATCCGGCCGCGGTCCGCCGCTGCTGCTGGTCGCCGGGCTTGCCTCGGACAGCGCTTACTGGCTGCCCTCGGTCGACGCGCTGGCCCGGCATTGCCGGGTCATCCTGGTCGACAACCGTGGCAGCGGCCGTACGACGCCGCAGGATGTCCCGATCAGCATCGAGGCGATGGCCGACGACTGCGCCGCGCTGCTGCGCCACCTCGACTGCGGTCCGGCCACGATCGTCGGCCACTCGATGGGCGGAATGATCGCCCTCCATTGCACGCACCGGTACCCGGAACTGTTCGCGCGCTCCGTGCTGGTGGCCACCGGCGCGGTGAACTCGGCGCGCAACAACGACCTCTTCGCAAGCTGGGCAGACCTGCTGGACGCGGGAACCTCGCCCGCGCTGTGGTTCCGCAATCTCTTCTATTGGGTGTTCTCGACCCGCTTTTTCGACAACCGCTCCACGGTCGACGCGCTGGTGACGCTGGCCATCACCTATCCGCATCAGCAGAGCGCGCTGGCCTTCCGCCGGCAGGCCGAGGCATTGGCCGCCTTCGACGCAACCGCGATTCTCGCCGCGCTGCGCGTGCCGACGCTGGTGCTGGCCGGCCGCGACGATGCGCTGTTTCCGCTGCCCGCCAACGCGGCCTTCGCCGCGGCGATTCCCGGCGCGCGATTCGAGGCGCTGGACGGCGCGGCACATTCGATTCCGGCCGAGTCTCCGGAGGTCGTGGTCGAACGGGTGCTGGCGTTCCTGCAATCCGGTTGATGCGCGGTTGCGCTCGCGTCGGGCGCGACCCGCGGCAGCCGCTTCACCAGGAATTGCGCAATTCGCGCAGCTTGATGAACACCGTTTCCCGGTCCGGATTCTCGGGCAGATCGGGAAATTCCTCGCGCAGCCTGGCGATCACCGTCGGATTGGTCAGCCGAAAAAAGGTGTTGATCCGCCGCTCGACCTCCAGCGTCGTCACATAGGGGTGATCGAGGTCCTGGCCGGCAAGGCGCTCGAGCATCGGTCCGGCGTCGGCGTTGTCCGGTTCGCGATCCAGCGTGAAGCGAAGATTGTTCTCGATATAGTCGTGACCGGGATAGACGCGGGTCGTCGGCGGCAGCCGGTCGAGCTGTTCGGAGAAAGTCCGGTACAGCGCCGGCGGATGTCCGCCGTTGTGACAGTTCCCGGCGCCGGCGTTGAACAGCGTATCGCCGCAGAACAGCGCCGGCGCGTCGGTGTGCGACAGCAGGCACACATGGCACATCGTGTGCCCCGGCGTATCGAGCACCTCGAGCTCGACGGTCCTGCCCACCCTGACCACGTCGCCGGCCACCAATCCCCGATCCATGGCCGCGATCTTGTCGCGCGCATTGACGTGCGCCAGGACCTTGGCGCCGGTCTTCCCGACCACGGCAGCGTTGCCGCCGGTATGGTCGTGGTGCTCGTGCGTGTTGAGGATCTGGGTGATGTTCCAGCCTTCCTCCTTCGCCGCGAGCAGGCACTTCTGGTGATCCAGCGGGTCGATGGCCAGCGCTTCGCCGGTCTCGCCGCAGGCGATCAGGTAGTTGAAATTGCGGTAGCTGTTGGCGGTCCAGATCTGCTTGACGATCACGGCGTTGCTCCCCCGTCCGGTGCGATGGGTCAATGATAGCGCCTCGCCGCGGCGGTACCGGCTGCCATCGAGCGCCGCCGCTCAGGCTTCCGGCAGCACGACCACCTTGCCCAGAACCTTGCGCTCGAGCATGCGCTGCATCGCGCCGACCGTCCCCGCCAGCGGCACCCGCTCGCCGATCGATGGCTTGACCTTGCCGGCCGCGAACCACGTCAGCAGCTGCGCGACGTTCGCCGCATGCGCCGTCGGCTCGCGCACCACCGACTCGCCAAAGTACACGCCGATGATCGTGCGCTCCTTGAACAGCGCAAGATTCGCCGGCAGCTCCGGAATCGTCCCGGAAGCGAATCCCACGACCACCAGGCGCCCCCGCCAGCCAAGCGCGCGCAGCGCAGTCTCGGTGTAGTCGCCGCCGACCGGGTCGTAGACGACATCCACACCCTTGCCGCCGGTGACGGCATCGCAGCGCTCGCGCAGTTTCTCGGCGTCGTAGTCGATCGCGTGATCGGCGCCGACGCGCGTGCAGAATGCGAGCTTCTCCGCGCCAGCGGCCGCCGCGATCACCGTCGCGCCCATCGCCTTGCCGATCTCGATCGCGGCGACGCCGACGCCGCCCGCCGCGCCCAGCACCAGCAGCGTCTCGCCGGGCTGCAGGCGCGCGCAGTCCTTCAGCCCGCGCAACGACGTGCAATAGGTGAGGAAGAACGCTGCCGCATCCTCGAAGGACATCCCGTCCGGCAGCGCCATCGTCTTCGCGGCGTCGGCGATCGCCTCCTCGGCGAAGCCGCCCAGCCCCAGCGCCACGACCCTGTCGCCGGCCTTGAACCGCGAAACGTCGCCGCCCACCGCGCTGACCACGCCGGCGAATTCGGCGCCGGGCGCGAAGGGCAGCGGCGGCTTGACCTGGTAGCGCCCCTGGACCATCAGCGCGTCGGGATAGTTGAGCGCGGCGGCCTTGACGTCGACGCGCAGCTGTCCGGGGCCGGGTTCCGGCACCGGCATTTCCCGTACGGCCAGATCGTCGATGGGCCCGAAGGCGGTGCAGAGGAGGCTTTTCACGATGGCTCGGCGTCGGTTATCGTCAATGGCTCGCGGCGCTGCTCGTCGAATCGCACGACGATGGTCGCAGAACCAGCGTTCGGCGACGGCGTCCGCTTCGGCATATTACTATCGACCTGCCGGCTCACCGTCGGCGGCGCCTTTGTTATCGTCACAGTCATGCAGCCGATCATCACCATCAGCAATCTGTCCAAGACTTACGCCGGAGGCTTTGCGGCGCTGAAGGACATCGACCTCGAAATCCGCCGCGGCGAGATCTTCGCGCTGCTGGGGCCCAACGGCGCCGGCAAGACCACGCTGATCAGCGCCATCTGCGGCCTGGTCAACCCCAGCGCTGGCACGGTCCGCGTCGACGGGCACGACATCATCGACGACTATCGCGCCGCGCGGGCGATGATCGGACTGGTACCGCAGGAACTCACCACCGATGCCTTCGAGTCCGTTTGGAGCACGGTCACCTTCAGCCGCGGGCTGTTCGGCAAGGCACCGGATCCCGCGCACATCGAGCGGGTGCTGCGCGACCTGTCGCTCTGGGACAAGAAGGACAGCAGGATCATGACGCTGTCGGGCGGTATGAAGCGCCGGCTGCTGATCGCCAAGGCGCTGTCGCACGAACCGCAGATTCTCTTCCTCGACGAGCCCTCCGCCGGCGTCGACGTGACGCTGCGCGCCGGCATGTGGGACCTGGTGCGGGGGCTGCGCGCCTCGGGCGTGACCATCATCCTGACCACGCACTACATCGAAGAGGCCGAGGAAATGGCCGACCGGATCGGCGTGATCCGCAATGGCGAGATCATCCTGGTCGAGGACAAGGTCGAACTCATGCGCAAGCTCGGCCGCAAGCAACTGACGCTGCAGCTCGCGCGACCGCTGGCGGCGCTTCCCGCGGCCTTGTCGGCGTACCGGCTGGAGCTCGCGAACGACGGCGCCGAAATCGTCTACACCTACGACAATTCCGCGGGCGAGCGCGCGAGCATCGCCTTGCTGCTGAACGACCTGACCGCCGAAGGCATCGCCTTCGAGGACCTGCACACCAAGCAAAGCTCGCTCGAGGAGATCTTCGTGAGCGTGCTCGAGGACCGCCGATGAATTTCCACGCGATCCGCGCCATCTACGGCTTCGAGATGGCCCGCACCCGCCGGACCATGATGCAGAGCGTCATCTCGCCGGTGCTCTCGACCTCGCTTTACTTCGTCGTGTTCGGCGCGGCGATCGGGGCCCGCATTCCGCAGATCGACGGGGTGAGCTATGGCGCGTTCATCGTTCCCGGCCTCATCATGCTGTCGCTGCTGACCCAGAGCGTCTCGAACGCGTCCTTCGGCATCTACTTTCCCCGCTTCACCGGAACGATCTACGAACTCCTGTCCGCGCCGGTATCGTATTTCGAGATCGTCGTGGGTTACGCGGGCGCGGCGGCGACCAAGTCGATCCTGCTCGGGCTCATCATCCTGGGCACGGCCGCGCTGTTCGTTCCGCTGCAAATCGCGCATCCGGTCTGGATGGCGTTCTTCCTGGTGCTGACGGCCATCACCTTCAGCCTGCTCGGCTTCATCATCGGCATCTGGGCGGACGGCTTCGAGAAGGTGCAGATGGTGCCGTTGCTGGTTCTGACCCCGCTCGCGTTCCTGGGTGGGACGTTCTACTCGATCAACATGCTCCCGCCGTTCTGGCGCACGGTGACGCTGTTCAATCCCGTGGTCTACCTGATCAGCGGTTTTCGCTGGAGCTTCTACGGCCAGGGCGACGTCGATGTGGCGGTCAGCCTGGCGATGACGTCGGGTTTCCTCGCCGTGTTCGTGCTGATCATCGCCTGGATCTTCCGCACCGGCTACCGGCTGAAGGCCTGATCGCCCGGTCCGCCCGCGTGCTCCGCGGCGGATCGCCCTTGCCCAATCGATCCGAACATGACCTCGATGATTCCCCATTCCGTCCTCGACCTCGCGCCGATCAACCAGGGCAGCGATGCCGCGCAGTCGTTTCGCAACACGCTGGATCTGGCGCGCCATGCCGAGCGCTGGGGCTACCGGCGCTTCTGGCTGGCGGAGCACCACGGCATGCCCGGGATCGCCAGCGCAGCCACCGCGGTGCTGATCGGCCATGTCGCGGGCGGGACATCGACCATTCGCGTCGGCGCGGGCGGCATCATGCTGCCCAACCATTCGCCGCTGGTCATCGCCGAGCAGTTCGGCACGCTGGAGTCCCTCTATCCGGGACGCATCGACCTGGGGCTCGGCCGTGCGCCGGGCTCGGACCAGACGACGGCGCGGGCGCTGCGTCGTGACCTCAACTCGGATGCGCGCGAGTTTCCGCAGGACGTGCAGGAACTGGCGGACTATTTTTCGCCGCGCGTCGCGCCAGGCGGTGCGCGCCGTACCGGGCTTCGGATTGAACGTGCCGCTGTGGATCCTGGGCTCGAGCCTCTTCGGCGCGCAGGTCGCCGCCGCGTTCGGCCTGCCGTACGCGTTCGCATCGCACTTCGCGCCGGCGCAGATGCTTCCCGCGATCGCCGTCTACCGCGCGCAGTTTCGTCCGTCGGCGCAACTGGCCGCGCCCTATGTGATGCTCGGCTGCAATGTGTTCGCGGCGGACACCGACGACGAGGCGCGCCTTCGCGCGACGTCGATGCAGCAGGCCTTCATCAACCTGCGCAGCGGCCGGCCCGCGCAGCTGCCGCCGCCGGTCGAAGGCTTTGCCGAGCGCGCCGGTCCCCGCGAGCGAGCGCTGCTCGATGACGTCCTGTCGTTCTCGGCCATCGGCTCGCCCGCGACGGTGCGCGACAGGTTGCGCGGCTTCATCGCGCGCACCGGCGCCGACGAGCTGATCATCGCGGCGCAGATCTTCGATCACGGCGCGCGGCTGCGCTCCTACGAGATTGCCGCACAGGCCATGGCCGACATCGCGTCCGGCCGCTGAAGCAGCACACCGGGCCGGCGGCTGGGCGGCGGCAGTGCAGGGGGCAAAGCCGATTCGGCCCTGCGCAACGTCGAACACGACGTCGTACCTGAAGTATGGGTTGAGCCCCAGATTCACCCTGCTCGTATGACGGCTGATTGCTGTGGGGATAGGGCGGCGCGTTAGGCACCGCATCCATCTTGACCCACGTCGTCACGCGGGAAATGAGCGCCGGCGGGAGCCCGACCACC
This sequence comes from uncultured beta proteobacterium, assembly GCA_963699765.1. Taxonomy (GTDB): domain Bacteria; phylum Pseudomonadota; class Gammaproteobacteria; order Burkholderiales; family Casimicrobiaceae; genus VBCG01. The sequence goes on along the minus strand of CAVOVD010000006.1, from coordinate 5,797 downwards.
ACCCTGGATTCCGGACCACCGCCGCCGCAGCCCAGCTGCACGGCGAACCCGCTGGAGAGGTTTCCGGGCAACTGCGGCAGCACGGCGAACAGCCCGTTGAGCTCCCGCAACCCCGAGCCGTATGGTTGGAGGCTTTGCGCCGCTCGATCGGCGCGGGTCAGTTCGGCAGCGGGATCGCGAAGACCGTGCCGTTTCCGTTCACGCTCGAATCGTCGGGGCTCGGTCCGGTGACGCCGCCGTAGACGGTCATGCCGTACAGCGTGTTGCCGACCTTGATGACGTTGTCGATCGGCTTGATGCCGTCGTTCGCGTTGCCGCCGAACTGATAGAGCAGCGACACGCTGGCGTTGCTCCCCGGCGCGACCGGCGCGAAGCGGAACACCGTGCCCTTGTCGTGCTGGCCGCCGGCGCTGGTCGTACCGTAGAGCCAGGTGCCGTCGTACATCAGCGATCCGTACGGCAGCGCGCCGTCGGTGCTGCTCGCGGACTGGAACGAATGGACGATCGCGAACGCGCCGCTGGTCCCCGGCGCGGCCGCCGGATCGAGCGCGAAGATGACGCCGGAACCGTCGCCGTTGCCCTTGCAGCTCGCGTTCTTCGGCCCGGCGCCGCCGCATTGCGTCATGCCGAACAACAGCAGCCTGCCCCCGACCGTCACCGGCGTGAGATAGCCGTGATCGGAGAACGCGCCGTCGCTCTTCATCGCGTAGAGCATGCCTTCGTCGCCCGCGCCGCCGGCCGCCGATTGCCCATAGAAGATGCCGGTGACCGGGTCGATGGAGAAGGAGCTGTGCTGCTGCGCGCCGTCGTACGGAGCCTTCTTGGGCGATGGCTTGGCGAACGTGTGGACGGCGTTGATCGGCGTGGGAATCGAGGTTCCCGGGGCGAACGAGAACACCTGGCCCCAGTTGCCGTAGGTGTCGTTGTTCGTCTGGTTCACGCCCTGCGTGGTGGCGTAGAGCCTGCCGTCGCCGGGATTGACGACCATCGCGTCGTGCCGCGGGTCGCAGCCATCGCTGCCGCCGAAACGGTACTGCAGGTTGTAGCCGCTGCCGTCGGGATTGAGCGAAAAGATCGTGCCGCAGCCGTTGCTGCCGCCGATCGCCGTGCGTCCGAACAGCACGGTGCGGCCGCCGACCGTGACCGCGGTCAGCGTGCCCTTGGGCTCGGCGCCGTCCTGCGCCGGCGAGCCGGCGCCGCCGAATGCGTAGATGGTACCGGCGACTTGCGGCGTCAGGCGCGGGGGCGCCGAGGCCGCCGTCGCTGTCGCCGCTGCCATTGATGCACGCGGCCAGGACGACGGCCGCGAGTCCGGCGAGCAGTGCAGTGTGTGTTCGCGGCATTGGTAGGCCTGTCGGCAAGCGGGGGGTTCCGCGTCGCCAATCTACCGGAAATGCGCGCCCCGCTGCGCAATGCGTGCAGGCAATTCCTCAGCCGGCGCGCGAACCGAGTTGCGCCTTGAGCCCGCGCGCTGCCATCGCGTAGCCGCCGTCGCTGCCATCGACGAAATGCACATGGTTTCCGTTGTAGGAGAACACGATGCAGGTCAGCAGCGCTTCGCTTGACCTGTGCAGGCCGTAGACCAGCCGGCCTTCGCGGCGCTGCGTTTCCAGGTAATCACGCAATTCCCGGCACTGCGCTTCGCTGCCGTCCATCACCATGCGCAGCATGCCGTCGAACTTGCGGAAGTCGGAGTTTTCCACCATCGCGTCGATGTACCGGCTCCAGCGCACGGTCGACGTATCCCTGTTTCGCGCGAACAGGTAGACGCCGGCCAGGTTGAGGAGCAGCATCCGCACGAAATACGCGATCCGTCCCCAGGCGCCGAGCCGGACCGACCGTACGCGCCACTCGTGGCCAAGTTGGCGCGGATTGAACGACAGTCGCATGTGATCAGCGCGCAGCGGATGGTAGCTCGCGATGTCGCCATAGATCTGCGCGATCTTCTCGAACACTCGGCGGTAGCAGGCGTGGTTCGCGTCGGCGTCGTCGGACACGGCGGCCACAAGCAACGCCAGCTTGTGATCGCGAAAGCTCGGCACGCCCTGCCAGCGGCATTCGAAACCCTCGAAGCTGCCTTCGCATGGGCCGTCGTCTTCCCGGACCCGCAAGACGCCCTGAGCCCGCGGGTCCTTGACCATGCGCTCGGCCACTTCCCAGCCCCGGCCGGAGAGGGCCGCTTGCGTGACGTCCGGCGACAGGCGGACCTTCGCGAGTCGCACCGGCAGACCGCCGTCGAGCAGGCTCGAAACCCGGACCAGGCCAACCCGCAACGACAGGTTGAAGCTCTCCCGCGACAGGCGCTGGGCTTCGCGCAGCGCCGGAATCACGCGCTCGTGCAAGTTGTCCGGCACGGCAAAGGTCGCGCCATCGCCGCCGAACACGAACGGCATTTCGACGCTGCGGTCCACGTTGACGACCGCAGCGATACAGGCCACGCCGACGGTGTTCACCTTCTTGTAGGCGCCTGCCTCGATCGCCCTGGTCGAGTCGATCACATCGGCGACGACGATCCACCAGTCGCCCGGAACCTGCGCGTGCCGCGCGGACTCGATGGCCTCGGCAAAGGACGCCAGCGCCGGGAGCTCGCGGTAGAAATCGACCGTCGACATGATCGAGTTCCTGCTTATTCGATCACCCTGTCCGCGCGCGCGAGTACGCTGGGTGGAATCTTCAGTCCAATCCGCCTGGCCGTCTTCAGGTTGATGACCAACTCGAACTTCGTCGGCCGGAGGACGGGCAACTCGCCGGGCTTCGCACCCTTGAGTATCCTGTCCACGTAGCGGGCGGCCTGACGATCCCTGTCCGCGATGCTCTGCGTGTAGGCCAGCAGTCCGCCCAGGTCCGCAAAGCTTTGGACGGGAGAAGCAGAGGCAAGCCGGTGCTGCGTCGCCAAGTCAGCCACGCGTTGTTGCGGAAGGGTGGGCTGGACAATGACGGCGCCCGATCGTGCCTTGGTCATTTCCTCGAAGGCGGCGTCCAACGAATCGCCGCCGCGGATGATGACGGTTTGCAAATCGATGCCAATGGTCCGGGCCGCAAGCCCATTCTGCTCCAGGAAGGTCTTCGAGAAGGGATCTGCCGCATTCGCGAGCACCGCGATGCGCCCGGCGGAGGGCAATATCTCCCGGAGGAGCTCGAGGTTCTTTGCTGCGAGCTCCGCGGTTGCACCAGACAGTCCGGTGACGTTGCCGCCGGGACGGGCAAGGCTGGCGACGAGACCGCTACCCACCGGATCGGCAGCCGAAGCCATGACGATCGGGATCGTTTTCGTCGCCTGTTTGGCCGCCAGCGCGGCCGGCGTCAGGAAGGTGACGATGACATCGACGTTCAGGCGCACGAGTTCACCCGCCAGATCGGGCAGACGATCGGGGTTAGCGTCGGCCCAGCGCGACTCGACGCTCAGGTTCGTGCCTTCGACATAGCCCAGCTCCCGCAGGTTCGCCAGCAGCGAGGCCGCCCAATTCGTGCCGCCGGAAGCCGCGGAATTGGGCCCCAAAAGTCCGATGCGGGCAGGCTTCGCGGTCGGCGGCTGCGCCGGCAGGGAAAACGGCGCGACAAGCGCGCCGGCGCCCAGCGCCACGACCAGTTTGCGGCGATTGTTCATTTCCCCCTCGACAGTCAGCCACTATGCCACGTTGCGCAGAGCACGGCGGTTCGGAGAGTCGACCGACACGCCCGGCGTCGATCGCGGACTCAACGCTTCCAGAACTCGCGCGACGCGATCCGGGCGCCCTCCGCCATCGCGGCCATCTTCGCCCACGACGTCGGTCTACCGCGGCCTGCCCGACCCAGTCCCGAAGCCGCAGTCGCTGCCGGCGATCACATTCTCACGGCCGACGAGGTTGGCGTAGCGCCCGATGCGCTGTGCGATGAGTTCGGGATGCTCGATGAAGTTCGACTTCGACTCGATCACTCCGGGGATCAGGATCTTGCCTGCGGGCAGCTTCACCGTCTCGAAAAGTTTCCACTCGTGCGCGTGCCGCGGGTTCGCCGCCTCGAGCGCGATCGCCGAGGGCCTCGCGCGCAGCACGATGTCGATCACGTCGGCGAGCGCGACGTCGCAGTGGTGCGGCCCTTCGTAATTGCCCCAGCAGAGGTGCATGCGCAGCTGCTCGGGCGGGATGTTGGCGACCGCGTGATCGAGCGCCTCGACGTGCAGCTGCGCCTTCTTGCGCCACTCGGGGACGGAGAGGTCGGCATGCTGGATGTGCCGGCCCATGCCCAGATCCGGGCAGTCGATCTGCAGGACGAGGCCGGCCTTCGCGATCGTCTCGTACTCCTGCCGCATCGCGTCGGCGATCGCGAAGAGGTACGCTTCCTCGGACGGGTAATGCTCGTTGCGGAAGAACAGCGACACGACGCCCGGCGACGCGGCCGTGAGGAACGCGTCTTTGACCACCACGCCCGCGAGTGCCGCCTTCAGGTGGTCGACGGCGGCCGCGACGCGCTGCGCCAGCGCTCCCGCCTCGACCGGCACGCCCTCTTCCTTCGCGTACATCATCCGGATCAGGTCGTCCGGCCGCGGCAGACTGCCGGTATGCGTCGTGAGGAACCGGGCGGTGCTGCGCTTCATCGCCATCCTTGCGTGCAGGTCGGTCAGCGCAATCCTCCGCGACGGCGCGCGTTTGTCAAGGCGCGCAGCATCACTGCCCGGGATCGGCCCAAAAAAAAGGCCCCGGTCCGGGGCCTTTGCGGTCGGGCGCCTCCTAAACGTCGAGGTTGCGCACGCCCAGCGCGTTGCTTTCGATGAAGGCTCGCCGCGGCTCGACGTCCTCGCCCATCAGCTTGGAGAAAATGTCCTCGGAGGCGACGGCATCCTCGATCTGCACCCGCAGCAGGCGACGGACCTTGGGGTCCATCGTGGTTTCCCACAGCTGCTCGGGATTCATTTCGCCCAGGCCCTTGTAGCGCTGGATGGTCGTGCTGTTGCGCGCCTCGCCGAGCAGCCAGTCGAGCGCTTCCTTGAAGGTCTTCACCGCCTGCTGCTTTTCGCCGCGGCGGATGACCGCGCCCGGCTGGACGATGCCCTGCAGCACTTCGGCGGCAGCGTGGATCTGCGCGGCGTCGCCGGTGGCCAGGAAATCGTCGACCAGCGCGGTGACGTGAGGCGTGCCGTGATGCATGCGGCGGATGACCAGGCGGCGGGACTCGGTGGCGGCGTCGTAACGCGCCTCGACCGTGACGTTGGCATCGCCGATCGCCGCCTGCAGCGCCTGCGCGCTTTGCAGCGCCGCCGGCTCGCTGCCGAGGTCGAGGCGCGTGCCGTCGAGCATCGCATGCAGCGCGGCGGAGTCGATCACCCGTGCCAGCCGGTCGATCACCGCCTCGGACAGCAGGAACTGCCGCGCGATCTGGGCGAAGGTCTCGGCGGCCAGCGGATCCTTGCCGGCGCCGGGCGTCAGTTCCGCGCCCTTCAGCGCGTGCTTGAGCAGGTGCTGCTTCAACTCGTGGTCGTCCTTGAGGTAGACCTCCTCCTTGCCCTGCTTGGCCTTGTACAGCGGCGGCTGGGCGATGTACACGTAACCGCGCTCCATCAGCTCGGGCATCTGCCGGTAGAAGAAGGTCAGCAGCAGCGTGCGGATGTGCGAGCCGTCGACGTCGGCGTCGGTCATCACGATGATGCGGTGATAACGCAGCTTGGCGACGTTGAAGGCGTCCTTGTCCTCCTTGTCCTCGGACGAGCGCCCGAAGCCCGCGCCGAGCGCGGTGATCAGCGTGACGATCTCCTGCGAACCGAGCACCTTCTCGACGCGCGCGCGTTCGACGTTGAGGATCTTGCCGCGCAGCGGCAGGA
>CAVOVD010000005.1:0-323666 GCA_963699765.1 uncultured beta proteobacterium | reverse complement strand
CGATGGCCTTCAGTTCGTCGGCGTTGGTTGGCGTCGGCTCGTAGCCGAGATGGATCAGCTGTTCACGGACCTGCGGCGCGCGCAGGGCATCATTGATCGCAGCAGAAATCTCATCTATCGCTGCTTGCGGCGTCCCGGTCGGCGCGTACATGGCGATCCATCCGGTGCCTTCGATCTTGGCGAAACCTTGTTCACGAAACGTCGGCACCTCGGGCAGCAGGGTGGAACGCCGCGCTCCCGACGTGGCGATAATTCGGATATCTCCCGCACGATGAAACGCGATCAGATTAGACAGCGCGTCAATCCCAGCCGGGATCTGCCCTCCCAGAAGGTCAGCCGCCAGCGGCGCATTCCCACGGTAAGGCACGGCGACCCATTGCATTCCAGTTGCCTGACCCACCATTACGCCGAAGAGATGTGGAATGCTGCCGATGGCCGACACACCATAGTTCGCTTGACCGGGAAACGCCTTTGCCCATGCCACGAATTCCGACAAATTTCGCGCTGGATTGTCGACGTTCACGGCGAGCGCCATCGCATAGTCGGCAACATGTGCCACCGGCGCGAAGTCGCGGCCGGGATCGTAATAGAGTTGCGACCAGACCAGCGGCGCCAACACGGTCACAACCATCGGCGCGAGCATGATCGTCGACGCGTCGGGCGCGGCGTTCTTCAAGGCCAGTGCGGCAATACGGCCGCTTGCGCCCGGCTTGTTTTCCACGATGATCGTCCGACCCAGAGAATCCTTCAGTTCACTGGCCAGCAGTCGCGCTGCCTGGTCGGTCGTCCCACCGGCCGTGAAGCCGACAAGAATCCGTAACGGTGGCTTTCCCAGATCTTGCGCGGTACCCGTCGCGGAGCCGAGCGCAATCAGGCCGAAAGCCAGGGCAACGGTGCTCAATTTACGAAGAAGTCCGGCTGGGTGCACGAGAAGTGGAAATCGGTGCGGCACGAAGACGCGATTATACTTGGAGGTCGTCGCGATTCCTTCGAGGGGCCCGGGCGTCCCACAATCGCCCAGCTCGCATCGCTTACGCCATGATCGAATCCAACCGCTCCTTCGCCGCAGCCGAGCCGGCACCAGCCGTCGACACGATGTTGCGATTCGAGCGCCTGCTGACCGACGTGGCGTCCCGGTTCATCGATTGGCCCGTCGAGCGCATTGACGAAGCCATCGATCTCGGGCTGCAACAGATCGTCGAGACGCTGGACGTCGACCGCTCGACTTTGTCGAGTGTCGATCCGAATACCGGGCGGTTCCATCCCACGCACTCGTGGGCGACGGCAGGGATTGCGCCGGTCGCCAGGACCGTATCGTCGCGGACCTATCCGTGGGCATTGTCCCGATACCGGGCAGGGAAGCCAATCGTGTTTTCCTGTCCGGACGAACTGCCGCCGGACGCGTCGCTGGACCGCCAATCCTACGCAAATATCGGCCTTGGCTCGCATGTCGGCATGCCGGTCATGGTTGCCGGCGAGTTCGTCGCTGTATTGGGCATCGGCTCGCTGCGCACGGAACGCCGTTGGGGAGAAGAAGTGGTTGCACGGATGCGGCTGCTCGCCGACATCTTTGGTAGTGCGTTGGCGCGCAAGCGTGCGCAGGACAGAATCGACCAGTTGCTGCAGTTCGAGAGATTGCTTGCCGACCTGTCGGCCACCGTGTTGGGGTCAACGGCGGACGATCTTGGGTCTGCGGTGCAGGAAGCGCTGTGCGCTGTCGCCGCGTTGCTTGGTGTGGAGCATGCCGCGCTCTGGGAGCTTGCGCCCGAGCCGGTGCGGCTTGTCGCCACGGAGCAATCGGAGGTAAATGGTGCGCTGCCGCTGCTGCGTCAACTCCGCGCGGCCGATGTTCCATGGGTTCTGCAGCAGGTTGTCGCCGGCGTGGTCGTCAACAGTGCCACGGACGACGGCCTCTCTCTGGCTGCCGACGCCGACATCGCAGCGTTACGCGCGGCGGGAGTGAAGTCCTTTCGGGTGTTGCCGTTGCGCAGCAAGGACGCCGTAATCGGTGCGCTATGGTTGTCTTCCGGCGACGAGGAACGTGTATGGCAGGACGATACGGCCGCGCGGCTCATGTTTTTCGGAACCATGCTCCTCAACGCGCTTGCTCATCGCAAAGCCGAAAGGAAGGCGCAGCGGGCGACGGCGGAGACCGCACAGACACGCGAGCATCTGGCGCACCTGGCACGCGTCGACACCGTTGGCGCGATGACAGCGGCCGTGGCCCACGAGGTCAATCAACCACTGATGGCGATCACGAACTACACGTTGGCGGGGCAACGGCGCCTTGACGGCGACGGCCAAGTCGACCGTGCCAAGATCCGGGAGTTGCTGGAAAAGATTGCGGGCCAGACGGCGCTTGCGAGCCAGGTTCTGGACCACCTGCGGACGATGGTGAAGCGGCGTGAGGTGCACGAGGCAGAGATCAACCTGTCGCATTTGCTCGACAAGTCCCTGAGGCTCATCGAAATGGAAGCGAGAATGAAGGACGTCCGGGTCGAGGCCGACATCGCCGCGGATCTTCCGCACACGCTTGGCGACGAGATTCAAGTTCAGCAGGTGATCCTGAACCTCGCCTCGAACGCCATGGACGCCATGGCGGCGGCCCCCGCCTGTGACAGGGAATTGCGTATTGTCGTCACACCCTCGGACGACGACGCCATCTTGATTTGCGTAGTCGATCACGGACAAGGCATCGTTGCTGATGACGGAGAGCGCGTCTTCGAGCCGTTCTACACGACCAAGGGAATGGGGCTGGGCATCGGCTTGTCCATCTGTCGGCAGATTGTCGAAGCGCACGGTGGGAAGCTTTGGCATGAGCCGAATGCCGGCGGGGGCACCGTGTTTCGGTTCACTTTGCCGGTAGCGAAGGATGGAGACTGACGAATGACCGAACCCACGGTATTCATCGTCGATGACAACGACGGGGTACGCGATTCGATAGCCGAGCTGGTCGAATCGGTGGGTCTGCGCCATTCGACCTTCGTGTCGGCACAGCAGTTTCTTGACGGTTTTGACCCCGAGGCCCGCGGCTGCCTGGTGCTCGATGTCCGAATGGCGCACATAAGCGGACCGGCGTTGCAGGAACGGCTTAACGCGATTGGCGCCGCGATCCCGATCGTGTTCATCAGCGGTCACGCCGACATCGAGGTCGCCGTCAGGACGATCAAGGCCGGCGCGGTGAATTTCGTCACGAAGCCCTACAAGGAGCAGCAGTTGCTCGACAGCATCAACGAGGCGTTGGCCCGTGACGCTGCCAATCATGATGCGCCCGCCGTCAAGCGCGAATTCGCGGCGCGACTTGCGGCGCTGTCGGAGCGGGAAGGGCAGGTGTTGGACTTGGTCGTGGCTGGTCAATCGAGCAAGTCGATTGCGCGCACGTTGGGAATCAGCTTCCGTACCGTGGAGCTGCATCGCAATCACATTTTCGAGAAGCTCTCTGTAGCGTCGGTTGCGGAACTGGTGCGTCTCGTCGTCGAGCACCGCGCAGCTTAGACGCGCAATCGCCTTGCGTTGCTCGGCGTCGGTCCATGGCGCCTAGGTGTTTCCCTCTATTGTCGGTGGCAGGCGCGCGTCGCAAGCTGCACGGGTTTCCGGGCCACCAATGGAGGCGGCAACCTGTCTCATCGGGTTGCATGACAGGCCCACCCGCAGCGCAGGGGAAGAGTGCCCAACACCATTTATGTCATCGGCTTGCCGGGCGATGAGTCCAGGCGCGTAGCCGGCGTGGTCGCGCCGGAGACCGACTGCGTTTGCCTGTGCGAATCGTCGGCCGAATTCTTTCGGATGGTCACGCCGGAATCACGCGGTTGCGTTCTGGCGTCCTCAGCGCTCATGGGAGGCGGCATGTGCGCGCTGATACAGGGCATACGAGCGCGCGGACTTCGGCTTCCCGTTGTGGCGTTAGGGTGTGACGCCGATCTCGCCACGGCGGTGGCATTCATGCGTGCGGGGGTTGCTGAATACGTTGAACTGCCGGTTCTGGATCGGCTCTTGCGCAAGGTGGTCAGGCAGGCATTGGCCCTGGGTGAATCTGACCGGTACCCTCTTCGGAGTCCCTCGGCGATACGTGGTTACACCTAGTCTGGCAAGTGTGCGCATTGATTGTGTTGCATGACCAAAACACCTAGGGTGCAGGTTGCGGGAGATGCGTGGCAATCGGGCTTCGGTCCGCCCATCCGGCGGAATAGTCGAGCTGACGTGTTGTGCGTCGTTAGGGCGACTGCAAGCACATCGGGAAAACGAATTTGAATGTTCCGCCAGCTTGCTGAGTGGCGCGGCTGGTTGATTTCATGATGGCTGGAAAGGAGAACCAAATGAGAGTTGGTATCAAGGTTTGGTGCGGCATTTTGGTGGCTTGTCTCGGGTTTGCTGCCGGGTCGGCGCTGGCGCAGACCCAGAAGAAGCCCAACATCCTGTTCATCATGGGCGACGACATCGGCATCATGAACGTGGGTGCCTACCACCGCGGGCTCATGGTCGGGGAAACGCCCAACATCGACCGCATTGCGCACGAGGGTGCGCTGTTCATGACTGCCTACGCGCAGCAGAGCTGCACCGCCGGGCGCACGTCGTTCATGACCGGCATGAATCCGCTGCGCGCGGGCATGGTCATGCCGCAGCTACCGGGCTCGACCTCTTCGCTGTTGCCCGGCACGCCGAGTATCGCCAAGTTTCTGCACGATCTCGGGTACAACACCGGAGAGTTCGGCAAGAACCACCTCGGCGACAAGACGAACTCGCTTCCGACCGCCCATGGCTTCCAGGAGTTCTGGGGCTACCTGTACCACCTCGACGCGATGCAGGGCGTGAGCTTCCCCGACATCAACAAGTCGCCAACGGATCAGGCCGTGGTGCCGCCGTGCAAGAACACGCCGGTTCCCGGACTCTCCGACCCGCCGGGCGCCGTTGACCCGCGAACCACGCTGTGCATGACCCCGCCGCGGCCCGTTATCGCCTGCAAATCTTCGGATGGCACGGAGAAGAATCAGAGCTGCAAGGATGAAGGTCCGCTGACGCTGGAACGCTCGAAGTCCGTGGACGAGGAAATCTCAGCCAAGGTCATCGACTACCTCGACCGCAATGATCCCAAGAAGACCGGCAAGCCCTTCTTCGTATGGTACAACCCGGCGCGCATGCACATCACGACCATGCTCTCGCCCAAGTACGAGGCCATGCTGGGCGTAAAGGGCGGCAAGGACTGGGGCATCAACGAAGTCGGCATGAAGCAGCTGGACGACAACGTTGGCGAGGTGCTCAAGAAGCTGGAAGCAATGGGCGAGCTCGACAACACGATCGTGGTCTTCACCACCGACAACGGGGCCGAGGTCATCACTTTCCCGGATGGCGGCGTCACGCCGTTTCGGGGCGGCAAGCTGACGACCTGGGAGGGCGGCATGAGAGTCCCCATGATGGCGCGCTGGCCCGGACACATCAAGCCGGGCGTCGTCAAGGATCAGATCTTTTCGATGCTGGACTGGTTGCCCACGCTCGTGAACATCGGCGGTGGCGCCAAGGGCGACGAACTGAAGAAGAAGATCGAAGCTGGCGCGTATCCGGGCATTCTCAAGACGACGCTCGATGGCGTCGACCAGCGCGCCTACCTCGAAGGTCAGGGGGAGTCCGCGCGCGATACCCTCTTCTACTACAGCGGAACACATCCCTCGGCGGTGCGCTACAAGAACTGGAAGTTCTATTACACGATGGCGCCCTCGAACGCCACAGGCGGCCTGCTGGGGGTCCAGTCCTATCACTGGACGCAGGTGGCCAACATCAAGCGCGATCCGTTCGAGGCGGCCGTGGGCGCAGATCAGTTGTCTCTCTTGGGCATTGGCGGCGCGCTGGCGGCGCCGAGCACGGCCTATATCTACGACTGGAACCTGCTACCCATCGGGCAGATGTTGTGGATGAAGGAGCTGATGACCTACAAGCAGTTCCCGGCGCTTCAGACCCCATCGAGCTACAACCTCGATCAGGTCATCCAGGCAATGCAGGAGTCCAAGACGACCAGCCACGCGGGCGAATAGCCATGTGAACAACCGAGATGCAGCGAAGGCGGGCGCCCCTGTGCGGGGCGCCTGCCGTTCCTCGGAGTGCAATGTGGCCCGCCATCCCGGGTGCGCTGGCAGCGTCGTTCAACCCCATATCGTCGATGTTGCCAGGCGCTGTCGGTTTGCAATCGGCCCCGGCCGTGACAGCGATGGCGGAGTACGACGTTTCATTCAGGATCGACGGGTGGGAACCTCTCGAGAAAATTTCGCTCGGCCATGCGCAGGCGGCATCAGGGAATGCGGCAATTCAGTTGCCGGCTGACGAGCGGATGTGGATCAGGTTCAGTCCGTCATGGCGGTCCGCCTGGCGTTGATACGCCGGCGCGCACCGTGGAACAATCTGTAATGGCCCACGACGGAAGCCGCCCGTGACCACGATGACCATCAAGCTGACCGTCAATGGCAAACCGGTGCCGTTCAGGCCGGCCAAGGTCTTTGCGGCGCTGAACATGATGAAGTCCGGTTGGCACGGGGCCCAAGCGCGGGACGCTGACCCTCCGTGCCCCGGGTTTCCGAAGGAAGTCCCAGAGGAGACGGCAGTGAAAACAGCACACGTATCGATAGCCGTAGCTGCCTTGGCGGTCGCAACCGCCGGCTGGGCGCAGGTATCGGAGGGCCCGGTGAAACTCGCACAAGGAACTTCGCAGAACCAGAAGGCCCAGCAGGACCTGAAGGGCATGGAGAAGGCGGGTCAGCGCGACGACATGCAGGCGATGACCGCGGCGCAGCAGGCGCAATACAAAGCCGAGTACGAGGCGGCAAGAGCGAAGTGGGCCTCGCTGACGCCGGAACAGAAATCGGCGACGATCGCAGCGGCACGCAAGAAGAAATTGAGCGAGCTGTCCGCGATGGAGCTCGTGGGCCAGCGTGACGACATGCGGAGCGAAACCGCGGCACAGAGCGCGCAATACAAGGCGGAAGCCGAGGCCGCAAAGACCAAGTGGGACAAGCTCACGCCTGCCGAAAAGAAGGCGGTCCGGCGATCGGCCTGGCAAAAGAAGCGTGCAGATCTTGATGCAATGGAAGCAGTTGGGCAGCGCGACGACAGCTACGTTCTGCCTTACTAAGAGGTAAATCGGAGGAGCAAATGAACACGAAAAGACTCGTATCGGGATTTCTTGCCGTCATGGTTGTCGCGCTCGGTTTCGCCGTGCCGGCGCTGGCGCAGGCGCCGGCGAAAAAGCCCAACATCCTCATCATCTGGGGCGACGACATCGGCTACTGGAACCTGAGTGCGTACAACCAGGGCATGATGGGTTACAAGACGCCGAACATCGATCGCATCGCGAAGGAAGGCGCGCTCTTCACCGACTGGTACGGCCAGCAGAGCTGCACCGCGGGCCGCGCGGCATTCATCACCGGCCAGTCGCCGTTTCGCACCGGCCTGCTCAAGGTCGGCCTGCCCGGCGCCAAGGAGGGACTGCAGGCGCGTGACGTGACGATCGCCGAACTGCTCAGGGCGCAGGGCTACATGACCGGGCAATTCGGCAAGAACCACCTGGGCGACCTCGACGAGCACCTGCCGACCGCGCACGGGTTCCAGGAATTCAAGGGTTCGCTGTATCACCTGAACGCCGAGGACGAGCCGGAGCACGAGGATTACTTCAAGAGGGAGGATCTGCGCAAGAAGTTCGGCACCCGCGGGGTGATCCACACCTGGGCCAACGCCGACGGCACGCAGAAGATCGAGAGCACTGGACCGCTCAACAAGAAGCGGATGGAGACCATCGACGATGAGGTGACTGCCGAGACGATCCGCTTCATGAAGGATGCGAAGAAGGCCGACAAGCCCTTCTTCCTCTGGTGGAACTCGACCCGCATGCACATCTGGACGCGGCTCAAGGAATCCTCCCGCGGCAAGACGGGCCTGGGCATCTACCCGGACGGCATGGTCGAACACGACGCGCACGTTGGCGAACTCCTGAACGCGCTGAAGGAGCTCGGCCTCGACGAGAACACCATCGTCATGTACTCGACCGACAACGGCGCGGAGAAGTTCACCTGGCCCGACGGCGGCACCTCGCCGTTCCGCGGCGAGAAGAACACCAACTGGGAAGGCGGCTACCGCGTGCCGACCTTCATGCGCTGGCCCGGCGTGATCAGGCCCGGAACCGTGCTCAACGACGTGTTCGCGCACGAGGACATGCTGCCGACGCTGCTGGCGGCCGCCGGCGTGCCCGATGCGACGGAACAGCTCAAGCGCGGCATGAAGGTCGGTAACAAGACCTTCAAGGTCCACCTCGACGGCTATAACCTGACCGATGCACTTGCCGGCAAGGCGCCGAGTCCGCGCCACGAGTTCTTCTACTTCAACGACGATGGCCAGCTGGTCGGCCTGCGCTACGACCAGTGGAAGATCGTCTTCGCCGAGCAACAGGCGCATGGCGCAGCGGTCTGGCGTCAGCCGTTCACGACACTGCGAGCGCCGAAGATCTTCAACGTCCGGACGGACCCGTTCGAGATCGGCGACGTCGAAGGAATGGACTGGAATCGCTGGTGGGTCGAGCACATTTTCCTGCTCGTTCCTGCGCAGCAGTACGTGGGCCAATTCATTGGCACGTTCCGGGAGTTCCCGCCCAGCCAAAAGGGCGGCACTTTCGCCCTGGATGCGGCCTTGCAGGCACTGCAGACGCCGGGGAAGAGCGACTGACCTGGCAAGTTCGGCAATTCTTGGTTGACCGCTTTTTCTATCTGCGTCTTATGCAAAGGCTCACAACGTGAATTCAAAGAGGAACAACACAGCACAGACCATCGCATCGTGCGGACTCGGCATCGCCATCCTGCTGTCTGGATGCGCGGCGCCGACCGGCGGCAACAGTGCACCAAGCGCCACGAGCGGGTCGGGCATCGTGGCCTCGGAAGCGACAGCCAGCAACGTTCGCCGCGTCGGGTTCCTCACGGATTACGCGCGCCTGCGGCCAATGCCGGGCGGCGGCGGCATGCTGTGCTGGCGCGACGCGGGCGGCGACTGGAAGCAATACGACAAGGTGCTGTTCGAGCGCATCCAGGTGTACTTGAAGCCCGGGTCCGCGCACCCGGTCGATCCGACCAACCTCAAGTTGCTGATCGACTATTTCCACAGCGACTTGGTCACGGCCATCCAGCAGCAGACGCGGGTCGTGACTGTCGCCGGGCCCGGAGTGTTGACGGTGCGGATCGCGCTCACCGATCTCGTCCCGACCAATCAGGTCGCCAGTCTTGTTGGCACGGCGGTGCCGTACGGCTTCGTCGCAGAAATCGGTTCGGGCGCAGCGACCGGCAAGCCAGTCGGCTCGACGCCCTATCTTGGTCAAACCGGGATGGAGGTGCAGTTCCGCGATGGCGCGACCGGCAAGGTGGTCGCAGAATGTGCGGATACGGAGATCGGACTCAAGTACGCCGCCGATCTCAATTCGGGCGCAACAAAGGCGGCCGAAGCCTGGGTGAACGGCTATCTCGATTCGTTCACGCAATGGGACTACGCGAAGAAGGCATTTGACAAGTGGGCGGCTGACTTCGCCCGGCGCTTCGAGGCGCTGCGCAACGGCTGAACGATCGCTGCCATGAGCACGAACCCGGAAGGGGTCCAGGCCAGTGAAAGTGGAAAGTCTGACTTGGCAAAACTGGCCCTGTTGTCGCTTTTCACGGGCGCCGCAATTGGCCTTGTCATCGGGGGCTTTCGGGTGGCCCTGGATCACATGAACACTGCTCGCACTGACACGATCACCTGGGCGCACCAGTGGCCGGTGCTGGGCTTCGTTCTGGTTTGTGCCACGGTTGCAGCAACCACCGCTTTTGCTGCCTGGCTGGTGCAGCGTTCCGGGCAGCCTGCGGCTGGCAGCGGCATTCCCCACGTCGAGGCGGTGATCGAGGGCACGTTGCCCGCTGCCCCACTGCTGCTGCTGCCCATCAAATTTGTGGGTGGCCTGTTGGCTATCGGGGGTGGTTTGGCGCTCGGTCGGGAAGGTCCCAGCGTGCAAATGGGCGCCAACATGGCCCAATTCTGTGGAAGTACTTTCCGGCTGCCAGACACTGATCGTATTGCCCTTTTCGCATCGGGTGCCGGTGCCGGGCTGGCCGTGGCCTTCAATGCCCCTATCGCCGGAGCGGTGTTCGTGCTGGAGGAACTGGTCCGTCGATTTGATATTCGGATCGCCATCGCCGCACTGGGCACCTCCTGTTCAGCCATCGCGGTAGCATCACTATTGCTCGGGCAGCAACCTGATTTCAATTTGGCAGAACTCCCCAATCCCAGCTCCTGGACCGGACCGATCTTTGCCTTATTGGGTATCCTAGCCGGGCTGGCAGGCGTCGCATACAACCGGTTGATTGTCAAAACCTGTGCGCTGTTTGACGGCTTGACCCGTTGGCGACCTGAGGTTCGGGCACTCTTTATCGGTGCGCTGGTGGGTGCGATAGCATGGTTTGCCCCGCACATGGTCGGCGGCGGCGATACGATTTCCCAGCAGGCTCTCGACGGCGGAATCGGGCTGACCGCATTACCCATCATTTTCGCCGTTCGGTTTCTATTCGGCCCGCTGTCCTATGCCGCGGGCACGCCTGGTGGCCTGTTCGCGCCCATCCTTGCGTTGGGTGCCTGCCTTGGCCTGGGATTCGGTCTGCTGTGCCCACAGTTCGTGGCGGATTCCGGTGCCACCCCGGTCACCTTTGCCGTCGCCGGCATGGCGGCTTTCTTGACCGCAACGGTTCGAGCACCAGTTACCGGGATGATCCTGATCTTCGAGATGACCGGCGCTTTCAATCAGGCATTGCCGATGCTCTGGGCTTCTTTCGCGGCCATGGCCGTTCCCACATTGATGGGCGATTCGCCAATCTACGACTCCATGAAGGCTCGCACCATCGGCGTCGCAAAGACAATGCAATGACCGAGCGCCTGATGGCGCTGTCATTCAAGGACCTTCCACCCTTCTCGATTTCTTATGCTGCTCACGAAGATGAGAAGGTGCCGACAACAAGAAACCCGGGCGATTGCCTGAAACAACTGCCCCCGATGCCATGGGATTGATGCCTATCGTCAAGGGAGGGAAACCGAGTGAACAGCAAGCCCCTTGAAGCACTCCCCGAAAACGGAGACGTGCGTCAAAACACGTCAGATGGAACAAAGATAGACCAGAATCGTCATCCTTCCCGTAGAAGGATTGTCGGGGTCTATGGCTTTGCACTGCTGCTGGCGCTCGTGCTGTTTTATTTTCATGTGGTGGTGGTTCTTGATGTGGCCGGCGAGATGCTCCGCTACAAGGCATGGATGCTGGAGCATCTGGGACCAAAACATACTGGTAGGGCCCTCCTGCTCGGTAGCTTCTCCGCACTCCTGTTGGCGCACATTGCGGAGGCCGCAATATGGGGCCTTTTTTTCCGCTGGACACAGCTGTTGACCAGTATTACCGAAGGTGTCTACTTCACCGCGGCATCGATCACAACGTTGGGCTACGGCGACATCCTGCTGAAGTATCCTTGGAGACATCTCGGCACGCTGATCGCGATAACCGGGGTGCTGATGTTTGGCTGTTCGACGGCGTTCTTGTTCGTGGTTCTGCAGAGAGTCTGGGAGCACTATTAGGCAGACGCTGAAGCTGCGTTGACTTTGCATCAGACAATTTGCGCGACGTGCTCAATAAACCAGAACCGGGCCAGGCGAGCCCCAGCGCGTGAGCGTGGTTCATCCTAGGTTGAGCCGCTTCATTCCGGAAGATTGAACGGCGGCTCCCTTCCGTTTCAATGTCCGCTTCCGGCTCGGCACGATGTCGGGAGTGGGTCGATAGTTCGCATTCCCCCAGCCGCCGCGTACGGCTCCTCTCCGTCTGAAGCGGTCGGCCAGTTCGCGTCGACCAACAGCAGCTGATGGTCGAAGGCGGGAGTTCGCGTGTCCCTGCCCAAGTCTGTTTACCCGGCCGAACCCTGGTGCAGGACGATCAGTTCCGTGCTGGCTGTGCGCGAACTAAGCTGACGCTCAGCAGCCCGCGGTACTCCGGCGACCTTTCCACCATCATGTCGCCGAGCAACTTGATGCTATACCCATTGCCGTTGCGGTTATTGTTGATCCCGCCCGTCTCGTGGCCTACGAGGGCAGAGCGGAGGCTGTCCTTTACCAACGTCCGTGCCAGGTCACTGACCGAGGCTGATGGCAACGAGGTCGAAACAGTTCGCCCCGCACCGCCTCTACCGCCGCGTCCTGAATCCCGTCAGCCCTAGCCTCGCAGGTGCAGCGCGACTGCGTCTGCGGGTTCGCTATTGCCTCCCTTTATGCGGCGCCGCGCTGCCCTTAGGCGTTGCTGGCGATGTTTTTCGTCGGCAACATAGACCGGGTGCTCGAGGGAAAATTCAAGCTGTTTCAGATCTGCCAGCAGCGTTCCCATTGGGAACATCTTGTCGCGATCAGAGGGTCGGTAGTCTCGGTTGTTGGTGCCCTCAGGCTCGTGGCCGACCAGGCGTTCGCGTCGCTCTTTCGGCACGTCTCGGTAGCGCAGCACGCTGTTGGCGGTCGTACGAAAAGAATGAAATACCTTCTTGCGATTGACCTCGCGGGATACGTTACATTTTCGGCGATAGGCCGTGAAGTATTCGCTCGGCTCCTTGCCGTAGGCATTTTTTGCCACCTTCGATCGCGTCAACTCGGGGAATAGCCGCGTCCACCCTTCGGCCTTGATGTTGTTGCGGTATTCGAGGAACCCCGCGGCATGAAGCGCCGGGTGAAGCGGAACCGTGCGGATCGAGGCGGGAGTCTTGGTCCGCTTGTCGCCTTCGTCATTGATGCGCAGCGCAGGCACGCCTTCATGCTCGTATACGTCGTCGATCAGAAGCTGTGCAAGCTCGTTGATACGCGCTCCCGAATACAACCCCATCAAGGGGATCCAGAACTCGGATGCCTTCGCGAACGACTGGGTCGTGTACGCATCGGACTCGAACAGCCGCTTGAGGTCCTGATCGTCGAAGGGTTCGTAGTGCGCTTCGTCACCCTTTCGCCGTCCTAGCTGCAAGACGGCGGTGGGAAACGGTTGTGTGCTGGGCAATGTCGCGCGCCCAATTCAAGAACGATCGCAGGCGTTGAAGTTTCTTGCGCTGCGTACGTAGGGCCAGCGAGCTGGCTATTACTTTGACCTTATACGTACGCAGGTGCTCCACGGAGAGCCCAGCAATCGGCCGGTCGCCCGCCACACCGATTAACTCGGTGATGATCGGGCCGAAATCGTAGCGTTCGGCGTGCCCGGGGTCCTTCCAGGCGCTGGACTGGTTCTTCTCTGCGCAGAAGGCGGCAAACGCGCTGCTGATCGTCAGGCCGTCGCGCGGCGTTGCTCGCCCTGCCAACGAGGTCGACGGAATTGGAGTTGCGTCGAAGTGTTGGAGATCGTCCAGACCCTCCCGCAACGCCCTTCACCAACTCGTCAAAGACGCGATTCGCCTCGGCAACTTCGGTTGGGTCACCCGGGTTGTAGTCGACCTTGTGCTCAATGCCGTCGGGCAGCACGAGGAAACGGATCAGCTTGGTCTTCAGGATGGGCTCTTTCGGGTTGCTCGAAGAACGCATGGCACGCAACATGGAGACCAAGCGGTTCACCCGCATAGTAGCCGGAAGTGCTCGCTGCCACGCTTGCGCCCGTGACTTGGTTGCGAGGGAGAACTCGAATGCTAGCTGAGCGAAGTGGCCCGCCACATCGAGAGGCGGGCGCCAACGGAACGTGAAGCCGCCATGGCGGTTCTGATGCAGGTAACCGAGGGGTCGTCGTGGCATGGTCGATCGTCATTGGGGACACCGATTGGGGACACCGGGCCAAGACGACCGAACCGCTGGAAGCGGAAACCTGCCCAGAACAGCAGGTTAGAGAATAAGTGGTGGAGACGAGGAGGATCGAACTCCCGACCTTCGCATTGCGAACGCGACGCTCTCCCAGCTGAGCTACGTCCCCACGAGGGCGTCGATTATAGCCGGTTCGGCGGACGCCCGTAAACGCACGCCGCGGTCCCCGAGCCGTGCACGCGGCCGGGCGGAAAGACGGGCGCCGAACGCCGCCGCATTGACCGCACGTTGCTGGTTGCCGGGCCCGTATCCTGCTGCATGCCGACGGATGTTTGGACCTGAAAAAAGGGGCCGCACGCGGCGCGTGCGGCCCCTGGTGCCCGAAAAGGCTAACGATCCGTCATCGGAGAGCCACGATCTGCGTGAGCGGGGTGCTCGTCGCCGGGGCGTTGTTGGTGTCGCCGCTGTAGATCGACACGATCGTGTGCACACCCAGCGTCAGGCTGGTCGTGCACGCCGCCGTTCGTGTGTTGCCGCTTCCGACAAGCGTCACGGCCGTGCAGCCGGGGATGGTGGCGCCGTCGCTGGTGAAGCGGACACTGCCGGTGGGGGCGTTACCGGTCACCGATGCGGTGAAGGTCACACCGGTCCAGATCCGGGACGGATTGGCGGAGCTCGTGACGGTGATCGACGACGAGGGGATGGTCCCCGAGTTGACGACCTGCGACAGCGCCGCGCTGACCGACGGCAGATTGCTCGCGTCGCCGCTGTAGCCGGCGGTGATGCTGTGCGTGCCCAGCGCGAGGCTGCTGGTGGTGCATGCCGCCTGGCCCGCACCGTTGACGGGCTGCGCGCTGCAACCGGCGATCGCGGTGATGCCGTCCTTGAAGGCGACGGTACCGGTCGGGCTGTTGCCGGTGACGGTGGCGGTGAAGGTGACGCTGGCGCCGACCGTCGACGGATTGAGCGCGCTGACGAGCGTCGTGGTCGTCGGCGGGAGCGGAGACGCGTTGATCACCTGCGAAAGCGGCAGGCTTGCCGACGCGAGGTTATTGGCGTCGCCGGAATATTCGGCGACGATGCTGTGCACGCCGACCGCGAGGCTGCTGGTGCTGCACGTCGCGGTGCGCGCGCCGCCGCTGAATCCTCCCGATGCGAGCGTGACGGCGGAACATCCGGCGATCGACGTGCCGCCGTCGGTGAAATTGACGGTGCCGGTCGGGTTGCTGCCCGTGACGGTGGCGGTGAACTTCACGGTGTTGCCCAGCGTGGCGGGATTGAGCGAACTCGCCAGCGCGGTGGTCGACGGCAGGGGTTCGGTCGGGTCGGGAACGATCGGGACCGCGGCCACTTTCGTGTAGTAGATGCCGGCCCATCCGAGCGGGGTCACCGGGTCGGCGAACAGCATGCCGGCCGCGATGACCAGGTTGCCGTTGCGGAATCCGTCGCGCTCGACGCCGATGGTCGTCACGACGGAGTTGGCCGGCGCCATGGGGTCGATGGCCGTGCCGGGCGTGTTCTGCGTCTCGGCGATGGTGAGCAGCGGGCGCGCGAGGCTGCGGCCCTGGCGCACGTAGATGCCGTCATATGCGGCCCTGGCGGCCTTGAACGCGACCTGCACCTCCGACCCGGGCACGCCATAGAGCGCGCTGAACGCGGACGAACGCCACCTTGGAGGCTCCAGGGACGGCTCGTCGCCCCCGCCCGTGCCGGGCGGCCTGCCGGAGAAGACCCAGTACAGGAAATCGACGTACCCATCCGCGAGCGTCTTGGCGATCGGGTAGATCTTGCCCGACTGCGCGTCGGCGACGAAGACGCCCTGATGCACCGGGATCGCGACCGGGTATCCGGCCGGATAGTTGGCGGCGCAATACGCGACGATTTCCGCGTTGCCGTCCACGGGGCAGTTGAGGACCTTGCCGAAGGTTTCGGTGCCCCATGCGCCCCAGAAGGACACGAACCGCCCGTCCTGACTGATCGAGAGGCCTTCGCCGAACGTGGTGAAGCCGACGCCGGCCGCCTCGCCCGGCACCTGCGAACCGATGCCTGCCAGGGTCTGCAGCGGCGGCGATGGCTGCAGCGGAGCGCGGTAGATGCCGCCACGCGTCGGCGCTGCCTCGATGTCGAAGCCCGTGAACGCCATGTAGCCGTTCGCCGCGCTGGGGGGCGCCGTCGACCCGAAGGTGACCACCGGCGCGCCGGGCGGATTGGGAATCACCGTTGCCGTGTTGGCCACGAGCTGGATCGGCGACTTGCCGGCGTTGGCGGCCACGTCACGGTAGTAGACGCCCGTCCTGCCCAACCCGTCGGAAGGATCGGTGTAGTTGCCCTTGAACGCGATGATGGTGCCGTTGGTGACGGCGGGACTGCCCGGGAACTGGTCGAAACGCGTGCCGGCCGGTGCTCCCGGCACCGAGTAGTGCGGGAACGTGACGACACCGCTTGGAAAATCGGTCACGCCACCCAGCAGGCTCGTGCCGGTGATCAGAGCAGCGCCGGGATTCGTGTAGATGCCGGAGGTTCCGACCTTCGTCGTCAGCGGCAGTCCCGTGGCCGGGTCGATGCCGGTCTGGTACTCGTAGACCGGCTGCGACTGGCCGCGGGTGGCGACCGTCGCCGACAGGATGTCGATGCGCGGCGTCGACGGGAACTCCATGAAACTCGACAGCGCGCCGTTGATCAGCGCGTTGTTGGGTTGAGGCACGGTCTTGCCGCGCGCCGTGATTTCGACGATCGCGCCTCCGAAGAACCAGCCGTTCATGACGCGCGTGTAGATGCCGTGCACCGGGCCGCCGCCCGCCGCGGCCGGCGCGGCCGTCGGGGCGATCGTCGACCAGGTCGACGGCAGCGCAGAGATTTCGGTGCTGTTCACCGACTCGCCGCCGGCATCAGCACCCTTGCTGCGCGCGCGGAACACCACGAGTCCGTTCGAGTTCACCGACGGCTGGTTGAAGCTGCTGAAGGTGAGCGTACTTCCAGGCATCAGGTCCGCGTTGTTCGCGATGGTTTTCCAGGTGGGTTGTCCTGCCGCGACCGTGCCCATGACGGTCATCAGCAGAAGCGCTAGGGTTGTTTTCCTTTTCACGATAGGACTCCTGACAATGTCGCCGCCGTGGGGTGCGACCAGGATCGATCGCCCTCGCAACGGCCGTGACGGAGGCCGCCGGGAACGCAACAATGCGATTGGCGTGAAACGACGGACTCCGGAAACGCATCGTGGACGGCAGGGCGCCCACGGGAGATTGCGAGGCGAGGCGGTGACGGTTGCGACGGCGCGGAGAGATCGCGCTTTCCGATCATCGACAACCTGGAAGCCTGGAGGCTCGATCCGTTCACTCTGCCGCCTCGTCACCGGACGCACGCGCGACTAGACGTTTCTAGAACTCGCGAATGACAACTGGCCGCACATCCGGTCGCTTATGAGTTTTCTACATATGCATATTGCCAAAGGTTTGGACGCCGGCGATTGACGATGCTCAAACGGGCCGGCGATTCGCGGATGCAATCCAACCGCGACGACAGGCGGTCGGAATTCACGACGACCCAATGTCGCTTGCAATTCAGCGCGATCGCCCCCATATATCAGAGATTAAACGCGTGCAAGTCGTCCCGATGGTCACCCTTGTCGAACTCATCCAGCACTACGGACTCGCCTTCGTGTTCGTCAACGTGCTGTTGCTGCAGGCAGGCCTGCCGGTGCCGGCCTACCCGACGCTGATTGTCACCGGCGCGCTGGCGGCGGTCGGCGGTGCGTCGGTGCCGGCGCTGGTCGGGACTGCGGTGGCGGCGGCGCTGATCGCCGACATTGGCTGGTTCCTGGCCGGCCGTTGGTGGGGTCACCGGGTGCTGAAGTCCATCTGCGCGCTTTCGCTGTCGCAGGATTCCTGCGTGCAGCAGACTGAGTCCATGTTCGCCCGCTGGGGCGCGCGCTCGCTGACCGTGGCCAAGTTCATTCCTGGTTTCGCGACAATGGCGACGTCGATGTCCGGCGTTGTCGGCGTGCCGGCGTGGAAATTTCTGGTTCTTCGACGTTATCGGCGCCGCGCTCTGGTCGGGCGTGGCCATCGGCCTGGGCTATGCGTTCAGCACCGCGATCAACGAAGTGCTCTCGGCCTTCGAGACCCTGGGCCGGATCGGGCTTTGGCTGATCGCGGCGGCGTTCCTGATCTACCTGGGGGCGAAATGGTGGCAGCGCGAACTTTTCATCTGGCAGCTGCGCATGGATCGCGTCGACGTCGACGAGCTGCGCGAAATGCTCGCCGCCGAACGCGGGGCCAAAGTCATCGACGTGCGCTCGCCGATGTCGCAGGCGCTGACCGGCCGCATTCCCGGTGCGATCACCGTCGATGCGCAGAAGCTGCGGGTCGAGTTGCTGTCGATCGCGCCCGAGGATGAGGTCGTCATCTACTGCGCCTGCCCGAACGAACACACGGCGGCGAAGGTCGCGAAGGTGCTGAAGCAGCACGGCTTCAAGCGGGTGCGCCCTCTGCTGGGCGGCATCGACGCCTGGATCGCGGCGGGACACGAGGTCGAGCGCATGTGACGCCGGCGTCGCCCGCCTGCTAGAGTGTGGCGCACGCCTCCAGCGCCACAACGGGACACCCGCCATGACCAAGATCGCCATCCATTCGCCCGACGCCCCGGCCGCGATCGGCCCCTATTCGCAGGCCATCCGCGCCGGCCATACGGTCTACCTGTCCGGGCAGATCGGGCTGGATCCCAGGCTCCGGCAACCTGGTCGACGGCGTCGAGGCGCAGGCGCAGCAGGTCTTTGCCAACCTGCGCGCGGTGGCGCAGGCGGCCGGCGGCAGCCTCGACGACATCGTCAAGCTGTCGATCCTGATGGTCGACCTCGCCGCCTTCGCCACAGGTCAACGAGATCATGGCCGGCGCACTTCAAGCAGCCCTATCCGGCGCGCGCCACCTACCAGGTCGCCGCGCTGCCCAAGGGCGCGCTGATCGAGATCGAGGCGACTCTGGTGTTGCCGGGAGTCGCGGTCGATCCGCAGACCGGCCGACCTGGAAACCTTCGACCAGACCAAGGGGCAATAGGCGCGACCCGGCGCGCGCGATGGCCCGGTCGGCGAAGACTGCGAAGGAGCAAGCGCCAGGCAAGCCCGCCAAGCCGGCGGGCCGCGGGCTCGCCGACCAGCTGGCGAAGCTCGGCATCGCCCGCGACGCGGACCTGGTGCTGCACCTGCCGCTGCGCTACGAGGATCACACGCGGCTCGTCGCGCTGGCGGCGCTGCAGCCGGTCCTTGCCGTGCAGGCCGAAGGCGTGATCGTCAACACCGACATCCAGTACCGGCCGCGGCGGCAGCTGGTGCTGTCTGCTGGCCGATCCCGACGCAGCGCGAGGCGCAGCTGGTGCTGCGCTTCTTCACCTTCTATCCCAGCCAGCAGAAGCTGCTGCAGCCGGGGACACCGGCTGCGCGTCTTCGGCGATGTGCGCGCCCGGCTATTTCGGCCTCGAAATCGTGCATCCGCAGTTCAAGGTGGTCGAGGAGGGCGCGCCGCTGCCCGACCGCCTGACGCCGGTCTACCCGACCACCGCGGGGCTGGGCCAGGAAACGCTGCGCAAGGTGGTCGCGCGCACGCTCGCCGGCGATCCGCGCGCTGACCGCGGAGTCGCTGCCCGAGGACGTGGTCAGGCGCCGCCGGCTGTGGAAGTTCGACGACGCGGTGCGCTTCCTGCACGCGCCGCCGCCGCGGCTGTCGGAGTTGACGCAGCGCGCGCTCGACGCGCGCACGCATCCGGCGTGGACGCGCCTCAAGTTCGACGAGCTGCTGGCGCAGCAGCTCTCGCTGAAGGCGCATCGCCAGGCGCGCGCGCAGCGCGCACGCGCCGGTGCTCACCGGCACCGGCGCGCTGACCCGGCAGTTGCAGGAGCGCGTCGGCCTTCAGGATGACGCGCGCGCAGGAGCGGGTGTGGCGCGAGATCGCGCACGACCTGAAGAAGCGCGACGCCGATGCAGCGCCTGCTGCAGGGCGACGTCGGCTCGGGCAAGACGGTCGTCGCGGCGCTGGCCGCGCTGCAGGCGATCGAGTCGGGCAAGCAGGTGGCGTTCATGGCGCCCACCGAGATCCTCGCCGAGCAGCACTATCGCAAGCTCGCTGCCTGGCTGGACGGATTGCCGGTGCACGTCGTCTGGCTGTCGGGCTCGGTCCCGGCCAAGGCGCGGCGCGAGGCGCGGGACGCGCTGGCCAGCGGCGAGGCGCAGCTGGCGATCGGCACGCACGCGCTGTTCCAGGAAGGCGTGGAGATGCCCAACCTGGGTCTGGCCATCGTCGACGAGCAGCACCGCTTCGGCGTCGCGCAGCGCCTGGCGCTGCGCGGCAAGGCGCTCGCCGAGGCGCACCAGCTGATGATGAGCGCGACGCCGATTCCGCGCACGCTGGCGATGACCTTCTACGCCGACCTCGACGTCTCGGCGATCGACGAGATGCCGCCGGGGCGCACGCCGGTGGCGACGAGGCTGGTCAACCAGAAGCGCCGCGGCGAGATCGTCGCCTGGGTGGGCAAGGCCTGCGCCGAGGGCGGCAGGCGTACTGGGTCTGCCCGCTGATCGAGGAGTCGGAAAAGCTCGAGCTGCAGACCGCGGTCGCGCTGCACGCGGAGCTGACCGCGGCATTGCCGGAGCGTGAAGGTCGGGCTGATCCACGGCCGGATGAAGCCCGACGAGAAGGCGGCGGCGATGGCGGCCTTCGTCGCGCGCGAGACCGGCGTGCTGGTCGCCACCACGGTGATCGAGGTCGGCGTCGACGTGCCCAACGCGTCGATCATGGTCATCGAGCACGCCGAGCGCTTCGGGCTGTCGCAGCTGCACCAGTTGCGCGGGCGCGTCGGCCGCGGCGCGGCGGAGAGCAGCTGCGTGCTGCTGTTCGAGGAGCCGGTGGGCGAGGTGGCGAAGCTGCGCCTCAAGGTCATCTACGAGAACACCGACGGCTTCGAGATCGCGCGTCAGGACCTGGTCATCCGCGGTCCCGGCGAGTTCCTCGGCGCGCGCCAGTCGGGCGTGCCGCTGCTGCGCTTCGCCGACCTGGAGCACGACGTGGCGCTGATCGAGCAGGCGCGCGATGTGGCGGAAGAACTGCTGGCGCACGAGCCGGCGGCCGCGCAGGCGCATCTCGAACGCTGGCTGGGCGGCAGGGTCGAGTTCATCAAGGCCTGAGTTGCGTGTGGCGGCAGGCTTGACGGAACGTCCGCGCCTGCCGGAGCGCCGGTAGAATCTCCGCCATGCCCGAGACTCTGTCGACGATCATCGAAGTGCTCGACGAACGCCTGCGGCCGGTGGTCGCGCAGGCGCCGCAACTCGAACGCCTGTGCACCGGCGCCATCTGGAGCGAGGGGCCGGTATGGCTGCACGAGGACGACAGCGTGCTGTGGAGCGACATCCCGAACAACCGCATGCTGCGCTGGTCGGCAGACGCGACGGCATGAGCGTCTGGCGCGAGCGCGTCGAGTTCACCAACGGCCACACGCGCGACCGTGACGGCAGCTTCCTGCACTGCTCGCACGGCCTGCGCGCGGTGTTCCGCACCCGGCCTCGACGGCGGCGACCAGCGCATCGTCGTCGACCGGTGGCAGGGCAAGCGCTTCAACGCGCCCAACGACATCGTGGTCAAGTCCGACGGCAGCATCTGGTTCACCGACCCGCCCTACGGCCTGATCATTGCCGAGGAAGGTCACGGCGGAGAATCGGAAATCGGCGACTGCCTGGTGTTCCGCTTCGATCCGGCGACCGGCGCCTTGGATCCGGTGACGGCGCTGCCCGACCATCCGAACGGCCTCGCCTTCTCTCCCGACGAGTCGCTGCTCTACGTCTCCGACACCTCCGGTGCGCTGCCCGCGCACGGGATCAACCACTGCATCTGGGCGTTCGACGTCGTCGAAGGACGCGGACTCGCCAACGGCCGGGTGTTCGCGCAGGTCAGTCCCGGCGTCCCCGACGGCTTTCGCCTCGACCGCAACGGCTTCATCTACACCAGCTCGCTCGACAGCGTGCAGGTCTACCACCCGGATGGCGCGCTGCTTGGCCGTATTCCGGTACCGGAAAAAGTCGGCAACCTGACCTTCGGCGGCGCGGACCGCGACCAGCTCTACATCACCGCGTCGACCTCGCTCTACCGGATAAGGCTCGCCACGGCGGGAGTCCAGCGACCCTGACGGGGCGGGCAATGCCCATTTTGTGATCCAAATCAAACCTTTGACGTTGCCGCCGGGCACCCGGCCGCGGTCGCCGAGGGCAAAAAGGCGGTAAAATCGGCGGCCATGTCGCTCTATACGCTCGGCCTGAACCACACCACCGCGCCCATCGAGGTGCGGGAGCGGGTCGCGTTCTCGCCGGATGCGTTGACCGACGCGCTGCGCGACCTGACCGGCGCGCAGCGGGTGAAGGAGGCGGCGATCCTGTCGACCTGCAATCGCACCGAGGTCTATTTCCACGGCAGCGAGCCCGGGTCGGTCGCGCAGTGGCTGGCGGGCTTTCACAATCTCGCGCCGGCGCGTCATCGAACCCTACGTCTACACGCTGCCGCGCGACAAGGCGGTGGCGCACGCCTTCCGCGTGGCCAGCGGCATGGACTCGATGGTGCTGGGCGAGCCGCAGATCCTGGGCCAGATGAAGCAGGCGGTGCGCTCGGCGGAATCCGCAGGCTCGCTGGGCCTGGTGCTGAACCGCCTGTTCCAGCGCACCTTCGCGGTCGCCAAGGACGTGCGCACGCAGACCGACATCGGCAGCGCGTCGATTTCGATGGCCGCCGCGGCGGTGAAGCTGGCCGAGCGCATCTTCCCGTCGATCACCGAGCAGCGGCTGCTGCTGATCGGTGCCGGCGAAATGATCGAACTCGCGGCGACGCATTTCGCGGCGCGAGCAGCCGAAGTCCGTGACCGTCGCCAACCGCACGCTCGAGCGCGGCAGCATGCTCGCCGACCGCTTCGGCGCCGACGCGATCACGCTCAACGAACTGCCCGAGCGCCTGCACGACTTCGACATCATCGTCACCTGCACGGCGAGCACGCTGCCCATCCTCGGCAAGGGCCTGCTGGAGCGGGTGGTCAAGCAGCGCCGGCACGCGCCGGTGTTCATCGTCGACCTGGCGGTCCCGCGCGACGTCGAACCCGAGGCGGCCGAGCTCGACGACGTGTTCCTCTACACGGTCGACGACCTCTCGGCCATCGTGCAGGACAATCTGCAGATCCGGCGCGAATCGGTGGTGCTGGCCGAGCAGATGATCGCCGACCAGACCGCGCACTTCCTGCGCTGGATGCAGGGACGCACGCTGGTGCCGACGATCAACGCGCTGTCCGGTCACCACGACGAACTGCGCGCCGCGGAACTCGAGCGCGCGCGACGGATGCTCGCCGCGGGCACCGCGCCCGACCAGGTGCTGGAGTTGCTGGCGCGCGGACTCACCAACAAGCTGCTGCATGCGCCGCTGTCGGCGCTCAATGCCGCGGGCGACGCCGAACGCGCGGAGATGATCGCGGTGCTCCAGCGCGTCTACCGGCTGGATCCGCCCGGCTCCGACGAGCATTAGCTGCGCCGCGCGCGCGGCGCGTCGTCGCCGGCAGGCGGCGGCGCCATCCACCTGCCGGCGCCAGGCCGCATGCGCGATGATCGCGCGGGCGCCATCTCCGGCGAACTCTCCGTCCCAGCCATGAGCCCCGCCCGCGGCGGGTCGATCCGATGAAGCCTTCACTGCGCAACAAGCTGGAAACGCTGGCCGCGCGCCTGGAAGAACTCGACCATCTGCTCGGCGCGCCCGAGGCGACCGCCGATCTCGATCGCTATCGCGCCATGTCGAAGGAACGCGCCGACCTGGCGCCGGTGGTCGAGCGCTACGGCGAACTCGGGCTGGCCGAGGCCGACCTCGCGACGGCTGCGGAACTGGCCGCCGATCCGGCGATGCGCCAATTCGCCGAGGAGGAGCGCGCCGCGGCGCAGGAGCGCATCGGCGCGCTGGAGACCGAACTGCAGGCGGCGCTGCTGCCCAGGGATCCCAACGACGAGCGCAACGTCTTCCTGGAAATCCGCGCCGGCACCGGCGGCGACGAGTCGGCGCTGTTCGCCGGCGACCTGCTGCGCATGTACGTCCGCTACGCCGAACGCCATCGCTGGCAGACCGAGATCGTCTCGGCGTCGAGCAGCGAATTGGGCGGCTACCGCGAAGTCATCGTGCGCATCGTC
Source organism: uncultured beta proteobacterium (assembly GCA_963699765.1). Lineage (GTDB taxonomy): Bacteria > Pseudomonadota > Gammaproteobacteria > Burkholderiales > Casimicrobiaceae > VBCG01. Next base: position 299,690 of record CAVOVD010000005.1, on the reverse strand, counting down.
GGGCAGGGCGCGTACTCGAAGCTCAAGTTCGAGTCCGGCGGCCATCGCGTGCAGCGCGTGCCCGAAACCGAGGCGCAGGGCCGCATCCATACGTCGGCCTGCACGGTCGCGGTCATCGCCGAGGCCGATCCCGTCGCCGACATCACCATCAATCCGGCCGACCTGCGCATCGACACCTTCCGCGCGTCGGGCGCCGGCGGCCAGCACGTCAACAAGACCGACTCGGCAGTGCGCATCACCCACCTTCCGACGGGGCTGGTCGTCGAATGCCAGGACGACCGCTCGCAGCACCGCAACCGGGCGCAGGCGATGTCGGTGCTGGCGTCGCGGCTGGTGGACCGCGAGCGCCAGGAGCGGCAGAGCAAGGAAGCGGCGCACCGCAAGTCGCTGATCGGCTCGGGCGATCGCAGCGAGCGCATCCGCACCTACAATTTTCCGCAGGGGCGGATCACCGACCACCGGATCAACCTGACGCTGTACAAGATCGACGCCGTCATGAACGGCGACCTCGACGAGATCGTCGCGGCGCTGGCGCAGGAATTCCAGGCCGAACAGCTGGCGGCGCTGGCGGGGGAGGGGGCATGAACAGCACGAAGCGTTCGACCGCCTCGCGGCCGGCGCCGTGGCTGGAGACGCTGCGCCTGTCGCTGCGCGAGTTCACGCCGGCCGACAGCGACGACCTCCTGCGACTCAACCGCGATCCGCGGGTCATGCGTTTCGTCGGCGACGGCAAGCCGGTGAGCCTCGAGCGCCATGCGCAGATCCTGCGCCGCGTGCTGGGCTATCCGCGGCACTATGCGGACCTGGGCTTCTGGTACACGACGCGTCGCGACACCGGCGCCTTCGTCGGCTGGTTTGCGCTCAAGTACGCCGGCAAGAGCGCCGGACATCGAGGTCGGCTACGTGCTGGCGCCGGAGGCCTGGGGCCAGGGCTATGCGACCGAGGGCGCCAGCGCGCTGGTGCAGTTCGGCTTCGACGACCTCGACCTCGACCGCATCATCGGCGTCACCTACCCGAAGAATTTCGCCTCGCAGAAGGTGCTGCAGAAGGCGGGCCTCGAGGACCGCGGCTGGGGCCGCTATTACGACCGGCGATTGCGGCTGTTCGCCGCCGACAATCCGCACCGCGGCAGCGCCGGGTGAACGTCGCGGTCGGCAGTGCGCTGGCGCAATCCGGCCTCGTCCCGATCGACGCGCAGGTGCTGCTGGCGTTCGTGCTCCGGAAGGACCGCGCCTGGCTGATCGCGCATCGCGACGACGCGCTCGCGCGTCCGCAGGCCGACGCGTTCTTCGCGCTGGCCAAGCGCCGCCGCGCCGGCGAACCGGTGGCCTACCTGACCGGCCTGCGCGAATTCTGGGGGCGGACGCTGCGGGTCACGCCAGACGTGCTGATCCCGCGCCCCGAGACCGAGACGCTGGTGGAACTGGCGCTGGAACGGTTGCCGAGAGAGGGCGCGCCGCGCGTGCTCGATCTCGGCACCGGCTCGGGCGCGATCGCGCTGGCCATCGCCGGCGAGCGGCCGAACGCGCGCGTGCTCGCGACCGATCTCTCGGCGGCGGCGCTCGCCGTGGCGCGCGACAACGCGCAGAGATCGGGATTGCGCAATGTCGTGTTCGCGCAGGCGAACTGGTACGACGGCGTTTCCGGCGAACCCTGGGACATGATCGTCGCCAATCCTCCCTATGTGGCGGCGGGCGACGCGCATCTGGGCGAAGGCGATCTGCGCTTCGAGCCGGCGGATGCGCTCGCTTCGGGTGTCGACGGCCTCGACGCGCTGCGGGTGATCATCGGCGGCGCGCCGAAGAGGCTCGCACCCGGCGCCACGCTGGCCGTCGAGCACGGCTTCGATCAGTCGAATTCCGTGCAGGAACTTCTGCGTACGGCCGGCCTCGGTTCGATCGTCGTGCGCCGCGACCTGGCGGGGGTGCCGCGCGTGGTGGCGGGAAGAACGGCATCGTGATCAGCGGCGACGCCCGTCGAGTTCATCCAGCGTCGCGGTGAGCAGCGAGAGCAGTGCACGATGGTCGAGCGCGGCGCCTTCCTCGAGGCGTTTGCCCAGCGCGACTTCGCCGAGCGTGGCCTCGAGTGCTGCACGAACCTCTCCGACCAGACGCTTTTGATTGGGCCACAACTTTGCACCGGTCCGACGCTGGTCGGCTGCCGATTTTCCAAGCAGCAACGCCGCGGCGTCGAACCGGCCTCGGCGCCAGAACAGGTACGCCCATTCCATGACGTCGTGACCCTGGCCCACTTGCATCAACCTCAGCGTCTCGCGGGCCACGCCTGACGCTTCGTCGATGCGGCCCATTTCGCTGAGGATGCCCACGGTCCTGGCAAAGGGCAAAGTCATGTCGAGCGCCGACAGCGGTCTCTCACGCAGGTCGTCCAACAGCGCGCACATCTGGCGTGCGGCGTCCTCGATCGGTCCGGTCTCCCACAGCAGGTCGGCAAGATTCACCCGGGTCATCATGTCGAGCACCGCGTCGTGCGTCGCGGCGCTCACGCGGACCGCATCGCGATGCAGCGTCAGCGCTTCGGCGAGCCTGCCGGCGATACGGGCAAAGTGGCCGTCCAGGCGTAGCAGCCGGATGCGCAGCATCGCCGGCCAGTCGGGCTGCATGAGCGCGCGCGCCTCGGCGGCGGCGGCCTGCGCGGCCGTATTCTGCCCCTGTACCATCCGATGCCCGGCGAGCAACACCAGGCTGGAAAAGGCGCGGCGCGGCTGTGCCAGGGACAGGTAGAGCGTGCGGGCGCGGTCTGCCGCCTCCGCCTGCAGCGCACGGGACACGCGGCCGGTCGACGCCATGTTTATGCTGGCCATCGCCCGCCAATAGCGCGCGGTCACCGGAGTGCTCGCGGCCCCGTCCTCCACCGCCTGCCGCAGTGGCACCAGCCAGTCGGCGGATTCGAACGCGAATTCCTCCAGCGCATTGGCGCTCGCCGCAAGCACGGCCGCGATTTCCGCATCGCCGTCCTCGCCCGTCGCCCAGGCATGCGCCGCGCGCAGATTGTCGCGTTCCGGCAACAGCAGGGCACGCAGTTCCTCGGTGCGCATTTCGCCGTCGAGGTGCGGGCCGTCGAAGTTTTCGCAGAATTTCCGCATCGCCAATGCGTGCCGTCGGAGGGCATCCGCCGTCTCGCCCTCGGCCAGCTGCTCCAGCGCGAAAGCGCGGGCGGATTCGAGCAGGCGGTAGCGAGGTGGCTCGCCGGCGTCCGCCACGACCAGCGACTTGTCGACCAGCGCGCTCAGGTGGTCGAGCACCGCCCATTCGTCGAGTTCGGCATCGCCGGCGACGGCTTGTGCCAGTTCCATGGTGAAGCCGCCGGCGAACACGCCGAGGCGCCGAAACACGGCACGCTCGGCGTCATCGAGCAGGTTGTGGCTCCACTCCAGCGCGGCGCGCAGCGTCTGGTGCCGGCGCAGGGTGGCGCGCGAGCCGCCGGTGAGCAGCTTGAAGCGCGCATCGAGCTTGTCGCGCACCGGACCCAGGCCGAGCGTGGCGACCCGGGCCGCGGCCAGTTCGATGGCCAGCGGCAGGCCGTCGAGCCGCCGGCAGATGTCGACGGCCGTCGCCAGGTTTTCGTCGGTCAGCGCGAAATGGGGATTCACCGCCTGCACCCGAGCCTCGAACAGGGCGATGGCCCCGAACTCGCGCAGGTTGCTCGTCGATGGTTCCGGGGGCAGGGACAGCGGCATCACCCGGTATTGCTGTTCGGACGGCAGGTGCAGCGGCTCCTGGCTGGTCGCCAGCAACCTGACCTTCGGCGCACCCTGCAGCACCGCCTGAACCAGCGCCGCGGCCGCGTCGAGCAGGTGTTCGCAGTTGTCGAGCACCAGCAGCAGGTTCCGCTGTGCGAGGCCGGCGACCAGCTCTTCGAGCGCCGCCCCTTGTCGGGCCACCTTGATGTCGAGCACCTGCGCGACCGCATGCGGCAGCAGCGCGGGATCCGCCAGACTGGCCAGTTCGACCATCCACGCGCCGTCCGGCCGGTGGTCGGCGAGCTCGAGCGCCATCGCCTGCGCCAGGCGGCTCTTGCCGATGCCGCCCGCGCCCACCACGGTCACCAGCGCGTGCGCGTCGAGCAGCGCGCGCAGCGACGTCAGGTCCGCGTCGCGACCGTAGAGCGCGGCAGGTCCGCGGGGAGATTGGTGTGTCGCGCGACCGGGGCGCCGCGGCTGCACCGCCGCCGGCGTTGCATCGGCAGCGCCGCGTTGGCTGCTCGTCCGCAGCGCCGTCGAATGCGGCGGTGAACCGGTAACCACGTCCCGGAATCGTGGCGATGATCTGCGGACCCAGCAGCTTGCGCAGCGCGCTGATCTGCACCTGCAGGTTGTTCTCCTCGACCACCACGTCCGGCCAGACCAGATTCAGCAGGTCGTTCTTGGTGACGAGCTGGCCCGGCTGCGCTGCCAGCGCCACCAGCAGGTCGAACGCGCGCGCGCCGAGATTGGCGGGAACGCCATCGACAAGCAGGCGGCGCTCCTTCGGCTGCAGCTCGAAGCGGCCGAAGCGCCGCGCCGACAGATGCGCGGGGGTGACGGCAGGACGGTTCAACGCAGGGCCTCGAATGAAGTGGCTCAGTCTAGCGCCGCCCGGAGATCCACGGAAGCCGGATGCTCGCCGGATCGCCGCCAGGCTGTAAGATCATGCCCGATCCGATGGAATCGGAAGTCCCATCGGCGTTGGGTGACTCGAGAGGAACCATGATTCGACTCCACTACTATCCGGGCAATGCCAGCCTCACGCCGCATATGCTGCTCGAGGAGATCGGCGCGCCGTTCGAGCTCCTGCTCGTCGACCGGGCGAACGCGGCCCACAAGTCCCCGGAATACCTGAAGCTCAACCCGAACGGGCAGATTCCGGTGCTCGTGGACGGCGACCTGGTGCTCTACGAAACGGCCGCCATCTGCCTGTATCTCGCGGACGCGTTCCCGCAGGCGCGGCTCGCCCCATCGCTGCAGACCGCCGAACGCGCGCATTTCTACAAGTGGCTGGTCTGGTGCACCAATACGCTCCAGGCGATGCTCCTGCACTATTTCTACGGCGAACGCATGGTGAACGAAGGCGATGCCGCAGCGGCGGCGCAGGTGAAGTCCCGCGCTGAAGCGAAAATCGGCGGCATGCTCGATCAACTGGACGCGCAACTGGCGTCGCACGGGGCGGACTGGCTGCTCGGGCCCGAGTTCAGCGCGGTCGATCCCTACGCGCTGATGTTGTGCCGCTGGACCCGCGGTTTCGCGCGTCCCGCGCGCAGCCTTCCGCACCTGGGGCCCTATCTGCAGCGGGTGCTCGCGCGGCCCGCCGTGCGGCGCGCGTTCGCGACGGAAAAGCTGACGTCGCCACTGGTCTGACTCGCGATCCGGCCGGGCTCGATCGTCGATGACGGCCTTTGGCCGGTCGCCGGCACCGGGTACCTGCGCAGAGGGCGTCGATGCGCGGGTGCATAATGTCGCCTGGGTCATTCGGACACGAACCATCGCGATGAGTCCCGCCGATCCGACTGTTGCCGTGCTGTTTGCCGACATTGCCGGAAGCGCTCGTCTCTATGAGAAGCTGGGCGACGCGAAGGCTCTGGCGACGATCAGTCGCTGTCTCGTGCTTGCCCGTGACGCCGCCACGGAGTTCGGCGGGCGACTGGTCAAGACGATCGGCGACGAGGCAATGCTCGTCTTTCCGACGGCCGATCAGGCTGCGGCCGCCGCCGCGGAAATCCAGGGCCGGATGTGCGGGCTGGAGGCCAGCGGTGACCAGCGGCTTGCCTTTCGGATGGGCCTGCATTTCGGAGAGGCGATCGAACGCGATGGCGACATGTTCGGCGATTCGGTCAATACCGCCGCGCGGATGGTTGCGTTGGCAAAAGGCGGTCAGATCATCCTGTCGGCGGCCACCGCCGAAACGCTGCCGTCCAGCGTACGCCGGCACCTGCGCGCGCTCGACCTGGTGACCTTGAAGGGCAAGGAACAGGACGTCGGGATCATGGAGCTGACCTGGCAGGACCCCGCCGACCTCACCGAGATGGTGATGCGGCCGCGGCTCCAACTGGCCACGCTCGAACTCCGGCATGGCGAGCGCACCATCGTGCTGAATGCGGAGACGATGGCGCTGACGCTGGGTCGCGATGTTCAGAACGACGTCGTGATCGCCGACAGGCTGGCATCGCGGCAGCACGCGCGGATCGAGCGCCGGCGCGACAAGTTCGCGCTGATCGATCAGAGTTCCAACGGTACCTACGTGACCTTCGACGGCGAGCGGGAATTCCTGCTGCATCGCGAGGAATTGCTGCTGCGCGGCAGCGGCCGCCTGAGTTTCGGCCACGCCTGCGAAGTCGATGCCGGCGAGACGCTGGCGTTCAGTTGTACGGACAGCTAGCGACGGGTGCGTGGTGCGGGGCTTTGGTGCGGGCAGGGGGCACCGGCTTTCTCGCCAACGTCGTCGGACCAGAATCGTGATTCCGGGCGGACGGCACTCGTGAATCCGGTGCGGACCGTCGATTAATCGAGGAGGTGCTGGACTTGAGTGACTCCGCCGCACCGGGAACAGGCTTGGTCGAAGCCGCCTCCCAATTGGAGCGACTGGTCGGCAATGGCGGCTTTGTCGCGTTCTTCGGCGCCGGCGTGTCGATGGCTGCCTGCTATTTCAAGTTGATCGCGGGCGTGATTGCGGCGACGGTGGGCTTGTCGGCATTCAGCCTCAATGTGCATGTCCAGGCCGCCGTCATGTGGATATTCGTGCTGGTGGCCGTGGTCGGGCTGTCCGTCGACCGAAAGAGACACGGCAGGAACGCAGCCCTGGCGATGGGCTGTCTTTCCTTCGTCGTCATTGCCGGTACGCTCTACACGTACTACGACCCCAGAATCGAAGTCATCGGCTATCTGCTGCTCGTGACCGCGGCCTTCCTGAACCAGTATTACCTGATGGACGGCTTGCGACGCAGACTCGTTAACCAGACGCAGGAAATCCAACGACTCAATGCTTCGCTGGAGGCACGGGTCGTGGCGCAGGTCGCCGAAATCGAGCGCCTTGCCCGACTGAGGCGGTTCCTGTCTCCCGAGGTGGCGGACCTCGTCACCCGCGAAGGCGATGAAGCGCTGCTGCAGAGCCACCGTCGCCTCGTGACCTGCCTGTTCTGCGACATCCGGAACTTCACCGCCTTTTCGGAAGACGTGGAGCCGGAGGACGTCATGGATGTGCTGCAGGACATCCACGGGCGGGCCGGCCAGTTGGTCGCGGATCACGGTGGCACGATCGGCTATCGATCGGGTGATGGTCTGATGGTGATCTTCAACGACCCCATGCCCTGCGAGGACCCGGTGATCCGGGCAACGGCACTGGCACTGGAACTGCAGGCGGCGTTCGCGCAGATCAGCGGGCGCTGGGCGCAGCTCGGTCACGACCTCGGCTTCGGCATCGGGATTGCGCATGGCTACGCCACGCTGGGCATGATCGGTTCCGCGGGACGCAACGACTACACGGCGATCGGCGGCGTGGTGAATCTGGCGTCACGACTTTGCGATGCGGCGGCCAACGGCCAGATCCTGGTCGACCCGCGTGCCCTGAGCGAACTCGGAGATCGCGCCCGGGTGGAGTCGATCGGGCCGCTCGAACTGAAGGGCCTGGGAAGAACGGACGCGGTTTTCAACGTTACCGGCCTGCGCCAGGCGAACTAGGCCGCGTCGGCCGGTAGCGACGTTGCTTCAGGGGCACTATTTCTTGAGCTTGGCGATGCCCAGCATGCTCATCACCTGTTTTTCGAAGAACGGCTCGGACGTCCCCTTTTTCATCTTGCGGATGAAGTATTTTTCGAAGGCAATCTTGGCCAGGTGGACCCACTTCCCTTCGGAGAACCAGTTGACGTTGCGTGGCGGGATCTGCGGCAGCGCGACGAACGCAATGCCGGTGTCGCCCATGTCGGCAAGGCAGACGGCGTTCCACGTCGCCTTCGCGTCGCCGGTCCTGCCGTCGAGTTCCGCGCGGATGTTGAGGGCGGCGGCCGTGACCATCGACTCGATCATGTAGCCGGTCTTGGGCGCGCCGGTAGGCACCGGGGTGGGCTCGACCGGCGGAATGGCCACGCAAACGCCGACCGCATAGATGTTCCGGTACTGGGGGTTGCGCTGGTTCGCGTCGATGATGACCATCCCGCGCGGATTCACGAGCCCCTCGATGCCGAACACCGCGTCGATGCCCTTGAACGCCGGAAGCATCATCGAATAGCCGAAGGGCAGCGTGTGCTCCTTCTTCGGCTTGCCCTCGTCGTCGTGCTCGGTCACGTGCATCGTCCCGGCTTCGACCTTGGTCACCTTGGCGTTGCAGATCCACTTGATGTGCTTGTCGCGCAGCGCCGACTCGAGCATCGTCTTGGAGTCGCCCACGCCCCCGAGCCCCAGGTGCCCGATGTACGGTTCGGCGGTGACGAAGGTCATCGGCACGCGGTCGCGGATCTTGCGGCGCCGGAGATCGGTTTCCATGATGAATGCGAATTCGTAGGCGGGTCCGAAGCACGAGGCACCCTGCACTGCGCCGACGACGATCGGTCCCGGAGCCGCGACGAACCTGTCCCACGCGTCGGCGGCGCGCTCGGCATGGTCGACATGGCAGATCGACTGGGTGTGGCCTGCGGGGCCGAGCCCCTCGATTTCGTCGAAGGCGAGCTTGGGGCCCGTGGCGAGGATCAGGTAGTCATAGTCGAGCAGCGTCCCGTCGCCCAATTCGACCTGATTGCGCTCGGGATGCACGCGCCGGGCGCCCGACGCGCTGTAGCGGATGCCCTTTTTCGCGAGAAAATCGGCGGCGGGGAACTCGATATCGTCGCGCTTGCGCCAGCGCACCGCCACCCACGGATTGGACGGAACGAAGTGGAAATTGAGGCCGATGTTGACCACCGTGACCTTGTCGGCGGGCTTCAACTGTTCCCGCATTTCGTAGGCCATGGGCATCCCGCCCAGGCCCGCACCAATGATGACGACGTGTGCCATGGCTGTCCTTTCCCGGGGCGAACTCATCCCCTTCCCGACGAAGTTCCAGTCTAGGACGATGCCGACGAGGCATCATGACATGAGTCAAGCCGGGAGCCTCGGCAGCACGGGAGGCCGGCCGCAGCCGTCGTTCAGGTGACGCGCGCCTGCTCGATCACCCAGTTGGCGAACGCCCGAACCGATGGGCGCCTGGCCGCCTTCGGCTCCAGCACCAGGAAATAGGCGCGCGCCGACGATCGCTCGTCGTGCAGCGGTGCGACCAGCGCCCGCTGCTCCAGCAGGTCGTTGACCAGCGGATGGCGCCCGAGCGCGACGCCCTGGCCGGCGACGGCCGCGGCGATCGCCGTGTCGTAGTTGGTGAACGTCAGCGATTGCGCCGATTCGAGCGAACCGATCCCGACCGCCTGCGCCCAGAGTTCCCACTCGGCCTGGATTCCGGCGTCACGCGGGATGTCGATCTGCAGCAGCGTGTGCCGCAGCAGGTCGGTCGGAGTCTTGAGCGGGCGCGAACGATCGCGGGCCAGCGCCGGCGCGCAGACCGGCTGCACCGATTCCTGGAACAACGGCGTGCCCAACGCGGCACGGGCAGACGCATAGCGGATCGCCAGGTCGAATTCGTCGTCGACGAGATCGCGCTTCGCCAGCGAAGCATCGATGCGCACGTCGATGCCTGGATGCGACGCCACAAAAGCAGCGAGGCGGGGGATCAGCCACAGCGCGGCGAAGCCGGGTGTGGTCGTCAGCGCCAGCACCTCCCGACGGATCGGCGCGCGAATCCGCACAACCGTGTCGCGCAGCCCCTCGAGCGCGATGCGCACCGCTTCGGAAAGGCGCCTGCCGTCGTCGGTCAGCTCGATGGCGCGATGGCGGCGGCGAAACAGCGCCACACCCAGATCCTCCTCGAGCATCTTGATCTGCCGGCTGACCGCCGACTGGGTGAGGAAGCGTTCGGCGGCGGCCTTGGTGAACGACAGGTGCCGCGCCGCCGCATCGAACGTGGGCAGCAACTCCAGCGGAGGCAGTCGGGAGGCCGGTTTTCGCATTCTCAATGGGAATGCTAACAGTTCCCAATCATCGTTTGAAGTCCGGGCCTTCAACTCTGATCATGGTCTTGCAGATGGATCCGACCTTGTCGTTTGGATTCCGGGGCGTAATCCAAGGGCAGGAGCGCCGCATCTGCCGGCGGCCTGCCCGGCGGACAAAGCCGCGGTGTGCTCCGATTTCGGATGCGCGGCGATCCGCCAAGCGTCACTTGCCCGAGGAGGCACCATGTCCCTGTACCTGCGCAAAGCCGACCTGGCCGGAGTCGATGGCGACACCGTCCGTTACCCGAAGGTGACCCCGCGCAAGCCGCACGGAACGCGGCCGGCCGCCAACGATCCGCGGTCGCCCGACCGCGACAGCCGGGCAGTCGACCCGATGCTGCTCGTGTACAGGGAACGCGTGCAGACGTTTCGAATGCTCGCGCAGATGTTCCGTCGCACGATGGTGGCGCTGCTGACCCGCGTCTCGCCGCGCCCCCGCGTCTCGCCGCGCCCCCGCGGCGTCACCCCGCGCGATTCGCCCCGCGAGGCAGGATGCTGATCCGCTCCCGGACTTCCCTGGCCCCCGGGACCGATTCCGCGGCCACGCACATCGCCTGCCTTTCGTCCTGGTTGTAGGCCATGCCCCACAGGTGAATCACTCCGTCGGCGACCACCACGTTCAGGTAGAGCGTGCGCGCGCCGCTGGCCTTGATCGCGTCCTGGACCGCCTGCCGCAGATGCAGGTCGTCGGCCGCCAGCGGAGCCGACTTGGGCTGCGCAACCAATGCCTGCAGAATGTTCGCACGGCTCACGATACCCACGACCTTGCCGTCGCGCAGCACCGGCACGCGCTTGATGCGATGCTTCTCCAGCAGGCTCGCGACCTCCTGCAGCGGCGTGGTCTCGGACACGCTCACCACGTGACGGCTCATCACGTCCCGTGCGTGCAAGCCGTGGTGCTTGACGAACTCGCGCGCCTCCTTCCGGGGATCGGAGATCAGCGAGAGCCACCAGGATGGATGGCGCTCCGTTCCCGACTCCGGGCGGCGCATGAGATCGCCCTCGCTCACGATGCCGACCAGCTTCCCGGCATCGTCCACCACGGGGGCCGCGCTGATGTGGCGCTCGAGAAGCAGCTGGGCGATCTCGACCACCGTCGCATCCGGCGAGATGGTGAGTACCGGGCTGGTCATCATGTCCTTGGCTTGCATGCTGGGTTTCCTCTCCGGGACAGGTTACTGAACGCGGCCTGCCATTGCGTCCTCGACAATCAGCTCGCTGGCCCGCTCCGCGATCATCATTGCCGGTGCGTTGGTGTTGCCGGAGACGAGCGTTGGCATGATCGAACAGTCTACGACGCGCAGGCCGGTCACGCCGTGCACGCGCAGCCGCGCATCGACGACCGCCAGCGAATCCTCACCCATGCGGCAGGTGCCGGACGGATGGAAAATGGTCGCACCGCTCGCGCGGCACCACCCGAGCAGGTCCTCGTCGCTCGCAACGCCGGGCCCCGGCCTGTATTCCTCGCGAACATAAGGCGCGACCGCAGGCGTGGCGGCCAGGCTTCGCGCGAACTTCACCGCCTCGACGTTGCAGCGCCGGTCTTCCTCGGTCGAAAGGTAGTTGGCGGTCATGGCGGGCGGATCGAATGCATTGGCCGATTTTATGCGCACGTGTCCGCGGGAACTTGGCCGGAGCTGGCAGACGCTCAGCGTGAATCCGGAGAACGGGTGGGGCTTCGCGCCGGCCTGATCCGCCGACAGCGTGGCGATGTGAAACTGGATATCCGGTCTGGTCGACTCGGGCAGCACGCGGGTGAACAGTCCCCCCTGATTGATTCCGATGGCCAGCGGTCCCTCGCGAAAGAGCAGCCACTGCAGCCCGATCTTTGCCGAGCGCCACCACGACGCCAGGTCGTCGTTGGTGGTGATGGGCTTCGCGCACTTGTAGACCAGGCGCATCTGCAGGTGGTCCTGCAGGTTCTCGCCGACGCCAGGGCGGTCGGCCACCACCGCGACGCCATGGTTGCGAAGGAGTTCGGCAGGCCCGACGCCCGAGAGCTGCAGCAACTGCGGACTTTGCAGCGCGCCGGCCGCGAGGATCACCTCGCGGTGCGCGTGCGCGGTGAGCGTCCGGTCGCCCTGCCGGTAGCGAACGCCGGTCGCGCGCGTCCCCTCGAAGACGACCCGTTCGACGTGCGCGTCGGTCTCCACGCGCAGGTTCGTGCGTTCACGCGCGGGCTTCAGGTAGGCCACCGCGGAACTCGAGCGCCAGCCCTTTTTCGTGAACAGCTGGTAGTAGCCGACGCCTTCCTGGCGCACGCCGTTGAAGTCGTCGTTCCTCGGCACGCCGAGTTGACCTGCCCCGTCGACGATGGCATCGATGAGTTCGTGGCGACCGGGGATGTCGGAGCAGGACACGGGCCCGTCGCCGCCGTGCAGGTCGGAGGCGCCGCGCGAGTTCGATTCGAGCTTGCGGAAGTACGGAGCGACGTCCTTCCACCCCCAGCCGGCATTGCCCAGCGCCGCCCAGTGGTCGTAGTCCTCATGCTGGCCGCGGATGTAGATGAGGCCGTTGATCGACGAGGAACCACCCAGGCAGCGTCCGCGCGGCCAGTAGATCCTGCGGTTGTCCATCCCCGGATCCGGCTCGGTCTCGAAGCGCCAGTTGTAGACCGGATGAAACATCGTCTTGCCGTACCCGATCGGAATGTGGATCCACAGGTAGTCGTCCTTCGGTCCCGCTTCGAGCAGCAGCACCGAATGGCGTCCGCCTTCCGACAGGCGCGCCGCCAGCACGCATCCGGCGCTGCCGGCGCCGACGACGATGAAGTCGTGGGCGGGCCCGGTCACGCCGTCAGTGCTCCACGCGCGCGCCGAGCGCGAAACGTTCCTGCGGAAAATACTTCGCCAGGCGGTCGTCGGCGGTTCTCGCGTGCGCCTCCATGCCTTCGAGCCGGGAGATGCGGGCCGTCACCTGCGCGATCTCGTGGTTCGCGGCGCGCGTCATCCGCTGCCAGGTGACGGTCTTCACGAACTTGTGCACCGAGAGGCCGCCCGAGTAGCGCGCAGCACCGCGCGTGGGCAGCACGTGGTTCGGTCCCGAGGCCTTGTCGCCGAATGCGACCGTCGTCTCCTCGCCGAGAAAGAGCGAACCGTAGCAGGTGAGCCGCGCCAGCCACCAGTCGAGGTCGCGCGCGTGCACCTCGAGGTGCTCGGAGGCATAGCGGTCGGAGACCTGCGCCACCTCTTCCGCGGTGTCGCAAACGATCACTTCGCCGTAATCGCGCCACGCCGCGCCGGCCGCATCGCGCGCGGTCGGCGGGAGCGCGTCGACGAGGGCCGGTACGCGCCGCATCACCTCCTCGGCAAGCGACCGCGAAGTGGTAAACAGCCAGGCGGGCGACTCGTGCCCATGCTCGGCCTGGCCGACGAGGTCGGAGGCGACGATCGCCGCATCGGCGGAGTCGTCGGCGATCACCGCCACTTCCGAAGGTCCGGCAAAGACGTCGATGCCGACCTTGCCGAAGAGCATGCGCTTGGCTTCGGCGACGTACTTGTTGCCGGGCCCGACGATGATGTCGGCGGGCTTGCCGGTGAAAAGACCGTTGGCGAGCGTGGCAATCGCCTGTACGCCGCCCAGCGTCATGATCGTGTCGGCGCCGGCCACCTTCATCGCGTAGAGCACCTGCGGGTGGATGCCCTCGCCCCGGTAGGGCGTCGAACAGGCGATCACCGTGGGCACGCCCGCGGCCTTCGCGGTCGCGATCGCCATGTAGGCGGAGGCGATGTGCGCATAGCGTCCGGTGGGCACGTAGCAGCCGGCGACGTTCACCGGGATCAGGCGCTGGCCGGCGACGAGGCCCGGATGGATCTCGATCGAGAACTCGCGCATGGAGGCAAGCTGCGCCTCCGCGAAGCGGCGCACCTGGCCCGCCGCGAACTCGATGTCGCGCTTCACCTCCGGCTCGATCGCGCCGGTGCGCCGTTCGATCTCGTCGGGGGAAACCACGATCCCGCCGGTCCACTTGTCGAGTTTCGCCGCGTACTCGCGCACCGCCGCCTCGCCCCGGCGATCGATCTCGCCCAGCATTTCCTCGACGACTTTCCGCGCGTTCCCGGTCTCGGTTTCCGGCGACTTCGCAGCCTTCTTCAAATAGTTGATTGCCATGTCTTCATTTCCCGTAGATGAGTTCGGGTAGCCACAGGACGATCTGCGGGAACGCGATGATCAGCACCAGGCCCGTGAGTTGCAGGACCATGAACTGGAGCATGCCCTTGTAGATGTCGGTAAGCTCCCACTGCGGTACCACACCTTTAAGAAAGTAGGCCGACAACGCTACCGGTGGCGACAACCACGCCGTCTGCAGGTTGACCGCCACCAGGATTCCGAACCAGGCGAGGTCGAAGCCGAGTTTCTGCACCAGCGGCAGCAGGAAGGGCACCACGATCAGCACGATCGGAACCCATTCGAGCGGCCAGCCCAGGAGGAAAATCAGCGCCATGATGATGAACAGCATCACATATCGGTTCAGCTCGAGTTGGAGTAGCGCGTCGGTGAGCATCGTGGGGGTGCCCAGGCGGGCAAAGACCGCACCGAAGAAATTCGACGCCGCCACCAGGAACAGGATCAGCACCGAGATCTCGAGCGTACGGATCAGCGATTCCTTGAAATTCGGCAGCGTGAGCCTGCCGTAGGCCGCCGTGAGCAGGAGCGCGCCGACGGCGCCGCAGGCCGCACCCTCGGTGGGCGTGGCAAACCCGAACACGATGCTGCCGAGAGCGGCGAGTACGAGTGCGGCCGGCGGGACCAGGCCCAGGAAGAACTGCTTCCAGACCTCGGCCATGTTCTCGGGATGGTCCTCGAGCGGCAGCGCCGGCCCCAGCGCGGGGTTGATGATGCAGCGGATCATCGCGTAGGCGGTGAACATCAGCGCCAGCATGATCCCCGGAAGGATGGCTGCGGCAAAGAGCGTGGTCACCGGCACCTCGAGCACCGGCCCCATCACCACCAGCATGATCGACGGAGGGATCAGGATGCCCAGCGTGCCGCCCGCGGCGATGAGGCCCGACGAAAGCTGCACGTCGTAGTTCGAGCGCGTCATCGACTTGCCCGCCATGATGCCGAGGATCGTTACGGAGGCGCCCACGATCCCGGTGGCGGCGGCAAAGATCGTTGCCACGAACATCACCGCGAGGTAGAGCGAACCGCGCACCCGGGCGAGTATTTTCTGCACGGCATCGAACAGGCGCTCCATCAGGTTCGCCTGTTCCATCATGATGCCCATGAAGACGAACAGCGGCACCGCGGACAGCGTCTGCTCCATCATCGTGGCGTTGAACTGCAGGGTCATCAGGTAAAAGACGAGTTCCCCGAATCCCCAGTAGCCGAAGACGATGCCGAGGAAAAGCAGCGTGAAGGAAATGGGAAAGCCGATGAAGATGCCGGCGAGCATCCCGCCGATCATCAGGAGGCCGATCATTTCGGGACTCATGTCGGCCACTTTCCGGCGCGCGCCGCATGAACGCTCTTCAGCAACTCCGAAACGCCCTGGATGATGAGAAAGGCCACGCCGAGAGGAAGGCAGCTCTTGACGGGGCCGAGCAGCGGCATCCATGCGGTGTCCATCCCGCGCTCGGCGCG
The DNA here is from genome assembly GCA_963699765.1 of uncultured beta proteobacterium. Classification (GTDB taxonomy): domain Bacteria; phylum Pseudomonadota; class Gammaproteobacteria; order Burkholderiales; family Casimicrobiaceae; genus VBCG01. The sequence goes on along the minus strand of CAVOVD010000005.1, from coordinate 284,044 downwards.
CTCGACCGCCACCCACGCCCACTTGGACGATACGTACAGGAGAATGATCATCGCGGGGAAGTAGCAGGTGACGTAGAGCAGAGTGTCGACCCGGCCCTGATTCTGGATCGACCATTTCCGGTAGAGGAAGTCCGAGCGAATGTGCACGCCTCTCGCCAGCGCGTAGCCCGCGCCCAGGATGAACAGCGCGCCGTAGAGCATCCGGCTGATGTCATAGGCCCACGCCGTAGGCGCCGTGAACGCGTAGCGTACAAAGACCTCGTACACCATCGCGAACATGAGCGGGACCGTGAGCCAACTCACCACCCGGCCCACCCACAGGCTGAAGGTGTCGATGGCGATGATGGTGCGCGACATCCACGGCGGCATATCGTCAGGCAGACCTGTGGTGACGTCGGCGCGCCCTCCTGCGATCATCTCGTCGGCGGGACTGGTGATTTCAGCCATGGCTTTGCAATCTCCTGTCGGGGCGGCGGCGCCTTGACGGCGGGCGCACGCTGCCTTCGGCGCGACACGGCATCACGCCGGAGCGGCTCCTGCGCCGGGAATTGCGGCCGCGGGCGAGCGCAACACACCCGACCACGGCCGCAGGGAACCTGCTGCTGCGGCTACTTCTTCTTCGCCTTGGCCAAGTCGTCCGCGTAGGCGGCGCCCAGGGCTGCGTTCGATTTCTGCGCGCCTGCCCAGAAGGGAATCGCGACATCGGCGAACTCCTTCTGGCTTTCCCACACCTGCTTGAAGAAGGCGTTGTCGGCGGCGTTCTTCTCGAAGCTCTTCTTGGCGGCGGCGCCGTATTCCTTGAAGTATTCGGCCGGCGTGTCGTGCAGGATCACGCCGTGCTTCTCGGTGAGTTCCTTAAGCGCCTTGCCGTTCTCCAGAATCCGATAGGCAACGGTCTTCATCAGCGAAGCATTGGCCGAGACTTCGATCGCCTTCTGCTGGCCGGGCGAGAGTTTCTTCCACACGTCGCCGTTGATGTAGAGGTCGGCGTTCACCACCACCTGGTGCAGGCCCTGCAGATAGTAGTGCTTGAGCACCTTCTGGAAGCCGAAGGTCATGTCGGGCTTCGGGCAGCACCATTCGGCCGCGTCGATTGTTCCCTTTTCCAGCGCCGGCAGGATGTCGCCACCGCCCATCGCGACGGAAGCGACGCCGATGTCCTTGTAGATCTGGCCGGGGATGCCGGGAGGCGTGCGGAAGCGCAGCTTCCTGAAGTCGGCCATGCTGTTGATCGGCGTCTTGAACCAGCCCAGCGCCTCGGGACCGACCGGTTGCAGGATGAAGCCCTTCACGTTGACCTTCATCTCCTTCCACAGCTGGTTGTACAGCTGCTGGCCACCGCCATAGAGGTACCAGGAAACCCAGGCGAAGTTGTCCATGCCCAAGCCCGAACCTGCGGCCGGCGAACCGAAGAGCGTGGCCGCCGGGTGTTTGCCGGACCAGTAGTGCGTCCAGGCGAAACCACCCTCGATCAGGCCCTTGTCGACGGCGTCGAGCGTGTCGTTCACCGCGACAATTGCGCCGGCAGGAAGCACTTCGAAGGTGACGGTGTTGTTGGTGAGCGCCGCGACGTCGGCCGCGAACTCCTTGAGCATCGTCACCTCGTCCGCCGAGGTCGGGATCACCGACTGCACGCGAATCTTCACGGGCTTGTCGGCGGCCAGCGCCAGCGTGGGGGTGAGTGCGAGCGCCACCGCCGTGACCAGCGCGGGGGCAAGGTTCCATCGGGAATGCGCCATCGGATTTTCCTCCTCGTATGGGCGACCGTTCGACGACGGTCGCGCCGTTTCGTATTACCCGTCGAGCGGCGGCGGGAAGCGCAAGGGGCCAGCACCGGCGGCCCGCAAATTGAAAGCGCTTGCAAAAAGCATAGGCGGGGTTTGCCCCGCTCGTCAATGTGCAGCGCAACATCCGGCCGTCTACAAGCGTTTGCAGCGTGATGGTAGAGTCCTCGCATGACCCGCATTCCGAGTCCCCGCCTGGCCGACGTCGCACGCGCCGCAGGGGTCTCGCTCGCCACCGCGTCGCGTGCGTTGTCGGAGCCCGCGATGGTCCGCACGGACACCCGCGAGCGCGTGCACGAAGCCGTCGCTTTGCTGGGCTACGTTCCGCACGGCGCGGCGCGCGCGCTCGCCACGCGCCGCACGCGCACCATCGGTGCGGTGTTTCCGCCCGTGGACAATCCCATCTTCGCCAGCGCGACCCACGCGCTGGCGCAGGAGCTGGCCGCGGCCGGCTATACGCTGCTGCTCGCGAGCCACGACTACGACTTCGCGGCAGAGCTGGCTGCCACGCGCGCTCTGGTGGAGCGCGGTGCCGACGGCATGGTTCTGGTTGGCCTGGATCATCTGCCTGAGACATTCGGCGTGCTTGCGCGCGCCGCCGTTCCCTACGAGATCTCGTGGTCCCTCGACCGAGCCGGTCGCCACCACTGCGTCGGGTTCTCGCACCACGCCGCCTCGATGCGCGTGGTGCAGCACCTGCATGATCTCGGGCACCGCGAGTTCGCCGTGATCGCGGGCGACACCAGGCGCAACGACCGGGCGCGCGAGCGCCTCGCGGGTGTGAAGGACGCGCTCGCGTCGCGCAACCTCAAGCTCCCGGCGCGGCGCATTGTCGAGGTGAGCTTCTCCATGGCCAACGGCCGCGCGGGGCTCGCGAAGCTTCTCGAAAGGGCGCCGGGATTCACCGCGGTGATCGGCGGCAACGATCCGCTTGCCATCGGCGCCCTGTTCGAGTGCCGCGCGCGCGGCATCGACGTGCCGGGCGAATTGTCGATCGTCGGTTTCGACGATATCGAACTCGCCGGGGAACTTACGCCTGGCCTCACCACGGTGCGCGTGCCGTCTGCGGAAATCGGACGCGAAGCGGGCAGGAGGCTGCTCGAGCGCCTCGCGGGAAAGCGCGTGCCGCGCACCAAGGAAATGCCCGTGCCGCTGATCGTGCGCGGAAGCACCGGGCCGCCGCCGCGGCGCTGACCGCCGGCGCATCCCGCGGCGATCCGGGCGGCCTCGAACCGGCTCGAACCTGCGGGCGAAAGGGCGGCCCGGCGACATTCGGTACGGCGTTTGCTGTACTGAACGCACCGACCACCCTATTTTTGTACACGAGACCGAACGATGTTCTATCGCATTGTTCTGCAAGGCTGCGCGCCTGGCGACCACGACCCGGACACAGTCAAGCGGGAGTTCATCCGCGTGACCGGAGTGCCGCAAAACGTCACCGAACGCCTGTTCGCCGGGACTCCGCAACCGCTGAAGGAGCGCGTGGCGAAGGCCGATGCCGAGCGCATCGCCGCCACGCTGCGGGCCATTGGAGCCTCGGTGACCGTCGAGCACGACCGGCTCGCATCGCAGGTCAAGGTGGAGGGCGGGGTCCAGGAACTGCTGCCCCCGGAACATCGCGGGCCGCCCACCATCGCCCCGGGATCGGCTCCTGCCGCTGCGCCTGCTCCACCTTCGACCCTGCTGCGTTTGCGCAGGCGCCTGCGAACCCACCTGCCGGTCCTCGTCGGTGCGCCACTGGCGGTCGCCGCGCTGGTTGTCGTCGTGCCGCTTGCGGACGAGGCTATTCGCGGGCTGAGTCCTGCGGAGGCAACGCCCCCCGTGCCCGTCAAAGCGCTGCAGACGGTGGCGACCGGGCCACAGGCCGCGCCTCGCGCCAGCGTCCTTCATGGCCCCTGGCGCTGCACCGACCAGCGCACCGGCCTTTCAGCGTTCTGGACTTTCGGTGCCGACGGTGCGCTGACCTATCACGGCGACACCTACAAGGAAGCTGCGGTCGTCGATCCCGGAGTTGCGACCGGCTGGCAACTGGTCGACGGCCAGATCGTCTTCACCTTCGCTCACAAGTCTCCGGCGACGTACGCGACCACCGATGTCAATTTCTCTCGTCTGCGCTACGGCGATGGCGAAGAAGTCGACGTCCAGTGTCGGCGGCCCTAGCGGCCTGAAGGGCGCCGCAGCAACCGCGCGGCGTTGCGGCGCGTGGTGATGGGCATCATGCCGATGCTCAGCGCAGCGTACCCGGCATCGCCACGCCGAACTTCGCCGCCCACGGTTCCAGCAATGGCGCGATGGACGGATGCAGCGCGACGCCGCTGGCCGTCTGTTCGCGGTGGCGCTTCATGCCGTTTTCGCCGGGAACACGCACCGGCGGGCCGCCGGGACGAGGCGTCGCCTCGTGGCAGGCGTTCACCAGCCAGTCGGTCTGGCGGTTGAATTCGGCGGCGCCGCCGAAGGCTGCAGGGTCGAACACCTGCGCGAACACGGTCGCGCCCCAGCCTTCGGAAGGATCGGCGCGCCCGTGGCCGGCGAGCGCGCCGGTGCAGGCCTCGATCAGCAACGCCAGCGCATAGCCCTTGTGGCCGACGTCGAGCCCGCCCAGCGGCAGCAGCGTGCCCTTGGGCTCGGCGAACAGCACCGCGGGGTCGTCGGTCGCGTTGCCCTGGGCATCCTGCACCCACGGATGCGGCAGGCGGCCGCCTTCCTTGTAGAGGCGATTGGTCAGGCCGTTGGTGGTGCAGCTCGCCGAGATGTCGAGCAGGATCGGGTCGCCCGACGTCGGAATTCCCGCGGCCATGGGATTGGGCGTGAACACCGGCGACACGCCGCCGAACGGCGCCACGCTGCGGCCCGAAGGGTCGGAACAGTACAGCAGCGCCATCATGCCCTGGTCCGTCACCCGCTTCAGGTAGGCGGCGAGGCAGGCGATGTGATGCGAGCGGCGGATCACCACGGTGCCGGTGCCGTAGGTGGCGGCCATCGTGGTCGCGGTGTCGAAGGCGCGCAGCGTCAGCCAGGGTCCGGGCAGGCGCCCGCCGTCCCAGGTCTCGACGGCGGGGCGTTTGCCGACGACCTTCGGCGCGCCGTCCCTGGCCATCGTGCCCTTCTCGAGTTCGCCGAGGTAGCCGGACAGCAGCGCCAGGCCGTGCGTCGTGTGGCCGAGGAGGTCGCCGTCGACCAGCACCTCGGCGACATCGCTGGCGATGTCCTCGCGCAGGCCGGCGTGTTGCAGCAGCGATCGGGCAAAGTCGACCAGCGCGCCGGCGCGGTAGCGGGACGCGGCACTTGCAGCTTCCATGCGATCGGCACTCATCGTGGGCTCCAGCCGAAGCGTGAATAAAGGGCCAGGCCGTCGCGTGCGCCGCTCGACAGCACCCAGGTATCGGAGCCGTAGAGCAGGACGTTGACGCCCTGCGCGGTCAGGCGCGCAGTCTGTTTTTCCGACATGGCGGTGGTGCCGACAGCCTTGCCGGCGGCGCGGCCGATGGTCGGTCGCGCGCGCGACGAAATCCTGCACGCGGGGATCGTCGACCTGCCCCGGAATGCCCAGCGCGACCGAGTAGTCGAACACGCCGAGGTAGATGAGGTCGAGTTCGGGTATGGCGACGATCTGCGACAGCTGTTCGGCCGCGGCGGGAGACTCGATCAGCACGCCGGTGAACGGATAGCCCGCAGCGTACCTGGGCTGCGGCGGCATCCCGTAGTTGCCGCCGCGCGTGTAGGGGTTGTAGCCGCGCGTGCCGATCGGGGCGAAATGCGCCATGCGCACGGCGCGTCGTGCGGAATCGGCATCCGGGATCTGCGGCACGACGATGCCGTCGGCGCCGAGATCCAGCGCGCGCTGGATGAAAAAGCCATCGGCGCCCGGCGCGCGCACCAGCGGCGAGGCCCCGGCAGTTTCGCAGGCGGTGATCGTCGCCTCCAGCGTGGCGAAATCGAAGCCGCCGTGCTCGCAGTCGAGAATCGCGAAATCGAAGCCGGCGGCGGCGATGGTGCCGGCGGCCTGGGCGCTGGGCAGCACCGACCAGATGCCGGCGATGGGTACGCCCCGCGCCAGTTTCACGCGTAGCGGATGGGTCGATTCGGTGGCTGAACTCAAAGGGCCCTCGCGGGTGCGGCGCCGGCGGCTGCGCGGCTGGTTGACGCGGAAGTACGATTCGCCCACGATTCTAACGGAACCCTTCGCTCCAATCGCCCGTCCCGCCGCGCGCGGCAACCGACCCTCCCTGCCGCCACGTGCTTCCCTCCTCGCTGCAAATCAGCATCGTCACGCATCGCCCGGACCTGAAGCTGCTCGAGCGCTGCCTGCGCAAGCTCGTGCTGGCGATCGGCGCGGGACGGGAGGCGGGCGCGATGCGCACCGTGCACCTGGCGATCATCGACAACAGCGAGGATCGGGAAGTCGCCGATCGGGTGAATGCCCTGGGCAAGACCCGCTTCTCGGATTCCAGCGTTCACGTCACCTATCTGCACGGCCACGCCAACATCGGCTACGGCGCCGCCCATAACCTGGTCCTGCACGGCACCGGGTCCGACTATCACCTGGTGCTCAACCCGGATGTCGAGGTCGCGCCCGACGCGCTGGCCAACGGCGTGCGCTGGCTGGACGAGCATCCGGACGTGGGCGCGCTGGCGCCGCGCGCGCGCGGCCCCGACGGCAGCGTCGAATACCTGTGCAAACGCTATCCGGCCATCTTCGACCTGTTCCTGCGCGGCTTCGCGCCGGGGTTCGTGCAGCGGATGTTCCGCAACCGGCTGGCGCGCTACGAAATGCGCGACCTGATGGACGTCGATCCGCCGCAGGACGTCATCGGCATCCCCGCGCTTTCCGGCGCGTTCATGCTGGTCAAGCGCGACGCGATCGATCGCACCGGCGGTTTCGATCCGAAATTCTTTCTCTACTTCGAGGACTTCGACTGGAGCGTGCGCCTGAACCGCATCACCAAGACCGCGTATGTGCCGTCGGTGGAGATCGGCCACCATGGCGGCGGCGCGGCGGGCAAGGGCCCGCGCCACATCTACCTGTTCGTGAAGAGCGGATTGCGCTTCTACCGTCGGCACGGCTGGAAATGGTTCTGACGGCCGAACCGGGCCTCATCGTGGTCACCGGTGCTGCAGGCCTGATCGGGCGGGCGGTTTGCGCGCATTGGCGCGCGACGGGGAGGCCGGTGCGCGGACTGGTGCGCGCGCTCGATGCGCGCACCGTGGCGCGCCCGGAGTTCCTGCCGGTCGGCGATCTCGCCGACGCGTCGCCTGCGGTACTCGCGAACGCGGTTGCCGGCGCGGAAACGGTCATCCATCTTGCCGCGCGCGTGCATCGCCTGGCCCGGGATGACGACGCCGAAGCCGCTCGGGCCGCGTACCGGCGCGACAATGTCGAGGCCACGCTGAATTTGGCGCATGCCGCGGTCGCTGCAGGCGCGCGGCATTTCGTGTTCGCGAGCACGGTCAAGATCCACGGCGAGATCTCGCCGCCGGGGCGGCCGTGGCGCGAAAGCGACCCGCCCGACCCGCACGATGACTACGCGGCAAGCAAATGGGAGGCGGAACGCCGCCTTGCCGGGCTGGCCGAGGATGCCGGTCTCGCGGTGACCGCGCTGCGCCTGCCGCTGACCTACGGCCCCGGTGTCGGCGCCAATTTCGCGGCGTTGATGACTGCGGTCAGGCGCGGTGTGCCGCTGCCGTTCGCGGGCATCGACAACCGCCGCAGCCTGCTGTTCACCGGGAACCTCGCATCGGCGCTCGACGCGCTGCTGGCCGATCCGGAGCCGGCGGCGCGCGCGCAGTTGATGCCCTATCTGCTGGCCGATGCGCAGCCGGTGTCCACGCCCGAACTGGCCGGGGCGCTGGCGCAGGCGCTGGGCGTGCGGGCACGGCTGTTCCGGGTGCCGATGGGAATCCTGCGCCTTGCCGGCGCCTGCGCCGGACGCGCATCGGCGATCGACCGGCTCGCCGGTTCGCTCGAGGTGGACACGACGGCGTTTCGCAGCCGGTTCGACTGGCTGCCGCCGTTCACGCTGGCGCAGGGACTCGCGCAGACCTGTGCCGCGGCGCCACCGCTATAATCGCCGATTCCCTGCGCAAGAGCATCGCCATGACTTCCCGCTCCGACGGCCGCACGGCCGCGCAACTGCGTCCGCTGCGGATCACCCGTGGCTACACCCGCCACGCCGAGGGCTCGGTGCTGATCGAGGCCGGCGGCACGCGCGTGCTGTGCACGGCCAGCGTCGAGGAGGGCGTGCCGGCATTCCTGAAGGGCAAGGGGCAGGGCTGGCTCACCGCCGAGTACGGCATGCTGCCCCGCTCGACCAACACGCGCATGAAACGCGAGGCCGCGGACGGCCGCCAGTCCGGCCGCACGCTGGAGATCCAGCGCCTGATCGGGCGCAGTCTGCGCGCGGTCACCGATCTCGCCGCGCTGGGCGAACGCACGCTGAAGATCGACTGCGACGTGCTGCAGGCGGACGGCGGCACGCGCTGCGCGGCGATCACCGGCGCCTGCGTCGCGGTGGCCGACGCCATCGCCTGGTGCCGCGCCCGCGGCCTGGTCACCGGCGAACCGCTGACCGATCAGGTCGCCGCGGTGTCGGTGGGCATCGTCGGAGGCGTGCCGCTGCTCGACCTCGACTATGCCGAGGATTCGGGCTGCGACACCGACATGAACGTGGTGATGACCGGCCGCGGCGGTATCGTCGAGCTGCAGGGAACCGCCGAGGGCGCGCCCTTCACCCGCGCCGAAATGGACGCGCTGGTCGAACTCGCGCAGGCCGGGATCCGCGAACTGATCGCGGCGCAGAGATCCGCGCTGGCGCGGTGACCGCGCGCATCGTCCTTGCCTCCGGCAACGCCGGCAAGCTGCGGGAGTTCCGCCGCCTGCTCGAGCCGCGCGGCTTCGACGTCGTGCCACAGGCCGAACTTTCCATCGGCGAGGCGGACGAACCGCATCTGACCTTCGTTGAAAATGCCCTGGCCAAGGCGCGGCACGCGAGCGCGGCCGCCGGACTGCCAGCGCTGGCTGACGATTCCGGGGTTTGCGTTGCGGCGCTGGGCGGCGCGCCGGGCGTGCAATCGGCGCGCTTTTCCGGCGAGCCGCGTTCGGATGCGCGCAACAACGCGCGCCTGGTCGAGGCGCTGCGCGGCGTCGCCGACCGTCGCGCGCACTATGCCTGCGTGCTGGTGCTGGTCCGCCACGCCGCCGACCCGGAACCGCTGATCGCCGAAGGCTCATGGCATGGCCGCATCGTCGACACGCCGCGTGGCGACGGCGGCTTCGGCTACGATCCGCATTTCGAGGACGATGCCACCGGGTTGACCGCTGCGCAGCTGCCTCTGGAACTGAAGAACGCGCTGTCGCACCGCGGCAAGGCGATGCGCGCGCTGTTGGCCCGACTGGATGCAGGCGGCGGACTGGCATGATTGGGAAATAGGCGGAACTTTAAAAAAGGATGAACGCGAAGTGAGCACCAGCGCGGCAACCGTCGGCGCCGGAACCCGGCCACGCTTCACCGCGCTGCCACCGCTGGCGCTGTACGTGCACCTGCCGTGGTGCCTGCGCAAGTGTCCCTATTGCGACTTCAATTCGCACGAGGCGCGCGAGGAAATTCCCGAGGCTGCCTATGTCGCGGCGCTGTTCGCCGATCTCGAGCGCGCGCTGCCGGAGATCTGGGGCCGCAAGATCAGTTCGATCTTCATCGGCGGCGGCACGCCGAGCCTGTTCTCCGCGACGGCGATCGACGAATTGCTGGCCGGCGTTCGCGCCCGGCTGCCGGTGCTGCCCGATGCCGAGGTCACGCTGGAGGCCAATCCCGGCACCTTCGAACGGCAGAAGTTCGCCGGCTATTTCGAGGCCGGCGTCAACCGCCTGTCGCTTGGCGTGCAGAGCTTCGATCCGGCGGCGCTCAAGGCGCTGGGCCGCGTGCACGACGCCGACGAGGCGCGCCGCGCGGCCGAGGCGGCACTGACGATCTTCGGCAACGTCAACCTCGACCTCATGTTCGCGCTGCCCGGCCAGAACGTCGATGGCGCGCGCGCCGATCTCGCCGCGGCGCTCGCCTTCGCGCCGCCGCACCTGTCCTTCTATCACCTGACGCTGGAGCCGAACACGCTGTTCCACCGCCACCCGCCGCCGCTGCCCGACCAAGACGAAGCCGCCGACATCGAGGAGGCGGTGCAGGCGATGCTGGCCGCGGCGGGGTACGCGCACTACGAGACCTCGGCGCATGCGCGCCCCGGCCGCGAATGCGCACACAACCTGAACTACTGGCGCTTCGGTGACTACCTGGGCATCGGCGCGGGCGCGCACTCCAAGATTTCCTCGCCGGAGGGCATCGTGCGCGAGGTGCGCTGGAAGCAGCCGCGCCAGTACATGACCAGGGCGGCGGCCGGAACGCCGCTGATGGAGCGCGTGGAAGTCGGCCGCGACGATGCCGGGTTCGAGTTCATGCTCAATGCGCTGCGTCTGACCGACGGCGTGCCGGCGGCGCTGTTTGCCGAGCGCACCGGCACGCCTCTGGCGCTGGTCGCGCGCGGCCTCGAGCAGGCGACGGCGAAGGGGCTGCTCGACCCCGATCCGACGCTGCTGCGGCCGACGGCGCTCGGGCGAAGATTCCTGAACGACCTGACGCAGTGCTTCCTGCCGTCGGGAACGCGCGCGGCGCCGCCGGCGTCGCGCCAGTTCGTGATGACCCCGCCATGACCCGCGTGCCGACGAGCGACCTGGCGACGCTGTGCCGCAGCGACCTCGAGTCCGGACGCATGCGCGATCTCTACCAGCAGGCCACCGGCAACAAGGGACATGCGCTCGACGACGAGCAGTTGTCCGCGTCGCTGACCGCGACGCTGGCGGCCCGGCCCAAGGGTGCCGGCTGGTGGGTGTTCGCCTATGGCTCGCTGCTGTGGAATCCGCTGTTTCCGTTCGCGGAGGCGCGCCCCGCCATGCTGCACGGCCTGCACCGGCGCTTCTGCCTGTACTCGATGGCCTCGCGCGGTACGCCGGACGCGCCGGGGCTCGTCCTGGGCCTCGACCGCGGCGGCGCCTGCACCGGCGTCGTCTACCGGTTGCCTGCGCCGGTCGCGCTCGACGAACTGCATCTGTTGTGGCGGCGTGAGATGGTCGTTGGTTCCTACAGGCCGAAATGGGTTCAGGTGCGCTGCGGGCAACGGCCGCTGACCGCGCTGACCTTCACCGTGCGCCACGACCATCCGCAGTACACCGGCAAGCTGCCGCTGGCCGAACAGGCGCGAGTGATCGCGACCGCGCGCGGCGCCTTCGGTTCGTCGCTGGACTATCTCGAGCGCACGCGTGTCGCGCTGGTGACGCACGGCATCGTCGACCCCTACCTGGAGTCGCTGGCGCAAGGCGTCGCGGCTTTTCGCCGAGCTTAAATGGCGATGTGCCGGCCGCCGTCGACGCGCAACGTCTCGCCGGTCACGTAGCGGGCGTCGCGCAGCAGGTAGACGACGGCGTCGGCGATGTCCTCCGGCGTGCCTTCGCGCCGTAGCGGCGTGTGCGAAATGATCCGCTGCCGGGACAGCTCGTCGAAGGACTCGTCGTCCGGCCACAGCACCGGGCCTGGCGAAACCGCGTTCACCCGCACCTCCGGCGCGAGCTCGCGCGCCAGCGACCGGGTGAGTCCGATCAGCCCGGTCTTGGCGACCGAATACACGGTATACCCCTTGAGCGGGCGGTCGGCATGGATGTCGGCGATGTTCACGATCGCTCCGCCTGCCCTGCGCAGCGCGGGAGCTGCGGCCTGGGCGAGGAACAGCGGCGCCTGCAGGTTGGTGCCGATCAGGTCCTGCCACTGCGAGGCGGTGATCTCGCCGACCGGCGTGGCGAAGAACGACGATGCGTTGTTCACCAGCCCGTCCAGCCGCCCGAAGGACTGCAGCGTCTGCTCGACCAGCGACGGCAGCTTGCCGGTATCGAGCAGGTCCGCCTGGATCAGCGCGACGCTATTGGCGCGATGGCCGTTCAGCTCGGCCTGCAGCAACCGCGCCTCGCCTCCGGAGGCGCGATAATGCAGCATCAGATTGGCGCCGGCCGCATGCAGGTGGCGGCAGATCGCGGCGCCAACCCGCTTGGCCCCACCGGTGATCAATACGACCTTGCCCTGCACGCTCCGCTCCGGCAGTAGACTCCGCGGCAATCTAGCATATTGAACAGACGCGGGCGACCGCGCCCCATGACCTCGACCCGCACCCCGCACTCGCAACTGCCCGAACCAGGCGCCGACGCCCGGGCGCACAGCGCGCGCGTCGTCGCCGGCGTGCGCGAAGCGATCGACCGCGCCGGCGGCTTCATCACCATGGCCGACTATCTGCAGCAGGTGCTCTATGCGCCGGGGCTGGGCTATTACGTCGCCGGCGCGCGCAAATTCGGCGCGGCGGGCGATTTCGTCACCGCGGCGGAACTGACGCCGCTCTACGCCCGCGCGGTGGCCGTACAGGTGGAGGCAATCCTTGGCGCATCGGGCGCGCGGGAAATCGTCGAGCTCGGCGCCGGCAGCGGCGCCTTCGCCGCGGACCTGCTCGCCGCGCTGGCACTGCGCGATGCACTGCCGTCGCGCTACGCGATCGTCGACCTGAGTCCGGATCTGCGCGAGCGTCAGCGCGCGCTCATCGATGCGCGCATCCCCGGATTTCTCGGCCGCGTCGACTGGCTGGACGCGCCGCCGCCGAGCATCGACGGCGCGGTGCTGGGCAACGAGGTGCTCGACGCGGTGCCGGCGCACGTCGTCGAGCGCCGCGCCGGCGGATACTTCGAATGCGGCGTCGTCTGGGATGGCGCGCTGCGCGAGGCGACGCGACCGCTGCCGCCGGGGACGCTGCGCACGCTCGCCGAGGATCGCTTCCCGCCGGAGGGCGACTACTTGAGCGAAATCAATCCGGCCGCCGAGGCGCTGGTCGAGGATGTCGGCAGGCGCATCACGCGAGGCGCGCTGCTGATGTTCGACTACGGCTTTCCGCAACACGAGTACTACCATCCGCAACGCAGCCGCGGCACCTTGATGGGGCACTATCGGCATCGCGCGCACGCCGATCCTTTCCTCTGGCCGGGATTGTCCGACCTGACCACGCACGTGGATTTCACCGCCATCGCGCTGGCGGGCGAACGCGCCGGGCTCGCCGTCGCCGGCTACGCGCAGCAGGCGGGCTTCCTGGTCGGCTGCGGCATCCTCGACCGGCTGGGCGAGACCGGCGAACCGACCTCCACGGAATACCTGCGCGAGGCCGCCGCCGTGCAGAAACTGCTGTCGCCGGCGGAAATGGGCGAGCTGTTCAAGGTGATCGCGCTGGCGCGGTCTGCGGACATCGCCTGGCCGGGATTCGCCGTAACCGATCACACTCACCGACTCTGACACCCATGGACACACCCATCGCCTTCGACAGTCTCTGCCTCGGCGGCCTGCCGGTCCGGCACGCGCGCTATCGGCCGCAACACGCGGCATTGGTCGTCTGCGGCGGCACCGGCGACGCCGGCGATCTGCGCTTCGACTGGCGCGAATTCAACGCCTACGTGAACCGTTGGGCGAATGCGCTCGCGCAATTGGGTGTGGGACGCGGCGACCGCGTCGCCACTGTTCTCGGCAATGGCGCGCCGCTGCTGGCGACCTACTGGGCCTGCGCCAAGCTGGGCGCAGTGGCGGTGCCGCTGTCGCCGCTGCTCGCGGCACCCGGGCTCGCATCCCTGCTTGCCGACGCGCCGCCGGCAGTGGTCGTCGCCGACGGTCACGCCCGCGCGATGCTCGATGCGGTGCGCGACGGCCTGTCCGGCGATGTCCGCTGGGTGCTGGTCGATCCGGCGCCCGCCGACGACGCGCCGCGCTTTCACGATTACGCGGCGCTGCACGCGGCGGCGAGCGACGCCGAGCCGCAGGCGGAAGTGGCGGCCGGCGATCTGCTGACGCTGATGTACACGTCGGGCACCACCGGCCTGCCCAAGGGCATCCAGCACACCCACTTCATCCGCGCCATGTACGCGACGACGATGGCCAACGCCTGGCGCATGGCGCCGGAATCGGTGGTGCTTCACGCCGGGGCGATCGTGTTCAACGGCGCGATGGTGACGATGTTCCCCTCGTTCATGTGCGGCGCGACCTACGTGCTGCACCGTACGTTCGACGCCGGTGCGTTCATCGACTCGGTCGCGCGGGAGCGGGTGACGCACACCATGCTGGTCCCGGCGCAGGTGATCGCCATCCTCGACCATCCGCGCTTCGACGCCGCACGCCTCGCCTCGCTGGAGATGGTGCTCTCGCTCGGCGCACCGCTGCACCGCGAGCACAAGGACCGCCTCAACCGGCTGCTGCCCAACCGCTTCTACGAACTCTACGGCTTGACCGAAGGTTTCATCACCGTGCTCGACCGCGACGATGCGCTGCGCAAGGCGGGCAGCGTCGGCGTGCCGCCGCCGTTCTACGAAATGCGCATCGTCGACGAGGCGGGGCGCGAGCTGCCCGCCGGGGAGACCGGCGAAATCGCCGGCCGCGGCCCGATCACCATGCCCGGGTATTTCAACCGTCCCGACGAGACCGCGCGCGCGCTGGCCGACGGCTGGCTGCGCACCGGCGACCTGGGCTATGTCGACGACGACGGCTTTCTCTACCTCGTCGACCGCAAGAAGGACATGATCGACAGCGGCGGGGTGAAGGTCTACCCCAAGGACGTCGAGGAGGTCGTGGCGCGCCATCCGTCGGTGCGCGAGGTCGCCGTGTTCGGCATCCCGCACGAAAAGTGGGGCGAGACGCCGGTCGCCGCCGTGGTGCTGCGCGAAGGCGGCGGCATCGACGCGGAGGCGCTGCGCGACTGGATCAACGCCCGGGTCGCGGCGAAATACCAGCGCGTCGATCGCGTGCTGATCTACGACGAGTTCCCGCGCAACGCCGCGGGCAAGACGCTGAAGCGCGAAATGCGCGCGCCGTTCTGGGAGGGGCGCGCCAAGGCGATCTGAGCCCGGTGCGCGATTCCGCGTCGCGGCGGCTGCGACCTAGGACTTGCCCTTCATCTTCGTCAGCAGGTCGGCGAAGGGCCGGTGCGTGGCAGGCGAGGTAGTCGTGCCTCCCGACGACGCGATGCCTTGCGCCTGCTCGAGCTGCCGCGCATGCTCGTTGTCGTGGCAGTACAGGCACAGCAGTTCCCAGTTGCTGCCGTCCGGCGGATTGTTGTCGTGGTTGTGGTCGCGGTGATGGACAGTCAGTTCGCGCAGGTTGGTGCGGTCGAATTCGCGGGCGCAGCGGCCGCAGATCCACGGATAGATCCTTAGCGCCTGCTCGCGGTAGCCGGAGGCGCGCGCATCGGCGCCGGCGCGTGCCGCGGCGACGATCCGGTCGAGTTTCGCCGCGTCGGGGATCACGTCGCGCTTCACGGGCTGCCGCAGAGCGTTCCGTTCAAGTCACATTGCGTTGCGATGCCGAGCTCGCGCTGCCTCGCATTCAACCGGAATATTTCCCTGTTCGTCGCCGGCGTCGGAACGCAGCCGCAGATCTGGCTGGCCGCACAGCTCCTGCCCACCTCGATTTCCAGCTTGAGAATTTCGGTGACGCTGCTGTTGGCAAGTCCCGCGCATGCCTGATGCACGAGCAGGGGGTCGGAAGAGGCGGTGCAGAGAGTCGCATCGCAGGTGAAGCCGACCTCCACGCCGAAATAGCTGCTCTTCCTGTACTCGCCGCATACTTCCTTGCAGTCCACGTTGGGCGGCGGAACGGGGAGGACAGGGGGCTTCGGCATCAGCAGAGGGCATGCAGTGTCGCCGAAGGTGTCGGGCCAGCAGTGGTGGGGCGGCGGCGGCGGCGGGGGCAGCAGTTCCTGCAGAGGCGAAAACGCAGCGGACCATACATTGTTGCCTCCGAGAGCGCAGGCGTTCCCGTTCGGGTACCCCACCTGGTAGTCGCCGGTCCAGATCGGGCATGCGCACTGCACCAGCGGAAGGCCCGTGGCCGGGTCGATGGTCTCGGTCTCGCCTCGCTTGCACGGGGCCGTCATGCACCCGGCGTACGGAGCGTTCTTGCATGTCAGCCCGTTCAGCGTCGGGTAGTCCCGTTCAAGGTAGAGGCTGAAGGTCGAGATCAGGTCCGCGCCGGGAATGAGTCTGTTCGCGTTGATCGCGTCGCAAACCGGTGCTGTGGTGGGCCCATTCGGTACGCAGCGGCCTCCGTCGTGTCCGCATGCCTTTACGGTTGCAAGGTACACGTCGAGGTTCAGTATGGCGTTGATGTCCACCATGTATGTTGGTCCGGCCGGGATCTCGTAACAGGTGCAATTCGCGATCTTTCCTCCCGGCGCAACTTCGCAGGGCGTGGCGAGGCTGTCGGCCGTCGCGGGGGCATCGGGTCCGGAGTAGTAGCAAAGCGCAATGCTGGCGCCTTTGCATTGCAGGAAGTTCTCCGGTTTGATCAGGATGTCGGCCCAGGGTTTGCCGAACGGTGTGGTCGGGAGCGTGTTGACCCGGAAGCGCCCGTGCTCGGGGAAGCCGAAGAAATTCGAAGGCGGGACACTCCACGGCTTACCCATCGAGTGCGCCGACACCTGGCCGGGGGCACGGCTCGCGGCGCCAGGCGAAGATCACCCCAACCACGATCACGAACGCGCGCCAGGCGAGTCCGCCGGTCGCGGAAATCCCTTGTCTGCAGGTGGAACCGCGCCAATCGACCGCCCTGACGAGGTTTGGTTTCGCATCGGTTTTCCTCCTCGTTTGCCTGGCCATGCGGGCGGCCCAGGCTCGCCCGATGATCCTGCGGACGCGGCCGCCTCGTTGCTCGACAAGCATCCACGGTTTGCGCGCGGCTTACCCCTGTCAACAGGCCACCGCGGGACGGTCGCAGGCACGGGTTTTTACACTGCACCGAATACGATGACCCGTCAAGACGATCCGCCCCGGGATCGACGCCGGCTTTTCGCGACGCGCCCGTCGGGCCGGATGTGCGCGGCCGGCTCCGCCCGGGCACCGGATACAATCATCCGGTGGCTTTGTCGGCACGGGAATTCGTCGCACGCCTCTGGCCTGCCGAGGCCCTTCGCCGTACAGTTGACGCCGTTGCCTCTTCGCGAATCGGACCGAGACCCTGTCTTCCGTGCACAACACGTCCACCTTCACGACCTATCTCTTCACCGATATCGAGGGAAGCACGGGGCTCTGGGAACGTGGGCCCGAGCGCATGTCCGCCGCGCTCGCCTGTCACGATGCGGTGGCGCGCGACTGCGTGACCAGGCATCGTGGCACCTACGTAAAATCGACCGGCGACGGCATGCATGCGGTGTTCGCGGACCCGCGCGACGCGGTGCAGGCGGCCGTCGACCTGCAATTGGCGCTGGCCGACGCCTCGGTGACCAATGGTGTCGCCTTGAGTGTGCGCAGCGGATTGCATGCGGGGGTGGACACGCGGCGGGACAACGATTATTTCGGCGACGGGGTCAATCGCGCAGCGCGCGTGATGAGCATCGCGCATGGCGGGCAGATCCTTCTTTCGCAGGCGGTCGAGAAAATGATCCGGGAGCGCCTGCCGGCCGAACTCTCGCTGCAGGACCTCGGCGCCGTTCGCCTGCGCGGGCTCGCGCAGACCGAACGCGTGTACCAGGTCGTCCATTCGCGGCTGCGGCAGGCGTTTCCTCCGCTGCGCATGCTCGAGGCGACGCCCAACAACCTGCCGCAGCAGCTGACGTCGTTCATAGGGCGCGAACAGGACATCGCCGAGGGCAAGAGATTCATGGGGAGCGCCCGCCTGCTCACGCTGCTCGGCATCGGCGGCCTCGGCAAGAGCCGTCTGTCGCTGGCCATCGCGGCCGAGCTGCTGGATTCGTTCGCCGACGGTGTCTGGTTCGTCGAACTCGCCTCCGTGACCGACGCCCGCCTGGTGCCGCAGGCCATCGCCTCGGCGCTCGGCGCCAGGGAGGAGCCGGGTCGCCCGGTGCGCGACGCGCTGGTCGAGTTCGTCCGCGACCGGCAGCTGCTGCTCGTGCTCGACAACTGCGAGCACCTGGTGCAGGCCTGCGCCCAGATCGCGCGCGATCTCCTTGAGGCCGGTCCGAAAATCAAGATCCTGGCATCGAGCCGCGAGCGACTCAACGTCGGCGGCGAAAAGGTGTACACGCTGGAACCCCTGGCGGTGGCATCGCCGGGCCAGAAGCTGACGACGGAGGCGATCGCGCAGTTGGCCGCCGTGCAATTGTTCATCGATCGGGCCCAGGCCGTGAATCCCGAGTTCGCGCTCACCGACGACAACGCCGCGGCGGTGGTCGAAATCTGTCATCGGCTCGACGGCATCCCGCTTGCCATCGAACTCGCGGCGGCGCGCGTGCGCGCGATGTCGGTGCAAAGCATTGCGGAACGTCTCGACGACCGTTTCCGCCTGCTGCGCGGCGGCGATCGCACGGCGCTGCCGCGGCAGCAGACGCTTCGGGCGCTGATCGACTGGAGCCACGATCTGCTGAGCCCGGGGCAGCAGATTCTCTTCCGGCGGCTGGCGGTGTTCGCGGGCGGATTCACGCTGGAGGCGGCCGAGGCGGTCGGCGCGGGTCCCGGCATCGAGGAATCCGCCATTCTGGATTTCCTGACCGACCTCGTCGAAAAATCGCTGGTCCGGGTCGATACGGAGCGGGAACGCTACCGCATGCTGGAGACGGTCCGCGAATACGCCGCGGACAAGCTCGAATCGAGCGGCGAGGATCGAACGATCCGCAGGCGCCACCTCGAGCACTACCTGCGGCTGGCCGAAGCGCTGCAACCGCGCTTCACGGGTCCGGATCAGGGTCACGCGCTGGCCAGGCTCGACCTCGAATGGGAAAACATCGCGGCCGCGCACGCATGGTGTGGCCGCGCCGAGGGCGGCGGCGACGCGGATCTGCGTCTGGTGCGGGCCATCAGCCGGTATTGCTTCGTGCGCGGCCTGCTGGCGACCGGGCTCCAGGCGATGCTCGACGCGCTGGGTCATCCCGAGGCCCAGGTGCGTAACCTGGCGCGCTGCCGGGCGCTTTCCGGTGCCGGGCAATTCGCGATACGCATGGGGCGCAAGGACGAATCGCTGCGCTATCTCGACGAAAGCCTCGCCATCGCGCGCGAGCTCGGCGACAGGGAACGCGTCGAAATGGTGCTGCAGCCGCTGGCGATGCTGAAACTTGCCCGCGGCGAAAACGAGGCTGCGCAGGCTCATCTCGAAGAGGCGCTAGAACTGGCGCGGGACATGGGCATGAAGCGTGAAGTCGCCGCAGCGCTGTCGGGACTGGTGCAGGTCCACCGGGTTCGCGGTGCATTCGATTCCGCGGTCGTGCTGTGCGACGAGTCACTTTCGCTTGCCCGCGAGCTGGGCGACACGGAGAGCATCGCCGTCAACCTGCTCAATCGCGCGATGGTTTCCCTGCAGCAGCGGATGCCCGGCCCTGTCGCCGCCATGCTGTCGGAAGCGCTGGACCTGATCGTGCAGGTCGAAGCCCTGACGGTCGGGCAGAGCCTGCTCGAGGCGGCAGCCGGCCTGGCAGCCGCGCGGTCGGATTGGTCGCGGTCCGCGCGCTATTTCGGCGCGGCCGAGGCGCTCGCCGGACGCACCGGCCTTCGCCGCGATCCTGCCGACGAGGGATTCATCCAGACTGTCGTCGCGGCCGGCCGCGAAGCGCTGGGCACGGAGGCGTTCACCCGCGCCGACACCGAAGGTCGTGCGCTCGACTATGGCGATGCCATGGCCGAATTGCGCGTCTGGTTCGCCCCCGCGGCCTGAACGCCTTGGGCCCGTCCGCAAACGCGGTCGGTCTCTTTGCCTGATACCTCGCTGGTTGAAGCCGGTTGCGTTATCGCGTGGCCGTCGCCTCGCCGCGCCTTCAGAATTCGTTGAAGATCGCGGGATCTGGGGAATCGAGAATGACGGTCGATCCCCCGATTGTCGTCCGAACCCGGATCTTGTAATCGAACGGGCCTCTCTCGACCAGCTTGTTCACGAGGCTGGCCTGGTTGTGGCGGACCTTGAGATCGCTGAACACGTTCTGCGGGTTCTGCGACGGAACCTTGAAGATCACGGGATCGGCAAAGGCCGGGGGCGGGGCCGTCGGCGCGCGCTCGAAACGCCAATTGGGACTGCCGGAAAGCATCCAGCGAATCTCGACGTCTTCCGAGCGCTGGCCGTGAACGATCATCTTCAGCGTGTCGACAAGGACCTCGCAGGTCCGGGTCGTGCCATTCCAGACGACATGCACGCGGATCGTGCAGTTCGCGCCGCTGCAATGGCCCACCGGGGTCTGACTCCCGCGATCGGGGCAATCCGCCTGCGTGAGCACGGCTCCGGCGCCGCCATCCTTCGTGGCCCCCATCGGCGTGCATCCCGCGACGACGATGGCGGACATCGCGGCACAAAGCAGGTTCAGGTTATTCATCGTCGAGCTCCCGTACGCCGTGCGAAACTGCGTCGCTCATTTCTGTCATGGACGGAATGCAACGCGAGGATTCCGCCAACGCCGTCGCCAATGCCTTCGCCGAATGCACCGGGACGGCAACACGAATCATAGATCGTTCACGATCGCCGGATCCAGCGTGGAGGCGGCGCCACTGGATCTTCGATACGCCTTCACGTCGAAGTATAGGGCCGCGACCGCCGGCCGCGTACGCGGATTGTCGACTCCTGGCGGGGAATAGCAAGAGCCCCGTCGGACGAGGCGATGGCGCCGGCGCGAACGCCGCTCCCGATCGGATTCGCGCAGCTTTGGCTAGCGCAACAACGGCCGGGAGGCGACGCGCGCCTCGATCCTTGCCATCATCTCGTTGTACCCGGCGCCGCCGATGCCACCGAAACGGCGCTTGAACTCCGCCTCCGGCATGAACTCCGGCAGATCGGCGACATCGGGCATGAAATCGCTTTCCTTGACGCCGCGGGCAAGCGCCTGCGAAAGCCTGCGCGCCCGCTCGGGCGACTCGCTCGCGACTTCGCCGAAGCGCGTTCCCGCGCGGTCGGCGCCGATGTCGTTGAACGAAAAGCCGCTGCCGCCGCGCGAGTCTGCGACCTCCTTGTGCAGGCCGACCGCATCGGCGAGCGGGCTGCCTGCCTTGGCGGCAATCGCCGCGGAAATCAGGAAATGCTTCGCGAAGTCGTCGCGCCCGCCGAGCGTTATCGTGCGTCGCGCCGGCCGCGCCCAACTCGCGGCCGCCGGCGCGATCGCCGCCAGTTCGGTTCCGTTGGCGTAGAACGCCAGCACCATGATCGCCGCATGGTTTTCCGCGATCGCGTCCCCGCTGGCGCTGCGCTCGAGAACGGCTTGGAACATGGGCGGCATGAGCGTGGCAAGCGAGACCTTGTCCGGCACCTTGGCCAGCGTTTCGACCAGCCGGTCGTGATACGCATGCAGCCGCGCCTCGTCCGCCGGAGACAGCACGGCGGCGCGCACGCGTTCCTCGATGTCTCCGCTCCAGACGTAGGTAATCGTAAGGCGCCCGTCGACGATGCTCGCGCCCTTCACGATATCCGCGGCGAGTTCGCCCCGGTCGGTCGACGCCATCCGCCGAATGCTCTCCTTGAGCAGGAAGTCGGCAATGGCGGCGGGCACCGGCAGGCTGCCGATGCGAAGATGATCGAAGCGCGGCAGCCTGCCGGTATCGCGCAACCCGGCATCGACGTTCAGGTAACGCCCGAACGGGCTGTGCGGGATCTCCACGCTCGCCTGCAGGCTTGCGCTGCCGGGCCGCAACGCCGCGCGCGCGCTGCCCCTGCCCAGGCGACTGGCAGCGTAGTTCAGGATCAGGCTGAGTTCCTGCTCGGTGATGGCAACGCTGCGCGGCCCGTCGGCCCGCGCCCTGCGCGGGCCGTGCTGGTCGATGATGCGTTTGGCGTTGGCGATGTCCTGCGGCGTCAGTTTGACGCCGGGCGGGACCGATGGCGCATCCTGAAAGCAAAGCCACACCGCGGCGATCGCCAGCGCCGGCAGCGCGAACAGCAGGAACAGTAACGTGCGCGCGAAAATTCTCATTCCATTGCGAAGAGTAGGCGTTTCGGGGAATGACGGACATTGGAATGGCGCGAGGCCGATTGTGGTTGGAGCAGCGAGGCGGGTCAAGCGCGGCTCTCAGGCACCAGATACAATGATCCGGTGGTTGCGGGACCAACCGCGAGCGATCGCCCCGACCGAATGAGCGCCCCGTCGCACCGCTTCTGCGTCGCCCCGATGATGGACTGGACCGACCGGCACTGCCGGTTCTTCCTGCGCCTCATCTCCAGGCACGCGCGCCTCTACACCGAGATGGTGACCGCGCCCGCGCTGATGCACGGCGACGTGCCGCGGCACCTGGACTTCGATCCGGCCGAGCATCCGGTGGCGCTGCAGCTGGGCGGCAGCGATCCGGCGATGCTCGCGCAGGCGGCGAAGCTGGGCGCGCGCTGGGGCTACGACGAGATCAACCTGAACTGCGGCTGCCCGTCCGAGCGGGTGCAGACCGGCAGCTTCGGCGCCTGCCTGATGGCCGAACCGAAGCTGGTGGCCGACTGCGTCGCGGCGATGCGCGACGCGGTGCCGCTGCCGGTGACGGTCAAGCACCGGATCGGCCTCGACGCCGGCGAGGACTACGGCTTCGTCCGCGATTTCGTCGGCACGGTCGCGGCGGCGGGGTGCGAGGTGTTCATCGTGCATGCGCGCAATGCGGTCCTCAAGGGCCTGTCGCCCAGGGAGAACCGCGAGGTGCCGCGGCTGCGCTACGAGGTCGTCCACCGCCTCAAGCGCGACTTCCCGGCACTGACCATCGTGCTCAATGGCGGGCTGACCGACTGGCCGGCGATCGAGCGCGAACTGGCGATCGTCGACGGGGTGATGCTCGGGCGCGCCGCCTATCACGACCCGATGCTGCTCGCCGGCGTGGACTGGCGATTGTTCGGCGACGAGTCGCGGCCGCCCACCCGTCCCGGCGTGCTGCGCGCGCTGATGCCCTACGTCGCGGCGCAGGGCGCGCGCGGCGTGCCGCTGCGCTCCATCGCCCGGCACGTGCTGGGCCTGTATCACGGCATGCCCGGCGGCCGCCGCTTCCGGCAGATCCTCTCCGACGCGGCGCGGCTGCGCGACGCAGGGCCGGAACTGCTGCAGCAGGCGCTGGAGGCGGTCGAGCCGGCGCTGGACGAGGTCGACTGAGCGACGCGGGTTCAGCGTTTCCCGCGGCGACGCTTGCCCTTGCCGTGCGCGGGTGGCCTGGAACCCGATGCCGCCCGCGGCGGGTCGGCCTCGTCGATGCCGCCGGGCATAGCCCGCAGGAAGCGGTCCGGCGCGATCTCGGTGACGATCGTCGCCGCGGCGTAGACGGCGACGTAGAACAATGCGCCGTAGGGTCCGAAGAACAAACCGATGCCGAGGTAGACGAATATCAGCATCGCGAACCAGCGCAGGAAGACCAGCGCGAAGCGGCGCTTGAGCCCCAGTTCGTCGGGAGTGTGCACTGCGCAGCGCCCGGTACAGGTCGCGGCCCGACCAGAAGGCGGCGATCGCCTGCAGGACGAGACCGGCGCGCAGCTGCGGATCGGCCAGCACCTCCCGCCAGGGCACGTCGCTGCCGGCGAACACGAAGATCAGCGGCACGCCGAGCGGTATGGCGAACACCGCGGCGCCGGCGAGCGCGGCGCCGACATAGCCGACCTCGGCGTTGACGCGCGCCGCCCAGCCTTCTCCCGAGGGCGGCGGCAGGAAGTGGCGCGCCAGGCCGGCCAACATCACCGCCATCGCCAGCAGCGTGTCGACGAAGTAGAGCAGCAGCACGGTCGGCGCCGACCAGCCGAGCAGGACGATCCCCGCCAGCGGCACGATGTTGCGTGCGACCGCGTTGGCGTAGTCGAGCGGGGACAGCCGCGGGGTCACTTCATTTCGTCGGCGATATAGGCGCGGACGATGCTTTCGAAGTCGGCGTCGGCGCGCATGCCCAGCGCCGGTCCCAGCACCGGCGCGAAGTTCGCCGGCCAGGTCGAGACGATGCGGTCGATGGCCGGATCGAAGTTCCATTTGACGCGGGCGGCGACCGCGTCGCCGGCGACGCGGCGCAGCGCCTCGACCATGTCGCCGACGGCGACGCAGATGCCCGGGACGTTGACCGAGCGCGACAGGCCGAAGGCGGAGGCCGGCGCCTCGTGGCCGAGCACCAGGTTGTCGATCACCGCGCGCGGCGACTGCACCCACATCCGCGTCGTCGGCGCCACCGGGCAGGGCGCGTCGACGCCCGCCAGCGGCTCGCGCACGATGCCGCTGGCGAACGAGGACGCGGCCTTGTTGGGCTTGCCCGGACGCACGGTCACCGTCGGCAGGCGCAGGCTGCGGCCGTCGATGAAGCCCTTGCGGGTCATGTCGTAGACCAGCAGTTCGCCGACCGCCTTCTGCATGCCGTAGGAGGCCTGCGGCGTGACCGGCGCGTCGTCGGGCACCGGGTCGGGCAGCTTGCCGCCGAACACCGCGAGCGAACTGGTGAACACGAACTTGGGCGGCGCGGCGAGCGTGCGGCAGCGCTCCAGCAGCGCTCGCGTCGCGTCGAGATTGACCCGCATGCCGATGTCGAAATCGGCCTCGGCCTGCCCGCTGACCACCGCCGCGAGATGAAACACGCTGTCGGTATCGCTGGTGATGGCAGAGGCGATGGTCGCGGGATCGGCGAGGTCACCCGTCACCCGCGTCACGCGCGGATCGGCCAGGTCCGCGGCCGGGACGACGTCGAGCAGGACCAGCGAGGCGATCTCCCGCTCGCGTCCGGAGGCGTCGGTGAGCGTGCCGCGTTCGAGGAGCTTGCGGGCGAGGCGGGTGCCGAGGAAGCCGCCGCCGCCGGTGATGACGATGCGCATGATGGGAGCCGTCGATGAGTGGAGGGGGATGCCATGATAGCCGGCAGGATCACGCTCCGGAACCGGCGATCACCGGCGGCCGCGGCGCGGCGTCACATGCCGCCGTGGCGTTACATCCGTTTGCCGGCCGCGTCGATGGCGTTGCCGATGTACGCGGCGTAGAAGTCCGGGGTCATCAGCCCGACCAGCGGCGCGCCGAGCGGCGCGCCCTTGGCGTCGACCAGGATGATGGTCGGCGTCAGCGTCGTGCGAAAGCTGCGCGGCCAGCGCCCGGTGCGTCGTCGGCGTGCCGGAGAAGTCGATGACCGGCAGGTCCTGGTCCACCTCGACCTGGCGGAAGATCGCCTTCGCGCGCCACGGCTCCTCGCCGCTCATCGGCACCAGGTACTCGCGCAGCGCGCGTTCGCAGTACGGGCAGTCCTCGCGGTCGAAGAACAGCAGGATGGGCGTGCGCGCGCGCCTGGCCGCCGCGGCGTCGGCGGCGAGATCGCGCGCCTGCGGAAGACCGTGGCGTTGCTGGCCCGCAGCCCGGCGCAACGGGCACGGCGGCGGCGACCACGCATGCTAGAATTTTCCGCATGGCCTGACGCCTTGCGGGCAGTTGACTGCCCGCGGTGTCTGGTTTTTCCTGCCGCCTCGCCAAGACATGCCTCCTATACGTGTGCCGCGCCGCCTGACGATCGCGACGCGGGAATCCGCGCTCGCGCTGTGGCAGGCGGAGCATGTCCGCACGCGGTCTGTCGGCATTGTATCCGGGCATCGTGGTCGACCTGCTCGGCATGACCACGCAGGGCGACCGGATCCTCGACCAGCCATTGACCGCCATCGGCGGCAAGGGGCTGTTCATCAAGGAACTCGAGGTGGCGATGGCCGAGGGCCGCGCCGATCTCGCCGTGCACTCGCTGAAGGACGTGCCGATGACCATGCCCGCAGGCTTCGTGCTGGCCTGCATCACCGCGCGCGAGGATCCGCGCGACGCCTTCGTGTCGTCGCGTTACGCCGGTCTTGCCGAGTTGCCCAAGGGCGCCGTGGTCGGCACCTCGAGCCTGCGCCGCGAGGCGCAGCTGCGCGAGCGCTTTCCGGAACTGGTGATCGAGCCCTTGCGCGGCAACGTGAACACGCGGCTGCGCAAGCTCGAGGAAGGCCGCTACGACGCGATCATCCTGGCGGCGGCGGGACTCAAGCGGCTGGGTTTCGGCAACCGCATCGCGTCGCTGCTGGAGGCCGACGAGAGCCTGCCCGCGCCGGGTCAGGGCGCGCTGGCGATCGAAGTCCGCAGCGACCGCAAGGAACTGCTGGCGGCGCTGGCGCCGCTGGCCGATCGCGCCACCATGCTGGCCACGACGGCGGAACGCGCGTTCTCCCGGGCGCTGGGCGGCAGCTGCCACATGCCGCTGGCCGGCTACGCGGTCTGGGAGGAGGGCTCGCTGTGGCTGCGCGGCCTGCTCGCCAAACGCGAGGGCGACGACGTGCTGCGCGGCGAGATCGACGCGCAGGTCGACGACGCGGACGGCGCGGATGCGCTCGGTCTGGCGCTGGCCGATCAATTCCTCGCGCGGGGCGCGGCGCGGTTCATGACCGCGTGACGAGCGCCGGACTGTGCTGACCGACCTGGGCGACCATTCGGGTGAGCGCCATCGCTCCGGGTCCCGCCGCGCCGCTGGCCGGAGTCGGCATCATCGTGACGCGCCCGGCGCGGCAGGCGGCGGGCCTGGCGCAGCAACTCGCGGCGCTCGGCGCGACGCCGATCATCTTTCCGGCGATCGCCATCCTGCCGCCGGCCGACCGCAGCGCCGCTCGACGCGGCGCACGCGGCGCTGCCGGAGTACGACCTGGCCATCTTCGTTTCGGCCAATGCCGCCGAGTACGGCGTGCCGGCGTGCCGGCCGCTGGCCGGCGCGGCTGCGCGCCTATGCGCCCGGACCCGGGACCGCGGCGGCGCTGGTCGCCGCCGGGCTGGACGACGTCAGGATTCCGGCAACGACCTTCGACAGCGAGGGCCTGCTCGCGCTGCCGGAACTGGCCGACGTCGCCGGCAAGCGCATCGTGATCTTCCGCGGCAACGGCGGCCGCGAGTTCCTCGGCGACACGCTGCGCGCGCGCGGCGCGAGCGTCGACCACGTCGGCTGCTACCGTCGCGAGATTCCGCAGGGCGGCGCCGGCGGTCTCGCCGAGGCGCTGCGCGAGGGCCGCGCGCAGGCGCTGACGCTGACCTCCAGCGAAGGCCTCGACAACCTGGTCGCGTTGCTCGACCCCGCGGTCGCGCGAACTGCTGCGGGCGCTGCCGGCGTTCGTGCCGCATCCGCGCATCGCCGAACACGCCCGTTCGCTGGGCTTCAATGCGGTCGCCACCGACGGGCGCGGACGCGGGGCTCATCGCCGGATTGCTAGAATGGTTCTCCGCCCACCCGATCGGCCGAAGATAACGCCATGTCCCAGCCCGAGATCATCGTCACCGCGCCGCTGCCTCCGTTCCTCTACGAACCGCTGAAGGCCGACTTCCGCTGCCACGACTACCACCTGGCCAGCCACAAGCCCGGCCTGCTCGCCGCCGAGGGCGCGCGCATCCGCGGCCTGGTGCAGGGCGGCGGGACGGTGACGCCGACGTCGCTGCTCGACGCGTTGCCGAAGCTGGAGATCATCTCGGTGTTCGGCGTCGGCTACGACGGCGTGCCGGTCGACTACTGCCGCAAGCGCGGGATCAAGGTCACCAACACGCCCGACGTGCTCACCGACGACGTCGCCGACGTCGCCGTGGCGCTGATCATGATGACCGGCCGCGGCTTCGTGCGCCTGAACCGCTTCGTGCACGCCGGCGAGTGGGAAAAGCGCGGACCCGAACTCACCACCAAGCTCGGCGGCAAGCGCGTCGGCATCCTCGGTCTCGGGCGCATCGGCAAGGCCATCGCCGAGCGCGTGCGGCGCGATGGGCATGGAGGTCGCCTACACCGGGCGCAAGCCGCAGGACGTCCCGTACAGGTACGTCGCCGACCTCGACGGCGCTCGCCGCGGAGGTGGATTTCCTGGTCGTCGCCTGCCCCGGAGGCGAGGCGACGAAGAACATCGTCGAACGCGAAGGTCCTCGCGGCGCTGGGCAAGAAGGGCACGATCGTCAACATCGCGCGCGGCTCGATCGTCGACGAGCCGGCGCTGGTCGCCGCATTGCAGGCGGGCACGATCAAGGCGGCGGGACTCGATGTCTTCGCCGACGAGCCGCACATTCCGGCGCCGCTGCTGAGCGATGGACAACGTGGTGCTGCTGCCGCACGTCGGCAGCGCGACCAACGAGACGCGCAAGGCGATGGGCGACCTGTGCAAGGCGAACCTCGACGCCTGGTTCGGCACCGGCAAGGTGCGCACGCTGATTCCCGAACTCGCCTAGACGACGCAGCTATGCCGGCCCCGCGCCGGCGATCGGCCGATCGTCAGGGCGACGGTTCGCTGGCCGAGGCCGGTGGCTTTCTGCGCTCCTCCGGCTGGAACAGCACCGCGAACAGCGACGCGATCACCAATCCGAGCGCGATGAACTCGGACGGTCCCGGGCCGTTCGCCCAGGAACAGCATGCCGGCGAACACGCCGACGATGGGCACCGGCAGCGACGACAGCGACGAGACGGCCACCGGCAGCGTGCGCGCCAGCGTGAACCATGCCCAGTGCGCCAGCGTCCCGGCCAGGAAGACGTTGTAGGCGATCGCGAACCAGGTCGATGCCGGACAGGTGCAGCAGGTAGGTCGGCGGATTCGGATCGAGGAAGGGCGCCAGCACCGCGAGCGGCAGCCAGCCCACCAGCATCATCCAGCCGACCAGCGTGTTCTGCGCGACCGGCGGCTTCCACTTGCGCAGCAGCACGGTGCCGGTCGCCCACAGCACGGCGGCGCAGAGAATCATGATCGCGCCGAAGGGCGTCGTGCCGATGTGGCGCACGTCGTCGCCGAGCAGCACCGCCATGCCGGCCATGCCCAGCACCAGTCCGATCGCCTTGCGCCGGTTGAGCGGCTCGTGCAGCACCGCCATCGCGATCAGCGTGGCCCAGATCGGCATCGTGTAGGCGATGATGGCGCTGCGACCGGCCGGGAGCAGCTGCACGCCGAACAGCACGAAGCCGTTCCAGCCGGCGATGTTGAACATGGCGAGCACCGCCACGCGGGGCCACCACTCGCGCGGAATGCGGATCGAATCGCCGCTGCGCGAGGCGATCAGCAGCAGGCCGAGCGCCGCGAGCGGCAGCGTCATGGCGCGAAAGGTGAGCGGCGCCAGTTCGGCGACGCCCATCTTGAGCACCGGCCAGTTGCAGCCCCAGACCAGCGTCAGCACGGCGATGGGGAGGAAGGCATGCGCCAGCGGGTGCGCCGCCGGGGTGCCGCCCGGCGCGTTCATCGCGCGGGCGGCGCTTCGCCGTACTTCGACAGGTGCAGCGAGCGGGCCTGCGTGACCCAGCCGTCGCGCCGGATGCGGCCGGGGAACTCGGGCAGCCTGGCGTCGATGTCGTCGATGTCGCGCTCGTTCCAGCGCGCGATCTGCCGGTAGGAGTTGACGCCGAGCTGGTGCAGCATGCGCTCGAGCACCGGGCCGACGCCGACGATGAGTTTCAGGTCGTCGGGCGCGCGCGGACCGTCGAGCAGCGGCGGCATCGCGTTGTCCTCGAGGTCGATGACGATGTCGCGGTAGCGCGCGGTCTCGCCGCGGGCCGCTGCAAGTTCGCGCAACAGGCTGCGCCGATCCTCGGCGAAGGTCTCGAGCTGGATGCGCAGCGCGTCGCGGCCGGCGGCGGCGCGCCGCAAGGCCGCGTTCTCCGCGTTCAGCGCGCGGATCGAGCCGCGCCTGCTCGCGCCGCACGCCGTCGGCATCGGCATTGGCTCGGCGTTGGCATCGACGTCGGCGATGACCGGAATCGCGGCCACGATCGCCGCCGAATCGGCTGCGGCAGCCTGGGCCGGTGGCGGCGCGACGGTGACCGCCGGGCGCAGCAGCATCGACGATGGCGCAATCGACTCGCGTCGCCCGCGCACGATGCCGGTGCGATAGGCGATGACCAATCCCGCCGCGATGGCGATCAGGACGAGCAGCGTGAGGCCGTTCAAGGGTGTTGCGATTTCGGTGCGTTGGCGCGCCCCGGTCGGGCGACACACTGGCCGGCATTGTAAGCGACGCGCGCCCGTGGCGGGCAGTTGTCGCAGCGGTGACGGTACGGCCGGCTGCTAGAATGGGGCGAGCAACTTCAGTTCGACAACCTACCGTAATGGACGAATCCCAGAACGCGAAGGCCCCCGCCGTGCCCGAGCCGGCACCGGCGGACGCGGCGCCGGAATCTGCCGGAAGGTGGAGGCCTCCCCGGCACCGGCGGACGCGGCGGCCGGAGCAGCGGAAGCCGAAGCCTCCGGGCCCCCCGGAGTTGCCGCGCCGCCGGTCACCACGGAAACGGCCGGGGCGACCACGCGTCCGGTCGGTCGCGGCGTGCTGGCGCTTGTGGCGGTGGTGATCTCGATGGTCGTTGCCGGCGCGTGGTTCGAGGGCCGGCAATCGCAGAAGGCGCTGCGCGCCGAGGTGGCCCAGCGCCTGAGCGCGGCGGATACGGCGCTCGCGCAGGCGCAGGCGCGCGAGTCGAGCCTCGCCAACGAGTTGCGCGAAGCGCAGGCCAAGCTGGCGCTGGTCGAGGCGCGCGTCGCCGAGTCGCAGACCCAGCAGGCGTCGCTGGAGGCGCTGTATCGCGAATTGGCGCCGTCGCGCGACGAGCTGGCGTTGAACGAGATCGAGCAGGTGCTGCTGCTTGCCGGACAGCAGCTGGCGCTTGCGGGCAATGTCCAGGCGGGCCTGGC
Organism: uncultured beta proteobacterium; assembly: GCA_963699765.1. Taxonomy (GTDB): domain Bacteria; phylum Pseudomonadota; class Gammaproteobacteria; order Burkholderiales; family Casimicrobiaceae; genus VBCG01. Next base: position 253,668 of record CAVOVD010000005.1, on the reverse strand, counting down.
GGCGCTGCAACTGGCCGATGCCAAGCTTGCGCGCATCGACCGCCCGCAGCTCGTACCATTGCGGCGGGCGCTCGCGCGCGACATCGACCGCCTGAAATCGGTGCCCTACGTCGACACCGCCGGAATGTCGCTGAAGGTCGACCAGGCGGCGGCGGTGATCGACAGCCTGCCGCTGGCCAGGGACGAGCGCCTGCCTGCGCCCGAGCTTTCGTCCGCGCCGGCGGCGCCGGACGAGGCGCAATGGCGCGTCTTGTTGCGCGAAGCCTGGACCGAGCTTCGCAGCCTGATCCGGGTGGAGGTGGCCGACCGCGCTGCGGCGCCTCTGGTTCCGCCGCAGCAGAGCTACTTCCTGCGCGAGAACCTGCGCCTGCGCCTGCTCGCCGCGCGCATCGCGCTCCTGTCCGGCGACGTTGCCGGCTTCAAGGCGGACGTCACGGCCGCGAATGCCTGGACCAAGGAGTATTTCGATACCCGCGCCAAGGCGGTGACCACGTTCTCGGCGACGCTCGCGCAGCTCGCCGCCACGCCGATGCCTGCCGAGGTTCCCGACCTGTCGACCAGCCTGAACGCGTTGCGCTCGATCCAGGCGTCGCGTGAACGCGCCGCCGACAGAACGGTCGGCGGCACCCGGCCCGCGCGATGACGGCAAGCCGCGCCTGCCGCCGGAGAAGCGGATGAGAGTGCTGTTCGCGTTCCTGCTGCTCGCGGCGCTTGCGGTGCTCGCGGCGCTGCTGTTTCGGGTCAACGCAGGTTACGCACTGTTCGTCGCACCGCCGTATCGCGTCGAGGTGTCGCTGAATGCCTTCCTGCTGCTGGTGCTCGGAGGCTTCATCGCCTTTCACCTGCTGTTGCGGCTTGCCGCGCGCATCGCCAGGCTGCCGGCGGACGTGCGGCAGGCGCGTCGCCGCCGCAATGTGGAGCGCGCGCGTGCGAAACAGGATGCGGCCACGGTGGCGCTGCTCGAAGGTCGCTACGGCAAGGTGCGCCAGTTCGCCGACGAGGCGCTGGCGGTACCGCAATCGACCGGGCTGCCGGCGCTGCTCGGCGCGCGGGCGGCCCTCGACATGCGCGATTTCGACCAAGCCGAGGCCTTGCTCGCGCGCCCGGACGCCAACGTCAACAGCCTGACCGTGCCGCGGCTGATGCTCGAGGCGGAAATGGCGCTCGAACGCGGGCAGCCGGGTGCGGCCCTGGCGAAGCTGGCCGAGATCAAGCGCGAAGCCGGGCTGCACACGGCGGCACAGCGGCTCGAGTTGCGCGCGCTGACCGCCGCCGGGCGCGACGCCGAGATCCCGGCGCTGGTCGCGCAACTCGTCAAGCGCAAAGTCTACGACCCCGATCAGGGGGAGATCCTGCGCGCCAGCGCGCATGCGCAGGCGCTCGCCGGATTGAGGCTGGATGCCTCCGAACTGCGCGCCTACTGGAACAGGCTTTCCGAGGCCGACCGCACCAATCCCAAGGTGGCGCGCGCCGCGGCAGGCAGCCACCTCGCGCAGGGGGGAGATCGCGAGGCAGCGGAGATCCTCGAGCGCTGCCTCGAGCGCAACTGGGATTCCGAGCTGGTCCTGCTCTATGCGCAGTGCCGCAGCGAGGACACGACGCGCCAGTTGCAGACGGCCGAGCGCTGGCTGGCCGCGCACAGCCAGGATGCGGCGCTGCTGTATGCGCTGGGGAAGCTGTGCGAACGGGAATCGCTTTGGGGCAAGGCGCAGACCTACCTCGAGGCGAGCCTGGCGCTGTCCGAACATTGGCGCACCCACGTTGCGCTTGGCGAGCTGTTCGCGAAGCTCGATCGCCACGACGAGGCCAATGCGCATCTCGCCACCGCGCTTCGGCAGGCGCTGGCCGAGCTCGAACCGCCGCAGCGCTGAATCGCCGCTGCCGACGGCGCGGCAGCCGCGGGCTCAGGCCGGCGGGTCTGCCTGCGCGCCGTAGGTGAAGCTGTCGGCGTAGAACGCATCCTCCGGAAGCCCGCAACGCGCGGTGAAGTCGCGCCGCGCCGCGTCGATCATCGGCGGCGCGCCGCAGGCATAGACCTGGTAGCCGGACAGGTCGGGAAAATCGGCCATCACCGCCTGGTGGACGAGGCCGGTCCTGCCCGGCCATGCGTCCTGGGGACGGGGCTCGGACAGGACCGGAATGTAGGTGAAGTTCCGGTGAGCCTGCTGCCATGATCCGGGGAGGTCGGGCAGGTAGAGATCGGGCAGCGCGCGCGCGCCCCAGTACAGGACCATTTCCCGGTCGAGCCGGTGATGCAGCGCATGCTCGATGATCGCCTTGATCGGCGCGAAGCCGGTGCCGCCGGCAACGAGGATGATCGGCTTGTCGGAATCCTCGCGCAGAAAGAACGCGCCCAGCGGGCCTTCGAAACGCAGGATCTCGCGCCCCTTGTACTGGTTGAACAGCGCGTCCGTGAAGAACCCGCCCGGCACGTGGCGGACATGCAACTCGAGCAGCGCGTCGTCGTGCGGCGCCGTGGCCAGCGAAAAGCTGCGCCGCTTGCCGTCCTTGAGCAGCAGGTCGATGTATTGTCCGGCGAGATACTGCAGCCGCTCGTTGGCCGGCAGCTTCAGGCGGACGATGGCGACGTCGTCCGCGGCCCGGTCGATGGATTCGATGCGGCAGGGCAGGCGCTTGATCTGGATGTCGCCCGCCCGGCGCACCTCGCGGACCTCGATGGTCAGCGGCGTGCGCGGCTTGGCGCAGCAGAACAGCGCCAGGCCGGCGCGCTTTTCCTCGTCGGTGAGCGTCGTCGCCTGGTGCGCGCCGTAATCGACCTCGCCTTCGAGGATGCGTCCCTTGCAGGTTCCGCAGGCGCCGTTGCGGCAGCCATAGGGGAGCATCAGGTCGGCCCGCGTCGCCGCCGCGAGCACCGTCTCGCCGTCTTCGCAGACGAAGCGGTGGTCGCTGGGCTTTATGGTAATCTCGAAATCCATTGCGATTCTTCCTCGTCGCGCGCCGCTGCCTGCGGCCGTGCGATCGGTTATCGGCGGCGTGATCAGGATTCTGTTGATCGGATGCGGGGATGTCGCGCTACGCGCGGCTGCACTGTTGCGCGGTCGCGCCCGGCTCTACGGCGTCACGCGCCGCGAAGCGGACGTGCCGCGTTTGCGTGCGCACGGCATCATCCCGATCGTGGCGGACCTCGACGCGTTCCCGACGCTGCGCCGGCTGTGCGCCGCGCCCTTCGCCGTGCTGCACTTCGCGCCGCCGCCTTCGGAGGGCCGCGACGATCCACGTACGCAAAGACTGCTGGCCGCGCTGACGCGAGCGCAAATTATACCCCGGCGCTTCGTCTACGTTTCGACCTCCGGCGTCTATGGCGATTGCGCCGGCGCGCAGATCGACGAGACGCGCCCGCGGCGCGCGCAGACGCCCCGCGCGCGCCGGCGGGTTTCCGCCGAGGATCGCCTGAGAACCTGGGCCACGCGGCAGGGCGTCCGTCTTGCCGTGCTGCGTGTACCGGGCATCTACGCGCAGTCGCGGCTGCCGCTGGAGCGCATCCGGCAGGGCACGCCGGTGCTCAATGCCGACGACGACGTGTTCACCAACCACATCCACGCCGACGACCTCGCGCGGGCGGTGGTCGCGGCGGTGTTTCGCGGCCGTGGCAATCGTGCCTACAACGTCAGCGACGATGCCGAGCTGAAGATGGGCAGCTGGTTCGATGCCATCGCCGACGCTTTCGCGCTGCCGCGGCCGCCACGCGTCAGCTGGGAGGACGCCGAGCAGCGCATCGCGCCGATCCTGCTGTCGTTCATGAGCGAATCGCGGCGCCTTTCCAACCGGCGGATGAAGCGCGAGTTGCGCGTGCGCCTCGCTTATCCGACACCGCAGGCGCTGCTGACGGAGGTCGCGCCGCGCGAACTCAAGAAGCAGCTCCCACTCGGCTTGTGAGCGGCACCACCACGCCGCCGCTGCTGACCTGGCGGCAGCGGCTCGACGCCTACGAACGGCTGGTGCGGCTGGACAAGCCGATCGGCATCCTGCTGCTGCTCTGGCCGACGCTGACCGCGTTGTGGATCGCGAGTTTCGGCAAGCCTTCCGGGCGCCTGCTGCTGGTGTTCATTCTTGGCACGGTGATCATGCGCTGCGCCGGATGTGCGTTCAACGACTGGGCAGACCGGGGCTTCGACCCCTACGTCAGGCGCACCGCCGGCCGGCCGCTGGCCACCGGCGAAATCGCCCCCTGGGAGGCACTGGCGGTGGCCACGCTGTTCGCCGGAAGCGGTTTCCTGCTGGTTCTGATCGTGACCAACCCGCCCACGGTGCTGCTGTCGGTGGTGGCGCTGGTCATCGCGATCGCCTATCCGTTCTTCAAGCGCTTCTTTGCGCTGCCGCAGGCGTTCCTGGGCGTGGCCTTTTCCTTCGGCATCCCGATGGCATTCACCGCGGTGGTCGGGCAGGTGTCGCCGCTGGCGTGGGCGCTGTTCGGGCTCAACCTGTTCTGGGTCGTCGCCTACGATACCGAGTATGCGATGGTCGATCGCGAGGACGATGCCAAGCTGGCCATGCGCACTTCCGCGCTCACTTTCGGCCGCCTGGACGTCCCCGCCATCGCGTTCTGCTATGCGATCTTTCTCGGCGGCATGGTCTGGATCGGGTTCTGGGTCAAATACGGACCGTGGTATTTCGCCGGCCTCGGCGTCGCGGCGCTGTTCGCCGGCTATCACCTGTGGCTGATCCGCGGACGCGAGCCCGACGCCTGCTTTCGCGCCTTCCTGTCCAATCACTGGCTGGGCTTCGCGGTGTTCGCCGGCGTGGTCGCCGACCACGCGCAGCGCCTCGGCGCCTGGCCTGTCACGCTTTAGCGCATGACCAGCGTGCGCCGCCGCGGCCTGCCCCCGATCCTGGCGCCCGATGCGCGGGTGCTGCTGCTGGGCAGCTTTCCCGGCGATGCGTCGCTCGCGGCGCGCCAGTACTACGCGCATCCGCGCAATCACTTCTGGCCGCTGCTCGGTGAGGTGCTGGGCGAGCCGCTCGCCGGACTCCCCTATGCGCAACGGCTGGCGTGCGCGCAGGCGCATGGCATCGGCCTCTGGGACACCATCGTTTCCTGCGAACGGCCGGGCAGCCTGGATTCGTCGATTCGCGCCGCAAGGCTTGCCGAGACGCGACGGGTGCGGCGGTCGGCGCCCGGGGTCTGGCTGGTGTGCTTCAACGGCAAGACCGCGGCGCGTGCGGAATCGGCATGGCGCGAGGCGGGCTACCAGACGCTGGCGTTGCCGTCGACCAGCCCGGCATACACGCTGCCCTTCGAGGCGAAGCTCGCGGCCTGGATCGCGATCCGGGCAAGGCTTGCCGATGGACCGCCGGCGGCGACGCAGCGCGTGGACCGGGCATCGATGCCGGACATGCAGCCCTCGCCGGTGGCCGGGAGGCCGCCGCGCGCGGCCGTCGCACGGTGATCGCGCCAGGCATTGCGGGACTTGCGTCGACCTGCCTGCGGCGCGGCCTGGCGCTGGCATTCCTTGTCGTGCTCGCGTCGCCGGGCCAGGCCGCGCCTCCGCCGCCCGAGCGCGTCATCGTGCCGTCGCTGGATCGCGACACCGCCGGCCAGCCGGTTTCGATCACCACGCTGCTGTTCCGGCCGCCGCAAGCGCCCGCGGGCGCGAAGGTTCCGCTGGTCATCGCGCTGCATGGCTGCAATGGGATGTTCAGCAGTCGCGCCGGCGGGGAAGCGCAGCTGTCGCAACGTTTCCTGCACTGGACGCAGGCGATGCTGGACGACGGCTACGCAGTGCTCTGGCCCGACAGCTTCAATCCGCGCGGACGGCGCGAGGTGTGCAGGATCCGCAGCGGCGAGAGAACGATCAATGCCGCGACACGCAGGCTCGACGTCCTGGGTGCGCTCGCTTTCGCCGCGCGGCTGCCGGGAATCGACACGGCGCGCATGGCGCTGGTGGGCTGGTCGCACGGGGGCAGCACCACGCTGGCCGCGGTCAACGAAGCGAATGCGCGTGTCGCCGCATACCGGGCGCAGTCCGAGGCGGCGCCATGGGTCCGTGCCGCGGTGGCGTTCTATCCGGGTTGCACAGGGGCGCTGAAGGCGGGCCCGCGCTGGCAGCCCGCGACCCCGCTGGCGATTCACATCGGCGAACTCGACGACTGGACGCCTGTGGCACCCTGCGTCGCCCTGGGCGAGGCGCGGCGGGGAAGCGATCCGGCAGTCACCGTCGACGTCTATGCGGGCAGCCATCACGGATTCGATGCGCCCTCCGGCCGCGTCGTGCTGCTCAGGGACGTTCCCAACGGCGTGCGTCCGGGCGAAGGCGTGCACGTCGGACCCAATCCGGCGGCGCGCGCACTGGTGAACGAGCGCGTGCGCGACTATCTGCGCCGATATCTGACCACGGCCGGCGGGCAGCAGGCGCCGCCGGCAACCTCCATCAAGGGACAGCCATGAACATCGAATTTCTCGACCGCGTCGTCGTCGTCACCGGCGCATCCAAGGGCATCGGCCTTGCCTGCGCGCGGGCCTTCGTCGCCGCGGGCGCGCGGGTCGCGCTGGTGTCGCGCAGCGGGGCGAATCTGGCGAAGGCGATCGAAGCGATCCCCCGCGGCGCGCACGCGCCACTGGCGATCGTGGCCGACCTGTGCATTGCCGACGACGCGCAACGCGCGATCGACGAGGCGGAGGAAAAGCTCGGCCCCATCGACGTGCTGCTGAGCTCGGCGGGCGCCGCCAAGCGCTACGTTCCTGCCGACCTTTGCGCATCGGCGTGGCGCGAGGCGATGGACGCCAAGTTTTTCGCGACGCTGCTTCCGGTCGATGTCGTGGTCAGGCGCATGGCGGCGCGCGGTCGTGGCGCCATCGTCGCCATCGTCGGCATGGGCGGCAAGGTGGCCAATCCGATTCACCTGCCCGGCGGCGCAGCCAATGCCGCGCTGATGCTGGCGACCACCGGATTGGCGGCGGCTTATGGACCGAAGGGCGTGCGCATCAATGCCATCAACCCGGGCGGCACCCTCACCGGACGCGTGCAGCAGGGGCTGGCGGTGGAGGCGAAGCTGACCGGCGCCAGCGAGGAGGAACTGCTGGCGAAGCAGCAGGCGCGCATTCCGCTGGGGCGGCTGGGCACGCCGGAGGAGGTCGCGCAGGTCGCGCTGTTCCTGGCCTCGGACGCGGCCAGCTACGTGACCGGCGCGATCGTGCCGATGGACGGCGGCACGGCGGCAGTGATCTAGCGTCGGCGCGGCTCGCGTACGGCCCAGGACGCGGCCGCGCCGAACGCGGCGCTGCCGGCGAGCAGCAGCAGCGCCGCGTCCCATGACCGGGCCGGGTCGCCGGCGACGCTGCTCTCGTCGAGCACCCAGCCCACCAGCGGCTGCAGGATGCCGGTGCCGAGGAAGATGCCGACGTTGACCACCGACGTGGCGATGCCCGAGTGTTCCGGCCGGTTCACCTCCTTGGCCACGGTCCAGGACAGCGTGAATCCCGGGATCAGCAGTCCCATCAGGAAGAACCAGGCCAGCGTGACGGGCAGCGGCCAGGCCGCGTGCAGCAGCCACGGCAGCCAGGAGAGCGCATAGAGCAGCGTGCAGATGCGCATCAGCGCGCGGCGGCTGCCCAGGCGATCCGACAACGCGCCGATGGCCAGCGCGCCAACGGCGACGCCGAGCAGCAGCAGGCTTGCGTGCTGCGCGGCGACCACCCGCGTCATTGCGTACACGTCGACCAGAAAGGGCACCGCCCACAGGCCGGCGAAGGCGAGAAAGCTGGCGCCGACGCCGACGTTGACGAAAAAGCCCGGCCAGGTCGCCGGATTGGCGAGCACGTCGCGCAGCGCCTGCGTCCAGTGGGTCGCGCCGACCGTCGTCCCGGAGCCATCGTTCACCGGGGCGAATCCGGCTTGCTCGGGCCGGTCGCGCACGAAGACCCAGGTGGCGATTCCCAGCGCCGACGACAGGAGCGCGAGGCCGACGAACACCGCGCGCCAGTCGGCGACGGTGATCAGCCAGGCCAGCGGCGCGCCGGCGATCACCGCGCCAAGGTTGCCTGTGAACATGGTGATCCCGGTGAGCGTGGCGAAGCGGTTGGCGGGAAACCAGACCGCGCTCACCTTGAGGATGCTGATGAATGCGACCGAGACCCCGATGCCGACCAGCGTGCGCCCGGTCGCCGCGATCTCCCAGGAGGGCGCGAGCGCGAACATCAGCGAACCGATCGCGGCGATCAGGCTGCCGCCGGTGAGGATCCGCCGCGGCCCGAGCGTGTCGGCAAGCACGCCGACCGGGATCTGCAGCAGCGTGTAGACATAGAAATAGGTCGCGGCAAGCGTGCCCAGCGTGGTCGCGTTGATCGCGAACGCCTGCGTGAGTTCGGCGGCGATCGCCGCCGGCGCCGTGCGGTGGAAGAACGACAGGATGTAGCCGGCCAGGACGATGCCGAAGATCAGGCGTCGGGCGCGCAGGAAGCGCGCATGGCGGTCGGCGGCATCGGACACGGTGATTCATTGTATCGTTCGCTAGAATGACGGCACGGCCCGCGTGCGCAGCCGTCGCCCACCCCCTCCATTCGACTCCCGTGGCCTACCGCGACCTTCGCGACTTCATTGCCCAGCTCGAGGCCATCGGCGAGCTGCGCCGCGTCGGCGTGCCGGTGGACCCGAAGCTCGAGATGACCGAGTTGTGCGACCGCGTGCTGAAGGCAGGCGGTCCGGCACTCCTGTTCGAGCAGCCTGCCGGTGACCGGCGCGGACCCGATGGCCGGGTGATTCCCGTCCTCGGCAATCTGTTCGGAACGCCGCAGCGGGTGGCGCGGGCGATGGGTGTTGCCGGCGACGACTGGCGCGAGGCGCTGCGCGAAATCGGCCGCCTGCTGGCCTTCCTCAAGGAGCCCGACCCGCCGAAGAGCCTGAAGGACGCCTGGCAGACCACCCGGCCGGTGTTCATGAAGGTGCTCGACATGGCGCCGAAGGAACGCAAGTCGGCGGCCTGCCAGGAGGTCGTCTGGGAGGGCGCCGACGTCGATCTCGCCCGCCTGCCGGTGCAGACCTGCTGGCCCGACGACGTGGGGCCGTTGTTCACCTGGGGCCTGACGGTGACCCGCGGCCCGCACAAGAAGCGGCAGAACCTCGGCATCTACCGGCAGCAGGTGATCGCCCGCGACAAGGTGATCATGCGCTGGCTGGCACATCGCGGCGGGGCGCTCGATTTCCGCGATCACGCGCTGGCGCATCCGGGCGAGCCTTTCCCGGTCGCGGTGGCGCTGGGCGCCGACCCTGCGACGATCCTGGGCGCGGTGACGCCGGTGCCGGACTCGCTGTCGGAATATCAGTTCGCCGGTCTGCTGCGCGGCGGACGCACCGAGATCGTCAAGTGCATCTCGCATGACCTGCAGGTCCCGGCCTCCGCGGAGATCGTGCTCGAGGGCTTCATCCGTCCCGACGCCGCCGACCCCACCGGCTACGAGACTGCGGTCGAAGGCCCGTTCGGCGACCACACCGGCTACTACAACGAGGTCGAGCGCTTCCCGGTCCTGACACTGGAACGCATGACGCTGCGGCGCGATCCCATCTACCACTCGACCTACACCGGCAAGCCGCCGGACGAGCCGGCGATGCTCGGCGTCGCGCTGAACGAGGTGTTCGTGCCCCTGTTGCAGAAGCAGTTTCCCGAGATCACCGACTTCCACCTGCCGCCGGAAGGCTGCTCGTACCGCCTCGCCGTGGTGTCGATGCGCAAGCAGTACCCGGGACACGCGAAGCGGGTGATGTTCGGGATCTGGAGCTTCCTGCGCCAGTTCATGTACACCAAGTTCATCATCGTCACCGACGCCGATGTCGACATCCGCGACTGGAAGGAGGTCGTCTGGGCGCTGACCACGCGCGTCGACCCGGCGCGCGACACGCTGCTGGTGTCGTCGACGCCGATCGACTACCTCGATTTCGCGTCGCCGGTGGCCGGGCTCGGCAGCAAGATGGGCATCGACGCGACCAACAAGTGGCCGGGCGAGACCAGCCGCGAATGGGGCCGGCCGATTGCGATGGATGCGGCGGTGAAAGCGCGCGTCGACGCGCTGTTCCGTGAACTCAAACTCTAGCGCCGGGACTGCCGACGAGGCCGCTAGCGCTCGCCGGCCGCGCGCCAGGCACGGAATATCCGCAACGCCGTCAGCAGCATCGTCGTGTTGCGCATCAGCCGCCGCAGCCGGCCGCCTCCCATGAACGGCAACAGCAGCCCGATCAGCGTCACCGCCACGGTGCGGGATCGCGCGCTGCGTTCGGCAGGCGCAGGCGGCGAGACGATTTCGCGTCCCTCATGCCAGGCCAGCAAGGCCTGCATGCGGTAGAGATCGGCCTCGGCGATCAGCAATGCCTTGCGCTCGGCGAGTTGGTCGGCGTGGGTCATGGCGCAGGCGGACGATCCGGTTCAGGCGTGCTCAGGCGGGCAATCATCGCGCGATCCTTGTCGAGTTCGGCGATGGTCGCTGCAAACGGCGTGGGCGCGAGCTTCTGGATCTCGGCCCGGCGCCACAGCAGCAGCGCCGAGACCAGGGCGAAGGCGATCGTGAGGCCGATGATGGCCTCCATCCGGTAGCTGTCCCAGTAGTAGACCACGACGCCCGCAGCGGCGAACAGCAGCGCGATCAGCAGACAGCCGATCGCGGCGAACAGCAGCGCGACTTGCCGGCTGACCCGGGCGCGTTCCTCGGCGTACTCGACGCTGGCCAGCGCCAGCCTGGTGCGCAACAGGCCGAGCAGCGCGCCGGACAGCCGCGCCACCGCCCCGCGCAGCGAGGGGCGCTCCGGATTGCCCGGGGACGCGCCGTCGGTCATCGGTCGCGGTGCAGCTGCCAGTCGATCAGCGGCGGTTCATCAGCAGGCCGACGACGAACCCGATCGCCGCCGCGGCGCCGATCGCCTGCCAGGGATGATCGTGGACATAGTCGTCGGTGGCACGCGCTGCCTGCTTGGCGCGGTCCCTCGCCTGACCCTCGAGTTCCTGCAGGCGCAGCTTGGCGGAAAGCAGGCGGGACTCGACCTGCGAGCGCAGGTCGCGGGCCTTCTCGCCCGTTTCCCTGGTGGCCTTGTCGAGCAGCGTCTCCGCCTCGGAGAGCACGGAGGAGAATTCGTCGACCAGCTTGTCGCGGGTATTTTCGTTGTTCATGGTGCGTATCCTTTCTCTGATGGAAGGACCCTAGGGAAAGACCAGCGTGACACGCCCGGCATCCATGCGGGGCAGATGACCATTATAGCGCCGATCGGCGCGGCAGGCCGCCCACGCGGCCTGTCGGGCGCGTCGCCCGCGCCATCGCGCGATGGCGCCGTCCGTCACTCCGGCTATTGACGACGGGCGGCACCGGCCCCATCTTTGGCGTCACGGGCGCCGACGTTCGGCGCGTCACGTCAATGGGAGATGACAGTGGCCGAATTCCCCGCACCGCAATCGGTATCCGGCAACACCAATCCGCCCATCACCGCCGGCGTGCTCGCCTACGCGCTGTTCGCGATCGCGGCGATCATTGCGCTGGCGTCTTCCGGGTTGCCGATGATCGCGCCGCTCACCGGACTGATCGGCATCGCCGGCGTCATCGTCTGCTATTTCAACCGCAGCGACGCCGTCGGCACGTGGGTCGGGTCGCATTTCACCTGGCTGATCCGCACGTTCTGGTGGTCGCTGCTGTGGGCGATCGCCGGGTGGCTGGTGCTGCTCACGCTCGGACTCATCATCATCGGCATCCCGATCGCCGTCGCGATCTGGTTCGTCGCCGGCATCTGGGTCATCTACCGGGTGATCCGCGGCTACCTGCTGTTCAAGGACAGCCGCGCCATCCCCGGCGTCTGACGCCGGACAGCGCAAGGTCGGCCGGCGCCACGCCGTTGGCGCCGGGTTCGTTCAGCGGCGCAGCAACGGGTCGTAGCGGCCGGCGTTGCGATGGACCCAGTGCACCAGGTATTCCAGCGCCGGGCTGCCCTTGGCCGCATTCGGGTGGTTGATGATCGCGACGACGATGAAGCGGCGTCCGCCGGCATCGATCACATAGCCGGCGATCGCGCGCACGCCCTCGAGCGAGCCCGTCTTCAGCAGTGCCTGGCCGGCGACGGCGCCGTTCCTGAAGCGCTTCTCCACGGTGCCGTCCACCGCCGCAACCGCCAGCGAGCCGGCGAACTCGTCGCGCAGCGGGCTCGCGTACGCGGCGGCCAGGAGTCGCGCCAGTCCGCCCGCCGTCGCCCGTCTCGTTGCGCGACAGGCCGGAGCCGTTCTCCAGCACCAGGCCCGGCATCTGGATGCGCTTGTCCTTCAACCAGCGACGCACGACGTCGGCGGCGAGGTCGGTGGTGGCCGGCGGTGGATGCGAGGTGGTGGCGAGCGTCAGGAACACCTGCCGGGCCATCACGTTGTTGGAGAGCTTGTTGATGTCGCGCACGATCTCGTGGAGCGGCGGCGATTGCAGCACGGCGAACGGCGGCGCAGCGCGCGGGGCCGGCCCTTGCTTCAGTCCGCCCGAGAAGCGCCCGCCGGCCTCGCGGAAGTACGCCGTGAACATGCCGGCGACGTAGTGAGGATGGTCGAGCAGCGCCAGGTTCCAGTCGCGCTCGTCGCAGGCCTGCGGGTAGCGGCCGGCGAACGCCGCGCGGGCGCTGGCGGCCTGATTCGCGAATCGCCGCGCCGAGCGACGTGCGCCAGTCGCCGCACTCGCCGGCGGCGAGTGCGGGCGGGCCATCGAGCGTGATCTCGGGCAGCGGCGGCTCCATCCGGACGTCCGCCACGCCGCGCTTCGCGTCCGGCACAAACACGAAGCGCACCGACTTGAAGTTCACCAGCAGCGCGTCGGGTCCCACGTTGTACGGGCGCAGCGGCTCGCGGTCGAACGCCGCCGGATCGTGCGCCGCGGTATCGAAAATAGCTGCGATCCAGCACCAGGTCGCCGTCGACCTGCTCCAGGCCGCGGGCGCGCAGATCCGTCATGAACGCCTGCCACTGCTCGATCGTGATCTTGGGATCGCCGTAGCCCTTGAGGATCAGGTCGCCCGCCAGTCTGCCGCCTTCGAGCGGCCCCTCCGAGGTAGGCCTCGGTGCGCCAGCGATAGTCGCGCCCGAGGAGATCCAGCGCGGCATAGGTGGTGATGAGCTTCATCACCGATGCCGGGTTCATCGGACGTTCGGCGTCGACGGCGAACAGCGCCCGGGGCGCGCCCGCCTCGCGCACGACCACGCTGACGCTGGACAACGGAATGCCGGCGTCGAGGAATGCGCGCGCGACCGCCGCGGGCAGCACCGCCTGCGCCGTCGTCGACAGCAGCGCCAGCGTCAGTCCCGCCGCGGCGATCAGCGATCTGTTCATGCGCGGTCGAGGATGTCGCGCACCCCCGTGGTCAGCAGCGTCATTTCCGCGTCGGTCAGCGTGTAGGGCGGCATGAAGTAGACGGTGCGGCCGATGGGCCGCAGCAGCAGTTCGCGCGCGAGCGCCTCGGCGAAGAACCAGCGGGCGAAGTCCGGGCGCCCGGAGGCGACCTCGAAGGCGGTGATCATCCCGGTGCGGCGCAGGTCGCGCACCATCGGGTGCGCGGCAAGCGGCGCCTGGATGCGCGCCCAGCGCGCCGCGCGCGCGCGGTTCGTCGCGAGCACGTCGTCGTCACGAAAGATGTCGAGCACCGCCAGCGCGGCTCGGCAGGCGAGCGGATTGCCGGTGTACGAATGCGAGTGCAGGAAGCCGCGGGCTACGTCGTCATCGTAGAAGGCGGCAAAGACCGCGTCGCTCGTCAGCACGCAGGACAGCGGCAGCACCCCGCCGGTGATGCCCTTGGACAGGCAGATGAAATCCGGCGCCGCCGCCCCCGCCTGTTCCCACGCGAACAGCGTGCCCGTGCGCCCGAAACCGGTCATGATTTCGTCGGCGATCAGGTGCACGCCATGCCGGGCGGTGATCTCGCGCGCGCGCGCCAGGTAGGCGGCGTCGTACATCGCCATGCCCGCGGCGCCCTGGACCAGCGGCTCGACGATCAGCGCCGCGGTGGTCGCGTGGTGCCGCGCGAGGTGCGCATCCAGCGCCGCCGCCGCTTCATCGACGCTGATGCCCCGCCGCGGGTCGGGGCAGGGAACCGTCGCATTGCGCCGGAGCAGCGCCGCATAGGTGTCGCGGAACAGCGCGACGTCGGTGACCGCCAGCGCGCCGACGGTCTCGCCGTGATAGCTGCCGGCCAGGCTCACGAAGCCGCGCTTGTCCGGATGGCCGGTGTTGCGCCAGTAATGGTGGCTCATCTTGAGCGCGATCTCGGTCGCCGAGGCGCCGTCGGAGGCGTAGAAGGCGTGGCCGAGGCCGGCGGGAGCGAGCGCGGCGAGACGCTCGGACAACTCGACCACCGGCGCATGGGTGAAGCCCGCCAGCATCACGTGGTCGAGCGTGTCGAGCTGCGCATGCAGCGCGGCCTTGATGCGCGGCTCGCCGTGGCCGAACAGATTGACCCACCAGGCGCTGACCGCGTCGAGGTAGCGCCGGCCGTCGAAGTCGTACAGCCACGCCCCCTGCGCGCGGGCGATCGGCACCAGCGGCAGGCTTTCGTGCGCCTTCATCTGCGTGCACGGATGCCAGACCGCCGCGCGGCTGCGCGCGATCCAAGCCTCGTTTGCCGCGGATGGGGGTCTAGGGTCGGCCAAGGAAGATGTAGAAACTCGACTGGTTGCGGCTGGCGCGTCCATAGGCGAGGTAGAACGGTCCGAGCCAGGTGTCGGCCGCGACGAACACGCTGCCGGCATAGAGGAGGCCGCTCGCGGAGACGTCGCCGCGCGAGTTCCAGACATTGCCGGCTTCGACCGACCCTCCGGCGAACATGCGACCGACGACCGGAAGCTGGCCGAGCTGGTGGTAGTAGACGGCGCGGCCGAATCCGACATAGTTGCCCGAGAGCTGTTTGGTGCGAAGCCCCGACAATTGCAGGAACCCGCCGAGGTCGAAGTCGGTCAGCACGTCGGCACGTTCGTGGTTGACCGCGCCGGCGCGCGCATAGAGATTGAGGAATCCGTCCTTCCACAAATCGACGGCGCCATTGGCGGTGACGCTCAGGCGCGAACTGTCGTCGTCTTCGGTGAACTTGACGCCCTGGATCGTCAGATCGCGGCTGCCCCAGAACGCCTCCGCCAGAAGGCGCAGGCCGCTGCGCGGAAAATACGGGTGGTCGAGACTGTCCCAGCGCAGCAGCAACCGCACGCCGGTCTCGGTCGACTTGTAGGTCGGATAGATCGGTTCGGCCACTGCGGGGTCGCCACGGTAATGGAGCCACTTCAGTCCGAGGCGAAATTCGCCGAGCGTGCCAAGCGGCTTGCCGAGATCCAATCCCGCCGTCTCCGTCAGCAGGTCGTATTCGGCGACCCGCTCATCGCCCTCGAACAGGTATTCCGGCGCACGCTGCGCCAGGCCATAGGCCGACGCGAACATGAAATTGCCGGGCGAGAGCGGCTGGTAGAACTCGGTGGCGTAACGGCGCGTCTGGCCGAGGATGAGCTCGTTGGACCATTCGGCACCGTAACTGTTGAGCCAGACGCGTCGATGGCCGGCCAGCACGTTGAACGTCGAGTCTCCCTGGAAATCGGACGCGAGGTTGAGACCGAAGCGCAGGAAGTTCGGTCCCCAGGACTTCTCGGTCACGTTGACCACGACGCCCTGCTGCCGGCCTTCGGTGACCAGCCTGTAGTCGATCGACTCGAAGTCTCCGCGACCATAGAGATGGGCCAGGTCGCGTTCCAGCGTCTTCAGCCGGAAGGGTTCGCCCGGCTTGGTGTGCATCTGCGCCTCGAGCGCCTTCGGATTCGCATAGTGCGTGCCGTCGACGCGCACGAAATCGACGACGGACGGTTCGGCCTCGCGCGGCGCGTCGAACCGGTGCTGGTACTGCGCGAACTGGGCCGGTGTTGAGGCCAGCGCGGTGAGGCGCTCGCGCACTGCCTCGGCGGCAGCCACGCCCAGGTCGATGAACCTGTCCGCCTCGGCAAAGTCGAGGAAGGTGAGATCGCCGAGGTCGGGCGAGATCAGGATGTCCTCGGGCCGCAGATTCGCGAGCTGGGTGCGCACGTTCTGCTCGGTCAGGATGTTCACCATCTGCGCGGCGTAGCCGACCACCGAAGACAGTTGTTCACGGGTCATCAGCGGCGTGCCGATGTTGACCGCGATGACGATGTCCGCGCCCATCCTGCGCACGACGTCGACCGGCAGGTTGTTGACCAGGCCGCCGTCGCCATAGATGCGTCCGTCGATCTCGACCGGCGCGAACATGCCGGGCACCGACATCGATGCTCGCATGGCCTTGTAGAGCCGGCCGCTCCTGAATTCCACTTCCTTGCCCGACACCATGTCGGTGGCCACCGCCCGGAATGGCACCGGCAGCAGATCGAAGTTCACGATGTCGTCGACATTGCGGGTCTGCTCGTGCAGGTACAACTCGAGATTGCTTCCCGACAACGCGCCCTTGAAGGTCTCGAACTTGCCGTCGCGGACGCCGACCTCGAACGCCAGCGGGAATGCCGATTCCTCTTCCTTGCGCCGGAATCCCACGTCGCGGCGCGGCGGGCTGTCGGAGAGCAACGTCGGCCAGCTCAGTCCTTCGAGCTGGCGCTCCATCTCGTCCGGCGACATGCCGCTGGCGAAGAGGCCGCCGACGATCGCCCCCATCGACGTCGCCGCGATGTAGTCGACCGGGACATTCAGGCGGTGCAGCACCTGCAGCACGCCGACGTGGGTCAGCCCCCGCGCACCTCCCCCGGAGAGCACGAGACCGATCTTCGGACGCGCTGGCTTGTCCGGCGCCGTTGTCGGCGCCTGCGCGTTCGCCGGCGCGGGCTGCGCGGGCGCGGGGGGCGCCAGCAGCGCGCATGACAGTACGAGGACGACGGCGACGCGCACGTTCAGCGCCGGCGCCCGGACCGACCGGAAGCCAGGCGCTGCTGCATGCGCCGCAGCGCCAGTACCAGCTCGCGGGCGATCCCGGGTTCGCGCACCGAGTGCCCGGCATCGGGCACGACGATGTACTCCGCCTCCGGCCAGGCGGCGGCGAGGGCGTCGGCGGTGACCGGCGGGCAGACGATGTCGTAGCGCCCCTGCACGATGGTGCAGGGCAGATGGCGGATCGCGGTGACGCCGCCCTGCAACTGTCCCGGCGCCAGGAACGCCTGATGTACGAAGTAGTGCGCTTCGATGCGCGCGATCGCCAGCGCGGCCGCGTCCGAGCCTGGCCCGGGAGTCGGCAGCCGCTGCGGCAGCAGCGTCGAGCACGCGCCCTCGTAGCGATCCCAGGCATGCGCGGCCGGCAGGTGCACGGCGGGGTCCGCGTCGGTGAGGCGGCGGTAGTAACTGGTCAGCAGTTCCGCGCGCTCGTCTTCCGGCAGGAACTGCTCGAACGCGCGCCAGGCCTCCGGGAACACATTGCGCATGCCGTGCATGAACCAGTCGATCTCGCGCGCGCTGGCGAGGAAGACGCCCCGCAGCACCAGTCCCAGCACGCGGTCCGGATGCGTCTGCGCGTAGGCGAGCGCCAGTGTCGAACCCCAGGATCCGCCGAACAGCAGCCAGCGCTCGATGCCCAGCGCGTCGCGCAGGCGGTCGAGGTCCGCGACCAGGTGAGGGGTGGTGTTGTCGGCGAGCGATGCCGCGGGCGTCGAGCGTCCCGCGCCGCGCTGATCGTAGAGCACGATGTTCCAGAACGACGGATCGCCGTAGCGGCGGTGATGCGGCAGACAGCCGCCGCCGGGCCCTCCGTGCAGGAAGACGAGCGGCACGCCGGACGCATTGCCGCTCGCCTCCCAGTACATCGTGTGCACTGCATCGAGGGGCAGGCGGCCCGTGTCGCGCGGCTCGATTTCCGGGTACAGCGGCGTGTCCGGTTGTTCGCGGCTGTGGGCGTCGATGGAGGGCACGATGGCGGCACGGAGGCGTCGCGGCGGGTCAGCGCGACAACGGGTCCTGGAAGCGATCGTCGACGTCGATCCGGTAGCCGTTCGACAGCCGATTGGTCTCGTTGGCGAGCGCCACCACCGACATCAGTTCGTTGAACATCCCCGTCGTCATGCCCTTGCCCCGCGCGCTGGCAGTGTGCGACATGATGCAGTACTCGCAATTGTTGGTGACCGACACCGCGATGTAGATGAGCTCCTTGGTGACCGCGTCGAGTTCACCCGGCTGCATCACCTCCTTGGCCGCCGCCCAGAGGCGTCTCAGCATCGCCGGATCGTTGGCAAGGACCTTCCAGAAATTGTTGATCCATGTGACCTTGCGCGTGGCCATGATGTCGTCGAAGACTGCGCGGACCTCGGGCGAAGCCTGCTCGTACTCGATGAGGGGGACGACTGCCATGATGCGACTCCCGCAGGATTGCTGGACAGCGGAAGTATGCAACAGATGGCCGCCGCGCATTTTCGACGCGCGCAAGTCCGTCGTCGCCGCCGCGGACGGTTGCGGCAGGTCAGCCGGCGGCCCAGGGCGTCTTGAGGCGGGTGAATTCGAGCCGGTAGACGGCGCGCTCGAGGGCCGTCGACCCGTGGGCCGCGAGCGCGGGCTCCAGTTCGTCGGCGATGACGTCGACGTCGGGGACGCCAATTCCCTCGATCAGCAGGATCCACGCCGGGACATCGGTGCCGGCCGCACGCGCCTTGCGTTCCGCGGTCTCGATCGAACTCGCCGCCGGATCGGCGAGGCACAGGTGCACACCGGCCACGCCCTTGCCGAAGGCCAGCGGCGGGAGGACGCGCCGGCGCAACGCGTCGACGGCGGCATCGCGGCCGGAGTCGTCGATCGCGAATCGCAGCGTCAGCATCACGCCCCCGCAACCCACGCCCTGCGTGTACGCGACCCGGCACACCGAGCGTGCGACATTGCGAAACGCGGGCACGACCCGCCGTGTCCAGGCCGTCGGCGCGTTGAGACGGTTGAGGTAGTCGGTGCCGGTGAGGACCTCCGGGCTGTCGGCCTCGTAGAGATTGAAATACTCGGGTTTGCCGCGAATGGCGACGTAACGGCGCCCGCGACGGAAACCCGCGATGCCGACGCGCTCGGGCATGTGCTCGCGGTTATGCCATTCGTGGAAATCGTCCTTCGCGGCCGGATCGAGATCGTGCCAGATCGCCACCACGCCCATGCCGGCAAGACTCATTGGGCGCGCTCGAGGGTGACCGAAAGCGTCGGCAGGTCTCCCGCCTGCACGGTCAACGGCACGCCGACGGGAACGTCGAGCATGCCGCAATAGGAACCGGTGGTCACGACCTGCCCCGCGCGCAGCGCCTCTCCTCGCGCCGCGAGGAAATTGGCGAGCCAGATCAGCGGACGCAGCGGATGCCCGTCGGGATGCACGCCTTCCCTGGTGAAGAGCGTCCCGGAGGGCGTGCTCACGCTGACGGCCAGCCGGTCGAGCCGCCGGTCCAGCGCGCCCTCCACCACCGGGCCGACATAGAGGCCCTGGTTGGCGACGCTGTCCGCAAGCAGTTCCGGGAACGAAACCCTGGTCGGATCGGCATACCTGGATCCGATCAGCTCCAGCACCAGGCGAGCCTCGCGCACGGCGCCTCGGACCTCGGCTTCGGAATAGGGCTGCGCGCGCGGCGGCAGATCGCTGCCGATGACCAGCGCGATCTCCGGCTCGATCTTCACCAGGTCTCCGGCGACGACCGACGGCCGGCCGGGCGCGGCGACGACGGTGCTCGCGTAGATCGGCGCGCAGAGCACCGGGCGCGCCTCGGTGGGCACCGAGCATTTCCAGCCACCTACGGTGCCGCCCAGCAGCGCCATCACGCGGCGCTGGATGGCGAGCGCGGCGTCGAGGTCGGTCGGGCGACAGGCTTCGGGAATGCCCGGCCCGGTCCTGCCATCGCGTCGACCTGCAGCGAGATAGGCGGCGGCGGCTTCTATGGCGGCTGAGGTCATCTGGAGAGTGTCGGAGAGAGGGAGGCGGAAATGGAAACCCAAATGGAAACCCAAATGCAAACGCCGATTGAAACCGAGCGCCCTGCGCCACAGACTGCGCCGCGAAACGTATTCTGTCACAGCTTCCGGTTGTGCCGCATGCGCTATGCTCCCGGTTCCTGCGTGTGCAACGAGGGAGAGACCCGGAACCATGGTCAAGCGACTGTCGCGCGAATGTCTGCCCGCCGACGCGGATCAGGCGGTGCTGCTCGGGCGGGTATACGTGCCCGCGCTGGGCGGCCCCGTGCCGGTCGGCGTGCGGGGGGACGAGCTCGTCGACCTGTCGGTGCTGGCGCCGACCACGTCGCAGCTGTGCAACCTCGACGATCCGGCGGCGGCGGTGCGCGCCGCGGCCGATCTTCCGCGCATCGGCTCGCTGGCGGAGATTCTCGCCAATTCGGACCAGGATGGGCGGGATGCCGGGCGCCCCTGGCTGTTGGCGCCCTGCGATCTGCAGGCGATCAAGGCCGCCGGCGTGACCTTCGTCGCCAGCATGCTGGAACGGGTGATCGAGGAGCAGGCGCGCGGCGACGCCGCGAAGGCGCAATCGGTGCGCACGGCAATCGTCGCGGTGATCGGCGACAACCTCGCGCGCATCCGGCCCGGCTCGGCCGAGGCGGCGCGGCTCAAGGACGTGCTGCTCGCGCAGGGCGCGTGGTCGCAGTACCTCGAGGTCGGCATCGGCCCCGACGCCGAGATCTTCACGAAGGCGCAGCCGATGTCCGCGGTTGGAGTCGGCGCGCTGATCGGCATCCATCCCAAGTCGGAGTGGAACAATCCGGAGCCGGAAATCGTCCTGGCGATCGGCAGCGCCGGCAGGGTGGTCGGCGCGACGCTGGGCAACGACGTCAACCTGCGCGATTTCGAGGGTCGCAGCGCGCTGCTTCTGGGCAAGGCAAAGGACAACAACGCGTCCTGCGCCATCGGTCCGTTCATCCGCCTGTTCGACGCGAAGTTCGGCATCGACGACGTCCGCCACGCGGAGCTCGCGATGCGCGTCGAAGGGCCGGAGGGCTTTGTGCTCGAAGGTGCGAGTTCGATGGCGATGATCAGCCGCGATCCGCTGGACCTCGCCGCGCAGGCGATCGGCCCCAACCACCAGTACCCCGACGGACTCATGCTGTACATGGGCACGATGTTCGCGCCCACGCAGGACCGGCATGGTCCGGGCCAGGGCTTCACGCACGTGGTCGGCGACGTCGTCACCATCGCCACGCCGAAGCTCGGCGCGCTCGTCAACCGGGTCGAGTACACCGATCGCATCGCGCCCTGGACCTTCGGCGCGGGCGCGCTGATGACCCATCTCGCCCGCCGCGGCGTTCTTTGAACCATCCAGGAAATCCGACATGACCGACATCTTTCGCAACTACATCGGCGGCGAGTGGGTCGCCGGCAACACCGTATCCATCAACCGCAACCCGTCCGACACCAACGACGTGGTCGGCGAGTATGCGCAGGCGGATGCCGCGCAGGCGCGCGCGGCCATCGCCGCGGCGAAGCAGGCGTTCCCCGGATGGGCTTCGGGCTCGATCCAGGAGCGCGCCAACATCCTCGACCGCGCCGGCACCGAGATTCTCGCCCGCAAGGACGAGCTTGGCGCGCTGCTGTCGCGCGAGGAAGGCAAGACCCTGCCGGAAGGCATCGGCGAGGCGATGCGAGCCGGGCAGATCTTCCGGTTCTTTGCCGGTGAAGTGGTCCGGCAGGCCGGCGAGCGCATCGCGTCGACCCGCCCCGGCGTCGATGTCGAGGTGACGCGCGAGCCGCTGGGCGTCGTCGGACTCATCTCGCCGTGGAACTTCCCGATCGCGATACCCGCGTGGAAGATCGCGCCGGCCTTGGCCTACGGCAACACCGTCGTCTGCAAGCCCGCCGACCTGGTTCCGGGTTGCGCGTGGGCGATCGCCGAGATCCTGTCGCGCGCGGGGTTGCCGCCGGGGGTGTTCAACCTGACGATGGGGCGCGGGTCGGTGGTCGGCGAGGTGCTGGTCAACGATCCCGACGTCGCCGCGATCAGCTTCACCGGCAGTGTGAGCACCGGACGCGCAATCGCCGCCAAGGCGGTCGCGCGCATGGCGCGCATCCAGCTGGAGATGGGCGGCAAGAATCCGCTGGTCGTGCTCGACGACGCCGACCTCGCCACCGCGGTGAACGTCGCGGTGCAGGGCTCGTATTTCTCGACCGGGCAGCGCTGCACCGCGTCGTCGCGGCTGATCGTGACCGCGGGCATCCACGACCGCTTCGTCGCCGCGGTGGCCGAGAAGCTCAAGTCGCTGAAGGTCGACAACGCGCTGCTGGCGGGAACCGACATCGGCCCGGTGGTCGACGAGTCGCAGCTCGACATCGACCGCAAATACCTGGCGATCGGCGCCGCCGAAGGCGCGACGCTGGCCTGCGGCGGCGAGACGCTGACGCGGGCGACGCCCGGCTTCTACCTGTCGCCGGCGCTGTTCACCGGCGCGAACAATGCGATGCGCATCGCCCGCGAGGAGATCTTCGGGCCCGTGGCCTGCGTCATCCGCGCCAAGGACTACGACGAGGCGCTCTCGCTCGCCAACGACACCGAGTTCGGCCTGTCGGCCGGGATCGTCACGACGTCGCTCAGGCATGCGACGCATTTCAAGCGCAATGCGCAGGCGGGCCTGCTGATGGTCAACGTGCCCACGGCCGGCGTCGATTATCACGTTCCCTTCGGCGGTCGCAAGGGCTCGAGCTACGGGCCGCGCGAGCAGGGCCGCTACGCGGCCGAGTTCTACACGACGGTCAAGACAGCCTACACCGCAGCCTGATCGCGCGGCGCGATCGGGTCACCGGCCGCGTTGCCGCGGCCGGTGCGATGCCTAGCGCTTGCCCTTGAATGCGACGACCTTCTGCTTCTGCTCGCCGAGGCCGTCGATCCCGAGCGTGATCACGTCGCCCGCCTTGAGGAACTGCTGCGGCTTCATGCCCATGCCAACACCCGGAGGCGTGCCGGTGGTGATGACGTCGCCCGGCAGCAGTGTCATGTAGCGCGACACGTCGGCGATCAGCTCGGCGACGCCGAAGATCATCGTCTTCGTATTGCCCGTCTGCTTGCGCACGCCGTTGACGTCGAGCCACATGGCGAGGTTCTGCGGGTCCTTGATCTCGTCGCGGGTGACCAGCCACGGGCCGAGCGGGCCGAAGGTGTCGCAGCCCTTGCCCTTGCTCCACTGCGAGGCGCCGCGCTTCAGCTGGAACTCGCGCTCGGACACGTCGTTGATCAGGCAGTAGCCGGCGACGTGCTTCAGCGCGTCCTTCCTGTCGACGTAGCGCGCGGTGCGGCCGATGACGATGCCGAGTTCGACCTCCCAGTCGGTCTGCTTCGAGTCCTTCGGCAGCATCACGTTGTCGTTCGGGCCGACGATGCAGGTCTGCGATTTGAAGAAGACAATCGGATGCTCGGGAATCGGCGAGCCGGTTTCCTTGGCATGGTCGATGTAGTTGAGCCCGATGGCGAGGAACTTCGACGGCGTCGCCACGCATGAGCCCAGTCGCGGCCTGCCCTTGACCAGCGGCAGCTTCTTCGGATCGAGCTTGGCGAGCTTCGCCAGTTCCGCGGGCGCCAGCGCCGCGCCGTCGATGTCCTTCACCTTCTTCGACAGGTCGCGCAGCTTGCCGTCGGCATCGATGAGGCCGGGTTTTTCCTTGCCGGCGGGTCCATAGCGTACGAGTTTCATGCGGTTCTCCGGGGTCGTAACAAAATGCATTCAAGTACGGGCTGGCTACGCCAGCCCGGGTCCAAAAGAAGTTTTATATCGTCATGCCGCCGTCGACGGAAAACGTCTGCCCGGTGGCGAACGCGGACTCGTCGGAGGCGAGAAACAGCGCGATGGGCGCGATCTCCTCGGCCTTGGCCAGCCGGCCCATCGGCTGGCGGGCGATGAACATCTTGCGCGCCTCGACCGGATCGGGGTAGGCGTTGATGCGGTCGGCCAGCGACGGCGTGTCGACGGTTCCCGGTGCGATGGCGTTGCAGCGGATGCCCTTCATCACGAAGTCGGCCGCCACCGCCTTGGTGAGCCCGACCACCGCGGCCTTGGAGGTGCCGTAGACGAAGCGGTTCGGAATCCCCTTGATCGAGCCGGCCACCGACGCCATGTTGATGATCGACGCGGCGCGGCCGCTCTTCTGGAACTTGTCGAGCATCTTCGGCAATGCCGCCTGAATGGCGATGTACATGGCACGCACGTTGAGATTGAAGCTGAAGTCCCAGTCCCTGGGCGTGCATTCGAGGATGGTGCCGTTGTGCACGAAGCCGGCGCAGTTGAACAGCACGTCCAGCGGCGGCAGTTCCTCGATCGTCGCGCGCACCGCCGCATCGTCGAGGACGTCGAGCCGCCGCGTCACCACGTTGGGCACGCCGGCGAACGCCTCGAGCAGCTTGGCGTTGACGTCGGTCGCGTGGACCGTCGCGCCCTCCCGCGCCATCTGCATGGCGCTCGCGAAGCCGATGCCCTGGCCTGCGGCGGTGATCAGCGCCGTCTTGCCGGCGAGTCGTCCAGTCACTGTCGTACCTCCGTCTTCTGATGGTCTTCGTCCGGGCGTGATCGGCGCCGCCAGGTCGGCGGGCATGCCTCCGAAAACGTCTCCCGTGTCACTCGGGCATCCGGATTCCGTGACGGTTGCTCACGACGTTTCCGCGACGACCGGATTGCGCAGGATGCCGATGCCCTCGATTTCGATTTCCATTATATCGCCCGGAACCACGGGGCCGATGCCTGCGGGCGTGCCGGTGATGACGATGTCCCCGGGTTCCAGCGTGATCGCCTGGCTGAGATAGGACACCAGTGTCGGGACGTCGAACAGCAGGTCCGAAGTGTTGGAGTCCTGCCGTGTCCGGCCATTGACCCTGGCCATGATGCGAAGACGGGACGGGTCGAGGTCGGTGACGATCACCGGGCCCAGCGGGCAGAAGCTGTCGAAGCCCTTGCCGACCACCAGGCAGCCCAGGCTCATTTCCTCGCGCTGGATGACCCGCTCCGAAATGTCGTTGGCACAGGTGTAGCCCAGGATCGCCGAGGCGGCGTCGGCGACCGCGACGCGGCGCGCGCGACGGCCGATCACGACCGCCAGTTCGGCCTCGTAGTGCACCTCCTTGCCCTCGACCGGGTAGACCACGGCGGCGCCCGGGCCGATGACCGCGCTTTCCGGCTTCATGAACAGCATCGGAATGCGCGGCGTCGCCGACCCGGTCTCGCGGATGTGGTTGACGTAGTTCAGCCCGACTCCGAAGACGCGTCGCGGCGCGACTGGCGCGAGCAGGCGCGCCTCCGCCAGCGGCAGGCGATTGCCCGCGGCCACTGCGTCGCCGAACGGCGTGCCGTCGACCGGCTGGATTTCATCGTCGCCGATCAGTTGTCCGTACCGCGGACCCGAATGCGTTTCAAAGCGTAGCCACTTCACTTCGCCTCCTTTGCTGGCGGTGATCTCCGGCCGGCCTGCGGGCCGGGTGCATCGAGTCGGCGTTCGACCCGCGGCCTGCGCGGGGAGATGTTCGGCCGCCGCTCACGGCAACACCCGCTGCGCGAGGGCGTCGCGCAACGCGCCAAGCAGGGCCGGGCCGGGATCGCCATCGTGTGCTATCACGCAGGCCTCCTGAACCACCGCGCGCCCCGCGTCGAGCGTGCGCGCGCCGCGGCGAAACGGACCCCAGGTCATCACGCCCCAGTCCGACACGAACCACCAACCCTGCGCCTGGTCGGTCAGCGGCATCAGCGCGACCCCGGCTTCCCGGCCGCCGCCCACCGGACCGATGTAGTCGATCCAGGCGGCAGCGGGCGTCTGCGTGGACCCGATCGACTCCCCGCGCTCGTTCAGCGCGCGGCCACCGGCCTGAATCTGCATCGGCTCGCTGACACGTGCGTTGAAATAGGCGTGACGCGTCGGCCCCAGCCGCACCGGCCACTCGCCGGCTCGCAGCGTCGAGCGGATGCGCAACGCGGTCGCCTCGCCGGTCTGCTCGATCAGCATCACCCGCGATTCGCGCAGGATCTGCCGCCCATCCGGTGCCGCCCATTCGGCGGGACCCTGCCAGTCCAGTTCCTGACGGATGATCGCGCTGCCGTCGGCCGCGGTCTCGAAGGCGCAGGCGCGCTCGACGATGCGCCCGGGCGCGCGGCCCTGGAACACGTCGTTCAGATAGAAGTTGTACGTGTACTCCTCGGTCTGCCCCTCGCTCGCCGGGACCAGAGCGTGCACGTGATCGGCGCCCAGCCACAGCGACTGGTGGTGCGGATGGTCGGCGGGCGCCTCCGAGGTCACCAGGTGTCCGGCAGGCGTGAGCAGCGGAAACACGTAGCTGCGAAAATCGCCCTGCGTCACTCCAAGCACCAGCCGCCCGTCGTTGCGCAGGTAGCGGCGATGCGTGCGCGCCCAGGCGCCTTGCGGCAGCGCGATGTCGCCCTGGTCGAAGGTGAAGGCCATCGCGTCAGGGCCCGAACAGGCGGACGACGCCGACCGTGAGGTCGGGGACATAGGTCACCGCCGCCAGCACCAGCAGCAGCGCGCCCAGAAACGGCAGGATCGCGCGGAACACATCGGTCACCGGCACGTCGCCGACGTGCGCCGTGGTGAACACCAGCATGCCCATCGGCGGTGTCAGCGCGCCGATGACGAGGTTGAGCACCAGCACGACGCCGAACTGCACGGTGTCGATTCCCGCCGCCTTGACCATCGGCACCAGGATCGGCACCAGGATGACCATCGCGGCGATCATCTCCATGAACAGCCCCACCACCAGCAGGAAGCCGTTGATCAACGCCAGCAGCAGCAGCGGATTCGAGGCGAGCCCGCCCAGTGCGGCGGCGACCTTCTGCGGCACCTGCTCGACCGTCAGCGTCCAGGCGAAGGGCGACGCCGCGGCGATGATGATGGCCACCGCAACGGTGTCGCGCAGCGAGTCGCGCAGCGCCATGAGCGTCGCCTCGCCGGTCAGCGCCCGGTAGAAGAAAAGGCCGCAGAAGACCGCGTAGGCGGCGGCGATCGCGCCGGACTCGGTCGCGGTGAACACGCCGAAACGCACGCCGCCGACGATGACGATGGGCAGCAGCAGCGCCGGGATCGCCTGGACGAACGCGCTCCGGCGCATCGCGGCGGATGCCGGGTCGAGGTCGCGCTGCCTCCTGCCGGAGACGATGTAGACGACCAGCGCCAGCGCGCAGGCGGTGAGCAGGCCGGGCACGATGGTCGCGACGAACAGCGCTCCGACCGACGCCTGGGCGAGCGCGCCATAGATGATGAGGCCCAGGCTGGGCGGAATCAGGTTGGCCAGCGACGCCGAGGCGCTGGTCAATGCGCAGCTGAACGCCGGCGCGTAGCCGCGCCGCGACATCTCCGGCACCATGATCTTGGCGATCGCCGCCGCGTCGGCCATCGACGAACCCGAAACGCCGGCCATCATGGTGTTGGTCGCGACGTTGACCTGCCCGAGTCCGCCGCGCAGGTGCCCGAACAGCGCGCTGGCGAAGTCCACCAGGCGGCTGGTGATCCCCGCGACGTTCATGATCGCCGCGGCCAGGATGAAGAACGGGATGGCCAGCAGCGTGAACGAGTTGAGCGCCGAGCCCATGTTCTGCGGAATGGTGACCAGCATGAGGTCGCCCTGCGCGGAAAACGCGGCGAAAGTCCCGAGCACGAAAGCGAAGGCGATGGGGACTTCCAGCGCGATCATCGCCGCCGCGACGGCCATCAGCACCCACGCGGCGTTGCCGAGCTGCAGGTGGGGGGCTGCGTAGAGCCAGACGAGGTAGATGGCGCCGCCCGCCAGCAACGGCGCCCAGTTGCGCCACGACCAGCCCCAGGCGCGGCTGCGCAGCAGAAGCAGGAAGCCGAGCATCAGCGCGCCGCCCGCGGGCACCGCCGCGTACAGGTACTTCAGCGACCACTGCAGGCCCGGCGAGACGTAGGTGGTCTTGGCCACGAAGGAGATGCCCTCGACCAGCAGGATCATCGCCGCCATGGCGGTGCAGCCGTCGACCAGCGCGCGGTGCCGCTGCGCGTTGGCCGCCGACAGCCCGGCGGAGAACGTCTGGATCGCGATGTGCCCCTTGCCGCCGACCAGCGCCGCTGCGCCGAGGAACACCGCCCAGACGAACATCCACTGGGCGAATTCCTCGGGCCAGGACAGCGAATTGTCGAGCCCGTAGCGGAAGAAGACCTGCAGCAGCGCCACCAGCGCCGACAGCGTCAGCAGCGCCGCGGCGACCGACTCCACCGCCAGCGCCGCTGTCCGCGAACTCGCCGGGACCGCAGGCGCGGCGCCAACAGGTCGCGGATCGAGCGACGACTCCGCGGTCATGCGCGGTCAGCCGCGCAATGCCGTGATCTTGACGATCATCGCCTTGGTCTCCGGGCTCTTCGCGCCGAACTCGTCGAACAGCGACGCGGTCGCGGCGAGCCAGCGCTGCTTCTCGGCCGGACTCAGCCGATGCACGGTCACCCCCGCCTTTTCCAGCTGCGCCAGCGCGTCGGCGGCCTTGGCGCGATTGAGCGCACGCTGTTCGGCGAAGGCCTCCTTGGCGGAATCGCGCACGATCTTCTGCAGGTCGGGCGGCAGGCCGTCGAGCCATGCACCGTTGACGCGGATGGCTTTCGGCAGGAACCAGTGACCCGTCAGCGTGAGGTTCTTCGCCTGCTCGTACCACTTGAAGCCAAGAATCGAGAAGTAGTCGGCCTCAAGGCCGTCGATGACGCCCGTCGACAGTGCCGAGTACTGCTCGGCGTAGGGCAGCGGCGTCGGGTTCGCGCCGAGCTTCTTCCAGAAATCCACCCAGATTCGCAACTCCGGCGTGCGGATCTTGAGTCCCTTCAGATCCTCGAGCTTGGTCACCGGTCGCTTCGAGAGCAGGTGCCGGAAGCCCACCTCGCCAAAGGCGACGAATTCAACGCCCGTCTTCTTGCGGGCGATCGCCGATACTTCCTGGCCGATCGGGCCCTGCAGCACGCGGTCGACGTGCCCCTCGTCCAGGTACATGAAGCCCGGCGCGCCGCCGGTCGCCGCGATCTCGGGCGCAACCGCTTCTTCGGTGTCCGGGCCGCCCGCGGTGATCTGGATGGTGCCGATGCGGCTTTGCTCGATCAGCTGCGTGTAGCTGCCCAGCTGCGACGCCGGGAAGTGCTGGGCGTCGATGCGGCCGCCGCTTCTCTCGCGCAGCGCGGCCGCGTACTTGTCGAAGGCCACGGTCATCGGCGAGCCTATCGCTTCCGAGTGCGCGATCCGGCAGGAAATCTTGGCCTGCGCGCCGGCCATCCTGGGCAGCGCCAGCGCCAGCGTTCCCGCGCCTGCGGCAGCGATCATGCGACGACGTCCGGCTCCCGCCACAGACATCCTTTGCACTTTCATGTCTCTCTCCTGGTTTGGTCGAACACGTGGATCAATGCCTGATCCCGGGCACTTCAGACTGCTCTGCGAGCCGGCGATGCGCCTCCGGGCGGCGGATCTCCCGGATCGGCCCAGTCGCTGTTGGGCACCTGCGCGAACCAGCCGGGACGGCCGGGATCGCGATCATAGGGATAGCCGCCGAGCTCGCGGTAGAGCTCGTGATAGCGCGCCAGCTTGTCGCGGTCGAGCGCGACGCCCAGACCCGGCGCGTCGGGCACGCGGATGGCGCCGCGCTCGTAGCGCAGCGGGCCGCCGACGATCACGTCGTCGGTCAGGTGGTGGTAGTGCGCGTCCGCCGCGTAGCCAAGGTTGGGCACCACCGCGCCCATGTGCAGCATGGTGGCGAGCTGGATGCCGAGTTCGCCGGAGCTGTGCACGGCCACGCCCAGGCCCATGGTCTCGCAGACGCCGGCAGCCTTGATGCACGGGCGGATGCCGCCCCAGAAGGTCGTGTCGAGCAGGATCACGTCGACGGCGCCGTCGCGGACGTTGGCGGCCAGCTGCTCGAAGTTGACGACGACCGTGTTGGTGGCGATCGGCAGCGGCACGAAATCCTTGAGGCGCTTCAGCTGCGGCATGCCCCAGACCGGGTCCTCGAAGTAGTCGTTGCGGATGTCGAGGATGTTGCGGCCGAATTCGATCGCATCGGCCAGCGACAGCGCCGAGTTGGGGTCGTAGCGGAAGCGTTCGCCGGGCAGCGAGGCGGCGAGCGCCCGGTAGCAGGCAAGCTCGTGCGCCGGCGGAAAGACGCCGCCCTTGAGCTTGTGCGACGTGAAGCCGTGCTTCGCCTTGAATGCCGCGGCGTTGGCGACGAGCTGCGCGGCGGTGCGCACCTCGCCCTCGCCGGTCTGTTCGTTCGGATAGCGGAAGAACAGGTAGCTCGCGAACTCGACCGCGTCGCGCAGCTTGCCGCCAAGCAGCGCGTGCACCGGCACCCCGAGCTTCTGGCCCATGATGTCGAGGCAGGCGAACTCGATCGCCGCGTGCAGCTGCGTGCGGTTGTTGTAGAGGCTCGCGGTCGGATTGCAGATCTTCAGCCGCAACGCCTCCAGCGCGAACACGTCGTGCCCGTCGAGATAGGTCATCGAGGCCGGCGAAGGCGCGCGTCGCGTCCTCGCCGCCGCCGCCCATCTCGCCCAGGCCGACGTAGCCGTCGGCGGTCTCGACCTCGACGATCGTGCGCACGAAGCGCCCCCAGTGCGCGCCGTTGCTGTGCCGCAGCGGCGCCTCGAGCGGCACGGTGACCGGGGTGGCGCGGATGCGCGGAGATGGTGGTCGCGGGCATGGGGGTCAGGGCATCAGCAGGTTCGGCAGGAACATCACGATACCCGGAAAGAACGCCATCGCGAAGATCAGCACGATGACGGCCAGGATCAGCGGCAGCGCCTCGCGCGTGTATTCGTCCAGCGGCGTCTCGAGCAGGCCGCAGACGGTGAACATGGCCACGCCGACCGGCGGCGTCATGCTGCCCAGCGTGGTCGAGGTCATCATGATCAGGCCGAAGTGCACGGGGTCGATGCCGGCCTTGACGACGATCGGGACCAGGATCGGCGTCAGCAGCAGCGTGATGACCGTGCTCTCGAGGACCATGCCCAGCAGCAGGATGAAGACGATCAGCATCGACATCAGCGCGTAGCGGTTCTGCGTGACGCCGACGATCCAGTTCGGCGGCGTGCGCCGGCACCTGCTCCAGCGAGATCACGTAGCCGATCATCGCCGACAGCATGATGATCAGCATGATCATGCCGATGTCGTGGACGCTGTGGCCGCAGCGCCTCGTTGAAGCGTTTCCAGTCGAGCGTCGCGATAGGCGAACAGGCCCACGGCGATGGCGTAGGCCACGGCGAAGGCGCCGACTTCCGACGGCGTGAAGATGCCGAAGCGGATGCCGATCACCAGGAACACCGGGAAGAGCAGCGCCCACTTGCTGTGATTGATCTCGCGGGCGACCTCGCGAAAGCCCGGGAATGGTCCGCGCTGTCCGGCCTGTAGCCGCGCCGGCGCGCGATCAGCCAGGTCATGGTCATCAGCAGCAGCGTCATCAGCACGCCGGGAACGATGCCGGCGATGAACAGCTTGCCGATGGACACGTTGCCGAGGAAGCCGTACAGGATGAGCCCGATCGACGGCGGAATCGTCGCGGTGATCAGCGAGCCGACGGCGATGACCGCGCAGGTGAAGCCGCGCGAAAAGCCCTGCCGCAGCATCGCCGGCCCGAGGATGCGCGCCTCCATCGCCGCGTCGGCGACCGCGGAACCGGACACGCCGCCCATGAGCGCCGAGACGACGATCGCCACCTGGGCCAGGCCGCCGGTGATCCAGCCGGTGAGGACCTTGGCCAGCGAGATGATCCGGTCGGTGATGCCCGACACGTTCATCAGGTTGCCGGCCAGCACGAACAGCGGCACGGCGAGCAGCGGGAACGACTGCGTCGCCGAGGCGATGCGCTGCACGCCGATCTGTGCGGGAATGGTGTCGGAGGTCAGGAAGAAGGCGAGGCTCGCCACGCCGACCGCGAACGCGACCGGCATGCCGAGGAACATCAGCACCAGGAACAGCCCGGACAGCCCGACGGTCACAGCGGGCTCTCCGCTGCCGCCGAAGGCGGCGCCGCGGTCGCGCCAGAAGTCGCGCAGCTGCACGCTGGCGGTCATCGCCATCAGCAGCGCGCCGAACGGCACCGCCGCGGTGACGTAGGCGTAGGAGATGTCGGTGTCGCCCATCGGCCGCTGCGACGTTGAGCAGCGTGAGCTGGATGCCCAGGACGACCAGCGTCAGCAGGAAGGCGATCATCACGCTCCAGTGCGCGATCAGCAGCACCCGCTGCAGGCGCTGCGGCAGCAGGCGGACGAGGATGTCGATGATGATGTGCTGGCGCGCGCGCAGCGCGGCGTCGGCGCCGAGGAACGCGCACCAGATGAACAGCAGCATCGCGATGTCGATCGCCCACAGCACCGGCGCGCCGAAGGCGCGGCTCACCGCCGCGACGAACACCAGCGCCGAGCAGCCGACAAGGCAGATGCGCGCGACGATCTCCTCGCCGCGCGCAAGCTGCTCGAGGAACTGCTTTCATCGGCTACTTGCCCAGCGCCTTGTTCACTTCGACGCGCAGGTCGGTATAGCCCAGCGTCGCCGTAGACGCCCGCGGTCGCTGCGCGGAACGGCGCCTTGTCGATCTCGACGATCGTCATGCCCTTTTCGCGCAGCTTCTTCTCGTAATCGGCCAGCGAGTCGATGGTCTTCTCCGACGCCCACTTGCCGGCGGCCACGGTCTCCTCGGTCAGCACCTGCTGCTGGTCGGCCGGGAGCTTGTCGAACCAGGTGCGGGAGGTGACGATGCCGGTGATCAGGTAGATGTGCTCGGTCTTGGTGGCGACCTTGACGACTTCGTAGAGCCGCGCGCCGTAGACGGCTGGAAACTGGGCCTCGGCGCCGTCGATCACCTTGGTCTGCAGCGCGGAATAGACCTCGGACCAGGGCATGCCGGTCGGCGTCGCGCCCATGGCGCGCACGGTTTCCAGCCACACCGGCGCGCCCGGCGTGCGCATGCGCACGCCCTTCAGGTCCGCCGGAACCTTGACCGGGGTGTTGGTCAGCGCGTGGCGGTGCCCCTGGAACCAGTCGAAGGCCAGCACCTGCAGGTTGGCGGCGTTGCGCAGCTTGTCGACCCAGGTCTTGAACAGCGGTGACGTGGTCAGCCGCAGCACCTGGTCGTAGTTGTCGACGAGGTAGGGCGCGCCCATGATGCCGAACTCCTTGACGAAGGGCGCCAGCCGCCCGCCGTCGACCAGCACCGCGACATTGGCGCCGGCGCGCGCCTGCTCGAGCACGTCCTCGTCCTTGCCGAGCTGCGAACCCGGATAGATGCGGATGGTCAGCTTGCCGGCCGTACGCTTCTCGACATTGGCCTTCATGCGCTCGAGGCCCGCGTACATCGGATCGTCGGTGGTGAGCGCGGTGTTGACGTTCAGGACGGTCTGGGCCGACGCGGGGACCACCGCACCTGCCAGGCCGAACGCCAGCAATCCCAACAGCTTGAGCAACGGTTTCATCACACTTTCTCCTGGGCCGGTCGGACGTTTCGGAACGCAGCGCGGTCGACCGGGGCGACCGAGGCGCTGCGGAAGTATTCAGGGCTTTTTGTGGCGAGCGTCTGCGATCGATTCGAACACCGCGCGCAGGTGACGCGACATCGCCGCTTCGGCGCCGGCGGCGTCGCCGGCCAGCACCCGATCGACGATCTCCTCGTGCTGGCGATGAATGGCGGCAAGCCATGCCGGATCCTCGAGCGACAGGAAGCGGACACGGTCGAGCTGGGCCTTGGCGTCCTCGACCGCGTGCCAGACGCGCGGCCGGCCGGCCATCGCCACCAGCTTCTGGTGCATGCGGTCGTCCAGCGGCACGAAGGCCGGGTGGTCGCCCCGCGCCGCGACCCGGGCCTGTGCCTTCAGCAGCGCGCGCAGTTCCCGGGCATCCGCCGGGGTTGCGCGCTGCGCTGCCAGCGCGACTGTGCGGCACTCGATGGCCTCGCGCATGAACTGCACGTCGGAGACCGCGTCGACATCGATCGGCGCGACGGTGGTGCCGACCTGCGGTCGCACGCTGAGCAAGCCCTCGCTCTCCAGGCGGATGAACGCCTCGCGGACCGGCGTGCGGGAGACGCCGAGCCGCTGCGCGATCTCGTTTTCGGAAAGCGAGGTTCCCGGGCGCATGCGGCCGGAGAGAATCTGCTCGCGCAGCCAGGCGAAAGCCGTGCCGGCCGCGCCGCGCGGATGTTCGGCGGTGCCGGCGGGAACGGCGCCGATCCGGGCGGTGGCCTTGGGGCGAGCGGTCGACATCTTGTATGCTAGTATGCAAGAAATCCGGGCTGTGTCAACCGGAAATTGGTATTACCACTTGACCAGTAATGCCGCGGGCGTTAGCCTTCGACGTTCATCGTCCTGCAGGGGCGTCGGCGACATGCCGGACGCGCCGACGCATGCCCTTCCAGAGCATCGAGCCACGCCGTCTTTACCGCCAGATCGCCGATCAGATTCGCGCGCTGATCAGGAGCGGCGAGTTCCGGCCGGGCGCGCGCCTGCCGCCCGAGCGTGACCTGGCCAAGCAGCTGGGGGTGTCGCGCCCGTCGGTGCGCGAGGCGCTGATCGCGCTCGAGGTCGAGGGGCTGGTCGAGGTTCGGATCGGCTCGGGCATCTACGTGCTGCCGGCGGAGGGACAGGAACGGCGCGAAGACGTCGCTGAGGCCGCGGCGGGCCCATACGAACTGCTGCGCGCCCGCTATGTGATCGAAGCCGAGTGCGCCGCGCTGGCCGCCAAGTCGGCAAGGCCTGCGCAGTTGGAGGCGATCGCGGAGGCGCTCGAAACCATGCGCAAGGAACAGACCGAGGACAAACAGCCGCTGTCTGCCGACCGGTTGTTCCACCTGCGCATCGTCGAGGCCACGGGCAATGGCGCGCTGGTCGCGGTAGTGAAGATGCTGTGGGACGAACGCACCGGCCCGCTTTACCAGCAACTCGAGCACCACTACGACTCGCCGGCGCTGTGGGAGGCCGCGATGGAGGAGCACGAGGCGATCCTGGCGGCCATCCGGGCCAGGGACGTGCGCGGCGCGCGGGCGGCGATGCAGCGGCACATGAATCAGGCGTACAAGAGATTTTCCGTGGGCTGGGACACGCTGCAATAGCGCCGGCCCGAACAAGGAGCTGACGATGAACACAACCATGCTGGCTTGCCGCATCCACGCCAAGGAGGATCTGCGGATCGAGTCCGCCGACACGCCCGAAGCGGGACCCGGCGAGGTGCTGCTGCGCCTGGGCGCCGGCGGCATCTGCGGCTCGGATCTGCACTACTACTACGAAGGACGCAACGGCAACTTCATCGTGCGCGAGCCGCTGATTCCCGGACATGAAGCGTCGGCGGTCGTGGCCGGCATCGGCGAGGGCGTAACGCGGGTCAAGGTCGGCGACAAGGTCGCGGTCTCGCCGTCGCACGCCTGCGGCCGCTGCGAATACTGCCGGGAAGGCCGCGAGCACCTGTGTTCGCAGATGCGCTTTCTCGGGAGCGCCAGCCGCTATCCGCATGTCCAGGGCATGTTCCAGGAATACTTCGTGATGGGCGAGCGCCAGTGCTATCCCGTCGCCGGCGACATCTCGCTGGGCGAACTCGCCTTCGCCGAGCCGCTGGCGGTGGGCCTGCATGGCGTCAATCGCGGCGGCGACCTGCTCGGCAAGTCGGTGCTGATCACCGGCGCCGGCACCATCGGCTGCGTGACGGTGCTGGCGGCGCGCCTGGCCGGGGCCCGCAAGGTCACGGTCACCGACGTTCTCGACCGTCCGCTGGCGCAGGCGAAGCTGGTCGGCGCCGACGTCACGCTTCGCGCCGACCGCGAAGGCGAAGCGCTGCGCGAGCCGCAGTTCGACGTCGCCTACGAGGTTTCCGGCAACTTCAACGCGCTGAAGACCTGCGTTGCCGCGACCAAGCGCGGCGGGGTGATCGTGCAGGTCGGCACGCTGCCGCACGAGCCGCTGCCCTTCGTCGTCAACGAACTGATGGCCAAGGAACTCGATCTTCGCGGCGCATTCCGGTGGGGCATCGAGTTCGACTGGGCCGTGGAGTACCTGTCGACGCGGCGCGTCGACGTGCGGCCGCTGCTCTCCGGGCAGTATCCGTTGCAGGACGCCGTCGCGGCCTTCGCCGCTGCGGCGGACAAAAACAAGAGCACCAAGGTACAGGTAGTCTGCAGTTGACCGTCATCGGCACGGCACCGTCCGTGTCCCCCAACCGAAGCAAGGAGGATTCATGCGTATTCTTTCGAAACTGATGCTGACGACCATCGTCGTGGCGGCGGCGATCGCGGCGGGTCCCGCGCTGGCGCAACAGAAACTCAAGTGGGCGCACGTCTACGAGACCAGCGAGCCGTATCACAAGTGGTCGGTTTGGGCCGCCGAGGAGATCAAGAAGCGCAGCAACGGCAAGTTCGACATCACGGTCTACCCGGCGAGCTCGCTGGGCAAGGAGACCGACATCAACCAGGGCACTGGCGCTGGGCACGGTCGACATGATCATCAGCGGTCCGTCGTTCGCGGCGCGCAGCTATCCGCGGCTCGGGATCGCCTACTATCCGTTCATCTTCCGCGACGGCGAGCACCTGCTCGCGTACTCGAAGAGCCCGGTGTTCAAGGAGATGGTCGACGGCTTCCGCGAAAAGACCGGCATCCAGATCACCGCCTACACGTACTACGGCGCGCGGCACACGACGTCCAACCGGCCGTTCAACGACTGCGCCGGAATGAAGAACCTGAAGATCCGCGTGCCGGACGTGCCGTCGTACATGGCGACGCCGAGAGCCTGCGGCGCCAACCCGACGCCGATCGCCTTCGCCGAGGTCTATCTCGCGCTGCAGAACGGCACCGTCGAGGCGCAGGAGAACCCGCTGACGACCATCGAGGCCAAGAAGTTCTACGAAGTGCAGAAGGCGATCATGCTGACCGGGCACATCGTCGACGGCCTGACCACGCAGATCGCGCCGCACGTCTGGAGCAAGCTCACGCGACCAGGAGACAGCAGATGTTCACCGAGGTGACTCGCGAAGCCGCGGCCAAGGCCAGCGCCGACATCAAGGCACGCGAAGCGGAACTCGTCGAAGAGTTCAAGAAGAAGGGCCTGCAGGTGATCGCCGTGGACCGCAAGAGCTTCTCCGACGCGGTGCTGAAGAACTCCCCGGTCGACAAGATGGGCTTCACCAAGGCCGACTACGACCGCATCGTCGCGATCAAGTGACGCGGCACCCCGGGTTTGCGGCGCGTCGCGTCGCGAACCCGGCGGCGGGACGAGGCACCCGGGTGCGCGGCACGGCGTCGTCGATGCGGTTCGGCGGCGCCGGAGCCCCGCGCGATCCCGGCCACCGGCAACACAGCGAGGTCGCATGAGTGCGAGCAATGAACCTGTTCCGGACGACGCACCGGTCCTCGACGAATCGGGGCGGCTGCATTCCGTCGACGCGCCCATCGACCTGTCCGGCTACCGGTGGGAAGACTGGTTCACGCTGGTCGTGTTCTGGCTGCTGGCGGCCGACGTCTTCTACCAGTTCTTCACGCGCTACGTGATGGAGGACTCCGCGGCGTGGACCGAGGAGATCGCGCGCTACCTGCTGATCGTCGTCACCTTCGTCGGCGCTTCGATGGGCGTACGGCGCAACACCCACATCCACGTCGAGTTCCTGTACCACTACCTGCCGGCGCCGGTGGGCCGCGCCATGTCGGCGGCGGTCGATGTCGTCCGGATCGCCTTTCTGGCATACGCAACGTATCTGAGCGTCATCCTGGTTCCGAAGATGCAGAACCTGAAGATGACCGTCGTCGATTTTCCGATGAGCTACGTCTACGGCTTTGTCGCGTTCGGTTTTGCGATGATGACGTTCCGGGCGGTCCAGGTCGCCTTCCTGCATCGCAAGCAGGGCTGGAGCGTGCTCGAGCGCCCTGACCAGGCGCATGGCTGACCGACCGCAGGGGATCCCGGAAAAATGAACAGCATTCTCCTCGGCGGATTCGTCGTGCTGATGGCCAGCGGAATCCCGATCGCCATCGCGATGTGCATCGCATCGCTGCTCTACATCTGGATCAGCGGAACCATCCCGCCGCTGACCGTCGTCCACCGGATGGTCGGTGGCGTCGACAGCTTTCCGCTGCTGGCGGTCCCGTTCTTCATCCTCGCCGGAAACCTGATGAATTCGGCCGGGATCACCAACCGGATCTTCAATTTCGCGCTGGCGCTGGTGGGCTGGCTCAAGGGCGGACTGGGCCACGTCAACGTGGTGGCCAGCGTGGTCTTCGCCGGGATGTCCGGCACCGCGGTCGCCGACGCCGGCGGACTCGGCACCATCGAGATCAAGGCGATGCGCGACCACGGCTACCCGGTTGAATTCGCGGTCGGCATCACCGCCGCGTCGTCGACGCTGGGACCCATCGTGCCGCCTTCGCTGCCGCTGGTGATCTACGGCGTGCAGGCCAACGCATCCATCGGCAAGCTCTTCGCCGGCGGGATCCTTCCCGGCGTGGTGATGGCGCTGTTCATGATGGCGATGGTCGGCTATATCTCGCACCGCCGCGCCTACGGCCGCGACGTCGTCTTCTCGTGGCCGAGGATGGGCCTGGCGTTCATCGAGCTGGGCGCCGTCGCGGTCACCGCCGCCGTGCTGTACTACCTGTGGTCGGCCGAGACGATGTCCGGGTGGCTGCGCTTCGGCGCGCCGCTGCTCGCGGTGATGGTCGCTGACCGGGTGTTCAGGTTCGAGGCCTTCATGGCACTGCTGACGCCGGTGATCCTGATCGGCGGCATGGCCAGCGGACTGTTCACGCCCACCGAGGCGGCGGTCGCGGCGGTGGCCTGGGCGCTGTTCCTGGGTTTTGTCTGGTATCGCTCGCTGAGCGTGCGCATGCTGATGAAGGTCTCGATGGAGACCATCGAGACGACCGCCGTCGTCCTGTTCATCGTCGCCGCCGCATCGATCTTCGCCTGGGTCCTGACCACGACGCAGGTCACCGACGAAATCGCCCGGATCGTGCTCTCGATCAGCGACAATCCGCTGGTCTTCCTGCTGCTCGCCAACATCTTCCTGCTGTTCGTCGGCTGCTTCCTGGAGACGATCGCGGCGATCACGATCCTGGTTCCGGTGCTGGTGCCCATCGCGCTCAAGCTGGGCATCGACCCGGTCCACTTCGGGCTGGTCCTGGTGCTCAACCTGATGATCGGGCTGCTGACCCCGCCGATGGGCATGGTGCTGTTCGTGCTGCAGAAAGTCGCCCGGCTGTCGTTCGACCAGACGGTGCGCGCGGTGCTGCCCTGGCTGGCGCCGCTGCTGGTGACGCTGGCGCTGATCACCTACGTTCCGCAGATCGTGCTGTGGCTGCCCGATCTCATCTACGGCAAGTAGCGCCGTGAACCCGATCTCCCGCGTCGAGGTCATCCAGGTCGACCTGCCGCCGAAGGTCGTGCGCACCGATGCGATCCAGTCCTTCGTCACGCAGGAGACGCCGCTGGTGCGCATCACCTGCGCCGACGGCGCAGAGGGCGTCGGCTACGCCTACACCATCGGCACCGGCGGGTCTTCGGTGGTGGCGCTGCTGCGCGACCACCTTGCGCCGCGGCTGCTGGGGCGTGACGCGGACGAGGTCGAGGCGATCTGGAAGGATCTCTTCTTCGCGACGCACGCGACCGCCGTGGGTGCGATCACCAGCCTGGCGCTGGCGGCGATCGACACGGCGCTGTGGGACCTGCGCTGCCGGCGCGCGGGTCTGCCATTGTGGAAGATGGCCGGCGGCGCGCAGCGCAAGGTTCCCGTCTACACGACGGAAGGCGGCTGGCTGCACCATCCGGCGCAGCAGCTCGTCGACGAGGCGATCGCGGCCCGCGAACAGGGCTTCCGCGGCGCCAAGATCAAGGTCGGCAAGCCGTCGATCGCCGAGGACGTCGCGCGGCTCACGGCGGTGCGCGGGGCGATCGGCGACGAATTCGAAGTCATGGTCGACGCCAACCAGGCGTTCACCGTCCCCGAGGCCTGCCGGCGTGCGCACGCCTGGCGGCACGTCGGCCTGGCCTGGTTCGAGGAGCCGTTGCCGGCGGAGGATCTCGCCGGGCATGCCGAGCTCGCCGCCAAGGCCACGATGCCCATCGCCGTCGGCGAATCGCTGTATCACCCGGCGCATTTCCGCGAATACCTCGAACGCGGCGCCTGTTCGATCGTCCAGGTCGACTGCGCGCGCATCGGCGGCATCACGCCCTGGCTCAAGGTCGCGCACCTGGCCGAGACGTTCAACGTCCCGGTCTGCCCGCATTTCCTGATGGAGCTGCACGTGTCGCTGTCGGCGGCGGTGCCCAACGGCGCGTGGGTCGAGTACATCCCGCAGCTGGACGCCATAACCACGTCGCGGATGACCATCCGCGACGGCCATGCCATTCCGCCCGAGGCGCCCGGCCTCGGCATCGATTGGGATTTCGCCGCCATCGACCGCCTGGCATCGGCGCGCGCGACGATCTCCTGAAGGAGGCCACCATGCTCACCCGCAGCTCGCTCACCATCCGCCTGCATCCCGACGACGACGTCGTCATCGCCCGTTCCCAGCTGGTCGGCGGCACCCGCCTGCTCGACGAGGACGTGACGGTCACCGGGCTGGTTCCGCCGGGGCACAAGGTCGCCACGCGCGGACGCAGGAAGGGCGACCCCGTGCGCCGCTACAACCAGAT
Organism: uncultured beta proteobacterium; assembly: GCA_963699765.1. GTDB lineage: Bacteria > Pseudomonadota > Gammaproteobacteria > Burkholderiales > Casimicrobiaceae > VBCG01. The sequence goes on along the minus strand of CAVOVD010000005.1, from coordinate 213,139 downwards.
CATCGGCTTCGCCAGCCGCGACATCGCGCCGGGCGAGCACGTGCACCTGAACAACCTGGTCATGGGCGAGTTCGACCGCGACTACGCGTTCGGCGTCGACGCGAAGCCGACGCAGTACGTCGGCGAGCCCGCGACCTTCATGGGCATCGTGCGCGAGGATGGCCGGGTGGCGACGCGAAACTACATCGGCATCCTGTCGACGGTGAACTGCTCGGCGACGGTCGCCCGGGGCATCGCCGACCACTTCACGCGGGAGCGCCTCGCCGGCTACCCGAACGTCGACGGCGTCGTGGCGCTGACCCACGGCTCGGGCTGCGGCATGGACACGCAGGGCGAGGGCATGCAGATCCTGCGCCGCACGCTCGGCGGCTATGCGCGGCACGCCAATTTCGCCGGCGTGCTGATGATCGGCCTGGGCTGCGAGTCCAACCAGATCAGCGCGCTGCTCGGCGCGCAGCAACTCAGCGAAGGTCCGCTCCTGCGCACGTTCAGCATCCAGGATACCGGCGGAACCGCGAAGACCATCGCCCATGGCATCGGCATCGTCGAAGAGATGCTCCCGCACGCGAACGCGGTGACCCGCCGGCCGGTGCCGGCGTCGCACCTGACCGTCGGCCTGCAGTGCGGCGGCTCGGACGGATACTCGGGCATCACCGCCAATCCCGGCGCTGGGCGCCGCGGTCGACCTGCTGGTGCGCAACGGCGGGACGGCGATCCTGTCCGAGACGCCGGAGATCTACGGCGCCGAGCACCTGCTCACGCGCCGCGCGGTGTCGCGCGAAGTGGGCGAGAAACTGGTGTCGCGCATCCGCTGGTGGGAGGAGTACACCGCGCGCGAGAAAGGCGAGATGAACAACAACCCGTCGCCCGGCAACAAGGCCGGCGGGCTCACCACCATCCTGGAGAAATCGCTGGGCGCCGTCGCCAAGGGCGGCACCACCAACCTGGTCGACGTCTACGAGTATGCGCAGGCGGTGACCGCCAGGGGTTTCGTATACATGGACACGCCCGGCTACGATCCGGTCTCGGCGACCGGCCAGGTCGCCGGCGGCGCCAACATGATCGTCTTCACCACCGGCCGCGGGTCGGCCTACGGCTGCGCGCCGTCGCCGTCGCTCAAGCTGTCGACCAACACGCCGCTGTGGGTGAAGCAGGAGGACGACATCGATCTGAATTGCGGCGAGATCGCCGACGGCGACGCGTCGATCGAGGCGGTCGGCCAGCGGCTGTTCGCATTGATGCTCGAAACCGCGTCCGGCGGCAAGTCGAAAAGCGAGAAGCACGGTTACGGTCAGAGCGAATTCGTGCCCTGGTATCTGGGCGCCGTCATGTAGGCTGGCATATTCCCATCCGGTTTTCCGCTGTTGCGGGGTGGGCCCTGTTCAATCATCGATTTGCTGGAAACACCGTCATGAGCAAGAAATCCACGAAAAAGAAAGCCCCGCTGCGCTCCACCAACTGGTTTGGCCTGAGTGACCGCGATGCCATCGTGCACCGCTCCTGGATGAAGAACCAGGGCATCCCCGACGATCAGTTCGACGGCCGTCCGGTGATCGGCATCTGCAACACCTGGTCGGAGGCCACGCCCTGCAACGCGCATTTCCGCGACCTGGCCGAGCAGGTCAAGCGCGGCGTCTGGGACGAGGGCGGTTTCCCGATCGAATTCCCGGTGATGAGCCTGGGCGAGACGATGATGCGGCCGACCACCATGCTCTTCCGCAACCAGACGTCGATGGATGTCGAGGAGTCGATCCGCGCCAATCCCTTCGACGGCGTCGTGCTGCTGATGGGCTGCGACAAGACCACGCCGGCGCTGCTGATGGGGGCGGCATCCTGCGACCTGCCGACCATCGGCGTGTCGGGCGGGCCGATGCTGAACGGCAAGTTCCGCGGCGAGGACATCGGCTCCGGCACGCACGTGTGGAAATTCACCGAGATGCTCAAGACCGGCGACATGAAGCCGGCCGACATGGTCGAGGTCGAGTCCTGCATGTCGCGCTCGCCCGGCCACTGCATGACCATGGGCACCGCGTCGACGATGGCCTCGATGGTGGAGGCGCTGGGCATGGGCCTGCCGACGAACGCCGCGATTCCTGCGGTCGATTCGCGCCGCAGGGTGCTGGCGCGGATGGCCGGCCGGCGCATCGTCGAGATGGTCCACGAGGACCTGCGCATGTCGAAGATCCTCACCCGCCAGGCGTTCGAGAACGCGATCATGGTCAACGGCGCCATCGGCGGCTCGACCAACGCGGTCGTCCACCTGCTGGCGATCGCCGGGCGAATGGGCATCGAGCTCTCGCTCGACGACTGGGACCGGCTCGGCCGCGACATGCCCTGCCTGGTCAACCTGATGCCGTCGGGCAAATACCTGATGGAGGATTTCTACTATGCCGGCGGCCTGCCGGTGGTGATCCGCGAAATCGGCAAGTTCCTGCACAAGAAGGCGCTGACGGTCAACGGCCGCACGATCTGGGAAAACTCCAGGGATGCCGTCAACTACAACGAGGACGTCATCACGCCGGTGGGCAAGCCGTTCAAGCCGCAGGGCGGAATCGCCGTGCTGCGCGGAAACCTCGCGCCCGACGGCTGCGTGATCAAGCCTTCCGCGGCGACGCCGAAGCTGATGAAACACAAGGGTCGTGCCGTGGTGTTCGAGGACATCGACGACCTGCACAAGCGCATCGACGACCCGAAGCTCGACGTCGATCCGTCCTGCGTGCTGGTGCTGAAGAACTGCGGGCCGAAGGGCTACCCGGGCTTTCCCGAGGTCGGCAACTTCGCGCTGCCGGCGAAGATCCTCAAGAAGGGCGTGACCGACATGGTCCGCATTTCGGACGCGCGGATGTCGGGGACCGCCTACGGCACGGCGCTGCTGCACACGGCGCCGGAGGCCGCGGCCGGCGGCCCGCTGGCGCTGGTCAGGAACGGCGACCTGATCGAGGTCGACGTGGCCAAGCGCCGCGTGCACCTGCACGTCTCCGACGAGGAGCTTGCGAAGCGCAGGACCAGGTGGAAACCGCTGCCGCCGCACGCCGATCGCGGCTGGGTCAAGCTCTACTGCGAAACCGTGCTGCAGGCCGATCGCGGCGTCGACCTGGACTTCCTGGTCGGCAAGTCGGGGTCGAAGGTGGGGAAGGTCAGCCACTGAACGTCACCGCGGCGCAGGCGCTCCGGCCGACGGCGCCGCCGCCGCCGGCGACGTTCGTCCGCGGGCCGGTCGATTTCGCGCGCGAATTCGGCTGCCTGCTCGAGGCACCGCTGCCCTAGCCATGGCCGGGATGCCGGCTTCGGCGCAGTCCCCAGCCGCGTTCGCGATCGTCGACGCGCACCAGCATTTCTGGGATCCCGCCGCCCACCACTATCCCTGGCTCGAGGCGCAGCCGCGGTTCCCGTTTCGCTATGGCGATTACGGGGCGATCTGCGGACCCTATCTTCCTGCCGACTATCTGGCGGACTCGGCGGACTTCGTCATCGAAGGCACCGTCTGCATCGAAGCGGATGCGGACCCCAGTGACCCGATCGGCGAAACCCGGTTCATCGACCGGCTGCGCCGGGAGACCGGACTGCCCACGGTAATGGTCGCCCAGGCCTGGCTGGACGCGCCGGATGCGCCGCGGGTGCTCGAACGACAGGCGGCGTTCGGGTTCGTGCGCGGCGTGCGGCACAAGCCGCGCGCCAATGCATCGCCTGGCGCCGGCGCCCCCGGCGGCACCACCGACGCCAAATGGCGCGCCGGGTACGCGCAACTGCGCCGTCACGGACTTCGGTTCGATCTGCAGACGCCGTGGTGGCATCTCGCCGAAGCGGCACGCCTGGCGACCGATTTTTCCGATACGCCGATCGTCCTGGATCATGCCGGCCTGCCGTCCGATCGCAGCGCCGAGGGCATCGCCGGCTGGAGGCGGGCGATGGCGGCGCTCGCCGCGTGTCCCAACGCAAGCGTCAAGATTTCGGGCCTGGGCCAGCGCGGCCTGGCGTGGACGGCGGCGACCAATGGCGCTATCGTGCGAACGATCATCGATCTGTTCGGGGTCGAGCGCTGCATGTTCGCCAGCAACTTTCCGGTCGACAGCCTTTGCGCGACGTTTCCGGCCATCTTCGGCGGATTCCGCGAAATCGTCGGCGACTTCTCCGCGACGGAACGGCGCCAGCTCTTTCGCGACAACGCCATTCGAATCTACGACATGCGATGAACGAGTCACTTCCCCGCCTCGGCTATGTCGGCATCGGCCTCATGGGCCTGCCGATGGTCAAGCGCCTGCGCTCGCTCGGCTACCCGGTCGCCGCGTTCGACATCCTGGCGGAGAAGACCCTCGCCGCGCAGGCGCTGGGCGCCCGTGCGGCGGTCTGCGCGGCGGATGCCGCGCGCGGCGCGGACATCGTGCTGCTGAATCTCCCGACGACCGAGGCGGTGGAACTGGCCGTGTTCGGCGAGGATGGCGTGGCGACGGCCCTTTCGTCGCCGCAGCTGGTCGTCGACTTCTCCACGGTCAAGGTCGACAAGGGGCGCGCGTTCGCCGCCAGGCTGCGCGAGATGACCGGCTGCGGCTGGATCGACGCGCCGGTCTCGGGCGGACCGCCGGCGTCGGGATCCGGAACGCTGACGGTGATGGCCGGCGGCGAGGCGGGCGACATCGCCCGGGTGGCATCGTTGATGGCGCATCTCGCCAGCCGGTTCACGCACATGGGACCTGTCGGCGCCGGGCTGGTCGCCAAGATGATCAACCAGCTGATCGTCGGCTGCACGCACGCGGTGCTGGCGGAGGCGCTGCTGATGGCGGAGGCAGCGGGAATCGACGCGGCGCGCATTCCGGAATGCCTGTCCGGCGGTTACGCGGACAGTCCGCTGCTGCAACGATTCTATCCGCGCATGGTGGCGCGCGACTTCGCGCCGCAGGGTTATGCGCGCCAGTTGCTCAAGGACCTCGAAATGGTCAACGATTTCGCGGGCGGTCTGAAGGCGCCCGCGCCGATGACCGGCGAGGCGCTGTCGCTGTACCGGATGCTGATCCGCCAGGGCTTTGCCGAACTCGACACCACGGCGGTGTTCAAGCTCTACGAACCGCCGCCGCGAGCCTGAGCGTCCGGACGGGGAGGAAGCGCCCGCGTTGCGGCGGTCTTGCCGCCGCGCGGGGCCGCCGCGGCGCCTTCCGTCGCCGCGAGCTTCATCGCCGCGGCGCGTTCAGAATTTTCCGTACTTGTTGTAGGCCTCGACCGGGTCCATGCCGTCGATCAGCGCCCGGCGCATCTCGCTCTCGGTCGAGACGACCTCCTCGGTCCTGGTCACGACTTCCTCGACCAGCGCTTGGGGAATGATCACCACGCCGTCGCGGTCGCCCAACAGGTAGTCACCGGTGGAAATGGTCACGCTGCCGATGGTCACCGGCTCGCCATAGGCGTCGGGAATCCAGCGCTGGACGATGTCCGACGGCGTCAGGAAGGAACAGAACACCGGAAAGCCCTGCGCGAGGACCAGGTCGGTATCGCGCGAGCCGCCGTCGACGACATAGCCCAGCACGCCGCGCGCCTGCAGCGTCTGCGCCGACAACTCGCCCATCAGCGCGACTTCGTGATTGTTGGGCTGGCAGACGATCACATGGCCTGCAGGCGCGCGGCCGAGCAGCGTACACCAGCCGAGCAGCGTCTCGTGCCGTGTCCTCGTCCGGTCGATGTGGCCCGACACCGTCCATACCGGGCCGGCGAGTTTGCCGCCGGGCGCGATCGCCTTGATCGCGGGCGGCAATACGATGTTCTCGTGGCCCATCATGCGCAGCACGTCGTGAACCGCGCCGGTGTAGCAGGCGGCAAGCCGTTCGGTCAGAGGTTTCATTGCCGGTGGGTTCCTGTTGGTCGTTTCCCGAGGCGGCGCTGCAGGCGTTCTCCGTGACGTTCCAGCCGCGGTGCGCGCCGGATCCAAGTCTGCAATGCGACCGGCCGCAGCGCAAGCGCGCGCGGCGCGGTCGGGGTGGATCAGAACAATTCGCGCTGGGCAGCGAAGCGTCGCGGCGGGCGAAATGCCGTCGTATCCAGCGGCGAATGGACGCGGGACAGACCCATGCGCCGGCAGGCGAGTTCGAAACGCCGCTCGATCAGCCTTGCCACCGCGCCTTCGCCGCGCATCCTCGCGCCGAAGCGCGGATCGTTGTCGCGGCCACCGCGCATGTCCTGCAACAGGTGCAGCACATGCGCCGCGCGCAGCGGATGGTGCGCCTTCAGCCAGTCGCGGAACAGCGGCGCAACCTCGCGCGGAAGCCGCAGCAGGATCCAGCCGGCATGGCTGGCACCGTGCGCCGCCGCCGCCTCGACGATCGCCTCGAGGTCGCGGTCGTTCAGCTGGGGAATCACCGGTGCGACCAGCACGCCGACCGGGACGCCGGCGTCCGCCAGCGCGCGGATCGCCTGCAACCGGCGCGGCGGCGCGGCCGCGCGCGGCTCGAGCGTACGCGCCGTGTCGCGGTCGAGCGTGGTGATCGAGATGTAGACGCGCGCCATGTTCCTGGCGGCCATGGGCGCGATCAGGTCGAGGTCGCGCTCGACCAGCGCGGACTTGGTGACGATGGTGAACGGATGGTCGTGCTCGGCGAGGACTTCGAGTACCTGCCTGGTGATCCGCCACTCGCGCTCGATGGGCTGGTAGGGGTCGGTGTTGGTGCCCGAGCGCAATCGGATCGCAGACGTAGCCGGGTTTCGCGAGCTCGGCTCGCAGCAGTGCGGCGGCGTCCGGCTTGGCGAACAGGCGAGTCTCGAAGTCGAGCCCGGGAGACAGGTCGAGAAAGGCGTGCGACGGACGCGCATAGCAATAGACGCAGCCGTGCTCGCAGCCCTGGTAGGGGTTGATCGACTGGGTGAACGGAATGTCGGGCGAATCGTTGCGGGAGATGATCGTGCGCGCGCGCTGGACCGTGACCGTCGTCTTCAGCGGCGGCGGATCACTGCCCAGCGGATCGACGGGCGTCATCGCGCCCGCGCCGGTCGCCGCCTGCCAGCCGTCGTCGGTCGCCTCGCGGGTCTCGCCGCGAAAGCGGTTCGCCGGGTTGAACGTCGCGCCGCGGCCGCGCTCGGCCATTCCCGTCGCGGCGCGCCGCTGCCGATCGGGCAGCGGCGGTTCCGGCTCCGGCCGCGTCGGCAGGTCGCGCTTCATCCGGAGAATTCTACGCTGCCGCGGCGTGGCAATGCACCGCGAATCCGCCTAGAATCGCCGCATCGCGAGAGTGGCCATGAGCAAACCGAAGACCCACCGATTCGACACGCTGTCGCTGCACGCCGGCGCATCGCCCGACCCGGCGACCGGCGCGCGCGCGACGCCGATCTACCAGACGGCGTCGTTCGTCTTTCCCGACAGCGACCACGCGGCGGCGCTGTTCAACATGGAGCGCGCGGGCCACGTCTATTCGCGCATCTCCAATCCGACGGTGGCGGTGCTGGAGGAGCGCGTCGCGGCGCTGGAAGACGGCGTCGGCGCGATCGCCACGGCCAGCGGGCAGGCGGCGCTGCACCTCGCGATCGCCACGCTGCTGTCCGCGGGCGACCACATCGTCGCCTCGCGCGCGCTCTACGGCGGCTCGCACAACCTGCTCGACTACACGCTGCCGCGCTTCGGCATCGCGACGACCTTCGTCGATCCGCGCGACCTCGACGCCTGGCGCGCGGCGATCCGGCCGCGCACGCGGCTGCTGTTCGGCGAGACGCTGGGCAATCCGGGGCTCGACGTGCTCGACATTCCCGCGGTGTCGGCGCTGGCGCACGAGCACGGCCTGCCGCTGCTGGTCGACGCCACCTTCACCACGCCCTGTCTGTCGCGGCCCTTCGAGCAGGGCGCCGACCTCGTGTTCCACTCCGCGACCAAGTTCCTGTCCGGGCACGGCGTGGTGATCGGCGGCGTGCTGGTCGACTCCGGACGCTTCGACTGGGACGGCGGCGCGGCGCGCGGCAAGTTCCCGACGCTCTCCGAGCCCTACCACGGCTTCCACGACATGGTGTTCACCGAGGAGTCGACGACCAATGCCTTCCTGCTGCGCGCCCGCCGCGAAGGCGTGCGCGACTTCGGCGCCTGCATGGCGCCGTTCACCGCCTTCCAGATCCTGCAGGGCATCGAGACGCTGCCGCTGCGGATGGAAAAGCACGTCGACAACACGCGCAAGGTCGTCGCCTTCCTGGCCGCGCATCCGTTCGTCGCGTCGGTCGGCTATCCGGAGCTGCCGGGGCATCCGGACCACGCGCTGGCGCAGCGGCTGCTGCCGCGCGGTTGCGGGGCGGTCTTTTCCTTCGCCATCAAGGGAACGCGCGCGCAGGGCCGCAGGTTCATCGAGATCGCTGAGCCTCTTCTCGCACCTGGCCAACGTCGGCGACGCCAAGTCGCTGGTCATCCATCCGGCGTCGACCACGCATTTCCGGATGTCGGCGGAGGACCTGGTCCGCGCGGGCATCACCGAGGGCACCATCCGCCTGTCGATCGGCCTCGAGGATCCGGACGACCTCATCGAAGATCTCGGCCGCGCGCTGCACGCCGCGAGCAAGTGAGCCCGCACGGATGCGCCTGACGGTCGACGGTTCCGAAATCTACGCCTACACCGGCGCGCGGGCGCTCGACGCGGCGCTGCCGACGGTCATGTTCGTGCACGGCGCGGCGCATGACCACAGCGTGTGGGCGCTGCAATCGCGCTACTTCGCGCACCACGGGCGCAACGTGCTGGCGGTCGACCTGCCTGGCCATGGTCGCTCGGCAGGCGCACCGCTGGCAACGGTGGAGGCGATGGCCGCGTGGCTGCCGCGGGTGCTCGACACGGCCGGCGTGAAGCAGGCAGCGCTCGTCGGTCACTCGATGGGCGCACTGGCGGTGCTGGCCTGCGCGGCGGATTTTCCGGATCGCATCTCGAGAATTGCGCTGCTCGGCCCCGCGGTGCCGATGGGTGTCAGCGACGCGCTGCTCGACGCCGCGAAGGCCGGCGATCACCTGGCCTACGACCTCATCACCGGCTGGGCGCACAGCGCAGCCAGACAGCTCGGTCGCAATCCGGCGCCCGGGATGTGGATGACCGGCGCCGCGCTGCGGCTGCTCGAGCGTTCGCAACCCGGTGTGCTGTACACGGACCTCGCGGCCTGCCGCGCGCATGTCACAGGCCTGGAGGCGGCGGCGCGGGTGCGCTGTCCGGCACTGGTGATGCTCGGCGGGCGCGACCTGATGGCGCCGCCGAAAGGCGCGCAGGCCTTGCTCGCGGCGCTGGCCGACCGGCAGGTGGTCACGCTGCCGGACAGCGGGCATTCGCTGATGGCCGAACAGCCGGATACCGTGCTCGACGCGCTGCGCGCGTTCCTGCGGCCCAACCCATGACCAGCGTCGCGGCGCGAACGTCGCCACGATTCCCCGGTGCTGCGCGCTGACCGGACCAGGAGGCAATCACGCATGCCCTCAGCCGAAAGAACGTCGTCCGCCATCCCGGAAGTACGCGTCGTCAGCGCCGGCGCGCCGCTGCGCTGGCTTGCCGCCGGCTGGCGGGACTTCCGCCGCCATCCGCTGCCGAGCGCCTTCTACGGCGTCTGCTTCGCGTTCATGGGGTTCGTGATCTGGATCGTGTTTCGGTTCGCCTACCAGTACGTGTCGGCGCTGGTGACGGGTTTCTTCCTGGTCGGCCCCTTCCTTGCCATCGGCCTGTATGCGCTGTCGCGCCGCGACGAGCGCGGCGAGCCGCCGTGGCTGGCGCCGACGCTGGACGCCTGGGCGACGAACAAGAGCGCCATCGGCCTGTTCGCGCTGGTGCTTGCGGTGATCCTGCTGGTCTGGGCGCGCGCATCGCTGGTGGTCTTCGCGCTGTTCTTCACCCAGGACCTGCCGAGCCTCGCCGACTTCACCGCGCAGATGCTGTCCTTCGCCAACATCGAGTTCCTGCTCGCCTACCTGTGCGTGGGCGGCTTCTTCGCACTGCTGGTGTTCGCGATCAGCGTCGTTTCGGTGCCGATGATGCTCGACCGCAACACCGACGGCATCGTCGCGGTGCTGACCAGCCTGAAGACGTTTGCCGCCAATGTTCCGGCGATGCTCGTCTGGGGCGCGCTGATCGTCGTGCTGGTCGGCGTCGGCTTCGCGACCTGGTTCGCCGGACTGATCGTGGCGACGCCGGTGATCGGTCACGCCACCTGGCACGCCTATCGCGAACTGGTCGAGTGAGGGCTCGCTGCGGCGGCGGGCGCGCCTAGCCGCGCCACTTGATCGAGCAGCCCACCGACGGGTGCTGGACCTCGGGGACGGGCTCGCCACGGGCAACCGCGGCCATGGCGTCGTAGAGTTCGCGCGGCGCGTCGATGGCGCCATTGCGACCGGCCGCATCAAGGCGACCGCGGTAGACCAGGCGCAGGTCGCGATCGAAACCGAAGAAATCCGGCGTGCAGACCGCGCCGTAGGCGCGCGCCACGTCCTGCGTTTCATCCAGCACATAGGGAAAGCCGAAGCGCTCGCGCACCGCGACCTCCTTCATGTGGATGAAGGAATCCTCCTCGTACTCGGCGGGGTCGTTGCTCATGATCGCGACGCTGTTCACGCTCAGCGTGCGCAGCGCGTCGGTGTCGCGGACGATCTTGCCGAGTATGGCCTTGACGTACGGGCAGTGGTTGCAGATGAACATGACGACCAGGCCATTGCGGCCATGGACCGATTGCAGCGTGTGCCGGCGGCCATCCACTCCGGGCAGGTCGAAAGGCGGGGCGGGCCAACCGGGTTGTCCGGGAGGCGTGCTGAGGCTTGCCATGAAGAATCTCCAAGCGAGGCGTATGGCAGAATCCTAGCATCGTGCGCGAATGTCCGTCGTCCTTTCACATCAGGCGCCGTCCGCGGCGTTCCTGCGCCCGCCGATGAGAGTCCCCCGTTTTTTCGTCGACACGCGCCTCGATCAGGGGGCCGTGGGGCGGGAAATCCCGCTTCCTGAGGCGGTGGCCCACCACGCCTGCCGCGTGTTGCGCCGCGCCGCCGGAGACGCGTTGACGCTGTTCGACGGCCAGGGCGGCGAGTATGCCGCCACGTTGACGCGTGTCGATCGCCGCGGCGCCTGGGCGCATCTGCAGCGATTCGACGCGCTGGAACGCGAAAGCCCGCTGCCGCTGACGCTGGTGCTGGGCATTGCCGCAACCGATGCGATGGACTACGCCGTGCGCAAAGCGGTGGAACTGGGCGCGGCCGCCATCCGGCCGGTCGTGACCACGCGCGGCGCGCGCATGCCGACCGGCGAGCGCGGCGAGAAGCGGCATGCGCACTGGCGGCAGATCGCGGTCGCCGCCTGCGAGCAGTGCGGCCGCAATCGCGTGCCGCCGGTTCGCGAGGCGATTTCGCTTGCGCAATGGCTTGCCGGACGCGATTCCACGCGCCCTGGTTACATGCTTGCGCCGGAGGCGACCGAATCGCTGGCGCGGACTGCCGCCCCTGCCGGGGAAATCGACGTCGCCATCGGCCCCGAGGGTGGCTGGACCGCCGACGAACTCATCGCGGCCGGCGTCTGCAGGATTGACCGCCGTCGGTTTCGGCCCGCGCGTGCTGCGCACCGAAACCGCAGTGGCCGCGGTGCTGGGAACGATCGGCGCGCTGTGGGGCGACTGCCGATGATGCGGAACTGCCTTGCGCTGTCCATGCTGGCGGCGCTGCTCGGCGGCTGCGCCCACCTGACTTCTCCGGAGCATGCCCCTGCGGACTACCGCTTTGTCGTCCTGGGTCCGGACGGCGGTGCGGTGGCGCGGCTGATCACCATGGAGGCGAATTGCCCGGCGCTTGACGTCGACGGTGCGATGCGGCCGATGACGGTGCGCATGCCGCCGCAGACGATGCCGCTGCGGCCCACGCGCAGCACGCCTTCAATGTCCAGGCCGTCCGCGTTTCCGGTGCTGACCTGCGAGGCGCCGATTCCTGCCGGCACCCGCAATGCCGCCATCGGCGGGCATCCGCTGCCGTTGCCGAAGGCGAATCCGCGGCGCATCGTCGTGATCGGCGACACCGGCTGCCGGATCAAGACCGGCGACAACGCGTTCCAGAGTTGCGACGATCCCGCGCAATGGCCGTTCGAGCGCATCGCCGATGCCGCGGCGGCGACGGCGCCTGATCTTGTCGTCCACGTTGGCGACTATCACTATCGCGAGAACGCCTGCCCGGCGACGCATCCCGGCTGCTTCGGCAGTCCGTGGGGTTACGGCTGGGATGCCTGGCAGGCCGACTTCTTCCATCCGGCCAGGCGGCTGCTCGAGGCGGCGCCGTGGATCGTCGTGCGCGGCAACCACGAATCCTGCGACCGCGCCGGGCAGGGCTGGTGGCGCTTCCTCGACCCGCGGCCGCTGGCGCCGCGGCAGGATTGCAACGACGCCGCCGACGATGCCGTCGGCGAATTCAGCGAGCCCTATGCGGTGCCGCTGGGGGACGGCTCGGATGCGCAGTTCGTCGTGTTCGACTCGTCGAGAGTCGGGCTCACCGCACTGGCGCCGGATTCGGCGATGCACCGAACCTACCGCGCGCAGTTCGAACGAGCCTTCGCGCTCGCCGCGGCGAAGCCGCAAGCGCATCTTCTCGTGCACCATCCGGTCCTCGGGTTCGCGGCGAATCCCGGCAAGCCCGCGGCGCCCTACCCGGGGAACCGCGGCCTGCAGTCGGTGCTGGAGCCGCTGCATCCGACCGTGCTGTTCCCGCCGCAGCGTGCAGGCGCTTTTTTCCGGGCACAACCATGTGCTCGAGGTGGTGACGTTCTCGACCGGGCAGCCGCCGCAGTTCATGGCGGGCAACGGCGGCGACACGCTCGACCCGCCGTTTCCGGTGCCGTTTCCCGTGGGTGTCGAACCCGCACCCGGCGCGACGATTGCGGAAATCGTGGTCGCCGATCGCTTCGGCTACATGACCATGGAACGCGCCGGCGACGGCTGGACGTTGCGGGCCGTCGACGTGCATGACCGGCTGCTGACGACCTGCACGCTCCGGCGGCGCGATGCGCGCTGCACGCCGATCGCCGACGCGCGGTCCGGGCGCTGAATCATGTTCGGACGAGAAATGCGCGGCAGGGTGCCTGCCCCCGGCGGAACGGGCCATCGAACCGATCCGGTGAAGGCCGGCCGGTCAGCGGGCCGAGTCCGCCGGCAGCGGCAATGCCGGCGAACCGGCCAGGACCAGCGCCGTCGTGGCGAGTTCCTCCCACGCGCTGCCGCGGCCGATGCCCTTGGCCAGCGCGTCCAGGCGCGCGGCGGCGATCAGCAGTTCGGGCACCAGCGACGGGGCGACGCGCCGGACGGCGCGCTCGAGCGCGCCCTGCCGCCGGCCCCAGACGCGCGCGCTGCGCAGCGCTGAGGCGACCGGGGCGCCGCCCCGGGTCGCCGCCATGACCGCCGCCAGCGCATGCAGGTCCTCCGACAGCTGCCAGATGGCGAGCGTGGGGGCGTCGCCCTCGGCCTCGAGCGCGCGCAGGATGCGCACGGCCCGGGTTGCGTCGCCGGCAAGCCAGGCTTCGGAGAGCTTGAAGATGTCGAAGCGGGCGACGTCGGTCGCGGCATCCTCGACCGCATCCTGGTCGAGCATGCCTTCTGGCAGCAGCAGCGCGAGCCGTTCGATCTCCTGTCGCGCCGCGAGCAGGTTGCCCTCGCAGGCGTCGGACAGGAAGGCGAGCGTGGCATCGGACGCACGCTGGCCCTGGCGGGCAAGGCGCGCGGCGATCCATGCCGGCAGCGCCTCGCGTTCGATCGGCGCCACCGCGATCGTGACGCCGGCCGCGGCCAGCGCGGTGAACCAGGCGGAGGACTGCGTCGCACGGTCGAGCCGGGGCAGCGTCACCAGCGTGACGTTGTCGGGATTGGGGCGCGCGGCATAGGCCTCCAGCGCCTTGCCGCCCTCCACGCCGGGCTTGCCGCCGGGGATGCGCAGGTCGATCACCTTGCGGTCGCCGAACAGACTGGCATTGGCGTTCGCGGCGAGGAAGGCGTCCCACTTGAAGCCGGGCTCGACCACCAGCACCTCGCGCTCGGCGGCGCCGGCGGCGCGCGCAGCGGCGCGTATGGCGTCGCCGGCCTCCAGCGCAAGCAGCGGTTCGTCGCCATGGACGACGTACAGTGGCCTGACCTCGCGCTCGAGGTGCGAGCCGAGTTGTTCCGGACGCAGCTGCATCGGCGAAGGAATGGCTTCCGGCCGGCTCGCCTCGCGGCGGGACGCTAGGCCGGCTTCCTGGCCGACTGCAGCCGCCGCACGATCTGCTGCACCGCGTCGGTCTGCATTTCGCGCTGCAGCCGCTGTTCCTGCAGGTCGCGCGCGAGCACCTGCGTTTCGTTGAACGTGTAGGCGCGCCGGATGACGATCTCGCCGGCGGGCATCCAGTCGTTGCCGTCCTTGTCGCGAAGGCGGAACTGCACGCGCTTGACGAGCTGGTACTCGCGCACCGATCCGCCCGACGACAGCGTCAGCACTTCCTTGTCGTCGAGTCACGAAGGGAACGTCGAGGATGACGTCGGCCTTGCCCGGCGCGTCCGCGATCTTCGCCTCGCTTGCCGCGTCGAGGGCGCGCGACAGCTCCAGCGACAGCGGCGGCGACGACGGCGCGTTGATGAAGATCGACGAGAACGCGTACGTCGCCGTCCCGCGCAGCTTGAAGCCGCAGCCGGCGACGATGGCCACGATGCCCGCCAGCGCCAGCAGCGAGGCCAGTCGCGCGGCCCGCGCGCCGCCGCGGCGCATGCCGGGGACGGCGGATGTCGTGACGCCGGCCATGGTTCAGACCACCACGTTGACCAGGCGGCCGGGCACCACGACGACCTTCTTCACCGGGGCGCCGGCGGCATGCTTTGCCAGTTCCGGGCTCGCCCTGGCCGCGGCTTCGATTGCGCCGCGGTCCGCCGCGGCGGGCACGACGATGTGCCCGCGCAGCTTGCCGTTGATCTGCAGCACGAGTTCGATTTCATCCTGCACCAGCGCGGCGGCGTCCACCTCGGGCCAGCGCGCGTCGAGCAGGTCGCCCTGCGTCCGGTCGAACCCCAGTTCGCGCCACGATTCGAAGGTCGTGTGCGGAACGACCGGGTAGAGCACGCGCAGCAGCAGCGACAGGCCCTCGCGGATTGCCGCCGGCGCGCCATGCGCCGCGACGGGCAGCGCCTCCAGCGTGTTGAGCATCTTCATGCCCGCCGACACGACGGTGTTGTACTGGATGCGCTCGAAGTCGTAGTTGGCCTGCTTCAGCGTCAGGTGCAGCTCGCGGCGGGCGGACTTCACCGCGTCGTCGGCCCCGGTGAAATCGAATGCTTCCCTGGTGTCCCGAACGCCGACCGCATGCGTCTGTCCGAAGGCCCACAGGCGCTTGAGGAAGCGATAGGCGCCCTCGACGCCGGCATCCGACCAGATGGCGGAATCCTCCGGCGAGCCGGCGAACATCACGTACAGCCGCGCGGTGTCGGCGCCGTAGCGGTCGATCAGCGTCTGCGGGTCGACGCCGTTGCGTTCGGACTTGCCCATCTTGCCCACGCCGCCGTATTCCACCGGCCGGCCGTCGGCGCGCAGCACGCCGCCGGTCATGCGGCCTTCGGCATCGTAGCGCACGTCGACGTCCTCCGGCGGCACGTAGTCGACGTTGCCGCCTGTCGTTGCGGCGGAACCAGATGTGGTTGAGCAGCATGCCCTGCGTCAGCAGGCGGGTGAACGGCTCGTCGACCTTGACCAGGCCCAGGTCGCGCATCACCTTGGTCCAGAAACGCGCGTAGAGCAGGTGCAGGATCGCGTGCTCGATGCCGCCGATGTACTGGTCCATCGGCATCCAGTAGTCGTTGCGCTCGTCGACCATCGTCGGTGCGCCCGGGCAGGTGTAGCGCATGTAGTACCAGGACGAGTCGACGAAGGTGTCCATGGTGTCGGTCTCGCGCCTCGCCGGCTTGCCGCAGCGCGGGCAGGCGACGTCGACGAAGTCCGCGCGCCTGGCGAGCGGGTTGCCGGAGCCGTCGGGCACGCAGTCCTCGGGCAGCACGACGGGAAGGTCGCGCTCGGGCACCGGCACCGCGCCGCAGCCGGCGCAATGGATGATCGGGATCGGCGTGCCCCAGTAGCGCTGGCGCGACACACCCCAGTCGCGCAGCCGGTAGGTGACCTTCTTCTCGCCCAACCCCCTGGCGGCGAGGTCGGCGGCGATGGCGTCGACCGCCGCGACGTAGGGCAGTTCGTCGTACTTGACCGAGAATACGCAGCGGCCGCGGTCCTTGTCGGCGTACCACGGCCGCCATTCGTCGGTGGAAAACTCCTCGCCGTCGACTGCGATCACCTGCTTGATCGGCAGCCCGTATTTCTTCGCGAAAGCGAAGTCGCGCTCGTCGTGCGCCGGAACGCCCATGACCGCGCCGTCGCCGTAGCCCATCAGCACGTA
Source organism: uncultured beta proteobacterium (assembly GCA_963699765.1). Lineage (GTDB taxonomy): Bacteria > Pseudomonadota > Gammaproteobacteria > Burkholderiales > Casimicrobiaceae > VBCG01. Next base: position 196,790 of record CAVOVD010000005.1, on the reverse strand, counting down.
GTTGCCGACCCACAGTTCGACCGACTCGCCGGTGAGCGGATGCCGGACGTACAGCCCGGTGGACATCCCCTTCTTTTCCATCGTCGCCAGGTCGGCCTCGATCACCGTGCCGGTCTTGCACTCGTCGATGAACGCGGCGAGCGCGGGATTGGTCTTCGCCGCCTGCGCCGCCAGCGGATGCTCGGCGGCGACCGCGCAGAAGGTCACGCCCATGATGGTGTCGGCGCGGGTGGTGAACACGTACATCCGGCCATCGCCGATCGGCTTGCCGTCGTCGCCGGCGATTTCGTGCGTGAACGCGAAGCGCACGCCGATGCTCTTGCCGATCCAGTTGGCCTGCATGGTCTTCACGCGGTCGGGCCAGCCGGGCATCCGGTCGAGCGAGGCAAGCAGCTCCTCGGCGTAGTCGGTGATGCGCAGGTAGTACATCGGGATTTCGCGTTTCTCGATCAGCGCCCCGGAACGCCAGCCGCGCCCGTCGATCACCTGCTCGTTGGCCAGCACCGTCTGGTCGACCGGATCCCAGTTGACGGTGCCGGTCTTCAGGTAGGCGATGCCGCGCTCGAGCATCTTCAGGAACAGCCACTGGTTCCAGCGATAGTATTCCGGGTCGCAGGACGCGAATTCGCGCGACCAGTCGATCGCCCAGCCCATGGCCTCGCACTGGCCTTTCATGAACGCGATGTTCTCGCGCGTCCATTCGGCGGGCGCCCGCCGGTTCTTGATGGCGGCGTTCTCGGCGGGCAGGCCGAAGGCGTCCCAGCCCATCGGCATCAGCACGTTGTACCCGCGCATGCGCAGCTGCCGGTACATCACGTCGTTGATCGTGTAGTTCTTCACGTGGCCCATGTGCAGCGCGCCGGACGGGTAGGGCAGCATCGACACGCAGTAGTACTTGGGGCGGTCGTCGCGCTCGGTGGTGCGATAGGCGTCGGCGGCCTTCCACGCGGCTTGCGCGGCGGCTTCGATGGCATGGTGATCGAACGGCTTCATCGGGACCTGGCTGGGCGGGTGCGGAATTTTCGATTATAGCGGCGGGGGTCGCGCGCACCCGGTGCGTGGATGCGGGATGTGGCTGGGGCCAGCCGAAGCGCGGGCGGCGCGCGCGGCGTGGAACCGCAAACGCCCGCCTGCGGGTAACCCGGTGCGGGGGCGGCGGTCAACCCACGACCGCCACCCCCGCACCACCCGCGACGGCGGGCGCGGTTCACCGCCGCGCGCGCCGCCCGCGCTTCCGCCGACGCAGGTGTCGCAGGGCCGAGGCCGCCCGCCACATGCGAGTCCCCACGGCACTTCATGCTATTGTCATAAATTTCGCCGGGCGGCGGATTTCCCCGCGCCCGCCGATGGAAGAACGGCGATAATTGCGCTGTTCTACGGGAACCCTTGCCGCGCCACGACCTTCAAATGGCAGGCAACTCGCCGGAACCGATCGACCAACGCCCGATGCCGCGCCACCTTCGACTGATCTTCGCCGCCTTGTCTGCCCTCGCGTTCGCGGGCATGGCGGCGGCCGCGCCGGTCAAGACCCAGTACGTCGAAGCCGAACTGGTCTCCGAGCGCACGGCCTTCGTTCCCGGCCAGGCGCTGACTGTGGCGCTGCGCCTGCGGATGGCCGATGGCTGGCATACCTATTGGCGAAATCCCGGCGACTCGGGTCTGCCGACGACGATCAAATGGACGCTGCCCGAGGGGGCCGAGGCGGGTCCGATCCTCTGGCCGGCGCCGTATGCGCTGCCCGTCGGACCGCTGATGAATTTCGGCTACGAAGGCGAGGTGTTGCTGCTCACCGATATCAAGCCTCCGGCGACGGCCGCGCCGGGCGAGACGCTGACGCTGGCGGCCAAGGCCGAATGGCTGGTGTGCCGCGAGACCTGCATTCCGGAGGAGGCCGAACTCAGCCTCGCGCTGCCGGTGTCGAACCGGTCGGACCCCTATCCGCAGTGGGGACGTTCGATCGCGACGGCGCGGGCGCTGTTGCCGGGACCGGTGCAGGGCTGGCTCGGCGCCGCCCGCGGCGATGGCGCGAAAGTCGTGCTGACGCTGACCGCGCCGGCCGACGCCGATCCGCCCGGCGAATTGCAGTTCTTCCCGTACGAGGAGGGACGCATCGAGGCGTCCGGCAAGCAGACGCTGGTGCGCGAGGCGAACGGAACCTACGCGCTGACGCTGCCGGTCGCGCATCAGCTTGCGCCGGACTTCAAGCGCGTCGCCGGCGTCATCACCGCAAGCCGGGGCTTTGCCAACGGCAACATGGTCACGCCGTCGCTGGCGCTTGAAGTGCCGCTTGCGGGCGCCGTGGTCGCCGGACCGAAACCGGTCACCGCCGCGGCCCCGGCGCTCAATCTCGAAGGCGGGAGCGCGAAGACGGGCGGCAGCGAGGTCTCGCTGGTGCTGGCGCTGGCGTTCGCGCTGGTCGGGGGGGTGATCCTGAACCTCATGCCCTGTGTGTTCCCGGTCCTGTCGCTCAAGGTGCTCTCGCTGTCGCGGCCGGAGCACGGCAGTTGGCGGGCGCTGCGAGCGGAGGGCATCGCCTATGGCGTCGGGGTGATCGCATCCTTCGTCGGCCTGGCGGTGCTGCTGCTGGTGCTGCGCGCGGCCGGGCAGCAGCTGGGCTGGGGATTTCAGCTGCAATCGCCGGCGGTGATCACCGGACTGGCGCTGCTGTTTTTCGTGCTCGCGCTGAACATGTCCGGGACCTTCGAGTTCGCGACCCTGGCGCCGCCCTCGGCGGCCGGCTGGACGGCGCGCAACCGCTATGTCAACGCCGGGCTCACCGGCGTGCTGGCAGTGGCCATCGCCTCGCCGTGCACGGCGCCGTTCATGGGCGCTGCGCTGGGCTTCGCGCTGGCGCAGCCCGCCGCGCTGACGCTGCTGGTGTTCGCGGCGCTGGGCGTCGGCATGGCGCTGCCGTTCGTGCTGCTGACGTGGTTCCCCGGCTGGCGCCGGCGACTGCCGCGTCCCGGCGCGTGGATGGAACGACTGAAGCAGTTCCTGGCGTTTCCGCTGTACGCAACCGTGGCCTGGCTCGCCTGGGTGCTGGGCGCGCAGCTCGACAACGACGCGGTCATGCGCCTGATGGTGACGCTGGTGTTCGTCGCCTTCGCGCTATGGTCCTGGCGGCTGTTCCGCGGTGGCGCCGCGCGCGCGTTCGGCGTGCTGGCAGCCGTCGGCATCGCGGCGGCGCTGATCATCGCCTGGCCGTTGTTCGGCGACGCGCCGGAGGATCAGGCGGCCGGCGTGAACTCGGTTGCGCCGGCGCGCGCGGCCGGCGGCGCCATCGATCCATGGAAGCCCTGGTCGCCGGTGCTGTTGCGGGAGATTTCGCAGACCAGGCCGGTGTTCGTCGACTTCACCGCCGCGTGGTGCGTCACCTGCCAGGTGAACAAGCGCCTGGTGCTCAACGACCCGCGCGTCAGGGAGGCATTCGCGCAGCGCGGCGTCGAAATGCTGCGCGCCGACTGGACGCGCCGCGATCCGCAGATCACGCAGGCCCTCGCCGCGCTCGGCCGGCAGGGCGTTCCGGTGTACGTGCTGTACCGCCCGGGCAAGGAACCGCTGCTGTTGCCCGAAGTCCTGCAGAAGCAGATCGTCTTCGACGCGCTCGCCACGATCTGAGCGCGGCATCGCCAACATCCATCGCGAGGAAGCCATGAATCTTCGAAACAGCCTGAAGTTGCTTGTCGCGTCGGTCGCGCTGTCGGCCGGTGCCGCTTACGCTGCCGCCGTCGGCAATGCCGCGCCCGAGATCGCCGTCGCCGACACCGACGGCAAACCGGTGAAGCTGTCCGACTACAAGGGCAAGTTCGTCGTCCTCGAATGGACGAACCCGGAGTGCCCGTTCGTGCGCAAGCACTATGACAGCAGGAACATGCAGGACCTGCAGAAGGAATGGGGCGGCAAGGACGTCGTCTGGCTGGCGATCAACTCGACCAACACGCTCCAGCAGCGAGTTCAAGACGCCGCAGGAAATGGCGGCGTGGATGAAGTCGCAGGGCGCCGGACCGAAGGCGACGCTGATCGACTCGACCAGCGCGGCCGGTCGCGCCTACTCGGCCAAGACCACGCCGCACATGTTCGTCGTCGACCCGGCCGGCAGGATCGTCTACGCCGGTGCGATCGACGACAAGCGCTCGGCCAACCCGGCGGATGCCAGGACTGCCAGGAACTATGTCCGCGCTGCACTCACCGAGGCCCTGGCCGGCAAGCCGGTCAGCGTCGCCAGCACGACGCCCTACGGCTGCTCGGTCAAGTACTGATCGCGTCGTCCGCCGGCGCGCCGCTCCGTCGCGCCACGCCCGGAGCATTGAATGTCCGTCGAAGTCTGGCTCGCCTTCTTCGTCGCCTGCTGGCTGATCAGCGTGTCGCCGGGCGCGGGTGCGATCTCCTGCATGGCGGCCGGCCTGCGCTTCGGACTGGCCCGGGCGATGTGGAACATCGTCGGCCTGATCCTCGGCATCATGTTCGTGCTGACCATCGTCGCCGTCGGCCTCGGCGCGCTGCTGGCCGCCTCGGCCATCGCCTTCGACGTGGTCAAGTGGCTGGGCGTGGCCTATCTGATCTGGCTCGGCGTGCAGCAGTGGCGCGCGCCGGTGCACGCCATCGACGCCGGCCAGGCCGCGCGCGACCTTTCCACCTCGCCGCGGCAACTGGTGCTGCGCGGCTTCCTGGTCAACGCGACCAATCCCAAGGGCATCGTGTTCATGCTGGCGGTGCTGCCGCAGTTCATCGATCCCGCGCGGCCGCAGCTCGTCCAGTACGTGATCTGCGGCGCGACGCTGGTGTTCACCGACCTGGTCGTGATGACCGGCTATACCGGCTTCGCGGCGAAGCTGCTGCGACTGCTGCGCACGCCGGGGCAGGTCCGGTTCATGAACCGCACCTTCGGCGGCCTGCTGGTCGGGATGGGCGCGCTGCTCGCGTCGTTCAAGCGCGCGCTGTAGCGAAGGAAGCTTCCATCTCGCGGCGAAAGCGCACCGCGGGATCCTGTTCGTCGCAGGCCACGTCGTTCCAGCGCACCGGGGCATGCGCGGCGACGGCGCGGGTGAGTCGCACCCCGTGCGCCAGCCCGAGCGGCAGGCCGCCCAGCTCCAGCGATGCGGCGGCCGGCATCAGCTTCCCGTAGACCGTGTAGCCGCCTTCGCCGTCCAGCACTTCCCCGGCCGCGAGATCGCGCTTGGCCGTCGCCACGACGTCGCCATGCCAGCCGATGGCCTGGCCCGTCGGTTCGCTGCGCAGACCGACCGACGCGACGCTGATTCCGAGTTCCAGGCCGATGGCGTGATACGGCTTGTACATGGCGCTGTAGCGGCCGGACGGGTCGGTGGAGAAGCCGTACTCGCCGAAGCAGCGGCGCACGTAGTCCTCGCTGGCCGCGCTCCCGGCGCGAAAGGTGACGTAGACGCCCCAGCGCAGGTCGCGGAAGACCGGGCGGCCGTCGCGCTCGACGCTGCTCACCACTTCGACCTGGCCCGCGTGGTGCAGCAGTCCGCCCTCGCCGGCGGGCTTGCAGCAGCCGCGGCAGGTCGTCGACGCCGCAGGGCGGAAATGCCAGACCTTCCGGCGCGGGCGCGAGCCCGGTCGCATTGGCGACGGCGGCCATCTCGATCGCGCTCTTGGTGCCGTCGAGGAAGGAATTGAACATCTGCGCGTTGAAGTCGCCGGCGGCGACCGTCTCGGGCGAGAAGCCGTAATGCGGCCACACGGTGGCCGGCGTCGACTCGTGGTAGGCCGGCAGGTACTTGGTCCCCTTGCCCGCGGCGACGACCTCGAAGCCCGCGGCGCGGCACCAGTCGACCATTTCGCAGATCAGCGCCGGCTGGTCGCCGTAGGCGAGCGAATAGACGATGCCGGCTTCGCGCGCGCGCTGCGCCAGCAGCGGGCCGGCGAGCGCGTCGGCCTCGACGTTGACCATCACGATGTCCTTGCCGTGCGCGCAGCACGCCAGCACGTGGCGGATGCCCGCGGCCGGACTGCCGGTGGCGTCGATGACGATCGCCGCCTCGGACGACGCGATCACCGCCTGCGCGTCGTCGGTCACGAACGTGGTGCCGTCGCGCGCCGCCTCGCGCAGCGACGCCGCGGCGAATTTTTCCGCCGGCCAGCCGACCCGCGCCAGCGACGCGCGCGCGCGCCCCGGGTCGAGGTCGGCGATGGCGACCAGGTGGATGCCCGGCGTGTGTCCCGCCTGCGCCAGGTACATCGAGCCGAACTTGCCGGCGCCGATCAGCGCGACGCGGAGCGGCGTGCCCGCGGCCGCGCGCTGCAGCAGCATGCGATGGAGGTTCATGCACGCATCATGCAGCGACTCGGGCCGGCGTTCAACCTGGGCACGGGCGCCGCCGCGCCGGCCAGGCTACAGCCGCGCGGCGACGGTGACGCGCCGCGGATGTCCGGCGGGCCGGGCAGCCGATGGACGCGCAGGCGCCGCGGCGAACAGACGCGCCGCCAGCGCCCGCTCGGCGACGAGGGCGGCGCGATCGGCGGCGACCACCTCGCGCATCATCGCGCCGGCGACCGGCGGCAGCGTGCGCGCCGCCACACGAAGAATCGCGAACGTCACGCCGATCCTCGGCTCGACCAAGGGAAGCGCGACGAGTTCGCCGGCGGCGATGGCGCCCGCGCTGGCGGCGAGTGTGGACAGCAGCACGTGGTCGGTCGCGCGGGCGATCCCCGCCATCATCTCCAGCGACTCGCAGGCGACGTCCGGGATCGGCCGTGCCGCGCCGTGGCCGCGGCGCGCCTCGAGCAGCGTCTCGGTGATCGCGGGGGGCAGGCGGCCGGTGCACATGATCGGCCACGCCACGATGTCCGCAAGCGCAAGCTCGCGCTTCGACGCCAGCGGATGCCCCGGCCTGACCAGGAAGTAGCCCTGCCGTGCCGACAGCCCCCGCGTCGCGAGGTCTGTGGCTTCGTTCGCAGCGGGCGGCGCGGCGACGATGAAGTCGAGCTCCCGGCGCCGCAACGCGGAGACCAGCGCGACCCAGTTGTCGTTGACCAGCCGGATTCCCACGCCGGGGTTCTTGCGCAGGAACTCGCCCACCGCCCCGGCCATGAACATCGAGGTCGGGAACGTGCCCGAGCCGATGACCAGACTTCCGGTTCCGGACCCCCGCATCGTCGTGACTTCGCGGTCGAGCGCCTCCGCGCGCCCCAGAAGTTCCCGGGCGTGCACGAGGAAAACGCGGCCGAGGTCGGTCGGCTCCACGCCGCCCTTGTTCCGGTCGAAGAGCTGGATCCCGGTCCGGCGCTCGAGCTCCTGGATGCTGCGGGACAGCGCCGGCTGCGTCAGGTGCAGCGCGCGCGCCGCGCGGCCGAAGCTGCCTTCCTCGGCCAGTGCCCGCGCGTGCCGCAGCAGCCGCAGATCGAAGTCCATGCGCCCATGTTATCAAACCCATGACTCGAATCGATTGGACGGCAACGGGCGACGCTCCGGGACAATCCGCGATCGCCGAATGCTGTCCGATCGCGGCATAGGCGCGCAAACACAGATCGAGGAGCACGTCCAATGATACGAAACAGGTGGAAGGGATTCCTGCTGGCGATGGCCGGCGCGTTCGTCGCGCTGGCTGCGGCGGGTGGCGCGCAGGCGCAGGGCAAGCCGAACATCCTCGTCATGTTCGGCGACGACGTCGGCTACTGGAACGTCAGCGCGTACAACCGCGGCCAGATGGGCTATCGCACGCCCAACATCGACCGCATCGCGAAGGAAGGCGCGATCTTCACCGACGCGTACGCGCAGCAGAGCTGCACGGCCGGCCGCTCCGCCTTCATCACCGGCCAGTCGCCGGTCCGCACCGGCCTCACCAAGGTCGGCCTGCCGGGCGCGCCCGAAGGGCTCTCGGCGAAGGATCCGACGATCGCCAACCTGCTGAAGGCGCAGGGCTACATGACCGGGCAGTTCGGCAAGAACCACCTGGGCGACCGCAACGAGTTCTTCCCCACCGTGCACGGCTTCGACGAGTTCTTCGGCAATTTCTATCACCTCAACGCCGAGGAAGAGCCCGAGAACGAGGACTACCCGAAGAACCCGGAGTTCAAGGCCAAGTTCGGGCCGCGCGGAGTCTTCAAGTGCGTGGCCACCGCCACCGACAGCACGCTGCCCGACGATCCGCGCTTCGGCAAGTGGGGCAGGCAGAAGTGCGAGGATACGGGCCCGCTCAACAAGAAGCGCATGGAATCCATCGACTACGAGATCGCCGACGCCTCGATGGACTTCATGACGCGCGCGAACAAGTCGGGGAAGCCGTTCTTCCTGTGGTTCAACACGTCGCGGATGCACATCTGGACGCACCTGAAGCCCGAGTCGGCCGGCAAGACGGGCCTCGGCGTCTACCCCGACGGCATGGTCGAGCACGACAACCACATCGGGATGATGCTGAAGAAGCTCGAGGAGCTCGGCATCGCGAAAAACACGATCGTCATCTGGACGACCGACAACGGCGCGGAGGTGATGAGCTGGCCGGACGGTGGCACGACGCCGTTCCGCGGCGAGAAGAACACGAACTGGGAGGGCGGCTACCGCGTTCCGCTCGTGATGCGCTGGCCCGGCGTGATCCAGCCCGGCACCGAGATCAACGACATCGTGTCGCACGAGGACTGGCTGCCGACGCTGCTGGCCGCGGTCGGGCAGCCCAACGTGAAGGAACAGCTCAAGTCCGGCGCCACGATCGACGGCACGCCGTACAAGGTCCACCTCGACGGCTACAACCTGATGCCCGCGCTCAAGGGCGACACCAAGGACTGGCCGCGCAAGGAGTTCCTCTACTGGACCGACGACGGCAACCTCGCCGGCCTGCGCTACCAGCAGTACAAGATCGCGTTCATGGAGCAGCGCGGCCACGGCTTCGACGTCTGGCAGGAGCCGATGGTTACGCTGCGGCTGCCCAAGCTCTTCAACCTGCGCTCGGACCCGTTCGAGCGCGCGGACCACGAGGGCATGGGCTACCAGCGCTGGCGAATCGACCGCGCGTTCGTGCTGGTGCCGGCGCAGACCTACGTCGGCGGCTGGCTGCAGAGCTTCAAGGACTTCCCGCCGCGGCAGAAGCCCGGAAGCTTCAGCATCGGTGACGCGATGGAGAAGCTCTCCCGGCCCAGCGGCAGCAACTGACCCTGCGCAGTCCGGCGGCGAGGGCTCCGGTCGTCGCCGCCGGTCACCGAAGGGACGGGCTTGCCGGAACTCCGGCCCTGCGGCACGTTCGCCGCATCCGGGGTTCGCCGCGCATCGGCGCGAAGGCAATGGAAGCATCGCGCGGACTTTGATAACCAGGGGAGAAGCAAGCTCATGTGGTTCCCATCCCGGCTCTACCGGCTGCTGGCGGCGCTCGCGCTGACGCTGCCGCTCCTTGCTCCGGCCGCGGTCCAGGCGGCGGAGAAGCCGTTCACCAGCGAGCAACTCGATCAGATGATGGCGCAGGTCGCGCTCTATCCTGACTCGCTGCTGTCGCAGCTGCTGATGGCGGCGACCTATCCCGACGAGTTCCAGGCCGCCGCCAAGTGGTCGAAGGCGCATCCGGACGCAAAGGGCGACGACGCCGTGAAGCAGGTGGAAGGCAACGACTGGGATCCGTCGGTGGCGTCGATGGTCGCGTTTCCCGAAGTGCTGATCACGCTCGGCGACAAGCCGGATTACGTAAAGAACCTGGGCGACGCGTTCCTAGCGCAGCCCGAGGACGTGATGAGCTCCGTGCAGCGGCTGCGCGCGGGCGCCCAGAAGGCCGGCAACCTCAAGTCCAACGAGCAGATCAAGGTCTCGACCGAGCCGCTGCAGGCGCCGGCGCCCGCGGTGACCGTCGTGCAGGCGCCCCCGGTCACGCAGACGATCGTCATCGAACCGGCGCAGCCGTCGGTCGTCTACGTGCCGGCGTACAACCCGACGGCCGTCTACGGCCCGTGGTGGTACCCGACGCCGCCGTACTACTACCCGCCGCCGCCGGGCTACTGGTTCTCGCGCACGATCGCGACCGGCATCGCGTGGGGCGTCGGCATCGGCGTCAGCAACGCGCTGTGGGGCGGCTTCAACTGGGGCCGAGGCGACGTCGACATCAACGTCAACCGCTACAACAACATCAACGTCAACAAGCGCATCGACGCGAGCGGCAACCGGGCGAACTGGAGCCACAACCCCGAGCACCGCAAGGCCGACTACCGCGGCGGCAGCGCGCAGCGCCAGAACCTCGAGCGGAAGAACCAGGCGGCTGGCCGCGAGCAGTATCGCGGCAAGGACGCGAGCCGGGACACGAGCCGCGCGAATGCGCAGGCCGCGATGCAGCAGCGCGGCGTGGAAACCGGCGGCTCCGCGCGCGAGCGCGCGCAGAACGCCGATCGCGATGCGGCGCGCCAGAAGGCGCAGGGGGTCGATCGTGGCGCGGCGCAGGAACGCGCGCAGAACGCCGATCGCGGTGCCGCGCGCCAGAAGGCGGAGGGCGCCGACCGTGACGCCGCGCGCCAGCGTGCGCAGCAGGCGTCGCGCGACAACGCGTTCAAGGGCGCCGGCGACCGGCAGGCGAAGCAGCAGGCCGACCGTGGTGCGGCGAGCGCGCGCGCGGCGGAACGTTCGGACGGCGGCGCCGCGGCGGCGCGCACCTCGGGCGGCGGCGGTGCGCGCGCCGGAGGCGGAGGAGGCGGGGCGGCGCGCGCGCCGGAGGCGGAGGAGGCGGCGGCCGGGCCGCCGGCGGTGGTGGACGCGGCGGCGGTGGTGGCGGCGGACGGGGACGGTAACCAGGAGCCTATGAACATGAAGACGAACAATCTCCTGACAGGCCCGGCGCTGGCGTTCGTGCGCGCGGGTGTGCTCATCGTCGCCTGCACGGCGGCGCCCTGGGCGTTGGCGCAGACGGCGTTCCCGACGCCGCAAGCCGCGGCGGATGCGCTGGTGGACGGCCTCGCACGGCACGACGACGACGCGGTCAAGGCGGTGGTCGGCGCCGACTACCGCAAGTTCTTTCCGCTCGGATCGGTCAGCGCGGACGACCTGACGAATTTCCTCGCCGCGTGGGCGGCCTCGCATGGCATCAGGCAGGACGGAGCCGACCGGGCGTTCCTGCAGGCCGGCACGCATGGCTGGACGCTGCCGGTTCCGATGGTCAAGACGGCCGCGGGGTGGATGTTCGACACCAAGGCGGCGCCGGAAGAAATGCGCAGGCGACGCATCGGGCGCAACGAACTCGCGGCCATCCAGGTGGCGCTGGCGTACACGGACGCGCAGGAGGAGTACTACGCGAAGGACCCGGACCGGCAGGGCGTCCCGCACTTTGCGCAGCGCGCGCTGTCGTCGCCGGGCATGCGCGACGGCCTGTACTGGGCTTCGCTGCCCGGCGAGGACGAAAGCCCGCTGGGACCGGACTTCGCCGACGCGAAGCGCGGCCAGGCGTACCACGGCTACCTGTACCGGATCCTGACCGCGCAGGGCAAGGACGCGCCGGGCGGGGCGAAGTCCTACGTGCGCAACGGAAGGATGACGGACGGCTATGCGCTGGTCGCGTGGCCGGAACGCTGGGGCGACACCGGCGTGATGACGTTCATCGTCAATCGCGACGGCATCGTGTACCAGAAGAACCTCGGTCCGGGCACGGATGCGGCCGTCCGGTCGGTGACGGCGTTCAACCCGGACGCGAGCTGGGAAAAAGTCGCGCCGGCGAAGTAGGGGCCGCGTCGCGTGGCGCCGGGTGCATCGCGAGACGATCCGGTGGCGCCGACGCGCCTTTGATCGGGGCGCCGTCCTCTCCCCGGCGGCCCGATCCTTTGATGCAGCATTCACGACAGAACAGACGATGGTGTCGAAAGCGCCCCTGCAATCCGGTCCGGGGTCGGGGCCCCCTCTGGCGGAGGAATTCTCGCCGGTCGAGAACGACGCCCCGCTGCGCTGGTCGCGGCGACTGCACCTCGCGCCGCCAGCGGGGCTTGGCGCCGTCCGCCGCGCGGCATTCCTCGCCGCACTGACCTGGCTTCCCATCGCGGCGTGGGCGCTGTTCAGGGGCCCAGTCGCGGGTTCCGCCGACGGCGAGTCGCTGCTGCAGCACTACGGCGTCCACGTCCGCTGCCTCGTCGTCATTCCGTTGCTGATCCTCGCGGAACCGATGCTGCACCGGACCGCGAAGCGCATCGCCGCCCGAATCGCCGCGACGGCGGCGTCCAGCGCGAACGCGCGCGCCGCGCTGGACGCTGCCGTCCGCGACCTGGTCCGCGTGCGCGACGCCTCGCTGCCGTGGGTGCTGGTGTTCGGCGCGGCGATCGCCTGGTCGCTGGCCGACGATCCGCACCTGCACGGTGACGCGATGGCGTGGGCGATCGAAGCCGGCGGTACGCTGGGCTTCGGCGGCTGGTGGTTCGCGTACGTCGCGCGTCCGATCTTCTTCGCGCTGCTGCTCGGATGGCTGTGGCGGATCGTCCTGCTGGCCTGCTGGCTCTGGCGCGTGGGCAGGCTCGACCTGTCGCTCGTGCCGACGCACCCGGACCGCGCGGGCGGCCTCGCACTCGTGGAAAAATTGCCGGGCGCGTTCGCGCTCGTCTCCGTCGCGCTGTCGGCGACGATGGCGTCGCGATGGGCGCACGAGATCCTGCACCACGGCGCCAGCATCGCATCGTACCGTCTCACGATGATTCTTTTCATCGTGCTGTGGTCGCTGCTGCTGCTCCTGCCGCTGCTGGCGTTTGCGCCGGCGCTCCTCCGCGCGCGCGTCGCGGCCATTCCGGCCTACTCCGCGCTGGTGGCCGAGCAGGGCCGGCTGGTGCATCGCCGCTGGGTCGAAGGCAAGCACGTCGGCGACGAATCCCTGCTCGAGGCGCCCGGGATCGGTCCGGTCGCGGACGCGGCGGCGATGTACGAGGCGGTCATCAGGATGCGGCGCGTCCCGATCGGCAAGGCGTCGATCGCCGGGATCGTCGTGCCGCTCGCCGTTCCGCTCCTGCTGGTGGCCGCGCTGCAGATCCCGCTCAAGGACCTGCTGATCAAGCTGGCCAAGGTGCTGGTGTAGGCGTCGCCGTCGCGCCACCGGGACCTGCGGCGCGCCATGGGCGCTAACGACCGTCGAGCAGCCCCAGTTCACCGAACGCCCGCCGCGCGCCCTCGACGCCGACCACGCGCCGCGCGTGCAGGCCGTACCGCGCGGCGGCCTCGACGTTGATGGCGTTGTCGTCGATGAACAGCACGCGCTCCGCCGGCGCGCCCACCGCCTCGACCACGTGCGTGAAGTACGCTGCGTCCGGCTTCAGCTTGCCGACAAGGTGCGACGGGAAATTGTGGTGGAATGCGCGATCCAGCGACCACTGTCCGGAGAAGCGCGCCCAGTGGATCTCGTTGGTGTTCGACACACTCGCCAGACGGTAGCGGTCGCGCAGCGACGCCAGCAGCTCGAGCGCGCCGGGGAGCACCGCGCGCGGCCACCACGTGAATGCGGCAAGAAACTCGTCCGCGGGCACCGGTACGCCAAACTCGGCGATGACGTCGCGGGCGAACTCGTCGCGGTCCGTGACGCCGGTCTCGAAGCGGCGCACCGCGTCCGAGTGCAGCCAGCGCCGCCAGAGTTCCTCCGTCGTGTCGATACCGGGCGACCACTCGAGCATCTTTTCGACGCCGGCGAGTTCGATCAGCACGCCGCCCAGGTCGAACAGAATCACCTCGATCGTCGGCTTCGTCATCGCGTTCTCGTCAGCGCGGCTCGCCAGGTGCTGCGGCCTCGATGCGCGCGCCTTCCTCCCGGGCGGCCCAGTCGCGGTACAGGAGCCCGTAGAGATCGGAATCTGACACTTCGCCGCCGACGATCCAGCGCTCGCGCAGGCGTCCTTCCAGACGAAAGCCGAGCCTTTCCAGCGTCCGCGCCGACGTCGCGTTGCGCGGGTCGATGTCGGCTTCGAGGCGGTTCAGCGACAACCCGGCAAAGGCGTGCGTGACGAGCGCGACCAGCGCCTCGTGCATGTAGCCGTTTCGCCAGTACGGGCTCGCCAACGCATACCCCAGTTCCGCGCGCCTGTTCGTGGGCTGGATGCCGAACAGCGTGCAGGTGCCCACCAGCTGTCGTTGCGCAGGCAACTCGATACCCAGACGCAGGTGCGCGCCGGCAGCGCGGTCCGCGGCGTCGGCGGCGATCGACCGGTGCGCCTGATCCGGCGAGGCCCAGGCCGGCGTGCTCCAGTAGCGCATCACCCGCGGATCGGAGAACACGGCAAACAGCGCCTGCGCGTCGCGGTCATCGAGCGGCCGCAGGCGCAGGCGCGGGGTCTTGATTTCGACGGCGTCGAGAGCGGGCATGGTCGGAACAGGCGGTGCAGTGTTGGCGGTGGTGTGATCGCGTCCCCGGCCAGGGGAATCTAGTGCAATGCCAGCGTCAGTCCGATCGGCACGAACACCACCGACAGCACGTTGCCGATCAGCACGATCGAGGCAACCTTGCCGGGTTCCTGCCGGAATTGCTCGGCGACCATGAAGTTGAGCACGGCCGGCGGCAGCGCGCCGAACAGGATCAACAGGCCCTGCTGCATCCGGTCGAGTCCGAGCAGCGGCCCGAGCAAGGCCGCCATCGCGATCCCGGTCAGCGGGCAGACCAGGCCGCCGATCACGCCCAGATGCCAGTCGTCCCAGCGCACCTCGTACAGGCGCACGCCAAGCGACAGCAGCATCATCGGGATCAACGCGTCGCCCACCATCTTGATGCCCACCGACGCCCACTCCGGCATCGGCGGCTGGATCAGTGCGAAGGAAAATCCGATGAACGTCGACCACACCATCGGATTGCGTAACAGGTTGCCGAAGCGGGCCTGGTGATCGATCATCCACGCGCCCAACGTGAAGTGCAGCAGGTTGGAGATCGTGAACAGCGCGACCATCGCCGCGAAACCCGACTGGCCGTAGGCGAGCACCGCCAGCGGCAACCCCATGTTGCCGCAGTTGTTGAACATCATCGGCGGTACGAAGGTGCGATGGTCGACGCGCAGCAGCTTCGCGAACGGCCAGGCGAGCAATCCGGAGCCCAGCACGACGCCGACGCTGCCCAGCATCAACCCGGTGTAGGTGGCGACATCGAAGTCCTTGCTTGCCAGCGCGGAGAAGATGAGCGCCGGCGCGAGGATGTTCATGCTGATCCGGTTGACCATCGACATGTCGGGCTTCACGCGGCGTGCAAAAAAATATCCGACCACGATGACCAGGAAGACCGGCAGGATGATGCCGAGGATGCGTTCGAACATGAAAGGGAGGACTCGGTGGCGTCGCCGTTCGGCGCCGAGGGTGACGTCTCAGAGAATGTAGCGGGCGAGGTTTTCGTCGCCGGCGATGCCCGCGAGCGTCGCGTCGACGAACGCGGCGTCGATCGGAATGTGCTCGCCGGTGCGCCGGGCCGCGTGGAAGGACACGTCGTCGAGCAGCCGCTCCATGACTGTGTACAGCCGCCGCGCGCCGATGTTCTCCTGCCTGTCGTTGACGGCGAAGGCGATCTCGGCCAGCCGGCGAATGCCATCGGCGCGGAACTCCAGATGCACCTGTTCGGTGGCCAGCAGCGCGGCGTACTGGCGGGTGAGGCAGGCATCGGTGGCGACCAGGATTTTTTCGAAGTCCGACACCGACAGCGGCGACAGCTCGACGCGGATCGGAAAGCGTCCCTGCAGCTCGGGGATCAGGTCCGAGGGCTTGGACAGGTGAAACGCGCCGGAGGCGATGAACAGAATGTGATCGGTCTTGACCATGCCGTACTTGGTCGTGACCGTGGTGCCCTCGACGATGGGCAGCAGGTCGCGTTGCACGCCCTGTCGCGACACGTCGCTGCCGTGCGCGTCGGAGCGGGTCGCGATCTTGTCCATTTCGTCCAGGAAAACGATGCCGTTCTGCTCCGCCGCAGTAAGCGCCATCGCCTTGACGTCGTCGTCGTTGAGTAGCCGTGCAGCTTCCTCGTCGGTGAGAAGCTTCATGGCCTCCGCCACCGTCATCTTCTTCTGCTTGCGCCGGCCGCTGCCCATCTGCTGGAACATGCCCTGGATCTGGCTGGTGAGTTCCTCCATGCCCGGTGGCGCCATGATCTCCATCTGGGTTGGAAGCGCGCTTACCTCGACCTCGATTTCACGATCGTCGAGCGAGCCCTCGCGCAGCATCTTCCGGAATTTCTGCCGCGTCGCAGTATCGGTCGGCTTCATGTCGGAAATGCTGACCTCGCGCGCCGGAGGGAGCAGCACGTCGAGCAGCCTTTCCTCGGCATTGTCGGCCGCGCGGTCGCGCACCTTGCGCGTCTCCGCCTCGCGGGTTTCCTTGACCGCCACCTCGACAAGATCGCGAATGATGGTGTCGACGTCGCGGCCGACGTAGCCGACCTCGGTGAACTTGGTCGCCTCGATCTTGACGAAGGGTGCGTCGGCCAGCCGCGCGAGCCGCCGCGCAATTTCGGTCTTGCCGACGCCGGTCGGACCGATCATCAGGATGTTCTTGGGCGTGATCTCCTGTCGCAACGGCTCCGGCACCTGCTGCCGACGCCAGCGGTTGCGCAGCGCGATGGCGACCGCACGCTTGGCCGCCTCCTGCCCGACGATGAACTTGTCGAGTTCTGAGACGATTTCCTCGGGGGTCATGTGCGACGACATCGGCGGTACTCGCGGTTCGAAATGAAGACGGCCGCCCCATGGCGAGGCGGCCGTCGGATTGTACCGCGCCGGGCCGAGGTTCCCCGGCCGGGCGCTGCCGGAGGCGCGGTCGCGTCAGTCCGGAATGGTCAGCGTGTTGCCGGAGAACGTGATCTGGTTCGCCGCGGTCGGGCTCGCCGCGATCGGCGGTACGTTGGCCACCGTGATCGCCGGCGCCTGCCCGGACGTGCCGCCGCGGGGGACGGTGCGCACGACCTGCGCCGGAGGCAGCGGCACATTCGACTTGAGGTTCGCGTACACCGCGTCCATCGCCTTGATGAAGTAATAGTGCAGAGGAACGAACATCGAGTCGTAGCCCGGCAGTGCCGCGTTGTCGATGAAGGCGTCGAAGTGCTGCGCGTTGGTGACCTCGATGTAGGTCAGCTTCGACGCCGATCCCTCGACGATCTTGTTCTGTCCGTAGTAGGGCCGTGAACTGAACGACACCGGGATGAGCGCGTCGGCGCGGCCATGCACGATGATCGCCGGCTTGCCGCGCAGGTTGGCGCTGCGGTATACCTCCTTGACGCCCGTCTGCACCCGTTGCGCGTCGGCGCCGGTACCGGTCCACAGCCCTCGCTGGCAGTTGGCTGCGTCGATGTTGAAGTCGAGGATGCCGGTCGACGGCGAGATCGACGCCGGGCTGTTCACCGGACCTCCGGGAGCGTCGTTGTTGACGATGTTGACGCCGATGGTCGGCGGCACGCCGTTGCTGTTGGCAAAGCTCTGCGCCAGCGCGGTGGCCGAAAGCGCCGCCGGCTTGCCGGCCGCATCGGTCGCCGCAAACGACAGCCCGCACAGGTTGTCCCTGACGCTGAAGCGTCCATGCGTGTTGCTGTAGGTCATGGTGATCGACGTCGTGGCGAAGGCGTAATGCGACGCCTGCAGCAGGTTCGACTCGGGTTGCCAGCCGGCGTTGAGCAGGATGTTCAACGACTCGGTGGCGAGATCGGGCATGCCCGCGGAGGTCAGCAGTCCCTTGGCCTTGAGCGACATGCAACGATTCGTCGCCAGTGTTGTGTTGACGAAGACCGCGCCGGGCGAGCCGTTGGCGGCCGGGGCGAGCGCCGCGCAGGGTTGGAACTGGTTGGCGAGCGTGAAGTAGTCGTACAGCGGGCGCCCGGTGCCGGTCAGCGTGACGCTGCCACGCTTGACGATCAGGTTCCCGCCGGGCTGGAGCTGGACATTGGGCTCGGCAACCGCGACGCCGTCGATCAGGCCTTCGGTGTCCTGCTCGGCGGCGGCGATCGCCGCGCCGGCGCCATTGGACACCGACGAGGCAATGACCATGGTGTTGTCAGGTTTGACGGTCACCTGGGCGGTGCCGTCGGAGTTGCGCGGCGCAAATTGCTCGTTCAGCACGTAAAAGGCGAAACGGACGGCATTGAGCGTGTCGCGTCCCCAGTCCCTTTCGGGATTGTTCTGCGAATGCGCGTGCTTGACCGCGACACGATTGGGCGTGGCGGCGTTGAATTCCGATAATTGCGCTGCTGTCAGCTCGGCGGTGAAGTTGGTGTTCTTGCAGAACGCGCAGGCTTCTGCGCGGACGCCGTTCTGCAGGTTGGCCGTGTTCGTCGACAGGTCATGAATGCCGGTGCCCGTTCCCTTGTCAGTATAGGCGACCGCGCAGCCACGCTTCAGGCCCCACTCGCCGGCGCTGCCGATGGCGCCGTAGACGCCGCGCGAGCCCGACGACGTGGCGGTGACGATGCAGGCGTTGGCGGTGGTGAACGACGACGGCACCTGCACCAGCATGGTGACGTTCTGCTTGCCGGTACCGTCGTCGGCGTAGGCGATGTATTCGGTGCCGGCGATCCTGCCTTCACCGAGCGTGGCATTGCCGTTGACGTCGATGTTGGGGCCGTACAGCGTGCCATAACCGCCGTTGGCGGCAATGTCGAGGATGGCGCGGTAGTTGACATAGATGGCGCTGCGGCGCAGTTCGGCGGCGGTGGGGGAAGCGGGCACCGCGAAAGCGGGCGCGGCACCGGCGAGGCCGGTCTTGCCCAGGCCGGCGGTCAGCAGGTCGTCGGTGGTGCCGTCGTAGGCGGTCTTGGTGATCGTGCCTACGACCGTCGGCTTGGTATTGGTTTCCGGGGTGGAGTCATTGTCGCCGAAGCAGGCCGAAAGAAGCGCGACGACAGAAGCCGCGAGCGCAACTGCGCGCACGGTACGGTAATGACCCATGTTATCTCCCGGTGACATGCAAGACGCCCAAGATGACGCCGCCGGAATTATCGCGCGGACCATAAAAAGCGCAAGCGGCATTTTGGCAGGCCTGTCGCGGATGCCCTATCATGGCAGCCTTGCGCGGCTTGACCGTGCCGTTGCGAAGCAGCCATGTTCACGGAGGATTTCATGAAAGTCGTTATCGGTTTGACTATGGCCGGCGCGCTGCTCGCCGGCTGTGCATCGATGGTCCCCGCCGGACCGACCGCCTCGGCCGTGCTGGAACCGACCAAGGGCAATACCACCGCCGGCATCGTGCAGTTCGTCCAGAAGGGCGACAAGGTCGTCGTCGACGCACGGGTGACCGGACTCTCTCCCGGTGGGCATGGGTTTCACATTCACGAAAAGGGCGATTGCAGCTCCGGCGATGGCCTGAGCACCGGCGGACATTTCAATCCGCAAGGCAAGCCGCATGCGGCGCATACGACGCCCGATCGCCACACCGGCGACATTCCGATGCTGATGGCCGACGGCAGCGGCGTCGCGACGCTGGTGGTCGAACTCGACGTGATGACCATCGGCTCGGGGACCACCGACATCGTCGGCCGCGGTCTCATTGTGCACAAGGATCCGGACGACTACAGGACGCAGCCGACTGGCAATGCGGGCGCGCGTGTCGCCTGCGGCGTGATCAAGCGCTCGTGACGCCAGTGGCTGGGCGCAGAAGCGCGATTCGTGCGCTGACCCGCGTCATCGTGCGTCCCGTGCGCCTGGCCGCGGTGCTGGCGGCCGTGGCCATACTCGCCGGATGCCAATCCATGAAGGACGTGGGCACCGCCGTATTCCCCAGCGGTCCCGGGCTCGTGGCGAAATTGCGCGGAACGGGATCGTCGGCGACCGGCACGGTGCGCCTTTACAATTTTCGCGACGGCGTGTCGGTACAGCTGGCGATTTACAGCATCTTGCCGGGAACCTACCGGATTGCGCTGCACGAACGGGGCAACTGCAGTTCGCCCAACTTGTTCTCGGCCGGTCCGGCCTGGGCACCGCCGGGCTCAGGCAAGACGCCGGAAGACCTGCTGCCGCCGTTCTCGGCCAACACTGAGCAATACATGGACAGCTACGTCGCGTACATCAGCGGCGCGCGCACCGACGGTCCGTTGTCGTTGCTCGGAAAATCGGTGGTGATCCACTTCGGATCGAAGGTCGACGAAGCCATCGTCGGGCGGCGCAACAACCGGATGGCCTGTGGCGTGCTGGGCGAGATCGAGTCGCCATTCTGACCGGGCAGCGGGCGCTCGCATCCGAAGCAGGTATCCTTCCGGATTCTTCCAACCGACGCTCCAGGAAAATCGCATGGGCTTTCTCGCTGACCGCAAGATCCTCATCACCGGCGTGCTGTCGAACCGCTCGATTGCCTATGGCGTGGCGCATGCCTGCCGGCGCGAAGGCGCGCAAGTGGCGTTTACCTACGTCAACGACGACCTGAAGGAACGCGTGGTCAAGCTCGCCGTGGAATTCGGTCCCTGTCCGGTGCTGCGCTGCGACGTCACACGCGACGACGACGTCGATGCGCTGTTCACCGCGCTCAAGTCGGAATGGGGTGCCCTCGACGGCGTGCTGCATTCGATCGCCTTCGCCCCCCGCGATGCGCTGGCCGGCGATTTTCTGAACGGCATGTCGCGCAGCGCCTTCGCCACGGCGCACGACATCTCGAGTTACAGCCTGGCGGCGCTGGCGCGCGGCGCGCGACCGCTGATGCAGGGCCGCAACGGCGCGCTGGTCACGCTGACCTATCTGGGTGCGGTGCGCGCGCTTGCCAACTACAACGTGATGGGGCTGGCCAAGGCCAGTCTCGAAGCCAACGTCCGCTATCTGGCATCCTGCCTCGGTCCCGAGCAGATCCGCGTCAACGGCATTTCCGCCGGTCCGATCAAGACGCTGGCTGCCGCTGGGATCGGCGGTTTTTCGAAGATCATGAACTTCGTCGAGAAGAATGCGCCTCTGCGGCGCAACGTGACCATCGACGAGGTCGGCAACGTCGCCGCATTCCTGCTGTCGGACCTGGCCAGTGCGGTCACCGGCGAGATCACCTATGTCGACTGCGGATTTTCGACGGTGGCAGCCGGCATGGACGACGCCTGACGCTCGGGCGCGACGCGCGCTGGACCGTGTCCGGCTGCCTGCCGCCGTGATTTCCATATCCCGCCGCTTCGACGCCGTCGTCATCGGCGGCGGCCACAACGGTCTGGTCTGCGCCGCCTATCTTGCCGCAGCGGGCCAGTCGGTGTGCGTGCTGGAACGACGCACGATACTGGGCGGCGCGGCGGTCACCGAGGAATTCCACCCGGGTTTTCGCAACTCCACCGCAAGCTACACGGTCAGCCTGCTCGACCCGCGGGTGATCCGCGAGCTGAAGCTGGTACAACATGGGTTGGTGATCCGCGAGCGCCCGATCGCCAATTTCCTTCCGCTGCCTGATGGCCGATCGCTTCGGGTCGGCGGAGGCCTTGCGGCGACGCAAGCCGAGGTTGCGAAGTTCTCGGACCGGGATGCAGATCAACTCCCCACCTATTACGTGATGCTCGAACGCGTTGCCGCAGTGCTGCGCGACCTGCTCACCGTGACCCCGCCGAATATCCGCGCCGGATCGGCGCAGGATATTTCCATGCTCTTCGACCTGGTGAAAACCGGCCGCCGCTTTCGCGCGTTGTCGCTGGCCGAGCGTCGCGACCTTCTTGACCTGTTCACCAGGAGCGCCGGCGACGTTCTGGACCGCTGGTTCGAGAGCGCGCCGATCAAGGCCGCGCTTGGCTTCGATTCCGTCGTCGGAAATTTCGCGAGTCCCTATACGCCGGGTTCCGCCTACGTGCTGCTGCATCATGTTTTCGGCGAGGTCAACGGCAAGCGGGGGCAATGGGGTCATGCGCTGGGCGGCATGGGCGCGATCACCCAGGCGATGGCCGCGGAGTGCGCGGCACGCGGGGTCGTGATGCGCAGCAGCGCCGCGGTGTCGAGCGTGCAGGTCGAGCATGGGCGTGCCACAGGCGTGGTGCTTGGCAACGGCGAGATCGTCGAGGCCCGCCGTGTGGTGGCCAACGTGAATCCAAGATTGCTGTTCGAGCAACTGATCGCGCCGGAACACCTCGATGCGGATTTTCGCGCACGCATCGCGGCCTACCGCTGTGGGTCCGGCACGTTCCGGATGAACCTGGCACTGTCGGCGCTGCCGGATTTCTCCGCCTGTCCCGGGCGGCAGCCGCAGCCGCATCACAGCAGCGGCATTGTCATCGCCCCGTCGCTCGGCTACATGGAGCGGGCGTATTTCGAAGCGCGCCTGCAGGGCTGGTCGCGCGAACCGATCATCGAGATGCTGATTCCCTCCACCGTCGACGATTCGCTCGCCCCGCCGGGCATGCATGTGGCGAGCCTGTTTTGCCAGCACGTGCATCCGCGCCTGTCGGAAGTGTTGCCGGGGCGCGACTGGGACGATGCCCGCGAGGAGGTCGCGGACCTGATGCTGGCCACCGTGGAGCGCCACGCGCCCGGCTTTACGGCGAGCGTTCTCGGCCGCAAGGCACTTTCACCGCTCGATCTCGAACGCGAGTTCGGGCTGATCGGCGGCGACATCTTTCACGGCGCGCTGTCGCTGGATCAACTGTTCAGCGCCCGGCCGGTGTTGGGGCATGCGAATTACCGGATGCCACTGAAGGGTTTGTACCTGTGCGGCGCCGGCGCCCATCCGGGTGGCGGCGTGACGGGCATTCCCGGCCGCAACGCGGCACGCGAGATCATCAAGGATGCCAGGCGGCGCCGGCACTGAAGGGGCGATCCCGACCGGCAATCTGGCGGGATTGCTGGAGCACGCAGCCGCCCGCTGGCCGCAGTTGCCGGCGCTGGCGCTCGGTGCCACGGTGGTCGCCGATTACGCGATGCTGGGCCGGCGCGTGGCCGCGCTCGCGCATTGGCTGCGCGGGACCGGGCTCGCCCCGGGCGCTCGCGTCGCGCTGGTCTCCCGCAATGTCCCTGCTTACATCGAGGCGCTGTTTGCCTGCTGGTGGGCCGGACTGGTCGCGGTCCCGGTCAATGCCAGACTGCATGCGAAGGAACTCGTTTTCGTGCTGGCCGACAGCGGCGCAGCGCTCGCGCTGGTCGATGACGCCTGGATGACGGCGCTCGCCGCGGGCGAGGGTGGACTGCTCTCCAGGCTGCCGGCCATGGTGCTCGGCGGCGTCGACTGGGAGCGCGCGGCCGGGCAGCGCGGACCGCCAACCCCCGTGCCGGTCGAGCCGCAGTCTCCGGCTTGGTTGTTCTACACCAGCGGCACCACGGGACGGCCCAAGGGCGTGGTGCTGTCGCATGGCAATCTTCTGGCGATGACGCAATGCTTCCTGTCCGACGTCGAGACCATCGCACCGGGCGAGGCGATTCTTCATCCTGCGCCGCTGTCGCATGGCTCGGGGCTGTATGCGATCCCGCACGTCGCCTGCGGTGCGGTCAATGTCGTGCCGGCTTCCGGCGGATTCGAGCCTGAGGAACTCGTCCAGCTGATCGATGCATGGCCCGGCAGCCTGTTCTTTGCGGCGCCGACGATGGTCAAGCGCCTGGTCGAATCGGGCGCGCTCGCCGGGATCCGCTTGGCGCATCTCAAATGCATCGTCTACGGCGGCGGGCCGATGTACGTTGAAGACTGCAAGGCGGCGTTCGCCGCGCTGGGACCGCGCCTGGCGCAGATCTACGGGCAGGGCGAGTCGCCGATGACCATCACCGCGATTGGCCGCGAGCGACTCGCCGACGCGCTGAGCCGCGGCGACGGGTCGCGCCTTGCCTCGGTTGGCAGCGCGCAATCAGGAATCGACGTTCGTGTCGCCGGCGACGCCGATGATTCTCCGCTGCCGAACGGGGAAATCGGCGAAGTGCTGGTGCGTGGCGCGACGGTGATGCAGGGCTACTGGAAAAACCCGGAGGCGACCGCCAGGACGCTGGCCAATGGCTGGCTGCACACCGGGGATCTGGGGAGTCTCGACGCCGATGGCTTCCTCACGCTGAAGGATCGCTCCAGGGACCTGATCATCAGTGGCGGCTCGAACATCTATCCGCGGGAAGTGGAGGAGGTCCTGCTGACACATCCGGAGGTCGCCGAGGCGGCGGTGATCGGCCGCGCGCATCCCGAGTGGGGCGAGGAGGTGGTCGCCTGCATCGTCCCTCGGGCGCCGTCGCTTGACCCGGCGGCAACGGCAACGCTCGAGTCTGCGCTCGACGCGCTGTGCCTCGCACACATCGCGCGCTTCAAGCGGCCGAAGTCCTATGTATTCCTGACCGAACTGCCCAAGAACAACACCGGCAAGGTGCTCAAGACCTCGTTGCGGGCGACGCTGGATCGCCTGACGGCGCAGGCGCCGGCGCCGAGGGAACGGTAGCGTTCCCGCGAGGCGCCTGCGCCGAAAATTTTCCGAAGTCAGCCGATAAGCCGGGTTCTGTAGCGACACGGTTGCCCGTGCCGTGACCGTCATTCTTCTAGGCGCACCGTTGCCGATGCGCTCGAGCCACCTACCCGCGGACTAGACGAGCAGCCTGTGATGCCAAATGCGCGTCCGCTTACTTGGTGTTGCTCCGGATGGAGGTTGCCGCGTTTCACCCGCTTCCGTTTGACGGGAAGCGACTCGTCTCTGTGGCCCTGTTCCTCGCCTTCATCGGCCGCGCTAACGGCGACTTATAGCGTCCGGGAGTTACCCGGCATCCTGCTCTGCGGAGCCCGGACTTTCCTCCCCTCCCTTGAGGCTTGCGCCGGAGGGAGCGGCGACGGTCTGGCTGGCTTCGGACCGCCGAGTCTACGCGCTTTCCGCGGGCTCGGCCCGCCATTGCAGCGTTTCTCCCGCGCGCAGGGGCACGATGGTGTCCGTGCCGTATGGGTAGCTGGCAGGAGCGGTCCATGTCTCGCGCACCAACCGGACGCGGTCCCGGTTGCGGGGCAGTCCGTAGAAGTCGGCACCGAACCGGCTGGCGAAGCCCTCGAGCCGGTCCAGCGCTCCCGCGTCATCGAAGGCTTCGGCGTAGAGTTCCAGCGCCGCATGCGCCGAATAGCAGCCGGCGCAGCCGCAGGCGTTTTCCTTGGTGTGCTGCGCGTGCGGCGCCGAGTCGGTTCCCAGGAAGAATCGCGGATTTCCCGACGTGGCGGCAGCGAGCAGCGCCTGCCGGTGGGTTTCGCGCTTCAGGATCGGCAGGCAGTAGTAATGCGGCCGCAACCCGCCGACGAACAGCGCATTGCGCGACCACAGCAGGTGCTGCGGCGTGATCGTGGCGGCGATGCGAATTTCGGCCTCGCGTACAAAAGCCGCGGCTTCGCGTGTCGTGATGTGTTCCAGCACGATCCGCAGTCCGGGGAAATCACGCGTGATTCGCTCAAGATGGGTGTCGACGAACACCCGCTCGCGGTCGAACATGTCGACCGCCGGATCGGTGACTTCGCCGTGCAGCGACAGCACGACGCCCTGCCGCTCCATCGCCGCGAGCACCGGAGTCACGCGATCCAGCGCGGTCACGCCCGAGTCGGAATTCGTGGTCGCCCCGGCCGGGTAATACTTGACTGCGTGCACGAAGCCGGATTGCTTTGCCCGCGCGATTTCCTCCGGGGGCGTGTTGTCGGTCAGGTACAGCGTCATCAGCGGTTCGAAACGCGATCCCGGCGGCAGCGCGTCGACGATGCGCGCCCGATAGGCCTTGGCCGCAGCGACGGTCGTCACCGGGGGCCGCAGGTTGGGCATGACGATGGCCCGGCCGAACACCCGCGCCGAGTGGCCGACGACCGCCGCCAGCGCGGGCCCGTCGCGCAGGTGCAGATGCCAGTCGTCGGGACGGTCGATGGTCAGTGCGGCGGGTCGAGTAGTCATCGGAACACCTTGTTTTTGCATGATTATACGGCCTCTCCCCGGTTGCCCCCGGGCCCGCCGGCGCTTCGCCGGAGAGGGTAGCGGCGTAGGCATGAGGCAGGCTATAATGGCGAATTTCGCGGGCTTGGCAGGACGCCGGAATCGGCGGGTTCAGGGGGGCGCCGAGGCGCCCCTTCCGCGCCGCCGCGAATGTCATTTGCAGGGTGGAATACAGAGCATGCCAGCGAAAACCGCAACCGCCACCAAAAAAGTCCGCGAGCTGACCGACGAGGAGATCCTCAAGGCGCCCGAGAAGGACTACATGAACGAAGCGCAGCTCGCTTTTTTCAAGAAAAAGCTGCTCGAGTTGCGCATGCAGTTGTTGCAGAACGCCGACGATACCGGCGAGCACCTGCGCGAAAACGAAGTCACCACCGATCCTTCCGATCGCGCGACGCTCGAGGAGGAGTACACGCTCGAATTGCGCACGCGCGACCGCGAACGCAAGCTGCTGAAAAAAGTCGAGAAGTCGCTGCGCATGATCGACGATGGGTCGTACGGCTGGTGCGAGGAAACCGGCGAACCGATCGGCGTGGCAAGACTGATCGCGCGTCCGACCGCCACGCTTTCGCTCGAGGCGCAGGAGCGTCGCGAACGCGTGCAGAAGCTGTATGGGGATTGACTCCGGGTACTGACCCCGCAGAGGGTCGGCAGCGCCGCCCTCGCGCTGACAATGCCGGCCGCGTGCCGGCGAGAGGCGCTTCGCGACGCCGGTACGCGGGCGCGAGCCTCACGGAGATTTCCCGCGGGGCGCGATCGGATGCCAATCCGACCGCGGGTACAATCGACAGTCCGGCATCCGCAATCCAATCATTTCGCGAGGAGACAACCGTATGTTCACACTGCCCCCGCTGCCCTACGCCGACAACGCGCTGGAACCAGTCATCTCGGCCAACACGATTTCCTTCCACTACGGCAAGCATCACAAGACCTATGTGGATAACCTCAATAACCTCGTCAAGGGCACCGACTACGAGGGTGCGGCGCTCGAGAAGATCATCAACGAGACCGCCGGCAAGGCCGACAAGGCAGGGCTGTTCAACAACGCCGCGCAGATCTGGAACCACACGTTCTACTGGAACAGTCTCAAGGCCGGCGGCGGCGGCAAACCCGGCGGGAAAATCGGACCGATGATCGAAGCCGCGTTCGGCGGTTACGACAACTTTCGCAAGGAACTGGCGGCCACCACCGTGTCCCAGTTCGGTTCCGGCTGGGGCTGGCTGGTGCAGGATGGCGCGGCGCTAAAGATCGTGAAAACCGCCAACGCCGAAGTGCCCTTCACCAAGGGCCAGAAACCTTTGCTGACCATCGACGTATGGGAGCATGCCTACTACCTCGATCATCAGAACAAGCGCGCAGCCTATGTCGAAGCTGTAATCGACAAGTTGCTCAACTGGGAATTCGCCGAACGCAATCTCGGCTGAGCCGGGGAAGCCCGAACGCGGCGAGGGCAAGCGCCTGAACGCCCGAAGGGCCTTGTGGAAGATGTTCCAGGGCGGCGGTTGCGCCCTTTGGGGCGACGGTTCGCCTTGTCGCCCCGCACGCATGGGAACATAATCGTCCAAGTTCATCCCAATGGCATAAGCTGCCGAATTCATGGCGCTTTTCTCCAAGCCACCCGCTAAGAAACCGGTGCCACCGCGACCCGCCGCAAAGTCGGCGGGTTCCGGGGGGGCGCTGCGCGTGCCGGTGTCGGCGCGCGACTTGGCCGCACAGGCGGTGGGCAGGCGAGGCGTCGGCGAGCGTCCGAGGTCGGAACCGACCGGCGATATCACGGTGACCGGCGCGAGTCTGATCGAATGGTCGCCGATGCGTACGTCCATCGAGGTGGCGGCGGCCAATCCTGGATTGTGCGCAGTCCTGGAGAACGCCGCGTTGCTCTACGCCAGTGGGCAGAGCGCTCTCGCCTGCACTCATCTGCAGCAGGGCGTCGAGTCAGACCCCGAAGCCAAGATTTCGCCGCTGGCATGGTTGGCGCTATTCGACCTGCTGCAGCGGACCAACGACAAGGTCGCCTTCGACAGGATGGCGTTGCAATATGTCATGCAATTCGAGCGCTCGGCGCCGCCATGGGAGGAGCACGGCCGGCCCGACGCCGCGCCGGTCGTCGCCAAGCCGGTCGCGGGCGGCTATGTCGTGCTCACCGGCAAGCTCTGCGCGGCGATGGCGCCGCAGATCGACGGTCTGCGCCGAACGATCGCCAAGAACCCCGCCAATGCCCGTCTCGACCTGGTTTCGGTCGCCGGTTTCGACGACGATGGCGCGCGCTTGCTGGCCGATGCGCTGGCCGATGCG
This sequence comes from uncultured beta proteobacterium, assembly GCA_963699765.1. Taxonomy (GTDB): domain Bacteria; phylum Pseudomonadota; class Gammaproteobacteria; order Burkholderiales; family Casimicrobiaceae; genus VBCG01. Next base: position 168,795 of record CAVOVD010000005.1, on the reverse strand, counting down.
CGCAAGCGAGGCATCCCGCTCAAGATCCAGCGTCCCGAAAAGGTGCGCGCGGCCCTCGACATCCTGGTCAAACGCGGGCGCGCCGGCGGCGAAGGTGCGTGGATGCTGTCGCTCGAACTGTTGCAGTATGGTCAGGATCAGGACGCATTCGACGAGCGGGCGATCGAGTACGCGATTGCCTACGAACAATCGCCGCCACCCTGGGAGCCGTCCATTTCCGGGGATGCCGGCGCTGATTCTCCCGCGGTTGCCAATCCGGTCGAGCATGGCGACGCGGACGTCGCGCGGCCATTTTCGGATCTCATCGTGTGGACCGGGGTGCTGGTCGGCTCGTCGAGCGGGCACATGAGTCAGATCGCCGACTATGCCCAGCGTCATTCGGTGGTGCCGATCGACCTGTCCGGTGTTGATCGCATCGACTTCGTCTGTGCGGGCGCGCTGCTCAATGCCATCAATCGCGCCGAATCCCAGCGCAAGGCGGTGCAACTGGTCGGCGCATCGCCGATCATCCGGGCATTGCTGCTGCTCATCGGGATTTCACCGCGGCATTTCGTCAAGAAGCCGCAATAATGGCGGAAGCAGTGCCGGTCAATGGCCGCGCAAGCGTTCCCGCGCGAGGCGCGCCGCGCCCGGTCTGATTCGTTGTCGCCAAGCGGCCGGGCGGTCATGCGGCTCGCCCAAGCGAACTCCGGGGCGCAGGGATGGCGGCGCGGCCGGCAATCACCAAGGTAGAAAAAGATCGTTATGGAAGTCTTTCACGGCACCACCATCCTCTGCGTTCGCCGCGATGGCACCGTTGCCCTCGGCGGAGACGGTCAGGTTACGCTTGGCAATGTCGTGATCAAGGCGACGGCGCGCAAGGTGCGGCGGATCTATCACGACCGTGTGCTCGCCGGATTCGCCGGCGCGACGGCCGATGCGTTCACGCTCTTCGAGCGTTTCGAGGCGAAACTCGAGAAGCACCAGGGGCATCTGACGCGCTCCGCGGTCGAACTCGCCAAGGACTGGCGCTCGGATCGGGTGCTGCGCCGGCTCGAGGCAATGCTGGCGATCGCCGATCACACGGCATCGCTGGTGATCACCGGCAACGGCGATGTGCTCGAGCCCGAGCACGGCATCGTCGCGATCGGCTCCGGCGGCGCGTTTGCGCAGGCCGCCGCGCGCGCGCTGCTCGAACACTCGACCCTGCCGGCCGAGGATATCGTCAAGCAGGCGCTGACCATCGCCGGCGAGTTGTGCATCTACACCAACCAGCACCACGTGATCGAGGTGCTTCCCGGACCGGCGGCACGATGACCACGCAGCAGTTCGACGTGGTCATTGCCGGCGCCGGATTGGTCGGACTTTCACTGGCACCGGCGCTGGCGCGCACTGGCCTTTCGGTTGCGCTGGTGGATCGCGCCGCCATGGCCACGGCAGAGCCTGATCCGGACAGCTGGGACACGCGGATCTACGCGGTCAGTCCCGGCAGCGCCGCGTTTCTTCGAGCATTGGGCGCCTGGCAATTGCTGCCCGCCGAGCGCATCGCGCCGATCGAACGCATGCAGGTGGAAGGGGATGGGGGCGGGCGCTTCGAGTTTTCCGCCTATGAACTCGGAGAGCGCGCGTTGGCGTGGATTGTCGAGGAGCGCGCGCTGCGCGCCGCGCTGCTGCCTGCGAACCACGCCGCCGGTGTCGCGATGTTCGGGCAGAGGTCCTGCAAGGCGGTCGACTGGTCCGCGGAGGATGCCGTCCTCGAACTCGCCGGCGACGGCGCGGCCGCCGACGGCATTCACCTGCGCGCGCGATTGATCGTCGGTGCGGATGGCGTGCGCTCGTGGACGAGGCGGGCAGCCGGCATCATCGCGGAGCCGCAACCCTATGGGCAAACTGCGGTGGTGGCCAATTTCGCCTGCGAACGGGCGCACCACGGTGTAGCCCGGCAATGGTTTCGTACCGATGGCGGTGTGCTCGCATGGCTTCCTCTTCCGGGGAGGCGAATTTCGATGGTCTGGTCGGCGCCTGAGAGTCTTGCCATGGAATTGCTGGCGCAGTCCGCGGAATCGCTTGCGTCACGTGTCGCCGGGGCCGGTGGCGCTGCGTTGGGTACTTTGCAGCCGCTGGGTGCGTCCGCGGGCTTTCCACTGGCATTGCTCAAGCTGCCAATGACCATCGCCCACCGGATGGCGTTGGTCGGCGACGCCGCGCATGGCGTGCATCCGCTCGCCGGGCAGGGTGTCAATCTCGGCTTTGGCGACGCACAGGCCCTGGCGCGGGTCCTCGCCGAACGCGGCCCGGTCACCGATCCGGGCGCGCCGCTGCTGCTCGAGCGTTTTGCGCGGCGCCGAGCCGAGCCGGTGCTGGCGATGCAGACCGTGACCGACGGCCTGGTGCAGCTGTTCGGCCCTACCGCCCCCTGGCTGAAGACGCTGCGCAATGCCGGCATGGCGGCCGTCGATCGGCTTCCGCTGTTGAAAGGCGCCTTGGCGCAACCTGCGCTGCGCTAGACTGTCCAATTGCATTCGAGCATCGAAACCGGAGATTTCATGACCTACCCTAATCCTGTCGCCGCAACCGTGCGTGCGACCATCGTGGCGGCGCTGGTAGCCGTCGCCATCGCCGCCGCGCCGGTGTCCGCGCAGGCGCGGCCCAAGGCCGCAGCGCCGTCGCCCGAGATGAACATGGCGGCACCGCTTTCGCCGGAAGCCGCGGGCCTCAAGAAAGTCCTGGAACAGAAATTCCCTGGCGCAGAGGTCCGCAGCGTAACCAAGTCCCCCTACTTCGGCCTGTTCGAGGTCCTGTTCGACGATCGCATCGTCTACACCGACGCCAAGGCGAAGTACCTGCTGGTCGGAGCGGTTTACGATACCGAATCCAAGATCAACCTGACCGAGGAACGGCAGCGCAGGCTCAACCGCGTGGACGTGGCGAAGATGCCGCTGGACCTGGCCTTCAAGAAGGTCAAGGGCACCGGCGAGCGCAAGCTGATCGTGTTCTCGGACGTCGATTGCCCGTTCTGCGCCAAGCTCGAGCAGGAGTTGAAGGCTATTGACAATGTCACCATCTACACGTTCCTGTATCCGATTGACCAGCTGCACCCGGATGCGGCGCGCAAGTCGCGGCTGATTTGGTGTGCCCCCGACCGGCAGAAGGCCTGGGACGCGTATTTCGAAACCGGCGCGCTGCCGGACAACAAGGGCGACTGCGACAGCCCGATAGCCAAGCTTGCCGAACTGGGCGCGCGCTACAAGGTATCGGCCACGCCGACCATGATATTGGCCGATGGTTCGATCGTGCCGGGCGCGCTGCCCGCGCAACGGCTCGAGGCCGAGCTGAAGAACGCGGAAGTTGAGGCGAAGAAGCTCGCGACCGCCGCGAAATAGACATCGCGCGCGGCGACCGGACCGCGCCGGGACATCGACGAAGAGGACAGGATGGCGATTCTCGATTTCATCAAGAAACAGTTCATCGACATCATCGAATGGACGGACGACTCGCGCGATACGCTGTCGTACCGTTTCCCCGATGACGACAGGGAAATCAAGAACGGCGCACAACTCATCGTGCGCGAGTCGCAGATCGCGCAGTTCGTCTACCTCGGTCAGTTCGGCGACGCCTTCGGGCCGGGCAAGCATGCGCTCACCACCGACAACATTCCGATCCTCACCGATCTCAAGGGCTGGAAGTACGGTTTCGAGAGCCCGTTCAAGGCGGACGTCTACTATGTCGTCACGCGCCTGTTCACCGGCAATAAATGGGGTACGGCCAACCCGGTGATGATGCGCGACGCCGACTTCGGTATTGTTCGGTTGCGCGCCTACGGTACCTACGATTTTCGCATCGTCGATGTGCCGAAATTCCTGAAAGAGGTCGCCGGCACGGACAATCATTTCCGGCTGGACGAATTTAACGACACCATGCGCTCGCGGATCGTCAGCGTGTTTTCCGACGCGCTGGCGGGTTCGAAGATTCCGGCACTCGACGTGGCCTCGCGTTACGGCGAACTGGGCGAGGCGCTGCTGCCGCTGATCAATCCAGCGATCGGCCAGAAATACGGGCTGGAGATGACGGCATTCATCGTCGAGAACGTGTCGGTGCCGCCGGAAGTCGAGCAGGCGATCGACAAGCGTTCGAGCATGGCGGCAGTCGGCAATCTCAATGATTACGTCAAGTTCCAGATGGCGCAGGGGATGGCAAGCGGCGGTGGCGGCGGCGCCGGCGGAATCGCGGCCGAGATGGCGGTCGGCATGGCGATGGCGCAGCAGATGATGAACCAGACCGGCGGCCTGATGGCGCAGGGCACTCCCGGCATACCGGCGCCTGTTGCGCCGGTGGCCGCGGCGCCGGATCTGATGACGCCGGCGCAGGTCGCGCAGATGCTCGGCGTCGCCGAGTCGGACGTTCAGGCCAGCCTTGACGCCGGTGATCTCAAGGGCCGCAGGATCGGCACGCAGTGGCGCATCACCCGCGCCGCGGTCGACGCTTTCCTGAAGGGTTGAACCGGGGCATGGTGCGGTGCGGCGAGCGCAAGCGCCGGCGCGCTTCCGTGCCCGCTTGGGCGGGTTGGCGCATGGACGCGGCAACGACCGGCGCAGGGCCGAACCTTCGGCGCGTTGACCCGACCGGATGAATCAACACGACGCGATCGCCAAGTTCGCCTGCCCCGCCTGTGGCGGCGAAGCCAACTGGAATCCCGCGCGACAGGAACTCGTCTGTCCGTTCTGCGGTACCGAGTCGCCCGCAAAACTCGACACTGTGACTGGCGCGATCGTCGAGCACGACCTGGTTGTCGCATTGCGCGGAATTTCCGACGAGGCGCGGGGCTGGAAAGCGGACAAGCGGCAGGTCAAATGCCAGAGCTGCAATGCGATATCGGTGTTCGATCCAAAACGGCAGGCGCAGAACTGCGAATTCTGCGGTTCGGCGCAGCTCGTTCCCTACGACGAGGTCAAGCCGGTGTTCCGGCCCGAAAGCATCCTGCCCTTCGTGGTCAGCGAGCCGAGCGCGCGCGAGCGCATCAGGAAGTGGTACGGCAGCCTCTGGCTGGCGCCGAACGCGCTCAAACGGCTTGCGCTGACCGACACGGTCAAGGGCATTTACCTGCCCTACTGGACTTTCGACGCCAGCGCCGACGCGCAGTGGAGTGCGGACGCCGGCCACTACTACTACACGACGGAGACCTATTCCGAAGGCGGCAAGACACGCAGCAGGCAGGTGCGCCACGTGCGCTGGGAGCCGGCGGCCGGGCGACTGTCGCATTTTTTCGATGACGATCTGGTCTGTGCGTCGGTCGGCGTGCATCCGCCCCTGTTGCGAGGCATCGAGCCGTTCCCGACTGCCGAGCTTCGTCACTACGATGCGGGTTATGTCGCCGGATGGGTTGTCGAGCGCTATCAGATCGATCTTGTCGGCGCGGCGCAGCGCGCCCGCGACGCGATGGATGCGAAGGTGCAGGGCATGTGCGCGGCGGCGGTTCCCGGCGATACCTATCGCAACCTTGTCGTGAACATCGATTATTCGCGGCAGACGTTCAAGCACGTGCTGGTACCGGTGTGGTTCATGACCTTCCGGTACGGCGCGAAAAGTTTTCAATGTGTGCAGAATGGTGTGACCGGCGCCATCGACGGCGAGTATCCGAAGAGTCCGTGGAAGATCGCCCTGCTGGTGATCGCATTGCTGGTCGTGGTGGTGATCGTGATGGCGGTCGCAGGAGGCCGCTGATGCGTTGCGGTGGCGTGTTCGCGCATCCGGCATTCGACCCATGGACCGATCTGCTCGCGAATGGCACGTTGCCTGATTTCGCGACACTCGCCGCGCTCGCGCGTGCCCGCGGACTCAGCGGCACCGATGGCCGGCCGCTGGCGTTTGCCCAGGGATCCGGCGCCGATGCGCTGACCTACGAGAACGCGATTGCCCGCGAAGGACTGATCCGGCTGAGGCAGGGTGATGTGCATGATGTTTTCAACGCGCTTGCCTGGCTCGCATTTCCACGGGCCAAGGTGGCGCTCAATGCAGTTCACGTGCGCGACCAGGCAAGCGCCACCGGCAACGCCCGCAGCCGCGCGCGCGACGCGGCCACGCTGGTGGACGAGTCGGGACTGCTCCTGGGTTGCGCCGAACCGGACCTCGTTGCCTTGCTGCGCCGGCGCGGCTGGCGCGAAGTATTCGTCGAACGCCGCGTCGAGGCGACACAGGCGCTGCGACCTCTGGCGATCGGGCACGGCTTGCTGCAGAAGCTGCAGACGCCTTACCGGGCGCTGACCGCGCACGCGCTGGTTGTTCCGGTGGACCGTGCCGCGCTGGCGTCCGGCGACGGGGCCTGCGGGAGCATCGATGCTGCGGCGGCGCAGCAGATCGTGGCGCCGGGCTTCGCGCCGGAGCGGCTGCTGGCCGTGCCCGTGGCGGCGTTTTCCGGGTGGGATGCCGAGGGCTTGGGCGAGCGCCTGTTCGACGACGTCTCGGTCTTCCGCCTGCCCCGCGCCACGCTGTCCGGGCGATGAATCTCCGTCGCGTCGGCTCAGACCGGCAGGTCCCGCAGCGTGGTGGCGAGATCGGCGGGCGTCGCGGCGAGGGCATCGGCGTCGGCGAGTTCTTCGCGCGAGCCATAACCCCACAGCACGCCGATCGACCGGGTGCCGTTCACCCGCGCGGCGCGAATGTCCTGCGCGCGGTCGCCGACCATCACCGCCTGCGCCGGGTCCAGGTGCTCGGTCGCGATCAGGTGCGCCAGTAGTATTGCCTTGTCGTCGTAGTTGCCGGCCAGGTCCGCGCCGTAGATGCCGTCGAGATGCAGCGAAAGTCCGAACAGCTGGACGATCCGGCGGGCATAGATTTCCGGCTTGGACGTACACAGGAATATGCGGCGCGAAGCGTCGGTGAGTCCGGCAAGCGCTGCGTCGATGCCTTCGTAGACGACGTTCTCCCGCCAGCCGATCTCGGCATAGCGCTCGCGGTAGTGGCCGATCGCGGCCTCGATCGCGCCTGCGTCGTCGGTATCGAGCAGCCAGGCGAAAGATTCGCGCAACGGTGGACCGACGCACCGGCGCAACGCGGACGGCTCGGGCAGCGGAGCGTCCAGGCGCTCGAGCGCGTGGACGATTGATCGGGTGATGCCCGGCAGGTTGTCGGTCAAGGTGCCGTCCAGATCGAACAGCAGCGCGTAGTCGTTCGGATTCACTGCGCCACGCTCCTGCGCAGCAGCCGGACGCGATAGTCGACACTGGCACCCGCGGGTCCCGCCTCCCACTGCAGGCAGTAGCGACGTGCCGCCTGCGGCTGGAATACGCCGGAAAATTGACGCACGTCCGGACGCGATACCGGGGAAACGAAGGCGATGCCGTCCTTGTAGTAGAGGCTGAAGCCGACCGGCGCGGACGCCTCGAAGTGGTAATCGAGGCGGTCGCCCAGGGTCAGCGCGGCGCACTCCTCGTGAATTGCATAGGGCGCGATGGCCATCGCCGACACCTGCCTCGGACTGTCGGGCACGATGCCGTCGGACGCGCAGGCGGCCAGCGCGATGGACATCGTTGCCGCCAGGCGCCGCAAGCTCACCAACGCCGCATTCCGCGCGCGAGGTGAACGCCGCGCAGCGAACGCCAATCCTCCGCCAGCATCGCGTAGCGGACGTGGTCACGCCAGCGGCCGGCGATCTTCAGGTAGCGGCGCGAATAGCCTTCGCGAGTGAATCCAAGCCGCCCGGCAAGCGCTATCGAGCGCTTGTTCGCGGGCTGGACATTGATTTCGACCCGATGCAGTTTCAGGCGCAGGAACGCGACGTCCAGCGCCAGCGCCATGCCCTCGGTCATGAGTCCTTGACCGGCCAGAGGGGCAAAGGCGTAGTAGCCCGCAAAGGCACTGTGAAATGCGCCGCGGACGATCTCGGAGACGTTGATGACGCCGACGAGTGCGCGGTCCTCGCGCCGGAGCACCAGGAAGCCGACATTCATAGCGCCGGCCTTATGCGGCGAAAAACGCTCGACATAGGCGGAAAAGCGTCTGCGCGTGTCCGGCGCGCTGGTCCAGGTGCCATGCAGCCGGCGGCTGGCGCGCGCGGCGGCCACGAACGTGGAAACATCGGCGAAAGAGGGTGGGCGCAGATAGACCAGCGGGCCGGTGATGGTCGCCACGGATTCGCGGGTAGGCATAATGGCAATTTTACTGGACGCGACGGAAGGTCTCGACATGGCGGCATGGGTGGAGGGGCGGGTTGCCGGTCGACGGCAATGGACGCCGCGGCTGTTCTCGCTTCAGGTCAGCGCACCCGAGGTCACGTTCGTCGCCGGGCAGTTCGGCAAGCTCGCGCTCCCGGCGCCGCCGGGTGATCGTGACGCCATGATCGGCCGGCCTTACTCGTTCGTGAATCCCCCGGGCGCGCAGCCGCATGAGTTCTATTACATCGTGGTGCCGGACGGCCCGCTGACGTCGCAGCTTGCGGCGCTGAAGACCGGCGAACCGGTATGGCTCGCGCCGCGCGCGAACGGCTTCTTCAGCGTTGGCGAAGTTCCGGCCGCAGACTCGCTCTGGTGCCTGGCGACCGGTACGGGGATCGGCCCGTTCCTGTCGATCCTGCGTACCGCCGATCCGTGGAAGAAATTCGCCCATGCGGTGCTGGTGCATTCGGTGCGCCATGCGGATGAGCTGACCTATCGCGAGGAGATCGCCGAAATCGGCCGCGCGCATCCCGGCGCATTCTCCTATGTGCCGATGCTCAGCCGGGAGTCGCATGCCGATGCGCTGTCCGGGCGCATTCCACAGGCGATCGCCGATGGTCGGATCGAAGCGCGCGCCGGAGTGGCGCTGTCGCCGGAGAGTGCGCACGCAATGCTTTGCGGCAACCCGGCCATGGTCGACGACACCCAGGCGACGCTGGCCGAGCGCGGGATGCGGCGGCACCGGCGCAAGGAGCCGGGACACGTGACGGTCGAGACCTACTGGTAGGCGACGCGGCGTCGCAGCATCCTGACTGTCGCAGGCTTTCGGCAGCGCAGGATCGCCGGGGTGGCCACGGAGCCGGAATCATGGCTATGCTAGCGACGTCGACATGTCCGGAGTCCACGATGGCTGCAACCCGCAAACGCGTCACCAGGAAATCCCCGGCCGCAAAACGATCGGCGCCACCAGCCGGCCCGGCTGAACCATCGTCGACGGAATCGGCGCTGCTCGGTGTCGCCCGTCAGGTGCGTTCCTGGTCCGACTCGGTGCTGGGCATCGCCGGCGCCGCCGCCGATGTCTCGATCGGCGCCGCCAAGGCGATTCTGGTTAAGCCCGACCAGCGCCGCGCGCTGGAGCGAACCGGCAATGTGCTGCGCGGGATGCGTGAGGCCGCGGGCCTGAGTCTCAAGGAGGTTGGCGAAGCGATCAACCTGCGCGACCCGACGCTGCTCGATCTGGTCGAGAACGGAAAGGTGGCGCTGCCCTTCGAGGTCATCCTGCGACTGGCGTCAGTGCTCGGGCGCAACGACCCCATCTCCTTTGTCATGCGCTTCACTCGCTCGTACAACCCCGAGGTCTGGCATACGCTGGAGAACCTCGGCGTCGGGCGCTTCGCCGTGCAGGCAGGGCGCGAACGCGAATTCGCCAATATCTATCGCGGCAGCGATGCGGCGCGCCGGCTGGACGACGTGGAGTTTTCTGCGGTGCTTTCGTTCACCCGGGCGGCGTTCGACATGGCAATGGCGTTTCGTGGCGCGGGGCCACGTGTCGCGCCGACAGCTAGGAAAAGCAGCGCAGGCAAGTGAGGCGGCGCCCGCGCACGTCGTTCCCAGCGTTGTGCGGCCGGCGCCTTGGCGCCGGGTCAGTCGGCTAGCGTGCGGGTCACGACCTCGGTCACATCCGGTGACAATCCCGGGACCGTGGCGATCCGTTGTAGCGCCGCCTGCATCCGGCCGCGGCGAGGCTCGGGAAAGCGTTTCCAGAGGTTGAATGCACCGGCGAGCATCGCCGCGATCTGCGGATTGCCCGCGTCGTGCGCCAGAACCTGATCGGCGACAAAGGCATAGCCGGAACCGTCGACCGCATGGAAGCGCGCGAAGTTGCGCAGTGCGAAGGCGCCGACCAGCGACCGGACCCGATTGGGATTGCGCGCATTGAAACGCGGGTGGGCGATCAATCCCATGACCCGGTCGAGCGCGTCGGTGCGGTCGGCGACCGCCTGCAGCGCGAACCACTTGTCGAGGACCAGCGGCTCCTCGCGCCACCTGGCCTCGAAGCGCAGGAATAGCTGTTCGCGCTCGGCCGACGAGGCGTCGCGCATTGCCGCCAGCGCGGCGATGGTGTCGGTCATGTTGTCGGCGCCGTCGTAATGCGCGACGACACGGGCGCGGGCAGGTTCGTCGTCGAGTGCGGCCAGGTATCCGAGGCACAGGTTTGCCAGCTTGCGCGACCCGGTCTGGTCCGGCGTTGGCGCGTAGGGCGCGTGCACCCGGCGCACCGAGTAGACGCGCTCGAATTCCGCACGCAACTCGCGCGCCAGCCCGATCCTGATGAATTGCATTGCCGCGACAGTACCGTCGACGTCGATGGTCGAATCGAGGGCGGCGACATAGGCGGGATCGGGCGGCGTCAGCGCCAGCGTGAGCAGCGCGGGGTCGCTGGCAGGTTCGGCGAGAAGCGCGCCGACGACCTCGACCAGGACAGCAGGCAGCGCCAGCGCGCGGCCTTCGCGATGGGCGGCGGCGAGCGCTTGCAGCGCCGCGACGAAGCCGCGCTGGGAGGCGTCCCAGCGGTTCACCGGATCGCTGTCGTGTCGCGCCAGGAAGGCGAGTTCCTGCGCCGTGTACGCATATTCGACGCAGACTGGCGCCGAATAGCCGCGCAACAGCGACGGCACCGGCCGCGCGTCGACGTCGGCGAAACGGAACTGCTGTCTTGCCTCGCGCAGGTCGAGCACGCGCGTCGTGCCGACGGGCGCCACCTCGCCGACGAGCTTCAGTGGTATGTCGCGTCCATCCGGCGCGACCAGACCGACGGCAAAGGGCACGTGAAACGGCAGCTTTTCCGACTGGCCCGGGGTGGCGGCGGTGCGCTGGGCCAGGTCGAGCGTGCAGACGCGGGTCGCCGCGTCGTAGTCACAGCTCACGTCGATGGTCGGGGTTCCGGCCTGGCTGTACCAGCGCCGGAACTGGCCGAGGTCGACCCCGGAAGCATCCTGCATCGCGCTCACGAAATCGTCGCAGGTGACCGCCTGGCCGTCGTGCCGGGCGAAGTAGAGGTCCATGCCACTGCGAAAACGGTCGGGGCCGAGCAGCGTGTGCTGCATGCGGATCACTTCCGCGCCTTTTTCGTAGACGGTGGACGTGTAGAAATTGTTGATCTCGAGGTACTCGTCCGGCCGCACGTTGTGCGCCATCGGACCCGCGTCCTCGGGAAACTGTTCGCGACGCAGGAACTCCACCGAAGCGATGCGCTCGACCGCGCGCGAATTCATGTCGCTGGAGAACTCCTGGTCACGGAAAACCGTCAGACCCTCCTTCAGCGACAGCTGGAACCAGTCGCGGCAGGTGACGCGATTGCCCGTCCAATTGTGGAAATACTCGTGACCGATGACGGATTCGATCGCCGCATAGTCGTTGTCGGTGGCGGTCGCCGGGTCGGCCAGTACCAGCCGGCTGTTGAAGATGTTGAGGCCCTTGTTTTCCATCGCGCCCATGTTGAAATCGTCGGCGCAGAAGATCATGAACGTGTCGAGGTCGTACTCGCGTCCGTATTCTTGCTCGTCCCAGCGGAACGAGCGCTTGAGGGCATCCATGGCGTGACGACAGCGCGGCAGGTTCTTCGGCGTCGAGTAGATTCGCAGCGCGACATCGCGTCCGCTCATGGTGCGGAAACTGTCTTCCAGCGCGTCGAGGTCGCCGGCCACCAGCGCGAACAGGTAGGACGGCTTGGGGAAGGGATCGTGCCAGGTGGTGAAATGCCGACCGTCCTCGAGTACGCCCTTCGCGACCAGATTTCCGTTGGACAGCAGCACCGGGCATTCGGCCCTGTCGGCGCGCAGTGTCACCGTGTAGCGGGCCAGCACGTCCGGGCGATCCGGAAAGTAGGTGATGCGGCGGAAGCCCTCCGACTCGCATTGCGTGCAAAACACCCTCGAGGACAGGTACAGGCCCTCCAGCGAAACGTTGTTCGCCGGCGCGGTACGCGACCGGATGGTGAGCCGGCCGGCCGGAGGTGGCGCCTGGATGGCAAGCGTTCCGGTACCGAAGACGAGCCTGGAAGGCGGCAGCGGCGCGCCGTCCAGATCGACGCGCACGTCCTCCTGCTGCTCGCCGTCGAGCAGCAGTGGAGCGTCGCGCTCCGCCGGGTCGGCGTCCGGATTGCGCCGGAATGTCAGCGTGGCCGTCACCTCGGTCGCCTGCGGATCCAGGTCGAATGCGAGGTCGACGGCGTCGATCAGGAACGCCGGGGGGCGGTAGTCGACGCGGCGCTTGACGGAGCCCGGATTGTCGCGAGGCAGCAAGGAAAGTCCTGGTCGAACAGCCTATTTCACTTCGATCAGTTCGACGTCGAAAATGAGGGTTGCGTTTGGTGGGATCACCCCTCCGGCGCCGCGTTCGCCATAGCCCATGGCGGGCGGGATCACCAGTGTCCGCTGACCTCCGACCTTCATTCCCACCACGCCCTCGTCCCAACCCTTGATGACCTTGCCCGCGCCAAGGAAAAACCCGAACGGGACCTGCCGGTCGCGGGAACTGTCGAACTTGGCACCCTTGCCGTCGGGCTTGGATGCGTCATAGAGCCACCCAGTGTAGTGCACGATTACCGGTTTCCCGGACAGAGCTTCCGCTCCAGTTCCTTGTTTTGTATCAATTTTCTTCAACTCTGTCGGCTTGGCATCCAATTTGCTGGTTCCTTTTGCAGGTGGCGCGGTCGTGGTCTGGGCAATGGCAGGCAGGGGCCCGGCAAAGACCAAGACCATCAGCATGAAGGCTTGGAAAATGCGTCGCGCGCGATAACGCGCGGCAGTAGCGGTAAAATCGGAGGTGAGAGGTGCACGTGGCATCCAGTGGCCTTTGCAGGTTGAATTCGGACAGTCGGACCATGGCCCGCGCTTCATTGCTGCGTCGGTTCGAGGCTCGAATTGTAGCCGACGCCCGCGCCATTTTGCGCCCGCCAGAAATTTGGTCTATAAACCACGGTTCCCGACCAATCTCGGTCTGGACCCGCGAAACTCTCCGGCGCCTGTTGCAGGTGCCGCCTGGGGCGCGCCGGACGCTTTGCGCCGGATCGTTCACCACCCTATGACTTATACATGTTCGGCTTTCTGACTTCGGGAACCAAGGAAATCGCGGATCCGCTGGTATCGGCGAAATCCGTGGCCGCCTGGTTGCGCCAGTTACCGGCGCTCGACGTCATCGGGCGCCAGCAACACGTGATGACCGCATTCGAGGCGATGCGTCAGTCGCGCAAACTTACCGAAATCGGGCGTGTCCACGCGCTCGAATATCTCGATGCGGCGCTTGGCGCGGACCGCCGTCAGTTGGTCAAGCAATACGTCGAGAATTTCGAGAATTCGCCGAAGCTGGCCGAGCGCATCTGGCAGGCCATCTACGACATGTCGCAGGGATTCCTGTCCAGTTATCAGACCGCGCTTCAGGAAGCGGTCCGCCAGAGTTCCAATGCCAAGTGGAAATCGCTGACGCCGCTGTTGTTCGCCAGGCTGATCCACTACTACGGAACCGACGCGAAGCTGCGCGTCTACCGGTTCGAGCGCTGGATTCCAGGCAAGTGGACCGATCTGCATCGTACCTTTCTTCGCGCCTGCGAGCTGGGCATGGAACGCGTGCCGGCGATCATGTCCAGTGCCGGCCCGAACGCGACTCCATGGACAGTCGAGCAGGAGTACATCAATGTCCTGCTGATTCATCAACTCAACACCGGCAACATGTCGCCGCCGCAGCTGGACTGGGCCATGTCGCAACTTCGCGCCTGGAGTCGCCGCCTGGAACTGGATGCGGTGCCGAGATCGCCTGAGGGTTTTTTCGTCGACATCGCCGGCAAGAGCGGCCTGGGACGGCGAACCGGAAACGACTCCGGTTCGATGATGCGCTATCTCGATACCACGCCGCTGTCGGATCAGCTCGAGCGGGCGATCGCCGCATTGCGACAGGCCGAGGTCACTGACCAGGGACCGGCAGGGCCGATCAACCAGTTGCGCGTCGCCATCCTCGATAAGGTCAGCCCGTCGATTTCACCCAACCTCAACGCCGATCTGAGGCGCGACCCACGCGTTGCCTGTGCCGTCGCCGCGAAGGTCCGCATCGGCCTCTCCCGGGTAGTCAACGAGCTGACGCAAAAGGACGTGGCGGATGCGCCGGCCGAAGGCTCCGCCGAACAGATCGAGGTGTTTGCCGTCGCCGACGGCTCGCGCATCAAGCGCAGGATTCCCGACGAACACGATTCCCTCGCCGCCAGCCTGTCATCGTTTTCCGATCCGATGTGGCAGGTCAAGGACCGCAGTGTCGCGGGTCTGCGCATCGCCGCCTCCGGCGGCATCGGCCAGGCGTTGACGCTGGGCGCGCTGGTCGCGGTCAGGCAGTCCGATCTGTCCGACTGGGTGCTGGGCGTCGTGCGCCGTCTCAACAAGGTGTCCAATGACGAAGTCGAGGCCGGCATGTCGATCATCGCCGACCGTCTCGTGCCCGTTACGCTGCACGCGATCCGCCAGCCCAACGACGTCGACGTAGGTTTCGAGGTCAATGGCATCGACGTCTCCACGATGGGCGCGCGTTTTCACGGGCTCTACCTGCCGCCGCCGTCGCGTCCCGACAAGCCGCTGGCCGTGAAGACACTGATCGTTCCGACGCAGGAATATTCCGAGGGCCGCAACGTGACACTGCTGACCGGGCGTTCGGTCTACACGGTGGCGTTGCGCCATCTGGTCGAGCAGCGTGCCGACTGGAGCTGGGCGGCGATCCAGATCATCGAGAAGAAATCCCGAGTCTAGCCCCGGTCCGGTTTGCTCCTCGCCCCGCGGCTGCCGCGCCGACCTAGTCGCTGGGCCGGAATTTCAGCGTCAGCCGGCGCTGGAACAAATCCGCGCGCTCCGGCCGTGGCAGTGGCGACGATTTGAGAATCGCCCGCTGCACCGCTTCGTCGTAGGTACGAACGCCGCTGGACTTGCGCAGCGTTGCCTCGAGTATTTCGCCGGTTGGCAACTGCACCACCTCGAAGATGGCCTCCGGATTGCCTGCGAGCTCGGCCGGCACGATCACGTTGCCTTTCACCTTGGCTTGGATACGGCGGATCCAGTCGGCCTCGGCCTTGGCCCGTGCCGAAGCTTCAGCGGTCTCGCGTTCCTGCTGCGCGCGCGCCTGCACTTCACGCTCCGCCTGCGCACGAAGCGCTTCGGTCTCGCGTTGGCGCCGCACTATTGCTTCCTCCTCGCGCTTTTGTTTCTCTTTGGCCTCGTCTTCGCGCTTCTGCTTCGCCCTGGCTTCGTCTTCACGCTTCTGCTTCGCTTTGGCTTCGTCCTGGCGTCGCTTTTCCTCCAGCCGACGGCGCTCGTCGGCTTCCTTCTGCTCGCGCAGCCTTTTCTCCTGCGCGAGCCGCTCTGCCTCGACCTTGCGCCTACGTTCTTCTTCCTGCTTGGCCTTCAGCGCGATTTCCGCGGCGCGCGGGTCCGGCTCCTCGACCTTCGGCTTGGGCGGCGGCAGCGCCGGCTTCACTTCCGGCTTGGGCGGTGGCGGTTCAGGTTTCGGCTCGGGCTTTGGTTCGGGTGCTGGAGGCGGCGGGGCCGGCTCCACCACCGGCGTCTTGACCGGCGGCGCATACAACTCCGCGGACACCGCCTCCGGCTGGCGGTTCTGCCAGCTCACCGAAAACACCAGCACACCGACGAAGACGAGCTGGACGAGGATCGCCAGCGCCAGCGCCAGCCACTTGCCGGTCACCCGGCGCGGTTGCCGTGGCCGTTCGGATTTCGCCATTGCGCGGAACGGCAGCCGTCAGCCCGCCGGAGACCTTGCCAGCAGCCCGACCTTTTTCACGCCGTTGCGCTGGAGCAGGTCCAGGACCAATAGCACGTCCTCGTAGCGGGAGTTCTTGTCGGCGGCGATGACCACCGGTTGCTCGGCACGCTTCTGCTTCTCCAGTACCCGCGCGACGAGTTCGTTGCGGTCGACGCGGACCGCCGAAGCGCTGCCGGCCAGGTCGCGCAGCCACAGCGACTGGTCCGCGCGCAGCGTGACCTCCAGCGGTTTCGCAGGCACCGTGAGCTTCGAGCCCACCGTGGGCAGCTCGATCTCGCCCGGGGTGACCAGCGGCGCGGTCACCATGAAGATGACCAGCAGCACCAGCATGACGTCAATGTAGGGCACGACGTTGATCTGGTTGATCGACTTGCGGGGTCGGCGCATCGGATTCATTGGCGCAGGCTTCCGTCCTGCATGCGGGATTGGGAACCTTTCATCGCCTAGCCCTGGCGCTGGAGGATATTGGAGAATTCCTCGATGAAGGTCTCGTAGCGCGTCGCGAGGCGATCGAGGTCATGCGTATAGCGGTTGTAGCCGACGACCGCCGGTATGGCGGCGAAGAGGCCGATCGCGGTGGCGATCAGCGCCTCGGCAATGCCTGGTGCGACGCTGGCCAGCGTGGCCTGGCTGACGTTGGCAAGGCCGCGGAAGGCATTCATGATGCCCCAGACCGTACCGAACAGGCCGATGTAGGGCGATACCGAACCGACGGTGGCGAGTCCTGCCAGCCCTGCCTCGAGCGCGTCGATCTCGCGCTGGTAGGCGGCGCGCATTGCCCGCCGTGAGGAATCGAGCGTGACCGCGGACGAGCTTCCCTGCTTGCGATGCTTGGCGTATTCGCGAAAACCGGCGGTGAAAATGTGCTCCATGCCGCCGCCGATTCGCGCCTGCGCGGCGCGGTGAAACAGTTCGGCCAGATCGCCGCCCTTCCAGAATTCGTCCTCGAAACGGTCGGTGTCGCGCGCCGCGCGCTTCAGCTGGAACAGCTTTACGAATATCTGCCACCATGACCACAGCGACAGCAGCACCAGCAACACCATCACCGCCTGAACCACGAACGACGCCTGCGTGATCAGCGTGACGAAGGAAAGGTCTGCATGCACGTTCAAGCGGGAGTCTCCATTCTTGCGGCCAGCGGTGCGGGAATGCGGGCGGGACGCCAGCGCGCCGCATCGAGGCACGCCAGCACGATGCGCGCCGAGGTCAAAACGACGCCGGCCCGCTGTACTTCCTGCCGGGCGACCAGGCGCGCAGGGCCGCGGTCGATCATTTCGACCGTCACCTCGAGAACATCGTTCAGTCGCGCGGGCTGCCGGTAGTCGATCTCGCAGCGATGCACGACGAACACGATGCCGTACTCACGCTCGAAGGCGGCCAGCGGAAACCCGAGCGCGGCCAGCCATTCGGTGCGCGCGCGTTCCATGAACTTCAGGTAGTTGGCATAGTAAACGACTCCGGCGGCGTCGGTATCCTCGTAGTAAACGCGAACGGGGAACCGGAAGGGTTGCGCGCCGGTCATTCGCCGGGGAAGAGCGTGCCGGCACCGCTGGCTGCGGGTGGTGTCAGGCCGAAGTGGCGGTAGGAAAGTGCCGTGGCGATGCGTCCCCGAGACGTGCGTTGCAGGTAGCCCTGCTGGATCAGGAAAGGCTCCAGCACGTCCTCGATGGTGTCGCGCTCCTCGCCGATGGCGGCCGCGAGATTGTCGACGCCCACCGGTCCGCCGGCGAATTTCTCCAGCACCGTGCGCAGAAGCTTGCGGTCCATGACGTCGAGGCCGATCGCGTCGACGTCGAGCATCGACAGCGCGGCATCGGCGACGGCCCTCGTCACTTCGCCGTTGCCCTTGACCTGTGCGAAGTCGCGCACCCGGCGCAGCAGGCGGTTGGCGATACGCGGCGTGCCGCGCGAGCGCTGGGCGATCTCGCGGGCGCCTTCGGTGTCGACCTCGATTTTCAACAGTGACGCGGATCGGGCGACGATGCGGGTCAGTTCCGTCGCCGAATAGAACTCCAGCCGCGCGACGATGCCGAAGCGGTCGCGCAGCGGATTGGTCAGCATGCCCGCGCGCGTGGTCGCGCCGATCAGCGTGAACGGCGGCAGGTCGAGCTTGACGCTGCGCGCCGCCGGCCCCTCGCCGATCATGATGTCGATCTGGAAATCCTCCAGCGCCGGATAGAGGATTTCCTCGACGATCGGCGACAGGCGATGGATCTCGTCGATGAACAGCACGTCGCGCGGTTCGAGGTTGGTCAGCAGTGCGGCGAGGTCGCCCGGGCGCTCGAGCACCGGGCCGGAGGTCTGGCGCAGGTTGACGCCGAGTTCGTGGGCGATGATGTGGGAGAGCGTTGTCTTGCCCAAACCCGGCGGGCCGAAGAGAAGCACGTGGTCGAGCGCCTCCCCGCGTTTCCTGGCCGCCTCGATAAAGATCGACAGCTGCTCGCGGATCTTCTCCTGCCCGACGTACTCGTCGAGTCCGCGTGGGCGCAATGCGCGCTCAAAAGCCTCTTCCTGCGGACTCGCAGGCTTGGCGGTCACCACGCGGTTGAGGACGTCGGTTTCGATGGCCATGATGCGGATTCTATGCCCCGGCCGCGGTCGAAGGCACGATGTCAGGCCTTCGCAAGCAGTTTCAGCGCGTGCCGGATGCTCTCACCGACCGCAAGTCCTTCCGGCAGCTGCTTGACCGTCGCGACCGCTTCCTTGTCGCTGTAGCCCAGCGCCAGCAGCGCGTGCAGGACGTCGCTGCTCACCGGCGGCGCGCGATGGACGCCGACGACCGCCGTCAGGTCGGCGCCGAGTTTGTCCTTCAATTCGAGCATCAGCCGTTCCGCCGTCTTCTTGCCGATGCCTGGGATGCGGGTCAGCCTGCCGGTCTCCTGCAAGGTCACTGCCTGCGCGAGTTCGGCCACCGACAGTCCGGAAAGTACCGACAGCGCCGTGCGTGCACCGATGCCGCTGATCCGCAGCAGCTGTCGGAACGCGCGACGCTCGCCGTCGCTGCCGAAGCCGAACAGCAGGTGCGCGTCCTCGCGCACGACCAGGTGAGTGAACAACACCACGCGCTCGCCGATGGCCGGGAGGTTGTAGAACGTGCTCATCGGCACGTCCACCTCGTAGGCGACGCCCTGGACGTCCAGCAGCAATTGCGGCGGATTCTTCTCGAGCAGCGTGCCGGACAGTCTACCGATCATGATTCGGGATTATCGCATCGCAGGCGTTGGCAGCCGGCGATCGGGCCGATGAATTCGCACCGTCATGCGTCAGGCAGCGCGGCAAGGTGCGCCGGCACCTCCGCCAGCGAGGTGAGAATCAAAGGTTCCAGCGCGATCAGGTCGGCCGAGGGGAGATGCAGATCGGGAACCATGATCGGGACCATGCCGGCGGCAAGTGCAGCCCGCACGCCGGGTTCGGAGTCCTCCAGCACGATGCAGCCGTCGGCCGGCTGCCCGAGCAGTCGGGCCGCGGCGAGAAAGATGTCGGGTGCAGGCTTGCCGCGCGTCACCTCGTCGCCGCCGACTAGCCCGGCAAAGCGCGGCAACAGCGCCTTGGCGTCGAGCTTGGCCTGCGCGCGGTCCCGCCGCGTGGAGGTCGCCACTGCCTTGGGGATGCCGGCGTTCTCAAGCCATTCGAGCAGTTCAACGAGGCCCTCCTTCAATGCAATGCCCTCGCAGGCGACGATTGCGTCGTAGGCGACGTGCCACGCCCTCATGAGGTCTGCGGTCGGATATCCTGGGCCGTAATGGTCGACGATGATCGAGTGGCAGTCGCGGAAATTGCGCCCGACCATCGGTTGCGTCAGCGCAAGGTCGAAGTCCACGCCCAGCGCCTGTGCGGCATCCACCCACGCACGTGGCGCCAGTCGTTCGGTGTCGAGCATGAGTCCATCCATGTCGAAAATGACCGCCAGCGGGCGCCGGCTCGGGCGCGGCGCCCGGGTCATCGCACGAAACGCCCGGCGCGGCGCTGAAATCCGGA
Organism: uncultured beta proteobacterium; assembly: GCA_963699765.1. GTDB lineage: Bacteria > Pseudomonadota > Gammaproteobacteria > Burkholderiales > Casimicrobiaceae > VBCG01. Next base: position 148,873 of record CAVOVD010000005.1, on the reverse strand, counting down.
AGTGGCGAGCGCACCGACGCCGACGCTGCCGTGGGCATGACAGATTGCGCAGGCCAGCGCGTCCGCGGCGTCGGCGGCTGGCGCGCCGGAAAGCTGCAGCAGTCGCTGCACCATCACCTGAACCTGCGACTTGGCCGCGCGGCCCTGGCCGACCACCGCCTGCTTGACCTGCCCGGCCGTGTATTCATGCACCGGCAGCCCTGCCAGGACCGCGGCCGCGATCGCCGCGCCGCGCGCCTGACCGAGCAGCAGCGTCGAATTCGGGTTGACGTTGACGAATACCTTTTCCACCGCCACTTCGTCGGGCCGCTCCTCGGCGATCACGTACGCGATATCGCGGGCAATGATGCCCAGGCGCACCGGCAGGCTGGCTCCGGCGGCACGGATGCAGCCACTGGTCACGTAGCTGAGCAGGTTTCCCTGCTGCACGATGAGGCCGAAGCCGGTGACGCGCAGTCCGGGATCGATCCCCAGTATCCGCCGCGGCGCGCTGGTCACGGCCGGCACGGCGTCGCCGGCAGCCACCGGCCTGACGGCCAAGGCCGGCCGCCGGCAGCGGCGCTAGGCATTTTCGATCGACGCCGATGTGTAGACTTCCTGCACATCGTCGAGTCCCTCGAGCGCGTCGAGGAGCTTCTGCATGGACAGCGCGTCGTCGCCCGAGAGATCGACTTCGACCGCGGGCTTCATCGTCACCTCGGCGAGTTCGGCCTTGAGACCGGACTTGGCCAGCGCATCCTTGATCGTCACGAAGTCGTAGGGCCCGGTGATGACCTCCAGGCTGCCATCGTCGTTGGCGACCACGTCCTCCGCGCCGGCTTCCAGCGCGGCCTCCATCAGCCGGTCCTCATCGGTGCCCGGCGCGAACACCAGCTGCCCGCAATGCTTGAACAGGAACGCCACCGAACCGTCGGTGCCGAGGTTGCCGCCGTACTTGGAGAACGCATGGCGAACGTCGGCCACAGTCCGGACGCGGTTGTCGGTCATGCAATCGACGATCACCGCCGCACCGTTGATGCCGTAGCCCTCGTAGCGGATTTCCTCGTAGTTCACGCCTTCGAGGTCACCGGCACCGCGCTTGGCCGCGCGCTCGATCGTGTCCTTCGGCATGTTCTGACTGTACGCCTTGTCGATGGCCAGCCGCAGCCGCGGGTTCATCGACGGATCGGCGCCGCCCAGGCGCGCGGCGACCGTGATCTCCTTGATCAGCCGAGTGAAGATCTTGCCGCGCTTGGCGTCGGTCGCGGCCTTCTTATGCTTGATGTTCGCCCATTTGCTGTGACCAGCCATGATGTCCTGCGAGGTGGTGCGTGGAAGGGCGAAATTATACGCGGCACGCGCCGGGCGCGGTCGCACTGCGGGATAGAAACCCCCTACAGAACGCCCTGTTGCGTCAGGAACTTGTGCAGGACGTCGAGACGCACGCCGGCATCACTGATTTCCAGCATGCTCTGCTTGATCGACAGGGGCAGCGGCAGCACCTCGGCAAGCCGGTAGCCGACCCAGGATGCGTCGGCGAAATTACGATCGGCCGGAAAATTCTGCGGTCCGACGCGCGCGGCGATGAGTTCAAGCAGGTTGACCAGCGGCTGGAACGCCGGCGGGAGTTCGACGGCCGGCTCCGCGGCGAGCGGTACCACGTCGCCGACGACGAGGCCGGAGGCCTCGACCGCTTGTCCACGCACACGAAAGCGTTCGCCACCCTCGGTGGCAAGGTGCAGAATTCCGGACTCCGGCATGTCGAAATCGACGATGCGGGCCAGCGTGCCGACGGTCGCGAACTGCGGCAGTTCCGCCTTTGCCCCGGCCACTTCCTCGCCATGCGTAATCAGGCAGACACCGAATGGCCTGCCTTCCGCAATGCAGGACTTTGTCATCTGAATGTAGCGCTGCTCGAACACCTTGAGCGGCAGGAGTCCGCCGGGGAACAGCACGGTCTTCAACGGAAACAGCGGCAGGCTCGCGCCGCCGGTCGAGGGGCGATCGCTGGCGAACGGCCACATCAGGCGGTACCGGAGTCCGTTGCCGGAGTGCCACCGGCGCCCCACCGGGGCAGCAGATCGTGCGCAACCGCGAGCTGGTCGAGCACGCGCGCGACGACGAAGTCTACGATGTCGTCGACGCTCTGCGGATGCGTGTAGAAGCCCGGTGATGGCGGCAGGATCACCGCGCCCGCATGCGCGAGCCTGAGCATGTTGTCGAGATGGATCGCCGACAATGGCGTTTCACGGGGCACCAGCACCAGCGGTCGGCGTTCCTTCAGCATGACGTCCGCTGCGCGCTCGATCAGGTTGTCGGCCAGTCCGTGGGCGATCGCTCCCAGCGTGCCCATGCTGCACGGACACACGGCCATGGCGTCGGCGGGATTGGATCCCGAGGCCACGGGCGCCATCCAGTCCTCGCGGCCGAACACCACCAGCTGACCATCGGTGGCAGCGTAGCGCTCGCCGAAAAAACGGGTCGCTTCGCGCGGCTGCGCAGGGAAAACAAGGGCGCATTCCTGCTTGGCGACGATCTGCGCTGCGGCGGAGTAGAGCAGGTTCACCCGGCAACCGGCGGCGAGCAGACACCCGAGCAGCCGCAATCCGTAGGGCATGCCCGAGGCACCGGTGAAGGCGAGCGTGACGGTTCGCGGCGCAGCCATGGTCAGATGATAGCGAATCGCCTGCGGCGCAAGGCGCCGTCAGACGAGTTCGCGGTGACGCAGCAGGACCTGCCGCGAGACGGAGAACGCCAGTCTCAGCCGCTCGGCCAGGTACACCGAACGATGGCGCCCACCTGTGCAGCCGATGGCGATGGTCAGGTAGTTGCGGTTGTCGCGTGCGTAGGCGGGTATCCAGTCGGCGACGAATTGGTGGATATCCGCGTACATGCGCTCCACCTCCGGCGACGCCTCCAGGAACGCGATCACCTCGGCATCCCGGCCGGTCTGCGGTGCCAGCGCCGGCTCGTAGTGCGGATTGGGGAGGCAGCGGGCGTCAAACACCAGGTCGGCATCGAGCGGCACGCCGTGCTTGAAGCCGAAGGACTCGAACAACAGCGTCATCTGCGTTGGATCGACGGCGATGAAGTCCTTGATCCACCCGCGCAGCGCTGCTGCGGGCAGGTCGCTGGTGTCGAAGGCGAAGCCCAGTTCCCTCGCTTCGGCGAGCAACTCGCGCTCGTGCTCGATGGCTTCGGTCAGCGTGCGCTGATCGCTCGAAAATGGGTGCCGCCGCCGTGTTTCGGAAAAGCGCTTTACCAGCGTATCGGTCTTGGCGTCCAGGTAGAGGAAGCGAACATCCCACCCCGCCTCGCGCGTGGAGCTGATGATGTCGGCAAGTCCCGGCAGCCCCGGCCCGGTCTTGACGTCCAGCGCGACGGCGACGCGCTGCTGTCCGCTGCGGGCAAGGTACGCGGCGGTTGCCGCGACCAGCGACGGCGGCAGGTTGTTGATCGAGTAGTAACCGGAGTCCTCGAGGGCGACGAGTGCCACGCTCTTTCCCGAGCCGGAGACGCCGCCGATCAACAGCATGTCCATGGTTGGTCGCCCCTGGCGTCGTTGGCTTCAGTCGCCGTCAGAAATCAGCTTCTGCTGCCGTTCGATGAATTCCTTGGTGCTGTCGATGCCGCGCTGGTTGAGAACGAAGTTGCGCACGGCGGCTTCGACCAGCACCGCGAGATTGCGGCCGGCGGCGACCGGAATCGTCACCTTGCGAATCGGTACGGAAAGCACGTCCTGAAAAGTGGCATTGACCTGCAGGCGGTCGAGTTCGGCGAAAGCCTCGTTGCTGTGGTCCTCGAGATGCACCAGAAGCTTGAGCAGTTTCCGTGGGCGAACCGCAGTTTCGCCGAAAATCGTGCGGATGTTCAGCACGCCGATGCCGCGAACTTCGAGAAAGTCGCGCAGCACCGCCGGGCATCGTCCCTCGATGGTGTCCGGCGAGATTCGGTACAGCTCGACGATGTCGTCGGCGACGAGGCCGTTGCCTCGGGAAATGAGCTCGAGTGCAAGTTCGCTCTTGCCGATCGCCGACGCGCCGGTGATCAGCACGCCCATCTCCAGCACGTCGAGAAAGACGCCATGCAGCGTGGTCGACTCGGCGAGGACACGCGCAAGGTACAACCGAAGGACCTCGACGATGTACGCCGACGGCTGCGTCGTGGTGAACAGCGCAACGTGGTGGCGATTGCACTGGTCGAGCAGAACCTTCGGCACTTCCTCGCTGCTGGCGATCACCACGATGAGGAGATCGGGCGTGAACAGGCGGCCAATCGACTTCGCGAGTTTTGCCGCCGGCAGGCTGCGCATATAGGCGCCTTCGGCCGTGCCGAACAGCTGAACGCGGAACGGATGGATCAGATTCATGTGGCCGACCTGACCGATGGTCGGCTTGAGCGCCGTTTCGCCGGTCAGTACCCGGTTGCCACCCTGCCTGCCGCCTTGCCAGTGCAGGCCCAGGCGGTCGCGGTTGTCGTCGAACAGTTGCTGGACGCTGACCTGCCGCATCGCAGCATCGGCATTCACTGCGCGGGCTTCCATTCACGGAAGAGCGTGGCCAGTTCCTCGACGCTGGAGGCGCCGGCGAGTTGCTCGCGGAACGTCTTCTCGGAAAACATCTGTGCAAGTTCGGACAGCAGCTGCAGGTGCAGATCGGTCGCCTGTTCGGGCACCAGCAGCACGAATACCTGCGCAACCGGCTTGCCGTCGGGCGAGTCGAAGGCCACAGGTTCGCGCAGTCGCAGGAACGCGCCCCTGGCGTCCTTGAGGCCCTTGATGCGGCCGTGGGGAATGGCTATGCCCTGGCCCAGTCCGGTCGAGCCGAGCTTTTCGCGCGCGGCGAGGCTCGAGGCGATCAACTCGCCGTCGAGGCCGGAACTTGCCGCGAACAATGCGCCGGCAGCCTCGAATAGCCGCGCCTTCGACCCGGCATCGAGATCCAGTGTGATGTTTGCGGCAGGCAGCAGTTCGGCGATCTGGTTCATGGGAGGTGGCAGGAAACGGTGCGGCCCGCCTTCCTGCGAAGGAAGGCGGCTCACGGTCGGTGGTTGAAAGGTCGCGGGCGGGTAGCCTGTGCCGGGCGCCGAAATTATACGCCGGTCATTTGGCAGTTCCCACACCCGGAGGCGCGGCGGTCAGTTCACGATCGATCGTCTCCCTGTCGACCCGGTGGGCGGAATTCTTTTCCTTGTGCTTCTGCACCTGCCGATTGAGCTTGTCGGCGAGCGCATCGATCGCCGCATACATGTCGGCATCCACCGCCTCGGCATGGATTTCACGACCCCTGAGGTGAACATTGGCCTCCACTTTCTGCCGCAACTTGTCGACGGACAGAACCACATTGACGTCGATCACCTGATCGAAATGCCGGTTGACGCGTTCCAGCTTTCCGACAACGTAGGCGCGAATAGCCGGGGTGATATCGAGGTGGACGCCGGTGAGGTTCAGATTCATCTAACTCTCCTTCCTTGCATGGCAACGGCATTGTTGCCCGTTCGCGTCGTGATCACATTGCCCGACGCAGGTTGACGGGAGGAATGGAAAGCGCCTCCCGGTACTTGGCGATGGTGCGGCGCGCGACCAGTATGCCCTGTTCGCCCAGAAGCGCGGCGATACGGCTGTCGGTCAACGGCGATTTCACGTTTTCCGCGGCAATCAATTGTTTGATCAGCGCACGGATCGCGGTTGCCGAGGCAGCGCCGCCGGTGTCGGTTGCCACATGGCTGCCGAAAAAATACTTGAGTTCGAAAGTGCCTCTCGGTGTGAGCATGTACTTCTGCGTGGTGACCCGGGAAATCGTTGACTCGTGGAGTTCCAGCATGTCGGCGATTTCACGCAGCACCATCGGTCGCATCGCGACCTCGCCGTGCTCAAAGAAGCGGCGCTGCCGCTCGACGATGGCCTTTGCGACGCGCAGGATGGTCTCGAAACGCTGCTGGACGTTCCGGATCAGCCACTTGGCTTCCTGCAGGTGCGCGGTGAGTTGCTGATTGGATGCATCGCGGTTGCGCGTCAGGATGTCGGCATAAATGCGGTTCAGACGCAATTTCGGCATCGCGGCTTCGTTGAGCGAGGCTGTCCACTGGTTCCTTACCTTGCGCACGACCACGTCCGGAATGACATAGTTTGCCTCATCGCGGGCGAAGGCCGAGCCCGGATGCGGATTGAGCGTTCGAATCAGTTCGCGGATCGCCCTGACACAGGCCTCGTCGCAGTGCAGTGCACGCCGCAGCTTGGTGATGTCGCGCGCGGCCAGCAGCGGAAGATGCGACTCCACCACCGTTAGCGCCTGCGCTCTGTAGGGAGTCGATGCAGGCAGCGCCTTCAGCTGCAGCGCCAGGCACTCCGCCGGCCCGCGTGCACCTACGCCCGGCGGATCGAAACTCTGCAGGAAGCGCAGCGCGATCGTGAGTTCCTCGGGCTCGAGCGCATCGTTTTCCGAGAACATCTCCTCGATCTCCTCGAGCGTGGAGGCGAGGTAGCCATCGTCGTCAAGTGCGTCGATCAAAGCGCCGATGACCTGGCGATCGCGCAACGGAAGCTTCAGCAGCGCAAGCTGGCCGATCAGGTGCTCGCGCAACGAAGACCCGGCCGCCTGCTGTGGGGCAAACTCCTCGTCGTCTCCGTTGCCGGTGCTGCTGCCACCGCCCCAGTCGCCGTCGGTCGCGCCGCCACCGTAGTCGGCGAAGTCGGTCACGTCGGGCAGGTCGTCGCGGGTCGGTGCGGTATCCACGCCCGCAGGCCCGTCCGACTCCCATTCGCGATCGCTGTCGTCCTCGCGCGCGGATCGTTCCGTCGCGGCGGCCGAAGGCGCGGTTGCGGACAGCGCGTATTCGGCCGGGGGTGCATCCTCGTCGCCGTCCTCACGCTCCAGCAGCGGATTCTCCTGGAGCATGCGTTCGACTTCGTCGTTCAACTCGAGCGTCGACAACTGCAGCAGCCGGATCGACTGCTGCAGCTGGGGGGTCAGCGTAAGGTGCTGAGTGAGCTTGAGCTGAAGCGTCGGTTTCATCGTACGCGGCTCATATGCGGCATTTCGCTTGCCGATTCAAAGTGACGCCACCCGGAGTGTCGCCCAGAGTACTGCAGTTGGGACGCCGTGGTTCACAAGCGGAAATGCTCGCCAAGATAGACCTTGCGAACATCCTCATTATAGACAATCTCGCCTGGCACCCCGGATGCGAGCACCCGGCCCTCGTTGATGATGTAGGCGCGGTCGCAGATGCCCAGGGTTTCGCGCACGTTGTGGTCGGTGATCAGCACGCCGATGCCGCGTTCCTTGAGGAAGCCGATGATCCGCTGAATATCCAGCACCGCAATCGGATCGACGCCCGCGAACGGCTCGTCGAGCAGGATGAAGCGCGGCCGCGTCGCCAGTGCCCGCGCGATTTCGCAGCGGCGGCGCTCCCCGCCCGACAGTGAAACCGCCGGCGCGTCGGCGAGGTGCGAAATCGACAGATCCTCCAGCAGCGCATCGAGGCGGTTGGACAGCGTGTCGGCATCGAGATCCTGGAGTTCCAGGATCGCCTGCACGTTCTCCGCCACCGTAAGCTTGCGAAAAATCGAGGCCTCCTGCGGAAGGTAGGAAAGCCCGCGACGGGCACGCTGGTGAATCGGCAGTCGCGACAGGTTCTCGCCGTCGAGTTCGATGCGGCCACCATCGGCGGTGACAAGGCCGACGATCATGTAGAAGCAGGTGGTCTTGCCCGCGCCATTGGGGCCGAGCAGTCCCACCACCTCGCCGCTCGCCACCTCGAGCGACACGTCGTGAACGACGGTCCGAGACTTGTAGCGCTTTTCGAGCCGTTCCGCCGAGAGTTGGCTCACGTTGGGCTCATGCGCGTGAGGCGCTCATTTCGCGACCGGAGCAAGTTCGCCCGATGGCTTGAGTGAAAGCGGTGAGGCTTTCTTGTCCTGAGCCCCCTTGGCGGCGCCGGACTTGCCGGGCAGCGCATCGCTCTTGGGCTGGAAGACGCCTCGGACACGGTCGTTGCGACCGATGTTCCCGTCGACAGGGGGCGTCGTCGAAGGGCGGCCTTCGGCCCTGAACACCTCGGTCGCCGCGTTGTAGGAAATGAAATTGCTGCGAATCTCATCGTCGCCGCGCTTGAGGATCGCATTGTCGAAGAGTTCGAGTTGCTGCGTCTGGCCATTGTAATCGGCCTTTTGCGCCCAGCCTTCGTAATAGCCGTCGTGGTCGTCGCGCTTCTGCCTGAATGCGAGCGGCGTTCCGTAGGCCGTTGCCGAAATCGAATTGTCCGGATTCTGCGTGAAGTCGATGCGATTGGCGCGAATGGTCATCGTGCCCTGGGTGATCACCACGTTGCCCTTGAGGACGCCGGTGCGCTTCTCGTAGTTGACCACGCCGTCGTCGGCGGTGAAATTGATCGGCTTCTCGCGGTCGGCGGTCTCGGCGGTCGCAAGCTGCGCCAAGGCCAGCGCACAGAGCGCGAACAGGAGTCGGAGGGCTTTGGGTGCTGGGGTCATTTCGGAAGGCTTTGCGGTTGCAGCGTACCGCGGACTTTTGAATCGAGTCGCAGGGTCTTGGACGCATGGTCGATTTCCATGCCTACGCTGTCGATTATTCCACGAGGCTCCTCGATCGTCACCGGGCGGTCGGTACGGGCGACTTCGCGGTCCGGAAAGACCTGCAGAAACTCTGTCGTCACGGTGACCGGGCCGGTCTGCTCTCCCTTTGCCGAAGCCGCATCGGCGTCACGTGTCGCGCGGACATTGCCGTCGAACTTGACTTCCTTGCGATCGGCGGAGAGGAAGCCCCGGTTGGCCGACACGCGAAACGCGGGTTTCCCCGGTGGGGTCTGCGCGAGCATCGGTTGGTCGAATTCCATTGTCTGGTCGTCGCCATAATGTTGCGCGCGCTTTCCGGCGATCATCTGCAGCGGGCGCCCCTCGGCGTCGAGTTCCACGGCGCGAAAGCCCTCGACGAACAGATCCGGATCGTGCCGGGCCGACCCATCCGGTCGGGGAACCGGCACCTGCACCTGCGAGTCGAGCCAGTAGGTCAGGGCGGCGAGTCCGCCGAGCAGCAGCACCGGCGACCACGCGGTGGCGCGATCGAGCAGCGAGCGGGCGGGTGTGTCGCGGGCCATGTTCTCTCGCCTCAGGCCGCTTTCGGCGGCGGTGCGTCGTCTGCGCAATGGCCTTGAGCGGCGAGGATCAGCTCCGCAAGCTCGCGCACCGCACCCTTGCCGCCCTCGCGGGAGGTGATGAAATGCGCATGCTCGCGCACCGATGCGGGCGCCTGGGGAACCGCGACCGCGAGACCGCAGGCGCGAAACACCGGAACATCGGGCAGGTCGTCGCCGATGTGGGCGCATGCCTCGGGGGCGATGCCCAGCGATGCCCGCAGCGTCTCCCACGTGTTCAATTTGTCGGATACGTCGAGGAATACGTGCGCGACCTTCAGGCGAAGCGCGCGATGCATGACTGCCGGCGCGGCGCTTCCGGTGATCCAGGCCACGATCACGCCGGCGCGGGCGAGCAGATTGATGCCGACGCCGTCGAGCGCGGAAAACGCCTTCATCTCGTGACCCAGATCGTCGACATAGATGCGGCCGTCGGTGAGGACCCCGTCGACGTCACAGGTCAGCAGGCGGACACGGCGGGCTCGGACAAGCGTATCGGAGGACATTGCGGCGCGGCTAGACGATACGGGCGCGGAAGAGATCGTGCAGATGCAGCGCACCGACCAGCCGGCCCCCGGCGTCGACGACCAGAAGCTGCGAGACCTTGGGCGCGGCTTCCATGATGTCGACGCAGTCGACCGCCAGCGCGTCCGCTCCAATGACCCGCGGCGTGCGCGTCATGACCTCGGCGACCCGTGCGGCCGCCACGTCGCGGGTGCGATCGAGACAACGGCGCAGGTCGCCGTCGGTGAATATTCCCGCCACGGTGCCGTCGCCGTTGACGATCACCGTCATGCCCATGCCCTTGCGGCTCATCTCGACGATCGCCGTCGCCAGTGCGGCGTCGGCGGCGCAGGTCGGCAGCGAGTCGCCGGTGCGCATCACGTCGACGACCCGGGTCAGCAACCGTCGGCCCAGTGCTCCCCCGGGGTGCGAGCGGGCAAAATCCTCGGTCGAGAAACCGCGCGCATCCAGCAGCGCCAGCGCCAGCGCGTCGCCCAGCGCCAGCGCGGCGGTGGTACTGGCGGTGGGTGCCAGGCCGAGCGGGCAGGCTTCGCCGTCGACGGCGGCGTCCAGGTGAATGTCGGCGGCCTGCGCCAGCGAACTCGATTCGCTGCCGGTGATCGCGATGATTCGCGCGCCTTCGCGCTTCAGCGGCAGCGCCAGCGTGACCAGTTCATCGGTCTCGCCGGAGTTCGACATCATGACGACGACGTCGTCCGCGGTGATCATGCCGAGATCGCCGTGCAGCGCTTCGGTTGCATGCACGAAGAACGCTGGCGTCCCGGTGGATGCCAGCGTGGCCGCGAGCTTCCGCGCCACGTGGCCGGACTTGCCGATTCCTGAAACGACCACGCGCCCACGGCAGCGAAGGATCAACCCGAGCGCGGCGACGAAGGGGTCGCCCAGCCGCGCCGACAGCGCCTCGATCGCGGCGGATTCGGTCGCCAGCACCTGCCGGGCGAGCGCCAGCGCCCGAGCGGCATCGACCGCAACGGCCGTTGTCACCGGTTCCGGGGCTCGGCTGTTCATCGTACGAGTATAACCGTGGCCCCAAGCGACCGCGCACATGGGCGGTTGCCTTATCATCTGTCTCCGGCATCCGTCCTTCGACGACCTGCCGGTTCACGCATCCATGCCGCATTCACTGCAACTGATCCTCATTCTTCTGGCCACGGCCGTGGTTGTCGTGGTCGTCTGCCGGATCGTCCGGTTGCCGCCGATTCTGGGCTACCTGCTGGTCGGCGTCGCCGTCGGACCGCACGCGCTGGCCTGGGTGCCCTACGACGAAACGACCCGCTACCTGGCCGAATTCGGGATCGTCTTTCTGATGTTTTCGATCGGGCTCGAGTTCAGCCTCCCGCAGCTGCGCTCGATGCGCCGTGCAGTGTTCGGGCTCGGCCTGGCCCAGGTGGCGATTACCACGGCGGGCGCGATGGTCGTGCTGCATTTCATGGGTTACGGCTGGCCAGCCGGGCTGGTGCTGGGCGGTGCGCTGGCGATGAGTTCCACGGCGATCGCTTCGAAAATGCTCGCCGAGCGCATGGAGCTCGGCACACCCCACGGTCGCGACGTCATGGGCATCCTGCTGTTCCAGGATCTTGCGGTCGTAGCCTTCCTGATCGTGATCCCGGCTCTGTCGAAGTCCGGCGTCGAACTCGCCGAGGCGCTTGCGCTGGCAGCGGCCAAGGCGACAGTCGCTCTCGCGGTGCTGTTGTATTTCGGCCAGAAGCCGATGCGCGCATGGTTCCATCTGGTGGCGCAGCAACGCAGCGCGGAGCTGTTCGTGCTCAACGTGCTGCTGGTGACCCTTGGGCTGGCGGCGGTCACCGAGCTGCTCGGGCTGTCGCTGGCGCTCGGGGCGTTCCTCGCCGGAATGCTGATCGCCGAAACGGAATTCCGCTACCAGGTCGAAGAGGACATCAAGCCCTTCCGCGATGTCCTGCTTGGACTGTTCTTCATCACCGTGGGAATGGCGCTCGACCTCGAGGTCGTGCTTGCCAACCTTGGCTATGTCGCGCTGTTGCTGACCATCCCGGTGCTGGCCAAGCTGGCGCTGATCGCCGCCCTGGCGCGGGCATTCAACGCACCGCTGGCGGCGGCGCTGCGCACCGGTTTCTATCTGGCGCAGGCCGGTGAACTGGCGCTGGTCATGCTGGCGCTGGCGGTTCAGAACAGCATTCTCCCGGAAGGCCTGCTGCAGCCGGTGCTGGCGGCGATGGTGCTGTCGATGCTGAGTTCGCCGGTCATGATCCACTTTGCCGAGCCCGTCGTGCGCAAGCTCACCGCGAACGACTGGCTGGCCCGGGCCGCGCAGGTGACGAGCATCGCGGCGCGTACGATGTCGCGGCAGGATCACGTGCTGGTCTGCGGGTTCGGCCGCAGCGGCCAGAACCTGGCGCGGCTGCTGGAAGCGGAGGAGATCGCCTATGTCGCCCTCGATTCGGATCCCGAGCGGGTGCGCGAGGCGGCCGCCGACGGCAGCAGCGTCGTGTACGCCGATGCCAGCCGGCGCGAGGCGCTGATCAGCGCCGGCCTGTCCAAGGCCCGCGCAGTGGTGATCACCTTCGCCGACATCGGGATCGCGCTCAAGATTCTGCACACCGTACATCAGCTGCGGCCGGAAATGCCGGTGGTCGTACGCACCGTCGACGACAGTCAACTCGATCGCCTGCTTGATGCCGGCGCGACCGAAGTCGTGCCAGAGGTACTCGAGGGCAGCCTGATGCTGGCTTCGCATTCGCTGCTGTTGATCGGCATTCCGCTGAACCGGGTGCTGCAGCGGATCCGGGTGATCCGCGAGGCGCGGTACGGACTTTTCCGCGGCTTCTTTCACGGTGCGACCGACACCGCCGACGGCGCCGACAACCTGCAACCGCGGTTGCACACGGTCGTGCTTCCGGAACGCGCGCGGGCGGTCGGGCGCACGCTTGCCGAGCTCGAGCTCGGTGACCAGGTAGAGATTACCGGTGTGCGCCGGCGGGGGGTGCGATCGCAACGCCCCGACGAGGATTGGCGCTTCGAGGTCGGCGACGCGGTGGTACTGCTCGGGCGACCCGGGGACCTGTCGGCTGCCGAGAGTCGCCTGCTCAAAGCCTGAGAGAGGGTGTCCGGACCTTGGCCCAGGGTCGGCGGAAGCTAACTGACCGCGGGTCATTGCTGGTCGAGGCCGCGAACGGCTATAATTACCGGTTCCTTCGCTCACCCAGGATTCGCGTGGCCTCAGTTGCCGTGCGGCCAAGCGCTCCCGGCGCGGCCGACGCTGCCAATGCAGTCGAGATGACCAACGTCACGTTCGGTTACGACTCTGCGCGCCCGGTGCTGAAGGGCATCGACATGGCCATTCCCCGAGGCAAGGTGGTCGCCATCATGGGTGGATCCGGATGCGGCAAGACCACGATGCTGCGGCTGATCGGCGCGCAGCTGCGGCAGCAGCACGGTGCGGTGCTGGTCGACGGACAATCGGTACGGGAGATGGATCGTGACGCGCTGTTCGCGATGCGGCGGCGCATCGGCATGCTGTTCCAGTTCGGCGCACTGTTCACCGACATGACGGTCTTCGAGAACGTCGCGTTCCCGATGCGCGAGCACACGGACCTGGGCGATGAACAGATCCGCGATCTCGTGCTGATGAAATTGCACGCGGTCGGGCTGCGTGGGACGGCGCCGCTGATGCCCTCGGAACTCTCCGGTGGCATGGCGCGTCGCGTCGCGCTGGCGCGCGCGGTCGCGCTCGACCCGATGCTCATGCTCTACGACGAGCCTTTTGCCGGACTCGATCCGATTTCGCTGGGCATCGTCGGTCAGCTGATCCGCAGGCTCAACGACGCGCTGGGCATCACCTCGATCGTGGTCACCCACGATGTCTACGAGTCGCTCAAGATCGTCGACTACATGTACTTCGTCTCGGAGGGCCGGATCATCGCCCGCGGCACGCCCGACGAGGTGCGCGACTCCGGCGATCCGTTTGTCCGCCAGTTCGTCGACGGCGAACCGGACGGTCCGGTGCCCTTCCAATATCCCGCACGCCCCTATGCGGAAGACCTGTCGTTCCGTGCCGGCTAGCGGAATCGTCAGGGGGCTGCAGCGCATCGGGGCGGGCACGACCCGCGCGATCGCGCGCCTGGGCTACGCCGCGCGCTTTTTCGTCGCCGTGCTGGCGCACTCGCCGTCGGCGTTCCGCCGTCCGCAACTGACGTTTCGCGAAATCTATTTTTCCGGGGTCCTGTCGCTGGTGGTCATCATGGTCTCCGGCTTGTTCGTCGGCATGGTCCTCGGCCTGCAGGGCTACGACACGCTCAATCGCTACGGCTCCGGAGATTCGCTGGGCGTCTTCGTCGGCCTGTCGCTGGTACGGGAACTCGGACCCGTGGTCGCGGGTCTTCTGTTTGCCAGCCGGGCAGGCAGCGCGATCACCGCGGAGATCGGTCTGATGAAAACAACCGAGCAACTCTCGGCGATGGAAATGATGGCAGTCGACCCACTGGCGCGGATCATCGCCCCCCGGTTCTGGGGCGGCGTGGTGTCGATGCCGCTGCTTGCGGCGCTGTTCTCGGTGATGGGGGTGTTCGGCGCCTACGTCGTCGGCGTTCGCCTGATCGGCGTGGACGAGGGCACCTTCTGGGGCAACATGCAGGCCGGCATCGATTTCTGGCCCGACGTGACCAACGGCATCATCAAGAGCATCGTGTTCGGCGTTGCCGTGAGCCTGATCGCGGTGTTCGAAGGCTACGACGCGCAGCCGACCGCTGCCGGGGTGTCCGCAGCGACCACCCGCACCGTCGTCATCGGGTCGCTGGCCATTCTGGCGCTCGATTTCGTGCTCACGGTGTTCATGTTCCGGGGAATGGCGACATGAGCATGCTCCGGAACCATGGCGGTTTCGTCTGCGGCCGCCACCATGGGCCGCGTCGCGGCGCTTACACTTGTCGAACCAGCCGCGCGAATCCTGCCCGGTTGGTGACATCGGTTTGGGGACGGGCCAACCCTGTCCCGGAAAAGGGGAACAGGCAATGAACCGGGCGACCATCGATATCTGGGTCGGCATCTTCGTGACCATCGGCCTTGGCGCCATCGTTTTTCTGGCACTCAAGGTCGGCAACCTGACCACGCTCGATGCAGGACCCTCCTACCGCCTGACCGCGAGTTTCGCCAACATTGGTGGACTCAAGCTGCGGGCGCCGGTGAAGGCGGCGGGCGTCACCGTCGGCCGCGTCGAGAGCATCCGGCTCGACCCGACCACCTACGAGGCCGTCGCCACGCTCAAGATCGAGAATGGTTACGAATTTTCCAGGGACACGATCGCATCGATCCTGACTTCGGGACTGCTGGGCGAGGTCTACATCGGTCTCGATTCGGGCGGGGATACGCAGCTCCTGGCGGAGGGTGGGCGCATCGTCAAGACCCAGTCGGCGATCGTGATCGAGAAGCTGATCAGCCAATTCCTGTTCGACAAGGCTTCGGACGGAGGCAATAAATGAATCCCACCCTTGCCCGCAGTCTGGTTCTGGCGGTTGCGCTGCTGCAGGGCGCCTGCGCGACCACCGGCGGCCGGGCCGACGATCCCTTCGAATCCTGGAACCGGGCGATGTATGCGGTGAACGAGCCGATCGACAAGCACGTGATGAAGCCGGTCGCGCAGGCCTGGGTCGACTACGCGCCGTCGTTTTTCCGCATGGCGGTCACCAACTACGTGAACAACATCGACGACCTCTTCTCAGCGGTAAACGGGCTCCTGCAAGGCAAGCTCGACAAGGCAGGCAATGACCTCGGCCGGGTGATGATCAACACCGGCTTCGGCCTGCTGGGAATGATCGACATCGCCTCGGACGCCGGAATTCCGCGCGGCGAGGAGGATTTCGGGCAGACCTTCGGATATTGGGGGATTCCGCAGGGGCCGTACCTGTTTGTCCCGCTGTTCGGCCCGTCCACCTTTCGCGATGGCACCGGCACGCTGTTGCGCATCGTCTGGTCGCCGACGACCGAGATCCCGAATGTGGTGGTGCGCAATGTCATCTACGGTCTCGGCGCGGTCGACCTACGGGCGCAGGCGCTGGGCGCGACCTCGCTGATCGAACAGGCTTCGCTCGATCCCTACACATTCGTGCGGCGCGCCTATCTGCAACGACGCGAATACATGGTCTATGACGGCAAGCCGCCGCCGGAAAAGGATGAAGAATGATGCAACGATTGATCGGACCCGCCCGCGTTGCGGCGGGTCTTCTGGTGGCGGTCGCCGCCACGGCCGTCCTGGCGCAGGAAGCCCCCGACGCACTGGTCAAGCGCGTCTCGCAGGAAGTGATGCAGATCGCGCGCAGCGACCCCAGGGTGCAGGCGGGAGACCAGGCGCGCATTCGCGAAGTGCTGGACGCCAAGCTCCTGCCGAATTTCGACTTCGAGCGGATGACGGCGTTGGCCATGGGCCGCAACTGGCGAGCCGCGACGCCGGAACAGAAGCAAAAGCTCGTCAGCGAGTTCCGCACGCTGCTGGTGCGCACCTATTCGGGCGCGCTGTCGCAGTATCGCGACCAGACCATGGAGTACAGGCCGCTGCGGATGGCGGCCGACGCAACCGAGACCACGGTGCGCACCGAGGTGATCCGACAAGGCCAGGCGCCCGTGCAGATCGACTATGGCATGTCCAAGACCGCCTCCGGCTGGAAAGCTTACGACGTGATCGTCGGCGGCGTGTCGCTGGTCACCAATTATCGCGACGATTTCAGCGAGCAGATCAGAAGCGGTGGCGTGGACGGCCTCATCGCCTCGCTTGCGTCCAAGAACAAGGGGTCGGGCGCCAAGTGAACATCCTTGGCGCCACCGGTGGCGAGCCCGGACGCTTCACCGCGGACGGGAATTCCTGGCGCTTCGCAGGCGGACTCACCTTCGGCGACGCGAACGCAATACTCGCCTCCGCGACGCGTCTGCCGCTGCCGGCCGCCGGAATCGTCGACATGGGAGGCTTGACGCATGCCGACTCCGCCGCACTGGCCGTGCTGCTCGCGCTGTTGCGCCGGGCGGCAGCGGAGGCGAAAACGCTGCGTTTCACCCAGATGCCTGCCGCGCTGACCGTTTTGGCCGATGTCTACGGGGTCGGCGACCTGATTGCGTCCTGATTCGGCGGGTGCGCCGCGGCGTGCCTGCGTGACCCGGTCGTCGCCGCGCCTCCGTCCCCCCTGCAATCGCCATCCATGACCGCCGCCGTCGAGATCGTCGACGTCTCGCGCCGCTTCGGCAGCGTGCGGGCGCTCGACGCGGTCAGCCTTTCGGTGGCGCCGGGAGAATTCTTCGGATTGCTGGGCCCCAACGGCGCCGGCAAGACGACGCTGATTTCGATTCTCGGGGGTCTGACGCGTGCCGACCAAGGCACGGTGCGCATCCTTGGCCACGACGTCATCAAGGATTTCCGGGCGGCGCGGCGCAGCATCGGCGTGGTGCCGCAGGAGCTGGTGTTCGACCCGTTTTTTTCGGTCCGGGAAACGCTGCAGTTCCAGGCGGGCTATTTCGGGCTTCGCCGCCAGGACGCGTGGATCGACGAAATCCTGCATCACCTCGACCTGACGGCAAAGGCGGACGCGAACATGCGCTCGCTCTCCGGTGGGATGAAGCGCCGGGTGCTGGTCGGACAGGCGCTGGTGCACAAGCCGCCGCTGATCGTACTGGACGAGCCGACCGCCGGTGTCGACGTCGAACTGCGGCAGAACCTGTGGAGTTTCATCCGCAAGCTCAATCGCGACGGCCACACCATCATCCTCACCACGCACTATCTGGAGGAGGCAGAGGCGCTGTGCGGACGCATCGCGATGCTCAAGGCGGGCCGCGTCGTCGCGTTGGACACCACCCGGAAGCTGTTGTCGCGATTCTCCGGTCTGACCTGCCGCCTCGGCGCCGCGCGGATACCCCAGGCGTGGCAGCCGCGCGTGCTGCGGCAGGACGCCGGGCTCTGGTACCTAGGACTCGATACCTACGCCCAGATCGAGGAACTGCTTGCCGCGCTGCGCGCCGAAGGAATCGCGGTGACGGACCTGGCGCTCGCGGAGACCGACCTGGAGCAGGTATTCCTGCGCATCATGAAGGAGCCAGACCTGATGCCACTGGAGCGGATACCGTGAATGCGCCAGCGGGTCACGGCTGGCTCACGCTGTTCTACAAGGAACTCCTGCGATTCTGGAAGGTGAGTTTCCAGACCATCGCGGCGCCGATACTGAGCGCGCTGCTGTTCCTGCTGATTTTCTCGCACGTGCTCGAGGGGCGCGTCGCGGTGTACGACGGACGCGTGGGCTACACGGCATTCCTGATCCCGGGGCTGGTGATGATGTCGGTGCTGCAGAATTCGTTCGCCAATTCGTCGTCGTCGCTGATCCAGTCGAAACTTACCGGCAACCTCATCTTTGTGCTGCTGCCGCCGCTGTCCGCGGCCGATCTGTTCGCCGCCTACGTACTGGGCGCGATGGTCCGCGGACTGGCCGTCGGCGCGGGCGTGTTCGCGGTGACGCTGCTCTACGCACCGTCGCTGGTGTTCCTGCCGCATCCGTTCTGGGCGCTGGCCTTCGTGCTGCTCGGCAGCGCCATCCTGGGCATGCTGGGACTGCTTGCGGGGCTATGGGCGGAGAAGTTCGACCAGCTTTCCGCGTTCCAGAATTTCATCATCGTCCCACTGACTTTCCTGTCGGGTGTGTTCTACTCGATCCATTCGCTGCCGCCGTTCTGGCAGGCGGCATCGCGAGCCAACCCGTTCTTTTATATGATCGACGGTTTCCGCTATGGCTTCTTCGGCGTCTCCGACGTCGCACCGGGAGCGAGCCTTGCCATTGTCGCCCTGGCGGCGCTGGCGCTTGCCGCGCTGGTGCTGAAGCTGCTGGCCAGCGGCTGGAAACTGCGTCCCTGAGGAAAACCCATGGTCACTCCAGAATCGATCCGCGCATCGCTCGAAGCAGGCCTCCCGTGCCTGCACGTCGAAGTGCGCGGCGACGGTCATCATTTCGAGGCGATCATCGTCTCCGCCTCGTTCGCCGGACTTTCGCGCGTCAAGCAGCATCAACTCGTCTACGCGGCGATGGGTGACCGCATGCGCGAAGAGGTTCATGCGCTGTCGATGCGCACGCTGACCCCGGAGGAGTGGCCCGGAGAGCCGCGTGGATAGGCTCGTCATCGAGGGCGGGCAGAGGCTGGCTGGAGAGGTCAGGGCGTCGGGCGCCAAGAACGCGGCGCTGCCGATCCTCTGCGCTTCGCTGCTCACCGCCGAACCGCTGACGCTCACCAACGTGCCGCGTCTGAACGATGTGCGGACGATGGAGTCGCTGCTGTCGCAGATGGGGGTCGCGCTGAACACCGATGCCGCCGGTCAGGTGACGCTCGATGCGGCGTGCATCGATTGGCCATTGGCACCCTACGAACTGGTCAAGACGATGCGCGCGTCGATCCTGGCGCTGGGACCGCTCCTGGCGCGCTGCGGCGAGGCGAGGATTTCGCTGCCGGGCGGCTGTGCAATCGGCCTTCGTCCGGTCGACCAGCACGTCAAGGGGCTCGAGGCGATGGGCGCGGTCATCGATCTCGACCATGGCTACATCAACGCCAAGGGACGCCTTGTCGGCGCGCGCGTGCTATTCGACATGGTGACGGTCACCGGCACCGAGAACCTGCTGATGGCGGCGACGCTGGCCGAAGGCACCACCGTCCTGGAAAACGCCGCGCGCGAGCCTGAGATCGTCGACCTGGCACGCTGCCTGACGGCGATGGGCGCGCGCGTCGCCGGGGCGGGCACGGACAGGATCACCATCGAGGGCGTGACCAGGCTGCATGCTGCGACGCATGCGGTGATGCCCGACCGGATCGAGACCGGGACCTTTCTCGCTGCGGTGGCGGCGGCAGGAGGCGAAGTGGCGGTTACCGGCACGCAGCCAGAATCGCTGACCGCGGTCCTGGACAAGCTGCGCGAGGCCGGTGCGACCGTCGTCGCCGACCGTGATGTCATCCGGTTGCGCCGCGACGGACCGCTGGTCGCAGTCAACGTACGCACGGCGCCGCACCCGGGTTTTCCAACCGACATGCAGGCGCAGTTCATGTCGCTGGCCACGCGCGCCACCGGCACGGCGCTGATCACCGAGACCATTTTCGAGAACCGCATGATGCACGTCCAGGAACTGCGCCGGCTCGGTGCGGATATCGAGGTCGAGGGCAACGCGGCGATCGTCAAGGGTGTGGCCAAGCTCACCGGTGCGGGCGTGATGGCGACCGACCTTCGCGCCTCCGCCTGCCTGGTTATCGCCGGGCTCATCGCCGAGGGCGAGACCACGATCGACCGCATTTACCACCTCGACCGCGGCTACGAGCGCATCGAGGAAAAGCTGCGCGGACTCGGCGCGCGCATCACGCGTCTGCGCTGATTCCCCGGCGCCACCCGAAATGGTCAACACCGCCGATCTTGCCGCAGCCCCGCTCGGACATCCGACGGCGTATCCGGATCGCTACGATTCGAACCTGCTGTTCGCCGTGCCGCGCGCTCCCGAACGCTCGGCGATCGGCATTTCGGGGGCGCTGCCGTTCACCGGCATCGACCAGTGGACGGCGTTCGAGCTGACCTGGCTCGACCGCGAGGGCAAGCCCGTTGTCGCCATCGCCTCCCTTGACGTTCCGGCGACTTCGCCGATGATCGTCGAGTCGAAGTCGATGAAGCTCTACCTTGGCTCGTTTGCCCAGATGCGCCACGCGGACCAGGCCGAGGTCGCCGGGATCATTGCTGGCGACCTGTCCGCTGCGACCGGCGCGACGGTTCGCGTCGACCTCATCCTGCCCGCCCGTTTCGCGGGGCAACGCATCGGGGAACTTCCCGGCGAAAGCATCGACACGGCGCGGGTGGCCATCGAGACCTACGAAGTCGACGCCTCGCTGCTGCGCGCGCGCGGCGGCAGCGTCACCGAGGTCTTGCGCACCGACCTGTTCCGTTCGCGCTGTCCGGTGACGGGGCAACCCGATTACGCGTCGCTGTCGATCAACTACCGCGGGCCGCGCATCGACCGCGCCGGGTTACTGCGCTACCTGGTGTCCTACCGCTGCCATCCGGGTTTCCACGAGCACTGCGTCGAGCGCATATTCGTCGACATGATGGCCGCCTGCCGCTGCGAGGCGCTCACCGTGCAGGCGCGCTTCACCCGCCGCGGTGGCATCGACATCAACCCATTTCGCACCAGTACCGGCGCCTCGCCTCCGGCCAGCGTGCGCACTGCGCGGCAATGAGCGTCGTCCCGGCGATCACGGCGGTGCGAGGAGGGCTGGTCAGTTTCACCGGCGATCCGTTCGTCGACGGCGTCGCCGCCACACGCAGCTACGAGACCGACGCGATCGTCGCCATGGCCGACGGGCGCATTGTTGACGTCGGGCCGGCCGCGGAGGTTGCGGCACGCCTGCCCGCGGACACCCGGGTCACTCGCTACGCCAATGCGTTGATCGGCGCCGGCTTCGTCGACTCCCATGTCCATTATCCGC
Organism: uncultured beta proteobacterium; assembly: GCA_963699765.1. Taxonomy (GTDB): domain Bacteria; phylum Pseudomonadota; class Gammaproteobacteria; order Burkholderiales; family Casimicrobiaceae; genus VBCG01. Next base: position 127,765 of record CAVOVD010000005.1, on the reverse strand, counting down.
AATTGCCGATCGTCGGCGCCGGTGGCAAGCCGCTGCTGGACTGGCTCGCCGGATACACGTTTCCGGTCGAGACGCGCTATGCCGACGCGGAACTGGCGCGCGCGGTCGCGCGCGTCTACCTGCGCGAGAACCTGAAGAACGGCATCACGACCGCGGCGGTGTTCTGCACGGTCCATCCGGCGTCGGCCGACGTGCTGTTCGACGAGGCGCAGGCACTGGGTATGCGCCTGATTGCGGGCAAGGTGCTGATGGATCGCGAGGCACCGGAGGCGCTGCTCGACACCGCGCAACGCGGCTACGACGAATCGAAGGCGCTGATCGCCCGCTGGCATGGCAAGGGCCGCCTCGCCTATGCCATCACGCCGCGTTTTGCCGTCACCTCGACCCCGGCGCAGCTCGACGCTGCCGGGGCGCTGAAGCGCGAGCACCCCGATGTCTACGTGCAGTCGCACGTGGCCGAGAACCTTGCCGAGATCGCGCGCGTTCGCGAGCTCTTTCCGCGGGCCACTTCCTATCTGGATGTGTACGCGGGCCACGGACTCACCGGCCCGCGCAGCATCTATGGCCACGGCGTTCATCTCACCGAAGCCGATTTCGCCTTTTTGCACCAGACGCAGACGGCGCTTGCACATTGCCCGACATCGAACAATTTCCTCGGAAGTGGACGGTTCGATCTGCGCGCGGCGACCGATCCGCGCCGCAACGTCCGGGTCGGCCTCGCCACCGACCTCGGCGGCGGCACCAGTTTTTCCATGCTGCGGACAATGCAGGCCGCCAGCGAGGTCGCCCAGCTTTCGGGCGCGGCGCTGCCGCCGGCATGCGCGCTCTGGCTGGCAACACGCGGCGCGGCGCGCGCGCTTGACCTTGACAAGCACATCGGCAGCGTGGCGCCAGGCATGGAGGCCGATCTGGTCGTGCTTGACCTGTGTTCCACCCCGTTGATCGATTTCCGGATGCGCGACGCGCATGACGTCGACGAGGCGCTGGCGATCCAGATGGCGTTGGGGGACGATCGCGCCGTGCGCGCGACCTACGTCGCCGGTCGCCTGGCCTGGGATCGCGACGCACCGCTCCGGGGCTCCTGAACGCCGGCCGGCGCCGTGCGCCGGATGTCCGTGCCGACCTGGAGTTCACGGTCGCTACGGTAGAATGGACGCCCCTTATTCGCGCATCCAAGCGACGATTCCCGTGCCCGGACTGACCATTGCCCTTGCCAAGGGCCGCATCCTCGAGGAAACCCTGCCGCTGTTTGCGCACGCCGGGGTGTTGCCGATCGAGAATCCGGAGACCTCGCGCAAGCTCATCCTGGCCACCAGCCAGCCGGGCCTGTCGTTCGTGATCGTGCGACCCACCGACGTGCCGACCTATGTGCAGTACGGCGGAGCAGACGCGGGCGTGGCGGGCAAGGATGTGCTGCAGGAGCACGGCGGCGACGGCCTCTATCAGCCGCTCGACCTCGGCATCGGCCGCTGTCGACTGGTGGTGGCCACTCGCCGCGGTTACGACTGGGCCGGATCGGTGCAGCGTGGCGCACGCATCCGCGTCGCGACCAAGTACCCGCGCATTGCCCGCGAGCATTTCGCCGCCAAGGGCGTGCATGCGGACGTGATCAAGCTCTACGGATCGATGGAACTGGCGCCGCTGGTCGGGCTCGCCGATGCCATCGTCGATCTGGTGTCGACAGGCAACACGCTGAAGGCCAACGACCTGGTGGCGGTCGAGGACATCATGCCGATCACCTCGCGGCTGGTCGTCAACCCGGGTGCGCTGAAAATGAAGCGTGCCGCAATGCAGCCGTTGATCGACGCGCTGGGGCAGGCGGTCCGGGCCGCCGCGGAGGCGTGACATGGACGCGTTCACGCTGCGCCGCCTGGCCACGGCGGACGCCGGATTCCCGGAGGCGCTCGATGCGTTGATAGCGTTCGAGGCTGCGCAGGATCCCGCCATCGACGCCACCGTCGCGGCGATCATCGCCGACGTGCGCGCGCGCGGCGATGTGGCGGTACTCGAATACACGCGCCGTTTCGATCGGCTGGAGGCGAGCGGGCTCGCCGAGCTTGAAATCAGAGCGGACCACATGCGCGAGGCCTTCGACGTCTTGCCGGTCGGCCAACGCGACGCGCTGTCCGCCGCTGCGACCCGGGTGCGGACCTTTCACGAGCGGCAGAAGTCCGGTGGCTGGAGCTTCACCGAAGCGGACGGTACCGAACTCGGGCAGCGGGTGACGCCACTCGACCGCGTCGGCGTCTATGTCCCCGGCGGCAAGGCGGCCTATCCGTCGTCGGTGCTGATGAACGTGATTCCGGCGCACGTCGCCGGTGTACCCGAGATCGTGATGGTGGTACCTACGCCGGGCGGCGTGCGCAATCCGCTGGTGCTGGCCGCAGCGCACGTGGCCGGTGTCTCGCGCGCGTTCACGATCGGCGGTGCACAGGCCATTGCCGCGCTGGCCTACGGCACGCAGACGGTGCCCGCCGTCGACAAGATCTGCGGTCCGGGCAATGCCTACGTTGCCGCAGCCAAGCGCCGCGTCTTCGGCGCGGTGGGCATCGACATGGTTGCCGGCGTCTCCGAGATCCTGGTGATTGCCGACGCCAGCGCGAACCCGGACTGGCTGGCGCTGGATCTGTGCGCCCAGGCGGAGCACGATGAAATGGCGCAGGCGATCCTGCTTTCTCCCGACGCCGGCCTGCTCGACCGTGTCGAAGCAAGCCTGCGACGCCTGCTGCCGGAAATGCCCCGCGCCGCGATCATCGCGGCGTCGCTCGCCGGACGTGGCGCGCTGATCCACACCCGCGACCTTGCCGAAGCCTGCGCGGTTGCCAACCGGATCGCGCCCGAGCACCTGGAACTCGCGGTCGGGCAACCCGATGCGCTGCTGCCTCAGATCCGCCACGCCGGCGCGATCTTCGTCGGTCACTACGCGTCCGAATCCCTAGGCGACTATTGCGCCGGGCCCAATCACGTCCTGCCGACCGGCCGCACGGCGCGGTTTTCCTCGCCGCTGGGCGTCTACGACTTCGAAAAACGTTCCAGCGTGCTGCGCATTTCGCGTGCCGGTGCGCAGGCGCTGGGGCCGGTGGCGGCAACGCTGGCGCGCGGCGAGGGACTCGTCGCGCATGCCCGCTCGGCGGAGGCGCGCATCGACCGCCAGGAAGGCCGGCAATGAACGATCCGCGACCGCCTTCGGGGACGGCCGACGTCGACGCCGATGCGGTCGCGGCGCGCGTCGATGCGGTCGTCCGGCCGGAGATCCGCGAGAGGAGCGCCTACCACGTCGCCAAGGCCGAGGGCCTGGTCAAGCTTGACGCCAACGAAAGCCCCTACGGGCTATCCGCCGATGCCCGCGCGCAGATGGCGGTGGCGGTCGCCAACATCGCGCTCAACCGCTATCCGGACGGCAGCGGCGATGCGCTCAAGGCCGCGCTGCGCCGCTTCGCCGGGGTCCCGGAGGGCGCCGAACTGGTGCTCGGCAACGGTGCCGACGAACTGCTGCAACTCATCACCACGGTGACCGCGCGGCCGAAGGCCGTCGTACTCGCGCCCGACCCAACCTTCGTCATGTACCGGCTGTACGCGGCCTACGCGAATTTGCGCTATGTCGGCGTGCCGCTGGCGGCGGATTTCACGCTCGACCTGCCGGCGATGCTCGCGGCCATCAAGCGGCGAAAGCCGGCATTGGTCTGGTTGCCGTCGCCAAACAACCCGACCGGCAATGCTTTCGCCGACAGCGACATCGAGCGCATCCTCGAAGCGGCGCCCGGACTGGTCGTGCTCGACGAGGCCTACCAGGCGTTCGGGGATGCGACCTTCCTGCCGCGGGTGCTCGAGTTTCCCAATCTGGTGGTCGTGCGCACGGTGTCCAAGATCGGCCTGGCCGGCACCCGCCTGGGCTATGCGGTGGGGCACCCCGGCTGGATCGCCGAGATCGACAAGGTCCGCTCGCCCTACAACGTCAATTCATTGACCCAGGCCGTGGTCCCCGTGCTGCTCGACCATGCCGACCTGCTGTCGGCGCATGTCGTCGCCATCCGCGGCGAGCGTGACCGGCTGGTCGGCGCGTTTGAACCGCTGACCGGAGTGGAAGTCTTTCCGACCCAGGCGAACTTCGTCCTGGTCCGGGTCGTCGATGCGGCGCGATGCGTCGCGGCGCTGCGCGACGCCGGTATACTGGTGAAGAACCTCGACGGTTCGCATCCGCTGTTGGCCGGCTGCCTGCGGATCACCGTCGGAACCCCGGCCGAAAACGACCAGTTGCTCGAAGCGCTGTCCCGCCAAGCATGAACGCCACCCCAGAAACCGCCGCCACTGCGCCGCGCGCTGCTCGCATCGAGCGCAACACCGCGGAGACGAAGATCGTCGTCGAGGTGAATCTGGATGGCACCGGCCGCGCCGACCTGGCGACTGGCGTGCCGTTTCTAGACCATATGCTCGACCAGATTGTCCGCCATGGCATGGTCGACCTCACAGTGCGGGCGCAGGGCGACCTGCACATCGACGCGCATCACACGGTCGAGGACATCGGCATCACCTTCGGGCAGGCGCTGCGCGAGGCGCTCGGCGACAAGAAGGGCATCGTTCGCTACGGCCACGCCTATGTGCCGCTGGACGAGGCGCTGTCGCGCGTGGTGATCGACCTGTCCGGGCGACCGGGCCTCGAGTTCCACGTGCCGTTCAAGCGCGCGCTTATCGGAACCTTTGACGTCGATCTGACGCACGAATTTTTCCAGGGCTTCGTCAATCATGCGCTGGTGACGCTGCACGTGGACAATCTGCGTGGTGACAATGCGCATCACCAGGCCGAGACCGTGTTCAAGGCGTTTGCCCGGGCGTTGAGGGTGGCGGTGTCACGCGACGCGCGCGCCGCAACTTCGATTCCGTCGACCAAGGGCACGCTCTAGCGGCGCTACCGCCGGCCGCGCGGTTCCGTCGTAGCCGATTCGATTCGCCTCCAGACAACTCCCCACGCCATGTCTGCCATCGTCGTCGTCGATTACGGCATGGGCAATCTTCGTTCGGTTGCCAAGGCGCTCGCGCATGTCGCGCCCGGCCGCGATGTCGTGGTTTCCGCCGACCCGGTGGTGATTCGCGCCGCCGAACGCGTGGTGCTGCCCGGGCAGAGCGCAATGCCCGACTGCATGAAGGGCATCGCCGAAAGCGGCCTGGAGAGCGTCGTCCGCGAGGTGTTGCGCGATCGGCCTTTCCTCGGCATCTGTCTGGGCATGCAGATGCTGTTCGAGGTCAGCGAAGAGGGGCCGACGACCTGCCTGTCGGTGCTGCCGGGGCGGGTGGTCAGGTTCAGCGACGAAAGAATGCACACACCGGGCGGTGAGCGTCTCAAGATCCCGCACATGGGCTGGAGCCCGGTTCGCCATGTCCGGCCGCACCCGCTGTGGGCGGGCATCGAGGATGGCGCGCGCTTCTATTTTGCGCACAGCTTTCACCCCGAACCGGACGAATCCGGTGTTACAGTGGGAACGGCCGATTACCCGGTGCCGTTTACTTGCGCCATTGCGCGGGCTAATATCTTCGCCACTCAATTCCATCCGGAGAAGAGCCAGCGGGCTGGGCTCCGGTTATTGCAGAATTTCGTCGCCTGGAACGGGCGCGCCTGACGCACCGAACGAAACCCGACGCCTCGCTGTTCCCTCCATGCAGATCATTCCTGCCATCGACATCAAGGACGGCCATTGCGTACGCCTGAAACAGGGCGACATGCAAGCGGTGACCGTGTTCTCCGAGGATCCTGCGGCAATGGCGCAGCACTGGCTGGAGCTGGGCGCGCAACGGCTGCACCTGGTCGACCTGAACGGGGCCGTGGATGGAAGGCCGAAGAACGAGCTTGCGATCCGCGAAATCGTCAGTGTCATCGGCGAGGAGATCCCGGTGCAGCTGGGCGGCGGAATTCGTGACCTCGACACCATCGAGCGCTACCTGGACGACGGCATCAGCTATGTGATCATCGGTACCGCGGCGGTGAAGAATCCGGGTTTCCTGCACGATGCCTGTTCGGCGTTTCCGGGGCACATCATCGTCGGGCTGGATGCCCGCGAAGGCAAGGTGGCCACCGACGGCTGGTCGAAGATGACCGGTCATGACGTCGTCGATCTCGCCCGCAAGTTCGAGGAATATGGCGTCGAAGGCATCATCTACACCGACATCGGCCGCGACGGCATGCTCACCGGAATCAATGTCGAGGCGACTGTGCGCCTGGCGCGCGAGATCAAGACCCCGGTGATCGCCTCGGGCGGCTTGACCTCGATCGCGGAGATCCGGCAGTTGGTGCTGCACGAGGCGGACGGCGTCGTCGGCGCGATCGCCGGTCGCGCAATATATGAAGGCACGCTGAACTTCAAGGACGCGCTCAAGGCGGCCGCAGGCGCCTGACCACGCGTGGCCGCGCGCCGCTACCGGCGGCGCGGCAATGCCCCCACGTTATTGGCTCGTCCCAAGCTCGCCGCCCTTGTCGTACTCAGCGGCAGGACGATCCCCGATTCCCGATTCCTGATTCCTGACTACGCCATGGGCCTCGCCAAGCGCATCATTCCCTGCCTCGACATCGCCGACGGACGTGTGGTCAAGGGCATCAACTTCGTCAACCTGCGCGACGCGGGCGACCCGGTCGAGGTCGCCCGGCGCTACGATGAACAGGGCGCCGACGAACTTGCCTTTCTCGACATCCGCGCGAGCTTGGAAAACCGTGGCCTGCTCTACGACATGATCGAGGCGGTTGCCTCGCAGGTGTTCATTCCGTTGACGGTCGGCGGTGGCGTCAACGCCGTCGACGACGTCCGCGCGCTGCTCAACGCCGGGGCCGACAAGGTCAGCATCAACACGGCAGGCGTGTCGAATCCGGAACTGTTCGCGGAAGCCTCCGCTCGCTTCGGCGCGCAGTGCATCGTCGCCGCCATCGACGCCAAGAAGTACGCGGTCGATGCCTGGCAGGTCTATGTGCACGGCGGCAGGACGCCCACCGGCATCGACGCGGTTTCTTGGGCGGAGGAAGTGGTGGGGCTCGGCGTGGGCGAGATCCTGCTGACCAGCATGGATCGGGACGGCGCCCGGTCCGGCTTCGACCTGAGGCTGACCAGGGCGGTGGTCGACGCCGTCGATGTGCCGGTGATCGCCTCGGGCGGCGTCGGCAATCTGCAGGACCTGGTCGACGGCATCCGTATCGGCGGCGCCGATGCGGTACTAGCGGCGTCGATATTCCACTACGCCGAACATACGATCGGCGAGGCCAAGGCGGTGATGACCGCGGCGGGCATCGAGATGCGCGCCTAAACGGTGTGTCCGGGAGGATTGGGCATGGATGACTGGCTTTCGTCGGTGCGCTGGAATGGCGATGGTCTGGTGCCGGTGGTCGCGCAGGATGCCAACTCGCACCGGGTGTTGACGCTGGCGTGGATGAACCGGGAGGCACTGGCGCTCACTGCGCAGACGCGCGAGGCGCACTATTGGTCGCGTTCGCGCGGGAAGCTGTGGCGCAAGGGCGAGACCTCCGGGCATATCCAGAACGTGCGCGAAATCCGGCTCGACTGCGACCAGGACGCGATCCTGCTGCTGGTCGAGCAAGCCGGCGTTGCCTGTCACACCGGGCACGAGCGCTGTTTCTATCTCAGGCTCGACGATAACGCGTGGCATGATGTCGAACCCGTGCTCATGGATCCAAACGAAATCTATCGCAATGTCTGAATCCGATACCTCCGGCGATATCCTGCAGCGCCTGTCCGAGACCATCGCGGCGCGGCGAGGCGCCGACCCGGCCGGCTCCTACGTGGCCGCACTGTTCGCCAAGGGCGACGACGCAATCCTGAAGAAGATCGGCGAGGAGGCCACGGAAACGGTGATGGCCGGAAAGGAAGGCGACGGACAGCGCATCGTCGCGGAAGTCGCCGATCTGTGGTTTCACTGCCTGGTGCTGCTGACGCGACACGGACTGTCGGCTGCCGACGTGTCCGCCGAACTCGCCAGGCGCGAAGGCGTGTCGGGACACGCGGAAAAAGCGGCCCGCGGCCGCTGAGGACGATCCTGGATGGCGATGTATCGGCACCGGCAGGTCGGCCGCAAGCTCATTGTCGCGACGGTCTTCGGGTTCTTGGTTTCGATCTGGGTCGTAGCAACGCTGTCCCCTGAGACCCGCGAGGCGACGCCATGGGTGCTCTGGGCGCTGTTCGGCCTGCTGACGCTGGCCCTCGCGCTGTTTGCGACCCTGACCGTCGAGGTGGACAACGACGAAATCCGGGTGGCCTTCGGCATCGGCCTGATCCGCCGTTCGATTGCGGTTGCCGACGTGCTCCGCTGCGACATCATCCGTACCCGGTTGTGGTGGGGCGTCGGTCTGCGCTGGACGCCTTCCGGCTGGCTATACAATGTAGGGGGGCGAGAGGCCGTCCGGCTGGAACTTGCGCAGCAGCGGGCCGTGATGATCGGCAGCAACGATGCGGCGGCGCTCAAAGGCGCGATCGACGGCCGGCTGGCCGCGCGTGAGCGCATCCCGACCAAGGAAAGGTAAGCGATGCTGGCAACGGATCCGGACTGTATCTTCTGCAGAATCGTGCGTGGCGAGATTCCCGCGCAAAAGGCCTACGAGGACGAAGAGATCCTCGCCTTTCATGACATCCAGCCGGTGGCGCCGGTGCATTTGCTGCTGATTCCGAAAAAACACATCGCGACCATGTACGATGCGGTCGCGGAGGACGCGCCGGTACTGGGCCGTATCGCGGTACTGGTAGGACGGCTGGCGCGCGAAGCGGGCGCCGGCGACGGATTTCGTACCATCATCAACACCGGCCGGGTCGGCCGGCAGGAAGTCCAGCATCTGCATGTCCACGTGGTCGGCGGCCCCGATCCGCTGGGCCCGATGATCCTGCGGAACACTTGAGGAGTACGTCATGGGTAGCTTGAGCATCTGGCATTGGTTGATTGTCCTGGTCGTTGTCGTGCTGATATTCGGAACCAAGAAACTGCGCAACATCGGGCAGGATCTGGGCGGCGCGGTCAAAGGCTTCAAGGAGGGAATGAAGGCGCCGGAGGATGCGGCCAACGCGGCGTCCGCAGACCCACAGCAGCCAGCGCAACAGATCCCCGGCAAGACGATCGACGCCGAGGTTCGCAAGGAAACGAGCAAGTCCTAGACCGGTAGCGGGCGTTTCGCGCGGGCCACCGGAATTGGCGCAGCGCCGCGCGCGGCGTCCTGCACCGATAATCGCGCAACCCTGGTCCGCCGCCCGATTCCCATGTTCGACATTGGATTCTCCGAACTCGTCGTCGTCGCTGTCGTGGCGTTGATCGTCATCGGCCCCGAGCGGCTGCCGAAGGCCGCGCGCACGATGGGCCACCTGTTCGGCCGGCTCCAGCGTTACGTCAACGACGTCAAATCGGATATCAGCCGGGAAATGGAACTCGACGAGCTGCGCAAGCTGCAACAGCAGGTGCAAAGCGCCGCGCAGGAAATCAAGTCGTCCGTGGAAGGTGCCGCGCGGGACGTGCAGACCGGAGTGAAAAGCGTCGAGGACGACCTCAACGCCGTAGCGACCGATGCTGCCTCTGCCGGTCCGGACCGGGCGCCGGAGGCTGCGGCCCTCGAGCAGGGACCTCGACCCAACGAGCCCGGCGGTGAACTCGCCGACTCGGTCGGCGCGGAGCCGCCGCGGCAGCCGTCGCTGCCGGGACTCGACCGAATCTGACCGGCGCTGGCATGACCGAACCGACGACACCCGAAGCCGCCCCCGAGGAGACCTTCCTCTCGCACCTGTTCGAGTTGCGCAACCGGCTGGTGCACGCGCTGGCTGCGGTGCTCGTCGTGTTCGTCGTGCTGTTTCCGTGGGCAAAGGACATCTATGCGCTGCTCGCGAAGCCGCTATTGGCCGCGCTGCCGGCGGGGTCGACCATGATTGCCACCGATGTCACCGGGACCTTCCTGGTGCCGCTCAAGGTGACACTGATGTCCGGGTTCCTGATCGCGCTGCCGTATGTGCTGTGGCAGGCTTGGGCCTTCGTCGCCCCCGGGCTGTACCACAACGAGAAGAAGCTGGTCGTCCCGGTGATCGTTTCCTCGTTCGTGTTCTTCCTGCTTGGAATGGGATTCGCGTATTTCTTCGTGTTTCCGATGATGTTCGGCTTCTTCGCCGGCTACACGCCGGACGGCGTGCAGATGATGACCGACATCGACAAGTACCTGTCGTTCGTGCTGGCCATGTTCCTTGCCTTCGGACTCACGTTCGAGGTCCCGGTGATCGTCATCGTGCTGGTGCGCATGCGCGTGGTGAGTCTCGAAAAGCTGCGCTCGATCCGCTCGTACGTGATCGTCGGCGCCTTCGTCATCGGCGCGATCTTCACGCCCCCGGACGTGATTTCCCAGTTGATGCTGGCCATCCCGCTGTGGGTGCTCTACGAGGTGGGACTGTTCGTCGCGCGTTTCATCAGCGTTCCTGTCGCCGACGCGGATTCGAACGCGGACGCGGATCCAGGCGAGGAAGAAGCAGCCAAATAGCCCGCGGGCGCTACTGTGCCTCGGGACGCGGCCGCTTGCCGATGGTGACGGCGATCTCGAGGTCCTGGCCGGCGCGAATCAGGCGGACCTTGGCCGAGGAGCCGGGAGGTAGCTCGGCGATTCGCGCCAGCAGTTGCGGCACATTGCGCGTGGACTTCCCGGCGATTTCGACGACCACGTCGCGAACCTTGATCCCGGCGCGTTCGGCGGGTCCGCCCGGTTGCAGGTCACGTATCACCACGCCCTCGGGGCGGGCGAGCGCCAGCGTGCGGGCGATTTCCGGCGTCACATTGTCCGGGCCGACACCGAGCCAGCCGCGCGTCACCTCTCCATCGCGCACGATCTGCTCGAACACCGTACGCGCCAGCGACACCGGGATCGAGAAGCCGATGCCGAGCGAGCCGCCGGACTGCGAATAGATCGTGCTGTTGATACCGATCAGGTTGCCGGCGGTATCGATCAGCGCGCCGCCGGAATTTCCCGGATTGATCGCCGCGTCGGTCTGGATGAAATCCTCGAAGCGGTTGACACCCAGGTAGTTGCGTCCGAGCGCGCTGACAATGCCCAACGTCACCGTGCTGCCGAGCCCGAACGGGTTGCCGATGGCCAGCACCACATCGCCGACCTGGAGATTCTCCGCATTGCCGAAGGTCATGGCGGGAAGGTCCGGGTCATCCGTCTTGAGCACGGCCAGATCCGACTCCGGGTCGGTGCCGCGAACGTGCGCACGCACCCTGCGCCCGTCGGCAAGCAGCAGTTGGATGTCGTCGGCACCGTCGATCACATGATGATTCGTCAGTACGTACCCTTCGGCCGAGACGATGACGCCCGATCCCAGGCTGGTTTGCTTCTGTGCGGGCGAGCGTTCGAAATCGGGAAAGAAGCGGCGGAACAGCGGGTCGTCCGAAAGCGGATTGCGGGAGCGGACATCCTTGCTGGTGTAGATGTTCACGACCGCCGGCATGGCCTTCTTTGCCGCATCCGCATAGCTCGCGATGCTGGTGGTTGCAATCGGCGTGGCGACCTCGCGTGTGACGATGACGCTGCCTGCCTTGCCCGACAGGCGCGGCAGCAGGTCCGGGCGCAAGGTGGCGACCACGAACAACGCCGCCACGCAGAGCGTGCAGGCCTGCGCGAAGAGGAGCCAGAAGCGGTGCAACATGACGTCAGTATAGTGTCCGGCGCCGGCGAGGTGCGGTTGCCGTCGTTGCCGCGGTGCGACCGGATTTCGGCGCAAGCGCCTGATTCCGGTGGCTAATCCGTGAATCCGTCGTGGTAAGTCTTCCGGCGAACGGGGCAAATCCCGTATAATCCGACGGTTTCGGTATCAATTCGCAGCGATGGCGCCTTCCCGGGTGTTGCAGGGAACGGTGACGATTTCGCGCTTTCTGGGGCCCCGCATGAGTGACGCTTCCGTCGATCAAGAGGTCGACACCAAGAAACGCCGGTTTCTCCTCGCCGCCTCGGGCGTCGTCGGAGGCGTCGGCGTGGCCGCCGCAGCCGTGCCGTTCGTGATGTCGTTCTGGCCTTCGGCGCGCGCACGCGCGGCCGGTGCCCCGGTCGAGATCGACATCAGCAAGGTCGAGGCGGGCCAGCTCATTACCGTCGAATGGCGCGGCAAGGTCTGCTGGGTGCTCAACCGCACCAAGGAGATGCTGGGCACGCTGCCGAAACTGGACAAGGTGCTCGCGGACCCGAATTCGAGCGTGCCGCAGCAACCGGCCTACTGCAAGAACGAGCACCGTTCGATCAAGGAGTCGATGCTGGTGGCCATTGGCATCTGCACGCATCTGGGCTGTTCGCCGACGTTCCGGCCGGATGTCGCCCCGGCCGACCTGGGTCCCGACTGGCTGGGTGGGTTCTTCTGCCCCTGCCACCAGTCGAAGTTCGACCTCGCCGGACGCGTCTACCGTGGCGTGCCGGCGCCGACGAATCTGGTCATACCGCCGTACAAATACCTGTCCGACGCCAAGATCGTGATCGGCATCGGCGAAGACGGCAAAGACAGCTGAACGAGGCGGATGCATGGAAAAGATTCTCAACTGGATCGACGCGCGCTTCCCGCTGACGCAACTGTGGGAGTCGCAGTGGGGCAAGTACGCGGCGCCGAAGAACTTCAACTTCTGGTACTACTTCGGCTCGCTGGCGATGCTGGTGCTGGTCATGCAGATTCTTACCGGAATCTTCCTGACGATGAACTACAAGCCGGACGCCGCCAAGGCCTTCGACTCCGTCGAGTACATCATGCGCGACGTCGAGTGGGGCTGGCTGATCCGCTACATGCACTCGACCGGCGCCTCGATGTTCTTCATCGTCGTCTATCTGCACATGTTCCGCGGGCTCATGTACGGCAGCTACCGTAAACCGCGCGAGCTGCTCTGGATCATTGGCTGCCTGATCTACCTGACGCTGATGGGCGAGGCTTTCTTCGGCTACCTGCTGCCGTGGGGCCAGATGTCGTACTGGGGCGCGCAGGTGATCGTCAACCTGTTCTCGACGATTCCGTTCATCGGTGAGGGCCTGGCGCTGTGGATCCGTGGTGACTACACGATCTCCGACATCACGCTGAACCGCTTCTTCGCCTTTCACGTCATCGCGCTGCCGCTGGTGCTGATGGGCCTGGTTGCCGCACACCTGATCGCGCTGCATGAAGTCGGCTCGAGCAACCCGGACGGCATCGAGGTCAAGAAGCAGCCCAAGGACCCGAATACGGGCCTGCCGCCGGATGCGATCTACAGCCATCCGTACTACTCGATCAAGGACATCGTCGGCGTGGTCGTGTTCCTCGCCGTGTTCTCGGTGGTGATGTTCTTCATGCCGGAGATGGGTGGCTATTTCATCGAGGCCAACAACTTCATTCCGGCGGATCCGCTGAAGACGCCGGAGCACATCGCGCCGGTCTGGTACTTCACGCCCTACTACGCGATCCTGCGGGCGATTCCGTCGGAACTTGCGTCGTTCCTGCCGGCGACGCAGTTCTACGGTGTGATCGCGATGGGCGCCGCTGTGATGATCTTCTTCGCGCTGCCCTGGCTCGACCGCGGCAAGGTCAAGTCGATCCGCTACCGCGGCACGCTGTACAAGTCGTGGCTGGCTGCGTTCGTGGTCTCGTTCCTGGTCCTGGGCTACCTTGGGGTCGTCCCGGTCACCATCTGGGGTCAGTTTTCGCCGGGCTTTCCGTTCAACGGCGCCGACCGTGCGACCGTCGTCGCCCGCGTGCTGACCCTCGTCTACTTCCTCTTCTTCATCCTGATGCCGTGGTACACCGCGCGCGACAAGACCAAGCCGGTACCGGAAAGGGTGACCTGACAGCATGAACAAGATCGCCATTTTCCTGGGAGCCGTGTTGCTGGCCGTCGTCGGAGCCGCGTCGGCGTCGGGCGGGTCGGGCGTGCGCCTGGACCCGGCTCCGGTCCATCGCCTCGACGCGGAGTCGCTGCAGCGCGGTGCGCGCAACTTCGTCAACTACTGTCAGAATTGCCACAGTGCCAAGTACATGCGCTACGAGGGCCTGAAGGACATCGGCCTGTCCGAGCAGCAGATCAAGGACAACCTGATGTTCGGCACCGACAAGATCGGCTCGACCATGACCGTCGCAATGACCGCCGCCGATGCCAGGGACTGGTTCGGGGCGATTCCGCCCGACCTGTCGGTCGAGTCGCGGGTGCGCGGAAACGACTGGCTGTACAGCTACCTCCTCGGCTTCTACAAGGATGACAAGTCGGCCACCGGCTGGAACAACCTGGTGTTTCCCAACGTCGGCATGCCGCACGCGCTGTGGCAACTCTCCGGATCGAGCCGACTGGTGACGACCGAGTTCGACAGCCACGACAAGGCTGCGGTGGCGATGAACTCCATCAGCGGGCTCGCCAAGATCGAGCCGGCACCCGGCGGCAAGTGGCTGGTGCGCTCGGTGGTCGGCAACCCCGATGCGCCCGGAGCACTGACGCCTGTCCAATACAAGGAATTCGTCGCCGATCTCGTCAATTTCCTCGATTACGTGGCCGAGCCGTCCAAGAACAAGAGAATCTCCCTGGGGATCGTCGTGCTGCTGTTCCTCGGCGTGCTGTTTTCTCTGGTCTACGCGCTCAAGCGCCAAATCTGGAAGGATGTGCATTAGCACACCGATGATCTGATTCGTGCGGGGCACGGGCGGCGTCCGTGCCCCGTTGCGTTGACCCGAAGCTCCCGCAGTCTGTGCGGCTATGAAGTGGGCGAAATCGGGCTGCGGAACCGATGAACGCGCAGCAACCTGCGCATGGAGAAACGAACATGATGACCCTGTATTCCGGGACCACTGACCCGTTCAGTCAGCGTTGCCGTATCGTGCTGCACGAGAAAGGCATGGATTTCCAGATCATCGACGTCGATCCGGATCACAAGCCCGAGGACCTCGCGGTGATGAACCCGTACAACCAGGTTCCGGTGCTGGTCGAGCGCGACCTCGTCCTGCACGAAGCCAACATCATCAACGAGTACATCGACGAGCGCTTTCCGCATCCCCAGCTGATGCCGGCGGACCCCGTCATGCGCGCCCGTGCGCGGCTGTTCCTGCATCGCTTCGAGAAGGAGCTTTTCTGCCACATCGACGCGCTGGAGGGCAACAACCAGAAGAACTCGGAAAAGGCCCGCGCGCTGGTGCGCGATGGGCTGCTGCAGATCACGCCGGTGTTCGCCAAGCACAAGCACATGCTGGGTGAGGACTACTCGATGCTCGACGTCGCGATCACCCCGCTGCTCTGGCGCCTCGACTATTACGGCGTGCAGATGCCCAAGCAGGCGGCCCCGCTGATGAAATACGCCGAACGCCTGTTCTCGCGGCCGGCCTTTTCCGAGGCGTTGACGTCCGCCGAGCGGGGCATGCGCAAGTGATCGGGAGGGCGGGGCCAGGCGGGCCGTCGCGTCCGCCGCCTTGCGCATCCGGATTCCCGCGTACTATGCTGCCGCCATGTCCGAGCAGTCCGCCAAGCCTTATCTGATCCGCGCCATCTGCGAATGGTGCGCGGACAACGCGCTCACGCCCTATCTCGCCGTCAAGGTCAACGCCGAGACCCGCGTGCCGATGGCGTTCGTGAAGAACGGCGAAATCGTGCTGAACCTCGGCGCCACGGCGACGCGCAAGCTGACCATCGACAACGATTGGATTCAGTTCAGCGCGCGTTTCAACGGCGCGTCGCAGGAGGTCGCCGTGCCGATCGGCGCGGTGTCGGGCATCTTCGCCAAGGAGACCGGCTACGGCTTCGCGTTCGCGCCGAACGCGGATCCGGTGGCGTCGCTCGAAGCCGCGACCGCACCGTTGCCGCCACCGGAGAGGCTTGACGAGGCTGGAGAAGAAAAACCCGACAGGAAGAAGCCGAAGTCCGGCGCCGCCAAGCGACGGCCCTCGCACCTGCAGGTCATCAAGTAGGCGCCGTCGTATCCGCCGAACGGCAGGTACGGGCGGTTGCTCCGTTGCAGCGCAACCATTCCCCGCCGGCATAGCTCAGGGGTAGAGCAGCGGTTTTGTAAACCGTTGGTCGTGGGTTCAAATCCTACTGCCGGCACCAATAGTCAGCGGGTCCGTTCCGGACACATGGGTAACGTTTTATACCGGACACATAGGTAACACTTTTGCGGCGAACGGGTTCTCGGCGGTGCCGAGTCGACCGGTCTCGTGATCGAAGAACCCTAAGTCGTAGTCCATAAAGCTGACCAGCCAGATTTTATCGCTGACTTCCTTCACTCCGACATTCTGACCGGCGAAGACAGTGCTGAGATTGATCTTGCGGCGGCCGAGGCAAATGCGGCCGCAGTGGGTGACGGTGATGGTTTGGTCGTGGAACGGGTAGTGAAGCTCGTCCGAGCCCGCGGTAGGGACGCGGCGACGGTAGGTAAAGCTCGGCGGGGTATTTCATGGCGAGCGCCTGGTGCGGGCGCTCGCGGTTGTAGCAGTCGAGGAAGTCATCGAACCGAGCCTGCTGTTGCAGGAAGTTCTGTGCCGCCGGCTTGGTGGCCTCTTTCTTCAACGTCAGGTGCATGCGCTCGTGGCGGCCATTCTGCTCGGGATGGCCGGGCTTGATGCCGCTCGATGTGGATCCCCAGGCGTAGCCACCACACCGAGAGCTTGCTCAAGCCGAACAAGGCATGAGGGCTGGCGAAGGGCACCCCGTTGTCGGTGCGGATGGCATTGGGCAAACCGAACTCCTTGAACACGCGCTCGAACACCGTGAAGGCGTAGGTTTCTTTGGTTGTCGACAGGGCTTCGCGGCTCAGCAAATAGCGGCTGGCAAAGTCGCTGATGGTGAGCGGGTAGCAATAGCGCCGATCGGCGAGCATGAACTCGCCTTTGTAGTCGGCACACCACAGGTCGTTGGGTCGCAAAGGCCTGGACAGAGGTGTCCCCTGAGCCCGGTAGCGCCGCTTGCGGGCGTGGCTGACCAGGTCATGGCGATCGAGCACCGCATGCACGGTGCTGATGGCCGGGGTCTGCACCTCGCTATGCAGGCGCCGGAGCTTCTCGCGGATCTTGGGCGCGTCCCAAGTGGGTCGCTCGCGCTTGAGCTGAACGATCAGCTTCTCGATCTGCAAGGGCGGCTGGTTGGCTTGCCGGTAGGGCCGTCGACTGCGGTCAATCAGTCCTTCGAGCCCGCAGTCCTTGTAGCGCTGGAAGATCTTGTAGCCGGTCTTGCGCGAGACATCGAACTCGCGGCACAGCACCGCCATCTTCTCTCCGTCGAGCAAGCGGGCTACGAATCGAAGACGCTCATCCATCTGGCAACACTCCTTCCATGGCACTTTGCGTTCTCCCCGCAAAGCGCAGAAGTGTTACCTATGTGTCCGGAATGAAGTGTTACCCTTCTCTCGGGAAGGGCAAGCGCACGAAGAGAACGCAGGTCGCGTAGCCGAGGGCAGCCGCGATCGCCGGCCGCGACGAAGACTGGACGTCGACGCCAGGGCGACGATGCGGCTCGGAAGCGCACCCTCCAGGGAAGAAGAAGCCATGCCGTTCCAGCTCCACGACTGGCTAGGGCGCATCGAGCGCGCAATCTGGGCGCCGAGCCGCGCCGGATTGCCGGCGGGTAAAAAGTACACCGTGCTCGCGGTACGGCTGCTGATCGTGCTCGTTCGCGACCTCGTGCAGGGCAAGTTGAGCCTGTGGACGATGAGCCTCGTCTACACGACGCTCCTTTCGATGGTTCCCTTGCTTGCGCTGAGCTTCTCCGTGCTCAAGGCCTTTGGCGTCCACGATCAGGTCGAGCCGCTTCTGGAGGGTCTGCTCGCCCCGCTCGGGGAGCAGGGACACGAAATCAGCAGCCGCCTCGCCGGGTTTATCGAGCGGATGAATGTCGGCGTTCTCGGCGCCGTCGGGCTGGCAACACTGATCTACACCGTGATCTCTTTGATGCAGAAGATCGAGGAGGCGTTCAATGCGATCTGGCACGTGACGCATCTGCGCAGCCTTGGAGAGCGCTTCAGCCGGTACCTGAGCGCGCTGCTGGTCGGCCCGTTACTGATCTTCGCAGCGATGGGCATGACGGCGACCGCGCTGAATTCGGAGGTCGCGCAGACGGTCCTCGCGGTCGGGCCGCTCGACAACCTGGTGGTCATTCTCGGCCGACTGTTGCCCTACGTCCTGGTGATCGCCGCGTTCGCGTTTTTCTATATGTTTGTGCCCAACACCCGCGTGCGCTGGCTGCCGGCCCTCGTCGCCGCGGTGGTCGGTGGGGTACTTTGGCAGTCGGCAGGTTGGGCATTTGCCACGTTCGTCGCCTCCTCAGCGCGCTATTCGGCGATTTATTCGGGCTTCGCCGTCATGTTGCTATTTCTGATCTGGCTGTACGTGAGCTGGCTGGTTCTGCTGATCGGCGCATCCGTGGGGTTCTACCTGCAGCATCCCGAGTATCTATACGCCACGCCAGGCGAGCCCCGGCTGAGCAACCGCATGCGCGAGCGTCTGGCGCTGGCTATCATGTACCTGATCGGCCTGCACTTCATCCGCGGGAGACCGCCCTGGACCTTGCAGCAGCTAACGCAGCGACTTCGCGTCCCGACGTACTCGGTAAACGCCGTCGTCGACGCCCTAGAGGAAGGGGGGCTGGTCAAGCTGAGCAATGACGAACCTCCCTCCTACCTGCCATTGCGCGATCTGTCGCAGGTGTCGGTCGCCGATGTGCTCGTGACAGTCTGGAAGGCAGGAGAGAACGCCTTCCTGAACCCGGAATCGCTGCCGGTGGCGGGACCCGTCGAGGCGATAGTTGCCGCAACGGAGCGCGCGATCACCTCATCCACCGGGCAGATCAGCGTCAAGGACATGGCCGAGGAAGGCGATGCCACCGCGCCGGACCCACCGTAGCCTCTGAGCTCGAGCGGCGGGCCCGGAGTGTCGTGCCGCTCGCTGCCGGGATTGACCCGGCTTCAAACCGGCCGGTCACACCGGCAGGCACCCCACGATACCGATGCCCTCGCCCTCGGCGATCCAGCCGTTGGCGAGCATCTGCGCGCGCAGGTCGAAATCGGTCGTGTAGCGGTGGTTGGGCGCGCCGCTCATGCCGTCGTTGTACATGCGGTAGAGCTGCTTGGTGCCCACCGGGCAGGCGCCCTGCTTCGAGGGCAGGATGACGTTGAACACCTCGGCCTCGAAGGTCCACGCCGGGTTGGTCTTGACGATATCGCATTCCGCCGAGTCCGGCGTGTAGAAGTGCGAACTCTTTGGCGCGAACGACGCGCTGAAAAAGCGGCACACGGGCGCGCTTCCAGGGTAGCCGCTGACGTAGACATCGAAGGCCCGGTCGGTGCGCACCCAGTCCTTTGACAGTGCGCCGGTGTCGAGCGAAGCAATTTCCGCGGGAATCGCAGTGACGAAGTAGTGGCCGAACTCGGGATGGAAATACTCGACCACCCGCAAGGTGTCGCTGGAGGTGATCGCTCCGCTGGCAGGCGCCGTGATGCCGCCCTGGGGAACGAACACCGCGGCGTCGAGAATGGCGTCGCTGGTATCGGCAATGGCGATGCGCACCCGGTTGGCGGTATTCGGATTGACCGCGGCGACGCAGTTGAGCGGTACGGTCAACCCGTCCATCTGCGTATTGCGCGTGCCGGTCGTGTTGTCGATGTACATGCTGGGATTGCTGCCCGAGTTGATGGTGTTCACCGCCACGGGCCGGCCGTTGAAATTGGCGCAGTTGATACCGTTGACGAAGATGGCGACGACGTCGTTGTATTCTGAATTGACGAACTCGTTGTACTCCTCGGAGGCGAACACGAAGGGTATCGAAATCGTCGAATGCGGCGTGATCAGGTCGAACTCGAGGATTGCCGCATCCTGCGTTCGATGGGGGGCCACCAGTGCGTCGAGCGCACTGTCACCGGGCGTCCCCAGGACCCCGGAGCGCCCGTCTTCGGTATTCGGGCCAATGACGTCCAGCACCTCGCCGGTCGACAGCACGACCCCGTTGTTGAAGCCGATGCTCGCCTGCGCGGAGGCAAAGAAGCCGGCGGCGTTCGCGGCGCCGCGGTAACTGGCATTGTTGATCGTTACCCCGGGCCCGGTGATGTACTGGGCAAGCGCCGCAGCGTTGGCGTTGGTCGTCACGGCGCCGATCTTCGGGCTCACTGGACCGGCTGGACCGGCGGCCGGTGTCGGGCGATCGGCCGCATGGAGCGTCGCGCCGGACCAGAACAGGGCCAGCAGCAGCAGCGATACCTTGCGCAGAGAGTGGGCGGGCATTACGGTCTCCGGGACAGAGGGGGGGGGGTTGACAATGTCATATTATCACCGGAAAGGAGCCAATTTTCCGGCGCAAGGGCGCCGCCTGTCCGCCCGTTGGTTCGTCCGTCCGTAATCCAATAGAATCGGCCCCGCATCGTCCGTTGTTGCGGGCGGCGGGGGGAGGGGAAAAAAGCGACATGCCACTGGTTGGATTTCGACCGACGAAGGCACGCCTGATCATCGAGGACCGGAAGGAAAGTGTCCTGGTCATGAAGGTGGTATTGGCTTCCGACGACGCGGTGGAACTGGTCACTGGCGGCGCGCTGAAGGATCTGTCCGGGGTCCTGCGCATCCGCCAGCGCAAGGTTGGTTCCGCGCCGGAAAACGGCGACCCGATCGGCTCGATGGTCTACGTGAAGGAAGAAAACGGCGACGCGGAGACGACGGCGCGGTATCAGGTCAACGTCCTGATGGCGGCGGAGAAATTTGCCACGCTGCTGCGGGTGGCGAATGCGGGGCGACTGCCGACCAAGTTCTTCGTCGATGCGGATGTGCGCAACGGCCATAAGAAGTCGGCGGCGATCGGCTACCTGCTTCGACGCGGAAAGCGGGTAAAGCTCTGGGACAACCACGTGCATCGCAGCCTGCCGTTGTGGAATTTCGTGATGATCCTGCCCATTGACCTGCCGGCGCCTGCGGTGCCGGAAGTCGCGACGTTGCGCGACGAGGTTGTCCCAGGCATGTTTTCGCCCGATTCGCATGTCGCCGACCTGGCCGACAACATGCTGGAGTTCCAGAGTGATACCCGGAACACCATGTTCGGCGTTGTGTCGGTGGTCGCGGTGGTCGCGATCGCCGCGTTGACGATGGCGCTGGCACTCTTCTTTCGCTGACCGCCCTCGCGCCTGACGACGCAAATACCGATTCCGCGTCCCTGAGGTTTGCCCGGCGCCTGCCGGCATTGCTATGCTTGACCCTTTGGTCATCCAACCCGGGACAAGCACATGAACCAGCTGGACTTCAACGGCCGCTGCGCCGCAATCACCGGCGGCGGCGCAGGCATCGGGCTGGCAATCGCGCAGCGTCTGGTCACCAGCGGCGCGCGGGTCGCGCTGTGGGATCATGACGCCGCCGCGCTCGAGCGCGCGCGCGCCGCGCTGGGCGGGAACGCCCTGGCGTACGAACTTGACGTATCCGACGCTGCGGCCGTGGCACGCGTGACCGAGGCCACGGCGAAGGCGCTCGGCGCCATCGACGTGCTGGTCTGCTCGGCCGGCATCACGGGACCCAACGTGCCGCTGGCCGATTACCCGGTGGACGACTGGCGGCGGGTGTTCGACGTCAACGTGCACGGCACCTTTCTGTGCAATCGGGCGGTTGTGCCGGTGATGCGCGCGCGCGATTACGGCCGCATCGTCAACATCGCTTCGGTGGCGGGCAAGGAAGGCAACCCGAATGCATCGGCCTACAGTTCGTCGAAGGCGGCGGTGATCGGCCTGACCAAGTCCATCGGCAAGGAACTCGCCGCGACCGGCATCCGCGCCAACTGCGTGACGCCCGCCGCCGTGCGCACGGCCATCTTCGACCAGATGTCGCAGCAGCACATCGACTTCATGCTGTCCAAGATTCCAATGGCACGCTTCGGCACGGTCGAGGAAATCGCCGCGCTGGTGTGCTGGCTGGCCAGCGAGGAGTGCTCGTTTTCGACGGGCGCGGTGTTCGACCTGTCGGGCGGCCGCGCGACCTACTGAGCATCGTTGCCGCGCACGCTTCGGCGGCGTCAGGCGCCGGCAGCGCCGGGCCGCACGGCCAGAACGATCTTGCCGATCAGCGCGCCGCCCTCCATCAGGGCGTGCGCCTGCGCCGCATCGGCGAGCGCGAATTCATGGTTCAGCACGACCTTCAGGCGCGATTCACCGAACAGCGGCCACACGCGCTCGCGCAGCGCCGCCGCCAGCGCGACCTTGCGCGCCTTCGGACTCGCGCGCAGCGTGGAACCGGTGACGGTGAGCCGCTTCATCATCACCTGGCGCAGGTCGAGTTCAACCCGACTTTTTTTCAGGAACGCGATCTGCGCCAGCCGACCCTCGAGCGCCAGGCATTTCAGGTTGCGCTCGACGTAGTCACCGCCGACCATGTCGAGGACCACGTCGACGCCGCGCCGGTCGGTAATGCGGGCCACCTCAACCACGAAATCCTGTGTTTTATAGTCGATTGCGTGATCGGCGCCCATCGACAGGCAGAAAGCGACCTTTTCCGGCGAACCGGCGGTTGCGATCACCGAAGCGCCGAAGGCCCTGGCCAGCTGGATCGCGGTCAGGCCGATGCCGCTGGTGCCGCCGTGAACGAGCAGCGACTCTCCTGCGGCAAGGCGAACCCGCTCGAACAGGTTGTACCAGACGGTGAAATAGGTTTCCGGCAGTGCGGCAGCCTCGCGCAGCGACAGGCCCGCCGGAATCGGCAGGCAGAACCCGGCCGGCGTCGTGCAGTACTGCGCATAGCCGCCGCCGGGAGTCAGCGCGCAGACTTCGTCGCCCACCCGCCAGTCGGTGACGCCTGCACCCAGCGCGGCGATTTTTCCCGAAACCTCGAGACCGATGATCGGGGATGCATCCGCCGGCGGCGGATAGGCGCCGGAGCGCTGCAGGCAGTCGGGCCGGTTGACGCCGGCGAAGGCGACCTCGATCAGCACGTCGTCCGGTCCCGGTTCGGGCACCGGACCCGAAACGGCGACGAGCGCTGCCGGCGGCCCCGGCTGGTGGACGGCAATGTGCTGCATGGTCGCGGGAATCGGCATCGCGGCGGCGCCTTCGGAAGTATCAGTGATCAGTACAGGACGTGGACGTTCTCGGGCGCGAGCCACTCGCGCAGCCGGTCGATGAGCGCGTCGTCCAGATTCACCCGCCAATCCGCCGACAGCTGCACGTCGCCGCCGATGCGGTCGTTACGGTAACCGACAACGATCGGCTTGTCGCCCGGACAGAACGGCTGCAGGATCTCGGCCAGCCGCGCGGCCGATGCATTGCCGTTGCAGGCGAGGCGCAGGCCCTTGGCGTGTTTGCGGCGGATCGTCGCCAGGTCGTAGATGCCATCGGCGGCGATGCGCAGGCCCTGGACTTCGCCATCGTCGGTCATGCGCTGCGTCACCTTCACTTCGGCGATCACCAGCGTATCCTCGCGCAGGAGGCCGCGCACGGCATCGAAGGTTTCGTTGTAGACCATGATCTCGACGGAGCCGTGGCCGTCGTCGAGCGTGACAAATGCCGTTTTCCCGCGGCGGCCGGACTGCACGCGCATTTGCGTAACGATCCCGGCGACCAGCACCCGCTCCTGCCGCGGTTGCAGGTTCGCGAGCGTCGTGCGCACGACGCAGGCAAGCTCCTCCGCATAGCCGGCGAACGGATGCCCGGACAGGTAGAAGCCGATGGCGGCCTTTTCGTGCTGCAGGCGCTCGGCGTCGGTCCACTCGCGGGCGGCGACCAGCCCGATCGAAGTCGCCGAGGCCTCCTCGCCGAACAGCGAGACCTGGGCGATGTTCGCCTGCGCGTGCTGCGCCGCCTCGAGCGCGATGCCGGCGGAGGCCAGCAAGGCAGCGCGCCTCGTGTCGATGGCGTCGAACGCGCCGGCGCGCACCAACGCCTCCACCGCGCGCCGGTTGACGGCGCGCGGATCGACGCGGCCGCAGAAATCGAACAGGTCGCAGAATGGTCCATCGGCTTCGCGTGCCGCCACGATGGCCTCGATCGCTGCCTGGCCGGTGCCCTTGATCGCGCCCAGTCCGAAGCGGATCTGCTTGCCGTCGACCGGCTCGAAACGGTAGTTTGAGGCATTGACATCCGGCGGCAGCACGATCAATCCTTGGGTGATCGCGTCGTCGCGGAAGCTGCGCACCTTGTCGGTGTCGTCCATCACCAGCGACAGGTTGGCGGCCATGAACGCCGCCGTGTGATGCGCCTTGAAATACGCGGTCTGGTAGGCGACCAGCGCATACGCCGCGGCATGCGACTTGTTGAAGCCGTAGCCGGCAAACTTCTCCATCAGGTCGAACAGCAGCGTGGCCTTGGCCGGCGTCAGGCCGTTCGTGGTCGCGCCGTCGACGAAAATGCCCCGGTGCTTGGCCATCTCCTCGGGCTTCTTCTTGCCCATTGCGCGGCGCAACAGGTCGGCGCCCCCCAGTGTGTAGCCGCCGATCTCCTGGGCGATCTTCATGACGTGTTCCTGGTACACCATCACGCCATAGGTTTCCGAGAGGATCGGCTCGAGCCGCGGGTCGAGGTAGGCGCTGCGTTCGCGCCCCGATTTGCGGGCGACGAAATCCGGAATCAGTTCCATCGGTCCCGGCCGGTACAGCGCGACCAGCGCGATTATGTCCTCGAAGCGAGTGACCGGCGCCTGCTTGAGCAGTTCGCGCATGCCGCGCGATTCGAACTGGAACACTGCGGTGGTGTTGACCTTGCGGAAGATGTCGAAAGTCGCCTGGTCGTCGAGCGGCAGTGCATCGAGGTTGATCGTCGATGCCGGGTCCAGCATGCGCACGTAGCGGACGGCCCAGTCAAGAATGGTGAGCGTCGTGAGGCCAAGAAAGTCGAACTTGACCAGGCCGACGGCTTCGACGTCGTCCTTGTCGAACTGAGAAATGATGGTGTCGGCGTTGGGCTGCACGTAGAGCGGGCAGAAGTCGGTCAGCTTGCCCGGCGCGATCAGCACGCCGCCCGCATGCATGCCGACGTTGCGCGGAAGTCCTTCGAGCTGTTCGGCGAGTTCAAGCAATTGCCGCACTTCCTCCTCGGCGGATTCGCGCTCGTTGATCAGCGGCTCGACCTCGCGGGCGTAGACAACGTTGGACTCCGGGTCGCCCGTCCGCCGCTTGAGCGTCACCAGCTTTCCCGGCTGGAAGGGGATCAGTTTGGCGATGCCGTCGACGAACGGGTAAGGCAGGTCGAGCACCCGGCCGACATCGCGGACGGCCGCCTTGGCCGCAAGCGTGCCGAAGGTGGCGATCTGCGACACCGAGTCGGCGCCGTACTTTTTCTTGACGTAGTCGATGACGCGGTCGCGTCCATCCTGGCAGAAGTCGATGTCGAAGTCGGGCATCGACACGCGTTCCGGATTGAGGAAGCGCTCGAACAGCAGTGCGTAGCGCAGCGGATCGAGATCGGTGATGCCCAGTGCATAGGCGACCAGCGATCCGGCGCCAGAACCGCGCCCGGGACCTACCGGAACGCCGTTGCTTCGCGCCCAGTTGATGAAGTCGGCGACGATCAGGAAGTACCCGGGAAAGCCCATCTGCTGGATCGTCCTGGTCTCGAAGTCGAGGCGCGCCGCGTACTCGGCACGCTTCGCCTCGCGAATCCCGGCGTCCGGGTAGAGTTGCACCAGCCGCCGCTCCAGTCCGGCGCGGGCTTCGCCGGCCAGATGGTCGTCGATGGTGACGCCGGCGGGGGTGGGAAACTCGGGCAGGTGGTTGGTCCCGAGCGGAATCGTGAGATTGCAGCGTTGCGCGATGGCGAGGGTATTGGCGAGCGCGTCGGGCAGGTCGGCGAAGCGCTCGGCCATCTCCAACTGCGTCGTGAAGTGCTGTTCGGCGGTGAAGCGGCGCGGACGCCGCGTGTCGGACAGCACGTGGCCTTCAGCGATGCACACGCGTGCCTCGTGCGCGCGGAAATCCTCGCGTTTGGCGAACTGGACAGGGTGCGTGGCGACCACCGGCAGGCCGAGCCGGCCACCGAGCGCCACGGTGGCATGGACCAGCGCATCGTCCTCGGCGCGTCCGGCACGCTGGATTTCAAGATAGAAGCGTTGCGGAAACAGCGCCGCCCATTCGCGCGCGACCGCTTCGGCCCCGGCTTCGTTGCCTTGCGCCAGCGCGCTGCCCACTTCGCCCGCCGCCGCCCCGGACAGCGCGATCAGGCCATCTGTTCCCTCGGCGAACCATTCGCGCTTCAATTCTGCGCGGCCACGATGCTGATTGGTCCGGTAGGCGCGCGACAACCAGTCGGTGATCTTCAGGTAGCCTGAGCGGTCGGCGGCGAGCAGGAGCGCCCGTGTCGGCGCGTCGCGTTCGGCGGCATGAGTGATCCAGACGTCGCAACCCGCGATCGGCTTGACGCCGGCGGCACGGGCAGTCTTGTAGAACTTGATCAGGCCGAAGGCATTGGAAAGATCGGTGAGCGCCAACGCCGGCATGCCATCGCTTGCTGCTGCCGCGACCGCATCGCCGATGCGGACCGTGCCGTCGACGATCGAGAATTCACTGTGCAGGCGGAGGTGGACGAAGGTGGGATCGGACATGAATACGTCGCGGCGACAAACAGCGAAGGCCTGCTAGAATTCTACTCCGTTCGCTTGCGCGAACGCAGTCGCGGCCCGCCGCGCAGAGCGCACCATGCCCCGACTCCCCCTCCTCGATCGCCTCGGCACACTGGCATTGGTTGCCGTGTTCGCCGGTTGCGCGACGGCGCCTGCGCCGACCGGAACCGCGCCTGCTGCGCCGGCCGCGCCTGCGCAGCCCGCACCGTATGTGGAGCCACCGCCGCCTCCGGTCAACCTGCAGGGTTTTCCGCCGACCTATCGGTTGGGCTTCGGCGATGGCTGCGCAAGCGGCCGAGGCGCGGAAAAAAAGGATGCAGTTCGCTTCGCCGGCGACGGAAACTACCGGACCGGCTGGAACGATGGTGTCGCCCAGTGCCGGAAAAAATGATGCGCGACCGCGCTATGGACTGGGCATGAAGCCATTCCGATCGCAGGAGGTGGCGATTCGCGGACTTCGCTATCACGTTCGCAGCTGGGGCAAGCCCGCGTCGCCGATGCTGTTCTTGCTGCATGGCTGGATGGACGTTTCGGCGTCGTTCCAGTTTCTGGTCGATGCATTGCAGGACGATTGGCATGTGCTCGCACCGGATTGGCGCGGCTTTGGGCTCACCGAAACTCCGCAGGATGGCTACTGGTTCGCCGACTACGTCGCGGATTTGGACGCGTTGGCGCGGGCGTTCTCACCCGAGGCGCCGGTGCGCGTTGCGGGTCACAGCCTTGGCGCTAACGTGGCGCTGCTCTACGCCGGCAGCCGGCCGGAGCGCGTTTCGCGGGTGGCGGCAATCGACGGCTTCGGCATACCAGCGGATACTTCCGATCGCGCGCCGGAAAAAATGAGGCGCTGGCTGGATGCGCTCGCGGCGCCGCCGGGATTCTCCGCCTATCGCGATATGGCGGCCGTGGCCGACCGGCTGCAGAAGAACAACAAGCGCTTGCCCCGGTGGAAGGCTGAGTTCCTCGCCGAACACTGGGCGCAACGCCTGCCGGACGGTACGGCACGTTTGCGCGCGGACCCGAAGCACAAGCTGCCCTTCCCGACCGCGACGCGCATCGAGGACATGTTCGAGATCTGGAGGTGCATAAGTGCACCGGTGCTCGTCATCGCCGGCAGCGACTCGGAAATTCCGCGCTGGCTCGCCGGGGAAGGCGACCCCGAGGCCGAGATCGCGCGACGACTGGCGCATGTGCGCAACTACCGGCTGGTAAGCGTGCCCGAGTCGGGCCACATGGTGCATCACGACCAGCCGGAGACGGTAGCGCGGCTGCTCGAACCGTTCCTGCGCGGCTGACCCGGCGAGGGCCGGCGGGCGCGAGTGGGTAGAATGTCCGTTCCTAGCTCCAACCTTCGGGGGCGCAACCCGCCCTGTGTCCACTGAATCGTCATGCCAGACGCCGAGCTTCCCGATCTGTCCAAGCTGCGCATCAACCGCGAGCTCGCGGTGGCGGGTTCGCGCCGGCGCCGGAAATGGTGGTGGTGGTCTGTGCTGGCGTTGGCCGCCGCCGGTGGGGCTGCGTGGTACATGGTGCAACCGAAGGTGACGACGGTCCAGACGACCGCCGTGGTGACGACCTATCCGTCGCAGCAATTCGTGCTGCTCAACGCGACCGGTTACGTGGTCGCGCAGCGCAAGGCGGCGATTTCGTCCAAGGCAACCGGTCGCCTCGAATGGCTTGGCGTGACGGAGGGTTCTCGCGTCAAGGCCGGCGAGGTCATCGCGCGCATCGACGCACGCGACGTGATCGCCCAGTTGGAAGTCGCCGACGCCAACGTCAGGATGGCGCGCGCCGCTCGCGATCAGGTGCTGGCCGAGGAGCGCGACGCGCTGGCGCAGTTGCAGCGCAGCCAGGACCTGCTGGCCAAGGGATTCGTTTCGGCGGCGTCGGTTGATACGGCGAAGGCACGCGCCGACCGCGCGGTGGCCGGGGTCGCCAACGCACGGGCGACAATCGCGGCGGCGGAGGCGGCTGCGCGCAATTCGAGGGTTTCGGTCGATTACACGGTGATCCGCGCCCCCTTCGACGGCGTCATCCTGTCCAAGAGCGCAAATGTCGGCGACCTGGTGACGCCGTTCTCCAATGCCGCCGACTCCAAGGGTGCAGTCGTGTCGATGGCCGACATGAGCACCCTCGAAGTCGAGGCCGATGTCGCCGAGTCGAGCCTGTCGAAGATCAAGGTTGGTCAGCCTGCGGAGATTCTGCTCGACGCTCTGCCCGACACCCGGTTTCGCGGGAGCATCAGCCGCATGGTGCCTACGGTCGACCGCGCCAAGGCGACGGTGATGACCAAGGTGAAGTTTGATGCGATCGACCCGCGCGTGCTGCCCGAAATGTCGGCCAAGGTCAGCTTTCTTTCGCGCGAGGTGACCCCGGACCAGCAGAAGCCGTTGCTCGCCGTCAACGCCGACGCACTTGCGCAACGCGATGGCCGCATGGTCGTGTTCGTGGTGCGCGAGGGCAAGGCGGTTGCGGTTGCGGTCACACCGGGTCAGAAGATCGGCGAACTGACGGCGATTGCCGGTGACGTGAAGAGCGGCGAGAAGGCGGTGGCAAAGCCCCCCGAGGCGCTCCAGTCCGGTGCGCTGGTCAAGCTGGCGTCAAAGTAGCGCGGCGCGGCGCGGCGATCCGGTGACCGAAAGCATCTCGACGACGACGGTTGCCGCGGCGACCGCAATACCGGAAGCCGAAGTCCTGGTCGCCATCCGGGGGTTGTCCAAGTACTACACGCGCGGCGACCAGATCATTCCGGTACTGGTGGACATCAACCTCGACGTCGCCGTTGCCGACTACGTTGCGCTGATGGGCCCGTCGGGTTCCGGCAAGTCGACGCTGTTGAATCTCATCGCCGGCATCGACAAGCCCTCGGACGGCGAGATCCGCGTCGCCGGGGTCGACATCGCCTCACTCGACGAAGGCGATCTTGCAGCCTGGCGCGCGGTCCACGTGGGTTTCATTTTCCAGTTCTACAACCTGATGCCGGTGCTTACCGCATTCCAGAATGTCGAATTGCCGTTGCAACTCACCAGCCTGTCCCGGCGCGAACGACGCGAGCGGGTCGAGACGACGCTGGCGCTGGTCGGGCTGTCCGACCGCATGGAGCATTATCCGAACGAGCTCTCCGGCGGCCAGCAGCAGCGCGTGGCGATCGCCCGCGCGCTCATCACCGATCCGACGCTGATCGTCGCCGACGAACCGACGGGCGACCTCGATCGCACCACCGCCGAAGAGGTCCTGGGGCTCATGGAGCGACTCAACGCCGAATTGGGCAAGACGATCCTGATGGTCACGCACGATCCCAAGGCGGCAAGCCACGCCCGCCGGGTCGTCAACCTCGAAAAGGGTGTGCTGGTCGACTGACGGCCGGCATTGGGCCCCGTGTTCGTTTCCATGCTCGTTCTGCGCAACGCCTTCCGGCACAAGCTGCGGACCGGGCTGACCATCGTCGGCATCGTCGTCGCGATCACCGCCTTCGGACTTCTGCGCACCATTGTCGACGCCTGGTATGCAGGCGTGGAGGCGTCGTCGTCGGCGCGACTCATTACCCGCAACGCCATTTCCCTGGTGTTTCCGCTGCCGTTCAATTACCCGGCGAAGATCCGCCAGGTCGACGGCGTGACCGCGGTCACCTTCGCGAACTGGTTCGGTGGCGTGTACATCACCGAGAGCAATTTCTTCCCGCAGTTCGCCGTCGATGCCCCGACCTATTTCGACATCTTTCCGGATTTCGTCCTCAAGGCGGACGAGAAGAAGGCCTTCCTGGTCGACCGCAAGGGGGCGGTGGTGGGACGCAAGCTGGCCAACAAATTCGGCTGGAAGATCGGCGACCAGATCCCGATCCGCGGCACGATATTCAGCGGAACCTGGACCTTCAACCTGAGGGCGATCTACGACGGCGTCGACGCCAAGGTCGACGAGACGCAGTTCTTTTTCCACTGGCAATTCCTCAACGAGACGGTCAAGGCGCGTTTCGCCAGACGCGCCGACCAGATCGGGTTCGCGATCGTGCAGATCCGGGACCCCGACCAGGCGGCGGAGATTTCGCAGCGGGTCGACGACACCTTCCGCAATTCGCTGGCCGAGACCTTGACGGAGACTGAGAAGGCGTTCCAGCTGGGCTTCGTGGCGATGACCGAGGCGATCCTGTTGGCGATCGAGGCGGTGTCGTTCGTGGTCATCGTCATCATCATGGCGGTGATGGCGAATACCATGGCGATGACCGCCCGCGAGCGCTATGCCGAATACGCGACGATGAAGGCGATCGGGTTCACCAATGGCTTCGTGGCGCTGCTCATCTTCCTGGAATCGATCGGCATCGCTGCATTCGGCGGCGCGCTGGCCATCATGCTCACGTTTCCGTTGGCCAACGCGTTCGGCGCACAGATGGGAACGCTGTTTCCGGTGTTTGCGGTTTCACACGAAACCGTGCTGATGCAGGTGATTGCCGCGGTGCTGGTGGGGGTCGTCGCTGCCGCAGTCCCGGCATGGCGGGCTGCACGCGTTCGCATCGTCGACGGACTGCGGGCGCTGGCCTGACGCCATGGTCACGATCCCCTTTTCCTACATCGTGCGCAACATGCTTGCGCGCAAGCTGACCACGGTGCTGACTGCGGGCGGAATGGCGCTGGTGGTCTACGTGTTCGCGACGGTCCTGATGCTGGCGGCAGGCCTCAGGGAGACGCTGGTCTCGACCGGACAGCCGGACAACGCCATCGCCATCCGGCGCGGATCGCAGACCGAGGTGCAGAGCGGGATCCTGCGGAGCACCGCGTCCATCGTGGAAAGTCTTCAGGACATCGCGACGGGAGAAAATGGTGAAAAGCTGATCTCCAAGGAGACGGTGGTCCTCATCAACCTGCCCAAGCGCGGGACCGGCAAGCCGTCGAACGTGATCATTCGGGGCGTGACCGACGCGGGCCTGGTGCTGCGCCCACAGGTCAAACTCTCAGAGGGCCGCATGTTCCGTCCGGGAACATCGGAGATCATCGCCGGCCGGGCGATCGCCAGCGGCTTTCGCGGCGCGGGCATCGGCGAGACCCTGCGCTTCGCGCAGCGTGACTGGACGGTGGTCGGCGTGTTCGACGCCGGCCGAACCGGATTCAACTCGGAGATCTGGGGCGACGCGGAACAGTTGCTGCAGGCTTTCCGCCGGGTTGGTTTTTCGGCGATCATCTTCCGCCTGACCGACCCCGATCGCTTCGATGCGGTCAAGGCGGAAATCGAGGGCGACCAGCGATTGACGCTTGAGGTCAAGCGCGAATCGCAGTTCTACGCTGACCAGTCGGAGGCGCTCGCCAAATTCATTTCCTACCTCGGGACCACGATCTCGGTGATCTTCTCCGTCGGCGCGATCATCGGTGCAATGATCACCATGTACGCCAGCGTGGCGTCGCGCACAGGTGAGATCGGTACGCTGCGCGCGCTGGGCTTCTCGCGGGCGTCGATTCTTTACGCCTTCCTCGGCGAGGCGCTTCTGCTTGGTCTCGTCGGCGGCGTGCTCGGCTTGGCTGGCGCTTCGGCGATGCAGGCGTTTCCCATCTCGACGACCAACTTCCAGACCTTCGCCGAGATTGCCTTCACGTTCACGCTGACGCCGTCGATTGTGGCGACTTCGCTCGGCTTCGCGTTGGTGATGGGATTCGTCGGCGGATTCCTGCCTGCCGCGCGCGCGGCGCGCATGAAAATCGTCGACGCACTGCGCGCAGCCTAGGAACGCGATCCCATCCCCGCGCTGCTGCAGGCGCGCAACGTCACTCGAACGACAGCCTGGCTTCGGCGATCAGCCTTTTCCAGCCGTTCAGGTCGGCTTCGATCAGTTGGCCAAGTCGCTCCGGTGGACCGGGGATGAGTTCCGCGCCCTCGCGTTCGAGCCGCGCGCGAACCTCCGGCTGCGCCAGGACCTTCTGTACCCCGTCGTTGAGGCGCGCGATGACGGCGGGTGGCGTACCCGTCGGTGCGACGATGCCCCAGTAGTTGAGCACGACCGCGTTGGGTACGCCCTCTTCCTGCCAGCTCGGGACGTTCGGCAATTGCGCGACGCGCTTGGCGCCGGTGACGGCGAGAACCTTGACGCGCTTTTCCGCGGCGAGCGGCAGCGTCGCCGGTATCGATGCAGTCATCGCCTGCAGGGTGCCACCGAGCAGGTCCTTGGTTGCGTCGGCAATGCCGCGGTAGGGCACGTGCACGATGACCGTGCCGGCGCGCGCGTTCATGAGTTCCAGCGCCAGATGGTTGACGCTGCCTTTTCCGGCCGAGCCATAGTTGAGCTTGCCGGGCTGGCTCCGTGC
The DNA here is from genome assembly GCA_963699765.1 of uncultured beta proteobacterium. Classification (GTDB taxonomy): domain Bacteria; phylum Pseudomonadota; class Gammaproteobacteria; order Burkholderiales; family Casimicrobiaceae; genus VBCG01. The sequence continues at coordinate 94,989 of CAVOVD010000005.1, read as the reverse complement.
GAGTTCGATGAATTCGCGCATCGTATTCACCGGCACGTCCTTGCCGACGACGAACGCCAGCGGGCCGGCGGCGATCGGCGCGACCGGAACGAACTGGCGCAGCGGATCGTAGAGCGGCTTTTTCGCGGACGCCGCGACCGTGGTGAACGGCGACGCGACAAAGAGCAGCGTGTAGCCATCGGGCGCTGCGGCGGCGACGTCCGCCGCGCCGATGGCGCCGCCCGCGCCGGTCTTGTTCTCGACGACGATCGTCGCGTGCATCGTCTCGCCGAGCCTTTGCGCGACGAAACGCGCCACCGTATCCGTGCCGGCCCCCGGTGTGAAGGGCACCACCAGCCGGATCGGTTTCGCCGGCCAGGTGTCCTGCGCCCGCGCGAGTTGGGCGACGGCGAAGGTGGCGAGCAGGGAGACAAGCAGCGCGACGAGTTTCATGGCAGTGACTCTCTCGAGGTTGTGGCAGGCATGGCGCGCCCCGGCGACGATCGGGTCATGTTCAGTCGACGCCCGGCTGGCGCACGACGTCGACATTGTCGATTAGGCGGGTCGCACCGAGTTTCGCGGCGCCGAGTACGATCAGCAGTTTTGGATGGTCATAGCCTTCCGGATGCGGAATCCGCAGTGCGAGGCCGTGGCGCACGGCGATGTAGTCGACCTTCCAGCCGCGAGCCGCCAGTTCGGCGCGTCCGGAGGCTTCGAGATTCGCATAGTCGCGCCGCCCGGCGACGATGGCCTCCGCCACGCCGCAGAGCACGCGGTAGAGGTTCGGCGCCTCGGCGCGCTCTGCGGGCGTCAGGTAGCCGTTGCGCGACGACAGCGCGAGCCCGTCCGCAGCGCGCACCGTTTCCGCCGGCACGATGCTGATCGGAAGATTGAACTGCTGGACCATGCCGCGCACCAGCTTGAGCTGCTGGCGGTCCTTCTTGCCGAAGACGGCGACATCAGGGCGCACCAGATTGAACAGCTTGAGCACGACCGTGCAGACGCCGCCGAAGAAGCCCGGTCGGAAGGCGCCGTCGAGTTCGTCGGACATCGGCGGCGGCTGGACACGATAAACCTGCGGAGTCGGGTACATCTCCTGCTCGAGCGGCGCGAACAGTACGTCCACGCCGACGCTCTCGAGACCGGCGCGATCGGCGTCCATGGTCCGCGGATAGGTGTCAAAGTCCTCGTTCGGTCCGAACTGAAGGCGGTTGACGAAGATGCTGGTGACCACCGCATCGCCATGCTCGCGGGCGATGCGGCACAGCGAAAGGTGGCCTTCGTGCAGATTGCCCATGGTCGGCACGAAGGCGACGCGCCTGTCGCGCCCAAGCAAGGCCGCCAGATCGGCGGCGGTATGGACGATTTCCATGTCAGTTCTGGCCCAGGTTGAAGAATTCACGCCGCGCGCGCATGCCGGAAATGCGCGCCAGCAGCAGATCCAGATGAGCGCGATTGTCGACGAAATTGAGCCGCTCGCTGTTGATGATCAGCAAGGGCGCTTCGTCGTACTGGTAGAAGAAGCGCGCGTAGGCATCCGCCAGTCGCGCAAGGTATTCGTCGGGGATCGACTGCTCGAAGGCGACGCCGCGTCCACGCACGCGTTCGATCAGCGTCTCCACCGGCGCCTGCAGATAGATCACCAGGTCCGGCGCCGCGGTCTGTGGCTTCAGGTGCTGGTAGACCTTCTCGTACAGCGTGTATTCGTCGTCGGTCAGATTCAGGCGCGCGAACAGCGGATCCTTGTCGAGCAGAAAATCGGATACGGTCGGGCGCCGGAAGAGGTCGAGCTGGGCAAGGTGACGGAGCTGGTCGGCGCGCTGGAACAGGAACGTGAGCTGCGTCGGCAGCGCGAAACGCGACATGTCGTCGTAGAACCGCGACAGGAACGGGTTGTCCTCGGGCTGCTCGAGTAGGAGATCCGCAGCCAGATGGTTGGCAATTTCGCGGGCAAGGCTGGTCTTGCCCGCGCCGATCGGCCCTTCGACTACGATGTAGCGGCAGCGCTCCAGATCCATCGATGAGAGGCCTGTCGGGACTAGCGAAGGGCGTGGGAACGCGTCGGGACGATACGCTGGTCCCTCACCATCCGCCAAAAGCGCCGGGCGAGACCGCGGCCGGGAATGCAAACCGCCGGAGCCACGTCAAGCAATGGGCGCAATACGAATGCACGTTCGTGCATGCGGGGATGCGGGACCACCAGTTGCGCGAGGCGCAGGCGACGGCGGCCGTATAGTAGCAAATCGAGGTCGATGGTTCGCGGCAGGTTGCGCGGCGCGCCGGCCGTGCGCACGCGGCGTTGCCGGCGCTCGATCGCCTGAAGTCGGCGCAGCAGCGCGCGCGGCGCCAGCGATGTTGAGATCGCAGCGACCGCGTTGACATAGTCGGGCTGCGGCGCTTCGCAGGCGACCGGCGCGGTGAGGTAATTCCCCGACAGGGCCACCAGACGCGTCGCCGGCAGTCGCGAAAGCGAAGCCGCGGCGCGGGCAAGCTGGCGCCGCGGATGCGCGAGATTGCTGCCCAGTCCGATCAGCGCCAGCGACTGCCGCAAGGTCGGCGATTCCGCTGTCAGGACGTGTCGCCGCCGGCCGTCGCCTCGCGCCGCTTGCGGCCGCGGCCCCTCGATCGGCGGCCCTTGGGCGGCGCTTCGTCGGACCTGAGCATCGAGGTGCGTTCGGCTTCACCGACCTCCTGGAATCGCGTCCACCAGTCGACCAGCGCGGGATCGACCTCTCCCGAGGCGCCGCGAAGGTCGAGGAAATCGTAGGCGGCGCGAAAACGAGGATGCTCCAGAAGGCGGGAAGGGCGGGCGCCGGCGCGCTGCTCGAAGCGCGGCTGCAACGACCAGATCTCCTTGATCGTGGCCTCGAACCGGCGCGGAATCGAGATGCGCTGGGCCTGCGTTTCCAGCACGCGATCCATCGCGTCGAAGAGCGCGGGCAGGGGTTTGTCGCCGCGCGCGCGCGCGGCGTTCCACTGCTGCAGCACCTCGTGCCAGAGCAGCGTGGCGAACAGGAAGGCCGGCGACACGGCGCGCCCGTCGCGCACGCGCGCGTCAGTGTTGGCCAGCGCCGCGTCGATGAAGCGCGTTCCGAGCGGCTGTTCGAGGATCACATCGAGCAGCGGCAGCAGACCGTGCGACAGTCCGTGCGCGCGAAGGCTCTTCAGCGTTTCCACCGCGTGGCCCGACAGCAGCAGCTTCAACATTTCGTCGAACAGCCGGGCCGGAGGCACGTTCTGAATCAGGCCGGCCAGTTTCGGGATGGGCGCCGCCGTCTTCGGGTCGATCGCGAGGCCGGCCTTCGCCGCGAGGCGCACCGCGCGCAGCATGCGCACCGGGTCCTCGCGAAACCGCGTCACCGGCGGACCGATCAGCTTCAGCCGTCGCGCGCGGACATCAGGCACGCCGCCCACGTAGTCCCAGACCTCGGCAGTCGTCGGATCGAAATACAGGGCATTGATGGTGAAATCGCGGCGGGCCGCATCTTCAGCCTGCGTACCGTAGACGTTGTCCGACAGCAGGCGTCCGTGTTCATCGGTGGACTCGGAGGCGACCTGCGGGGCACGGAAGGTCGACACCTCGAGCACTTCGGCGCCGACGTGGACGTGGACCAGGCGAAAGCGGCGACCGATCAGGAAAGCGCGACGGAACAGCGGCTTGACCTGCTCGGGCGTCGCGTCGGTGGCGATATCGAAGTCCTTGGGTGTGATTCCGAGCAACAGGTCGCGCACGGCGCCGCCGACGATGAAGGCGCGGTAGCCGCGCTCCTGCAGCTTTTCGATCACCGTGCGCGCGCCGCGCGACACCTGATCGGCGCGCACCGGATGGTCGCCGGAACGGTAGATTCGGGGGTCGCGCGCGGGTCGGCCGGGGATGAAGCGGGCGAGCAGACGGCGGATCATTGCTTGAGGACGGGACGGAAACGCATCGGGCGGCGGCGGCCTGGCGGGCAGGCTCGGAGGCTTCCGATGCAATGGGTGCGTGGCGCCGGAACGCGGGCCGCGATCATAGCACGGGCAGCGCGCGCCAGGCGCCCGGGGACAGACCCTCCAGCGACCACGGCCCGATCGCGGAACGCACCAGGCGCAACGTCGGCAGGCCAACCGCGGCGGTCATTCGCCGCACCTGTCGGTTGCGGCCTTCGCGGAGCGTCAGCTCCAGCCACGCGGTGGGAATGTGCCGGCGAGAGCGGATGGGCGGATTGCGCGGCCACAGCCCGGGTGGTTCCGCGATGCTGCGTGCACCTGCCGGACGCGTGCGGCCGTCGCGCAGCACAACGCCCGCTTCGAGTTCGCAAAGCTGCGCTGCGGTCGGCGCACCCTCGACCTGCACCCAATAGGTCTTTGCCAGCTTGTGCCGGGGGTCGGCGATCCGCGCCTGCAGCGTGCCGTCGCTGGTCAGCACCACCAGTCCCTCGCTGTCTACATCCAGCCGGCCCGCCGGGTAGACGTCCGGGACCGCGATGAAGGGTGCCAGCGTCGGTCGCGCGCCGTCCCCGCTGAACTGGCACAGAACGCCATAGGGCTTGTTGAAAAGTATCGTGGCCAACGGGACTGTCTTCGCTGCGATCGATTGCCCCCACAGGCACTTCGTGGCGGAACCGGTCATTTTGACGGATAATTACCATCTTTGTGAGGCTTTCCGCGCACCGCCCTCGTCGCGCGCTGCCGATTCTCGCGTTACTCAACAGGAGCATCCATGTCGAGCTACAAACACGTCAAGATACCCGCCGACGGGGTCAAGATCACCGTCAATGCGGATTTCAGCCTCAATGTCCCCGACAATCCCATCATTCCCTATATCGAAGGTGATGGCACGGGCGTCGACATCACGCCGGTGATGCTCAAAGTGGTCGACGCCGCGGTGGCCAAGGCCTACGGCGGCAAACGCAAGATTCATTGGATGGAGATCTATGCCGGCGAGAAGTCGACCAAGGTCTACGGCCAGGATGTGTGGATGCCCGAGGAGACGCTGGAAATCCTCAAGGAATATGTGGTTTCGATCAAGGGGCCGCTGACGACCCCGGTGGGCGGCGGCATCCGCTCGCTGAACGTGGCGCTGCGTCAGGAACTCGATCTCTATGTCTGCCTGCGCCCGGTGCGCTGGTTCAAGGGCGTTCCGTCGCCGGTGAAGGAGCCGGAGAAGACCGACATGGTCATTTTCCGCGAGAATTCCGAGGATATCTACGCCGGCATCGAGTGGCAGGCCGAGTCGGCGGGCGCCAAGAAGCTGATCGACTTCCTGATCAAGGAGATGGGCGTCAAGAAGATCCGCTTCCCCGACACCTCGGGTATCGGCGTCAAACCGGTATCGCGGCAGGGTACCGAGCGGCTGATGCGCAAGGCGGTCCAGTACGCGATCGACAACGACCGCAAGTCGGTGTCCATCGTGCACAAGGGCAACATCATGAAGTTCACCGAAGGCGGCTTCCGCGACTGGGCCTACGATCTCGCGCAAAAGGAATTCGGCGCCAAGCCGATCGACGGCGGCCCGTGGTGTTCGTTCAAGAACCCGAAAACCGGCCGCGAGATCATCGTCAAGGATGTGATCGCCGACGCCTTTCTTCAGCAGATCCTGCTGCGCCCGGCCGAGTACGACGTGATCGCCACGCTGAATCTGAATGGCGACTACGTCAGCGACGCGCTGGCGGCGCAGGTCGGCGGCATAGGCATTGCGCCAGGCGCCAATCTCTCCGACACGGTGGCCATGTTCGAGGCCACGCACGGCACGGCGCCCAAGTACGCCGGCAAGGATTACGTCAATCCCGGCTCGGAGATCCTTTCCGCGCAGATGATGCTCGTGCACATGGGCTGGAAGGAAGCGGCAGCGCTGATCGAGTCCGGACTCGAGCGCGCGATTACCGACAAGGTTGTCACCTATGATTTCGCGCGCCTGATGGACGGCGCGAAGCAGGTATCCTGTTCGGGGTTCGGCCAGGCGATGATCGAACGGATGTGAGCCACTCGCGCGGCGGCTCCGCGCCTGAGGGTCCTCTGCGTGGCGGCGGGGGCCGCTCGTTCCTCGGCCGCCATGCGCCGTTCGTCGGCGGCAAATCCGGCCCTCGCACCGACCGCCCCCCATGGGAGAGACGTCGCTGGTCCGGCAGGCCGAACCAGCCCCGGCGGCCTGGGTGCCGTAGGTGTCGTATGCGCGCAACCGTGCCGACGCGTCAAGCATCGGCACGGCAACCGACGCGATCCCCTTGATTAAACTGTTGCAATCATCAAACATTGACCCCAAGTTCAATCGGAGAGTCGCAGGCGGTAATGGCCAACCAGAAGCAAACCGGCAATGTCCTTGAGGCCGAGAAGGTAAAGGTCAAGGAACCGCCACTGTACAAGGTCATGTTGCTGAATGACGACTACACGCCGATGGACTTCGTCGTCGTCGTCCTGCAAACTGTATTTGCCATGACCCGGGAAAAAGCGACGCAGGTAATGCTTCAGGTACATCGCGAGGGCATGGGCGTATGCGGTACCTATACGCGGGAGGTCGCCACGGCAAAGGTTGAACAGGTGGTCGACATCGCGCGCAAGTATCAGCATCCGCTGGTGTGCACGATGGAGGAAACGTAGGCGTTGTTGGCAAAGGGCAGGAACGGTTCCAGGCCCAGGACGCGCCCCGGAAGAAGGAAGGTCGATGATCGCGCAGGAACTTGAAGTTTCTCTCCACATGGCCTTCGTCGAGGCCCGGCAGAAGCAGCATGAGTTCATTACCGTCGAGCACCTGCTGCTCGCGATGCTGGACAATCCTTCTGCTGCCGAGGTCCTGAAGGCCTGTGGCGTCGATCTGGACGAATTGCGCGGTGTGCTCGCCGACTTCATCCAGGAGCACACGCCGCGCCTCGCCCCGCATTCGGACGCCGACACGCAGCCCACGCAGGGCTTCCAGCGGGTGATCCAGCGCGCGATTCTCCACGTCCAGTCGTCGGGCAAGAAGGAAGTCACCGGCGCCAACGTCCTGGTGGCGATCTTCGGCGAGAAGGAATCGCACGCCGTCTATTTCCTGAACCAGCGCGGCGTGACCCGGCTGGATGTCGTCAATTTCATTTCGCACGGCATCACCAAGACGCCGCAGCCCAAGCCCGACAAGCAGGAGTCGAAGGGCGATGACGAGAGCGGTGGCGAATCGCAAGGGGCGCTGGAAGCCTATACGCTGGATCTCAATACGCTGGCCAAGGCCGGCAAGATCGATCCGCTGATCGGGCGCGAACACGAACTCGAGCGGGTGATCCAGGTGCTGTGCCGGCGGCGCAAGAACAATCCATTGCTCGTCGGCGAAGCCGGCGTCGGCAAGACGGCGATAGCCGAGGGGCTGGCTTGGCGGATCACCGAAGGCGCGGTGCCCGATCTACTCAAGGAATATCGGGTGTTTTCCCTCGACATGGGCGCCCTGCTCGCGGGCACCAAGTACCGCGGGGATTTCGAGCAGCGCCTGAAGGCGGTGTTGAAGCAGCTTGCCGAGAGCTCGAGCTCGATTCTGTTCATCGACGAGATTCACACCATCATCGGCGCCGGTGCCGCATCGGGCGGAACGCTCGATGCGTCCAATCTGCTGAAGCCCGCGCTGTCCACCGGCGCGCTGAAGTGCATCGGCGCGACCACCTACAACGAGTTTCGGCAGATTTTCGAAAAGGATCACGCGTTGTCGCGGCGCTTCCAGAAGGTGGACGTGCCGGAGCCGTCGATCGCCGAGACCATCGAGATCCTCAAGGGCCTGAAGTCCCGCTTCGAGAAGCACCATGGCGTCAAGTACGCGCCGGCGGCGCTGACCAGCGCGGCGGAACTCGCCGCCAGGTTCATCAACGACCGCCATCTGCCTGACAAGGCGATCGACGTGATCGACGAGGCCGGCGCGGCGCAGAAAATCCTGCCCAAGTCACGCCAGAAGAAGGTCATCGGCAAGGCCGACGTCGAGGAAATCGTGGCGAAGATCGCCCGCATTCCGGCCAAGAACGTGTCATCCGACGACCGCAATGCGCTGCGCACGCTCGATCGGGACCTGAAGAACGTCGTTTTCGGCCAGAACAAGGCGATTGACGCGATGGTCGCGGCGATCCGCATGGCCCGTTCGGGTCTGGGCAATCCGACCAAGCCCGTTGGCAATTTCCTGTTCAGCGGGCCCACGGGCGTCGGCAAGACCGAGGTCGCGCGGCAACTCGCCTTCTGCCTGGGTATCGAGCTCATCCGTTTCGACATGTCCGAGTACATGGAACGCCATGCGGTGTCGCGGTTGATCGGCGCGCCGCCGGGCTACGTCGGTTTCGACCAGGGCGGCCAGCTTACCGAGCGGGTGACCAAGCATCCGTACAGCGTGGTGCTGATGGACGAAATCGAGAAGGCGCATCCGGACATCTTCAACATCCTGCTGCAGGTGATGGACCACGGCACGCTGACCGACAACAACGGTCGCAAGGCGGACTTCCGCAATGTGATCATTATCATGACGACCAATGCCGGGGCGAGCGAGTTGGCCAAGTCGTCGATGGGCTTCACCAAGGCCAATCAGTCGGGCGACGAGATGGCCGAAATCAAGCGCATGTTCACGCCGGAATTCCGCAACCGGCTCGATGCAACGATCTCGTTCTCGGCGCTCGACCACGAGATCATCCTGCGCGTGGTCGACAAGTTCCTGCTCGAACTCGAGGGACAGCTCCACGAGAAGAAAGTCGACGCGACGTTTTCGCCGAAGCTGAAGGAATTCCTCGCCAAGAAGGGTTTCGATCCGCAAATGGGCGCGCGGCCGATGGCACGGCTCATTCAGGACACCATCCGCAAGGCGCTCGCCGACGAATTGCTCTTCGGTCGCCTCACGGGCGGCGGCAAGGTGACGATCGACCTCGGCGAAGGCGACAAGGTGGAGCTCGACTTCGAGGAAGCGCCCAAAGAGGCGGAGCCGGTCGCCTAGAACATCGGCTGCCTGGTGCTGCGCTCCGCGAGCGGGGCTTCCTTGCCGGCGGCGGTCGCTGCGTCGGCCAGGTCGACCCAGCCGCCGCCCATCGCCTTGTAGACGTTGACCACCTGCGTGTATCCATCGGCCTCGGAACGAACGGCTGCAAGCTCCGCAGCGAACAATTCGTTCTCGGCGTAGAGCACTTCGAGAAAGCTCGCATAGCCGTTGTCGAATCGCACCCGTGACAGCCGCGCATATTCGCGAAGCGACGCAACGCGTTCGGACTGGGCGGCGGCCTCCTGCCGTTTTTTGACTGAGCCGGTCAGCGCATCGCTGGTCTCGCGCAGTGCGTTCAGCACCGTCTGTTGATAGAACGCGAGTGCTTCCCTGGAATTGGCTTCGGCGCCGGCAACCTGGCCAGCGATTGCGCCGGCGTTGAAGATCGGCCCGGTGAGCGCGGCGGCGACCGACCATGCCAGCGCCGGTCCGGACAGGAAATCGCTGAATGCGCCGCTCACCGAACCCAGCGACCCGGTCAGTGCAAACTGCGGGTAGTACAGCGCCTTGGCCGCGCCGATGTTCGCATTCGTGGCGATGAGATTCTGTTCGGCCTGGAGGATGTCCGGCCGGCGTTCGAGCAGCGACGCGGGCAGGTCGGCCGGTATGCCGGGAACCTTCAGGGTTTCGATGGTGCGTCCGCGCGGGATGGGAAACGGATTGCGACCCATCAGCAGCGCGATCAGGTTTTCCTGAGCGGCGATCTGTTGTTCGATTGCGGGAATCGCCGCCTGCGCCTGCTGGTACTGCGACTGGATCTGCGCGAGTTCGAGCTTGGATACGACGCCGCCCTTGTAGCGCAGTTCGAAAATCCGCGCGGTGTTCGCGTAGTTCTTGGCCGTCTGCTGGGAGATCTCCAACTGGCGGTCGAGCGCGCGCAGGTTGATGTAGCTGCTGGCCACGCTGGTGACCAGCGACAACACGACGCCGCGGCGGCCCTGCTCGGACGCATAGACGTCGGCCTGCGCCGCCTCGGTCTGCCGGCGGACGCGGCCGAAGAGATCGATCTGCCACGACGCGCCGAGCGCGCCCTGGTAGAGCGTGTAGTACGGGTCGCCACCTGGAGGCACGCTGACTTCGCTGCCACGGTTGCGGCTGGCATCGGCGTTGTAGCCGACCTGCGGGTAGAACTGCGAGCGCGTCGTGTTGAGCCGGGCCAGGAAGGCGTCGACGCGCGCGGCGGCAATGACCAGGTCGCGGTTCTGGCGCAGCGCGCCATCGATCAACTCGACCAGCACCGGATCGTTGAAGGCGACCCACCAGCGGGTGTTCGCCACGCCCGCCGCCTGCACGTAGTCGATGTTCCATGACGCCGGCAGGTCGACCTTGGGCTTGACGAAATCCGGACCAACCATGCAGCCGGTAACAAGCGTTGCGACGGCAATTGCGACCCCGAGGCGGATGTATTGCGACCGCTTCACTTCGAATTCTCCGGGGTAACGGCGGCCGGTGCGGTCGGATTCGGCACCGCGTCCTTGCCCTTGCCGGCGACCTTGCCGGAAAGCGTTTCGAGCATCCAGAAGAAGAACGGGGCGAAGATGATGCCCAGGATCGTCGAAGCCGCAATGCCGCCGATGACGCCGGTGCCGATGGCGCGCAGGCTGTTCGCCCCCGGGCCGGTGGCCAGCGCCAGCGGCACGCAGCCCAGGCCGAAGGCCAGCGAGGTCATCACAATGGCGCGCAGGCGCAACCCCGAGGCCTCGATGGCCGCCTGCTTCACCGGCATGCCTGCCCGAACGCGTTCGATGGCGAACTCGCAGATGAGAATCGCGTTCTTCGCCGACAGACCTACCAGCGTGACCAGGCCCACCTGGAAGTAGACATCGTTATCCAGCCCGACCAGCCAGGTCAGTCCCAGCGCTCCGAACACGGCGATGGGCACCGTCAGGACGACCGCAATGGGCAGGGTCCACTTCTCGAACTGCGCGGCCAGCAGCAGGAACACCACGATGATGCCGAACATGAAGGCCGTCGTCGACGTGCCGCCGGAGGACTTCTCCTGCAGCGATTGGCCGGCCCAGGCATAGGAAAAGTCGGACGAAAGATTCTGCCGCGCCAAGTCTTCCATGGCATTGAGCGCCTGCCCCGAACTGTAGCCGGGCGCCTGTGCGCCGGAGATCTTGACTGCCGGAAAACCGTTGAAGCGCGAGACGAGCTTGGGTGAGGCGACGTATTTGGTGGTGATCAGCGCCGACAGCGGCACATTGACGCCGGAGGTCGAACGGACGTAGACCTTGTCGAAATCCGCTGGATTCATCCGGTAGTTCGCGTCGGCCTGCAGCACCACCCACCAGACGCGGCTGAATTGCGCGAACTGGCCGGCGATCTGCGAGCCGAAGAACGATTGCATGGTCTGGAAGACATCGGACACGTGAACGCCAAGGACTTCGGCCTTGCTGCGGTCGAGGTCGATGAACAGTTGCTGGGTCGAGGAGCGGAAGGTCGTCGACACGCCGGCGAGTTCGGGTCGCTCGCGCGCCTTGTCGATGAGCAGTTGCGCCGCCGCGCCGGTCGCGCGCGGCTCGCCGGTCCCGCGGTTCTGCAGGTAGAACTCGAACCCGCCGGTGGTGCCGAGTCCCGGGATCGAGGGCGGATTGAGCGCGAAGACAAAGGCCTCGCGGACCGTGCCGAACTGCGCGTTCAGTCGCTTCAGCACGTCGAAGGAAATCATCGACTTGTCCTTGCGCTCGTCGAAGGGCTTGAGCGAGGCGAAGATCACCGCAGTGTTGTTCTGGATCTGGCCGTCGAGCAGGTTGTAGCCGGCGACCGTGGCGGCGTCCTGCACCGCCGGGTCGGCCGAAATCATCTTGCGCACCCGCTCGGTGATCTCCGTCACGACCTCCAGGCTTGCCGTATCCGGCGCCACGATCGCGACAAAGAAATAGCCCTGATCCTCATCGGGCACGAAACTCGACGGCAGTGTGCGGAACAGCAGTACGACGCCGACCAGCAGCGCGCCGAACACGATGATCGCCGCCGGCCAGAGCTGGATCGAGCGCGCGACGACGCCGACATAGCCGCGCGTCAGGGCCTCGAACCCCTTGTCGAACCAGCGGAAGAAGACGTTTTTCTCGCCGTGGTGCGCCTTGATGATGAGGGCGGCCAGCGCAGGCGACAACGTCAATGCCATGATTCCCGAGATCACCATCGAGATTGAGATGGTGATCGCGAACTGCTTGTACAGCGTGCCGGTGACGCCGCCGAGGAAGGTGACCGGCATGAACACCGCAACCAGCACCAGAACGATGGAGATCAGCGCGCCGGCGATCTGCGTCATGGCCTCTTTCGAGGCCTCGAGCGCCGACAGGCCCTTCTGCACCATGTTGGATTCGACGTTCTCGACCACCACGATGGCGTCGTCGACGACCAGGCCGATGGCGAGGATCAGGCCGAACATGGTCAGCATGTTCACCGAGAAGCCGAGCAGGTGCATGCCGACGAAGGTGCCGACGATTGACACGGGAACCGCGAGAATCGGGATGATCGTCGCCCGCAGCGACTGCAGGAACACGAACACCACCAGCACGACCAGCACCACCGCCTCGAAGAAGGTGTGGATCACCTTCTCGATGGAATTCAGCGTGAACAGGCTGGTGTCCAGCGGAATCCCGTAGTCGAGCCCGGTGGGGAACTGCGGTTTCAATTCCTCGAGGCGTGCGCGGACGGCATTCGCGGTCGAGACGGCGTTGGCGCCGGGTTGCTGGAAGATCGCAATGGTAGTCGCGGTCTTGCCGTTCAGGCGGCTGTTGACGGAATAGTCGAGCTTGTCGAGTTCGACCCGGCCGATGTCCTTGACGCGCACCATCGCCGTGCCGGCCTTGGCCGCGCGCACGATGATGTTGGCGAATTCCTCGGGTTTGGTGAGCAGCCCCTGCGCCGTCACCACGAAGCTCTGTTTGGTGCCCGGCACCGTGGGCGAGGCGCCGATCTGGCCGATGCCGAAGGTCTGGTTCTGGCTCTGGATGGCGTTGGCGACCTCCTGCGCGGTGATGCCCATCTGCGCCATCCGGTCCGGTTGCAGCCATACCCGCATGGCGATGTCGGGGAGGCCGAGCACCGATGCCCGGTTCGCGCCCGGCACGCGCTTCAGCTCTTCCAGCACGTAGAGATTGGTGTAGTTGTCGATGTAGGTCGACGAGTAGCGGTCGTCGTTGGAAAAGATGGACAACACCATCATGATCCCGGACGACTGCTTTTCCACCGTGACGCCCTGCTGGACGACCACCTGAGGCAGGCGCGAGGTTGCCTGACTGACCCGGTTCTGCACATTGACCTGGTTGATGTCCGGGTCGGTCCCCGGATTGAACACCACGTTGATCGAGACATTGCCCGACGACGAACTCGTCGATTGGAAATAGAGCAGATTGTCGATGCCGTTCAACTGCGCCTCGATGGGCGCCGCCACGGTGTTGGCGATGACTTCGGCGGTCGCGCCCGGGTAGCGCGCGGAGATCGCGACCTGCGGCGGCGCAAGCTCGGGATACTGTTCGATCGGCGAGACGCTCATCGCGACCGCGCCGGCGAGCACGAACATGATCGAGATGACCGCCGACAGGATCGGCCGGTCGATGAAAAAGTGGGTGAACATGGTGGACGCCGGTATTTACTTCTTGGCCGCGGCGGGTGACTTGGCAGGCGGTGACTTTTCTTCGGCAGCGGACGCCTTGGCCGCAGACGACTTTGCCCCGTCGGCCGGAGCGGCGCCGGCGATCGGCTTCGCACCGGCGGCCACGACCGTCACCGTCTTGCCGGGCACGACCTTCAACACACCGTCGACGACCACGCGGTCTGCGGCGATCAGGCCCTGCAACACCAGGATGTCGTCGGTTCCAACGTACTCCCCGACCACCACCGGCCGGACTTCGGCAACATCGCCGGTCTTGATCACATAAACGTAGTGTCCGTTGCTGCCCTGCTGCACTGCGAGCTGCGGCACCACGATGGCGTTGGGCCGCATTGCCCCGTTGATGTTGGCGGTGACGAACATCCCCGGTCGCAGGTCCATTTTCGGATTCGGCAATACCGCGCGCACCATGAATGAACCGGTATCCGGGCTGAACGACGGGTCGGAAAAGCTGATCTTGCCTTTGTACGGATAGGCGATGCCGCCGGGCAGCACGATGTCGACCACATAGTTCTGGTTGGCCGGAGGGACCACCTCGCCCCTGCCTGCCGCCGCGTTCCAGTTGGAAATCTGATTCTGCGAAATACTGAAATTGACCCAGATTGGATCGACCGCCGAGACGGAGGTGAGCAGCGAGCTGTCGGCCGAGGAATTGACGAACGCGCCCTGGCGCTGCAGTGCGCGGCTGGCCAGTCCGGTGACCGGCGAATGAATGGTCGTGTAGCCCAGGTTGAGTTCGGCGCCCTCGACCTTTGCCCTGGCCGAGAACACCGCGGCGGTGGCAGCGTCGAATTCGCCCTTGGCGCGATCCAGGTCGGCCTGCGGTAGCGCATCCTGTTCGGCCAGCGGCTTGACCCGCGCGAGGTTCGACTGCGCGGTGGCGAGCCGTGCCTGCTGCGATTGCAGTTCGCCATTCGCTGAATCGAGCTGTGTCTTGAATGGCTTGGGGTCGAGCTGGAACATCAGCGCGCCCTCCTTGACCAGCTCGCCTTCCTCGTAGGCGATGCGGTCGAGGAATCCGGAAACCCGCGCGACGATGTTGACCTGGCGAGAGCTCTCGGTCTGCGCGACGAAGGTCGGCGCGAAGGGGATGCTGCGCGGGGTCACCTCCAGCACGATCACCTCGGGCGGCTTCCTCACCGGTGCCGGCACTTCCTTGCTGCAGGCGGCGAAAAACGCCACGCCGGCACAAAGGACGGCAAGGAAGAACGGGTGTCGAATGTTTACCCGCGCAATGTTCGCGTGCGTCATGGGAGTTCTCGCGGCTGGTGGAGGCGCCGTGAAGGGCGCCATCGTGCGAATGACCACGCGGACCGTATGGGTCCGCTGGCCGACCGACGATTCTGCCTGTTGCCGTCCGGACTGTCCAGAATGCAACCGCAATACCGTCAGGGGAATACAAAAAAACGGCGACCCCGATGGGACCGCCGCCATGCCGCGATTTGCGCAATATCGCCTAGGTCAGCGTATCGGCCCAGATGTTGCGCGCCCAGGCGAACGCGTAATCGCTCTCCAGCGTGTTGGACGCCGCCGATACGCCGCCGGAGCCGGGCACCGTCAGGAAGGTCTTCTTCGCATTGTCGTACTGGTGCACCGAGTCGACGTGCGCGACGCTCTTGTCGGTCATGAAGCTGTAGCAGGTGTTGTTGATCACCGGCGCGGCGTTGGGCGGCTGCCCGGCGAGCAGGTTGAGGATCGCCGCGGCGGCGACCTTGCCGTGCTGGTTGGCCATGTGCCCGGACTTGGGCATGCCCGGCGCGGTCTGGATCGAGTCGCCGAGCACATGAATGCGTGGAACCTTTACCGACTCGAAGGAGAGGAAGTCGACCTCGCACCAGCGGTCGTTTGCCGTGATCACCCCGGCCTGCGCGGCGATCGCGCCGGCGCGTTGCGGCGGAATCACGTTGAGCACGCTGGCCTTGACGTCGGCTGCGGTTTCGAATTTCGCGGTCAGCGTCGCCACGTCGACGTCGACGAGCACGTGGTTGTTCCGGTACTCGACGATGCCCTTGTATTCATCGTTCCAGGCCTTCATGAACAGGCCCTTCTTCGACGTGACATCCGGGTTGCCGTCGAGGATCAATACCTTGCTGCGCGGCTTCGCACGCTTGAAGTACCACGCGACCTGGCAGGCGCGCTCGTAGGGTCCGGGCGGGCAGCGATAGGGCATCTTCGGAATCGACAATGCGTAGACGCCGCCGTCGGGCATGGCTTCGAGCTGGCGGCGCAGCGCTACCGTCTGCGCTCCGGCCTTCCACGAATGCAGCACTTTTTCCTGTGCCGCGGCATTGTTGAGACCCGGAATCTGGTCGTACATGAAGTCGATGCCCGGCGAGAGCACCAGCCGGTCATAGGACAACGCGCTCTGGTCGGAGAGGCGCACGGTGCCGGCGATCGGATCCACCGCGACCACCGTCGCAAAGACGACCTTGATGCCGCGCTTGGAAAGACCATCGTAGCTGGTGGTCAGGTCGGCGATCTGCTTGCTGCCACCCAGCACCAGGTTTGACAGCGGACAGGATATGAAGGTCGGATTGGCCTCGACCAGCGTGATGTCGAGCGTGCCGTTGCTCCACAGGCTCAGGTACTTGGCCGCCGTCGCGCCGCTGTAGCCGCCGCCGACGACCACCACCTTCGGTCCACGCGCGCCGGTCCCCGTTGCGCACCCACCCAATGCCGTAGCCGCGAATCCCGCTGCGCCGACCGCCTTCAGGAAATCTCTGCGTTGCATGGTCATGATCGGAGGTCCTCGTGGTCAGGGTTTCTGCGCGGCGAACCACGCCGCGGCCAGGTCGATCTGTGCGTCGGTGTAGCCCTTGGCCAGTTGGTGCATGATGGTCGGGCTGCCGCCGCCGGTCTTGTATTCCTGCATCTTGCGCACCAGCACGTCCTTCGGCTGTCCGGCGAGCGTGGCCACCACGCCCTTGCTGACGCCACCGGTTCCGTGGCAGTTTGCGCAGCTCGCGGCGATGTTGCGTCCGAGGTTCGGGTCCGCGGTCTGCGCCGCGGCGCCGGTTGCGACCGCGAACAGCGCGGCGGCAATGGCAACGGATTTCTGCATGGTGTTCTCCTTGGCGGGGAAGAGGCGATCCTGCACGGGACGGCGAGGATCCAAGTAGGATAATCGCAATGATCGAGTAACGGAATACACGGACCGGAATTGTGGTGATTCACATCAAGCCTGCGCCGGCCCACTCACCAATCAGGAGACCATCCGATGTCCACGCCGGCCGAATTTGCGACGACCGATCTTTGCGATGCCCACGGTGACGCGCTCGCGGTTGCCGCGCCGATATTCAAGTCCTTCGGAGGCGCGACGCGCTTCGTCGGTTCCATCGCCACCGTGCGCTGCTTTGAAGACAATTCCCGAGTGCGCGAAGCACTGGAGTCGCGTGGTGAGGGGCGGGTGCTAGTCGTCGATGGCGCGGGCAGCCTGCGTTGCGCGCTGGTCGGCGGAATGCTCGGCGAGCTGGGTGCGACCAACGGCTGGGCCGGGATCGTCGTTCATGGCTGCGTCCGGGATACCGTGGAACTGGCCGGTGCGTCGCTTGGCATCCTTGCGCTCGGTGTGCATCCACGGCGCAGCGACAAGCGCGGAGAGGGCGAGCGCGACGTTGCGGTGGCCTTCGCCGGCGTGATGTTTCGTCCCGGTAGCTGGGCCTACGCCGACGCCGACGGTCTGCTGGTAGCGCCCGCCCGGCTCTGATTCAGCACCACCCGCGATTTTCGGAAACGCAATCCATCAGGCGGAAGCAGAATTTTTCAAAGCTTTGCACCGGGTTCTGGCCGACGCGTCTATATAAAACAATGACTTGAGTGGCGTGTTTCGCCTGAAGACTCTTATAACTGATATAAGATACAAGTACCCCGCAGCATTGAAGCGGGCAAAAATGCCACAATCATTTCCGCTGGACGGAAACGCTTTTTAACATGCTGATTTAATGTGATAATTTGTATATTGCAGCGCGCCATATTGCTTGCCATGTCGCGCCGGGCTTGCTAAGGTTATGGCATCACGCGTCGTCGGGGCGTCACCGCATCGCCGCCCGACGGCGAGTAGGGCCAGGGAACCGTTTCGAACCCGTCTTTGTGCCCGCCCGTCCTGCAGAGCGATCCTTTGCGGACCGTGCCGCGAGGCTTCGGCGACTGGGTTCGCCGCTGTCCTCGCCTCATGGTGGCCCCGGCGCTCGCGCAGGTGGCCATCGCTGACCAAAACGCCGGCGGTGCGCCGCCGGCCAGGCCATGTACCGATGGGAGCAACGACGATGAACTACGACCTCGAAGCGGCAAGACTGAAGAAAGACTGGGCGGAGAATCCGCGCTGGAAAGGGATCAAACGCGGCTATTCGGCGGAGGACGTCGTGCGCCTGCGCGGGTCGCTGCATATTGAGCACACTCTGGCCCGCCGCGGCTCGGAAAAGCTGTGGAAGCTCCTCAACGAGGAGCCCTTCGTCAACACACTGGGCGCGATGACCGGCAACCAGGCGATGCAGCAGGTCAAGGCCGGATTGAAGGCGATCTATCTGTCCGGCTGGCAGGTCGCGGCCGACGCCAACATCGCCGGCGAAATGTATCCGGATCAGTCGCTCTATCCGGTCAATTCGGTTCCGCTGGTCGTGCGGCGCATCAACAACGCCTTCCAGCGCGCCGACCAGATCCAGCACATGGAAGGCAAGGGCGACATCGATTTCTTCGCCCCGATCGTGGCCGATGCCGAGGCCGGCTTCGGCGGCGTGCTGAATGCGTTCGAACTGATGAAGGCGATGATCGAGGCGGGCGCGGCCGGTGTGCACTTCGAGGATCAGCTGGCCTCAGTCAAGAAGTGCGGCCACATGGGTGGCAAGGTGCTGGTCCCGTCACGCGAAGCGGTCGACAAGCTGATCGCCGCGCGACTCGCCGCTGACTGCATGGGCGTGCCGACGCTGGTGATTGCCCGCACCGACGCCGAGGCGGCGGACTTGGTCACCGCCGACATCGATGAAAACGATCGCCCGTTCCTGACCGGCGAACGCACGATCGAAGGCTTCTACAAGTCGAGGAATGGCCTGGATCAGGCCGTGTCCCGTGCGTTGGCCTACGCGCCTTATGCCGATCTCGTCTGGTGCGAAACCGGCAAGCCGGATCTGGCGTTTGCGAAGGCCTTTGCCGACGCCGTGCACGCGAAATTTCCCGACAAGATGCTGGCGTACAACTGCTCGCCGTCGTTCAACTGGAAGAAGAACCTCGACGACGCCACCATCGCGAAGTTTCAGCGCGAACTAGGTGCAATGGGCTACAAGTTCCAGTTCATCACGCTGGCCGGGTTCCACAGCCTCAACTACTCGATGTTCGATCTTGCGCACGGCTACGCGAACAACCAGATGTCGGCGTTCGTCGAATTGCAGGAAGCTGAATTTGCCGCCATGGACAAGGGTTTTACCGCGGTCAAGCATCAGCGCGAGGTGGGAACGGGTTACTTCGATTCGGTGACCACGACCATCCAGGGCAGCCAGTCGTCGACGACCGCGCTCAAGAACTCGACCGAGGACGAGCAGTTTTTCGAAAAGCCCAAGAAGGCCGAACTCTCCGTCGCCAACGGCTGAGTCGCCGCGACACGGCACCTCAGGACCTGCGCCGCGTCTCCGTCACGGGGACGCGGCGTTTTCATTGGCGCCGAATTCCGCTGCCTGCCTGATCGACTGCGAACGGTCGGCTGGTCCAGTGGTCGAATGTCCATTCACCCATCGCGGACTGCGCGAGGGAGGGGCGAATGGATCAAGGAACGACCAGCGGCGATGATTTGGGCAGCGATGGTCCGGACGCAAGGATTCGTGCATTCTTTGCGTTGATGCCGGACGACTCAGCGCGCGCGCGGCTGGCGGTGATGGCTGGTGAGGTGGCGCGGCGGTGCCGCGGCCGAATGGTGTTGAGTGAGCACGTACACCTCACGCTTGCCTTTATCGGCGACGTTCCAGGTGAGGCCATCGAATCGTTATGCGTGGCCGGCGATAAGCTGTCGAAGGATGGCGCGATGCTCGAATTCGACCTGCTTGGCGCCTGGCGCGCCTCCGGCGTGGCCTGGATCGCGCCATCGTCCATTCCCCCGCAGGTCCTGGCACTGCACGACGAACTCGCCACGGTGCTCGGTGGCGCCGGCTTCACCGTGGATGCCCGCCCGTTTCGGCCGCACGTGACGCTGGCACGCAGATGCGTCTCGCCGCCTCAGCGCGCGCGATGCGCACCGATTCCCTGGCGGGTCGATCGACTTTGCCTGATCGGTTCCGTGCTAAGACCGGAAGGGCCGCTGCACCGCGAATTGCGGTCGTGGCCGCTTCGGGTCGCCGCGCCGCCGGATCACCGCGCGAATTGAGCGGCTCCCGGCCCGGCACGCCTGCGACTCGCAGCAGTGTCAGTCCGGGCCGGTGGCGACCGGACGTTCGGAATCGGCGCACCATTCGCTCCACGATCCCGGATAGAGTCGTCCGCCGGCAAGCCCGGCGAGTTCCATCGCCAGCATGTTGTGGCAGGCAGTAACACCGGAGCCGCAGAGGTGAACCACCGAGTCGGCAGCGCTGCCCTCCAGAATTGCCTCGAACTCCGCGCGCAGGAAGGCGGCGTGCTTGAAGACTCCCGTCTTGTCCAGGTTCGCGCCGCAAGGACGATTGCGCGCGCCCGGAATGTGGCCGGCGACCGGATCGAGTGGCTCCGACTCACCACGAAAACGCTCCGGTGAACGGGCATCGAGCATGACCAGCGTCTGTCGCGCCAGGCTTGCCATGACGCCGGTCGCACTTACCGTCGGCGTTACCCGACGAATCGCAAAGGGCGCGGGACGGGGCTGCACCACCGCCGTGTCGACCGCGCGATTTTCCGCCGTCCACCTGGCGTAACCGCCATCGAGCACGGCCACCGCATCGAAGCCCAGCCAGCGCAGCATCCACCACAGCCGCGCGGCGAACATGCCACCCGCCTGATCATAGGCGACCACCTGCTTGCCTTCGGCGATGCCCAGCCGGCCGAACGTCGCTGCAGCAACCTCGGGCGTTGGCAGCGGATGCCGGCCGTTGGTGCCGGTCATCGTCGCCGACAGATCGCGATCGAGATGCACGAACACCGCGCCCGGAATGTGGCCGGCCCGGTACTGCGCCTCGCCCCAGGTGTCGGGACGGGCAAGGTCGTGGCGGACATCGCAGACGACGAGATTGCCGTCGGCAAGCCGGTCGGCGAGTTCCTCGGTGGAAACAAGCGTGGTGAACTGCAAAGCCGCCTTGGTACTGGTCATCGTGGATGGGCGGCGCCGGTTCTCAGCGTCCGCCAGGTTGCAGTCGGAAGGCAATCATACGCGCTGCGAAGATCGGCGCGACACCGGACAACTTGGAACACGGCGACACGAATTGCCGAATCGAGTCGCAGGCTCGATTGAGTTCGAAACGGCAGCGGTGGACTTTCCAGAGCGCGACCGGCCAGCCGGCCGGCGCCTACAGCGCACCCAGATGCGCTGCCATCTGCTGTCGATAGAATTCGTGAAAGTGCTGCATGCCATCTTCCATCGGCGACTGGTACGGCCCGATCTCGCTGCGCCCCGCCTTGTACAGAGCCATCCGGCCGGCGTCCATCCGTTCGGCGATTTCGTCGTCTTCCTTCGCTGTTTCCATGTATGCGGCCTGCTCGGCCTCGACGAATTCACGCTCGAACAGGGCGATTTCCTCCGGATAATAGAACTCGACGATGTTGGTCGTGCGGTCGACGGCTTCGGGAATCAGGGAGCTGATCACTAGTACGTGCGGATACCACTCGAGCATGATGTTCGGGTAGTAGGTGAGCCACACCGCGCCCAACTGCGGGAGATCGCCCCGATAGAAGTCGAGGACTGCCTTGTGCCAGCGCTGGTAGGTCGGCGAGCCGGGCTTGGACAGGCGGTTGTTGATTCCGACGGTCTGTACCGAGTACCAGTCACCGAATTCCCACTTCAGATCGTCGCAGGTGACGAATTGGCCGAGCCCAGGGTGGAACGGCCCGACGTGGTAGTCCTCGAGGTAGACCTCGATGAATGACTTCCAGTTGTAGTTGCAGGCGTGCGTTTCGACGCGATCGAGCACATAGCCGGAGAAATCGAAATTCCTCACGCCGAGCGCAGCGAGGTCCTGTGCCACGTCGCGTGGGCCGTCGAACAGCAGGCCATTCCAGTTCTGCAACGGCGTGCGCGCGAGATTGAGGCAGGGCTTGTCGGCGAAATGCGGCGCGCCCAGAAGCTCTCCCGACAGGTCGTAGGTCCAGCGGTGCAGCGGGCAGACGATATTGCCGGTGTTGCCGCGGCCGTTGTACATCAGCGCCTGGCGGTGCCGGCAGATGTTGGAGAGCAATTCGACGCTCCGTGCATTGCGCACGAGCATCTGCGCGTGATTCCGCGCGGCGAGCGTCTGGAAGTCACCCCGCTCGGGCGTCATGAGTTCGTGGCCAACGTATCCGGGCGCCTGCGCGAGCAGCCGCCGCCGCTCGGCGTCGAGGACAACGGGATCGCAGTACCAGGAGGCAGGGAACTGCGTCGATGACTGACGCAGACGGTCAAGCGTGGCGAGGTCGGACATCGGCCTACCCTTTCGTCTTCAGTTTCGGTTGCTGGCAACCAACCCAACCCAACAACCCGGGACGCTTACGGCTTTGCTGTGGCGAATAAAGCCGCCCCGGACCGCTTTGCTAAGTCGGCCACACGAAACTTCCGCTCGAGGCCGCGTCGACAAACGGTGCTATCATATGGCGCTTTCCGCCATCAGGTCAAGACCTTACATCAAGAATTCGCGATGCGCTCTGACCGCGGAATACAACCTCGCATCGACGGCCCGGCGTCTTCGCCGCGTGTGTCTTCGACACGTCGCCCAGAGCGGCGCGGAATCCTTTCATGACCAAGAAAGTCGAACCATCGAAGAATTTCGAGTCAGCGCTCGCGGAACTCGAGACGATTGTCGCATCAATGGAGGGCGGCGCGCTGCCGTTGGCAGAATCGCTCGCCGCGTACAAGCGCGGCGCCGAATTGCTTGCCTACTGCCAGACGATCCTGAAGGATGCGCAACAGGAGGTTGAAGTTCTGGAGCAAGGCGTCCTCAAGACCTTTGTTCCGGCGGGCGCAGCCGATGCATCCTGATCTCGCGTTTCCGGTGTGGTGCGGCGAGCGGCAGCGCCGCATCGAGGATGTGCTCGCGCGCTCGCTGGAGGCCCCGAACGTACCGCCGCCGCTTGCCGACGCGATGCGTTACGCGGTGCTCGGCGGCGGCAAGCGCGTGCGGCCGCTGCTGGCCTATGCATCCGGCGAACTTTTCGCCGCGGATCCGGCGCTGGTCGACGCGCCTGCCGCCGCAGTCGAGTTCATACATGCCTATTCGCTTGTCCACGACGACTTGCCGTGCATGGACGACGATGTGCTGCGCCGGGGCAAGCCGACCTGCCATGTTGCCCATGGCGAGGCGATGGCGCTGCTCGCGGGCGATGCGCTGCAGGCGCATGCCTATGCCGTACTCGCGCGCGCGGCGCTCGCGGATGCCGGCGCCGCGTGCGCGTTGCTCACCGAAGCCGGCGGCGCCTCCGGCATGGCGGGAGGCCAGGCGATCGATCTGGCGAGCGTGGGCAAGACGCTGACGCTGCAGGAACTGGAGTCGATGCACCGGATGAAGACCGGTGCGCTGATTCGCGCCGCCGTGCTTCTTGGCGCCGCCTGCGGCAGGCGGCCGACGAACGCCGAGCGTGTCGCGCTGGAAGATTTCGCGCGTGCCGCGGGCCTCGCCTTCCAGGTTGTCGACGACGTACTCGACATCGAGGGCTCCGCCGCGACGCTCGGCAAGACCGCCGGCAAGGATGCGGCGAACGCGAAGCCAACCTATGTCGCACTGCTCGGACTCGCCGAAGCGAAGCGCCGCGCCGATGCGCTGTGCGACGATGCGCATGCCGCGCTCGCGCCCTTCGGCCAATCGGCACGGCGGTTGCACGAAATCGCCGACTGGATTGTGCGGCGCACCCACTGACGGACCGTTATCCCATGTACCCGCTGCTGGACCGCATCGACAACCCTGCTGACCTGCGCCTTCTGGAGCGCAGCTCATTGCGCGAACTCGCACGCGAATTGCGTGCCTTTCTGCTTCAGTCGGTCGCGCAAACCGGCGGGCATCTGTCATCCAATCTCGGCACGGTCGAACTGACGATCGCGCTGCATTACGTATTCGACACGCCGGAAGACCGCATCGTCTGGGACGTGGGGCACCAGACCTACGCCCACAAGATCCTCACCGGCCGTCGCGCGGCCATGTCCGGACTGCGGCAGTGGGGCGGTCCGTCCGGATTCCCCCGCCGCGACGAATCCAGATACGATACCTTCGGCACCGCGCATTCGTCGACGTCGATCTCGGCCGCGCTCGGGATGGCGCATGCGGCAAAACTAAGGGGCGAGAAGCGCCACGTCGTCGCGGTGATTGGCGATGGCGCGATGAGCGCGGGCATGGCATTCGAGGCGCTCAACAATGCGCAGGGCGCCAACCTGCTGGTCATCCTGAACGACAACGAGATGTCGATCTCGGAACCGGTAGGCGCGTTCACCGGCTATCTGGCGAAGATTCTTTCCGGACGCCTGTACAACACCGTGCGCCGGGGTGGCAAGGAGGTGCTGGCCAAATTGCCGCCGGTGCACGATCTGGCCAAGCGCTGGGAAGAACACATGAAGGGCATGGTTCTGCCAGGCACCTTGTTCGAGGAATTCGGTTTCAACTACATCGGGCCGATCGACGGGCACGACCTGGAAATGCTGACACGCACGCTGGCCAACGTCCGCGATCTGCCGGGTTCGCAGTTTCTGCACGTGATCACCAGAAAGGGCTATGGCTACACCAGGGCCGAGGAAGCCCCGATTCTCTATCACGGTGTGACCCGTTTCGATCCCGCCGTGGGCATCGTGCCCAAGGCGCCCGGCAAGCCGTCGTACACCCAGGTGTTCGGCGACTGGCTGTGCGACATGGCCACACGCGACGAGCGCATTGTCGGCATCACCCCGGCGATGCGCGAAGGCTCGGGATTGGTCCGGTTTTCGCAGGAATTTCCCGAGCGCTATTTCGACGTCGGCATCGCCGAGCAGCACGCGGTAACCTTCGCGGCTGGACTGGCCTGCGAAGGCATGCGGCCCATCGTGGCGATCTATTCGACGTTCCTGCAACGGGCCTACGACCAGGCGATCCACGATGTCGCGCTGCAGAATCTGCCGGTTGTGTTTGCGATCGACCGTGCCGGCATCGTCGGCGCCGATGGCGCGACGCACCTGGGCGCATTCGACATCTCGTTTCTGCGCTGCCTGCCCAACACCACGGTGATGACGCCCTCAGACGAAAACGAGTGCCGGCAGATGCTGTTCACCGCGGCAACCCTGGGTTCGCCGGCGGCCGTTCGCTACCCGCGCGGGGCCGGACCGGGGGTGGCCATCGATCCGGTCATGCAGGCACTGCCGATCGGCAAGGGCGAGGTCCGGCGCGAGGCCCGGCGGCGCAGTCATCGCGTCGCGCTGCTCGCCTTCGGGCCGATGCTGCACCCGGCGCTCGCGGCGGCCGAGGAACTCGACGCGACGGTGGTCAACATGCGCTTCGTCAAGCCACTCGACGTCGACCTGGTGCTGCGTCTCGCGCGTGACCATGACGCTCTGGTCACCGTCGAGGAGAACGTGATTGCCGGCGGCGCGGGCAGCGCGGTTGCGGAGGCGCTCGCAGCGGCCGGCGTTGCCGTGCCCATGCTGCATCTTGGCCTGCCCGACAGCTTCATCGATCACGGCGACCCGGGATTCCTGCTCGCCCAAGCCGGGCTCGACGCCAAGGGCATCAGCGCAGCGGTGCAGCAGCGTTTCGGTGCGCGCCAGACCGAGTCCTGGGCGAAACCGGCGGCCTGATGCGCCCTCGGCTACAATGATCGGCTGACACCATGAACCGACCTGAACAACCAGGCAATGTGATGCCAATACCCGACATCCAGTCGGCACGGGACGAACGCAACCTGCCGATCGATCAGGTCGGCATACGCGGGCTCAAATATCCGCTGTCCTTCGTCGATCATGACGGCATTGCGCGCGGCACCATCGCGGTCGCCAACGTCTATGTCGCGCTTCCGGCGGATCGCAAGGGCACGCACATGTCGCGGCTGGTGATGCTGCTCGAGGAGCGCGCGGCGCCTGGCGCGGCGCCGCTATCGGTGGCCACGCTGCGGGAATTGCTCGAGGACCTCGTGCTGCGCCTGGATGCGCCGGGCGGCAGGATCGAATTCACCTTTCCGTTCTTCGTGCGCAAGCTGGCGCCCGTCTCGGGCGTGGCGAGCCTGCTCGACTACGAGGTGCGGCTGACCGGCGAGTTGGCGAATGGTGTCTACTCCGGCACGGTCAGCGTTGCGGTTCCGGTGACATCGCTTTGTCCGTGCTCGAAGGAAATCTCCGAATATGGCGCGCATAACCAGCGCTCGACCATCACCATCGCGGTGAAGGCGACTGCAGCGGTTTACATCCATGAGCTGTTGCGCGTTGCCGAGGAGGAGGCGTCCTGCGAACTCTACGGGATCCTCAAGCGTGCGGACGAGAAGTACGTCACCGAACGCGCGTACAACAATCCTCGCTTCGTCGAGGATCTGGTGCGTGGTGTCGCCGGCAGGCTGGGCGGCGACAGCCGGTTCGACGGGTTTTGCGTCGAGGCCGAGAATTTCGAATCGATTCACAACCACTCGGCCTACGCCCGCATCGCGCGCAATTTCTGATCGCCGCCGTGCGTGCAGGGCGCCGCCATTCATTCCGGCCCGGGCGCGACTCGTCCCCGACTCGCGTCGACCCGTCGCGGCGATCGGTCCGCGGGCAGCGCTGGCTGCCTACAATGGCGACTCGCTTACCGGTGGAGTACCCGAGTGAGCATGATGGGGATCCTCAAGACCCGCTACGACGACTACATCCAGCGCCTGCTCGATTCGCTGTCGGAAATCGAGCGACGCGACGTGCGCGCGTTCGATCTCTGGTTCTATGCCAGTGGCGGCTGGCGCTGGCTGCTCGGCGTCGTCGCCGTGACCACGCTGGTGGCCTGGGTGGCCTCGGAGTTGCCGTGGAACATGTCGTTCGCCGAGGCAGCGATCCTGTTCAATTTCGTGGTGCTGACGCTGATCTGGTCGGGGCTTTCCGCCTGGTTCGGCTACCGCAGGTTCCAGGGCCGCATCTTCCGCTATACGGTGCTGGCGCCGCTGCTGGCGCTGGGCGGGGCGCTTGCCGGAGCGTCCATTGCCGGCCTGGTGCAGGGGGTTGATCCGCTGGCGTTCCTCAACGACAGCGCCAAGCTCCGTCACGTCGTCACGGCCGCGATGGTGTTCGGGTTCCTGTTCGCATTTGTCACCGCGCTGATTGCCCACCTGCGCAACCGCGAATACCGCGCACTCACCGCGCATTATGAAGCCGAGGCGCGGCAGAGCGAGACGTCGCGGCAACTTGCCGAGTCGAAGCTGAAGTTGTTGCAGTTGCAGATCGAGCCCCATTTCCTGTTCAACACGCTGGGCAGCGCACAGCAGCTCGCGGAGCGTGGCGCGCCTGATGCGGCGCGGCTGATCGGCGACCTGATCCGTTTTCTGCGCGCCGCGACCCCGGCGCTGCGCGACGAGGTGACCACGCTGCGCCAGGAGGCGGGGATGATCGGCGCCTATCTCGGCATCATGCAGACACGGCTGGGCCGGCGTCTGGAGTGGTCGATGTCGCTCCCGGAAAATCTGGAGGCGCAGCCGGTTCCTCCGGGAATGCTGATCACGCTGGTCGAAAATGCGATCAAGCACGGCATCGAACCCTCGGCGCGTGGCGGTCGTATCGACGTCGTGATCAAGCGCTCCGGGGCGCAGCTCGTATGCACGGTCGTGGACACGGGGGCAGGACTCTCCGGCGTGCCGTCGACGTCAGGCATCGGACTCGCCAATGTGCGCGAACGACTTTCCCTCCTGTACGGTGATGCCGCGTCGCTGGAACTCGAGGAAAACGATCCCGTGGGTTTTCGTGCCCGCATCTGCCTGCCGCTGGCGCCGGCGCCCACCGGTTCCACCGCTGTCGACTCTCCTGCAAGGACGCCCGCCCGATGAGCCATCCGACCGCATTGATCGCCGAAGACGAACCGCTGATGCGCGAGCGGCTGAAGGAGAAGCTCGCGCAGGCCTGGCCCGAACTTGCGATCGTCGCCGAGGCCGAGGACGGCGATACCGCATTGGCGCTGTTCGCGCAGCACCAACCCGACCTCGCTTTCCTCGATATCCGGATGCCCGGCCGCTCCGGCCTGGACGTCGCCGCATCGATCGGCAGGCATTGCCACGTGGTGTTCATCACCGCCTACGATCAGTATGCGTTGAAGGCCTTCGAGGCCGGTGCCGTCGACTACCTGCTGAAGCCGGTCGAGGACGAGCGCCTCGCGGCAATGGTCGAGCGCTTTCGCGCCAAGCTGGCGGGGCCGCCGCTCGACCTGTCGGCGCTGCTGGCGCAGCTGCGCACATCGGCCGACCCCGGCGAGCGTCATCTGCGCTGGATCCGCGCCGCAGTCGGCAAGCAGGTGCGCCTGATCCCCGTTGCGGACGTCGTCTATTTCCAGTCGGACACCAAGTACACGCGGGTGGTACTGGCCGACGGCGAGGCACTGATCCGCACGCCACTGAAGGAATTGCTGTCCGAGCTGGACCCGCAGAAGTTCTGGCAGGTGCATCGAGGAACGATCATCAATCTTGAGGCGGTCTCGGGGGTCCTGCGGGAAGACGCCGAACGGCAGTTCATCCTGCTGCGAAACCGACCCGAAAAGCTGCCCATATCGCGCCAGTTCACGCATCTGTTCAAGCAGATGTAGGCGCGCCCGGGCCGGTGGCGGCCCTCGGGAGGAGCAGATGCGGGTGCGGCCCGCCCGACGGCGTCGCTCTGCTAAGATTTGTGCTGGTCCCGTCGGCCGGATTTCCGGGCGCGGTGTCCTTTGCCTCCGCCACCCATGCTTCCAGTCGCCATTTTTCGATTTTCACCGACCGAGCATGCCGGGCGCTTCGGCGAGTGGCTGGCCGCGCAGGGCATCCCCGTCGACCTGATCGCCATCGACGAGGGCGCCGCGGTTCCGGCCACTCCGGCGGGGCATTCCGGCATCGGCATGATGGGCGGGCCGATGAGCGCCAACGATCCGCTTCCCTGGGTGGCGCCGCTGTGCGACCTGCTGCGCGACGCCATTTCGGTCGGGACGCCGGTGCTCGGGCATTGCCTGGGCGGCCAGTTGCTGGCGAAGGCGCTCGGTGCGCGCGTAACGCGGATGCGCGAGCCGGAGATCGGCTGGCTGCACGTCGACGTCTGCGATCGCGGCGCACGCCGCGAGTGGTTCGGCGGCCTGCCCCGCTTTGCGGCGCTGCAGTGGCATCGCGACGCCTTCGAACTGCCGCCGATGGCCACCCGCATCCTCACCAACGATGTCTGTCCGAACCAGGGCTTCGTCATCGACGACCAGCACCTGGGTTTCCAGTGTCACATCGAGATGACGCGCGAACTGGTCGAGACCTGGTGCCGGACGGGCGCCGATGAACTGCCCGCGCGCTCCAGCGCGCACCTGCAGAGCGCCGCCGACCTGATGAGCGATCTCGACGCACGGCTGGCTGCGCTGGGTGTGGTGGCCGACGGCGTCTACGCCCGCTGGGCACGAGGGCTGCGCCGCTGATGCCGGCGATCCGCACGCTCAGCGATCTGCTCATCAATCAGATCGCCGCAGGCGAGGTGGTCGAGCGACCGGCGGCGGCGGTCAAGGAACTGATGGAGAACGCGCTCGACGCCGGGTCGACGCAGATCGACGTCGAACTCGCCGGTGGCGGCACCAAGCGCCTGCGGGTGACCGACAATGGCAGCGGCATCGCCCGCGAGGATCTGGCGAACGCGGTTGCCCGCCATGCCACTTCCAAGCTGCGCGCGGTGACCGACCTCGAGGCGATTGCCACGCTCGGTTTTCGCGGCGAGGCCCTGGCTTCGATCGCTTCGGTGTCGCGGCTGGCGCTGGCATCGCGGGCAGCCGGAGCGCCGCATGCGTGGCGCATCGAAGTGGAAGGCGGCACCGTCGCAGCCATCGCACCCGCGGCGCTGACAGCCGGGACCGCAGTCACGATCGAGGAGCTTTTCTTCAACACTCCGGCACGACGCAAGTTTCTGCGTACCGAGGCCACCGAGTGGGGCCATTGCGACGAGGCCTTTCGACGATTGGCGCTGGCGCATCCCGCCGTCGCCTTCACGTTGCAGCACAACGGCCGTATGGCGCACCGGCTGGCCGCCGGCGGCCGGCAGGCACGTGTCGAGGCGCTGCTGGGCGATGAGTTCGTCGCGCAGGCGGCGCGGGTGGACGCGGACGCGGGCGGCGCACGTCTGTCCGGTTTGGCCGTGCGGCCCGCCTACGCGGCGCAGCGTGGCGGCCAGTACGTGTTCGTCAATGGTCGTTTCGTTCGCGATCGCGTGCTGCAGCACGCGTTGCGCGACGCGTATCGCGACGTCCTCCATCATGACCGGCAACCCGCCTATGTGCTGTGGCTGGAACTCGATCCGCGGCGCGTGGATGTGAATGTGCATCCGCAAAAGATCGAGGTGCGCTTCCGTGACGCGGGCGCGGTCCACCAGTTCGTCCGGCACGCGGTCGAGCGCTCGCTCGCGGCAACGGCTGCCGAACAGCCCGCGGTGTCGGCGGCAGAGCGGCTGGGCGACATGGCGGCGCAGTTGCCGCCCATCGCGTCGGCGCGCGGCGGCTTCGGCTCAGCCGGCGTGGGCGTTGCCGGACCGGCGCGACCGGGGACCCTGTCCTCGCAGGCGGCGATGGCGCTGTCGACCGCCGAGCCGTCGCCGTTTTACGCCCGCCTGTTCGGAGCGCGTGACGGCCAGGACGCGGCGGCATTGCCAGTCGACGACGGGCATCCGCTGGGCTTTGCGCTGGCGCAGTTGCACGGCGTCTACATTCTCGCGCAAAACCGCATGGGTCTCGTCCTCGTCGATATGCATGCGGCGCACGAGCGCATCGTCTACGAAAGACTCAAGGCCGGCTTCGACGCGCGGCTGCCGGTGCAGCCGCTGCTGGTGCCGGCGACGTTCACCGCCGCGCCGCTGGAGATCGACGCCGCGCAGGAACATGCCGAGGCGCTCGCGGCGCTGGGCTTCGCGCTGTCGCCGCTGGGCCCAGGCACGCTGGCCGTGCGCGGGGTCCCGGCGCCGCTGGCCGACGCCGACCCGGTGACGCTCGCGCGCGCCGTGCTGCACGAGATGCGCGAGTTCGGCGGCACGCAGGTGCTGTCGGCGCGCCGCGACGAGTTGCTGTCGACGATGGCCTGTCACGGCGCGGTGCGTGCCAACCGCGCGTTGACGGTGCAGGAAATGAATGCGCTATTGCGCGACATGGAAGCGACCGAGCGCTCGGGCCAGTGCAACCATGGTCGTCCCACCTGGTACCAGCTCTCCCTCGCCGACCTCGACCGCCTGTTCCTGCGCGGGCGCTAGGGTCCGCTCCCGGTCCCGCCGCTGCCGTGCTGCCCGCCATCCTGCTGATGGGTCCGACCGCGTCGGGCAAGAGCGCGCTCGCTCTGGCGCTCGCCCGGCGCTTCGACGGCGAGATTGTCACCGTCGATTCCGCGCAGGTCTACCGTGGCATGGACATCGGCACCGCCAAGCCGGGCGCGGAGGAACGTGCGTCCGTGCCGCATCACCTTCTGGACCTGGTCGAGCCTACCGAGGCCTATTCCGCTGCGCGTTTCGTGCACGACGCGCTGGCCGCGATCGGCGCGATTCGCGGTCGCGGGCGGCTGCCCATCGTCGCGGGCGGAACGATGCTCTACTTCAAGGCGCTGCGCGAGGGCCTGTCCGACCTGCCGCGCGCCGATGCGGCCGTGCGCGCCGAAATCGATGCGCGTGCCGCGCAGGACGGTTGGCCGGTACTGCACGCCGAACTCGCCGCGGTGGATCCGGCA
Organism: uncultured beta proteobacterium; assembly: GCA_963699765.1. Taxonomy (GTDB): domain Bacteria; phylum Pseudomonadota; class Gammaproteobacteria; order Burkholderiales; family Casimicrobiaceae; genus VBCG01. The sequence continues at coordinate 63,478 of CAVOVD010000005.1, read as the reverse complement.
ACGGCGGCGCGCCTTGCGCCCACCGATGCACAGCGCGTCCAGCGCGCGCTGGAAGTGCACCGGCTGACCGGGTTGCCGCTGTCGGCGCTGCAGGGGCGTCGCGCCGCCGCGCCGGGGGAACTCGGCCCGACGCTTGCCGTCGCGTTGTTGCCGACCGACCGCGCGCGCTTGCATGCGGCGATTGCCCGCCGTTTCGACGCGATGCTTGCGCTGGGCCTGGTCGACGAATTGCGCGCGCTGCGGAGCCGCCATGCGCTGCTGCCGGGCATGCCATCGATGCGCTGTGTCGGGTACCGGCAGGCATGGGAGTTCCTCGAAGGCGGGATCGGCGCGACCGCGCTTCGCGAGCAGGGCATCGCCGCGACGCGCCAGCTCGCCAAGCGGCAACTGACCTGGCTGCGGACCACGCCGGCGCAGGCATTCGACCCGGAGTCGCCCGATTTGCCGGCCCGCGTCGTGGACGTGGTCAATGGGGTGGTCGAGGAGGCGCGGCGCCGGACGTCGTCCTGAGCCGTTTTCCCGGCAAGGTTTTGTCCGTGAGCGCGGTCCTGACAGCGCCGTTGCTGCTATGCAATAATCCTTGTCCCGACTACCCTGGTCGCCGACCGGCGAAACCCGCACAGATGACGGCGCGCACGCTCTACGACAAATTGTGGGACAGCCACGTGGTCCGCGAGGAAGCGGACGGCACCGCGCTGCTCTACATCGACCGCCACCTTGTCCACGAGGTGACCAGCCCGCAGGCCTACGAGGGGCTGAAGCTCGCCGGGCGCAGGCCTTGGCGCGTGCAGTCGATCGTCGCCACCGCCGACCACAACACGCCGACCAAGGACTGGAACCTTGGGATCCGCGACCCGATCTCGCGCACCCAGGTCGAGACGCTCGACAGCAACATTCGCGAGCATGGCGCCAAGGCGTATTTCCCCTTCCTCGACCGCCGCCAGGGCATCGTCCATGTCATCGGGCCGGAACAGGGCGCGACGTTGCCGGGAATGACCGTCGTCTGCGGCGATTCGCATACCAGCACCCACGGTGCCTTTGCAGCATTGGCCTTCGGCATCGGTACCTCCGAGGTCGAGCATGTGCTCGCTACGCAATGCCTGCTGATGAAAAAAGCCAAGTCGATGCTGGTGCGCGTCGATGGGCGCCTGTCGCCCGGCGTGACTTCGAAGGATCTGGTGCTCGCCGTCATCGGCCGCATCGGCACGGCCGGCGGCACCGGCTACGCGATCGAGTTCGGCGGCGAGGCGATTCGCGCGCTGTCAATGGAAGCGCGCATGACCGTTTGCAACATGGCGATCGAGGCCGGCGCCCGCGCCGGCATGGTCGCGGTCGATGCGCGCACGCTCGACTACACGAAGGGTCGCCCGATGGCGCCGTCGGGTGAGCTCTGGGACCGGGCCGTCGCGTACTGGCGCACGCTGGTCAGCGACGAGGGCGCGCGCTTCGACGCGACGCAGGTGTTTGACGCCACAACGATTCGCCCGCAAGTCACCTGGGGAACGTCGCCGGAAATGGTCGTCGCCATCGACGACCGGGTGCCCGACCCCGACCGTGAGCGCGATTCGACGCGGCGTGAGGGCATCGCCCGCGCGCTGGAGTACATGGGCCTCACGCCCAACACGCCGATTGCCGAAATCCGCATCGACAAGGTGTTCATCGGGTCCTGCACCAATTCGCGCATCGAGGACCTGCGTCAGGCGGCGGCGGTCGCGCGCGGCCGCCGCGTGGCCGCCAACGTAAAGCTGGCCATGGTGGTTCCCGGATCCGGACTGGTGAAGGCGCAGGCGGAAGCCGAGGGTCTCGATCGCGTGTTCCGGGATGCCGGCTTCGAATGGCGCGAGCCCGGTTGCTCGATGTGCCTTGCCATGAACGACGACCGGCTTGAGCCGGGCGAGCGCTGTGCCAGCACGTCCAACCGCAATTTCGAGGGTCGGCAGGGCGCGGGCGGGCGTACGCATCTGGTCAGTCCCGCGATGGCGGCCGCAGCCGCGATCGCCGGGCATTTTGCCGACGTGCGCCGGCTTTCCTGACGGGCGGACGACCATGCAGCCATTCCGCAAGCACACCGGCATTGTCGCCCCGCTTGACCGGGCGAACGTCGACACCGACGCGATCATTCCCAAGCAATTCCTGAAGTCGATCAAGCGGACCGGCTTCGGTCCCAACCTGTTCGACGAAATGCGCTATCTCGACCACGGCGAGCCGGGCGTGGATAACACCAGGCGACCGCTGAATCCGCAATTCGTACTGAACGATCCGCGTTACAAGGGGGCGTCGATTCTGCTTGCCCGCCGCAATTTCGGTTGCGGCAGTTCGCGCGAGCATGCGCCCTGGGCGCTGTACGACTTCGGCTTCCGGGCGCTGATCGCGCCGTCCTACGCCGACATCTTCAACAACAACTGCTACAAGAACGGACTGCTGCCGATCGTGTTGACCGAGTCGCAGATGGATCGGCTTTTCGCCGCCGCGCAGGCCTTTCCGGGTTTCACGCTGACCGTTGACCTTGAGCGCCAGTTTGTCGCCAGCGCCGATGGTTCGCTCAGCTTCGAATTCGACGTCGAGCCGTTCCGCAAGCATTGCCTGCTCAACGGCTTCGACGACATCGGGCTCACGCTGCAGCACGCGCAGACGATTCGCGAATTCGAGGCCAAACGGCTGACGGATCAACCCTGGCTCGCGTAGAGAATTTCGAAACACGACGTGGCGCCGGATCGAAAGTGACGGCGCCGTGTTTTTTTAGGGGAGTGCTGGAACGTGAAGATTGCGATACTGCCGGGAGACGGCATCGGTCCCGAGATCGTCGGGCAGGCGCGGCGCGTGCTGGAATTACTGCGGGACGAAGGGCTGCCGCTGGTCCTGGACGAGGCGCCGATCGGCGGTGCCGGCTACGACGCGGCCGGGCATCCGCTGCCGCCGGCGACGCTGGTACTGGCGCAGGCGGCCGATGCGGTCCTGCTGGGCGCCGTCGGCGGCCCGCGCTACGACACGCTGGCCCGCGAACTGCGCCCGGAGCAGGGGATCCTCGGCATCCGCAAGGCGCTGTCGCTGTTCGCCAATCTGCGTCCGGCGATGCTCTATCCGGAACTGGCGGCGGCGTCGACGCTGAAACCCGAGGTCGTCGCCGGACTCGACCTGATGATCATCCGTGAATTGACCGGCGACATCTACTTTGGCCAGCCGCGAGGGCGCAGGAAGAACGCCGCCGGCGACGACGAGGGCTTCGACACCATGCTCTACAGCGTGCCGGAGATCCAGCGCATCGCGCGCGTCGGCTTCGAGACCGCGAGAAAGCGCGGCAAGCAGCTGACCTCGGTCGACAAGGCCAACGTGCTCGACACCAGCATCCTGTGGCGCGAGGTGGTGAGCGCGCTTGCCGCCGACTATCCGGACGTGGCGTTGTCGCACATGTACGTCGACAACGCCGCAATGCAGCTGGTGCGCAACCCGAAGCAGTTCGACGTCATCGTGACCGGCAACATCTTCGGCGACATCCTGTCCGACGAGGCGTCGATGCTGGCCGGTTCGATCGGCATGCTGCCGTCGGCGTCGCTGGACGCCAACCAGAAGGGGCTGTACGAGCCGATCCACGGCTCGGCACCCGACATCACCGGGCAGGACAAGGCCAATCCGCTGGCGACGATCCTGTCGCTGGCGATGATGTTTCGCTACACGTTCGCGCGCGAGGACATTGCCGCGCGCATCGAACGCGCGGTGCGCTCGGTGCTCGGCCGGGGCCTGCGCACCGGCGACATCGCGCTGCCGGGCGAGGCGGTCATCGGTACGCGGGCGATGGGTGACGCCGTGGTTGCGGCTTTCAGGGACTCGGCGTGAAGACCCGCGCGACGGTGGTCAGGATCCGGCGCGCCGAACTGGCCGACGCCGAGGCCATCCGCGCCACCATGGCCTCGCCGAAGGCGATGGCCGGCACGCTGCAGCTGCCGCTGCCGACTGCGGAGATGTGGCGCAAGCGCCTGGTTGATCACGGTCCGGACGATTATCTGCTGGTCGCCGAAGCCGACGGCGAGGTCATCGGCAACCTGGGCCTGCACCCGGTGTCGAAGTCGCCGCGGCGCCGGCATGCGGCCGGCGTGGGCATGTCGGTGCGGGACGACTGGCACGGGCGCGGCATAGGCGCGGCACTGCTGGCCGCGGCGGTGGACATCGCCGACAACTGGCTGGGCTATGTCCGGCTCGAGCTCACCGTCTACACCGACAACGCTGCGGCCATCGCGCTTTATCGGAAATTCGGCTTCGAGATCGAGGGCACGCACGCGCAGTACGCCTTGCGCGACGGACGCTACGTGGATGCGCACGCCATGGCGCGGTTGCGCGCCATGCCGTCGGCGGTCCGCCGAAAACCAGCGCAGGCAAAACGCTAGCCCGACTGCGCAGGCGGCGCAGGGACAAGGTGCCGGAGTGAACTGCGTCCGGCGGGACGACGAATACCAAGACAGACGAACGGGAACGATCATGCGAGTGGGAATCGTGGGATGGCGGGGAATGGTGGGGTCGGTTCTGATGGAGCGGATGCGCGCGGAACGCGACTTCGATCTGATCGATCCGGTGTTTTTCTCGACGTCGAGCGCCGGTGGCAACGGCCCGGACGTCGGGCGCGGCTCGACGGCGCTGAAGGACGCGGGCGATGTCGCCGCGCTGACCGCGCTGGACACGATCATCAGCTGCCAGGGCGGCGACTGGACGACGGCGATGTACCCGAAGCTGCGCGCGGCCGGCTGGAACGGTTGTTTCATCGACGCGGCCAAGACGCTGCGCATGCAGGACGATGCGGTGATCATCCTCGATCCGGTCAACCGCCCGGTGATTGATGCAGCGCTTGGCCGCGGCGTGCGCAACTACATCGGCGGCAACTGCACGGTCAGCCTGATGATGATGGCGCTGGCCGGGTTGTTCCAGCGTGACCTCGTCGAGTGGATGACCTGCATGACCTACCAGGCGGCTTCCGGCGGGGGTGCCAAGCACATGCGCGAGCTGTTGCAGCAGATGGGAGAAACGCACCTGGCGGCCAAGCATCTGCTCGACGATCCACAGTCGGCCATTCTCGACATCGACCGCGAGGTGGCCGGCATTCTGCGCGACGAACGCTTTCCCGCCGAACAATTCGGCGTGCCGCTGGCCGGCTCGTTGATTCCGTGGATCGACCGCGACATGGGCAACGGCATGAGCCTGGAGGAATGGAAGGGGGGTGCCGAATCGAACAAGATTCTCGGTCGCAGCGCGGAAAGCGTCATTCCCATCGACTCGCTTTGCGTGCGCATCGGGGCGATGCGTTGCCACAGTCAGGCGTTGACCATCAAGCTGCGCCGCGACGTGCCGCTGCCGGAAATCGAGGCGATCATCGCGGGTGCCAATGACTGGGTCGAGCTGGTGCCGAACAGCCGCGAGGAGAGTGTGCGCCGACTCACGCCGACGGCGGTCACCGGCAAGCTCGACATTCCGGTCGGTCGCCTGCGCAAGCTGGCGATGGGGCCGGAATACCTGTCCGCCTTCACTGTTGGCGACCAGCTGCTTTGGGGCGCTGCCGAGCCCCTGCGCCGGATGCTGCGGATCCTGCTGGAGCGCTGATGGAAGGGGATTACCGCCGACAGGTTTGCAACACGACCCGGGCGCAGGCCCGGGCTACAACATCTTGTAGTCGGCATGGCATAGCGACGCTAGCGCTAGCGCTGGCGGATATCACAACGGCATGAAGTTGTGTGGGAAGGCGCGCGACAGGACCCGGAAAACTCCAGCTAATACCGGGGTTTAGCTTGCAGGGCTAAACCCATGATGTTATGTTAGCTTGAGCCTAAAGGCATACCCCAAAAGAGGTCGGCATGCGCGTTAAACCCATCGTCCAATTCGGCCTTGTTGCGGGCATGCTTGCGTTGCCCGGAGCTGCGTACCCACTCGGTCTTGGAAAGCTGACCGTCGATTCGTTCGTCGGACAGCCATTGTCCGCACGCATCGAATTGTTGCCGAGTTCCAAAGAAGAGCTTGACTCGGTCACAGCCAAGGTAGCTGAGCCGTCGCTCTACCGGCAAAACAATCTCCAGTATCAAGGTGTGCTGGGTCGCACGCGAATCGTGCTCGAGCGTGGGACGGGCAGTACCGCATATCTGAAAATCACTTCGCAACAGCCTGTCGTCGAGCCCTATCTCGACCTGCTGGTCGAGGTGAACTGGGCATCGGGTCGCGTGGTGCGCGACTACACGTTCCTGCTCGACCCGCCGGGTTCGGTGGCAGCCACGCCGGTGGAGCCGATGACGCCGACTCGCCAAGGCGCTGCGCCGCGTGCGCAACCCGCACCGGTGGCCGCAGCAGCGGCGGCGCCGGCACGTGGTGAAGGAAACAGCTACACGGTCAAGCGTGGCGACACGCTGTCCAGGATCGCTGTGGAATACAAACCGGAAACCGTGACGCTGGAGCAGATGCTCGTGGCGTTGTTCCGCAGCAATGAAGCGGCATTCGACGGTTCCAACATGAATCGTCTGCGCTCGGGGACGATCATCACCATTCCGAACGCGGTCGAGGCATCGAACACACCGCCGGCCGAGGCGGCCCAGGTCGTAAGCGTGCAGGCCACCGATTGGCGCGCCTACCGCGATCGCGTGGCCGGTTCCGCGCCGATGGCCGAAGAAGGCCGTGGCCGGGCGGCTGCCGGTCGGATCGGTACCGCGGTGCAGGAAACGGCGCCTGCGGCCAAACCTGGATCGGGCGAGCTGCGCGTTTCCAAGGAGGCAGGCACAGCTAAGGGTACGACCGCGGAAGCCGCGGCGGCCCGCGACGCGCAGTTGCGTGACGCGCAAAGTCGCATCGCCGAGCTGGAAAAAACGCTGAAGGATCTGCAGCGCGCGGTCGAGATGCGCAACCAGACGCTGGCGCAGATGCAGGCGGATGCGGGCAAGGCCGCCAAGGCCACGACAGCGCCTCCGGTGACGGCACCACCGCCGAAGGCCGCCGAGCCTGCGATAGTTGAACCGCCGAAGGTTGAACCGCCGAAGGCCGCCGAGCCTGCGAAGGTCGAAGCGCCCAAGGTCGAAGAGCCCGCGAAGGTCGGAGCGCCCATGGTCGCAGAGCCGCCGAAGGCCGCAGAACCAGCGAAGGTTGAACCGCCGAAGGTGGTACCACCCAAGGCGGTGCCACCGGCAAAGGCCGCGGCCGCCAAAGAACCACCGGGCTTCTTCGAGGATCTGCTCGGCAACACACCGGGATGGGCGATCGGCGCGGGTGCACTGGTCGTTCTGGGCGGCATCGCCGCGCTGCTGGCGGCGCGTCGGCGCAAGACCACCAAGTTCGAAGACAGCATCATTTCGGGCACCGACATCAAGACCAACACGGTGTTCGGCTCGACCGGCGGCGGCGTCGTCAATACCGGCGACAATTCCCTCGCCAGCGATTTCAGCCGCGAGGGCCTGGGCAACATCGATACCGACGAAGTCGACCCGATCGCCGAGGCCGAGGTCTATCTCGCCTACGGTCGCGATGCGCAGGCCGAGGAAATCCTCAAGGACGCGCTGAAGAAGGATCCGCAGCGCCAGGAAATCTATCTGAAGCTGCTGGAAATCCATGCCCAGCACAACAAGCCGTCGGCCTTCGAGACCGTGGCTTCGGAGTTGTATTCGGTGACCAGCGGGCAGGGCGAGACCTGGCAGAAGGCCGTGGCGCTTGGTCGCCAGCTCGATCCCAATAACCCGATGTTCGCCGACGGCGGCACGCCTGGCGCGCGGTCGCTGGCCGGCGCGGCCGCGGTCGCCGCGGCAGCTGACTCGATTGAAATCGACGAATCGCGGGAGGGGCTGGAATACCAGATGGACGAGGAGATTTCGATCTCGCCGGCATCGGGTGCACAGCCGAAGTCGCCTGCCGACATCCTCGCGGGTGCCGAGTCCGAAGTGGAGAAATCCGTGCGCGGCTCGTCGTCGATGATCGATACTGCAGCCCTCGAAGCGGGGGCGGTATCGACGGGCTTCGCCGGAGGCGCGGCAGACGTTGTCGACGAAGCCGCCGCCGAGGGCCGGTCGAGTCTCGACACGCTGGGAGCGAAATTCGACGACCGCATCGAGCCGGTGAAAAGCGCCGCGGTCGAAGCGACGAAATTCGACCTCGATTTCAAACTCGACGATTCCGAAAAACCCGAGCCGATGATCAAGCGGGATCGGGAACCCGCGCCCGAGCCGGTTGCGGCCGGCGCCACGTCGTCGCAGCTTGCGCGGCCTGCGGCGGCATTGGAACTCGACAAGCTCGACCTGTCGTTCGATCCGGAGCGCACGACCTTCGAGGACCCGACGCCGTCGGTTCTCGATGGACAGTGGCACGATGCGGCGACCAAACTCGACCTTGCCAAGGCATATCAGGAAATGGGCGACGTCGAAGGCGCACGCGAGATCCTTCAGGAAGTGCTGCACGAGGGCGATGACCAGCAGAAGGCGGAGGCAAAGTCTCTGCTGGCCAAGCTCGGCTGACGGCACCAGGCATCGCGACGAGGCGGGCGGCGGGTCGACGATCCGCCGCCCGTTGCCTTTGACGGTGGATCGGCGCAGGCACGACCCTGCGTGCTGAGAGCGTCGCCCCAACCCTGAGCAGACATGCGTTTCGCACTCGCCGTCGAATATGCGGGATACGCCTACTGTGGCTTCCAGTCGCAGGCATCCGGCTGCGGCGTTCAGGACGCGCTGCAGCGTGCGATCGGTACCATAGCCGGACTGCCGACGGTCGTCGTTGCGGCAGGCCGCACCGACGCCGGCGTACATGCGGTGTCGCAGATCGTGCATTTCGATACCGACGCTTCGCGGCCGCACGGCGCCTGGGTGCGCGGCGTCAATACCCATCTGCCCGACAGCGCGGCCGTGCTTTGGGCACAGCCGGTTGCCGACGATTTTCATGCGCGATTCGCGGCGAGCGCCCGCCACTACACCTATCTGCTGCTGAATCGGCCGGAGCGGCCCGGTCTCGGTGCCGGTCACGTCGGCTGGTACCATCGACCGCTTGACGTCGATGCGATGCGCGCTGCCGCCATGCACCTGATAGGAATCCACGACTTTTCATCGTTTCGCGCCAGCGAGTGCCAGGCCAGGACGCCGGTGAAGACGCTGTCGCGCCTGGCCGTGGTTCGTGACGGGTCCCTGGTTCGTTTCGATTTCTCCGCCAACGCCTTTCTCCACCACATGATTCGCAACATCGTCGGGACGCTGGTGCAGGTGGGTGCAGGCAAGCAGCCGCATGACTGGCCAGGGGTGCTGCTCGCGCTTCGCGATCGCACGCGCGCGGCACCGACCTTTCCCGCCGCCGGCCTGTACTTCGCAGGCGCCGATTACGACGCGCGATTCGGACTTCCCCCTACCGTACGTCCGGTGGCGACCGCCGGCGCATGACGCAACCGCGCACCAGGGTCAAGATCTGCGGCATCACGCGCATCGCGGATGGCCTCGCAGCAGCACAGACCGGGGCGGACGCGATCGGTCTGGTGTTCTGGCCAGGCTCACCGCGCGTCGTCGATATTGGGCAGGCCCGCGCCATCGTCGACGCCTTGCCACCGTTTGTGACCAGCGTCGCCTTGTTCGTCGATCCGACGCCGGAGGCAATCCATGCCGTGCTGGCCGCTGTGCCGGTCGACCTGTTGCAGTTTCACGGCAACGAGTTGCCGGAACTGTGTCGCGCGTTCGGCCGTCCCTATCTCAAGGCCGTGCACGTGAAGGAGGGGGTGAATTTGCTAGAATGCACATCCGCCTACACCGATGCGGCCGGCTTCCTGTTCGATTCGTTTTCGCCCGGAGATCTGCCGGGAGGCACCGGTCGCGTATTCGACTGGTCGCGGCTGACCGGAAGCACGTTGGCGCAACTCGGCGCGCCGGCCATTCTTTCGGGAGGACTCGATCCTGCCAACGTCGGCGAGGCGATCCGCGCGGTCCGGCCCTGGGCCGTCGATGTTTCAAGCGGCGTCGAGGAACGCGGTCCGGACGGCAAGGCGAAGAGGGGCTTGAAGGACGCGGCGCGCATTGCCGCGTTCATGGCTGGAGTGCGCAATGCAGATGGTTGACCTTCCCTACGAACTTCCGGATGCCGCAGGGCACTTCGGCCCCTACGGTGGCGTCTTCGTGGCCGAGACGTTGGTGCGCGCGCTCGAGGAGCTGAAGGCGCAATACGCGCATTATCAGCACGATCCGGCGTTTCGCGCCGAATTCGAGCGTGAATTGAAGCACTACGTCGGCCGGCCATCGCCGGTCTACCACGCCGAGCGCTGGTCGCGCGAACTCGGCGGTGCGCAGATCTGGCTCAAGCGCGAAGACCTGAATCACACCGGCGCGCACAAAATCAACAATGTGATCGGCCAGGCGCTGCTTGCCCGGCGGCTGGGCAAGCCTCGCGTAATCGCCGAAACGGGCGCGGGTCAGCACGGCGTGGCGACGGCGACCATCGCCGCGCGCTACGGCATGGAATGCGTCGTCTACATGGGTTCGGAGGATGTGAAGCGCCAGGCGCAGAACGTGTTCCGCATGAACCTCCTCGGAGCGAAGGTCGTCCCGGTCGAGTCGGGCTCGAAGACGCTGAAGGATGCGCTGAACGAGGCAATGCGCGACTGGGTCACCAACGTCGAGACGACGTTCTACATCATCGGCACGGTTGCGGGTCCGCATCCCTACCCGATGATGGTGCGTGATTTTCAGCGGGTGATCGGCGACGAGTGCGTCGTGCAGATGCCCGAGTACGCCGGGCGCCAGCCGGACGCCATCATCGCCTGCGTGGGCGGCGGCAGCAACGCGATGGGCATTTTCTATCCGTACATCGAACAGCGCGACGTGCGGCTGATCGGCGTGGAAGCCGGCGGCGACGGCATCGCCACCGGCCGTCACTCGGCATCGCTGTCCGCCGGGCGGCCGGGCGTGCTGCACGGCAATCGCACCTACCTGTTGCAGGATGCCAACGGCCAGATCACCGAGACGCACTCGGTGTCCGCCGGACTCGATTATCCGGGAGTCGGCCCCGAACACGCCTGGCTCAAGGATTCGGGACGCGCCGAATACGTTTCCATCGACGACGTCGAGGCACTGGCGGCATTTCACGACTGCTGCCGCATCGAGGGCATCATCCCGGCGCTGGAGTCTGCGCATGCGCTGGCCTACGCGAAAAAGCTGGCGCCGACACTGCCCACGGAGGCGATCCTGCTGGTCAACCTTTCAGGACGCGGCGACAAGGACATGAACACCGTCGCCGAACGCTCGGGACTCAAGTTCTACTGCCGCCCCGAATGCAATCCCGACCTGGGCAGCGGTCGATCTTGACGCGCCTCGACCAGGTCTTCGCGGACCTCGCGGCTGCGGGGCGCAAGGCGTTGATTCCCTACGTCACCACCGGCGATCCCTCGCTGGGAGTAACGCGCGCAATCATGGATGCGCTTGTGGCCGCGGGCGCGGACGTGATCGAGCTGGGGGTACCGTTTTCCGATCCGATGGCCGACGGCCCGGTCATCCAGCGCGCCTCCGAACGGGCGCTGGCACAGGGCGTCTCGCTGGCCGACGTACTGGCGGTCGTGCGCGATTTCCGCAAGTCGAACGCGACCACGCCCATCGTACTGATGGGCTATGCGAATCCGATCGAGGCGATGGGGACGCAGGAATTCGCCCGGGCTGCGCAGGCGGCCGGCGTCGACGGCGTCCTGGTCGTCGACTACCCGCCCGAGGAGGCTGGTGCGTTCGCGCCGCTGCTGTGCGCGCATGGCATCGCGCCGATCTTCCTGCTGGCGCCAACCACGCCGGAGTCGCGCATCGCCCAAGTCGCGAAGCTGGCGCGTGGCTATGTATATTATGTTTCACTCAAGGGTGTCACCGGTGCGGCGCACCTGGATGCCGCCGACGTGGCGCTCAAGCTGACGGAAATCCGGCGCCATGTGTCGTTGCCGGTCGGCGTGGGTTTCGGCATTCGCGACGCGGCGAGCGCGCGGGCGATCGCCGTGCACGCCGACGCCGTGGTGATCGGCAGCCGGATCATCCAGGAAATCGAGGCCGGGCCGCCGGAACAGGCGGCTTCCCGCTCCGGGGCGTGGCTTGCTACCATTCGCCACGCGCTGGACGACATGAAGCGCTAGCAGCCCGCGGGCGACTGCCGTCATGGGTTCGCAGGGGAAGGCCAAGGGGGGCCGAGAATGAGCTGGTTGCAGAAACTGCTGCCGCCGCGGATCAAGCGTACTCCCGGCGAGCGCCGGACGCCGGTCCCGGAAGGCCTGTGGATCAAGTGTCCTGCCTGCGAAGCCGTGCTCTATCGCACCGACCTGGAGCAGAATCTCCACGTCTGTGCCAAATGCGGACATCACGCCCGCGTATCGGCGCGGGATCGGATCGACCAGATTCTCGATCCGGAGGGCCGCTTCGAGATCGGCTCGGAAGTGGTGCCGATCGACAGCCTGAAATTCAAGGATCAGAAGAAGTATCCCGATCGCCTGGTCGCGGCCCTCGAGGAGACCGGAGAGACCGACGCTCTGGTCGTCATGCAGGGCAGTGTGAAGAGCGTGCCGCTGGTTCTGGCGGCGTTCGAATTCGAATTCATGGGCGGCTCGATGGGCTCGGTGGTCGGCGAGCGTTTCGTGCGCGGCGTGCGCGTCGCATTCGAGAACCGGATGCCGTTCGTCTGTGTCTCGGCCTCGGGCGGCGCTCGCATGCAGGAGGGCGTCAATTCGCTGTTCCAAATGGCGAAGACCACGGCACTGCTGCAGGAGCTGAACCGGGCGCGTCTGCCCTTCGTGTCCATCCTCACCGATCCGACCATGGGCGGTGTTTCGGCATCCTTTGCATTCGTCGCCGACCTGGTCATTGCCGAGCCCGGTGCGTTAATCGGCTTCGCCGGTCCGCGGGTGATCGAGCAGACGGTGCGGGAAAAACTGCCGGAGGGTTTTCAGCGCGCCGAATTCCTGATGGAAAAGGGTGCGCTGGACCTCATCATCGACCGGCGTCAGCTTCGCGACGAATTGGCAGCGCTGCTGGCCGCGCTGATGCGGCAGCCGGTACCCGCCTCCTGATCGCGCCGCGCGCCGCGTACGCCTGCGCCAACCTGCCGGCCATTCTTCGAGGCTGACCTGTCGTGAGCAGACCCACGACGCTCGACGCCTGGCTTGCCTATCTCGAGACGCTGCATCCCAAGTCGATCGCGCTGGGGCTGGCGCGCGTCGGCGCGGTGCATGCGCGACTGGATGCGGCGCTAGCCTGCCCAGTGATCACCGTCAGCGGAACCAACGGCAAGGGCTCGACCTGCGCCATGCTCGAGTCGATCCTGCGCACCGCCGGGTACAGGACCGGGTTGTACACGTCGCCGCACCTTGCGCGCTACAACGAACGCGTGCGCCTTGCCGGAACCGACGTGACCGACGCCTCGCTGCTCGCCGCCTTCGAGGTGGTCGAGGACGCGCGTTGCGCGACCATCGACGCGCAGGGCAACGCCACGCCGCTGACCTATTTCGAGTTCGGAACGCTGGCGGCGCTGTGGCTGTTCGCCCGGGCGGAGCTCGACGTGGTCGTGCTCGAGGTTGGCCTCGGCGGGCGTCTCGACGCGGTCAACATCGTCGACGCCGACGTCTGTGTGCTGACCAGCGTGGCTATCGACCATGTCGACTACCTCGGTCCGACGCGCGAGGATATTGGCCGCGAGAAGGCCGGTATTTTCCGCCCCGGACGCCCGGCGGTAGTGGCCGAGCCGCATCCACCGCCATCGGTGATCGACGCCGCCCGCGCCATCGGTGCACCGATCACGCGGATTGGCCGCGACTACGGATTCGTGAACGAGGGACGGCAATGGCGTTACTGGGGACCGAGGGGCGATCGCTACGGCCTGCCGTTTCCGGCGCTGCGCGGCGCCTTCCAACTCACCAATGCGGCGACGGCGCTGGTGGCTCTCGACCTCCTGCACGCGCGCCTGCCGGTGTCGGGCGGAGCGTTGCGCACGGGGCTGCACACGGTGACCTTGCCCGGGCGATTCCAGGTGCTGCCCGGACGTCCGGTGACCGTGCTCGACGTCGCCCACAACCCCCACGCGGCGACGGTGCTCGCGGACGAGTTGGGCGCGATGGGTTTTCATCCGCGGACGCTGGCGGTATTCGGGATGCTCGCGGACAAGGATATCGCCGGAGTCGCTGCGGCGATGGTCGTGCGCATCGACCGCTGGTTCGTGGCCGGTTTGCCGGGCCCGCGCGGCGCGACGAGCAAACAGTTGCGCGACGCGTTGCTGGATGCGGGTGTCGATGGCGCGGCAATCGAATGCTTCGACAATGTCGCAGATGCCCACACCGCGGCGCATGGCAAGGCGGTAGAGGCTGATAGAATCGTGGTCTTCGGATCCTTTCTCACGGTCGCGGCCGTGCTTCCCGCGTTCACCGGCTGAAGCACGACCGCCTCAGGTAACCACCGCGCCCCATTCATGACGGACCCGGCCGAACTCAATCTCGATGACCTGCGTCGGCGCGCCCGCCGCCGGCTGATCGGTGCGATCGTCCTCGCGCTTGCAGCGGCGGTGGTGGTACCGATGCTGCTCGAAAGCGAGCCCCGGCCGCTCGGCGAGGATGTAACCGTGAAGATTCCCCAGGTCGACGACGGCAAGTTCGTCAACCAGCTGCAAGGCAAGAACAAGGCGCCGCTGCGCTCCGAGGGCACCAAGGCGGGGCCGGCAAGGTCGGACGTCGCCAAAGCCGAGCCGCCGAAAGACGAACCTGCGCCGGCTGATACGCCCAAGACCGGGTCCTCCGATGCTGCTCCATCCAAGTCCGCGGCCGCAGAGGGCATGTCGCGAGCCGAGCCCGCAGCTGCCACGCGCAATGCCGATCCGTTGAAGCGTTCGCTAGCGGAGGCGGAACAGAAGGTTCTCGCGGCCCCTGCGAAGGCGCCGTCGGCCGCACCGGCTGCCGCCAAGGCCGCCCCGGCCGAAGCGCCCAAGGCGCCGCCAACGGCTGCGTCGCCTGCTCCGCGTGGTGCTACGGAGGCAAGCAAACCCGCGGGCGCGACCTTCTCCGTGCAACTGGCCGCGTTCTCCGACGACAAGGGCGCCAATGCGCTCGCCAACAAGCTGAAACGTGCAGGGCACTCCGCCTACACGGAACCACTCGAAACCAGCAAGGGAACGCTTTGGCGAGTGCGTGTCGGTCCGTTCCCGACCCGGGACGAAGCGGTGGCGGCGCGGGAAGCTCTGAAGGGCGAGGGCCAGGTCGGCATCGTCGCCCCGTCCAGGTAGCGGCGTGACGCGCGTGACTGCCTTCGATTGGACCATCATCGGCGTAATCGCACTATCGGCGCTGCTGGCGTTCGCGCGTGGGGTGACGCGGGAATTGATCGCACTGGCGGCCTGGGTCGTCGGCATTGTCGCGGCGATTGCCCTGACGCCGATGGTCGGTACCGTGTTGCCCGACTTCGGCGGCCATCCGGCGCTGCGTTACCTGCTGGCATTCATCGTGATCCTGATCGCCGTGCTGGTCATCGGCGCGCTCATCGCCTGGCCGCTATCGAGCCTGATCCGCAAGGCCGGGCTTGGTTTTGTCGACCGTTTTCTCGGTGCGCTGTTCGGCGTTGTCCGCGGCCTGGTGCTGGTGCTCGCGTTTGTGCTGGTGGCCGGAGTCACCGCGCTGCCCCGCTATGACTGGTGGCACAACGCGACGCTTTCTCGCGCGCTGGTGGCGGGCGCGCTGTCGACTCGGCCGTGGTTGCCGCGGGAATGGGCGGGCGCGCTCGACTATTCCCGCGAAGGCGTCATCGTCCCGCCCGCTGCGGCTCCGGAAAGGGCCTAGAACCCATGTGCGGCATCGTCGGCGTCGTTGCACACACGCCGGTCAACCAACTGCTCTACGACGGCCTGCTGTTGCTGCAGCATCGTGGTCAGGACGCGGCCGGCATCGTCACCAGCGAAGGCCCGATCTTCCACATGTTCAAGGGCCCGGGCCTGGTGCAGAACGTCTTTCGCACGCGGAATATGCGTGAACTCATGGGGTCCGCGGGCATCGGTCATTGCCGCTATCCGACCGCGGGTTCGGCTTTTTCCGATCTCGAATCCCAGCCGTTCTACGTGAACTCGCCGTTCGGCATCACGCTCGGACACAACGGCAACCTGACCAACAGCGAGGAACTGAAGCGGCAGCTGTTCCAGCTCGATTTCCGCCACGTCAATACCAATTCCGACAGCGAGGTGCTGCTGAACGTGCTGGCGCTGGAACTCGAGCGCGCCGCGCAGCACCACCGGCTCGATCCCGAGGCGATATTCAAGGCGGTTGCCGGCGTGCACCGTCGTTGCCGCGGCGCCTACGCGGTGGTGGCGATGATCGCCGGCTACGGAATGCTTGCCTTCCGCGATCCCTTCGGCATCCGCCCGCTGGTCGTCGGCAGCAACGAACAGATGGGCGGCACCGAGTACATCGTCGCCTCCGAGTCGGTGGCCATCGAACCGCTCGGCTTCCACGTGCTGCGCGACGTCGCGCCCGGCGAGGCGATCTTCGTCGACAATACCGGCGGGTTTCACGCGCGGCAGTGTGCCGAGAACCCGACGCTCAACCCCTGCATCTTCGAGTACGTCTACCTGGCGCGGCCGGATTCCGTCATCGACGGCGCGTCGGTCTACGAGGCGCGCCTGCACATGGGCGGGGCGCTGGCGGAGAAGATCCGCGGCATGCCCGAGGCGCAGGACATCGATGTGGTGATCCCGATCCCCGACTCCTCGCGCCCGTCGGCGCTGGAACTCGCCAACCGGCTCGGCATCAAGTACCGCGAGGGCTTCGTCAAGAACCGCTACATCGGGCGCACGTTCATCATGCCCGGGCAGGCGATGCGCACGAAAAGTGTGCGGCAGAAACTCAATCCGGTGGGCATCGAGTTCCAGGACAAGGTGGTGCTGCTGGTCGACGATTCGATCGTGCGCGGCACGACGTCGCGCGAGATCGTGATGATGGCGCGCGAGGCCGGCGCGCGCAAAGTGTACTTCGCGTCGGCGAGTCCGCCCGTGCGCTTTCCCAACGTCTACGGCATCGACATGCCCAACCAGAGCGAACTGGTCGCCACCGGGCGTACCGACGCCGAGGTCGCGCGCGAAATCGGCGCCGACCTGCTGGTGTATCAGGATCTCGAGGGGCTGAAGGACGCGGTGCGCGCCGCTAATCCGAATCTGGTCAATTTCGAAGCATCCTGCTTTGACGGCAAGTACATCACCGGCGACATCACCGCCGATTACCTGTCCAATCTTGCGGTGGAGCGCGACGCCGCGCGTGGACAGGCCGAGGTCGATTTCCTCGAGGAAGAGAAGCAGGAAAGCTAGCGGCTGCCGCGCGGGATTCGCGACCTTGTCCGGTGGGTCCGCCAGTGCTCAGGCCGGCTTCGAACTTCCACCGGACACCACCGCCGTGGCCTCGAGTTCTATTTTCGCCGGGTGGTCGAGCAGGTCGGCGACGAAGATCATGCTCATTGCCGGGTAATGTCCGCCCATGCGTCTGCGCCAGATGGCGCCGAGTTCGGGGCGCGCGGCGAGATAGGCGGGCTTGTCGCAGCAGTAGGCCGTCATCCGGCAAATATCGGCGGGCGTGCCTCCCGCTTCGGCAAGCACGGCCAATACGTTGGCGAGCGCCTGGTCGAATTGCGGCGCGAGCGACTCCGAGCGAAACCGCTGCCCGGCGTCCCAGCCGACCTGCCCGGCGATGAACACGATCCGTCCCGGCGATACCGCGATGCCGTTGGCGTAGCCGACTGGCGGCGCCCAGCCTTCGGGCAGCAGCGATTGCGCGCCCACGCTCAGTCGGTGTGGCGCGGCGGGTCGGGGTCAACCGCCCAGTCGCTGTCGGGTTCGGCCACCTTTTTCATCCAGGCTTTCACCAGGTCGACGTGTTCGCGTTCCTCGGCCTGCAGTTCCAGCGCGGCGCGACGCACCGACTCGGACGTGACCTTGCGCGCGAGGTCGCCGAAAAACCGCTCGGCGTGCTGCTCGGCCGCCAAAGCCAATTCGAGCGCATGCCACGGCTGCATCAGGTAGTGCAGCTGGTCGTGGGAGACCGTCTCCGGTCCCTCGAAGCTCGGCCAGCGGAACTCGCTGCGCGCCATCAGCGGCGGCTCGGTCCAGCCCATCTCCGCGAGCAACTGGTCGGCGTGCTTGCCTTCGTATTGCGCCATCTTGCGGAACATCGCCGCGACGTCGCGATTGTTGTGCGCATCCATCGCATCGGCCAGTTCGCCGTAGCGCTGAACCGCCTCCATCTCCATCGCCCAGGCCTGCGCCATGAATTCCTCCAGCGAGATATCGTTCTTGCCGTCTTTCCCGGCCGCACCCGGGGTCGTGGACGTGCCGGCGCCCGCGGCTGCGGCAGGCATCGCGGCGGGGGCGGCGCCGGCATCGGCGGCAGGCGTTCTGGGATGGGTTTTTTTTGCTGTACTCATGTCTCGAACTCCACGGTAAGTTGCTCGATCGTGCTTTTTGGTTTGCGGCCGTGCAACGGGTAGGCCGGGCGCGATCCGGTGTAGAGCACGCCGATATTGAAGCCGTCGTCGGCCATGATTCGGCGCGCGGCGCGCGCCGCATCGTCTGTTGGGGCGACCGGCGCCGGACGCACCTGGTGCTTCCAATCGCGCTGTTCCGGCCGGAAGGTGATGCAGGGGCTGAGGATTTCGATGAACGAGAATCCGGGATGGCGGATGCCTTCGGCGATGATCCTTGCGGTGCCGTTGGGATCGCCGGAGAAGGCGCGGGCGACGAAGTTGGCGCCCGACGCGAGCGCGATCACCAGCGGATGGAAGGCGCGGATGCCGGTACCACCCGGCGACAGCTTGTTGTCCCAGTCGGGTTCGGTCGTCGGTGACGCCTGGCCCTTGGTCATGCCGTAGACGTGGTTGTCCATGACGATGTAGGTGAGATCGACATTGCGCCGGCAGGCATGCAGGAAATGATTGCCACCGATCGAATAACCGTCGCCGTCGCCACCGGACGCGAGCACCGTCAGGTCCGGCCGCGCGACCTTGAGGCCGGTGGCGGCGGCGAGCGCGCGGCCATGCACGCCGTGGAAGCCGTAACAGGACGTATAGGCGGGAAGGCGCGACGAGCAGCCGATGCCGGACACCACGACCACGTCGTGCGGCGGCACGTTGATCATCGCCAGTGCCTTGGTGACGCTCGATAGCACCGAGAAGTCACCGCAGCCGGGGCACCAGATCGGTTTGTAGGCCGATTTGTAGTTCGCCGCGGTTCGCACGGCGTCCGGAGGCAGGGGTTCGTTCATGCGAGCTCCCGTTCAATCGCGGTGGCGCCCACCCAGTCGTGTATCGCCGCGACGAGTTCGCCGGGACGCAGAGGCAGCGGGCCCGGACGATGGAAACTGCGCGCCTTGCCTGGCAGGTCGGCCATGGCGCGAAGGTAGCGAAACAATTGCGCGCCATGGTTCTGCTCGACCACCAGGACATGGTCTACGCCGGCGAGCGCCGCGGCCAGCGCGTCGGTGCGCAGCGGCGCAAGCAGGCGCAGCGCGATCATTCGAATGTCGATGCTGGCCTCGGCCAACCGGGCGAGTGCCTCGCGCACCGCGCCGGTGGTCGAGCCGAAGGTGAGAATCGCATGCCTGCCTTCGCCTTCGATGTCGGCCCACCAGCGGCCGTAGTCGTGCAGGTCCAGCTTGCGCGCGCGCTTGTCGAGTTGCAGACGATGATCGCGGGCCTGGCTGCTGGGAATGCCGGCTTCCGAGTGTTCGAGGCCGTCCGCCGTGTAGGCGAGCCCGGGAGTGCCGGGAATTGCCATGGGCGAGACGCCGGACGGTGTGTCGCGGTACCGCTTGTAGTCGGTCGTTCCGGCGGCGGCCTTCAGGCGGGCGCCACCGAAGCCGGGATCCGCAGGCCGATCGACGATGGCGCGCGATTGCCCCATGAACTGGTCGGACAGGACGATCGCCGGCGCCTGCAGCGTTTCCGCCAGCTGCACGGCCCACTGCGTGGTGGCGACGCAGTCGGCGATGGAATTCGGCGCCAGCACCAGTCGCGGCGCGTCGCCGTGCAGTCCGCCGACCGCGAACGACAGGTCGCTCTGTTCGCTTTTCGCCGGAATGCCCGTCGATGGTCCGCCGCGCATGACATCGACGACGACGATCGGCACTTCCGCGCAGCAGGCCAGGCCAAGCGCCTCGGTCATCAGCGCGAGGCCGGGGCCGGCGGTCGCGGTCAACGCCGGGACGCCGGCATACGACGCGCCGATGATCATGTTCACCGACGCCAATTCGTCCTCGGCTTGCAGCAGTGTGCCCCCGACCTTTGCCAGCGCGGGCGCCATCCATTCCAGTAATTCGGTGGCTGGTGTGATCGGGTAGGCAGCGACGAAGCGCACGCCGCCGCGAATCGCGCCGAAGCCCGCAGCCTCGTTGCCGCTGATGACCCAGCGTCCGGAACCGTTTCCGGGCTGCGCGGCGGCGCTTTTCAAGCCATCGATCCCCGCCGCGGCCTCGGCCCCGGCGGCGAGCGCCCTGACATTGGCCGCGAGCTTGTCTTCCCCGCGTTTCCACGATTCGCGCAACGCGGCTTCCAGCGCATCGAGCGGCAGGCCGGCAAGCGTGCCGGCAAGACCCAGGGCCACCATGTTGGTCCAGCTTCCCGGAATGCCCTTGGCGATGGCCTTGAGCGGCACCGGCAGGTAGCGCGCGCCGGTTGCTCCGAACGCTTCGGGCACCGAGCCCTCATCGGGATCTCCGAACAGCAAACTGGCTGCGTCGAGCGGAATCTCGTCGGCGAAGCGGTTGACGTTCTGCCAGTCGATGGCGATCAGCGCGTCGAAGCGGTCGTCCAGCGTCGCGACCGGCGTGTCGCCGAGGCGCACCAGTGCCGCGGCCTCGCCGCCACGGATCTGCGGCCCGCTGGTGCGGACCATCAGTCCGTAGCGGCCGGCCTTGGCGGCGGCCGCGAGCAGCAGCGTGCCCGCG
The DNA here is from genome assembly GCA_963699765.1 of uncultured beta proteobacterium. Lineage (GTDB taxonomy): Bacteria > Pseudomonadota > Gammaproteobacteria > Burkholderiales > Casimicrobiaceae > VBCG01. The sequence continues at coordinate 42,579 of CAVOVD010000005.1, read as the reverse complement.
GTCATGACACCGCTGCCGCCGCTGCCGGCCAGCGCGATCGAGACGCTCCCGCCATGGACGCGGTCCCGCCGCTGCTCGTGCTTTGCGTTCATCGATAATCCCTCGCTGCTGATGTACGTACGTTAAGCGTCCCGGTGTCCGGGTTGGATTGATGCAGATCAATGCGTCTGCAACGACGACGCAGGATGATCAAAACTCAATTACGGTAAAACGGTACTGTAATACCGGAATAGCCTGATATTCAACCGGCGACCACGGTTCGTCAAGCGGCGGCGCAAGGTGGCGACGGACGCCGCAGAAGGAGCAACGACGATGAGCATTGCAGCACACCGGTGGTTGATGACCGCACCGAAGGCACCGCTGGTCCGGGAGGCCTTCGCCGCGGAACCGGGTCCGGGCGACGTCGTGGTCGCCGTCGCCGGTTGCGGGGTCTGTCATACCGACCTCGGCTACTACTACGACGGCGTGCGGACCAATGCACCGCTGCCGCTGGCGCTGGGGCACGAGATCAGCGGCCGGGTCGTCGCCGCAGGGGCCGATGCGCAGGACTGGCTGGGCAAGCCGGTCATCGTGCCGGCAGTGCTGCCCTGCGGCGAATGCGATCTTTGCCGGCGTGGCCTGGCCCCGATCTGCCGCGCGCAGAAGATGCCGGGCAACGACATTCAGGGCGGGTTCGCGACGCATATCGTCGTCCCGGGCCGAGGTCTCTGCGAAGTCGACGAGACGCGCCTTGCGCAGGCCGGGCTGTCGCTCGCCGACGTGTCCATCGTCGCCGACGCGCTGACCACGCCCTATCAGGCGGTCCGGCGCGCGGGCGTGTCACCAGGGAGCCTGGCGGTGGTCATCGGCGCGGGTGGTGTCGGCGGCTACTGCGTCCAGGTTGCCCGAGCCTTCGGCGCGACCGTGGTCGCCATCGACGTCGACGACGACCGCCTTTCCGCGGTGGCGGCGCACGGCGCTGCACTGACACTGAACAGCCGTTCGCTGGAGGCGCGGGCGATCAAGCCGGCGATCATGGATTTCGCCAGGCAGCAACAGCTGCCGGTTACCGAGTGGACGATCTTCGAATGCTCCGGCACCGCCGCCGGACAGCTGACAGCCTACGGCCTGCTGGTGCATGGCGCGACGCTGTCGGTGGTCGGCTTCACCATGGACAAGGTCGAAATCCGCCTGTCGAACCTGATGGCCTTCGATGCGCGCGCACTGGGCAACTGGGGCTGCCCGCCCGAGTTCTACGGCGCGGCGCTCGGCCTGGTGCAGGACGGCAAGGTGGCCATCAAGCCCTTCGTCGAACAGCATCCGCTCGATGACATCAACCGAGTGTTCGCCGCCGTGCACGACCGCGAGATCAAGAAACGCGCAGTCCTCGTCCCCACCTGAACGCCGCTACGAAAGTCCATGGCCATGAGTGCTTCCCAACCCGAATTCAAGAACCACGACCTCGTCGACGATTTCTCCAAGCCCGGCGTGCGCTACGAGAAAAGGCCGGCGCGCACGCCCGACGGCGCCATCGCTCCGGGCCTGTTCAACGTCTGGATCACGCTCGACAACCCGACCCAGTTCAACTCCTACACCACCGACATGGTGAAGGGCGTGATCCTCGCCTTCCGTGCCGCCACCAACGCCCGCGATGTCAACTGCGTCGTCTTCACCGGCGTGGGCGACCGCGCCTTCTGCACCGGCGGCAACACCAAGGAGTACGCCGAGTACTACGCCGGGCAGCCGCAGGAATACCGGCAGTACATGCGCCTGTTCAACGACATGGTCAGCGCGATCCTCGCCTGCGACAAGCCGGTGATCTGCCGGGTCAACGGCATGCGCATCGGTGGCGGGCAGGAGATCGGCATGGCCTGCGATTTTTCCGTCGCGCAGGACCTGGCGCGCTTCGGCCAGGCGGGACCCAAGCACGGCTCCGCGCCGATCGGTGGGGCAACCGACTTCCTGCCGCTGATGGTCGGCAGCGAACGGGCGATGGCCGCGTGCGTGTTGTGCGAGCCCTTCTCCGCGCACAAGGCGTACTGGATGGGCGTGCTGACCGACATCGTGCCGGCCTTGAAGGTGGACGGTGCCTTCGTCGCCAATCCGCTGGTCGAGACGCAGCGCATGGCCGACGACAACGGCCGCTTCGTCTTCGGCGAGCCGAAGACCGGTGAGGCGCTGAAGGCCGGCAAGGCGCTGCTGGCGCGCGGCACCGTCGACCTGTCGCTGCTCGATGCCAGAGTCGACGAACTGTGCGCCAAGATGCTGCTCACTTTCCCGGACTGCACGACCAAGTCGCTGGAGGAATTGCGCAAGCCCAAGCTCGAGAGCTGGAATCGCAACAAGGAGGATTCGCGCGCCTGGCTGGCGCTGAACATGATGACCGAGGCGCGCGCGGGTTTCACCGCCTTCAATGACGGACCGAAAGACAATCGCGAGGTCGATTTCGTGCTGTTGCGGCAGAAGCTCGCCGCCGGTGAAAGCTGGGTCGGACCATTGCACGATTCGATTCAGCCGAAGAAGGGCTGATGGCGATGGCCGCCGAATCACCGCTTGCCGTCGGACTGGAGCGCAATGGTGCGCTGCTGCGCCTGACGCTGGCACGGCCGAAGGCCAACCTGGTCGACGCGGCGATGATCGCGGCGTTGCACGGTGCGCTGGTGGAACACCGCCAGCAGACCGGATTGCGCGGCGTGCTGCTGACCGCGGAGGGGCCGCATTTCAGCTTCGGCGCGAGTGTGGATGAGCACCTGCCCGAGCGTTGCGCCGCGATGCTGGAAGCGCTGCACGCACTGATCCTGGCGATGCTCGATTTTCCGGCGCCGATCCTGGTCGCGGCGCGCGGCCAATGTCTTGGCGGCGGCCTGGAAGTGGCGCTGGCCGGCAGCGCGATTTTCGCGGCACCGGATGCGCAGTTCGGCCAGCCGGAAATCAAGCTCGGCGTGTTTGCGCCGGCGGCATCGGTGCTGCTGCCCTGGCGCGTCGGCCAGGCGGTGGCGGAAGACCTGCTCTTCTCCGGTCGATCGATTTCCGCCCGCGAGGCGCAGGACGCCGGACTGGTGCGGGAGATCGACGACGATCCGGTCGCGGCGGCGCTGACATATTTCGACGTGAACCTTGGCGCAAGGAGCGCCGCCAGCCTCGCCTTTGCGCTGACCGCCGCGCGTGCCGGCATGCTGCGCGACGTCCGCCATCGCCTTGGCGAGGTCGAACATCTCTACCTAGAAAAGCTGATGCGCACGCACGACGCCAACGAGGGCCTCGCCGCCTTCATAGCCAAACGGCCACCGCACTGGGAGCACCGCTGATGAATTCCGACTCCACCGTCCAGGCGATCGTCGCGCGCTGTCAGGCGCTGTTCGACGATCTCGATTTCAACGCCGTCAAGGAGTGGAAGGCCGCGGTCCCCGGGCGCAAGGCCATCGGCTACATGCCGGTCTATGTACCGCGCGAGCTGGTGCACGCGGCGGGCATGCTGCCGGTCGGCATCCTGGGCGGCGGCGATCAGCTCGAGGTGATCCAGGGCGATGCCTACTACCAGAGCTATATCTGCCGGATCCCGCGCTCGACCATCGAACTCGGCCTGACCGGACGCCTCGATTGTCTCGACGGCATGCTGTTTCCGTCGATCTGCGACGTGATCCGCAACCTGTCGGGGATGTGGCAGATCCTGTTCAAGGACAAGTACGTCCGCTACATCGACGTACCGCAGAACTACGAGGACGCCATTGGCGGCGTGTTCTACGTCCAGGAACTGGAAATCCTGCGCGAGGATCTCGGCCGGCTGCGCGGGAAGCCGGTCACCGACGCGGAGATCGACGGGTCGATCCTGGTCTACAACGACAACCGGGATGCGCTGCGCGAGCTCTACGCCTACCGGGCGCAGGAACCGTGGCAGGCACCGACCTCCGAGGTCTATTTGCTGCTGCGTGCGGGCATGGTTCTGCCGCCCGAAGCGCATACGGCGCTGGTGCGCGAATACCTCGCCGCGGCGCGGCGGGAATCGAGGCCGAAGCGCGACAACGCCCGCGTGGTGATCAACGGCACCTTCTGCGAGCAGCCGCCGCTGGCGCTGATCAAGTCCATCGAAATGGCCGGATGCTATGTCGTCGACGACGATTTCATGCTGGTCACGCGCTGGCTGCTCGACGACGTGCCCGCCTGCGGCCGGCCGCTGGAGGAACTTTCCAAGGCGTTTCTGCACCGGTCGGCGTCGACGGCGGCCAAGTACGACACCAGGCGCGAGGACAAGGGCCAGTTCCTGCTGCAGCAGGTGAAATCGCGCGGCGCCGAAGGCGTGGTGTTCGCGGCGCCGTCGTTCTGCGACCCGGCGCTGCTCGAACGGCCGATGCTGCAGGACGTGCTCGCGCAGCACAAGGTGCCGTACACCGCGTTCAAGTATGCCGAGAACACCGGCCAGATGGCGCCGATCCGCGAGCAGGCGGGCACCTTCGCCGATTCTATAAAACTGTGGAGCGAGGTGTGACCATGACCGTTGCGACGACGCCGAAAGCGAACAAGCCCGAGGTCCAGAAAGAGGACGCGATGTGGCTGCAGAAGGAGCTGATCAACCGCAATTACAGCGAGCTTGCCGGCGCGCGTGCGGCAGGGCGCAAGGTCTCCGCGACCTTCGTCCCCGGCAATCTCAACGAATTGCTGATGTGCTTCGACTTCGCACGCAGCCTGCCCGAGACCAATGCATTGCAGAACGGCATGCGCAAGCGCTCGGGCAGGCTGATCATGGACGCCGAGCGCGATGGCCAGAGCGAGGACGTCTGCACCTATGTGAAGGCCGACCTCGGCATGATGCTGGGCGGCGAAACCGGCCCGACCGGTGAGGCGCTGCCGCGGCCGGATGTGTTGCTGCTGTCCTACACCGGCTGCTTCACGTTCATGAAGTGGTTCGAACTCATCCGTCACAAGTACGGCTGCGAGACGGTTATGCTGCACGTGCCCTACCAGAGCGAGGGCAGGATCGCGCCAAACATGCGCGACTACGTGGTCAAGCAGCTGAAGGAATCGGTGATTCCGACGCTGGAACGCATCTCGGGCGTGAAGTTCGACATCGACCGGCTGCGCCAGTACATGCGCGAATCGCAGAAGGCCGAGGACGACCTGGTGGCGGTGCTGCATTCGGCCAAGAACCGCCCGTCGCCGATCGATGGCTATTTTGGCGCGGTCTATTACATCGGCCCGATCTTCACCGCCTTCCGCGGCACGCCCGAGGCGACACAGTATTACAACGTGCTGCGCCGGGAGATCGAGCAGCGCGTGCGTGAAGGCAAGGGACCGGTGACGCCGGAAGGCGAGATGGGCGAGGAAAAATACCGGCTGGTCGTCGAGGGCCCGCCCAACTGGACCAGTTTCCGCGACTTCTGGAAGATGTTCTACGAAGAGGGCGCGGTCGTGGTGTCGTCGACCTACGCCAAGGTCGGAGGCCTCTACGACTTCGGCTTCCGGCACGATCCGGACCGTCCACTGGAATCGCTGGCCGAGTACTGCCTGGGCTGCTACACCAACCTCAACCTGCCGTCGCGCATCGACATGATCTGCAAGTACATCGACGAGTACCAGGCGGACGGCCTGCTGATCAATTCGATCAAGAGCTGCAACAGTTTCTCCGCGGGCCAGCTGCTGATCCTGCGCGAGGTGGAGAAACGCACCGGCAAGCCGGCGGCCTTCATCGAGACCGACCTGGTCGATCCGCGCTATTTCTCGGCGGCCAACGTCAAGAACCGGCTGGAGAGCTACTTCCAGATGGTCAAGCAGAAACGCACGGCCGCGGCCGCTGCGCACTGACGGGGATCCCCATGCGTTGCTTCATCGGCATCGATCTCGGCTCGACGACCACCAAGGCGGTGGTCATCGACGAGGATCACAACATCCTGGGGCGCGGCATCACCAATTCGCGCTCGAACTACGACACCGCAGCGACCATCGCCAAGCAGGAGGCGCTGGTCAACGGTCGCTTCCACCTGTTCCGGCAGGCGCTGGCGGGGTCTGGTGCACTCAACGGTTCGCTCGATGGCTTTCTCGGCCAACTCGAACGCGACTTTCGCCTCGAGCAGTATGTCGAGCAGCTGGTCGACCTGGAGGAGACCTGCCAGCGCAGCCTCGAGACCGCCAAGTTCGGCGATGCGGGCGCGGGCGTGGGTTCGGCGCTGGCCGAGGTCTTTCGCCGGTTGACTGCCGAGGCGCCGGAGCTGTTCGCGCCGGGAGCGAAGCGCAAGTCGGACTTCTTCCGCGACATCGCCGGCAGCCAGTACCTGGCCGCGGGCGAGACGGTCGCCAAGGAGGCGGACATCCGCTACGACTTCCTGCTCAATGTGTTCGACCGCTCGATCATCGAGGTCGAGAACCGCGTCTATGCCGATTCGATCCGCAGGCATTTGCTGGCGGCGCTGGAGCGCACCTTCGTCGTCTTGCCCGACACCGCGGGCCGGCGGGCTGCCGTGGAGGCGCCGATCAAGGGCATCCTCGACCTGGAAATGGAGGAAACCTATACAGTGGGCACCGGCTACGGGCGCGCACGGCTGCCGTTCTCGAAGGAGCACATCCGCTCGGAAATTCTCTGCCACGGACTCGGCGCGCATGTCATGTACCCGCGCACGGCGACGGTGCTGGACATCGGCGGGCAGGACACCAAGGCGATCCAGGTCGACCCGGCGGGCATCGTCGAGAGTTTCCAGATGAACGATCGCTGCGCTGCGGGCTGTGGGCGTTATCTTGGATACATTGCCGACGAGATGAACATGGGCCTGCACGAGCTGGGGCCGCTGGCGATGAAGTCCACCAAGACCATCCGCATCAATTCGACCTGCACGGTGTTCGCCGGCGCGGAGCTGCGTGATCGCCTGTCGCTGGGTGACAAGCGCGAGGACATCATGGCCGGCCTGCACCGGGCGATCATCCTGCGCGCGATGTCGATCCTGGCCCGGTCGGGCGGCATCCGCGACGAGTTCACCTTCACCGGCGGCGTCGCCAAGAACGAAGCGGCGGTGAAGGCGCTGAAGGAATTGGTCCACGAAAACTACGGCGAGTTGACGCTGAACATCGATCCGGACTCGATCTACACCGGCGCATTGGGCGGCGCGACCTTCGCCTGGCGCGCCGTGGTCGAGGAAGGCCGCACGTCGGAGGCACGCGCATGACCATCACGATCGGCATCGACATTGGCTCTGGAGCCGTCAAGTCCGTGATCTTCCGGTCGGAAGGCGGCAGGCCGCAGTGGCTGGCCAAACGCTGCGAGCGCATCCGCCGGCGCGACCCGATGACGCTTGCGCAGGAGGGGCTCGATGGCGTTCTCGCCGATGCCGGGATCGCGCAGGGCGACGTCGATTACATCGCGACCACGGGCGAGGGCGAGAATGTGAAATTCGCCACCGGCCACTTTTATTCGATGACCACGCACGCGCGCGGCGGCGTTTACCTGCTTCCGGAGGCCCGCGCGGTGGTGGACATGGGCGCGCTGAACGGCCGGGCGATCTACGTTGATCCGCGCGGCAAGGTGCTGTCGTACAAGATGACCAGCCAATGCGCGTCGGGCTCGGGCCAGTTCCTCGAGAACATCGCGCGCTACCTGGGTGTGGCGGTCGAGGAGATCGGTGCGCTGTCGCAGAGCTCGCAGGATCCGGAAAAGGTCAGTTCGATCTGCGCAGTGCTCGCCGAAACCGACGTGATCAATATGGTTTCGCGCGGCATCGCCACGCCGGACATTCTCAAGGGCATCCACCTGTCGATGGCCTCGCGCATCGTCAAGCTGCTCAAGGTCACCGGCATCAAGGAAGGTACGGCGCTGCTGACCGGCGGACTTGCGCTGGATACCGGCCTGCTCGCGGCGATTGGCGAGGAAATCGTCAACGAAAAGGTCGGTGTGACGGCGGTGAATCACCCCGACTCGATCTACGCCGGCGCGATCGGCGCAGCGCTATGGGGGGCGTATCGGCACCAGCGGCTGCGCGAACTGGAGCAGCGCGCGGTGGCCTAGCGACGCCTTCAGTACGCGTAGTACAGAACGGCGAAAAAGTGGCAGGCGGTGCCGGCGGCGACGAACAGGTGCCAGACGAAGTGGCCGTAGCGCAGCCGGGAATCCAGCGCGAAGAACACCACGCCAAGCGTGTAGGCGAATCCGCCGGCGGCAAGCAGGACGAGGCCGCCGGTGGCGACGCGTTCGACCAGCGGCCCCAGCGCGATCAGCACCAGCCAGCCCATCACCAGGTAGAGCACGGTCGACGCGACCGGATGCGTCATCCGGTCGAATGCCTTCAGCGCGACGCCCACGCCCGCCAGCGCCCACACCAGGCCGAACAGCGTCCAGCCCCAGGGTCCGCCCAGCGCGCCCAGTGTGAACGGCGTGTAGGTGCCGGCGATCAGCAGGTAGATGGCGCCATGGTCGAGCTTGCGGAAGATGCGTTTGGCGCGCGGATGCGCGATGGCGTGGTAGAGCGTCGACGCGCCGTAGAGGAGCAGCATGCTGGCTGCGAACACCGTGGCCCCGACGATGTTGATCGCCGTGCCCTGCTGCGCGGATACGACGATCAGGATGGGCATGGCGACGACGGTGGCCAGCAGCGCCACGCCGTGACTGATGCTGTTGGCGATTTCCTCGCCTCGCGATTGCGCACGCTCGACCATGCTGCGGATTATCTCATGCCGGATGCGCCATTTCCGTGGTCGCGGCCGTGGCGTCAGTCGTCTCCATTCGGATGCGCGCCCAGGTCAGGCGCGCGGCGCAGGCCCCGCAGAATGGCGGCAATCGTGTTCAACAGGAACGCCGCCAGCGCAACCGCGTTGCCGATGGCGCCGGCGCGCAACAGGCCGGCATCGCCCAGCGCATCGCCGGCCAGACGCAGTGCCAGCGTGCCGGCGAGCAGCGCGAGGGGAACATAGAAGATCGGGTGCCAGGGCATTTTCACGCGCAGGATCGCCGGAAAGATGATCGGAGCGTGGCCGAAGACCATCGAGAACACGAAGCCGAGCAGCAGCGCGTGCAGAGCGGCGTCGTAGGCGCGACTCCCCGGAACGAGACCGGCGGCGAGCATCACGACTCCGGCGACGGCGAGCCAGGCGTATCCGGCGAGCAGGCACACGGCAATGAAGCGCGTCAGCCCGCGACCGCGCACGGTGCGCCGCGCCACGTCCTGCCTGGCCAGCCAGAGCGCCAGCGCCAGCAGCGCCGCGCCGAACAGCTGCGCTCCCCAGGATTGAGCCAGTGCCGCCAGTGCAACTCCGAACGCCAGCAAGATTGCCGCGAATACGCGTACCGCAATGGGCGAGGGCGGCAACAGGCGTGACAGTTCCAGACGCTCGCCGGCGATGGTCAGTGTCAGGAACGCGAGCCACCACGGTACGATCGCGTGCACCGGCAGTCCTCCGCCCCACAATGCGGTACCGACGACAAAGGCCAGCGCGCCCAGCGTCAGGGTCAGCGTGAACAATGCTGGCTGGCGCTGCAGCACGTCGGCAGTTGCTGCGAGCAGCACGACACCGCCGCCGCCCAGCAGCCAGGGCGCGAGTTCGCCATGGCCGCTGATCAGCGCCACGCCGCCGCAGCCCGACGCCAGCGGACCCAGGAAGGCCCACAGCCGACCGATGGCGACCGCACGTTCCAGCGCGATCACCGTACCGAAGAAGGCGCCGATGAGCAGCGGTCCGTGCAGTGCTGCGACTGCCGCGGCACCCTCTGGGACCGGGATGCCGATGCGGGCGAGGCCGGCGCCCACGCCGACGACCAGCGCGACCATGCCCAGCGCCAGTAACGGCAGCCGTCCCGCGGGAGGAAGTCCGCCGCGAGACGCTGCAGCCGGCAGGTTCATCGCCTTGCCGGCGTCATTGCCAGCCGAAGTGATCGCGGGCGACACCGCTCATCATCGACGGGTTCCAGATCGGCTCCCAGACGAGGACGACATCCACGGTGGCATCGGCCGGGACGACAGCAGCAATTGCCGCGCGGGCTTCCTCGACCAGTACGTCGGCCACCGGACAGGCCGGCGTGGTCATCGTCATTTCCACCCGAACCGCTGCCGGCGTGACCTCGACGGCGTAGACGAGGCCGAGGTCGACGATGTTCATGCCGGCTTCCGGATCCTCGACCGTGGCCAGCGCGTCGCGCACGATGCTCTCGTCGGGCATGCTGCGCACTGCTGCCGCGGTCATGGCGTGGAACCGGCGATCAGGCGTCGAGCCGGCGCACGAAGGCAAGCCGCTGCGAAGGCATGAAGCCGATGTCGTAGAAGAACGCCAGCAGCGCCAGATCGGAAGGTGCGACCACGGTCTCGACGCGCTCGATGCACAGGGCGCCCAGGTTGGCGAACAACTGCGACATCAGCGCGTGGCCGATACCGTGATGCGCATAGTCGGGATCGACGCCGATGGTGTCGATGACGGCGACCGGCTCGGTGCGGCCGAAGTCGCCGAGGTCGGCGGCGGCCATCAGATAGCCGACGATGGCGCCGTCACGGCGCGCGGTCAGCGAGACTCGGATGGAGGAATCGTCCAGCGCCTCGCCGAGCTTGCCTTCAATGTATTCCCCGCGGTCGCGCCCGGTGATCGCGCGGTCGATGCGGGCGATCTCCCGCAGGTCCTCGCGCCGCATCGTGCGCACTTCGGCGCTGTCGCGTGCCAGGCGTTCGTAGTCATTGCCCTCAGGTGCGCCGTAGTCGATCTCGTTGCCGGGACCGTTGCCATTGGACAAACCGAGCGCGTCGTCGCGCTCCGGCGAATAGGCATCGCCGTCGATGGCGCAGTCAAGGACCTGTCCCGGAGAAAGCACGAAGCCCATGGCGTCGAGCCAGCGCAGCATCGCGTGGTCGTTCCAGGCGGCGGCCGTGCGCAAGTCGGCAAGCCCGTGGCGGCGCGCCCAGTCGGACAGCGCGGCCAGCAGGCGCGTTCCTGCGCCATGCCCCTTGACGTCGGCGCGTACGCCAACGAGTTCGAGGCGCAGACTCGGCGCCGGCCGGCCGAATTCGCCGGAGAGCACCCGGGCCAGCAGGTAGCCGGCGACCCCGTTCGCATCCACGGCAGCGAACTGCGCATGCAGACGGGGCGCGCGTTGCGCCGCGGCCAGCCGCCGCTCGATGTAGCGCCGGCGCGTCCGGCGCTCGATCGCCGCGTCGATGTCGACGACAGCAGAGAGGTCCTCGCCGGTCAGTGGACGAATGGTGAGCGTCGGTTCGGTAGCGGTCTCCATCGATGGGTCCTTGGTTGACGGCGTCATCCGCAGGCGTACTCCATCGACAGCTTGCGGTCGGCTTCCTCGTCGAGGATGTCGTCGACCAGTGGCAGCATCGCCATGTCCTCCTTGCCGATGTGCGAGGTCAGGCGTTCGACGAGTTCCAACGCGTTGCGGCGCAGCGCCTCCCATCCCGCGGCGTCCAGCGTGCCGGCCGCGGCGGCGCGCGCGCGCGGAATCAGTTCCGCGGCCACCGCACGAATCGTCACGTGTTCCTCGCGCAGCAACTGGGCCAGGTCGCCGCCGCCGGCCTCGGTCATCCGGTCGAAGAGCTCGCGTTCCTCGAAGTCGAAATGGTGACTGACCTCGCCTTCCAGTGCCTGTGCCAACGTACCGGCAAGGCGCGCGCGCGTATCGACGTCGATTCCGGTCTGCGGGGCCGGACCGAAGGCCTGCTCGACGCGGGCCAGCAGGTCGAGATTGACGCGGTGCTCTTCGTGCAGCGTGCGGGTGGTCTGCCGGATCGGGTTCATGTGGCCATAATAATGGTATTGCGATACCAATTTACTTGATGTGGCGCAAGCCGGACGGATTTCGTCCGTTGGCGCGATGGCGGATTTCCGAAACCCGGGGAGCCGGCAGGCGCAGGCGGCGCCGCATCGGCGGACGCGGGGTCTCGGGCTATGCTAACGCGGTGCGCCGGCGAGCTGGGCGACCAGCCGGCTCGCCAGTGCAGCCGCAACCAGTCGGCGATAGTGGGCGCCGACGAGGGTCGTGCGCTTGGGTCCGGCCTGCTTTTGCACCAGCCTGGACAGTGCGGTCAGGCAGGCGTCGTCGGGGGCCGCGCCGAGAAGCGCGTCGGACCCTTCGAGCAGGAATGGGCGCGAGTTGGTCCCGGTCAGCGCTACGGCCAGGTGGGCGAGGCGGCCGTCGTGCATCGCCACGCGGGCGGCGACGCCGGCGAGCGGGAAGTCGATTGCGCCGCGGATGCGGCACTTGCGATAGCCGGAGCGCGCGTCCGCCGGCGATGGCGGAATCCGGATCGCGGTCACCAGTTCGCCGGCACGCAGCGTGAACGGCTGCGCGCCGTCGTCCGCGTACAGCTGCCCGAGAGGAATTCGGCGGGTCCCTTCGGGTGCGACCAGGTCCACGGACGCATCGAGGGCCAGCAGCGCCGGCGCGACGTCGCCGCAGTACGCCGCGTGACAGTGCGTCCCCTGCGGCGCGACGTGGCAGATTTCGCCGCGATGCTTCAGGCAATAGGCGTTGGCGCGGCGCCACCACTCGCTCTGGTTGTAATACGCGCAGCGCGTGTCGACGAAAAGATTGCCGCCCAGCGTCGCTACGCTGCGATGTGCGGGTGCTGCCACTGCGACGGCGGCTTGCGCGAGCGCTGGGAATGCCTGTCCAATCGTCGCTTCCGTGGCCAGCGTCACCAGCGTGACACCGGCGCCGAGTACCAGCCCTCCCGCGCCATCGGCGGCGATGGTCGAGAAGCCGGCAATACCGCCGATGTCGATCAACGCGGACGGCGACCCAAGGCCGTTGCGCAGGTTATTCAGGAGGTCGGTACCACCGGCGAGAATGCGCGCATCCGGATGCGCGGCCAGCATTGCCGCCGCCTCGACCGCGGTCGCGGGGCGATGTAGCGTGAATTCCGTCAGCGCGGCCATGTCAGTGCGGCGCCTTCGGCGGCGCCGCGGTCTTGCCGCGGGCATGGCGTTGCGCGCGGCGGCGCGCGGTCAGCGCGGCCAGAACGCGGTCGGGTGTCGCAGGGAGTTCGCCCAGGCGCAGCCCGATGGCGTCGGCAATGGCATTGGTGAGCGCCGGCAGGAAGCCCGACAGCGAGCCCTCGCCGGCTTCCTTGGCGCCGAACGGACCGTTGGGATCCGGCGCCTCGACGATGTAGGTCTCGATCGGCGGCGACTCGACGATGGTCGGCATCCGGTAGTCGAGCAGATTGGCGCAGGCGTGGCGGCCGTCGAGGTAGCGGGTCTCCTCGGCGAGCGCCTGTCCCATGCCCATCCACACCGAGCCCTGCACCTGCCCTTCGACAGCGAGCGGGTTGATCGCCCGGCCGCAGTCATGCGCAACCCAGACGCGAACCACGCGTACTTCGCCGGTGTCCTCGTCGACCTCGACCTCGACCACCTGCGCGGCGTAGGAAAAGCCGGCGCTGGTGCCCACCGCCGCGCCCTTGAAGCGGCCGCCCTGCGTTTCCGGCGGCGTCGACCAGATGCCCTTGACCTGTAGCGTGCCGGACTCCTCCAGTGCGGCAACCACGACATCCTTGTACGCAAGCGTCCGGTCGGTGCCTGCCACTCGATAGGTCTCGCCTGCGCATTCGATGTCGGCGACCGCGACCTCGAGCCTGCGCGCCGCCGCCGCGACCAGCAATTCGCGCAGCGCCTCGCCGGCGCGGATGGCGGCGTTGCCGACCATGAACGACACGCGCGATGAATACGAGCCGTTGTCCTTGGGCGTGACCGCGCTGTCGTTGGCGATGATGCGCAGCCGATCCAGCGAAAGACCAAGCACATCGGCGACGACCTGCGTCAGCAGGGTCGAGCTGCCCTGGCCGATGTCGGCCGCACCGGTCAGCACGGTGATTGCGCCGTCGAAGTCGAGCTTGAGACTCACCACCGCGTGCGGCTCGCCGGTCCAGTGCACGGGTTTCGCCGAGCCGCTGACGTAGTGCGAACAGGCCATGCCAAGGCCGCGACCGGGCGACAAGTTGCCACGCCGTTCGCGCCAGCCGGATTCGCGCTCGACGATGTCCAGGCATTCCGTGAGTCCGCAGGAATTGACCTGCAGGTCGTTGATCGTCCGATGCGGAATCGACAGCAGGTTGGCGCGGCGCAGCGCGAATGGATCGAGGGCGAGTTCTTCCGCCATGCGATCCAGCAGCGACTCGAAGGCGTGGCGCACGTCGACCGAACCGTGGCCGCGCATGGCGCCATTGGGCGGCGTGTTGCTGTAGACGCGCAGGCCGTGGTAGCTGCAGGCCGGCACGCGATACAGCGCGTGCAGCAGCGCGCCCGCGTAGAGAATCGTCACCAGCCCATAGCCTGCATAGGCGCCACCGCGCTGGACGACCTCGCAGTCGACCGCGGTGATCTCCCCGCTGCGGGTCGTGCCGATTTTCACGCGCACGTCGGTTTCCGGGCGGCCGCGATGGGTGAGAAAGCTCTCCTCGCGACTGAGTTCGAGGCGCACGGTGCCGCCGGCGGCACGCGCCAGCAACGCGGCGATGATCTCGAAATTCAGCGTCTCGGTGCGGTGCCCGAAGCCACCGCCGACAAAGGGCTTGATCACGCGAATCCGCGATTCGTCGAGTTGCAGGCAGCGGGCGAGCGCCAGATGGACGTAGTAAGGGACCTGTGTCACCGAATGCAGCGTCAGCCGGCCGCGCTCGACATCCCACTCGGCGAGTGCCGCGTTGGGTTCCATCATCGCGTGCGTGACCTCGGCATAGCGGAACGAAGCCTCGCTGACGAGATCGGCCGCGGCGAAGCCGGCTTCGACGTCACCGAAGTCATGGTCGACCTCGCGCTCGACATTGCCGGGCTTGTTGTCGTGCAGCAACACCGCGTCCAGCGCGCGCGCGCTGGCGGCGTCGAAATACGCCGGCAGCGGTTCGATGTCGAGTTCGATCGCGGCCAGAGCGGCCTGCGCCGTCGCGGCATCGTCGGCGGCGACGGCGGCCACCGGTTCACCGAAGTAGCGCAGACGCTCGCGCGCCAGTGGAAATTCATTCTGCGCGATGGGAATCACGCCATAGGCCATCGCGCAGTCGTCGCCGGTAACGATCGCCCGCACACCGGGCAGCGCCTTCGCGCGCGTCGTGTCGAGACGGCGAATGATTCCGTGCGCAACCGGACTTCTCAGGATCGCGCCGGTGAGCGCTCCGGTGGCTGGGAGATCGGCCGTGTAGCGCGCCCTGCCAGTGACTTTTTCGACACCGTCGACCAGCGGCTGCCGGACACCGACGGCGCGCCCGGTTCCGGTCCGGTCAGGCCGGTCATGCAGGGGCGCGCTCATCGGGTCGCCCCGGCCGCCGCTTCGACCGCCTCGATGATCTTCACATAGCCGGTGCAACGGCAGAGGTTGCCGGCCAGCGCGGCGCGAATCGCCTCCTCGGTCGGTTGCGCGTCGGTGCGCAACAGCGCCTCGGCGGCCATGATCATGCCCGGCGTGCAGAAGCCGCACTGGGTCCCGAGTTTTTCGTGAAACGCCGCCTGCAGCGCGCTCATCCGGCCGCCGGCGGCACGGCCGCTGGCCAGCCCCTCGATGGTCTCGACCTCGCGACCCGCGCAGCGGCAGGCGAGCGTCAGGCAGGCCAGTTGGGGCGCGCCATCGACCAATACCGTGCAGGCGCCGCATTCGCCACCGTCGCAGCCGCGCTTGGTTCCGGTGAGGTCGAGCGTCTCGCGCAGGTAGTCGAGCAGCAGCGTCGAGTCGGCG
The DNA here is from genome assembly GCA_963699765.1 of uncultured beta proteobacterium. Taxonomy (GTDB): domain Bacteria; phylum Pseudomonadota; class Gammaproteobacteria; order Burkholderiales; family Casimicrobiaceae; genus VBCG01. Next base: position 26,966 of record CAVOVD010000005.1, on the reverse strand, counting down.
ATCGCGTCTTCGCGCTCGAGACCGTTCACACGCATTGCGACGAGGCGCTTGCCCATCGTCATTCCCCCTTCGAATCGTGCGCGCGTGTTCACATCACCACGTTCGCGCGCTGCGCTATTGGCCGGAGCGCACGCCGCGCACCGGCATCACGGGCAGCGCGAAGCCCTGGTTGTACGAGGCCCGCAGAACGAGCGCATATTTCAGCACCGCACCGGTCATCAGCACGAGGATGCCGGCGAACGCAGCCAGCACGAACCGCGCCTGCATGGTCACCGGCAGCACCACGAGCAGCAGGATCAGCAGAATCGGCAACAACGTTCCGGCGAGAAGCAGCAGCCGGCCCGGCCGGACGAGACCTGCGCCCGCCCGCGCGTTGCCGCGCAGTTGCTCCCGATGCATCGCCCACGCGCCGTAACGCAGAATGACCAGTGCGGCGAATGCGAACAGCAGTCCGGCCGAGCCACCACGGTGCCACAGCGCCGCGAACCAGTACAGCCCCGCGCCTTCGGCCAGCGCCGTGACCACCAGCAGCGGCATGGTTGCCGGCAACCGCCATGCCGGAATGCCTCGCGCGCTCTGCAACATCCGCGACTGACAATAGATAAAGCAAAGGGCGATGATGCCGGCGATCCACGAGGCCCCCGGAATCTTCAGCAGCACCGCGCCGCCGGCGACGAACAGTGCCACCGCTGCATAGGCCTCGCGCGACATCCACGACGTCGCCGGATTGCGGAACACATTGAACGAGCGCCACGGGCGGCCCAGCTCGAACCACACGGCGGTGAGACCCGACCCCACCAGCAACAGGCCGAGCAGCGTCAGCACGACCGCAGTTGCCGCTTGCGACCGCGCCAATGCGGTGTAGACGATGAGCCCGGCACCCGCGCCACCGCAGATGAAGTTCGCGGCGGCGCGCGCATCCCATTGTGGTTGGCGCCATGGATCGGGACCGAAGGGGCGCGAGGCATGCATCAGGCCTTGTCCCACAGGTAGTAGAAACCGGGACCGGTGCCGAGTTCCTCGTGCATCCGGACGTGGTGGTTTTCGGCGATCAGCCGCGATACGTTGCTTTGCGGGTCATCGAGATCGCCGAAGGCCAGCGCCTGCGTGATGCACGAATTCACGCAGGCCGGAGTTGCCTCGGGATCGACGCCGGGCCGCAAACCCTGTGCGAGCCCGTCGTCGATGCGCTCGACGCAGAACGTGCACTTGGTCGCCACGGCGAGTCGGGCCTCGTCGAGGCGCGCGGTTTCCGGCGCGGTAGGGCTGCCATAGGCGAATTCGGCGCGCAGCGTGCGATGGCGCGCCTGATAGGGACAGGCAACCGCGCAATAGGCGCAGCCGATGCAGGCGTCGTAGTCGATGGTGACGATGCCGTCGGCACGTTTTTTCGTGGCCTTGGTCGGGCACACGTCGAGGCAGGGCGGTTGGTCGCAATGCTGGCAGCCGACCGGCACGAAAGCGCGTTTGACGTCCGGGTACTCGCCCTGCTCGATGTCGAGTACACGCCGCCACTGCACGCCCGGCGGCGTCGCGTTGGCGTGCCGGCAGGCCGCCGTGCAGGTCTGGCAGCCGACGCAGCGGCGCAGGTCGGCGACCATGGCCCAGCGCGTCATGCGGCGGCTCCCTTCCGGGACTCGCGTTGCGTCGCTTTCGACGGGTGGCGCGACGATGGCTGCGGTGCATCGGCGCGCGCAATGCGCACGCGGACGATGTCCGCGCTCGACCCGGTTGCATCGGTGAGATCCAGCGACATCGGCGTGAGCGAGTTCATGCTGGGCACACCGAAGTCCTTGGTGAAAGGCGTCGCCCAGTGGTCGAACTGCCCGAGCAGCAGCAGCGTGTCGGGCCGGATGCCCTGGCGCAGCACGGCACGGCCACGCACGCTGCGCTTTGGCGTTCCGATGTCGACCATGTCGCCGTCGGCGATGCCCAGCATCTCCGCCGCCGCGGTGTTGATGATCACGCCGCGATGGCCAGCGATGTTGTCGGCGACCTCCTTGATCAGTTGCATGCCGACGTTGGCGCCCCAGGCGTACTGCATGCTCCTTGCGGTCAGCAGCCAGAACGGATAGTCGTCCGGCGCGCCGCCCATGCTGATCAGCGACGCGCGCCAGGGCAGGCTGAAATCCTTGCACGGTGGCAGCGCCTGGTATTCCACGAGCTGCGTGTCCCACCAGTGCATGTCGTGTTCGTGCAGGCGGCGGCCGAGTTCGACGCCGACGCGTTGCAGGCGCTCCTGGTAGGGCAACTCGAAACGCAGGCCCTGGCGCGCGAGTTCCGGGTACAGGTACCAGTTCACGCGGGGAAAGGGCTTGGTGGCCAGCCCGTGTTCCTTCCACCAGTCCAGTCCATGCTGCTCGCGGCCGTCGCTGACTTCCATGCTCGCCGCCTTGCACGCCGCGTCCCAGATCGTCTCCGCCGAATGCGCCGTTGCGGGATCGAGCGAAAAGTCGCTGTACGCGCCTTTCAGAGGCACGCCGGCACCGCCCTTGTTGATCGCCTTGTTGTAGGGCTCGAGCAGTCCGGTCCGCTGGGCCAGTTCGGTGGCGATCGCGGTGAAGTCGCGCGCGTCGCCCTGCGTTTGCACGGCCGGCTGGCGCAGCGCGAAGCCCTGTGCGTCCCAGAACTGCTCGACGAACTTGGACCCGCCTATGCGAATCAGCTGCAGGCTTTCGAGGTCGGTGGCCTCGGGCAGCAGCAGATCGGCGAAATGGTTGGTCTCGTCGTGCGTGTAAGCGAAGGCAACGGTGAACGGGAAGCGCGCCATCTTGTCGGCGAGCGCGTCGGTGTCCCAGAACGAAATTGCCGGATTGGTGCGATAGACGAACCAGACGTCGGGAAAGGTCACTCGCGGCAACCCCTTCGGTGTCTCGTCGAGAAACATCCACGAAAAATGCGTCGGCCCCAGCGCCTGGCTCCACGGACCATTGGCGGCAAGTGGCACCATCGTCCGATAGGCGTTGCGGATATTCGGTTGCGGCGACCAGCGCGCCTTGTCGGTCGGATTCAGCGGGTAGGCCATGAAGCCGTCGGGCCCCGGCGTGACGCTGTCGATGCGCGCGGTGACCGGGCGGTTCAAGCGCACCGTCGTGCCCAGCGTACCGCCGGGCACTTCCAGTGCGCCGGCGAGCGCGGCCAGCATCGTGCGTGCCCAGACGCACTCGTAGCCGCCCCAGCCGTTGTTGACGGTCTTGCCCAGGCTGACCGCGACCGGCCGCCAGGGCAGCGTCACGCCGTCGATGTCGATGGTCTCGCCGACGCGGGCATGGTCGATGAATTCGTTGGCGACGCGCCGCATGGTCGCGGCGCCGACATCGCAGATGTCCTGCGCCCATTCCGGCGTGTAGGGCGCCATGTGCGCAACGAGTTTCTGCAGCGAGGTCTCGCCGGACAGGCGCCCCTCGGCCAGCACCTCGTCGTCGGCGCCGATCTCGATGGCATCGACATCGAAGCGGCCTTCCAGCGTTTCGGTGATGCCCGGCGTATCGAAGGCCACGGCCCGCTGACCGGCCGCATCCCACACCAGCGGTTTCCTGGTCGCCGGATCGCGCAGGTAATAGCCATGCGGTCCGACCAGGTAAGGCGAGGCGGTGCGGCGGGCGAGAAAATCGACGTCGAGTCTCTGGCGCGGAATTTCGTGCAGCAGCACGTTGATCAGCGCAAACAGGAACGCCGCGTCGGTCTTGGGCCGGATCGGCACCCACTCGGCCGAACAGGCGCCGGTCACCGACAGATGTGGCTCGACCTGTACGCGCTTCATGCCGCGGATGCGCGCGTTGGCGTGGCGCCAGACGCCGACCACGCCGCCGGAAGCCTCGACGTTGGCGCCGCAGGAGATCAGGTACTCGGTGGTCGGCGTGTCGGGCGACACGGTGAAAGCCCGATGCCAGAACTCGCCGTACAGATGCTCGGAGTGATAGCACTTGACGCCCTGACCCGAGCCGAAGCCCATGTCCACCGGCCCCCAGGCGGCGAGGAACGCCGGAAAGGTGCCCATGTACGACTGCGGCGTGCCGGCGCCGCCGAAGCTCACCGCCAGCCGCGGATAGCCGGACTCATCGGTGAGCCCCTTCTCGCGCACGCCGTTCAGCCGTGCGGCGATCAGATCGAAGGCGTCGTCCCAGCTGATCGGCACGAAGCCCGGATCCTCATGACGGCCCTTCCGGGCGTTGGTACGCAGCATCGGCGTGGCGATGCGGTTCGGGTTGTACGTCTTCTGCACCAGGCCGTAGGCCTTGACGCAGACCTTGCCGCCGCCCGGGTGGACGTCGGAGGCGCAGAAATTGGGCTCCACCTCGGTCGCCACGCCGTCGACGACCTTGACGGTGAGCAGATCGGGACCGGCGACGCACTGGTAGCAGTACGTCGGCACCCGTCGCGTGCCGTTGACGGCCATTGTCACGCCGGCAGTCCAGCCTTCGCCGCCTTGGCCGCGAGGCGTTTCTCGGTCGCGGCGACGTCGACGACGAAGCGCTGGTGCGTGGCGCGGCAGATCGGTTCGACGCTGTCGCGGCCCTCGATCTTGAGCGTCACCCTGCGGCCGTCGACTTCGCTGACTGTCAGCTCCAGCGTCACGGTCATGCCGAGCAGCGTGGCGGCGAGGTGGTCCAGCTCGACCCGCGTGCCGACCGAGTCCTGTCCGTCCGGCAGGTGCGCCAGCAGCAGGTCGCGCGCGGCCATCTCGATGTCGCGCAGCAGCGCCGGCGTGGCGTAGACGCGCGCCTTCTCACCCATGAAATCGATGGTGCGTTCGCGGTCGACCGCGAACTCCCGGGTGGCGGCAAGTCCTGCACGCAGTGGTTCGTCCATCGCTGTCTCCTCGTTGTCGGGTTCCGGAGCGCACCGCGCCGGCACGGTGGCTTCGGCACCACACTGCAGGTCGCCGGGCCGGCTTCGCCGCGTGGCGGCATTGAGTCTTTGCCGGATAATGGCTAATCTCGCATTCGAATGCGATTATTGTCTTGACCCGGATCATGAAAAGCAAAACCGCTGCCCGGAAGACCCGCCTTGGCGCCGGAAACGGCGCCGACGATGCTTCCACCGGACGCGACGACCGCCGCAGCGAAATCGTCGTCCGGACGGTACGGCGCGGCGACCTTGCCGCTGTGGTGGCCATCGACGCGCGGGTTACCGGCCTCGAGAAGCGCAGCTACTGGCAGTCGGTGTTCCGCCGCTACGGCGCCGAGGACGGCAACGGCCGCTCGTTCCTGGTCGCCGATGCCAGCGGCGATGTCGCGGGCTTTGTCATCGGCGAGGTGCGCGACTGGGAGTTCGGTGCGCCGCCCTGCGGCTGGGTGTTCGCCATCGATGTGCGCCCCGATGCCCGACTTTCCGGCGTGGGCACGCGGCTGCTCGAGGCGATCTGCGCCGCGTTCCGGCGCGCCGGCGTGCGCAAGGTCCGCACGATGCTCGCGCGCGACAACCACCTGATCCTGTCGTTCTTTCGCAGCCAGGGGATGATGACCGGTCCGTTCATCCCCCTCGAAATGGATCTGGAACCATGATCGGGTCGCTGCCTTGAAGCTGCAGGTGAACACGCGCCTGGCGCTGTACAGCGTGCTCGAGTTCGCGATCGATCCGACCAGGCATATTCCCGCCGCGGAAATCGCCGCCAAGTTCGGCGTATCGCCGCATCACCTCGCCAAGGTGCTCTCCGAGCTTGCCCGCGCCGGCGTCGTCGAATCGGTGCGCGGCGTCGGTGGTGGCTACCGCTTCATCGGCAATGCCCGCCGGCTGACGCTGCTCGACCTGATCCAGATGTTCGAGGATCCCGCCGGCAACGGCGAGCGACCCGAACCCGGCGAGCGTACGCCGGTGGGCCGGGCGCTGGGTGTGGTGCTCGCGGAAATCGACGAAATCGCCAAGGCGACGTTCAGCTCGATCACGCTGGCGACGATGCTGCGCCTGATCGAGCGGCAGCGCCGCGAGGCGGCAGGTCTGCGACCCCGAAGCGCGGCGGTCAGCGTTTCGGCGAAGGGAACCAGGTAACCGGTTGCGCCGCCGGCGCTGCGGGCGGTCCGCAGCTGCCGGCCGTCGACTGTGCCATCCCGGCATCGAGTTCCTTGCGCAACTCCTCGACGGACAGCGCGCCGTCCATCGCCGCGTGCAGCAATCGTTCCCGCGCCGCGGAACCGTTGGCGTGCGTGTCGCCATAGCCTCGGGCCAGTCGAGGCAGCCGTGCGATCTCCAGCGCCAGCGTGGTTTCGTTGCGGCCGCCGGACTCGAGGGTGCGCAGCAGCGTGTCAAGCCAGGTTTCGATGGCGACCTGCTCGCGCGTCCAGCGCAGTGATGACGGCCGCAGCGGCCGCAGCGCGCCCAACGCGCGCAGCGCGAGCATTCCGGAGGGCGAGGTTGCATTCAGGCGCAGCGCGAATCCGCTGCCCTTGGTCCTGCGCTCAAGCAGTCCGCCGATTGCGCGCGGCATGATCGCCGCAATTTCCGCCACACGCGGCTTGAAGAAATCGCGGATGCGCACGACATCGTCTGCCTTGGCGCCGGCGGCGTCGCGAATTTGCCGCAGGCGCGCGCGTCGCGCCTTGACCGCTGCCACGCGGATGACATCGTCGTAGCACATCCACAGCGCCAGCGTGCGTGCAGCCTCGATGGCCACATCGAGGTCGCCCGAGGCGGCTTCGGCGACGCGCGCGATGCGCTCGACGTAACGCCGCGCGTAGGCGTCGTTCTGGAAACGCGCGGTGCGCGCCGCGCCCTGTTCGACGACGGTGGCGAGTGCGGGCGGCAGCTTGACCAGCGTTTCAGCGATCCGCGCAGCGAGCGCCGGGGACAGCGCTTCGGAAACCGCGACAGCATGCGGCGTGTCGGCGATCTGCTCGCGAGGCGGCTCGGCGACGCCGTCTGCCGCCAGCTGGAAGGCCTCGCCGAAGGCGGCAAGGCTTTCGCGCACACCCTTGCCGGCGGCGGTGATCGCCGCTTCGCAGGCGGCGCGCGGCAGCGGCAGCGCGCCCGAACCCGCGAGCGCGCCGAACAGCACCGCGCTGATCGCCGTACCGTGCCGCTGGCGCAGCGCTTCCATGTCGAACAGCACGGCGCGACGAGACAACTTCTTCAGCGCCTCGGTGACGCGGCCGTCGTCGAAGCGGCCGTCGCTGCCGCTCATTTTTTCGCGTGTCGTGTAGGCACGATGGGTTGAGGCGATCAGCGTCGTGCGCGTCGGCGTGCACATCCCGCGCTCGAGCATGCGCGCCGCCTCCAGCAATTCGGCGCAGATGAGCACGTTTACACGGCCGGGCAGCGGCGCCAGCGCGAGCGCGGGATTGGCCGTTGCCGGATCGGCGAGTTCGACGTAGTAGGTGGTGGCCCCCGTGCGCTGGGACACGCCCGGTGTCGACGTCGCCTGAACCGTCATCCCGGCTGCCCGCGCAGCATGGCCCAGCCAGTCGGTGAGCACGCCGCCGCCCTGGCCGCCGAGCGCGGCGATCAGGATCGTCAGCGGCACCGGCACGGCGCCGCCTGTGGCGTTTGCATGATCCCCGGTGCTCATGCGCTTGCCAGCCTGTCGGTCGCCCAGGCGCGCAGACGGGCGACCGTGCGTTCCCACAGCGGCGCGTTGGTGACGATTTCCACCCGGTGGAACGACGGACACAATGCGGCCGCATGCGCGATCTCGCCGCACAGCCCGCAGCCCACGCAATTCGCATCGATCGTCGTCACCGGATCGTCGCGCAACGGATCGCGACGGGGCCGCAACGTCAGCGATGGACATCCGGACAGGCGGATGCAGGCGCGATCGCCGGTGCACACGTCCTCGTCGATGCCGTAGCGCACGCGTTCGACCCGCAGGCCGGCGGCAAGCCGCTGCGCCGTGTGCGGCTTGAGCCGCCGCTGCCGCTCGAGCTGGCATTCGCCCTCGGCCACGACCACCTTGAGCCCGGTCTCCGTGGTCGTGAACGCTTCGGTGAGGGTCTCTTTCATCGCCGCGACGTCGTAGGTGTGCACGGTCCGCAGCCAGCGCACGCCGACGGCGGCGAGCGTGCGCTCGATGGTGGTGTCGGCGACGGTGGTGCTCTCGCCACCAGCGCCGTCGCGGCGTTCCGCCGCCGGCGTGGAGACCAGCTCCTGTGTACCGGTCGCCGACGTGTAACCGTTCTTGAAGATCAGCAGCACCGCGTCCGAACCGTTCTTGATCGCGGAGGTGACGCCGGAGAGAAAGCCGTTGTGCCAAAAGCCACCGTCGCCGACGGTAGCCAGCGGTCGCTGGCTGCTGATCGGGCCCACGCCGGCCATGCTGGCCAGTCCCATGCCGTAGCCCAGGATCGAATTGCCGAAGCCGAAGGGCTCGAACATCGCGAAGGAGTGGCAGCCGATATCCGCGCCGACATGACGCGGCCCCAATTCGCCCTCGACCAGTTTCAGCGCGCCGAACACCGGCCGTTCCGGGCAGCCGATGCAGAATCCTGGCGGGCGAGGTGGAACCGGCGCGCCGAGCAGCGCCTTCGCCTCGCTACGGACCGCGTCGACCTCGGCGCGCCACGAAGCGGCGCCCGCGGTGGACAGCGCCGGCGCATGACGGGCGACAAAGCCTTCGATGCCTTGCAGCAACGCCTCGGACGTGTATTCGCCGGCGTTGCGCATCGCCACCTTGCCTTCAACGGAACATGCGATGCCGGCGCGACCGAGCACCGCCGCGGTCTCCTGCTCGATGAATTCCGGATGGCCCTCCTCGAAAACCAGCACCGCGCGCTTGCCCGCGCAGAAACCGGCCAATTGATCGGGCACCAGCGGGTAGGTGGCATTGAGGACGAGGATGGGCAGGACGCTTTCCCCACCTTCGTCGACCAATCCGGCAACGGCCAGCGAGCGCAGCAGCGCGTTGTACAGGCCGCCCTGCACGATCAGACCGACATCGCCGGCGTGCCCCGGAAAAATCTCGTTCAGCCCATGCTCGACGATGTAGCGGCGCGCGGCAGGCAGCCGCTCCTCGACCTTGGCGCGTTCGTGCGCGAAGGTGTAGGGCGGATGCGACATGCGGTCGGGATCGGGGGGCGCGGACGCGGTCAGTCGCCGGCGCCGCGAGAATTCCGGCGCACGATTGTCCTTGCACACGAAGCTGCCCTGAAGGTGACAGGCGCGGATGCGCAGCTGCAGGATGGCCGGCACATGCGCAGTCTCGGACAGCGCGAACGCGTGCTCGACGATGTTCACGATCTGCGTCAGGTCCGGGCGCGGATCGAGCAGGCACAGCGAGGACTTCATCGCGAACGCGTGCGTGCGCTCCTGGACGACACTCGAACCCTCGCCGTAGTCCTCACCGACGATGATCAGCGCGCCCCCGATTACACCGGGTGATGCAAGATTGGACAATGCATCGGACGCCACGTTGGTGCCGACGATCGACTTCCAGGTGACTGCGCCGCGGACCGGGTAGTTGACCGATGCCGCGAGCATTGCGCAGGCAGAGGCCTCGTTGGTGCAGGCCTCGACATGGACGCCGAGCGTGTCGAGGTAGTCCCGCGCCTGCACCATGACGTCGAGCAGCTGCGATACCGGCGAACCCTGGTAGCCGCCGACATAGCTGACACCGGCCTGCAGCAGCGCCTTGGTGACCGCCAGAATCCCTTCGCCGGTGAATGTCGCGCCCGCCGGCAGTTTGAGGAGTCCGATCTCGTGCGTGAACGACCGCTCCACTATCTGTTCCTCCGCCCGATCCGGACCTGCTGCCGGCGAGCGGCCATTCTGCGCGTCGGTCGCGCCGCGTTGCCTTGAGGCAGATCAAACGCCGGGACCGCGCTATCGGGCAAAGTGGACAAAATCGGTATTGCGATACCAATTTCGCGCCGCAGGGCACCTGCAGGCGCTGAGGGAGGCGGCGTGCGACTCGATGGAAAGGTTGCGGTGGTCACCGGCGCGGCGCAGGGCATCGGTGCGGCCGTGGCGCGCGAGTTCGCGATGCAAGGCGCGCGCGTCGCGGTGGTCGACATTGCCGAAGCAACCGCCGAGCAGACAGCGACGACGCTGCGCAGCACGGGCGCGGACGCGGCCGGCTTCGGCTGCGACGTCGCCCAGCGCGACGCGGTCGACGCCATGGTGGCCGCGGTGGTGGCACGTTGGGAGCGCGTCGACATCCTGGTCAACAATGCGGGCATCATCCGCCCGGCGATGCTCGAGCGCATGACGACCCCGCAGTGGGACGAGGTGATCGCCGTGCACCTGACCGGCAGCTTCAACTGCCTGCAGGCGGTGCTGCCGGGAATGATCGCCCGGCGATACGGACGCATCATCAACGTGACGTCGGCCGCCGGCATCCTCGGCACCATCGGACAGATCAATTACAGCGCGGCCAAGGCGGCGATCATCGGACTCACGCGGTCTGCCGCGCGCGAGCTCGGCCGGCACACGATCACCGTGAACGCCATCGCGCCGGGCGCGGCGACGCCGATGACCGAAACCATCCGTACCGACGAGCGCTTTCGGGAGCGCTATCTCGATCGTATTCCGCTCGGCCGCTGGGCGGAGCCGGAGGAAATCGCGCCGGTGTTCGCTTTCCTGGCCTCAGACGCGGCGAGCTACGTTACCGGACAGATCCTCGCCGCCGACGGTGGCATGACGATGGCCTGACCCCGGGCTGACCGGCGGGGATCGGCGATCAGGATGCACGCCAGATGGTGATTTCGTAGATCGAGTCGGTGCCCTTGTCCTGGCGCCACGTGAAGCCGTTTTTCTCCAGCAGCCGGAACAGCGGTACCGGATGGCAGTCGATGATCAGGCGCAGCCGGTCGTCGGCACCGAAGTCGTCGATCGTCTCGAACACGCGCTCGATCGGCTCCGGCGGTTCCATCCCGCGGACATCGAGCGAAATTTCCCGGCTCATCGGCGTTTCTCCCTGCCTCAGTGGAGAAGGGTGGCCCCTTCGTCACGGCATTGTGGGCGCCCAGCGGCGGCGAGAACCTTGATGCGCGTCAAGGGTGCCGGAGTGGCGGGAGACGAGGCCGTCGCTGTGCTACGCTCCATCGCGTCCCGTCCACTGATCGCACGACGTGTCCAGAACCAGGATCAAGCCGCAGGCGTTTCTTGCGACGCTGCCGCTGTTCAAGGAGCTCTCCCCGGCGGAGATCGAACCGATCGCCGCCGGTACCACCGAACTGCACGTGCCGCGTGGCGAGATCGTTTTCTCGCGTGGAGACCCCTGCGAGGGTTTCCACCTGGTCGTGTACGGACAGATCAAGCTGGCGTTCATCTCGCCGCAGGGCGGGGAGAAGGTGCTCGAGATCGTCGGTCCCGGTTACTCGTTCGGCGAGGCGCTGATGTTCATGGAAAAGCCCTATGTGCTGATGGCGCAGGCACTGGTCGACTCCATGCTGCTGCATGTCGCCAGGAATGTCGTGTTCGAACAGATCGAGCGGCAGCCGAAATTCGCACGCAAGATGCTGGCAGGGCTGTCGCGGCGCCTGCACGCGCTGATCACCGACGTCGAGGCCTATTCGCTGCAGTCGGGCACGGAACGGGTCGTGGGCTACCTGCTGCGCCAGGACGTGGCGGCGGATGCCGAGGGCGACGCCTACACGGTGACGCTGCCGACGTCGAAGGCGGTGGCGGCCTCAAGGTTGAACGTCACGCCGGAGCATTTTTCGCGCATCCTCCACGACCTGGTCGAAAAGGGCATGATCGCAGTTGAGGGCCGCGAAATCCGCATCCTCGACGCCGCGCGGCTTCGCGGCCATCACGGTTTGAACCCGGAGCCGCCGATTGTCTAGCGCCGGAAGCGCCGGTCGACGGTTGCTGATTGACAGCGGCGGCACGCCTGCGCTAGCCTTGTAACTGCGCCGATTTGAAGCTTCAGCTTGCGGGCGCTTAACAAATTCCGCTAAAGCGAGGTTCCGCTCCAGCCAAGGGATACTTGGCGGAGCACACGAAACCCGTCCGGCGGCCAGCCTGACGGGTTTTTTGTTTTCCGGTACCGGATCGGATACGACGATGAATGCGACCACCAGCCAGCGCGGCTTCACCACCGCCATCCTCCACTGCGACCGCGACGGGACGATCGAGCACGGCGCGCTGCACAAGCCGCTGCATCTGTCGGTTGCCTATGGCTACCGCGACGCGCGCGAACTTGCGGCAGTCTTCCAGGGACGAGCGACGGGCTATGCCTATGGCCGTCAGGGCAACCCGACCTCGGCCGCGCTCGAGGCCAAGGTCAACGCCATGGAGGGCGGTGTCGGCACCGTCACCTTCGCTACCGGCATGGCGGCGATCGGCGCGATCGTGCTGGCGCTGCTGAAGTCCGGCGACCACGTGGTGGCGAGCCAGTTCGTGTTCGGCAATACCGCCAGCCAGTTCCTGACCCTCGAGGCGCACGGCCATCCAGTGAGTTTCGTCGACGTCACCGACGTTGCCCATGTCGAGGCGGCGCTGACGCCGGCCACGCGCATGGTGTTCGTCGAGACCATCGCCAACCCACGGCTGCAGGTCGCGGATCTGGCCCGCATCGGCGAGTTATGCAAGGCGCGCGGCGTTCTCTACGTCGTCGACAACACCATGACCACGCCCTGGCTGTTTCTGCCGCGCGAAGTCGGCGCCGGCCTCATCGTCAACGCGCTCACCAAGTACATCGGCGGTCACGGCAACGCGCTTGCCGGCAGCATCACCGACACGGGGCTGTTCGACTGGACGAAATTTCCCAACATCGCCGACAGCTACAAGGGCCTGCCGCCGCGCAACTGGGGCATCCAGCAGCTGCGCAAGAAGGGACTGCGCGACTGGGGTGGCACGCTGGCGGCCGAACAGGCGCACCACATCGCCGTCGGCGCCGAGACGCTGGCGCTGCGGATGGACCGCATCTGCGCCAATGCGCAGGCGCTCGCCGAGTGGCTGGCTGAACAGCCGCAGGTGCGCATTGTTCACTTTCCGGGATTGCCGGCGCATCCACAGCACGCGCTGGCCGGAGCGCTTTTCCGTGGTTTCGGCGGGTTGCTTTCGTTCGAACTGGACGACGCCATCGACGCCTTCGACTTCCTGAACCGGCTGAAGGTCGTCGTGCTGTCGTCGAATCTGGGGGACAACCGGACGCTGGCGATACCGGTCGCGCATACCATCTTCCACGAAATGGGACCGGAGCGGCGCTCGGCAATGGGCATCGCCGATTCGCTGATCCGCATTTCCGTCGGTATCGAGGATCGCGACGACCTGATCGGCGATTTCCATCAGGCGCTGGCCTGAGCGGCGGCGTACCGAGTCGTTCAGCCTGCGATTTCCAGACGCGAAACGCCGGAGGCATCGACCGCAAGAACATGGCCGCGGTCGCGCCAGTCGGCGAGCACGAGGCGTTCGCAGGCCACGCCGTCGACATCGTGTACGTGCCTCGCCGGCCGGTGCGTGTGGCCGTGGATCATCCGCCTGGCGCCGTGGCTGCGAAAGGCCTCGACCACCGCGGCATCGTTCACGTCCATGATGGTTTCGGGTTTCAGCGCCTTGTCCTTGCGGCTCTTGCGCTGCAGCCACCAGGCGATCGCCCGGCGCAGCGCATACGGCAGCCGCAACAGCCGCGCCTGCGTCGCCGGGTTGCGCATCCGCGCGCGGTATTCCTGATACTGGAGGTCGTCGGTACACATCTCGTCACCGTGCGAGATCAGCGTCGGCACGCCGTACAGATCGAGGAGTTCGACCTCCGCCAGCAGGCGGCAGCCGGCGGCGGCGGCGAAGCGCCCGCCCAGCGCGAAGTCACGGTTGCCGTGACCAACCTGCAGCGGCACGCCGGCGGCGGCGATGCCCGCCAGCGATTGCACGACCGACCGGACGAACGGCTCGCGCATCTGGTCGTCGCCGATCCACCAGTCGAAGAGATCGCCAAGGATGTAGACGGCTGCCGCGTCGCGTGCAGGTCCTGCGGCAAAACGATGGAATGCCGCCAGCGCACCTGCGCGGTCGGGCGACAGGTGCAGGTCCGATACGAAGAGGGTCGGCGCCGACACTGCCGGGACGGTTCGATCCCGCGCTGGGGAAATGCCGGACCGATCCACAGGCCCGGCGCGGGCCTCAGCCCGTGATTTCCTCGGCCTTGAGTATCACCACGTCCTCGCGCGGGACGTTCTGATGAAAACCGCTGTTGCCGGTGGGCACTACGCGAATGCGGTCGACGACATCCTGCCCGCCCGTGACCTTGCCGAACACGCAATAGCCCCAGCCGTTGGCAGACGGCGCCTTGTAGTCGAGGAACGCGTTGTCGCTCACGTTGATGAAGAACTGCGCTGTGGCCGAATGCGGCTCCGACGTGCGCGCCATCGCCACCGTGTACTTCTCGTTCTTAAGTCCGTTGCCCGCCTCGTTGGCGACCGGCTCACGGGTCGGCTTCTGCTTCATGCCGGGCTCCATGCCGCCACCCTGGATCATGAAGCCGTCGATGACGCGATGGAACACCGTGTTGTCGTAATGACCGTCGCGGACGTATTGCAGGAAGTTGGCCACGCTTGCCGGCGCGTTCTCGGCGTCGAGCGTGAGGGTGATGTCACCCATGCTGGTTTTCAGGACTACCATGCGAATCTCCATTGTTGATCGTTGAATGCGACGCTGCCTCAGCCGCCGATGACCTTGGCCGACTTGATGATCACCAGCGTGGCCGGCACGTCGCGCGGATTGATACCTGGGGCAAGCTGTCCGGTTGCGCCCTTCGGCGCCTTGGCGATCTTGTTCACCACGTCCATGCCCGAAATCACCTTGCCGAAAACGGTGTAGCCGTAGCCCTGCGGCGTGGCCGAGGTGAAGTCGAGCCGCTTGTTGTCGGCGACGTTGATGAAGAACTGCGCAGTTGCGGAGTTGGGATCACCGGTGCGCGCCATGGCGATGGTGCCCGGAGTGTTGGACAGTCCGGCCTTGGACGAGGACTCCGACTCGATGGCGATCGGCGCCTTGGTCGGCTTCTGCGAGAAATCCGCGGTGAATCCGCCGCCCTGGACCATGAAGCCATCGATCGCGCGATGAAACTGCGTGCCGGCATAATGGCCGCTTTTCACATAGTCGAGAAAATTGGCGACTGTCTTGGGCGCGGCGTCCGGAAAGAGTTCGAGCTTGATGACGCCGGCACTGGTGTCGAGTTCGACCTGCGGGTTCGCGGCGAGCGCCGTGGCGCTCGCAAAGGCGAAGGCTGCGACGGCGAGGGTCATTCTGTACAGCATCGTGGAATCTCCGTTGGACAGGTTGGTCGAGGCGTAGTCGGTGCGGGTCAGCGTTGCGCGGCGGGCGGAGGCATCGTGCCTTTCGCGGCGGTCACGGGGCTCGCCGCCGGCGCTGCCGTTGGGGCAGTGGCAGCCGGAGTCGCGGAAGGCGTTGCGGCATTGGCGGCGGGCGGATTCAACGCGTCGCGTACGAGTTTCAGTTTCGCCGGAGCGGACTTGTTGCGGGCATCACGGGCGATCGCCTTTTCATAGTACTGCGCGGCCAGTTGAGCATAGATGTCGCCCAGATTTTCGTAGGCAAGCACATAGTCCGGCGCGGCGCGGATCGCCGCCTCCAGCGCATCGCGCGCCAGACCGTAGTCGCCACGTTGGGCGTAGATGACGGCGAGGTTGTTCTGCGGCTCGGGCAGTTCCGGAAAATCGCCGAGGACCGCCTGGAACGCAGCGATCGCGTCATCGAGCCTGCCCGCGTCGGTGAGCGCCACACCTTTCAGGAAGCGGGCCTGCGGCTCGCGCGGGCGTTCGCCGATCAGCTTGTCGAGTGCGGCGATCGCCTCATCGTACTTGCGCCCGGCGATCAGGTCTCGCGCCACCTTCAGTTCAGCCGCATAGGCCTTGCGCCCGGACTCCGTGAATTCGCGGGGATCAGGCGGTTCGGCCGCCGGCGGCGACTGCGCAAACGCCATCGTTGCGACGATGGCGAGAGTCAACGCGGCAGCAGCGTGGCGAATTGGCATTCTGGTCATGGCCGGTCACCGCACCTGCGGATGCCGGTGCGGAAGGTCAATTCTAGCAGGCAGCGCGCGGCAGCCCGGACAGGCGCTCGGCGGTGACGGCGATCAGGCGGCGGGCGATCGAGACCGACGGCGGCAGCGTGGGCATCTTTGCCGCGTCGAACCAGCGCGCCTCGGCGATCTCCTCGTCCTCGAGCGTGATTTCGCCTCCCGCGTACTCGGCGGTGAAGGCAATCATCAGCGAATGCGGAAAGGACCATGACTGGCTGGCAAAATAGGTCATCTCGCCGACCTCGACGCCGACCTCCTCGCGCACCTCGCGGCGAACGCAGTCCTCGATGGTCTCTCCCGGTTCGACGAAGCCGGCCAGCGCGCTGTACATCCCGGGAGGGAAGCGATGCGAGCGCGCCAGCAGGATCTCGCGACCGCGGGTGACCAGCGCCATCATGGCCGGAGATACGCGCGGGTACGCCACCAGGCCGCAGGCAGGACATTCCTTGGCGCGTTCGGAGGCCTTGTCGAGCGTCGCCTTGCCGCAGCGCCCGCAGAAGCGGTGGGTGCGGTCCCAGTGCACGATCTGGTAGGCCCGCGCGGCCAGCGCCAGCAGCGGCTCGGGCACCTTGAAGAACAACGAACGCAGGCCGACATAACGCATGCCCTCTGGCTCGACCGCGTCGTCGGCCAGGTTGAGCGCGAGACAGGCACGCTGGTCGAGCGCGCCGAGGAAGTGCGCGACGCCGACGATGCCCGCGCCGGTCAAATCCTGGAGTTCGGGCAGCCGCAGCGACTCGTCGGGTCCGGTGAAGACCAGCACCCGGTCGTCGCGAAAGGCGAAGGCATGCGCCGCCGCGGGCAGCACCTGCGGGGGCGCGTGCGATGGCGAGAATCCCTTGGGGGTATGCACGTCGCCTCGCGTCGCCGCGTCAACTGCCGATCGGCCGGGTGATGATGATCACGCCGCCTCGAAGGGCAGCGTGCGCACGCGCTTGCCGGTGGCCGCAGCCAGCGCGTTGGCGACCGCGGGCGCGATCACCGGCACCGCGGGTTCGCCCACGCCGGAAGGCTTGGCGGTGGATGGAACGATGTGCACGTCGATTGCCGGCATGTCGCCGATGCGCAGCTGCGGATAGTCGTGGAAATTCGACTGCTGGACGACGCCGTCTTTCAGCGTGATCGCGCTGTACAGCGCGGCCGACAGGCCGAAGCCGATGCCGCCCTCCATCTGTGCCTTGACGATGTCCGGATTCACCGCGATGCCGCAATCCACCGCGCAGACCACGCGGTCGACACGGAACTTGCCATTGGCGGCGACGGTGATCTCGGCGACCTGCGCGACCACCGTGCCGAAGGACTCGTGCAGCGCGATGCCGCGACCGCGTTTCTCGCCCGTCTTGCCCGCCGCCAGCGGCGTGCCCCAGCCCGCCTTGGTGGCGGCCAGTTCCAACGTGGCGAGATGGCGCGGATGCCTGGTGAGCATCGCGCGGCGAAACGCGACCGGGTCCTTGCCCGCGGCGGTGGCCAGTTCGTCGATGAAGGTCTCGGTCGAGTACGCCGTGTGGGTCGACCCCACCGAACGCCACCACAGCACCGGCACGCCCTGCTTGGGCGAATGCAGGTCGACGGCGAGATCGGCGATCGCATAGGGAAGGTTCGACGCGCCCTCGACACTGGTAGCGTCGACACCGTTCTTCACCAACATCGGCTGCAGCACTGTGCCACTCATGATCGACTGGCCGACCAGCCGGTGTTGCCAGCCCGCGATGTTGCCATCGGCGTCCAGGCCGGCCGCCAGCGTGTGCAGGAACATCGGACGGTAATAGCCACCGGCCATGTCGTCCTCGCGCGTCCACACCAGCTTGACCGGGATATTCGGCTTGTCACCCTTTACCAGCGCGGCGGCGATGGACACCGCCTCAAGTACGTAGTCGGACTTCAGATTTCCGCGCCGACCAAAACTTCCTCCGGCGTAGAGCATGTGGAGCTTGATCTGCTCGGGCTTCAATCCGGTATAGCGGGCGATAGCGCCCTGGTCGATGCTCTGAAGTTGCTCGCCGTTCCAGATTTCGCAGCCCTCGCGCGACAGTTTGACCACGCAGTTCATCGGTTCCATGGCGGCATGCGCGAGGTAGGGAAACTCGAACGTTGCCTCGATTTTTTTCGCCGCACCAGCGATGGCCTTCGCCGCGTCGCCGTCCTTGCGTGCCGGCATTCCCGGCGTGGCCGCGAGGCGCCGGTATTCCGCCATCATTTCCGCGGAGTTGCCGCGGAAGCCCATGGACGGGCTCCATTCGAGTTTCAGCGCATCACGGCCCTTTTTTGCAGCCCAGAACGTCGTGGCAATCACCGCGACACCGGTTGGGATCTCGATGACAAAACGCACGCCGGGCACCTTGGATACCTCGGTGGCGTCGAAGGAATTCAGTTCTTGCCCGAAGCGCGGCGCGTGCGCGACCACGGCTGTCAGCATGTCCGGCAGTTTGACGTCTTGCGTGAACTGCGCGCTGCCGTCGGATTTGGTCTTCGAATCGGTGCGTGGCACGTGCTTGCCGATATAGACGAAATCCTTTGCATCCTTGAGTTTCACGCTGGCCGGGACTGGTTGAACCGCTGCAGCGCTCGCGAGTTCGCCGAAAGAGGCCTTCTTGCCGCTGGCGTGGAAAACGACACCGTTTGTCACCTTTACGCTTTCCGCCGGCACCTTCCATTGCTGCGCGGCTGCGGCGACGAGCATGGCGCGCGCCGCGGCGCCGGCCTGGCGATACTGTTCGAAGGAGTTGGCGATCGCCGTTGACTCGCCAGTCCCCTGCATCGGGCCCCAGCGCAGGTTGTTGTAACGCGTCGCGTCGGCTGGCGCACCCTCGACGCGAACCTGCGACCAGGCAGCGTCGAGTTCCTCGGCCAGCAGCGTCGCGAGCCCGGTGTACGCTCCCTGGCCCATCTCCAGGTGCTTGGCTATGATGGTGACCGTGTTGTCGCGGCCGATGCGCAGGAAGGCGTTTGGTGCGAAGGCGCCGGCCGCGTTGCCCGTGCTCTGCGCGGCGGTGTCGGGGAAGTACAGCCCAAGGGTGAGGCCCGCACCGGCGGCGGCGGAAACCTTGAGAAACAGTCGGCGGTCCATGCCGCCACGGGCGACGTCGCGAGGACGCATGCGAATCGGATTCATGGTCATGTCCTCAGGCCAGCGACTTGGCCGCGTCCTTGATGGCCGCGCGAATGCGAACATAAGTGGCACAGCGGCACAGATTGCCCGCCATCGCCTCATCGATGTCGGCGTCGGTTGGACGTTTGTTTTTCGCCAGCAACGCCGCTGCCGACATCACCTGGCCGGACTGGCAGTAGCCGCACTGCGGGACGTCGAGCTTCGCCCACGCCGATTGCACAGCGGCGCCTTCCTTCGTCTTCAGGCCTTCGATGGTCGTGATTTCGACGCCCGGCTTGATCGAGGACAGCGCCATCTGGCAGGAGCGTACCGGCGCGCCGTCGATGTAGACGGTACAGGCGCCGCACAGCGCCATGCCGCAGCCGTACTTGGTGCCGGTCAAGTTGAGGTTGTCGCGCAGGATCCATAGCAGCGGCGTGTCGCCTGCAACGCTGGCCGCGATGTCCACGCGCTCCTTGTTGACGAAAATGGTGGGCATGCAGGAACTCCGAAAAAGTCGGCGGGCAAGGTGGCGCCCCGGGGCCGCCAATTCTACGCGTGGCGAAATCGGGATTGTCGCTGCGACGGCCGACGCCCTGATCCGGACTGCCGTGGCGACCGCGTGAACGCCGCGGCGGAAAGTCGCCGGAAACACGTGGCCGAGACGGACATTGCCACCGGGCGTCGCGTATAATTCCCTGCTTCAATTGGGGAAATCGTCATGGACGCCGAAGAGATCAACGCCATCGCCAACACGCTCGACGACCTGCGCACGCGCACCGTCGAGCTGCGGAGGTATCTTTGACTTCGATGTCGCTTCCGAACGCCTGGCGGTCGTAACCCGCGAGCTCGAAGACCCCAAGGTCTGGGACGATCCGGCCCGCGCACAGGCGCTGGGCAAGGAAAAAAAGCAGCTCGACGGCATCGTCGGCACGCTGGGCGAACTCGCCACCGGACTCGACGAGTCCGATGAATTGTTCGAGCTCGCGCGCGGCGAGGGCGATGACGACACGCTGCGCGCGGTCGCCGCCGATCTCGATGGTCTTGCCGGAACG
Source organism: uncultured beta proteobacterium (assembly GCA_963699765.1). Classification (GTDB taxonomy): domain Bacteria; phylum Pseudomonadota; class Gammaproteobacteria; order Burkholderiales; family Casimicrobiaceae; genus VBCG01. Next base: position 6,910 of record CAVOVD010000005.1, on the reverse strand, counting down.
GTCGGCGACCTTGAGTTCCGGCGCATGTTCAACAATCCGCTCGACCCGGCGAACTGCTTCATCGACATCCAGGCCGGCAGCGGCGGCACCGAGGCGCAGGACTGGGCGTCGATGCTGCTGCGCATGTACCTGCGCTACTGCGAGCGCAAGGGCTACCGCAGCGAGGTGCTCGAGGAATCCGCCGGCGAGGTTGCGGGCATCAAGAGCGCGTCGATCAAGGTCGAGGGCGACTACGCCTACGGCTACCTGCGCACCGAGGTCGGCGTGCACCGGCTGGTGCGCAAGAGCCCCTTCGACTCCAATGCCCGCCGGCACACGTCGTTCGCCAGTGTGTTCGTCTACCCCGAGGTCGACGACTCGATCGTGGTCGACATCAACCCGGCCGATCTGCGCATCGACACCTATCGTGCGTCGGGCGCCGGCGGGCAGCACATCAACAAGACCGACTCGGCGGTGCGCATCACCCACCTGCCGACCGACATCGTCGTGCAATGTCAGAACGACCGCTCGCAGCACCGCAACCGCGCCGAAGCGATGCTGATGCTCAAGTCCAAGCTCTACGAACTCGAGCTGCGCAAGCGCCGCGAGGCGCAGCAGAAACTTGAAGACTCCAAGACCGACATCGGCTGGGGTCACCAGATCCGCTCGTACGTTCTCGACCAGTCGCGGATCAAGGATCTGCGCACCAATTACGAAGTCGGTAACACGCAGGCCATCCTCGACGGCGGCCTCGACGACTTCATCGCCGCCAGCCTGAAGCAGGGAGTGTGATCCGCATGTCCGCCACCGATACGACCCCCGAGGCGCCCGCGCCCGTCGACGAAAACCGGATCATCGCGGAGCGCCGCGCCAAGCTCGCGGCACTGCGCGCACAGGGACAGGCGTTCCCCAACGACTTCCACCGCGACAGCTTCGCCGCCGACCTGCACGCGCAGCACGACCAGGAGGCCAACGAAACGCTGGAGCCGAAGGGCATTGCGGTCGCGGTGGCCGGGCGGATGATGTTGAAGCGGGTGATGGGCAAGGCCTGTTTCGCCACGCTGCAGGACATGACCGGTCGCATCCAGCTCTACGTGACGCTCGACGCGATCGGCGCCGATGCGCTCGACGCCTTCAAGCACTGGGACCTGGGCGACATCGTCGGCGCCATCGGCACGCTGTTCCGCACCCGTGCCGGCGAACTCTCGGTCAAGGTGAGCGCGATCCGCCTGCTGGCGAAGTCGCTGCGCCCGCTGCCGGAGAAGTTCCATGGCATGACCGACCAGGAGCAGCGTTACCGGCAGCGCTACGTCGACCTGATCACCAATCCGGATTCGCGCGAGATCTTCATCAAGCGCTCGCAGATCGTGCAGGCGATGCGGGAGTTCTTTGTCGCGCGGCGCTATCTCGAAGTTGAGACGCCGATGATGCATCCGATTCCCGGCGGTGCCGCGGCGCGGCCCTTCGTCACCCACCACAACGCGCTGGACATGCAGCTGTTCCTGCGCATCGCGCCCGAGCTGTACCTGAAGAAGCTGGTGGTCGGCGGCATGGAGCGCGTATTCGAGGTCAACCGCAACTTCCGCAACGAGGGAATTTCCACGCGGCACAACCCCGAGTTCACCATGCTGGAGTTCTACGAGGCCTACCGGGATTACCACTACCTGATGGACCTGACCGAGGAGCTGATTCGCGAGGTGGCGACCAAGGTCTGCGGCGGCACGTTTATCGAGTACCAGGGTGCGGCCATTGACCTGGCCAGGCCCTTCGATCGGCTGACCATGGCGCAGGCGATCCATCGGTACAATCCGCAGTTCGCGCTGGCCGAACTGGACAAGCCCGCCTACCTCAAGGTCGCGCTGGCGCCGCACGACGTCGAAGTGTTCCCCACCGACGGCGTCGGCCTGCTGCAGCTGAAGCTCTTCGAGGCGACGACCGAGAGCAAGCTCGTCCAGCCGACCTTCATCATCGCCCACCCGACCGACGTGTCGCCGCTCGCCCGTGCCAACGATGCCGACCCGGCCGTGACCGATCGCTTCGAACTGTTCATCACCGGACGCGAATTCGCCAACGGCTTCTCGGAGCTCAACGACCCCGAGGACCAGGCGGCGCGCTTCCAGTCGCAGGTCGACGCCCGCGAGGCGGGTGACGAGGAGGCGATGTATTTCGACGCCGACTACCTGCGGGCGATGGAATACGGCCTGCCGCCGACGGCGGGCGAGGGCATCGGCGTGGACCGGCTGGTGATGCTGCTGACCGACGCGCCGTCGATCCGCGACGTCATCCTGTTCCCGCAGCTGAAGTCCGAGAGTTGAGCCGCGAGATGCCGATCAGGCGCATCCGCTTCTAGCGCAGAGGGAAATATACCGGGACAGGGTATATTGACATATACCCCAATAGGGTATACGGTTTCCGTATGGACGCTTCCGTTGCAGCCCCGGCAGTTCCTCCCGACCAAACGACGCGCGGGCGCATCGAACTCGGCCTGACCGGCATGACCTGCGCGGCCTGCGCCGCGCGCATCGAGAAGGTGCTGAACCGGGTTCCCGGCGTGCAGGCGGCGGTCAACTTCGCCACCGAGACCGCGCAGGTGGGCTTCGACCCGGCGCAGGTGAATGCTGGTGCGCTGATCGCCGCGGTCGAGCGCGCGGGTTACGGCGCTGCCGTTCGAACCGACCCCGAAGCCGATCGCCGTGCCGACGAAGTGCGCAAGGCCGCCGAGTTCGCCGGCCTGAAGCGTGAGTTCATTATCGCCGGCGTCCTGACCGCGCCGCTGCTGGCGCAGATGGTGCCGATGGCATTGAGTGGTTTTGACGGCGCCGCACACGTTGACCTGTTGCCGCGCTGGCTGCAATTGCTGCTTGCCGCGCCGGTGCAGTTCTGGATCGGCCGGCGCTTCTACGTCGGCGGCTGGCATGCGCTGCGCGGCGGCGGCGCCAACATGGATGTGCTGGTGGTGCTGGGTACGACCATGGCGTTCGTGTTCAGCGCGGTCGTCACGTTGGCCGGGCTGCACGCCTATCACGTGTACTTCGAAGCGTCTGCGGCGGTGATCACGCTCGTCCTTCTGGGCAAGCTGCTCGAGGCGCGGGCCAAGGCCGGCACGTCGGCCGCGCTCGAAGGACTCCTGCGCCTGCAACCAAAGACTGCGCATGTGCTGCGCGACGGCGTTGCGGTCGATGTGCCGCTGGACGCGGTGCGCGCCGGCGAATTCTTTCTGGTTCGTGCCGGTGAAAGCGTGCCTGTCGACGGCGTGGTGCGCGAGGGCGCGTCGAGCGTGGACGAGAGCATGTTGACCGGTGAGAGTGTTGCGGTCGCCAAGGCCGTCGGCGCGAAGGTCTTCGCCGGAACGCTCAATCAGGACGGCCTGCTCACCTGCGAGGTGACCGGCGTCGGCGGCGCGACGCTGCTGGCCGGCATCGTGCGTTTGGTCGCGGAAGCTCAGGGCAGCAAGGCGCCGATCCAGCGCCTCGCCGATCGCGTTTCCGGCGTATTCGTCCCGGTGGTGGTGGTGATTGCGCTGCTCACCTTCGGGTTGACCTGGTGGATCGTCGGCGATATCACCGCGGCGCTGGTGCATGCGGTGGCTGTGCTGGTCATCGCCTGTCCCTGCGCGCTGGGCCTGGCCACGCCGACGGCAATCATGGTCGGCACCGGCCGCGGCGCGCAGACCGGTGTGCTCATCCGCAACGCGACTGCGCTAGAACAGGCCGGGCGCCTGCAAACGCTGATCGTCGACAAGACCGGGACGCTGACTGAAGGCAGGCCATCGGTCGCGCAAGTGTTCGCGGTTGAAGGCGTTGCAGGCGACGAGGTGCTGCGCATCGCGGCGAGCCTCGAACAGGGATCGACGCATCCACTGGCCAAGGCGATTCTTGCCGCGGCGACGGCGCAGGGTATCGTGCCGGAGGCGATCAGCGAATTCGTTTCCGCACCAGGGAAAGGCATCGCCGCGCGCATCGGCGCCGACGCCAAGTCGACGTTCCTGGGCTCGCTCGACCATGTACAGGGCGAGGGCGTGACGCTGCCGCCGGAGCTTGTGGCGCAGGCGCGCGCGCGTGGCGGGACGCTGGTTGCGGTCGGCAGCGTCGCGCGTTCTCTGGGAATTCTGGCCGTGGACGACGCGTTGCGCCCGACCTCGGCCGAAGCGGTGCGCCGGCTGCAGGCCGCGGGCGTGAATGTGGTGATGCTCACCGGCGACAACGCGGCGACGGCGAAGGCGGTGGCCGATGCGGTTGGAATCACCGATTTCCGGGCAGGCGTACTGCCCGCCGACAAGGCACAGGCGGTGCGCGATCTCAAGGCCAGTGGAGTCGTCACCGGCATGGTCGGCGACGGCATCAATGACGCCCCCGCATTGGCTGCGGCCGATGTGAGCTTCGCCGTCGGCGCGGGCGCGGACATCGCCATCCAGGCCGCCGACGTCACACTGATCCGCGCCGACCTGCTGGCTGTGGTCGACGCGATCTCGCTGTCTCGGGCGACGTTGTCCAAGATCCGGCAGAACCTGTTCTTTGCCTTTGCGTACAACGTGCTGGGCATCCCGCTGGCCGCGGTGGGGATGCTGAACCCGGTGGTGGCCGGGGCGGCAATGGCGGCTAGTTCCGTGTCCGTGGTCACCAATGCGCTGTTGCTCAGGCGCTGGAGGCCGGCCGGCACCAACAAGGAGAGCAAGTGATGGAGACCGTAACGATGAACGTCAAGGGCATGACCTGCGGCGGCTGCGTGGCGAGCGTCACCCGCGTGCTGCGGGCCGTGCCGGGCGTGACCGAGGTCGCGGTCACGCTGGATCCGGGCGCGGCAAAGGTGAGCTTCGACCCGGCGCGCGCCGCGATTCCGGCGCTGCGCGCGGCGATCGAGGATGCGGGTTTCGATGTCGTCGCCTGAGGCCGGTTGCGCGCAACAGCACCCGACGGTCGCCCGATCGGCGGCCGACGCCGCGGCGCTCGGCAAGCGGTTGAACCGCATCGAGGGACAGGTGCGCGGCATCGGCCGGATGATCGCCGAGGATCGCTATTGCATCGACATCCTGACGCAGGTCTCGGCGGTGCAGTCCGCCCTCGATGCGCTGGCGCTGCAGTTGCTCGAGCATCACCTGCACGGCTGCGTCAAGCACGCGATCAAGTCCGGCGACGGCGACCACGCAATCGACGAGGCGCTGACCGTGATCCGCAAGTTCGCGCGCTGACGACGGCAGGTGCATTGCCGGTGCCACATGGCGCTGGCATGATGCGTGCGTCGAGGTACGCCTGTCTCGCCGATGCGGCGCCGGAGAGGCCGACCGCGTGCCGGGAGTGCGAATTTGGACGAATTCATCGTTTCGCTGGTCGCGTTGGCCTGCATTTCACTCGGCGCCTGGCTGGGCATCCGGCTGAGCGCCCGCCTGCCCGCGCATCATCTTTCCGAGTACTCGCGGGAGGTCGTGACCATTGCGATCGGCCTTGTCGCGACGCTGGCGGCGCTGGTGCTGGGCCTTCTGGTCGCGTCCGCCAAGGCATCCTTCGATGCCCGATCCGACGACATCAAGCAAAGCGCCGCGCGGATCATCCTGCTCGATCGCGAGCTGCGCCAGTACGGCGCAGACGCCGCGCCGATCCGCGCGCTGCTCAAGAACCTGGCGCAGTCCAGGATCGACCTCGCATGGGACTCCACCGGTGACGCGCGCGTCGATCGCCGGCAACATGCCGATTCCGACTCGATCGAGGACGTGCAGCAGCGCCTGCGGGCGCTCGAGCCGCGCAACGACGGCCAGCGCTGGCTGCAGAACCGCGCGCTTTCGCTGTCCTCGGATCTCGCGCTTACGCGCTGGCTGCTGCTCGAGCAAAGCCGCCCCACGGTCTCCCGGCCCTTCCTGGTGGTGCTGGTGCTTTGGCTGGTGATTATCTTCGCGAGCCTCGGCGTGTTCGCGCCATGCAACGCCACCGTACGCACGATCATTTTCGTTTGCGCGCTGTCGGTCTCCACCGCCATCTTCCTTATTCTCGAGATGGACCAGCCCTTCGGCGGGCTGATGCAGATCTCCAACGAGCCGTTGCGCGACGCCATCGCCGAATTGGGGCGCTGATGCGTTTCCGCGATGCCGGAGAAAGTGGCAGAATAGCGGGTTCGGGGTGTAGCGCAGCCCGGTAGCGCGCTTGCTTTGGGAGCAAGATGTCGGAGGTTCGAATCCTCTCACCCCGACCAGTCACATGCCAAGCCGGGTCATTGCCGCGTCGAGCATGGCCACCTCGCCGTCGCAATGCAATGCGGCGGCGCGTTGCCGGCAGACGAGCAAGGCTTGCCGATCGCCATGGCCGCGAGCGTGCGGCCGATCGACACCTGCAGGTCGGAACAGGGCAGCGGCTCATCGCGCGTGAAATCGGCCAGCGCGTCGGCGTAGCGTTCGGTCTCGGACCAATCGCCGGCTTCGAGCGAAGTTGCGATGGCGTCGCGATAGAAGAAAAACTGGCTGTGCCCGAGCGCGCCTTCGCGCAGCAGCTTCTCGCCGGCTGCAAGCGCCGCGCGGCGGTCACCGTCGCTCGCGGCCACCCGCGCCATGGCGCCCAGCACGATGGCGCCGGCAAAGCCATGGCCTGTCTGTCCGGACAGCTGCCAAGCGGCGTCCAGCTGGGCGCGCGCCTCGTCGATTTCGCCCCGACTCGCGTGAATGCGCGCGAGCAGCATGAGGGACAGCGTCTCGAAGCGGCGGGCGCCGATCTCCCGAGCGAGCGTGAGGCTGTGCCCGAGGTGCGGCGCCGCCTGTTCGAAGCGGCCGAGAAACACCAGCACCCAGCCGGTGACCTGGCTGTTCATGGTCTCGGCCAGCCGGTGTCGCAGCTCGCGCGCGTCACTGCCGGCGCGCGCGAGGCGGGCAAGCGCCGCGTCGCCATCGCCCAACCATGTCTCGATGATGGCGATCATCGCGTTGTTCATGATGGCGAACCGGGTCAGG
>CAVOVD010000004.1:0-758824 GCA_963699765.1 uncultured beta proteobacterium | reverse complement strand
AGCTGCGCGAGAACGCCAAGACCGTGATCGGCGTAGGGGTCAAGAATTCGACCTCGGACCTGCTGATCGCCAACTGCGACGAATTCATCTATTACGACGACCTGGTCCGCGAGCAGAAGAAGCGCGCCGCGAAGAAGACGGTGGCAAAGCCCAGGGCCGAACCCAAGGCTGCGGGCGAAGCGAAAAAGGCAGCGAAGCGCCCGGCGAAGGGTGCGGCCAAGAGCGCAGCCCCGGCCGAGCCCGTCGCGGCTGCCGTCGCGGCGCCCACCGGCGACGAGGAGCGCCGGATCGAGGCGATCGACCTCATCGTCGGCACCGTCGAGGCGCTGGCAAGCGAGCGTGACGGCGGCGACAAGGTCTGGGTCGATGGTCAAGCAGGCGATCAAGCGCGTGAACCCGGGCTTCGCCGAGTCCTACTACGGCTTTCGCTCCTTCAACGGCATGCTCGAGGAGGCAGCGCGGCGCGGTGCGCTGGTGCTCGAACGCGACGAGAAATCCGGCGGCTACATCGTCCGGCTGGCCGGCAGCGACGACTGACCCGCGGCGGCCGCCGCCATTGAGATCCTGCCGGCCGCCCCCATTGATCCTGCATGGGTGCGGGTCATTCGGGAGATGTTCCGCGACAGCCCAAGCCCTTCGCCTCCCGAGGAAGGTCAGGCCAGATGATGCACGACATCCGGCCGGCCGCGATGGCTGGCCATTTCTATCCGGGTTCACCGGCGGCGCTCGCCGCCGATGTCCGCACCTGCCTGGCCGGCGCGCGGGCGCACGCGGGACCGGCGCCCAAGGCCCTGGTGGTCCCGCATGCCGGCTATGTCTACTCGGGCCCGGTGGCGGACACGCCGATGCGGCGCTCGGGGCGATACGAGACGTGGTCCGCCGCGTCGTGCTGCTGGGCCCGGCGCATCGCCTTCCCGTTGCCGGATTGGCTTTGCCGTCGGTGCGGGCGTTCGCGACGCCGCTGGGTGAGGTTGCCATCGACGCCGAGGCGGTGGCGCGTGCAAGCGCGTTGCCGCAGGTGGTCGACGACGCCGCGCATGCGCAGGAACACTCGCTCGAGGTGCAGTTGCCGTTCCTGCAGGCGACGCTCGCCAATTTCACTCTGGTGCCGTTCGTGGTCGGCGCCGCGTCGACCGCGGACGTCGCCGCCGTGCTCGATCTGCTGTGGGGCGGACCCGAAACGCTGATCGTCGTCAGCTCCGACCTGTCGCACTACCACCGCTACGACGAGGCGCGTGCCATCGACCGGGGTACAGCAGAGACGATCCTCGCCCTTCGCCCCGGCATCGACCACGAGCAGGCCTGCGTGCTGACGCCGGTCAATGGGTTGCTCGCCGTCGCGCGGCGGCGCGGCCTCGTCCCGCATCTGCTCGACTTGCGCAATTCGGGGGACACGGCCGGCGACCGTTCGCGGGTCGTCGGCTGCGGGCCGCCACGTTCACGCCGGAGGCGGCACAGTGCAGGTGCGGCCATGCTCGCGGCCTCGTCGGCATCGCTCCACGTGGATCGGCGTCGCGTTTCGGCGCGCCGGCCGCGGCCCGGCCGACGACGCGCGTCCGGCGCTTTCGCGCTCCCCGGCGCGACGTCGTCACGTTGATGCGCGAAGGCGCGCTCGCCCCCCATCGGCTCGCTGGAGCCACGGCGGCGCTTGCACCAGGACGTGCGCGCCAACGCCGCTCGCCGCCGCCTTCGGCGATCCGCGCTTTCCGCCGCTGGCCGCCGTCGATTTCGACACGACCCTGGTCGAGGTCGCTGTTCGGTGCCAGCGAACCGCTGCGCCACCAGGGCGAGGCGCAGGTGCTGGCGGCTCGCGCCGGCGTGGATCGGGTGATCGTCGATACGGCCGGCATGGCGCGACGTTCCTCCCACAGGTCTGGGAGCGCTACCAGGCCGCACGCGTCCTGGCTGGTTGAAGCGCAGGGCCGGCCTGCCGCCGATTTCTGGCACGTGGAGATGAACGTTGGCGAGCCCGGGTGCAACCAGATCGGAAGGCATCCTGGTGGAGGTGACGCGATCAGCGATTTCCAGGACGCTGGTGGCATGCACTACAACGGCGCATCCAGTGCGACCTGTGCCCGCGCTATCCCGTCTGCAGCGACGGGCGGCGAGGCTTTTGTTTCGTGCGCCAGGCCAGGAAGATGGCATCGTCTCACCACCTACGGTCGCGCCTCCGGGCTCTGCATCGATCCGATCGAGAAGAAGCCGCTCAACCATTTCTACCCCGGCACCAGCGTCCTCTCGTTCGGCACCGCCGGCTGCAACCTCGGCTGCAAATTCTGCCAGAACTGGGACATCTCCAAGTCGCGCGAGGTGGACCGCGCTGATGCGATGCGCGCTTCCCGGAGATGATCGCCGCCGCCGCGGCACGCGGCTGCCGCAGCGTCGCCTTCACCTACAACGACCCGGTGATCTGGGCCGAGTACGCGATCGATACGCGCCGATGCCTGCCGCGCGCGCGGCATCAAGACCGTGGCCGTCACCGCCGGCTACATCCGCCCGACGCGCGCCGCGAGTTCTTTGCCAGATGGACGCGGCCAACGTCGACCTGAAGGCGTTCACCGAGCGAGTTCTACGAGAAGCTCTGCCGGCGCCCCTCGCACCCGTGCTCGACACCCTGGCGTACGTCGCTGTCCACGAGACCGACATCTGGGTGGAGATCGCCGATCTGGTCATCCCGGGGCAGAACGACTCCGCCGGAGGAACTGAAACAATGTGCCACTGGATCGCACGACGATTCGGCCCTGACGTGCCGATCCACTTCTCGGCGTTCCATCCGGACTTCAAGCTGACCGATCGCCCGCGACGCCGCGACGACGCTCACGCGCCGCGCACGCCCATCGCGCGCGGCGACGGGCTGCCGCTACGTCTACACCGGCAACGTGCACGACCTGGAGAAGGACGCCACTTTCTGCCCCGTACTGCGACGACCGCCGATCGTCCGCGACTGGTACGAGCTGCTCGACTACGAACCATCGACGCGGGCGCCTGCGGCATTGCAGCACAGCCATCCCCGGTCGCTTCGGGTCGGCTTCATGCCTGCGCACGGACGCCGGCGCATGCCGCTGCGCATCGCGATGGCTTCCTGATCCGGACGCCGTGGCGCCGCGCCGATGGTGCCGCGCCGACTCGTTCGGCAGGCTGAACTTCTCGTCGCGGCGCAGGTAGCGCCACTGGCCGACCGGCAGCGTCGCCCAGCGGCACGCCGCCGCTGCGCACGCGCTTCAGCGCGGTCACGGTCAGCCCGACCAGCTCGCACATGCGGCGGATCTGCCGCTTGCGGCCCTCGCGCAGCACGAAGCGCAGCTGATCCTCGTTCTGCCATGCGACCTTCGCCGGCTTGAGCTTCACGCCGTCGAGCTCGAGGCCGTGCTGGAGCAGCTTCATGCCCTGGTCCGAGCAGCGTTCCCTCCACCCTGACCAGGTATTCCTTCTCGACCTCCGAGTCTCGCCCGATCAGCCGCTTGGCCACGCGGCCGTCCTGCGTGAACACGATCAGCCCGGTCGAGTCGATGTCCAGCCGCCCGGCCGGCGCGAGCCCGCGCAGGTGGCTGGCCGTGAACTGCTTCGCGCCGGATCCTCGGCCCATCGGTTCTCCGGCCTGATCAGCGTCATCGCCGGCGTGTAGCCGTCCTCGGCCTGGCCGGAGACATAGCCGATCGGCTTGTTCGAGCAGCGATGGTCACCAGCTCGCCCTGGTGCTGTGTCGCGGCCGGGTCGTGTCGATGCGCGCGCTGCCCGACACCCGGGTGCCGAGGGTGTCGACGACTGCCGTCGACGCGCACCCAGCCGTTGACGATCCAGTCGTCCGCCTCGCGGCGCGAGCACAGGCCGAGTTCGCTCATGCGCTTGGACAGCCGGGGGGTCCGTTGCCGACGTTCTGCGCAGCCCGGGGTTGCGGCGCGGCGCCGGAGCGCCGGTGGCGCGGATCTGCCGTCCGCCGTCTGGTGTCGGCGTGCGCGCTGCCCCTTGTGGCTTCTTGCCGGGAGCTTGCGCGCGTGGCGGCGCGCGCCTGCCGGAGCTTCGCCGACTGCCGCCGCAGGCTTGCTGCGTCGCCGCGAGCCGGTCTTCGCGGGCATCGTCGATCGGTGCGCGTCGGCGAGGCGGTAGGATGCCGGCACAGCCGGCGCCACAACGAGGCGGCAGTCTGCGACGGCGTCGTTGTCGGCGGCTTGCCGTGCGCCGACCGCCACGCGCGAGACGTCGGCGCCCTGGGCGCGGCGGTCGGATCGACCGGTTTCGTGACTTTGAGCGTGGGTCGGGCCATGGGCTGGAGGTCGACCGCATGAGGCGACGGCCAGAGCGCATCATAGCGGGCCGCCGGCCGCGGCGGGCGCCATGGCGCAACATCGGCCCCGCCGCCGGACGGAATCGCCCGATGACCTGCGGAGCGCGTCGCGGCGTGGATGAGATTCTGCCGGCGGGCGATGCCACAATGGCGAGCGCTTTCCGCGGAGAAGTGTGATGAACGACCTTGCGACCACAAGCCGCATCTGCCGATCGATCGCCGTCGGCCGCAGCCGCCGTCGCGCTGCAGGCTGTGGCGCTGCCGATGATCGCACCGGGACTGGCGCTGGCGATGGCCGCGGCGCTGTCTTCGGCGGCGCCGCCGGCGGCGACGCGCGTCGCGCGAGTTCGTCACCGTGACTTCAACCCGGCCCCGACCTTCCCGCGCAGACCGGCCGCGCCTTCCTAATGCCGCAGACGGCGGCACGCGCGTGCAGATCGAGGCCACCGGCGTGCCAGCGATGATCGTGTCGCGGCCGGTTCACCTGTACACGTTCATCCATCGCGCCCGTTGCGGCGCGCTGGTCTCCCCACCGGCGTATCCGCTGCTGCGCACCGTGTTGCAGGCTTGGCCGGCGAGCACCGCGCTGGCGCCGCCACGGCCCGATCACGGTGGGCAACATCGCGCGGCTGCCGCTTGCGGAGCTGCGCGCCGGCGGCTATGCGATCGTCATGCGCAGCGCGCCTGCCGACGGTGACCGGGAGATCTTCTGCGGCGACGTGAACTAGGTTCGCCCGGCGCCGGCGGAGCGCGGAATCCCGCCTGACTCAGGACTTCGCGTAGATCTCCGCCCCCTTCTTCACGAACTCCTCGGCCTTGTCCTGCATGCCCTTGGCCAGGGCCTCGGTCTCGGCGATGCCCTGCTTGGCGGCGTAGTCGCGCACGTCCTGGGTGATCTTCATCGAGCAGAACTGCGGGCCGCACATCGAGCAGAAGTGCGCCACCTTGGCGCCGTCCTGCGGGCAGCGTCTCGTCGTGGAACTCGCGCGCCGTCTCCGGGTCGAGGGCCAGGTTGAACTGGTCCTCCCAGCGGAACTCGAAGCGCGCCTTGGACAGCGCGTTGTCGCGGACCTGCGCGCCGGGGTGGCCCTTGGCGAGGTCGGCGGCGTGGGCGGCGATCTTGTAGGCGATGACGCCGTCCTTCACGTCGTCCTTGTTCGGCAGGCCGAGGTGCTCCTTGGGCGTCACGTAGCAGAGCATCGCGCGTGCCGTACCAGCCGATCATCGCCGCGCCGATGCCGCGGTGATGTGGTCGTAGCCGGGCGCGATGTCGGTGGTCAGCGGCCCGAGCGTGTAGAACGGCGCCTCGTCGCACCACTCGCAGCTGCTTGTCCATGTTCTCCTTGATCATGTGCATCGGCACGTGGCCGGGACCCTCGATCATCACCTGCACGTCGTGCTCCCAGGCGACCTGCGTCAGCTCGCCCGAGCGTGTCGAGCTCGGCGAACTGCGCCTCGTCGTTGGCGTCGGCGATCGAGCCGGGCGCAGGCCGTCGCCCAGCGAGAAGGCGACGTCGTAGGCCTTCATGATCTCGCAGATCTCGTCGAAGTGCGTGTAGAGGAAGTTCTCCTGGTGATGCGCCAGGCACCACTTGGCCATGATCGAGCCGCCGCGCGAGACGATGCCGGTCATCGCGCTTCGCGGTCAGCGGCACGTAGCGCAGCAGCACGCCGGCGTGGATGGTGAAGTAGTCGACGCCCTGCTCGGCCTGCTCGATCAGGGTGTCGCGGAAGACCTCCCAGGTCAGGTCCTCGGCCTTGCCGTCGACCTTTTCGAGCGCCTGGTAGATCGGCACCGTGCCGATCGGCACCGGCGAGTTGCGCAGGATCCACTCGCGCGTCTCGTGGATGTTCTTGCCGGTGGACAGATCCATCACCGTGTCGGCGCCCCAGCGGATCGCCCAGAGCATCTTCTCCACCTCCTCGTCGATCGACGAGGACACCGCGGAGTTGCCGATGTTGGCGTTGATCTTCACCAGGAAGTTGCGGCCGATGATCATCGGCTCGATCTCCGGGTGGTTGATGTTGGCGGGAATGATCGCGCGGCCGCGCGCCACCTCGTCGCGGACGAACTCGGGCGTGATGGTCGCCGGGAGGGCGGCGCCGAAGCTCTGCCCGGAGTGCTGGCGGCGAACCGATTCCGGCAGCTGCGCGTCGACTCCTCGCGCGGGTTCTCGCGGATGGCGACGAACTCCATCTCCGGCGTGACGATGCCGCGGCGCGCGTAGTGCATCTGGGTGACCTGTGGCGCCGGGCTTCGCGCGCGGGGGACGCGGTGCGGTCGAAGCGCAGGCCGGCGAGCGCCGGATCGGCGAGCCGCGCCGGCCGTAGGCCGACGTCACCGCCCAGTTCCTCGGTGTCGCCGCGCTCGCCGATCCAGCCGCGCGCAGCGGCGCCAGGCCGCGGCGGAGGTCGATGGTCGCCGTCCGGGTCGGTGTAGGGTCCCGACGTGTCGTAGACGACCAGCGAAGGGTTCTCCTCCGCGCCGAAGGATGCCGGCGTGTCGCTCTGGCGTACTTCGCGCATCGGCACGCGCACGTCGGCGCGCGATCCTTCGACGTAGATCTTGCGCGAAGCGGGCAGCGGTGCGACCGCAGCCGAGTCCACCTTCGCATCGCGCGCGAAGTGCTGGTCGTTGGCGTTCATGGTTTCTCCTCGAGGGCTTGGGGCGCGAGGAGCGGAAGAACGGGCTTCACGCTTCCCTCTCGCCGGCATTATCCGGATCAGGTTCCAAGGGTTTGGTCTCACCCGCCGACGATGCCGGCAGGACCCCTAGCGTTGGAGGCACGTTACGCCGAAACTGCCGGGCAGGCAATCCGCGGCGGTTTCGCGGTGCAAAGAACCACGCCGGCCATGCCCGGCGATGCAACGGGCGGTCAGCAGGAACCGGGGACAGGAAGATGACGATATCGAAATGGATCGGGATGGCGCTGGGCCTGGCCTGCGCGGCCACGGCGCTGGCGAACGACGGCCGCGAAGGCGACGCGCGATCGATCGCCGACTGCCACGCAATCGGCAACCGGATGGCGCGGCTGGATTGCTACGACTCGGTCACCCGGCGCGACGAAGGTCGACGCGCGCGGGAACAGGAGCGCGCCGGCGGCGCGCCCGCCGGCGCATCGACGCGCATCGCGCCGGCCGGCGGCATCCTCGGCGAGTACTGGGGCTTCGATGCCGCCGCCGAGGAAAGCAAGTTCGAGATCAGGCAGTACCATCAGAACTACCTCGTCGCCTACGGCACCAGTCCGTTCAACATCGCGCCGCAGACCTCGCCCGAGCGCGTCTACGGCGACCAGCCGAGCACCGACCCCAAGGGCGTCAAGTTCCAGGTCTCGGCCAAGGTGCGCATCTTCGACCGCGACGATCACGCCTGGGGTCTCTGGCTCGCGTACACACAGCAGAGCTGGTGGCAGATGTTCGACACGCCCGGTTCGCGCCCATTTCGCGAGACCAATTACCAGCCCGAAGTGATCGTTGCGCTGCGGCCGGAACTGTTCGGCGTGAAGAACGACCGCGATGGGTTCGCCTGGCGCCTGCTCAACTTCGGCGTCGCGCATCAATCGAATGGCCAGGGGGGCGCGGCCTCGCGCAGCTGGAACCGGGTCTATGCCGAGGCCGGCTTCGAACGCGACTGGAGGGAGGGCGGCCAGCTGGCGCTGTTGGCACGCGGCTGGGCCCGGATCGGCGAGGAGCCCGACGACGACGACAATCCCGGCATCACCGACTATCTGGGCCATGGCGACCTGCGCGCCGTGTACCGGCGCGGCGACTGGCTGTTCACCGCCATGGCGCGCGGCAACCTGCGTACCGGCAGGGGCGCCGGCGAGCTCGCCGTCGCCTTTCCGCTGGTACGCGCCTCCGAGGCGCGCGCCTTTCCGTTCAAGGGCTACGTCCAGGTCTTCACCGGCTATGGCGAAAGCCTGCTCGACTACAACTGGCGCCAGACCACCGTCGGCATCGGCCTCATGCTCAACGACCGGCGCTAGGACCGCGCCGTGCGCCCGCGCTTCGGCGCGGCGACAGGTTCGGGCCCGCGACATTGCGCGCTGCTCCCGGGGGCGTAGAATGCGCCGAGCGCCGCGGGTGTAGCTCAATGGCAGAGCAGAAGCTTCCCAAGCTTACGACGAGGGTTCGATTCCCTTCACCCGCTCCAATCCGCCGCCGCTACGGGCGCTGTCCCGCTCAATCTTCGGACTGCCTGCGCCCCGGGAACATTCTCGTCCGCAGCGAATCGTAGATCGGCTCGCCGCGCAGGACCGACGCGGTGAACATCGCGCTGAAGCAGGCGATGAACGAGGGCACGATCATCGACGTGGCTGCGGTCATCTCGACGACCAGCACGATGCCCGTCAACGGCGCGCGCACGACGGCGGTGAAGAATGCGGCCATGGCGACCACGGCGAACGACGCCGGGTTGAGATCCAGCATCGGCAGCATGCGATTGGCGAGGATCGCGAAGCAGGCGCCGCCGATGGCGCCGACCAGGAGCAGCGGCGCAAAAAGCCCGCCGGGCGCGCCCGGCGCATAGCACAGCGCGCCCAGCAGCCAGCGCAGGACAAACAGCATCAGCAGCATCGTCAGCGGCACCGTGCCGTGCAGCACGTCGACGCTGAGCGTTTCGCCGCCGCCGACCAGCGGCGGCACGAACCACGCCACCAGTCCGACCACGCCGCCGACGACCGCCGCCTTGGCCTCGGGCGTCCAGCGCGCGAGCACGCGCGCGTAAACATCCAGCGCGAGGATGACCGTCCTGTTGTAGGCGAGCCCTGCGAATCCGAGCAGGACGCCGAGCAGCACATAGGGGATCAGTTCGTGCGGCTGCGCATCGGGCAGGGCGGCGATGGGCAGTTCGACGTGCACGCCCAGCAGATAGCGCGCCACGCTGATCGCCGTGCCGGCCGCGAGCAGCGTGGCCAGCGTCAGGCGCATGCCGAAGCGCCGGTCGACCTCCTCGAATACGAACAGCGCGCCGCCCATCGGCGCGTTGAAGGCGACGCCCAGTCCCGCGCCGCCGCAGGCGGTCTGCAGATCGCGAATGTCCTCGAGGCGCATGCGCAGCCATCGCGCGACGATCACGCCGAGGGTCGCGCCCATCTGCACGGTGGGGCCTTCGCGCCCCAGCACCATGCCCGAGCCGATCGCCAGGACGCCGCCGACGAACTTCACCGGGATGACCGCGGGCGACGCGGGCTCGGCTTCGCCGGCCGCGACGGCCTCGACGTGCTGCACGCCGCTGCCCGAGGCCTCGGGCGCGAAGCGGACCAGCCAGCGTGCCGCCGCCATGCATGTCGCCCCCAGCAGCACCGAAATCACCCAGCCCCACGACGGCCCATCGTGGGCCCAGGCGAGCAGGTCCACGCGCGCCTGTTCCGCCCGCAGCAGCGCGTAGCGGAACGTCGCTCCGGCGATGCCGGTGGCGGCTCCCGCGAGCAGCGCGGCCAGCGCCAGGCGAGCGAGGCCGCCGGACTCGCGCTCGAAGGCGAGGTCGTTGCGACGGGCGACGAGCGGCCTCTCGGCCGCGGATTCCGGCGGTTGCGGCGGCAGGTTGGGCATCGGGCAGGCGAGCTCAGGTCGCCGGTGCACCGGCCCCGACCTGCGGCGGCGCCAGGGTTCGCGCCAGACGGAACACCAGCGGATTGACCAGGATGGACGCCAGCGCGCCACCGAGCATCAGGCTCTTGCCCTCGGCCGGCAGCACGCCGAGCGCCACCGCCATCGCGGCAAGAATGAACGAGAATTCGCCGATCTGCGCCAGCGCGGCGGCCACCCGGAGGCCGGTCGATGCCGGCCTGCCCAGCGCGAGGACGATCAGGAAGGCGACCAGCGACTTGCCGACGACGATGATGGCGATCGTCGCGGCGAGCGCGACCGGCCGGTCGACGACGATGTTCGGGTCGAAGGCCATGCCGACAGCGACGAAGAACAATACGGCGAACGCATCGCGGAACGGCAGCAGCTGGCCGGCAACGCGGTGCCCGAGCGCTGAGCCATTCAGGACCACGCCGGCGAAGAACGCGCCCAGCGCGAACGACACGCCGAAGATCTCCGCGGCGCCGAAGGCGATGCCCAGCGCGATGGCGAGTCCCGCGAGCAGCAGCAGTTCGCGCGAATGCAGGCGGTCCACGCGCGCCAGTACCCACGGGATGACCCGCGTGCCGACGACCAGCATCAGCACGGCGAACACCGCGACCTTGGCCAGCGCGATGCCCAGCGACGGCAGCGCCGCATCGAGATCGCCGGCGCCGGTGGCGAACCCGGCGAGGGCGGGCAGCAGCACCAGCGCAACCACCATCAGCAGGTCCTCGACGATCAGCCAGCCCACCGCCAGGCGTCCGTCCGGGGTCTCGATGGCGTCCTCGGCTTCGAGCGCGCGCAGCAGCACCACGGTGCTCGCGACCGACAGCGTGAGGCCGAACACCAGGCCGGCGGGGAGCGTCCATCCCCACAGGTACGCGACACCGGCGCCCAGCGCGGTCGCCGCGGCGATCTGGCCGATGGCGCCGGGAACGGCGATATGCCACACGGACAGGAGATCGCGCAGCGAGAAGTGCAATCCCACGCCGAACATCAGGAAGATGACGCCGATCTCGGACAGTTGCGGCGCCAGGTCGACGTCGGCGACGAAGCCCGGCGTGAACGGACCGACGGCGATTCCGGCGACCAGGTAACCGACGATGGTGGGCAGCCCGATGCGGGCGGCGAGCGCGCCCAGCACGAAGGCCCAGGCGAAGGCAAAGGCCAGCGTGGCGATGAGGCTGTGCGACGGTTCCATCGGCGGGTCCGGGTGCGACGCGAGTCCCGATCATAGCCCGCGTCTGGCAGGCCCCCGGGGCTACTGGTAAAATGGTCAGGCCGATTGCTGCGCTGATTGCGGCCGGCATCTACCGCCGCCGGGCCTTCGAGCCCGGCGTTTGCTTCCCGCCGCGCCGCACCTGCCCGCTTCGCCGACTTCGTTCCGCCATGCACCCGAAACTTCGTTCATTGCGCACAGCCGCCATGGCATTGGCCGTTGCGATGGCGGCCGTCGTCGCCGGCATGCCGCCGGCGGCGGCGCAGGACGCAGCGGTGCCGGGACTGCGCCTGCCGCGCGACGTGGTGCCGCTGGCCTATGCGCCGCAGCTGACCATCGACCCCGGCGCCGAACGCTTTTCCGGACGCATCGACATCGAGGTTCGCGTCGATCGGCCGACCGCGCTCGTGTGGCTGAACGCGCGCGACCTGACGCTGGAATCCGCGCGCTTCGCGTCGACGGCGGCCGCTGCGCAGCCCGTCGATGCGACCATCGTGAAGGGCAGCGACGACGTGGTCGGGCTGCGGTTCGCGCGCCCGCTGCCCGTCGGCACCGCGACGTTGACGATCCGCTACACGGGTCGCATCGAGAGCGTCAGCGCCATCGGCGTGTTCCGCCAGCAGGACCGCGGCGCCTGGTACGCGTTCACCCAATTCGAGCCGCTGGACGCGCGCCGGGCCTTTCCCTGCTTCGACGAACCCGACCTGAAGGCGGCGTGGACGCTGACGCTGACCGTTCCGGAGGCGATGCGGGCGTTCGCCAACATGCCGGTCGCAAGGGAGCGCGTGGCGAGTCCAGGCTGGCGCGAGGTGACTTTCGAGACCACGCCGCCGCTGCCGACCTACCTGCTGGCCTTCGCGGTCGGCGATTTCGACGTGGTCGACGCCGGCAAGGCGGGCATGAAGGCGACGCCGATCTCGATCATCACGACCAAGGGGCGCGGCGGCGAGGCCGCCTACGCGGCGGCCAATACCGGCGCAGTGCTGGCGGCGACCGAGAAATACTTCGGCTTCGCCTACCCCTTTGCCAAGCTCGACCTGATCGCCTATCCGCGGTCGACCTTCGGCGGCGCGATGGAGAACCCCGGGCTCATCACCTACACGGCGCGGGTGCTGCTGGCGCGCCCGGACGAGATGTCGCCGGGATTCGAGCAGCGCTTCCTCGGCTTCACTGCGCACGAGATCGCGCACATGTGGTTCGGCAACTACGTCACCATGACCTGGTGGGACGACCTGTGGCTGAACGAGGCGTTCGCCTCCTGGCTGGCGTCGACCATCGTGCAGGATCTGCGTCCGCAATGGGGCTCGTCCGGTTACCGCGCGTTTCAGCGCCAACGGGCGATGGGCGCCGACCGCCTGCCGTCGGCGCGTCGCGTCCGCCAGCCGGTGACCGAGCAGGGCGAAGTCAGGGCGGCTTTCGACAGCATCACCTACGCCAAGGGCGAGTCGATCCTGGTGATGTTCGAGGCCTGGCTGGGCAAGGAAAAATTTCGCGACGGCGTGCGCCGCTACATGGCCGGACACGCCTGGGGTAACGCCACCGCGGAGGATTTCTTCGCGGCGCTGGCGGCGACCGACGACGCGCTGCTCCCGGCGTTGCGTGGATTCGTCGAGCGTCCCGGCGTCCCCGTGCTCGATGTCGCGCTCGACTGCACGACCGCGCCACGGCTGGAACTGAGCCAGCGCCGCTTCGAGCCGGCTGGCGTCGCCGCGGGCGCGCCGGCAAACTGGGTGTTTCCGGCGTGCTTCGACATCGCCGACGGACCCGGCCGCCGCGAGGTCTGCACGCTGGTCAGCGAAGCGCGGCAGTCGCTGCCTCTGCCCGTCACCGCCTGTCCGCAGTGGGCGGTCGCCAACCGCAGCGGCATCGGCTATTTCCTGCCGCGGCTGTCGCCGGCGCTCTATGCGGCGATCCCCGCCGCCAAGGCTGCGCTGACGCCCGCCGACTACCTGGCGATGCTGGGCGACGTCGCGCTGCTTGCCGAGAGCGCGGCGCTGTCCTATGCGGTGGCTCTGCCGCTGGCCGCGGCGCAGGCCGACAGCACGTCGGCCCGGGTCGCGCGCCGTGCGCTGAACCTGGCCGCGGTGCCGGAGGAGATGGTCGCCCCGGAGAACCAGGCGAGCTACGCGGCCTGGGTGCGCCGCCTTTTCGGCGAGCGGGCGCAGGCGCTCGGCTGGTTGCCGCAACCCGGCGAGAACGCCGACACCATGCGCCTTCGTCAGGACCTGTTGCCGATGGTGGCGCTGCGCGGCGAGGACGCGGCGCTTGCCGGCGAGGCGCGGCAGCTGGCGCAGCGCTGGCTCGCCGACCGCAAGGCCATGCCGCCCGCGGTGCGCGAACTGGTGCTGCGCACCGCGGCCGCCACCGCCGGCGCCGACGCCCCGGAGCTCTTCGATGCGCTGGTCCGGATCGCGCGGACCAGCAAGGACGGCAATGAGCGCGAAGATGTCCTGGCGGCTCTGGGAGCGTTTCGCCAGCCGGCGCTGCTCGAGCGGGCGTTCGCGCTCTCGCTCGACAACGCGCTGTCGCCGCGCGAGAGCACGCGTCCGCTGAGCACGGCGCTCGGTCATGTCGCGACGCGCGCGGTCGCGCTGGCCTGGCTGGAGCGCAACGTCGCCGCGCTGGCGGCGAGGGTTCCGGCCGAGTCGCAGGGCTATTGGCCGGGGTGGCTGGCGTCGGCCTGCTCGGCCGATGAGCGCAGGCGTTTCGTCGCGCTGTTCGAAACGCGCGTCGCGAAGCTGGACGCCGGACCGCGCTCCTACCGGGAAACGCTCGAAGAGATCGACCTGTGCATCGCCGCGCGGCGCATCCAGCAAACGCCGCTCGATGCCTTCCTGGCCGGACTGAAGTGAGTCGCGACCAGCTGCACATACCGACCTCGGCGGTGGTGATGATCGCGGGCGCGGTTGCCTGCTTCGCGCTCCTCGACGGCATCATCAAGAATCTCGCCACGCGCCAGCCGGTGCCGCTGCTCGTGTGGTGCCGCTGGTCGTTCCAGGTATTGGCGATGCTGATCTGGCTGGCGCCGAGCATGGGCACCGGCATGGTTCGCACCAGGCAGCCATGGATGCAGCTCGCCCGCGGCGGCCTGCTGGTGAGCTCGTCGCTGTGCTTCATGACCGCGCTCAAATACCTGCCGCTGGCCGACGCGACGGCGCTCAACTACACGACGCCGACCATCGTCATCGTGCTCGCCGTGGTGTTCCTGCGCGAGCGCATGACCCGCGCCCGCGTGGCGTTCCTGGTTGCGGGCGTCGTCGGCATGCTGCTGATCGTCAAGCCGGGCGCCGACCTGTTCAACGGCGCGTCGATCTTCGCGCTCGGCTCGGCGATGTTCTACGCCGTCTACCAGATCACCACGCGCATGCTCGCCGGCGAGGACCCGCGGGTGACGCTGTTCTACCCCGCGCTGGTCGGTGCGCTGCTGATGACCTTCGTCTGGCCCTGGTTCGGCTCGGAGATCGACGTCAGCTGGACCGATGTCGCGCTGCTGGCATTGACCGGCGTGCTGGGCACCATCGGCCACTTCCTGTTCATCCTCGCCTTCCAGCGCGCGCCGGCGTCGGCGCTGACGCCGTTCACCTACATGCAGCTGGTGTTCGCCACGCTGATCGGCTGGCTGGTTTACGATCACTTTCCCGGACCGTATTCGCTGATCGGCATGGCGGTGATCGCCGGCAGCGGGCTTCTTCTCACCTGGCACGAGCGCCGGCGCGCGCTTCGCGCGCCGCTGGCGCCACCGGCCGTCGACTGATTCGAACCAATCACAAGGAGAACGACATGGACAAGAAACCACGCACCGGCTTCATCGGCATCGGCCTGATGGGCCATGGCATGGCGAAGAACCTGGTCACCAAGGGCTTCCCGCTGACGGTTCGCGTCAATCGCAACCGCAAGCCGCTGGAGGACCTGCTGGCCGCCGGCGCGAAGGAAGTCAAGACCAACGCCGATGTCGCCCGCAACTCCGACATCGTGTTCCTCTGCGTCACCGGGTCGCCGCAGGTGGACGACGTCATCAACGGCCAGGACGGCATCATGTCGGCGGCGCGCCCCGGGCTCATCGTCGTCGACACGTCGACCAGCGAGCCCGACGTCACCGCGAGGATGCGCGAGGCGCTCGCCGCGAAGGGCGTGCGCTTCGTCGACGCGCCGCTGGGAGGCACGCCGATCCAGGCGGAGGCAGGCACGCTCAACGTCATGGTCGGCGCCGACGACGCAACCTTTGCCGAGCTGCAGCCGGTGTTCGCCGGCTTTTGCGCGAACGTCATCCATGTCGGTCCCCCGGGACACGGGATCGTCCTGAAGCTGCTCAACAATTTCATCGCCCAGGCGATCGCCACGGCCAGCGCCGAGGCGCTCGCGGCCGCGGCCAAGTCGGGACTGTCGATCGCCAAGCTGCACCAGGTGATCTCGGCCGGTGCGGTCAATTCGGGGGTGTTCCAGATGATGGTCGGCAAATTCGTCGAAAACAACGGCGACCTCACCGGGCTCAAGTTCACGCTGGTCAACGCGATGAAGGACCTGCGCTACTACACGCATTTCGCCGAGTCGCTGCCGGTGTCGTCGATCATGGGCGAGGCGGTGCACCAGAGCCTGGTGAACGCCAACGTGCTGGGCTTCGGCGACAAGTACGTCGCTTCGCTGATCGAGGCGCAGGAGAAGCTCAACGGCATCAAGATCGTGCCGCGCAAATAGGGAGGGCGTTCGGCGATGCGACTGCTCATCCTCGGCGGCACCCGGTTTCTCGGGCGCCATGTGGTCGATGCGGCGCTCGCTCGCGGCGACGAGGTCACCATTTTCACGCGCGGCGCCGGGGGCAATCCGTGGGGCGGTGCGGTGACCGCGCTCACCGGCAATCGCGATCCCGCCGTCGCGCCCGGGCTCGCCGCGCTGGCGCAGGGCGAATGGGACGCGGTGATCGACACCAGCGGCTACGTGCCGCGCATCGTGCGCGCGTCGGCGGAACTGCTGGCGGATCGCGTCGGCCGTTACCTGTTCGTATCCTCGATATCGGTCTATGCGGACGCGAGCCGTCCCGGCGTGGACGAGGCGGGAGAGGTCGGCACCCTCGACGATCCTGCCACCGAGGACGTGGGCAGGCACTACGGGCCGCTCAAGGTGGCCTGCGAGCGCGCCGTCGAGTCCGTATTCGGTACGCGCGCGCTGATCGTGCGGCCGGGGCTGATCGTCGGCCCCTACGACCCCACCGACCGCTTCGGCTACTGGGCCGCGCGCTTCGTGCAACCGTCGCTGCTGGGAGCGCGGGCGCCGGAGGCCGTGGTGCCCGCGCCGCCGGACTACCCGCTGCAGCTGATCGACGCCCGCGACCTGGCCGCGTGGATGCGCGCGCTGCTCGACGCGCAGGCGAACGGTTGCTACAACGCGACCAGTCCCGCCGGGCAGTGGACGATGGCGGCATTGGTCGACGCGCTGGTCGCCGCCGGCGGTGCCGCGGCGCCGCGGCCGGCGTGGACCGACGAGGCGCTGCTGCTCGAACACAAGGTCGAGCCCTGGACCGGCCTGCCGCTGTGGATTCCGACGACCTTTGCCGACATGGGCGGCTTCATGCGCTTCGACTGTGCCAGGGCGCAGCGCGCCGGGCTCGTGACCCGGCCGCTGGCGCGGACGATCGTTGATACGGCAGCCTGGCTGGCGGCGCGAAACAATGCCGACGCATGGAAGATCGTGCTGACCGCGCAGGCCGAGCGCGAGATCCTGGCGGCACGGGCCGCGGCCTCCGGCATGCGATGATGCGTTCCGATTCCTTTCGAATCTTCCGGCGAGCCTCACGATGACGCCGCAACTGGCCGCACGACTACGCGGAGTTCGCCTGCACGATGGCGCAGGCCGCGGGCAGGGCGATCCTGCCGCACTTCCGCGAGATCATCGACGTGGAAGACAAGCGCAACTTCATGGGCTACGACCCGGTCACAGTCGCCGACCGCGCCGCCGAGGACGTGATCCGCGCGGCGATCCGCGCGGCGCATCCGACGCACGGCATCCACGGCGAGGAGCGCGGCAAGGAGGCCGGCGTCTCGCCGCTGACCTGGGTGATCGATCCCATCGACGGCACCAAGAGCTTCATCCTCGGCCATCACCACTGGGCCACGCTGATCGCGCTGCACGATGGCCGGGCGCCGGTGGTCGGCGTCGTCCACCAGCCCTTCGTCGGCGAGACCTTCGTCGGCGTCGCCGGCGGCGAGGCGCAGTGGCGGCGCGGCGACGAGCGCCGCAGGCTGCGCACCCGCCGCTGCGCGCGAATCGAGGACGCGATCGTCAGCACCACCGACCCGCGGCAGTTCCGCACGCCCGCGGAGCAGGCCGCGCTGGCCGCCGTCGGCGACCGCGCGCGGCTGCTGCGCTACGGCGGCGACTGCTACTGCTACACGCAGCTGGCGATGGGCTTCGTCGACGTGGTGATCGAGAATGGCCTGCAGCCCTACGACGTGCAGGCGCTGATCCCGATCGTCGGCGCCGCCGGCGGCAGGATCACCGACTGGGCCGGTGGACCCTGCGACCAGGGCGGCGCGGTGCTCGCCTGCGGCGACCCCACGCTGCACGACATCGTGCTCGGCCTGCTGCGCCACGTCCGCTGACACCGGCCCGCCGGTTGCGCGCCTCGCGCACAGCGGGCGTTAGAATGGCCTGTTCATCCGCACTTTCCGGAGTCGCACCCATGGCCGGTCCCGCCACATCCCTTGGGGATGACCCGTCCCTTGGGGATAACCCGTCCCCTGGGGACAACCCGTCCCTTTGGGACAATCCACTCGGCACCGACGGTTTCGAGTTCATCGAGTACGCCGCCCCCGATCCTGCCGCGCTCGGGCGCCTGTTCGAGTCGATGGGCTTCGTCGCGGTGGCGCGGCATCGCTCGAAGAACGTCCTGCTGTACCGCCAGGGCGACGTCAATTTCATCGTCAACGCGGAACCAGATTCGTTCGCGCAGTCCTTCGCCCGCGTGCACGGACCGTCGATCTGCGCCATCGCCTTTCGCGTGCGCGACGCCGCGCAGGCCTATCGGGCGGCGGTCGCGCAGGGCGCCTGGGGCGTGGAGAATCGCCCGGGTCCGATGGAACTCAACATTCCGGCGATCAAGGGCATCGGCGACTCGCTGATCTATCTGGTGGACCGCTATCCGGGTTCGCCGGCGAATCGCGGCAGCGCGATGACCATCTACGACGTGGACTTCGTGCCCCTGCCGGGGGTCGACCAGCGGCCGCGCGGCGCCGGCCTCACCACGATCGACCATCTGACGCACAACGTGCACCGTGGGCGCATGGACGAATGGGCCGACTTCTACGCCCGCATCTTCAATTTCCGCGAACTTCGCTACTTCGACATCGAGGGCAAGCTGACCGGGCTCAAATCCAAGGCGATGACCAGTCCCTGCGGCAGGATTCGCATTCCGATCAATGAAAGCTCGGACGACAGAAGCCAGATCCAGGAATACCTGGTCGCCTATCGGGGCGAGGGCATCCAGCACGTGGCGCTGGGCACCCGCGACATCTTCGCGTCGGTCGAGGCGCTGCGCGCGCGGCAGGTGGCATTCCAGGACACGCCGGACACCTATTACGACCTGCTCGACACCCGTCTGCCTGGCCATCGCGAGGACACGGAGCGACTGCGCGCCAACCGGATCCTGCTGGACGGGGCCCCGGCCAAGGACGAAATGCTGCTGCAGATCTTCACCGCGACGGTGATCGGGCCGATCTTTTTCGAGATCATCCAGCGCAAGGGCAACGAGGGCTTCGGCGAGGGCAACTTTCAGGCGCTGTTCGAGTCCATCGAACTGGACCAGATTCGCCGCGGCGTGCTTGGCGACCAAAGTTCCGGCTGATCGGCGCGGCCGGGGATTGCAAAAGCGGGCTTTGCCCGCACATCCATTGTTCAGGCCCCGAAAGGGTGCATGATTCCGCCCAACGTGGTAGAGTGGGCGGTGCAACATAACTAGCGATGTCAGTGCTCACTCCTCTCGGATTCTCGCTCCTGCGCCAGCTTTCCGACGGCGCCTTCCACTCCGGCGAAGACCTCGCCGCGACGGTGGGGCTGACGCGCGCCCGCGTGTCGCAGCTGCTCAAACAGGCCGAGACGGCCGGCCTGTCGCTGGAGCGCGTGCGCGGCCTCGGGTATCGACTGACGGCCGCGCCGGACTTCCTGGACGCCGACGCCGTGCGCCTGGCGCTGCGCAACATGGCCGAAAAGGGCGCCGATTTCCCGCTGCTCCATATCGAGGTGGTCGATCAGGTCGCATCGACGTCGACCGAGCTGCTGCGTCGCTCGCAGCGTCGCGACATCCACGGCGCCGTCCTGGCCGCGGAGTGGCAATCCGCGGGTCGCGGTCGCCGCGGCAAGGCGTGGACCGCGGTGGCCGGAGGCAGCCTGACGTTTTCGCTGGGTTGGCGCTTCGAGCAGGGCGCCGGCTTCCTGGCCGGGCTTTCGCTGGCCGTCGGCGTGTCCGTCGTGCGGGCGCTCGAGGCCGAAGGCCTGACCGGCGTCGAACTCAAATGGCCCAACGACCTCGTCTACCGGCACCTGAAGGTCGGTGGCATCCTGGTTGAATTGAACGGCGACGCGCTTGGTCCGTCGACGGTCGTCGTCGGCGTCGGCCTCAACGTCCGGCTACCCGCCGAGGTTCGCCGCGGCATCGATCAGCCGGTCAGCGACTTGACGACCGTTGCCGGGCGCGGCGCACCGGCCATCGACCGCAATCATCTGCTGGCCCGCGTGGCCGCGGATCTCGCGACCACGCTCGATGCCTACGCCAGCGCCGGGTTTCCGCCTTTCGCGGTCGAGTGGCAGCGGCGCCATGCCTACCAGGGCAAGCCGGTCAAGTTGCTGCTGCCCGATGGCGGAAGCGTCAAGGGAACGGTCGCCGGCGTGGACAGTACCGGTGCGCTGGTGCTTGCCGACGGCCCCCGGCGCGCGCGGTTTCTTTCCGGCGAAATCTCGCTGCGACGCAGCTGATTTCCCGGGCGGCGCGATGCCCGCCCAGGCACTCCCCGATCGGCACGAAATCCGCGGCCCGGCCGATACCCGGCGCGCAGCACCTTACCGCGTCGGCCCAGGTCATGGATAATCCGGGGCACGAAGGCGTGCCGGTGCTCGATCCCGCGATTTCTCACGATCTCGGGAAAGGTCGCGCCGGGCCGACCGGGCTGCCAAGACCACGATGCGCATCGTCCTCATTCTTCTGCTGCTCGCCAACCTGACGCTGTTCGCGTACACCCGGCTGGACAGCGGCAGCGGCGAAGGCGTGTTGCTCAGCGACCAGCTGCAGCCGGACAAGATCAAGCTGCTGACGTCGCAGCAGGTGGCCGGCCTCGGTCCAGCCAAGATCGCGGCGCTCAGCGACGCCTGCGTCGAGTGGGGTCCGTTTTCCGACCCCGACCGGACGCGTGCACTGGCCGACCTCGAACCGCTGGCGCTGGGCCGGCTGCTGACGCAGAAGCGGGTCGAATTCGACGGCGGCTTCAATGTGTTCCTGGGTCCGTTCCCGAACCGCGGCACGGCCGACATCCGCGCCGCCGAACTGAAACGCCAGGGGGTGCGCGATGTCGTCGTCACCGAGACTGGACGCGGGCAATCGTTCGTTTCGCTGGGCACCTTCCGCGTCGAGGCCGCCGCTTCCGCCTATCTCGAGGAGCTCGTCAGCCAGGGCATCAAGCTGGCCAAGCTCGAGCGCAGCACGCAGACGATCGCGCAGTCGCTGCTGGTCGTGCGCTCGCCGCCGCAGAACGTGGTCGCCAAACTCAAGGAACTGCAGCCGAAGTATCCAGGCACCGACGTCAGGGCCACCACCTGCGAGCGTCCGAGCTGACCGCGGGTTCCTGGACCCGGCGACGCCATGCACCTGACGACCACCGAAGCCCAGGCCATCGCCGCACGCGTGCGCGCGCTGGAGGAGGCCAGCGGGGTCGAAGTCGTCACCGTGGTCGTCGGCAAGTCGGATGTGTATCCGGAAATCGTCTGGACGGCGTTTGCGCTGGGGGCGTCGCTCGCCGCGCTTGCCGCGGCGCTGTTCGACGCGCTTCGACCCGACTGGATCCAGTCCGGGGCGTTGCTGGTGCAGGCAGTGACCATCCTCGGCGTCGGCGCCGCCTGCGCGCTCGGCACCGTGGCGCTGCCGCGCTTCGCCCGGTTGTTCCTGCGCGAGTCGCGGGCGGCGCTCGAGGTGCGCCAATACGCCGAGGTCGAATTCCTCTCGCGCGAGCTGTTTGCCACGCCGCAGCGCACCGCGGTGCTGATGCTGGTCAGCCTGCTCGAGCGCCGGGTGGTGGTGTTGCCGGACCGGGGTTTCCAGGGCCGCGTCGGGCAGGCGCAGTGGGACGAGCTGGTCGCGACCATGACGGCGGGACTGGCGATCAGTGGAACCGGTCCGGCGCTGATCGCCGGGCTGGACAAGCTGCGCGAGATCGTCACGGCGGCGGGATTCGCGTCGACGAATCCGCCCAATCGCTTCCCGGATGCGCCCCGGCAGGAGCGCGGGACATGAGGCTGCGCGATCGCTGTCGGGCGTTTTCCTCGTTGGCGCTCGCCGCCACCCTTGCGTTGCTGGCGCTGCCGGCGGCGGCGGCCGACGTGCCCTACCTGTCGGGCCGGGTCGTGGACGATGCCGAGATCCTGAAGCCGGCCACGCGCGAGCGCATCGGCGCCGCGCTGAAGGCGCACGAGGACAAGACCACCAACCAGATCGCCGTGCTGACCGTGCCGACCATCGGCGGCGAAAGCATCGAGGGTTATGCGTCGCGCGTCTTCGCCGAATGGAAGCTCGGGCAGAAGGGAAAGGACAACGGCATCCTGGTGGTCGTCGTGCCCAATGACCGCAAGATGCGCATCGAGGTCGGCTATGGCCTCGAGGGCATGCTGCCCGACGTTTCCGCGGCCCGGATCATCCGCGACGACATGACGCCGAAGTTCAAGTCCGGCGACTTCGACAGCGGCGTCGAGGACGGCATCGCGGCCGTGATCGCGCGGCTGGAGGGCGGCGCCCAGGCGGCGGGCAGTCCGTCGGGCGGCGGTGGCGTCGAGGCGGCCGCGACGTCGTTCTTCGCCGGCATCGACGAGCCCGACCTGCCACCCTGGCCGATGCGGATTCTGCTGGGCGCGTTCATCTTCGGCATCATCGGCCTGTTCACGCTGGTCGGCATCGCGACGCCTGGCGTGGGTTGGTTCCTCTACCTGTTCCTGATTCCCTTCTGGGCGATGTTTCCCATCGTCGTGCTGGGCGTGAAGGGCGCGCTGGTGCTGTTCGTCATCTACGTCGTCGGCTTTCCGATCGCCAAGCTGATCGTCTCCCGGACCGACTGGCACAAGAAGGCGCAAAAACAGCTCAAGTCGAAAGGCAGCGCGACCATCGGTGGCTTCACGATGAGCAGTCGCGGCGGGTCGAGCTGGTCGTCGGGCAGCTCCGGCAGTTCGGGCGGCTTTTCCGGCGGCGGCGGCAGTTCGGGCGGTGGCGGCAGCTCCGGCAGCTGGTAGCGCCGGCAGCGGACGCTAGCGTCCCGAGTCAGAAATTCGCTCGCAAGCTCACGGCGAAATCGTCCGCCATGCTGCGTTGGTCGGCCTCACCGTATCACGGGATACGCTATCGGCCTCCCGCCTTGCCTGGCGGCCGATTTCATCCGCTCCCTTTGCTTCGGAACTTCTGACTCGGGACGCTAGAGCCGCGCGGTCACCACGAACGGCTGCGTCTCGGCGTCGACGCGCGGCGAGGGCGCGACGGCCACGTCGAGGAACCCTGCAGCCTCGACCAGCGCCGCCAGCTCGTCGGGCTCATACCACGTCATGGCCCGCGTCTCGTGCTCCTCGGCCAGGCGCTGCGCGCCACGGCGCAGCGCATAGCGGCGGTCGCTGCGCACCATGCGCGCGTCGGGCCAGCAGGTCGTCTCGGAGCGCAGCACGATCTGCGTCGCGTCGGGCAGCGTGACCGAGCGCACCTCGACCAGCGGCGCACCCTGGCGCTGCAGCGACAGGGGCGGGGCATGGCAATCGAGGATCAAGCGACCCGGCGCCACCAGGTGCGCGCGCGCGCGTTCCAGCGCCAGCGCGGTGGCAGCGGGTTCGGTCAGCCGCTGGAAGGCGCCGTCGGCGGCGAAGGCGCAGCCGTAGCGCAACGGCAGGTTCATCTGCGCGACGTCCTGACGAAAGATCGCGGCCGCAGCCCCCGCGTCGGCCAGCGCCGCTTCGCAGGCCTCGACGGCGGCGGCGGAGGCGTCGATGCCGTGAATGTTGCGCCCGGCCGCGGCCAAAGGCACCAGCAGCCGGCCGTAACCGCAGAAGAGCGCCAGCGCCGGCCCGCCGGCATCCGGAAGCTGCGCCTGGTACCAGTCGATTTCGGTCGCAGGGGCGCGCGGCTGCAGCGCCTGTCGAAAACGGGTGCCGAGCGGGCCGATGACGTTCACGTCGATGCCGGCTGGTGGGGAAACAGGCGCGGGGTCGCGGTCGCGGGCGCCGCGCGCCGGTGACGGACCCGCCGCACTATCGGGACGACGTTACATCTGCTCCCACGGCAGGCCTTCCTTGCGCCATCCGGCCTGCGTGCCGCGATGATGCCTGTCGTCGAGCGGGCCTTCGAAGCCGTCGAGAACATTGTAGACCTCGCTGAAGCCGGCCTTCTCCAGCGCGAGACCGGCATCGACCGAGCGATGGCCGCTGCGGCAGATGAGCACGACCGGGCGGTTCATGCTAGCCACCTTCTTCACCTGTCCGACAAAGTGCGGATTGATGTCCCAGTCGGGCCCATCGTTCCAGGCGACGTGCTGGGTGCCGACCGGATGGCCGACGAAAAAGAATTCCATCTCGCTGCGGCAGTCGATGAACACCGCCGACGGGTTGGCGGCGAGGAAGTCGTGGGCTTCTTTGGGCTTCAGGTGTTTCATGGCGGGAAGCGTAGCACGCGCTCGCGCGCCGCGTTATTGCCGGCGGTTCTGCGCATATTCCCGCCTGGCGCCGGAGAGGCGGGGACAAAGTGCTAATATTCAAGACCTTGTCCGATTACGGACTGCTCAAGGAGGCTCGTCCCGTGCAGCCCGACCGCACCACCCTGCTGGCCCGCCTGTTGCGCGAGCGCATCCTCGTGCTCGACGGGGCGATGGGGACGATGATCCAGCAGCGCAAGCTGGGCGAGGCCGAGTTCCGCGGTTGCTTCCACGACAACCGGCACGATCTCAAGGGCGACAACGACCTCCTCTCGCTCACCGGACCCGGGATCGTCGCCGCCATTCACGACGAGTACCTGGCCGCCGGCGCGGACCTGATCGAGACCAACACCTTCAGCGCGACGGGCATAGCCCAGGCCGACTACGGCATGACGGGCGAGGCGCGGGCGATGAATCGAGCGGCGGCACGGATCGCGCGCGAATGCGCCGACGCCTGGACCGCGCGCACGCCCGACCGGCCGCGCTTCGTCGTCGGCGCGCTCGGGCCGACCAATCGAACGGCGTCGATCTCCCCCGACGTCGACGATCCCGGCGCGCGCAACGTCAGCTTCGACGAACTCGCCGCAACCTATGCCGAGGCTGCCGAGGGCCTGGTCGAGGGCGGCGCCGACATCCTGATCGTCGAGACGGTCTTCGACACGCTCAATGCCAAGGCCGCGCTGTTCGCAATCGAGGAACTGTTCGCGCGCCTGGGCCGGCGACTGCCGCTCTTCGTCTCGGGCACCATCACCGACGCCTCCGGCCGCACGCTCTCCGGGCAGACGCCGGAGGCATTCTGGAACTCGGTGCGCCACGTGCGGCCGCTGGCGGTGGGGCTCAACTGCGCGCTCGGCGCGGCGCTGATGCGCCCGTACATCGAGGAGATCGCGCGGGTCGCCGACACTTTCGTGCTCTGCTATCCGAACGCGGGGCTGCCCAACCCGATGTCCGACACCGGCTACGACGAGACGCCCGAACAGACGTCCGCGCTGCTCGGCGAGTTCGCGAAAAGCGGATTCGTCAACATCGTCGGCGGCTGCTGCGGCACGACGCCGGCGCACATCCGCGCCATCGCCGGGGCGGTGCGTGCGCTGCCCCCGCGCGTGGTGCCGCAGCCCGAACTGGCGGAGGCGGCCGGGTAGGATTTTCCCGCAGCGCGCCGCGACTTCCGGTCGCCGCGCCAATGGCCGCGGCCGCGCGCTTCGACGCGCCGCGGTCGTGATCGATCCCTGCCGAACCACATCCCATGTCACGCGTCATGCGCCTCGCCGGACTCGAACCGCTCTCCATCGGCGACGACTCGCTGTTCGTCAACGTCGGCGAGCGCACCAACGTCACCGGCTCGCGCGTTTTCGCACGGCTGATCCTCGCCGGCGATTTCGCCGGCGCGGTCGAGGTCGCGCGGCAGCAGGTGGCCAGCGGCGCGCAGATCATCGACGTCAACATGGACGAGGCGATGCTCGACTCCAGGGCGGCGATGACGCGCTTCCTGTCGCTGATCGCCGCCGAACCCGACATCGCCCGCGTGCCGGTGATGATCGACTCGTCGAAATGGGAGGTGATCGAGGCGGGCCTCAAGTGCGTGCAGGGCAAGCCGATCGTCAACTCCATTTCGCTCAAGGAAGGCGAGGAGGCGTTTCTGCGCCAGGCGGTGCTGGTGCGCCGCTACGGCGCCGCGGTGATCGTCATGGCCTTCGACGAGAAGGGCCAGGCCGACACCTTCGAGCGCAAGACCTCGATCTGCCGCCGAAGCTATGACCTGCTGGTCGACCGGGTCGGCTTCCCGCCCGAGGACATCGTCTTCGATCCCAACGTCTTCGCCATCGCCACCGGCATCGACGAGCACAACAACTACGCGGTCGACTTCATCGAGGCGACGCGCTGGATCCGCGAGCACCTGCCGCACGCGAAGGTTTCGGGCGGCATTTCCAACGTCAGCTTCAGCTTCCGCGGCAACGACCCGGTGCGCGAGGCGATCCACACGGTGTTCCTGTACCACGCCATCCGGGCGGGCCTGACCATGGGGATCGTCAACGCCGGGCAACTGGGCGTCTACGACGAGCTCGACCCCGAACTGCGCGAACGCGTCGAGGACGTGGTGCGCAACCGCCGGCCCGACGCGACCGAGCGCCTGGTCGCCTTCGCCGAGACCGTGAAGGCGCAGGGCAGGACCGTCGTCGAGGATCTGGCCTGGCGCGGCGGGACGGTCGAGGCGCGCCTCACGCATGCGCTGGTCAAGGGCATCACCACGCACATCATCGAGGACACCGAGGAGGCGCGGCTCGCGCATGCGCGGCCGATCCAGGTGATCGAGGGGCCGCTGATGGCGGGCATGAACGTCGTCGGTGACCTGTTCGGCGCGGGCCGGATGTTCCTGCCGCAGGTGGTCAAGATCGGCGCGGGTGATGAAGCAGGCGGTCGGCCATCTCATACCCTTCATCGAGGAGGAGAAGGCGCGCTCGGGAAACGCCGGCAAGCCCAAGGGCACCATTGTCATGGCCACGGTCAAGGGCGACGTCCACGACATCGGCAAGAACATCGTCGGCGTGGTGCTCCAGTGCAACAATTTCGACGTCATCGACCTCGGCGTGATGGTGCCGGCGCAGAAGATCCTCGATACCGCGCGCGAGCGCGATGCCGACATCGTCGGGCTGTCGGGGCTGATCACGCCGTCGCTCGAGGAAATGGCGCACGTCGCGCACGAGATGCAGCGACTGGGCATGCGCCAGCCGCTGCTGATCGGCGGCGCCACCACGTCGCGCGTGCACACGGCGGTGAAGATTGCGCCGAATTTCGGCGGCGTCACCGTCTACGTGCCCGATGCATCGCGCGCCGTGGGCGTGGCCAGCAACCTGCTGTCCGACGAGCTGAAGGACGCCTACGTCGCCGAAGTCGCCGCCGATTACGAGAAGATCCGCGTCCAGCACGCGGGCAAGAAGGGGCCGCGGCTGGTCCCGCTTGCCGCGGCGCGCGCCAATGCGTATCCCGGCGACTGGGACGCCTGCCGGCCGCCTGCCCCGGTCGCCCCCGGTCGGCGCGAGTTGCGCAATGTCGACCTCGCGGAGATTGCCCGCTACATCGACTGGGGCCCGTTCTTCCAGGCTTGGGAGCTCTCCGGTCCCTATCCGGCGATTCTCGACGATGCGCTGGTCGGCGCCGCGGCGCGAGGCGTGCTTGCCGACGGGCAGGCGATGCTGCGGAAGGTCATCGAAGGCCGCTGGCTGACCGCCAGCGGCGTGGTCGCGCTGTGGCCGGCGAACGCCGAGGGCGACGACATCGTGATCTACGCCGACGAGACGCGGACCGAACAGGCGTTCCGCTGGCACAACCTGCGCCAGCAGAACGAGCGTCCTGCCGGCAAGCCCAACTACTGTCTGGCCGACTTCGTCGCGCCGCGTGCTTCGGGTGTTCCCGACTGGCTGGGCGCCTTCGCGGTGACCGCGGGCCTGGGCATCGAGAAAAAACTTGCCGAGTTCGAGCAGGCGAAGGACGACTACGCGGCGATCATGCTGAAGGCGCTGGCCGACCGGCTGGCCGAGGCCTTTGCCGAATGGCTGCATGCCAAGGTTCGGCGCGAGCTTTGGGGCTATGCGCGCGACGAGATCGCGACGCCGCCGTCGATCGAGGCGCTGGTGCGCGAGGAGTATCGCGGCATCCGTCCGGCGCCGGGCTATCCCGCCTGCCCGGACCACGCGGTCAAGGCGCCGCTGTTCGCCGCGCTGCGCGCCGACGCCATCGGCATGTCGCTGACCGAGAACTTCGCCATGCTGCCCACCGCGGCGGTCTCCGGCTTCTACTTCTCGCATCCGGCGGCGCGCTATTTCGCCGTCGGCAGGATCGGCGACGACCAGCTCGAGGATTTCGCGCGGCGCGCGGGCGTTTCGCCCGGCGACGCGCGCCGGCGCCTGGCACCCAATCTGGGCTGACGAGGGCGAGACCCCGGCAACGCGCTTCCGGAAACCGGCAGTCTTCAGGACGCGGGCTTGATCCCCGGCGGATTCCAGCGACCGTCGATGACCTCCTGCTTCGGCCAGTAGACGCGCAGGATCACGTTGAAGCCGCCCTCCTTGGGCGCGGGAAGCCAGTTCGACTCGCGGTCCTTGCCTGGGTCCGCATGCTGCAGGTAGAGGTCGAGCGAGCCGTCGGCGTTCATCCTGAGCTTGTCGTTGCTGCCGAGATTGTGGCGGCCGAGCGGATTGCCGAAGAATTTCTTTTCCGGCGTGTAGAGACTGAGCGACCAGAAGCCGTCGGTCGGTGGCAGCTTGCCCTTGTCGAAATGCAGCACGTAACGATTGGCGCCGTCGAGGCGGCGCCCACCTGCGTCGAGATAGGTGGCGAGGAAGATTGCGTCCTCCGGGGCATTGACGCCCAGCCCGTTGTACGCGGCGACCGCGCGCCGGCCGTACTCGGTTCCCCAGCGGCCGAGCGCGCGATCGACGCGCCAGCCGTTCTGGATGTCCGCGCCGCCCGATCCGCCGGCGGCGGAAACGATGGCCTTGCGCGCCGAATCCACGCCCTCGTCGATGCTGCGCAACGAGATCTCGTCGCGCCCGGCGAGCGTGAAGGGCTTGCCGGCCTCGATGCCCAGCGCCTTGATCTTTTCGAGCATCGGCGCGTCGTCCTTGGCCGGCGGATTGTCCGCCAGCAGCGCCGCGAAGCGGGCGAAGAACGTCGCGGAGTCCATCTTGAGGACCTGTTCGCGGGGCGGAGTCTTGACGTCGACCGCCGCCGAAGGCTCGGCTGCGCTCTTGTCGCCGCGCTTGCGGCGCTCCGGCGGCGCGCGCAGCTTGATCTGCTCCTGCATGCGCGTAGCCGCCTTGAGATCCTTGCGATTGTCGACCGCGGTCCGGCCGAAAAACCACGCCAGCTCCGTCGGCGACCGGATTTCGGTGACGCGTTCCGGAAGCTTGCCCTTCCAGTTGGGGCCGACGATGCCGAACTGCCGGCCTTCGGTTCCCAGCGTGCGCTCGCCCAGCGAGTGCGCGACATTGCTCCAGGCATCGAGCATGGCGATCAGGTAGTAGCGCCCGCGCGAATCCGGCACCGTGAGGATCACCGGCTCGCCGGACAGGTCGAGCCAGGCCTGCGAATAGAGGAAGTCGGCATTGGGATTGGCCACGCCGGACGTCGCCGCGTCGGGCAGCGTCTGCGTGTGGCGCATGGTGTTCGGCGCGGTCTCGGCGGTTTCGACCTCGCGGGTCACGTCGGTCAGGACCAGCGGAAAAGCGAAGACAAAAAGTTCCGCGGCAAGACGCTTCAGCTCGGCATTGACCGCGGGGGGGGCGGGCTTGGGCGGCTCGACCTTCGGCGCCGGGGCTTCGGTCTTGCCGCAGCCGCCGAGGACAACCAGACCGGCAAGCGCGGCGCACAACAGGACGCGGCGATGGATTTTCATGGGCAGGATCTTCGGACGCGGGATGCGGGAGGCGGCCACCTGGCGGCCCCGCAGTCGCGGCATGGAGTGTCGGAGCGCGCCAGATTACCAGTTACTGCGGCAAACATGGAATCCCGCGCTGCGCCACGGGGGCCCGCGGGCCGCGTCCGGCACGCGCCGCGCCGCCGGCTTCAGCCCGGCGCGGCCTTCGGACACAGGCGGGGGAACATCCGTTCGGTGATGTAGGGCAGGTCGGCGTCGCCGTCGCCAATGCAAAAGCCCCGCAACCGCGGGGCTTTTCGTGAAACGAAACGCCAGTCAGACGCGTTCGATGACCGCCGCGATGCCCTGGCCGCCGCCGATGCACATGGTGATAAGGCCGTAGCGGCCACCGGTGCGCTGCAGTTCGTACATCGCCTTGACGGTGAGAATCGCCCCGGTGGCGCCGATCGGGTGACCCAGCGCGACCGCGCCGCCGTTAGGGTTGACCTTCTTTGCGTCCAGGCCCAGTTCCTTGGACACGCCCAGCGCCTGCGCGGCGAAGGCCTCGTTGGACTCGATGACGTCGATGTCGGCCAGCTTGAGTCCCGCCTTGGCGAGCGCGCGCTGTACCGCCGAGACCGGGCCGAGGCCCATGATCTTGGGGTCGATGCCGGCGTGACCGTAGGCCAGCAGACGCGCCATCGGCTTCAGGCCCTTCGCCGCCGCCGCCGATTTTTCCATCAGCACCACCGCGGCGGCCGCATCGTTGATGCCCGACGCGTTGCCGGCAGTGACGGTGCCGTTCTCCTTGATGAACACGGCCTTCAGCTTGGCCATGCCTTCGACGGAGGCATCGGCGCGCACATGCTCGTCGGTGTCGAACACCACCGTGCCCTTCTTGCTCTTCAATTCGACCGGCAGGATCTGGCTCTTGAAGTGGCCGGCGGCGATCGCCGCCGCGGCGCGCTTGTGGCTCTCGACGGCGAAGGCGTCCTGCACCTCGCGGGTCAGCCCGCACTTGGCCGCGACGTTCTCGGCAGTGACGCCCATGTGCATGACGTCGAAGGGATCGGTCAGCGCGCCGACCATCATGTCCATCATCTTGGCATCGCCCATACGCGCGCCCCAGCGCTGCGTCAGCGACGCGTAGGTGGCGCGGCTCATGCTCTCGGTGCCGCCGCCGACGGCGACGTCGGTCTCGCCCAGCAGGATGTACTGCGCAGCGGAGACGATCGCCTGCATGCCGCTGCCGCACAGCCGATTGACGGTGAAGGCGCCGGTGTCGTGCGGCAGGCCGCCGTTCACCGCCGCCAGGCGCGAGATGTACATGTCGCGCGGCTCGGTGTGGATCACGTTGCCGATCACGCACTGGCCGACGTCCTTGGGGTCGACCTTGGCGCGGGCGACCGCTTCGCGGACCACCTTGGCGCCGAGCTCGGACGGCGGAATGTCCTTCAGGCTGCCGCCGTAATCACCGATGGCGGTGCGCACGCCGGAGAGGATGACGACTTCTCGATTGCTCATGACTTGGCCTCCTCGAATGGGATTGCAATGATACTGCGCGGCGCCCCGGGGGGTATGCGGAAGGTCAACAAGTCCTCGGCATGCGGTCGCGCCGGCGGGACGGGCGGAGGCGGCTTCTGGCACCTCTGGCGGCGCGCTGATACGCTTCGGCCATGAGAATGCGCCGTCGCTTCCCGACCTCGATCGCGTCTATGGCCCTGTCGCTGTCGCTGCTGGCCCCTGCCGCCGCGCAGGTCCCGGCCGACCGCTTTGCCATCCAGGACCTGCCAGGGCGCTTCGGCTTTCCCGTCGTCGAGCAGATGCTGCTTGCCGCGGTGCTGACCGACGATCAGGCCCGGGTCCGCCGTCACGCCTGGGACCTGTGGGCGGCGCTGACTTCACCGTCGGCGGCCATCGTCGACGGCCAGCGGCTGCCGGTGTTCCAGACCTGGTACTCGATTCCCGAGATCTACAACCCGAAGGGACAGGCCGGCGTCGAGCGGCGCGCGCTGCGGCATCCGTTCAAGGCGGCAACGCAATCGGTGATCGCCAACTCCAGCCGCGGCGGCGCGCCTGCAGGACTCATGTCGTTCGTCAAGCTCAACCGGCAGGCGGCGCAGTTCGTCTGGGGGAACGGCTACCACCTTACGCCGACGTTGTCCGGCCTCAACGCGCGTTTCGACGCGCGCGGGACCGCGCCGGTCGAGCGCAGCATCCAGCCGTTTCCGAACGACGCGGTGGCGATCAAGCTGGTGTTCTGGCTGATCAAGGATGCGGCGAGTCCGCAGGCCGAGCGCGGGCTGACCGCGCTGCCGATCTGGGACCCGGCCTATCCGCCGCCCGCCGGCGGCGTGCCGCCGATGCACACGACCTGGACCAAGGGCGTCGCGGTCGATCCGGCCGGCCGTTACCCGGAGGGCTCGCTGCAGCAGGTGAACGTGAACGGAACCGCGACGCGGCCGAATCCGACCTGGGCGCCGGTGGTGTCGCTGAAGCGCTTCTACGCGCACCGGTTGAAGAGTGCCGACGACGTCGCCGACGCGCGCGTCTACATGGACATGATGTCGTCGGCGGCCGGCGAGCAGGAACGCATGGTGACCAATGCCGGCCAGACGCCGGAGATCGGCGACTACATCGTGCTGCTGGGCATGCACGTCACCACCAAGGAAATGGACGACTGGACGTTCCAGACGTTCTGGTGGATGCCCTCGCCGCACACCGCGCCCTTCGGCGGCGACCGGCCGGCGACCGTGCGGCCGCCGTTCGACAACTACCAGATGTGCACCGCGTACAGCACGGTGTCGCCGGTGGGCGCCGATGGCGCGTTGCCGGTATGCTTCAATCCCTATCTCGAGACCGACCTGGGTCCGACCAGGGCGTACGCGATGGATGGCAAGTCATTTCCGCCGAACCCGATGGCCGGAACGCGCTCCAACTGCATGAACTGCCATCGCCGCGCGGCCTATCCGGCCTTCGATTCCAAGGCGCCGGCGGCCGCCGATTTCGGCCACGTCTACAACGACGGCTACCGGTCGCCGAACGATCCCTATTTCGCCAGGCTGCTGAAGACCGACTTCATGTGGTCGATCGCGCTCAAGAACGTGGCGCCGTGAGCGCGGCCAAAAACTGCCCAAACCCTGCCCGATGACGACGACGCCGACCGGAGGAGCAAGGAAATGAGCGAACCATCCCGCTGGCGGCACCACGGCGTGCGCGTCGTTCGTGCCGGCGAACTGGACCCCAACACCCCGCAGACGCCGGGCATGAACCGCGCCGCGGCGATCAACCATGCCCGTGCCGGCGCGGAAGCGCTCTGGGCGGGAACGGTGGTCATCCACCCGAAGGCCAAGACCGGCGCTCACCATCACGGTCCTGTGGAAAGCGTCATCTACGTGGTCAGCGGCCGGGCGCGGATGAAATGGGGCGAGCGGCTGGAATTCACCGCCGAGGCAGGCCCGGGAGACTTCATCTACGTACCGCCGTTCGTGCCGCACCAGGAGATCAACGCCAGCGACGCCGAGCCGCTGTCCTGCGTGCTCTGCCGCAGCGGGCAGGAGCCGGTGGTGGTCAACCTCGACCTGCCCAACGTCGAACCCAATCCCGAAGAGGTCCACTGGGTCGACAACATCCATCCGCCGCCAGGCGGCAAGCCGGCGGGCTGACGTCGCCGCGAGCGGCGGCGCGGTCCGTCACCCGCCGTCGTCGTTCATCGCCGCCATGGCCCGATGCGTCGCCGTCCACTTGGCAAGGCGGCGCGATTGCGCGACGCTTGTCGAGGCTGCCGCGTCGGCGGCCGCACTGCCCTGACGGGCAACCATGGAAGGAACCAGGCCAATGACCGCATCCGAACAACGCGCCGTGCTGACTCTCTGCCTGATGGCGGCCTTCGCCGACGGCGGCCACGACGAGCGCGAGCGCGACGAAATCCGGCGTGTCGCCGAGGCGCTGGGCGATGGCGGCGTCGATGTCGATGCGGCGGCGATCTATCGCCAGGTGCTGCTCGACAAGCCCGAACTGCCGGCGGTCGCCGCCGCGCTGACCGCGGCCGATCAGAGGCGGTTCGCCTACGAAATGGCGGTCGGCATCTGCGACGCCGACGGTTCGGCCAACGAGCGTGAACGCGCGTTCCTCGCCGACCTGGCACGGGTGCTCGGACTCGACGCCGGTGTGGCGCAGTCGTTTCGCCGGGAGGCCGATGCGCTGGCCGCGGCGCCGTTGGCCGGCGCGGGCATCGCTGCAGCCACCGGCGGTGCGGCTGGGCCGGGTCCGGCCGCGGCTACTGGCGCCGCGCCTTCAGGGCCCGAGGGCGCGCTGGTCGCCGCGGTGCCGGCCAACGCCGCCGAGATCGACAAGATGATTCTCAACTACGCGATCCTCAACGGCGCGCTGGAGCTGCTGCCGCAGTCTCTGGCGTCGATGGCCATCATCCCGCTGCAGATGAAGATGGTCTACCGGGTGGGCAAGGCGCACGGCTTCGACCTCGACCGCGGCCACGTCAAGGATCTGCTCGCCACGCTGGGCGTGGGCATGACCTCGCAGTATGTCGAGCAGTTCGGCCGCAAGCTGCTGGGCGGCCTGCTGGGCAGCATCGGCGGCGGCCTGCTGCGCGGCGCCGGTCGGCTGGCCACCGGCGCCGCGTTCTCCTTCGCCTCGACCTACGCGCTGGGGCATGTCGCCAAGCGCTACTACGCCGGCGGACGGCGCATCGACGCGGCCGGACTGCAGCAGGCCTTCCGCGAGATGCTCGGCGAGGCGAAAGCGCTGCAGGGCAACTACGCCGGGCAGATCGCCGAGCAGGCGCGCACGCTGGACCTCGACAAGGTGCTGGACATGGTTCGGAAGTAGGGTCCGCGGAATCTGTTCCCGCTGCGTATAATCCCGTCTTGCGGCTGCCGTCCGGCGCGCGGATTCCGGAGTCCCGGAGCCGGCGACCGAAGCGACGTCGCCGACTGCCGTGATGGTGTTCGCCGTCATTGCGCGGTCTCGATTCCAGGAGTCGTGCAATGCCAGCAACCAGGAACTCGATCCGCCGCTGCGCCGTCGCCACCGGACTGGCCCTCGCGTTCGCCGTGGCGCCCCACGGCGCGTTCGTTGCCGACGCCCACGGCCAGACGCCGAAGGCGACCAAGGCGCCGCTGGCGCCGGGATCGCCGCCGCGCATCGGCCTGGCGCTCTCCGGCGGCGGCGCGCGCGGCATCGCCCACGTCGGCGTGCTCAAGGTGCTGGAGGAAATGCGTGTCCCGATCCATTGCGTCACCGGCACCAGCATGGGCGCGATCGTCGGCGGCACCTACGCGGCGGGCCGGCCGGCGAAGGAGACTCGAGAAGCTGGTGCTCGCAGCCGAACTGGAACGAGATCTTCCGCGACCAGCCGCCGCGCGACGAGATTTCGATGCGGCGCAAGGCCGACGACTACAAGACGCTGTTCGCGCCGGAATTCGGCGTCAAGGATGGCGGCCTGGCGCTGCCCACCGGCGTGATCGCCGGCGTGTCGATCGAGGCGTTCTTCCGCTTCCTGGTGGAGCCGTCGCTGGGCATCAACAATTTCAACAAACTGCCCATTCCCTACCGGGCGATGGCGACGGACATCGAGACCGGCAACTCGGTGGAACTTTCCCAGGGCAGCCTGCCGCAGGCGATGCGCGCCAGCATGTCGGTCCCCGGCGCGCTGGCGCCGGTCGAGATCGACGGCAAGCTGCTGGTCGACGGCGGCATCGCCAACAACCTGCCGATCGACCAGGCGCGCGAGCTCTGCGG
Source organism: uncultured beta proteobacterium (assembly GCA_963699765.1). GTDB lineage: Bacteria > Pseudomonadota > Gammaproteobacteria > Burkholderiales > Casimicrobiaceae > VBCG01. The sequence goes on along the minus strand of CAVOVD010000004.1, from coordinate 723,716 downwards.
CGACGTGATCATTGCGGTGAACATCTCCACGCAACCGCTGAAACGCAAGGACATCACCTCGGCGCTGTCGGTTGCCGGGCAACTGGTGAATTTCCTGGGCCTGCAGACGGTCGAACAGCAGATCAAGAGCCTGACCGCTTCCGACGTGCTGATCGCGCCCGAACTGGGCGACATTTCGGCCGGCAGTTTCGAGCGTTCGAAGGAAGCGATCCGCATCGGCGAGGAAGCCACGCGCAAGCTGGCGGCGTCGCTGTCGCGCTACAGCATGCCTCCGGCGCAGTACGCGGAGTTCCGCAAGAACCAGATCGAAAGCAGCAAGGACCTGGGCCAGGTCGCGGAGATCCGCTTCGAGGGCCTCGGGCGCACCAATTCCGAAGTCCTGCGCGGGCTGGTGGAGACCAAGCCCGGCGAACCGCTGTCCGAAGAGAAGATCGGCGCCGACCTGCGGCGGATCTATGGCCGCGGCGATTTCGAAGGCGTGGACTACAGGATCCTGGGCGAGGGCGGCCCGCGGGCAATGGTCATCACGCCCAAGGAAAAATCCTGGGGCGGCGACTACCTGCGCTTCGGACTCGGACTGCAGAGCGACTTCCAGGGCGAGAACCAGTTCAATCTGCTGGCGCAGTATCGGCGGACCTGGCTCAATAAGTACGGCGCCGAATGGCTGGTCGAGGGACAGGTCGGGCAGGACACGCACCTGACGAGCGAGTTCTTCCAGCCGCTGCACGAGCAGGGCATCTGGTTCGGGTCGGTCTACGGCCAGATCGGGCAGGTCACCCGCAGCGTCTACCAGGGCGACGACAACGTCGCCGACTACCTGGTCGGCAGCCTGCGCGGCGGCCTCGATTTCGGCGCGGTCCTGGGCACCTACGGCATCCTGCGCCTGGGTGGGGTATGGACCAAGGTCGACGCCAAGGTGGATACCGGCGATCCGGTGCTGCCGTCGATCCGCGAAACCACCGCCGGGGCGCGCCTGCAACTTACCATCGACCAGCTCGATCACGCGTTTTTCGCCCGCGACGGCTATTCCTTGTTCCTGAACGCCTACCAGGCCACCAAGTCATTGGGTTCTGCGCTCGACTACCAGCGCGTCCAGGGTTTCGGCAACTATGCCAAGAGCTGGGGCCCGCATACGCTGAATCTCCGTCTCGAGGGCGGCAGCGCGCTTGGCACGGACATGCCCGCCTACGAGTCGTTCCTGCTGGGCGGGCCACTGCGCCTGTCGGGCTTCCGCATCGGCCAGTTCGCCGGACGCGAGATGGTCTTTGGCCGGGCGATGTACTACAACCGGATCAAGGCGCTGCCGGATCTTCTGGGCAGCGGCATCTATGCCGGCGTGTCGGCCGAAGTCGGGCGGATGTACGACCGCCTCGGCAACCTGCCGCTGCCGGGGACGCTGTACTCGGGTTCCGTCTTCCTGGGCGCCGACACCTTTGCCGGTCCGGCTTATCTCGGCGTGGGGGTGGGCAACGGCGGCAGCGTATCCGGCTACCTGCTGCTCGGCGCGCCCTGAACGACGGCCCGCCACGGCCGGTTCATGGCCGTGGCGACCTTGCCGGGCGCGGACGCCCGCCGGTCAGAGCGACTGGCTGATCCGGTAGAGACCCTCGATCACCAGGTTGTCGTGCAGCTGGAAGGGAATGGTCAGCCGCGGCGCCACCGCGCCGGCCGCGCCGCCCGACACCAGGCATGCGACCTCCGGCGTCTGCTTCGATTCCAGCGCATACAGCCGCTCGATGGCGCCGGCCTGCGCGTGCTGGCAACCGCTGGCAATGGCGTCGACCGTCTGCGTCGGGTACATCGAGAAGTCCCCGTCCTGATCGGGCAGCGCCGCGGTGCCTTCGTGCAGCGAGCGCAGCATCAGGCCGAGGCCGGGCATGATCATGCCGCCCTTGAACACTCCGTCGGCGGACAGGAAATCGATGGTGGTCGCGGTGCCGCAGACGACGACCATCGCCGCGCGCGCGCCCAGCAGGTGGCGCGCACCGATCACCGCCGCCCAGCGATCGCTGCCCAGTTGCGCCGGATTGCGGTAACGATTGGTGACACCGCACTGCTGCGCCTGCGGCACCAGCCAGTAGGGCGCCGGCGCTTCCGGCCAGATCTCCAGCATGCGGATGGTCGCGGCGCGCACGCGCGACCCGGCGACGTTGGAAATGACGATCGACGCGGGCACCGGCAGCCTGGCGAACAGCGCCGGCAGCGCGGTGACTTCCTCGAGCAGCGCATGGCCGGACTCGACCCGATGATCGCGCGCGAGGCCGTCCGCGGATGGCCGGAACAGGCCCCACTTGAGGAAGGTGTTGCCGACGTCGATCAGCAGGCTGCAGTTGCTCTTGGCTGGCATGGCGCGTTCCGGTCATGGGTGGACGCGGCTCCGCCCAACGGCGCGAAGCTTACAACGGATCGAGCGGAAAGATGGGGCGAACCAGGTTTCGATAGCGGTAGACGGACAGGTCGGCGTTGGTGACGCCGGCCCCGGCGCACTCGACCGTGTGCGCGGCGATGGGCCGGAATCCGGCACGGTAGTGGATGCGCGATTTGAGCATGATGTAGCGAACCCGCCGCGGATCGATCCCCGCATGGGTGAACACGCCGAGGTCGAAGGGCTCGTGCGGGCGTTCGGTGACGACGATCCGCGCGCGGCCGGTGTCGAGAACCGCCGTGCGGCCCAGATAGGTGCGGATGCCGGTGTACATGGGACCGGTGATGATGAACTCGCCGTCGGTGATCGCCTGCACGCGACCCTCGACGGCAAGCGGTGCGCCGGCCAGGCCGATGGCCGGCATGTCGGTGTGCCCGCCCAGCGCCAGCCGCACGCGCTGGCCGACGCCGGCATCGACCATGGTCAGCCACGGCGGCGGGATCGCGGATGGGGGCGATGGCGACATCGTCGAGTTCCTGCGTCAGGATTTCCGCGACCACCGCCATCACGTCCTGCGCGCCGCCCGAGCCGCAGTTGTCGCAATGGTCGATCAGCAGCACCGGCGCACCCGGATCGGCCTGTCCCAGCGCCTTCGCTGCCGCGACCGACTCGGCCAGCGGCGGCGCGTGGTGGACGTACTCGCGCGCGGCGCCGCCAGGCGATGTCGAGCATCGCGTCGCAGACGCGCCGCGCCGCCTCGCGCCCGTCGCGCCTGGCGTCGGCGACGACCACCGCGGACACCGCGGTATGCGGCGTGTCCGCGTGCGGAAACGACGGCAGCAGCGTGGCGGCGAGCACCGTGCCGTCGGCCTCCATGCGCCGCGCGAGCGCGATGATGTCTCCGGACGGGCCATCCTCAGGCGCGTGGCGCATGATCGACGCCAGCAGCGGCAGCCGGCCCCAGGCCATCACCGGTTCGATTTCCCCGTCCATCGCGCGCACCAGGATCTCGCCGGCCAGCCGCCCGGTCTCGTACATGTCGACGTGCGGATAGGTCTTGTAGCCGGCGATCACCGTCGCGTTGTCGACGAGCAGCGGCGACAGGTTGGTGTGATAGTCGAGCGCGACGGCGATCGGGATGCCGGGGGCGATGCGGCGCAGCCGCTGGACGATCTCGCCTTCGGCGTCGTCGCAGTCGTCGAGCACCATCGCGCCGTGCAGGTCGAGGAACACGGCGTCGCAGCCGGCGCGCACGGCATCCTCCAGCGGCCGCAGCAGCGTCTCGAAGGTCGCGCGCGTGGCGGCGTTCGATGGCCAGGATTCCGCGCCGACCGGCGTCACCACGTCGGCGTTCTCGTGCCGCGCGAGGTCGAGGAACGCGGCCATCGGCGTGTTCGTCCCCTCGAAGCGGACGCGGGCGGCCTCGCCAAAGGCCGGACCCTCGCCATGGCCGAAGGACGCCAGCGGCGTGCTGATGGGCGAGAAGGTGTTGGTCTCGTGCTTGATCAGCGCGATGACGTAGCGCCGGCGCATCGGCTCAGCCGCGACGGAATGCGGGGCCGCCGGGCTTCAGGCGCAGCCCGGGGCGCAGCCGGGTCCAGCCGAACATCGTCGGGTCGGCCTTGGCCGGCCCCGGCGCGACGACGACCAGCACCTCGCGCGCCATCGGCTGGAAGTCGGCGCGAAAATGCACCGAGCTCTTCAGCGCCAGGATGCGCTGCGTTCTCGGTTCGATGCCGACGTGACGGAACATTTCCTGGTCCGCGGCCTGGACCTTCTTCGCCGCCAGCACCACGCGCACGTTGCCGCGCTGCAGGACCGCCATCGGCCCCAGATCCATGCGAAAGCCCTTGAACATCGGACCGGTGCAGGTGAACCTGCCGTCGGCCAGAGCGGCGACGGTGAACTCTCCGGCCAGCGGCACGTGGCCCGGCACTCCGGAGGTCTCGCCCAGGGTGAAGCGCGCGCGGCGGCCAAGGCCCAGCTCGTGCGCCTGTCGCGCCGACGCGCCATCGATCAGCAGGCCCAGCACCGCGTCGCGCGGGTCGTGCGCGAGCAGTGCGGCGAGCAGGCCGGTGGTGTCGCCGTTGCCCCCGGCGCCGGGATTGTCCTGCGTGTCCGCGAGCACCACGGGCGAGCCCGGCATGCCGCGCTGCGCGGCCCGCGCGACCGCGGCATCGGGCTCGTAGAGGTCGAGCGCGAACTCCGGCTCGGCGTCGTGGACCGCCTGCGCGAGCGCATCGACGGCGCGTTGCGTGCGCGTCGCATCGGGGCCGTAGCCGCAGACCGCCATCTGGCACTCGGGAAAGTCGGCCATCGGAAACCCCGGCGTGAACGACAGCTCGGCGTCGTGCTCGTGCTCGAGTTCCTCGAGTCGCTCGTAGAGCCGGCGCCCGGGTTCGATGAAGGTCGACTGCGAGGACAGCCCGGTCAGGAAATCCAGCGGGCGCATCGCCCTGGCCAACGGCCGGCCGGCAGCAAGCGTGCGCTCGAGCAGCCGCGCCGCGCGCGCGCCCGCGGCCGCCATGTCGATGTGCGGATAGGTGCGGTAGGCGGCGAACCCGTCGGCCTGCGCCATCATCGCCTGGGTGAGATTGGCGTGCAGGTCGAGACTGGCCACCACCGGCACGCGCGGGCCGACGATCCTGCGCGCACGCGCGAGCAATTCACCCTCGCCGTCGTCCAGATGCTCGGTCACCATCGCGCCATGCAGGTCGAGATAGACGCCGTCGACCGGCCCGGCATCGGCAAGACGGCCGAGCATTTCGCCGACGATCCGCTCGTAGGCGTCGCGGGTGACGTGCGCCGACGGCGACGCCGCGCCCCAGGCGAGGCCGATGGTGCGGTGTCCGGACGCATGCAGCGCATCGAAGGCGCCGGTGGCCGGAATGTTGGCGCCAGCGAGCCTGGGGGCGATCGCATCGCCGTAACATAGCTCGGGCCAGCCGCCGCCGTTGGCGAAGGCGGCGAAATCGGCCTTCGACGGCGCGAAGGTATTGGTCTCGTGCTGGAAACCACCGACCGCAATGACGCTCATCCACGCTCCCGCGTTGTCGCGTTTCGGGCCAGCGTAGCATAGGCAAGTGGCCATCCACGCGCGGCTGCGATTAGACTCAACGGTTGGATGCAACAGCGGATCGAGTCGAGCATGGAGCACAAGAAGGAATCCATTGTCTGGAGCGTCGTCGGCATCCTGATCAGCGGAATGTGCGGCGGTCTGGCCGGCTGGGCGGCCGTGACGGCCCTGGGCTGGAGCGGGACCGGCGGCGCCATTCTGGCGGCGATCATCGGCATGGTGGTGGCCACCGCCACCTGGGTCGGCCTGACGGTGCTGCTGCGCGCGGTGGGATTCCTGGAATGAATCCGCTGGCACTCTCCGGAACGGCCGACGCGCTGATGGCGGCGCACGAAGGCGCGTCGCTGATCGCGCCGATCACCGCGACACTGCCGGACTTCGACGTTGCGTCGGCCTACGCGGTGCTGCACGAGGTCGAGCGGCGGCGTGTGGCGCTGGGCTGGCGGCCGCTCGGGCGCAAGATCGGCTTCACCAACCGCACCATCTGGCCGCGCTACGGCGTGTACCAGCCGATGTGGGCGCACGTCTGGGATCGGACCGTGCACCGCGCGGCCGATGGCGTCGCGACGCTTTCGCTTGCCGGCCTGGTCCAGCCGCGCATCGAGCCGGAGGTGGTGTTCGGGCTGCGCGGGCCGGTGCCGGTCACCGACGACGCGCGCCAAGCGCTGCGCGCGGTCGAGTGGGTCGCCGCCGGCTTCGAGATCGTGCAATCGCACTTTCCCGACTGGAAGTTCACCGCGGCGGACTGCACGGCGGCGTTCGGCCTGCACGGCGCGCTGGTGGTCGGCACGCCGCTGCCGCTGACCGCGGACAACCGCGACGAACTGGCGGAGCTGCTGCCACGGTTCGAGTTGACGCTGCGGCGCGGGAACGAGGTGATCGACCGCGGCGAGGGATCGAACGTGCTCGGCAGCCCCGCGCTGGCGCTGGCGCACCTGGCCGGCGTGCTTGCCGGTGACCGGGAGGCCGCGCCGCTGGAAGCGGGCGAGCTGGTGACCACCGGGACGCTCACCGATGCCTGGCCGGTTGCGCCGGGCCAAACATGGGTCAGCGACTATGGTGCCCTGGACGTCGGGGGACTGCGCCTGCGGCTGACCTGACCGGAGGCGGCGCCTGCCGCCGCTCGAACCAGGCGGACATGCGCACCACGGCGGATATTTGTGCTAAATTCAACTGGTCAGACCAGTTGACCAATTCGGGGCCGCTTTGCGCTTCCGTGCGGAAGTGGTGTTGTAGGATAGCCAGCCAGGACCAGAAACGCGCACGGCCACCCGGCCAAGCCGTCAATTTGCCAGGCCAATTCGACCGTCGTCATCGAAGGAGGAAGCATGAAACGCCGTCTGTTCGTCACGCTGTGTGCAGTATCCGCGGCGGTTGCCGCGACGTTTGCCCCGGTGCCCGCCACCGCCCAGAACCAGGTCTGGAAGGCCTCCGACGTTCATCCGCTCGGCTATCCCACCGTGGAAGCGATCGTGCGCATGGGCAACAAGCTCGACAAGGCGACCAACGGGCGCATCAAGATCCAGATGTATCCGTCGATGCAGTTGGGCGGCGAGAAGGAGATGATCGAGCAGGCGCAGGTCGGCGCGCTGCAGATCGCCCGGATTTCGGTCGGCGCGATGGGTCCGGTGGTCGACGACGTCAACGTCTTCAACCTCCCCTTCGTGTTCCGCGACGAAGCGCACATGCGCAAGGTGATCGACGGCCCGATCGGCGCCGAGCTGCTCGAGCGGATCAACAACGATCCGAAGTCGCGCCTCGTCGTCCTGGGCTGGATGGACGCGGGTACGCGCAACGTCTATTCGAGCAAGGCCGCAGCCAAGCCCGAGGACCTCAAGGGCCAGAAGATCCGCATGATGGGCAACCCGCTGTTCGTCGAGACCATGAACGCCATGGGCGGCAGCGGCGTGGCCATGGGCTTCAACGAGCTCTACACGGCGATGCAGACCGGCGTGGTCGACGGCGCGGAGAACAATCCGCCGACGCTGTACGCGCAGAACCACTACAAGCTGGCCAAGAAGTACACGCAGACCGGGCACCTGATCATCCCGGAGATCTTCGTCTTCTCGAAGAAGAACTGGGAAGCGCTGTCCAAGGAAGACCAGGCGCTGCTGAAGAAATTCTCGCGCGAGGCGCAGCTGGAGCAGCGCGCGCTGTGGGACGCCTACGTCAAGGAAGCCGAGGCCAAGCTCAAGGAGAACGGCGTCGAGTTCATCCCGGCCGACAAGGCGGCGTTCTACAAGGCGACGCAGCCGGTGCGCGACAAGTACGGCGCCAAGTACGCGAAGATCCTGAAGCAGATCGAAGACACCAAGTAGGTCGCTGATCCGGAGGCACGCGGCACGCGTCGTGCCGCGTGCCTTTTTGTTGCCTCTTCTCGCGGGAGTCCCGCCATGACTGCCAAACAGCGCTACGCGCAGGCGATGGAGTGGCTGTACATCGCCTGCATCGGCGTGTCCGGCCTCGCGCTGGTCGCGATCACCCTGATGATTCCGACCGGCGTGTTCATGCGCTACGTGATGAACGATCCGCTGTCGTGGCCCGAACCCGCCTCGGTGGTGTTGATGGTGATGTTCACGTTCATCGGCGGCGCCGCGGCGTTCCGCGCCAACGTACACGTCGCGGTGATGGCGCTGAAAAACGCGGTCGGGCCGAAGACGAAACACAGGATGAACCTGGCGGTCTACGTCTGCGTGACGGCGGCGGCGCTGTTCATGATCTACTACGGCATCCAGCTGTGCATCGTCACGCAGTACTCGACGGTCGCCGAGTTTCCCGACCTGTCGCAGGCGGTCGTCTATATGCCGATTCCGGTCGCCGGGCTGTTCACGCTGCTGTTCCTGTTCGAGCGATTCTGGGTCGGCGAGCCGCCAAAGACCTCGATCATGTTCTCCGACCAGTCGGCGGAGGTCCACTAGCCATGGAAGCCTGGATCCTGCTCGGCACCTTCCTCACGCTGTGCGCGCTGTCGGTGCCCATCGCCTATTCGCTCGGGCTGGCGGCGATCGTCGCCGCGGTGTGGACCGACATCCCGCTCGAAGCCATCATGCTCAAGATGTCGGACGGCACCGACGACTTCGCGCTGCTGGCGATTCCCTTCTTCGTACTGGCCGGCGGCATCATGGCCGAAGGCGGCATGGCACTGCGCCTGGTCAATCTGGCACGGGTGTTCGTCGGTTTCATCCGCGGCGGACTTGCGCTGGTCAACGTGCTGGCCAGCACGATGTTCGGGGCCATTTCCGGATCCTCGGTCGCCGACACGGCGTCGATCGGCTCGGTGATGATCCCGCAGATGGTCAGAGTCGGGTTTCCGCGGGTTTTCGCGACCAACGTCACCATCTGCGGCTCGGTGCAGGCGCTGCTGATTCCCGCCGTCGCACAACGCGGTGATCTACTCGCTGGCGGCAGGGGGCACGATCTCGATCACCAGCCTGTTCCTCGCCGGCATCATCCCCGGACTGATCTTCGGCGCGTGCCTGATCGGGCTGGTGCTGCTGATCTCGCACCGGCGCGGCTACCCCAAGGGCGAGCCGGTGAAGCCGCGCGAAATTCCCCGGATCGTGATCGACGCGCTGTGGGGCCTGGGCACCATCTTCATCATCATGGGCGGCATCCTGTCGGGCGTGTTCACGCCGACAGAATCGGCGGCTGTCGCCTGCGTCTACGCCTTCCTGGTCACGTTCTTCATCTACCGCGACTACAAGCTGCGCGAATTGCCGAAGCTGGTGCACCGGGTGGTCAAGACCGTCACCATGGTGATGATGCTGATCGGCTTCTCGGTCGCCTTCGGCTACATGATGGCGCTGCTGCAGGTGCCGGCCAAGGTGACGGCGCTGTTCCTGACCGTTTCCGACAACAAGTACGTGTTCCTGTTGATGGTCAACATCCTGCTGCTGATCCTCGGCACCTTCATGGACCTGGCGCCGTTGTTGCTGATCTGCACGCCGATCTTCCTACCGGTGATCGCCAAGTTCGGCATCGACCCGGTGCATTTCGGCATGATCATGATCCTGAACCTGGGCATCGGCCTGATCACCCCGCCGGTGGGGGCGACGCTGTTCGTCGGCTGTGCCATAGGCAAGGTACCGATGGAAGCCGTGGTGAAGGAGCTATGGCCTTTCTACCTCGCCATGCTCTGCGCGCTGGCGCTGGTCACCTACATTCCGGCGCTGTCGCTGTGGATTCCGGGCATGCTCAAGTAGTCGTCGCCGGGAGCCCCGACGCCGCGGCGCGTCGGGTCGCGGCGCGTGCCTCGCCTCGGGCAATTGGGTAGAATCCGGGCTTTTTCGATCGCCGGCACCACGGCGACACCGCTGGAAAAGGCCCCGCAATGAAAAATATGATCCTCGCCGCCCTCGCTCTGGCCCTCGCCGCGTGCGCAAGCGCACCGGAAACGTCGCAACCGACCGCGAGCGCCCAGGCGGGAAAGACCTACCGGACCGGCAGCAACATTCCGGCGAAGTAGCGCGCGGCCCCGGTCAGGCGACGGTCAATCCCCGCTTGGCATGCCAGTCGGCGATGCCTTCGTCCGGATACTCTGGGAAGTGAGCGTGCCGCTTGCCGGCGGGCACCTCGGCCCAGGGGGCCGCGTAGTTGAGCATCAGTTCCACCTCTTCCGGCGGCTTGGGCAGCGGCGTGTCGATCGCCGAGGCGAACGGATACACCCAGTCCGGCCACTGCGGGTCGGCCACCCAGAGCCCGCTGCTGCACTTCGCGCAGAAATGCCGGCGCGCATGCGAGAGGCGGCGGCGTTTGGTCTTTGAATCGACGAGCCGCGCCCGGTAGGTTGCGACATTGGCCGCACCGCGCACCTTGAGCGTGGCGGCGACGCCCATGATGTTGATCGCGTAGCCGCCGCCGCCCTGCGTCTTGCGGCAGATCGAGCAGTAGCAGCGCATGAAAGGGTACGGCGTATGCGATTCGACGCGGAAATGCACGGCACCGCAGTGACAGCTGCCTTCAAGCTTCATAATGGCGTCCTCCGGGCAATGCGGAAATCATAGCGCCGATGGACCCCGAAATGTGCGTGCTGGCCGACTGGCTCGAGCGGGATGGCTTCAGCGTCCCCCCGACGCCGTTCCGGACCTGTTCGCGGGAAAAGGCGCATCGATGAGCCGCAAGCCATCGAGAGGGCCGAATTCCGCCGCCGCGGCGCCGGCCGCGTCGGCTTCGCCCGCTCCGCGGCGCTGGAGTCCGCTGCTCGTGCTGGCGGGATTGGCCGGAATCCTGGTGGCCGGCGCGGGCGCCTGGCTCTGGCTGGACCGCGCGGGCGGTCCGCCGCCGGCCGAGGGCATGCCCCGCCCGGCGATCGTCGCGACCTATGTTGCCGACGCGCAATGCGGCGAATGCCATGCCAAGGCGGTGGAGGCCTGGCGCGGCTCGCACCATCAGCGGGCGATGGAGCCGGCCAGCGCCAGGACCGTATTGGGGGATTTCGCCAATGCGAAGCTGACGCATCTCGGCGCCACCACCACGTTCACCCAGCGCGACGGCAGGTATTTCATCACCATCGAGGGCCCGGACGGCAAGCCGGCCGAATACGAGATCAAGTACACGTTCGGCGTCGCGCCTCTGCAGCAGTACCTGGTCGAGTTCCCGGGCGGCCGCCTGCAGGCGCCCACCGTCGCCTGGGACACGGAGAAAAAGCGCTGGTTCGCGCTGTATCCGAACGAGCGGCACAAGCCCGACGATCCGCTGCACTCGACGGGACGCTATCAGAACTGGAACCTGATGTGCTCGGAGTGCCACTCCACCGACCTGCGCCGCAACTACGATGCGAGGACGGACAGCTACGACACCAAGTGGGCCGAGATCAACGTCGGCTGCCAGGCCTGCCACGGGCCGGGCAGCGCGCACCTGGCCTGGGCCAAGGACGCCGCCGGAAAGGGCGCCAAGGGCCTGGACGCGCACGCGCTGGGCCTTCAGGTCGATTTCCGTGGCACCGACTCGCGCTACCAGGTCGAGGCCTGCTCGCCCTGTCATTCGCGCCGCCAGCGCCTGACCGACGGCGAGCTGCCCGGCCGGCCCTTCCTCGACAACTACCATCCGGCGCTGCTTCGGCAGGGTCTGTATTTCGCCGACGGGCAACAGCGCGACGAGGTGTACATCTGGGGCTCGTTCCTGCAGAGCCGGATGTATGCGCAGGGCGTGCGCTGCACCGATTGCCACAATGCGCACAGCCTGCAATTGAAGGCGTCGGGCAACGCCGTATGCACGCAATGCCATCAGCCGGCCGGCAACGCCCGTTTCCCGACGCTGGCGAAAAGGGACTACGACGCGCCTGCGCACCATCATCACCTTGGCGATGGCCCCGGCGCGAAGTGCGCCAACTGCCACATCCCGTCGCGCGACTACATGGTGATCGACGCGCGGCCCGATCACAGCTTCCGCATTCCGCGGCCGGACCTGACGGTCAGGATCGGCACGCCGAACGCCTGCAACGGCTGCCATGACAAACAGACGCCGCAATGGGCCGCCGACAGGGTGGCGCAGTGGTACGGCCCCAGGCAGCCGCAGGACGCGCACTTCGGCGAGGTCTTCGCCGCCGCCTGGTCCGGCGCGCCGGGTGCGCTGTCAGGACTCGACCGGCTCGCCGGAGACCGCGCGCAGCCGGCGATCGTGCGCGCGTCGGCGCTCGAACTCGCGCGCAACTACGGCCCCGCCGGCGGCCGACTTGGCGTGCAGGCAAAAAACGATCCGGACGCTCTGGTGCGTGCCGGCGCCGCCACCGCGCTGGGCGCGCTGCCGCCCGAGGAGCGGGTGACCATGATCACCCAACTGCTGCGCGATCCGGTCAGGCTGGTGCGCATCGAGGCCGCGCGCTCGCTGGCCGACGTTCCCCCGGCGCAGATTCCGGCCGCCGAGCGCGCGAGTTTCGATCGTGCCTGGGCCGAACTCACGGAGTCCGAGCGGTCGCTGCTCGACATGCCTGCGGCGCAGATGAATCTCGCGGCGCTGGCCTGGCGGCGTGGCGACATGGCGACGGCAGAGATCGGCTACCGCCGCGCCATCGCCATGGATCCCTATCTGGGGCCCGGGTACAGCGCGCTGGCTAGCGTGCTGTCTGCGCAGGGCAGGAACGCCGACGCCGAACGCGTGCTGCGCGAGGGCGTTGCGCGGACGCCGGAGGATGGCGACCTGCACCGCGCACTCGGACTGCTGCTGGCCGAGGAAAAGCGCGATGCCGAAGCGGTCGCCGCAATGGAGCGCGCGGCGAAGCTGCTGCCGCGGAACGCACGGGTGTTCTACAACCTGGGACTCATGCAGCAGCGCCGCGGCGACCTGCGCGCCGCAGCGGCCGCGCTGGGCAAGGCCCGCGAGCTGGGCGATGCCGAGGCGACCTATGCGCTGGCACTGCTGGAGCTGACGCAGAACCGGCCCGAGCGCGCGCTGCCACTGGTGGAAGAACTGCTGGCGGCGGATCCCGGCAATGCGCAGATGGCGAAGATGCGCGACGAAGTAAGGCGAGCGACGCGGAAATAGGCGCCGTCGTCCAGGAATACCGGACATGAATCCATCCGAAGTTCAACGGCCCGAGGAGAAGCCACGATGATCAACATCGCCACCAACCTGGTGCGCAACGGCGCGCTGGTTCCGAACAAGGTTGCGCTGCATTTCGGTGACCGCCAGTTCAGCTACGCGCAACTCGACGGCGCCGCCAGCCAGGTCGCCAACGGCCTCGTCGCGCTGGGCATCGGCCGTGGCGACAAGGTGCTGCTGTCCTGTCCGAACCTGCCCTATTTCCCGATCGTCTACTACGGCATCCTCAAGGCGGGCGCGGTCGCCGTTCCGCTCAACGTGCTGCTGAAGGCGCCCGAGGTGGCCTACCACCTGAAGGATTCCGACGCCAAGGCCTTCCTGTGCTTCGAGGGCACGGCGGACCTGCCGATGGGCGAGGAAGGCTGGGAGGGATTCAGGACGGCGGGCACCTGCGAGCACTTCGTGATGATCACCGCCGACCCGGCCAGGCCGGCCGCCATCGACGGCGTCAGCAACACGCTGGGAAGCCTGATGAAGGGCCAGTCGCCGCGCTTCGAGACCGTGCAGACCGACGCCAACGACACCGCGGTCATCCTGTACACGTCCGGAACCACCGGTACGCCCAAGGGCGCGGAACTGACCCACGCCAACCTGGCGATGAACATCTGCGCCGCGCAGTCCCTGTGCAAGCAGGACGGTCGCGACGTGCAACTGATCACGCTGCCGCTGTTCCACACCTTCGGCCAGAACGTGCAGATGAACAGCGCGATCATGTGCGGCGCGACCATGGTGTTCCTGGCCCGCTTCGACCCCGACGCCGCATTGGCGGCGATGCAGAAGCACAAGGTCACCATCTTTGCCGGCGTGCCGACCATGTACGTCGCGCTGCTCAACCTGCCGGGCGCGGCGGAAAAATACGACCTCAAGGCGATCGCCGCGACGCTGCGCGTCGCCTTGTCCGGCGGCGCGGCGCTGCCGGTGGCGGTGATCAAGGGCTTCGAGACCCGCTTCGACGTGCCGATCCTGGAAGGCTACGGCCTCTCGGAGACCAGTCCGGTGGCGACCTTCAGCCACATGGAGTTCGAGCGCATTCCCGGCAGCGTCGGGCAACCGCTCACCGGCGTCGAAGTGGCGATCATCAACGACGCGGGCGAGCGCGCCGCGCAAGGCGAGGACGGCGAGATCTGCGTGCGCGGCCACAACGTGATGAAGGGCTACTACAAGAGGCCCGAGGCCACGGCGGAAGCCATCCGCGACGGCTGGTTCCACACCGGCGACATCGGCCACGTCGACGAGAAAGGCAATGTCTACATCGTCGACCGGCTGAAGGACATGATCATCCGCGGCGGCTTCAACGTCTACCCGCGCGAACTCGAGGAGGTGATGGCCGCGCACGAGGCGATCGCGCTGGTGGCCGTCATCGGCGTGCCGCACGACGTCCACGGCGAGGAGGTCAAGGCGGTGATCACGCTCAAGCCCGGCAAGCAGACCACGCCCGAGGCGGTCGTCGCCTGGTGCAGGGAACGCATGGCGGCGTACAAGTATCCGCGCGAAGTCGAGATCGTCGACGCGCTGCCGATGACCGCGACCGGAAAAATCCTGAAGCGCGCGCTGAAGGCCAGATAGGGCGAACCACGCCGCGTGGCCGCCAGGCGGCGGCCGGCGCCGCGGCGGCGGGTGGCGCGTGAGAAAATCGGGAACGGTCGGCGCGACCCGGGGTTGATCCCGGGCGGTCATGGCTCCCCGGAGAGAACGCGATGGCGACCAAGGATTTCGATTTCGACTGGCTGATCGTGGGCTCGGGATTCGGCGGCAGCGTCTCGGCGCTGCGCCTGTCCGAGAAGGGCTATCGCGTCGGCGTGCTCGAGTGCGGCCGACGCTACCGCGACGAGGATTTCGCCGAGAACACCTGGAATCTTTCCCGGTACCTGTGGGCGCCGCCCCTCGGCCTGCGCGGCATCCTGCGCCTGACGCCGTTTCGGGACGTGTTCATCGCCAGCATTTCCGCCGTGGGCGGCGGCAGCATCGGCTACGCCTGCACGCTGTACCGCGCCGCGCCGGAGTTCTTCGTCAATCCGCAGTGGGCCGCATTGGGCGACTGGGCGGCCAGACTCGCGCCCCACTACGACACCGCCGAGCGCATGCTGGGCGTGAATACCGTTCCGTTCGACAGCGACAGCCAGGGATTGATCCGGGAACTCGCGGCCCACCTGGGCGTCGAGAAGACGTTCCGGCGCACGCCGGTGGGCATCTATTTCGGCGAACCGGGCACGACCGTACCCGATCCGTTTTTCGGCGGCGAGGGCCCGCCGCGCACCGGCTGCACGCGCTGCGGCGCCTGCATGGTCGGCTGTCGCGTCGGCGCCAAGAACACGCTGGTGAAGAACTACCTGTGGTTCGCGGAAAAACGCGGCGCGCAGGTGCGGGCCGATACCGAGGTCGTCGACATCGTGCCGCTGGGCGCGGACGACGGCAGCGACGGCTACCGGGTCACGACGCAACGCCCCGGCGCTTGGCTGTTCAGGCGCCGCCGGACGTTCACCGCGCGCGGCGTGGTGCTCGCCGCCGGCGCACTGGGCACCAACCGCCTGCTCGCGCGCTGCAAGCACCGCGGATCGCTGCCTCGCGTCAGCGACCGGCTCGGCGAGCAGGTGCGCACCAACAGCGAGTCGGTGCTGGCGGTGCGCTTTCCCGACGACCGGCGCCAGCCCTGGAACGACGTGGCGATCAGCTCCAGCATTCATCCGAGGCCGGACACGCACATCGAGTTCGTCACCTATGGCCCGAAAGGCGACTTCATGTCGACGCTGTTCACGCTGCTGACCGGCAAGGGCACGCGGTTCACCCGCCCGCTGATGCTGGCCGGCAACATCCTCCGGCATCCAGTGCGCTTCGTGAAGTCGGCCTGGCCGGTCGGCTGGAGCCGCCGCACCTCGGTGCTGCTGGTGATGCAGACGCTGGACAACGCCATCGCCTTTCGCGCCAGGCGCCGCTGGTTCGGCAGCGGCGTGAGGCTCGTCACCGAGCAGGATCCGGACAAGCCCAACCCCACGTTCATCGCGGCCGGCAACAAGGCGGCGCAGTGGCTGGCGCAGCACACCGGGGGCATCGCGCAGAGCATGGTCCTCGAAGCGGTCGCCGACATCCCGACCACTGCGCACATCCTGGGCGGCGCGGTCATCGGCGCCGACGCGTCGACCGGCGTCGTCGACAGCCGCAACCGGGTATTCGGCTACCGGAATCTGCTGATCTGCGACGGCGCGGCGATGCCGGCCAATCCCGGCGTCAACCCTTCGCTCACCATCACCGCCATCGCCGAGCACGCGATGAGCCATGTGCCGCAGGCGTCGGCGACCTGACGCCCGCCAACCCAACCAAAGCCAGGCCAATCCGATGGATTCCAGCATTTCCCGCATGCACGAAGTTTTCGAGCGCCAGCGCCGCGCGTTCGCGGCGCAGCCCTACCCCGAACTCGCGCAGCGCAAGGCGCGGCTGAACGCGCTCAAGGGCGTGCTCCGGCGCTACCAGGACCTGATCGTCGAAGCCGTCGGCGCGGACTTCGGCTGCCGCTCGGGGCCGGAGACCCGGCTGGTCGAAATCCTGGGCCCGGTGCTCGAGGCCAATCACGCGATCGCCAGCATGAATCGCTGGGCCAGGCCCTCGCGCCGTCATGCCGAACTCCTGTTCCTCACCAACCGCGTCTGGGTGTCCTACCAGCCCAAGGGCGTGGTCGGCGTGATCACGCCGTGGAACTTCCCGCTGTACCTGTCGCTGGGTCCGCTGATCGCGGCCATCGCCGCCGGCAACCGGGTGATGATCAAGATGAGCGAATTCTCGCCGAGCTCCACGGTGTTGCTCGCGCGCATGCTCGGCGAATGCTTCGACGAGGACGAGGTCGCGGTGTTCGGCGGCGAAGTCGATGCCGCGATCGCCTTCTCGAAAATGCCCTTCGACCACCTGGTGTTCACCGGCTCGCCGACGGTCGGCAGGCATGTGATGCGCGCGGCGGCGGACAACCTGACCCCGGTCACGCTGGAGCTGGGTGGCAAGTCGCCGGTCCTGCTGTCTCCGCAGGGCTCGGTGGAGGACGCCGCGACGCGCGTCGCGCATGGCAAGGCCTTCAACAGCGGCCAGATCTGCCTCGCGCCCGACTACGCGCTGGTTCCGCGTCAGCGTGTGGACGCCTTCGCCGCCGCGGCGCAGGCGGCGTTCCGGCGGTTTTATCCCAAAGTGCAGGGCAATCGCGAATACACGTCGCTGGCGACACCGGCGCGGGCGCAGCGCATCCGCGACCTTCTCGAGGACGCTGCCGCGAAGGGCGGCAGGATCACCGCCTGTGGCGACGTCGGCGACGGCGCGCAGATTCCGTTGCACGTCGTGACCGGCGTCACCGACGACATGCGCATCGCCGGCGAGGAGCTGTTCGGGCCGATCCTGCCGGTCATCGGCTACGATTCGCTCGACGAGGCCATCGCCTACATCAATGCGCGGCCACGGCCGCTGGGCATGTACCCGTTCGGATTCGACGCCGCGGGAATCGATCGCCTGCTCCGCGTCACCCACTCCGGCGGCATGTGCTGCGACGACTGGGGCTGGCACGCGTTCAACCACGACCTGCCCTTCGGCGGCATCGGCAATTCCGGCATGGGCAGCTACCATGGCGTCGAGGGCTTTCGCGCCCTTTCGCATGCGCGCGCGGTGTTCAGGAAACACCGCTGGTATCCTATCGGCCTGTTCTACCCACCCTACGGCAACTGGGTGCAGAAGATGCTGTTCAGGTTCTACCTGGGCGAAGCGGATCCGTCGCTACGCGCCGAGCCGACCGCCCCGGACGCCAGGTCCGCGCAATGAAGCGTGCCGATCGGACAAGAGGAATCCAGATGCAATCGAACTTCGCTCCGGCCACGCCGAAAACAATTCCCTGCGAGCCGGGGCCGGCGTGGCGCGCGGCCTGCGCCGCAACGCTCGTCGCCTGCGCGCTGCTGGTCGGCGGTTGCGCGTCGCCCGGATCCGGCGGCGGCACGGCGAGTTCAGGCACGGCAGGAACCGTGGCGTCGATGGCGACGAACGAGAACGTGCGCCGGTTCGGCTTTCTCTCCGATTACGCGCGTCTGCAAACGGTCGCCGGGGGCGGCGGCTGGCTGTGCTGGCGCAACCCGAACCAGGACTGGAAGCAGTTCGACAAGGTGCTGTTCGAGCGCATCCAGGTGGCGCTGGCGCCGGATTCGACGAACATGGTCGACCCGACCGATCTCAAGACGCTGGTCGACTATTTCCACGCCAGCCTGGTGAAGGCCATCCAGCGCGAGGCGCAGGTGGTGACGGCCACCGGCCCTGGGGTGCTGCAGGTGCGCATCGCGCTCACCGATCTGGTTCCGACCAATCAGTTGGCCAGTCTGGCGGGCACGGCGGTCCCCTACGGCTTCGTCGCCGAGATCGGCGCCGGCGCGGCGAGCGGCCGGCCGGCTGGCTCGACCGCGTACCTGGGCAAGACGGGCCTCCAGATGCAGTTTCGCGACGGCGGCACAGGCGAAGTCGCCGGCGAGTGCGCAGATCTGCAAATCGGCAGGAAATACGCGGCGGACATGGACGCCGGCGTGGCGGGCGCGGCCGAGAACTGGGCCAACGGCTACATGAATTCATTCACACAGTGGAATTACGCCAAGAGCGCGTTCGACAAGTGGTCGGCGGGATTCGCGCAACGCTTTGCCGAGCTGAAGCGCGGCTAGATCGCAGCGCGTTCCTCGGCCTCGGCGACGACGACGTAGCGCAGCGGCCCGCCCGGGTCGAGCGCATCGAACGGATAGCAGGTGACCAGCGTCAGCGTGGGTTGCGCGGTGTCGCGCGGCAGGCGCAACGCGCGATGGTCGGCGACGTAGGCGTCGCGCACGCGAAATCGGTGCAGCGAGCCGTCGGTGCGCTCGACCATGACCACGTCGCCCGGCGCGACGTCGCGCAGGAAGCGGAAGTGCGTGTCGCGATGCGCGGTCAGCACCGCGTTGCCGGCGTCGCCCGGCTTTGCCGAGCCGTCCAGGTGCCCGGGACCGAACGCCAGCGTCCGGCCGGACGCGCCGGCGAGCACCAGGAGGTCGGCGTTGCGCGCCGGCACGACCAGGCGGGCGACCGGGTGCGTATCGGCCCACGGCCACGGCCGGGTTGGCACGGCGGACGCTCGGCTGCGTTCCCACGCCGAATGCAGCAGCACCTGCGCCAGCTGCGCCTTGGCGACGATGTAGAGGCCGTGGCCGGTGCTGGCGACACCCGCGCCGAGCAGCAAGGCGATACAGAAAATCGCGATGCGGCGGCGCTTGCGTATCGCGTTGGCGGGCGCGGCGCCGGCTCCGCTGCCGCCGATCGGGGAAGACTCGCCCGCGGAACGCCGGGGAGCGATTCCCGGCGCGCTGCCTCGCATCCAGTTGCGGGCCTGGCCGTGTCCACGGGCGACGGGTCCTCCCCGATCGGCGGCAATGCAGGCGTTCATGCCGACCTCGATGCCGGCCGGGCGCGGCGCCTGGACAACTCGGCAAGCGCCGCGCCCGCCGATTCCGGCTGCCATTTCAACGGCCCGTTCCACGGTTGCCAGCGGAGCAGCAGCGTGCCCAGTGCCAGCAGTGCGAGGCCGATCGCCAGCAACAGCGGCGCGGGCGTGGCGGTGCGCGGCAACTGATCGAATCCGGTGAGTCCGTCGGGAATGTTGCCCGGCAGCGCACCGGTCGCCGCGTTCGCCCCCGGTGGCCGGGTCGGCGTCACGTCGACCGCGACCAGGCTGGTGTACTTGCTCACCAGATGGTGCGTCAGCGCGACGTCGAGCACCGCGGCGCGGATCTCCGGTTCCGGCGCGCCGCGGCGGCCGGCGTCCATCAGCGCATCGATCTTCGCCCGCGCCCAAAGCACGCCCACTCCCGGCTCGTCGATGGTTTCGGCGGCGGGCAGCAGCGAGCCCCATGCCGTGTCCCCACGCCGCCCGGACAGCGCGATCTGGCCGCCCGCGGCCTGCGCGTTGAACTGCGCGACCACCACCACCGGTTCGCCGGCATAGAGATCGGGGACGAGCTTGGGCCAGGCATCGGCGCCGGCGGGCCAGTCGACGACGATGTCGGTCAGCGCCGGGCTTTCCAGCTTGCGGAACAGCGCGGTCATTTTCGCCTTCACTTCGCGCACGTCGCCGATGAAGGTGTAGGTGCCGCGACCGAACTGCGCCGCCTTGGTCATGAAGAACGCGTTGGGCGCAGGACCGATGCCGACGGTGAACAGGCGCCGGTCGCCGATCTTCTCGCCGATCAGGCGCAGCAGCGCGTCCTCGTTGCCCACTGCGCCGTCGGTCAGGAACACCACCTGGCGGACCAGGTTCGACTCGGTCGCGCCGGCGAGCGCCGCGTCGAGCGCGGGCAGCATCTCGGTGCCGCCACGGGCGTGAAGGCCGGCGACGAACTGCCTGGCGCGCTGCAGCGTCGCGGGGTCGACGGCGACGGGCGCGGCGAACAGCGGCCTGGTCGCCGAGTTGAATTCGATCACGTTGAAGCGATCGCCCGGTTGCAGCCGGTCCAGCGCCAGCAGCAGCGCGTCGCGGGCCTGGGCGATCGACACGCCCTCCATCGACCCGGAGGTGTCGATGACGTAGGTGATCTCGCGCGGCGCGCGCGGCGCGTCCTTTGCCGCCGACGGCGGCAGCGCCATCAGCAGCGCATAGGTCCTGCCGCCGATGGTCTGCGTGAACAGTGCGGCTCCCGGCGCGGCGGCCAGGTCCGGCGTCCAGGTCAGTTCGAAGTCGCGCGCCGCAGGCACCGGGCCGTCGGCGAATGTCAGCCGGTAGCGATGTCCCGGCTGTTCCTCGATGCGCATCGGGTGGTAGGTGCTGGCGAGCTGCGCCAGCGCGAATCCGGCGTTGAGATTGATGGCCATGGCCACCGGATTGATGTGGCCGTCGGCGCGCGGCGCCAGTGGTGGCGTGATCCGGTCGGCATCGAGCACGGCCTGCGTGGCAGGCGACCAGCCGAGGCCGCCGCCGTCCGCGTCCACCGGGACCGGCGCGCCGGGGATGTAGCGCGGGGTGATCGCCATCGGGAAACGCAGGCGGAACGAGCCCTCGTCGTAGCGCAGCGTTTCCTGGTACTCGATGGCCACGACCACTTCCTCGCCGGGACCGATGTTGGCCACGCTGGTGGTGAACATGTTCGGCCGCTGCTGTTCGATCAGCGTGGTCTTGCGGCCCTCGGTCTTCGCTGCCTCGTAGGTCCGCCGCGCCTCGCCGCGTTCCCTGATCTGTCCGTCGATCAGCCGCTCGCCGATGCGCATCTGCAGATGGTCGACCGCGGCGCGCTCCGGCAGCGGAAACGTGTACACGCCCTCGCGCCACTGCGCGGTCGGGTTGACGAAGCGCTGGCTGACCCTGACCCGGGCGATCATGCCGGTGATGTCCATCCCGACGTCGGTGAAGACCAGCGTGGCGGCCGCGCGGCCGCCTTGCGCGTCCTTGAGGGTCAGCGTGCCGGCGCCGCCGTCGGTGGGCTCGGCATGGGCGGGCGACGACACGATGAATACCGCGAGTGCGAGCACCAGGCTGACGAACATGCCGGCGGCGATGCTCTCCAGCACCAGCCGCCCCAGTTGCCGCCACTCGCCCCTGCGCAATCCGTTGCGCATCGTCCTGTCCGCCTCGGCCATGGTCCCGCCCTGTCGCTTGAATTCAAGCCGGCGGTTGGTTGGGTTCCACCGTTGACGCCCGCCGGCGACGCGTCATCGATGAGGCGCATTACGCGGGCGCATTGCGGCGCCGCCGGGCGGGAGATCGGGCAGGGCGACGATCAAATATGGCAAACCGGTGGCAAATGCATCGGGCGCCGCGGTCGCCGAGACCTGTTTCCGCTATAGTCGGCGCGAACATGCGTCGCATCGCCATCGTCGAGGACGAGCCCGCCATCCGCGCCAACTATGCGGAGGCATTGCGCCGCCACGGCTACGAGGTCGCGGCCTATGCCAACCGCGCCGACGCGCTGGCGGCGTTTCGCACCCGCCTGCCGGACCTGGCGCTGGTGGACATCGGACTCGGCGACGACGTCGACGGCGGCTTCGCGCTGACGCGCGAGCTGCGCGCGCTTTCGGCGACGGTTCCCATCCTGTTCCTGTCGGCGCGTGATTCCGATTTCGACATCGTCGCCGGGCTGCGCCTGGGTGCCGACGACTACCTGACCAAGGATGTCAGCCTGCCGCACCTGGCTGCGCGCATCGCCGCTCTGTTTCGCCGCAGCGAACTGCTCGCGGCACCCCCGGCGACCGAGGACATTGTCGAGCGCGGCCCGCTGGCGCTGGACGTCAAGCGCCTGACCGCGCACTGGAACGGCCGGCGCGTCGACCTGACGCTGACCGAGTTCTGGATGGTGCACGCGCTGGCGCGCCATCCCGGCCACGTCAAGGATCGTGACGCGCTGATGCGCGACGCCAGCATCGTCGTCGACGAAGGCACGATCACCTCGCACGTCAAGCGCATCCGCCGCAAGTTCCAGGCGATCGATCCGGCCTTCGACCGCGTCGTAACCGTCTACGGCATGGGTTATCGCTGGGGCGAGTGATGCCGCGCATCGCGCTGTCGATCCGCGCCCAGCTGCTGCTGGTGCTGACGGTGTTCCTGGCGCTGCCCTGGCTGGGCTACGAGTACGTGCGCGAGCTGGAGCGGGTGCTGCGCGACGCGCAGGAGCGCACGCTGGCCGGCACGGCGCAGGCGGTCGCCACCGCGCTGCACGACCGGCCGCGGCTGTTCGCGCAGACGCCCGATCCCATCGCCTCGTTCGCGCGCGAACGCGCCGACCCACGCGCCGCCGCGGGCGGCACGTCGCTGCCGCCGTCGGCGTCGCCGGAGATTGCCCAGATCGTCGAGGGACTGTCGCGCACGACGGCGCGCATCTGGGTGGTCGACCGCGATGGGGTCGTGCTGGCGCGCGCGGGCACGCTGAAGCCGCCGCCTTCGCCGCCTCCCGACGAATCGTTCTGGGACAGGTTCGCCGCCGCCACCATCGGCCGGCTCTACGGCCTGGTGCTCGACCAGCCGAGCGAGGATTTCAGCGACGACGCCGCGACGCGCGGCGCGCCGCGGGGACGCGCCGTCGAAGGTGCGCTGGCCGGCATCCTGATGACCGAACGTCGACCGACCAGCGACGGCATGGCCACGCTGGTCAGCGCCGCGCATCCGGTGTGGGTGGGCGACCAGGTGCGCGGCGTCGTGATCGTCGAGGAGACCGCCAATGCGGTGGTCGCCGAGCGCAACCGCGCGTTCGAGCGCCTGTTCAACATCGTGCTGGCCGTGCTGCTGGTCGGCTCGCTGGCGCTGACCGCGTATGCGACCTGGTTGTCGGCGCGCATCCGCCGCCTGCGCGACGCGGCGGAACGGGCGATCGACGAGCACGGCCGGGTGCGCGCACCGTTCGCCGCGACCGCCGCGGGCGACGAGATCGGTGACCTGTCGCGCAGTTTCGCCAGCGTGCTCGCGCGCCTGTCCGAATACGCGGGCTACCAGGAGAAGATGGCCAGCCGCCTGTCGCACGAGCTGCGCACGCCGATCGCGGTGGTGCGCAGTTCGCTGGACAATCTCAGGGCGGCGGCGCTGCCGCAGGACGCGCGCGTGTACATGGACCGTGCGCAGGAAGGGTTGAACCGGCTGACGCAGATCCTGTCGCGGATGACCGAGGCGACCCGCCTCGAGCAGAGTCTGGTCGAAGTCGAGCGCGAGTGCTTCGACCTCGTTCCGGTCGTCAGCGGCTGCGTCGAAGGTTTCCGGCTGGTCTATCCTGCGGCGCGGATCGCCTTCACGCCGCCCGCGGGACCGCTGTTCGTCGAGGGATCAGCCGATCTGATCGCGCAGATGCTCGACAAGCTGGTCGCCAACGCGGTGGAGTTCGCGCAGGGCCGGGCGATCGACGTGGAGCTCGCGTCGGACGGCGCCCGGGCGCGGCTCGCGGTCGCCAACGACGGCCCGCCGGTGCCCGAGGGACTGGAAGGGCGGCTGTTCGAGTCGACGGTTTCGGTGCGTGCCGGCGGCGACGCGGGAGTGCCGCACCTGGGCCTCGGCCTGTACATCGTGCGCCTGATCGCGCAGTTCCACGGCGGCGGCGCGCGGGTCGAGAACAAGCCGGACGACGGCGGCGTCGTCGTCACGGTCACCCTGCCGCTTGCCGCGCGCGCGCCGCGGGCCGGCGCGCGCGCCGATCAGGGATAATCGGGGGCGAACCTCCCGGAGTCCCTGCATGAATCCCCGCCCGAATCCCCGTCCGGATTGCCGTCACCGCGCGCGTGCGTCGCTCCGGCTCGCGCGTTCGGGTGCGGGTTGCCTCCCGCTGCGCGGCTGAGCGGCGTGCCGGTCGTCGCGTTCTCGCGGATCTACGTCGCCTTCGCGGCGGGATATCTGCTTTCCTACCTGTACCGGACGGTCAACGCGGTCATTTCGCCGGAACTCGTCCGCGACCTCGACCTCAATCCGTCGTCGCTGGGCCTGCTCACCAGCGCCTACTTCCTGGCCTTCGCCACGCTGCAGCTGCCGCTGGGCATCCTGCTCGACCGCTTCGGGCCGCGCCGCGTCGAGCCGGTGCTGCTCGCCGTCGCCGCGCTGGGCGCGTTCCTGTTCGCTGCCGCCGAATCGCTGCCCGGGCTGACGCTGGCGCGTGCGGTGATCGGCGCGGGCGTCGCCTCCTGCCTGATGGCGCCGCTGAAGGCGATCGCGACCTGGTATCCGCCCGACCAGCAGGCGTCGTACTCGGGCTGGATCATGGTCGCGGGCGGCGTCGGCGCGCTGGTTGCCACCGTGCCGGTCGAAGTGGCGTTGCGCTTCGCCGACTGGAGAACGATCTTCGTCGCGCTCGGCACCCTGACGCTGGCGGTGGCGGCGCTGATCGCCTGGCGCGTGCCGGACATTCCCAAGCCGCCGCAGACCGCAAGCCTCGCCGCGCAGTTCGCCGGCGTGCGCGCCGTGTTCGTGCATCCGCGTTTCTGGTGGATCGCGCCGCTGGGCGGCTTCGGCATGGGCTCGTTCATGGCCATCCAGGGCCTGTGGGCGGTGCCCTGGCTGATGGAGGTGCAGGGCATGACGCGCGCCGCGGCCGCCAACCACCTGCTGGCGATGAACGCCGTCATCATGATCGGTTATTTCCTGCTGGGCAGTTTCGGTACCGCGCTCGCGCGCCGGGGCATTCATGCGCGGCACCTGTTCGCCGTCGGCTTCGCCACCAACGCCGCGGCGCTGGCGCTGATCATCGTCGAGGTTCCCGGCGCCTATGTCTGGTGGCCGCTGTACGGACTCGGCGCCGCGGTCAACGTGCTCGCCTTCACCGTCCTCAACGAGGGCTTCGGCCGCGAGCTGGCGGGACGCACCAACACCACGCTCAACCTGCTGATGTTCGCGGGAAGCTTCATCACGCAGTGGGGCATCGGCGTGCTGGCCGACGCAGTACGCCTGGCGTTCACGCTCGACGCGGCCGGCGGACTGCGCGCCGCCTTCGCGGTTATTCTCACCGGCGACATCGTCACCTTCGCCTGGTTCATCCGCGGCTGGCGCCGCCACAGCGTGCACATCCGCGTTCCCTAGGTCGATTCATGCATCTGCACATCCTCGGCATCTGCGGCACCTTCATGGGCGGGCTCGCGGCCATTGCGCGTGCCGCCGGACACCGGGTCACCGGCTGCGACGCCAACGTCTACCCGCCGATGTCCACCCAGCTCTCGGCGCTGGGCATCGAGCTGACCGAGGGATTCGACCCCGCCCAGCTCGCGGGCGTGGCGCGCGACGCCGACGTGTTCGTCGTCGGCAACGTGGTCTCGCGCGGCAATCCGCTGATGGAGGCGCTGCTCGACGCCGGCCGCCCCTATGTCTCCGGTCCGCAATGGCTGGCCGAAAGCGTCCTCGCCGGGCGCTGGGTGCTCGCGGTCGCCGGGACGCACGGCAAGACCACGACGTCGGCGATGCTGGCGTGGATTCTCGAATGTGCGGGCCTCGATCCGGGTTTCCTGATCGGCGGGGTGCCCGTCGACTTCCCCGTCTCGGCGCGCCTGACCGACAGCGCCTTTTTCGTCATCGAGGCCGACGAATACGACACTGCGTTCTTCGACAAGCGCTCCAAGTTCGTCCACTACCGGCCGCGCACGGCGATTCTCAACAACCTCGAATACGATCACGCCGACATCTTTCCCGACCTCGCCGCCATCGAGACGCAGTTCCACCACCTGGTGCGCACGATTCCGGCGCAAGGGCGCATTGTCGTCAACGGCGGCGAGGCGAGCCTTGCGCGCGTGCTCTCGCGCGGCTGCTGGAGCGAGGTCGAGCGCTTCGGCTTCGCCGAGGTGGCGGGCACCGGCCCGGACTGGACCATCGCGGTCGACGGCGCGATCCTGCTGGGCGGCGCGCCGCAGGGTACGCTCGCCTTCGGCCAGGCCGGCCGCCACAACCAGCTCAATGCGCTGGCGGCCATCGCCGCGGCGCGCCACGCCGGCGTGCCGGTGCGCGCCAGCCTGGCCGCGCTGGCGCGCTTCGGCGGCGTCAAGCGGCGGATGGAGTTGCGCGGCAGCGTGCGCGGCGTCGCCGTCTACGACGATTTCGCGCATCATCCGACCGCCATCGCGGTGACGCTCGACGGCCTGCGCCGCAAGGTCGGCGATGCGCGCATTCTCGCGGTGCTCGAGCCGCGTTCCAACACCATGAAACTGGGCGCGATGAAGGATGCGCTTCCCGGGAGCCTCGCCGCCGCGGCGCTGGTCTTCTGCTACGCCGCCAACCTGGGCTGGGACGTCGCCGGTGCGCTGGCGGCGCTGGGCGAGCGGGCACGGGTCAGCGACGATCTCGGCGCGCTGGTCGAGGCCATCGCGACAGCGGCGCGTCCGGGCGATCACATCGTGGTGATGAGCAACGGCGGCTTCGGCGGCATTCACGACAGGCTGCTCGCGCGGCTGGCGGCGCCGGGATGACCACCATCGTCTATCTGCACGGTTTTCGCTCGTCGCCGGCGAGCATCAAGGCGACGCGGCTGTCCGAGGCGGTGGCGGCATTGCCGCAGGCCGTGCGACCGCAGCTGCACGTGCCGGAGCTCGTCCATCGGCCGGCACAGGCCATCGCCGGCGTGATCGACTGGGTCGACCGTCACGCCGACCCTGCGGTGCTGACCTTCATCGGCAGCTCGCTCGGCGGCTATTACGCGACGCACCTGGCCGAGCGCTATGGAACGCGCGCGGCGATGATCAATCCGGCGGTCCGTCCCTACGACGACCTGCGGGCGTGGGTCGGCGTGCAGACCAACCTGTACTCGGGCGCCGAGTTCGAGGTGCTGCCTGCGCACTTCGACGAGCTGCTGGCGCTGAAGGTTGCGCGCATCACGCGGCCGCAGCGCTATTTCCTGCTGGTCGAAACCGGCGACGAGGTGCTCGACTGGCGCGAGGCCGTCGTCCACTACGGCGGCGCGCTGCAGTACGTGCATGGCGGCGGCGATCACGCGTTCACGCGCTTCGTCGAACAGATCCCTGCGCTGTTGCGCTTCGCGGGCGTGCCGACGCCGTGAGCATGAGCCTTTGCGGTGTGGTTACGACCCCCGGGGGCCGCCGGTGAGCGCCCGGGAATTCGACGTCGCGATCGTCGGCGGCGGGCTGGTCGGCGCCGCGCTCGCCTTCGGCATGCGCGACCTGGGCGCGCGGCTGGTCGTGCTCGACGAGGGCGACATCGCCCATCGCGCATCGCGCGGGAACTTCGGCCTGATCTGGGTGCAGGGCAAGGGGCTGGGCATGGCGCCCTATGGCGGCTGGACGCAGCATTCGGCGCGCGCCTGGCCGCTGCTGGCGGCGATGCTGCGTGAACTGACCGGTATCGACGTCGCGCTGCGGCAGGGTGGCGGCCTGCATGTGTGCCTCACGCCCGAGGAACTGGATCGACGCGCGCAGCACTTCACCGAACTCTTCGCGCAGGACGGCTTCGAGCGCTACGACCTGGAGTTTCTCGATCACGCCGCCACCAAGCGCCGCCTGCCCGGGGCCGGCGCCGGGGTCGTCGGCGGGACCTGGAGCGCGCTCGACGGCGACTGCAACCCGCTGCGGCTGCTGCGCGCGCTGCACGCCGCGCTGCTGCGCGAGGGTGTCGTTCGCCACGCGGGTCCGCGCGTCGAGCAGGTTGCGCCGGCCGACGGCGGCTTCGAACTGCGCGTTGGCGGCAGGATCATGCGCGCCGGACGCGTCGTGCTTGCCGCCGGCCTGGGCAATGCCCGCCTCGCGCCGATGCTCGGTCTCGACGCGCCGGTGGGGCCCAACCAGGGACAGGTGATCGTGCTGGAGCGCGTGCAGCCGTTCCTGCCATTTCCGCTGGAGACCATCCGGCAGACCGATGAGGGCACCGTGCTGTTGGGCAATGCGCAGGCCGACCGCGGCTTCGACGAGTCGACCGACACCGCCGTGCTCGCTGCGATCGCGCAGCGCGCGCTGCGCGTGCTGCCGGCGCTGCGCGAGGCGCGGGTCAGCCGCGCCTGGGCGGCGCTGCGGGTGATGTCGCCGGATGGCTTCCCGATCTACGCGCAGTCGCGCGCGCATCCCGGCGCCTTCGTGGTCAGCTGCCACAGCGGCGTCACGCTGGCCGCCGCGCATGCGCTTACGCTGGGCCCGGCGATCCGCGAGGGCGGCCTGCCCGCCGCCGTTGCCGCCTTTTCGTCCGAACGGTTCGATGTTCGCGCGGCTGCCTGACCTCGCCGGCGCGCCGGTCGAATTCGTCCTCGACGGCGAGCCGTGCATCGCACGCGCCGGTGACAGCGTCGCCGCGGCGCTGCTCGCCGCCGGACGACTGGCCTGCCGCAGCACGCCGGCGGGCGCCGCGCCCCGCGGCCCCTATTGCCTGATGGGCGTGTGCTTCGACTGCCTGGTGACCATCGACGGGTGCGCCAACCGGCAGGGCTGCATGATCGCGATCGCTCCGGGCATGCGGGTGGAAACGCAACGCGGCGCGCGCCTGCTCGACCTGCGGCCGGAGGCGGGCGCATGACCACGCTCGATGTGGCGATCGTCGGCGCCGGCCCCGCGGGACTCGCCGCCGCGACGCTGTGCGCCGAACACAGTCTGTCGACGTCGCTCTACGACGAGCAGGCCTGGCCGGGCGGCCAGGTGTATCGCGGCATTGGCGCCAGTCCGCTGCGCCGACCCGACATCCTGGGCGACGACTACTGGCATGGCGCGACGCTGGTGCGAGCCTTCGCGAATTCCGGCACACGCTACGTGCCCGGCGCGAGCGTGTGGTCGGTCGGGCGCGGCGAAGACGGCACGTTCTCGCTGGGCATGACCATCGGTCCGCCGGAGGCGCGCAGCGCGATCAGCGTCGCCGCGCGCGCGGTGATCCTCGCCACCGGCGCGCTGGAGCGCCCGTTTCCGATCCCCGGCTGGACGCGACCCGGCGTCATGGGCGCGGGCGGCGCGCAGGCACTGCTCAAGACCGCCGGCGTGGTGCCGCAGGGTCGTACCGTCATCGCCGGCTGCGGGCCGCTGGTCTGGCTGCTCGCCCGGCAATACCTGCGCGCGGGCGTCCCGATCGCCGCGCTGCTCGACACCACGCCGCGCGGGCGCATGCTCGAGGCCGCCCGCCATTTCCCGGATTTCCTGCGCTCGCCGTATTTCGCCAAGGGACTCGCGTTGACGCGCGAAGTACGCCGCGGCGTGCAGGTCATCGACCACGTCGAGTCTCTGGCGGTGGAGGGCGACGCGCAGACGCAGGCGGCGACCGCGGTCCGCTACGCCGTTGCGGGAGGCGCCTCGGCGACCATCGAGGTCGACCAGGTGCTGCTGCATCAGGGCGTGGTGCCCGACGTCGCGCTGGCGTCGGCCGGCGGTGTGGCACTGGCGTGGAACCCGCTGCAGGCCTGCTTCGAGCCGGTCGTCGATGCCTGGGGCGGCACGTCGCTGCCCGGTCTCTATGTGGCCGGCGATGGCGGCGGCATCGCCGGGGCGCAGGCCGCCGAGGCCCGCGGCCGCGTTGCCGCGCTGGCGGTCGCCAATGCGCTGGGCCGGATCGATGGTCGTGCGCGCGACGCCGCCGCGCAGGGGCACCGGCGGGCGCTGGGCGCGGCGCTGCGCGGAAGGCGCTTCCTGGACACGCTCTACCGTCCGGCCGATGCGTTTCGGCTGCCCGAGGGCAATACGCTGGTCTGCCGCTGCGAGGAGGTGAGTGCTGCCACCGTGCGCGAACTCGCGCGCGAAGGCTGCGCCGGTCCCAACCAGATGAAGGCGTACTCGCGCTGCGGCATGGGTCCCTGCCAGGGCCGCTTCTGCGCGCTGACGGTCACCGAACTCATCGCCAGCGAACAGCGCCGCGATCCGGCCGAAGTGGGCCACGCCCGGCTGCGCTGGCCGGTCAAGCCGCTGGCGCTGTCCGAGCTCGCGTCGCTGCCCGTGACGCCGGAGGCGCGGCGCGCGGTCGATCTCTGAGCGTGCCGGGCCGACGCCGGCGTCCGGCGGGAGCCGGTCGCGCCGCGGCGTATACTTTTCAGATGACCGCAGCGCCATCGGCCGAGCAGCTCGTCGTCGCGATCAGTTCGCGCGCGCTGTTCGATTTCGAGGAAGAAAACCGGGTTTTCGAGAACGCCGACGATCGCGCCTACATGCGCCTTCAGCTCGAGCGCATCGAGCAGCAGGCGAAACCGGGCGTCGCCTTCAGCCTGGTGCGCAAGCTGGAAATGTTCAACGACGATGGCGTCAAGCGCGTCGACGTGGTGATCCTGTCGCGCAACGACCCGGTGTCCGGGCTGCGCGTGTTCCGCTCGGTCAAGGGTTCCGGGCTGTCGATCGAGCGCGGTGTGTTCACCCGCGGCCGCGCGCCCTTCGGCTATCTGGAGGCGCTCAAGGCCAACCTGTTCCTGTCCGCCAACGGCGAGGACGTGCGCGCGGCGCTGACCGCCGGCTTTCCGGCCGCGCTGGTCTACACCCAGACCGCGCACGAGGACGCGCATCCCGACGAGGTGCGCATTGCCTTCGACGGCGACGCCGTGCTCTTCGCCGACGAGGCCGAGCGCATCTATCGCGATCAGGGTCTGGACGCCTTCCAGCGCCATGAGGCCGACCATGCGCAGCGCCCCTTGCCTCCTGGACCGTTCAAGCCGCTGCTCGAGGCGCTGCATCGGCTGCAGCAGGCCGACGACCACGGCAAGGTGCCGATGCGCCTGCGCACCGCGCTGGTCACCGCGCGCTCGTCGCCCGCGCACGAGCGCGCCATCCGCACGCTGATGGACTGGAACATCCAGGTGGACGAGGCCATGTTCCTGGGCGGCCTGGGCAAGGGCGAATTCCTGCGCAAGTTCGAGCCGGATTTCTTCTTCGACGACCAGACCCGCCACGTCGAGTCCGCCGCCGCGCATGTGCCTGCCGGGCATGTGCCGCACGGGGTAAGGAACGAATAGCCGGCTGCGCCGACCTGCCGCATCCGCCCGATCGGAAGCGCGCGGCAATACCCGTCCAAAAATGTCGGTTATCCGCCGATCGGAGCGACTTGGACGAAACAATGAACTTCTTGAACGTATCCAAGCTTGCCCGCCGATGCCTTGCGCATTGGTATTCCATCGCCTCTAATACGACAGGGTCAATCTGGTGCCGTCTGGAGCGCGCCGGAATGACGGCGGGTTCTTTCGACACCTGGACTTTGCGAGGAAATCATGCAGAACAAGCTTTCACTACTGGCAGCCGGCTCTCGCGCATTCGCCGCGGCGGCCGTGCTGTCCCTGGCGCCGTTTTCAACGGCCGGCGCCACCGACTTTCCGAAGCAGCCGGTTGAAATCACCGTGCTGTTCGGCGGGCCGGTCGCGACGGTCGCGCAGTTGCTTGCGGAAGGCATGACCAAGCAGCTCGGTTCGCCGGTGGTCGCGGTCAGCCGCACCGGCGGCGGCGGCGCGGTCGGCTATTCCTATGTCACCTCGACCCCGCCGAACGGCTACAACGTCGTGTTCAATTCGAACTCCGTCAGCACGGCGCATCACGCCGGGAACATGCCTTTCGACTACAAGGCTTTCGATCCCGTTGCGCAGGTGGGGATGGAAGTTCCGGCACTGGCGGTGCGCACCGACTCGGGCTGGAAGACGCTCAAGGACTTCGCCGCCGCCGGCAAGAAGCAGAAGATGAAGGTCGGCATCTCGGGCCGGGGGGCCTTCACGCATCTCGCCTCGGCGGCGCTGTTCGACAAGCTGGGCATCGAGGTCATCTACGTTCCGTATGGAACGGGCAGCGCGCCGGTCGAACTGCTGGGTGGGCGCATCGACGCCGCGCTGCAGTGGCCCGCGCAGTTCAAGGCGCAGGCGGACGCCGGCACGCTGCAGGTGCTTGCGGTGACCGGACCCGAGCGTGTTCCGCTGATTCCCAACGTGCCGACGGCCAAGGAACAGGGCTACGACGTGGACGTCGTCATGTGGCGCGGTCTCGCGGTGCCCAAGGGCACGCCCAAGGACGTGGTCGACAAGCTCCAGAACGCCGCCAAGGCGGTGATCCAGAGCCCCGAGTTCAAGCAGCGGACGGCGACGCTGGGAATGGAGACCGCGTTTCTTCCCGCCGCCGAGTTCGGCAAGGTCGTGGCCAATGACGACAAGACCATCGCCAAGCTGATGGAAGATCACGGCCTGACCAAGAAGAAGTAGCCGGCAGTGCGCTCGGATCGATGGCTCGGCCCCGTCATCGTCCTGGTGGCGGCGGTCTGGCTGGTTCTCTCCTACCTGTACATACCGGGTTCCCAGAGCGAGGGCGAGCCCGGTCCGCGGGCGTTTCCGATCGTGCTGGGCGTTTCGCTGCTCGGTCTCGGGATCCTGATGACCTTGACGGCGTTCGCGCGGGCAGGCAAGGCCGATGTCGTCGCCGAGGTTCCGGTGACGCGGCGCGAGGTGATCGTCGTGGCGAGCACGTTCGGCGTGCTGATGCTCTACGCCTTCCTGATGGAGAAGGCGGGGTTCCTGATCTCGACGCCCATTGCGATCCTGTTGATGATGTACGGCATCCTCGGGATGCGCAACTGGCTGCTGATGCTGTTGATGGCTGTGGGGGTCACGGGCGTCTGCTGGCTGCTGTTCGTCAAGGTGCTGGGCGCGACGATGCCCTACGGATCCTGGCTGTGGCTGCTGTGATGGGGAGCACTTGAATGGATGCGCTGGGCCAGGCCGCTTCGCTCGTCTTCAGCTATCACGTCATATTCGCCACGGTCCTGGGCACCGTGGTGGGATTGGTCTTCGGCGCCATTCCCGGGCTGACCTATTCGATGGCGCTGGCGCTGATGCTGCCCTTCACCTTCGGCATGGAGCCGACGGGGGCCATCGCGCTGCTGCTCGGCGTCTATGTCGGCGGCATGTCGGGCGGCTCGGTCTCCGCCATCCTGCTCGGCATCCCGGGTACGCCATCGGCGGCGGCGACGGTGATCGACGGCTATCCGATGGCGCTCAAGGGCGAGGCCAGCGTCGCCCTGGGCGGCGCCGTCATCGCCGCCGTCTTCGGCGGCCTGCTCAGCCTGGTGATCATGGTGCTGCTGCTGGAACAGGTGGCGGCGGTCGCCATCAAATTCGGTCCGGTGGAGATCTTTGCGCTGGTGCTGTTCGGTTTGTCCACGATCTGCGGCCTGGCCGAACGCTCGATGGCGCGCGGCCTGGTCGCCGGCCTGCTCGGGCTGATGCTGATGATCGTCGGACTCGACGAGATCGACGGCGTCGCGCGGCTGACCTTCGGCACCGTGGCGCTGCAGCAGGGCGTCAACCTGCTGGTGGCGATGATCGGCCTGTTCGCGATTCCGCAGGTGATCGCCACGTTCATCGATTATGGGCACAAGAAGGCGGCGACGATTCCCGGCAATGTGCGCACGACGATGCCCTCGCTGCGCCAGCTCAAGGAGCGCTTCTGGCTGATGCTGCGCTGTGGAGTCCTGGGCACCGGCATCGGCGCGATCCCGGGCACGGGCGGACCGATCGCAGCTTTTCTGGGCTACGACCATGCGCGGCGGTTCAGCAAGAAGCCCGAGGACCTGGGCAAGGGCGAACTCTCCGGCGTGGTCGCCCCCGAGGCCGCGCACAACGCGGTCACGGGCGGAGCCATGATCCCGCTGCTGAGCCTCGGCATTCCGGGCGACCCGGCCACGGCAGTGATACTCGGCGGCATGATGATCCACGGCCTGCAGCCGGGGCCGATGCTGTTCAAGACCCACCTGCCGGTCATCTATGCGATCTACCTGGCGATCATCCTCGCCTATCTCGTCACGCTGGCGGTCCAGGTCTGGGGCATCCGGGTGTTCGTCCGCGTGCTGCGCGTGCCGCCGCACCTGCTCGCGGTGTGCATCGTCGTGATGTCGGTGCTGGGCTCGTACGCGATCCGCAATTCCATCCTCGACGTCTACCTGATGGGCATCATGGGGCTGCTCGGCTACTTCCTGCTGCGCCTGCACATTCCCGTGGCGCCGGTGGTGCTCGGCCTGGTGCTCGGCGGAACGCTCGAGACGCAGTACCGGACCGCGCTGATCCTCGGCGAAGGCAGCTACGCCGGCTTCTACGAAAGCAAGTTCGCGCTGTTCTTCTACGCCCTGATCGTCCTGACGCTGGGCACGCAGCTGTGGTCCTCGCGCCGCCGCGGCAAGGCTGCCGCAGCGTCATAGTGCGCGCGCCGGGATGCGGCGTGCGTCGCGGGCGCCCTGATGCCGCCCGAATCGCCGGTCCGGGGCGCTAGTCGACCTCGCGCATCATCTTCCGGTACTCGGTGGGCGAGTGCTGGAACCTCTGGCGAAACCGCCGGGTGAAGTAAGCCTCGTCGTCGAAGCCGACGGAGTTCGCGATCTTCGATACGCGATCCAGGGTATTGGCAAGCAGATGCTGCGCCTGCTCCATGCGGCGCGCGGTCAGCCATTCGACGAAGGCCATGCCCGTGTGTTTCTTCAGCAACTGGGAAACATAGTTGGGCGAAACGAAGGTGGCCTCAGCGACCTCGTTGAGCGAGACGGGGCGCTCCAGTGATTCGTCGATGTATTTGAGGACCCGTGCCAGGGCATCCGAGCGACCCTTCATGAAGGTTCGGTTGTCCGACAACTGCTGCAGCGCCGACGCATGGCGTTCGACCGTGAATCCGATGATCTCGAGGAGGGCGCCGCGGATGCGCTCCATCGTGCCCAGCGTGCGGTGCTGGTGCAGCTCGACGAGCCGGTCGACGATCGACCTGATATGGGCGAATTCCTTCTCGGTGAACACGAAGTCGATGCTGCCCTCGTAGAGGAACGGAATCAGTTCCGGGTACTCGACGATGGATGCGGCCTCGATCTCCAGCGGAGAAAGACTGAAGTCCTGCTTCAGGAAATTGGCGGCGAAGTTGATGACGTAGTACTCGGAACGGGCCTGGACATGGGCGGCGTAGTGCACCCGGTAGGGAAGGATGAAGATCAGCGATCGGGCGGGATACCGGCATCGCTGCCCGCAGATGACATGGTGCGCGTCGCCCGCCAGGTTGACCTCGATCTGGAAGAACTCGTGGCGGTGCGGCGTGGTCACCGGAGGTCGTACCGTGTGGCTTCTGATCTCGAAGTCAAGACGATCGGAGCGTTCCGCCATCTTGTAGGTTTTGATCTCCGGACCGTCGTGCGCGGATCCGGCCCTGGCCGTCGGGTCATCGGGGCGGTGCGAGGTGGTGGGGGCCATGGTGCCTCTGGTCGTCAACGCTGCCTCGTCGCAAGTATCCCCCGGCAAGGCCGGAGAGCCTCTGTTGCGCGCCGCCCGGCCCGGCGCGGACGCTGGCGCGCTCGGTCTTTCTCGGGCCGGCGGATCCGGGTCCGCCCCGGATTGCTCGAGGCAAACAGCCGGCGGGGCCGTCCCGGTCGCCTCCGACCGGATGATTCAAGGAAACACTTGAACGTATCCATGCACCTGCCCGCTACGGCTTGCACCCCCGGTCCGACGGCTATTAAATCACGATGCACGCACCATTATTGGCCCCGGCGTCGGGTGGCCATGAATTCAACCGGTTACAGGAGTCGTCCATGCCAGCAGCGATAGCAGAGCCGTCCGTCAAGAAGAGCTTCGAAATTCCCGCCAGGATGAAAGCCTGGGTGCTTGGCGATCCGGGGAAACTGGCCATGGTCGAAAAGCCCGTGCCGCAGCCCGGTCCGGCCGAGGTGCTGGTGCGCATCGACGCCATCGCGGTCTGCGGAACCGACATCGAGATCATCTGGAAGGGCTTGCCCGCCATCATCGAGGGCGGTGAGCCATTCAACAAAAATTTTACCCCGGGTCACGAGTACATGGGCACGGTGGTCAAACTGGGCGAGGGGGTGGACGAATTCAAGGTCGGCGACCGCGTCGCGGTCGAGGTCCACGCCGGCTGCGGCCGCTGCGAACGCTGCCGCGAAGGGATGTACACGTCCTGCCTGAACTACGGCAAGAATTACGGCAACGTCAAGAAGGGACATCGCGCCAACGGCTTCACGACCGACGGCGGCTTCACCCAGTATGCGGTCAACAACATCAACACGCTGGTCCACGTTCCCTCCGACATGAGCGACGAGGAGGCGACGCTGATCGTGACCGCGGGCACGGCGATGTACGGTCTGGACGTGATGGGCGGGCTGATCGCCGGCCAGTCGGTCGTGGTCATGGGTCCGGGACCGATCGGCCTGATGGGCGTGGCGGTGGCCAAGGCGCTGGGCGCCGGCCAGGTGATCCTCATCGGCACCCGCGACAACCGCCTGGAGATGGGACGCAAGCTGGGCGCCGACCACACGATCAACATCACCAAGGAAAACGCCGTCGACATGGTGCGCAAATACACCGACGGAGGCGCGCAG
The DNA here is from genome assembly GCA_963699765.1 of uncultured beta proteobacterium. Lineage (GTDB taxonomy): Bacteria > Pseudomonadota > Gammaproteobacteria > Burkholderiales > Casimicrobiaceae > VBCG01. Next base: position 687,020 of record CAVOVD010000004.1, on the reverse strand, counting down.
TACGTGCTGGAATGCTCCGGGGCGCCTACTGCGATCAACGATGCGTCGAAGATGCTCAAGCGTGGCGGCCGCATCTGCCTCGCCGCCTTCCCCGACAAGGAGGTGTCGGTCGACGTGGCTGCGCTGGTGCGCAACAACATCTATCTGTTCGGCATCCGCGGCGAAGGCAAGAGCGCGACGCATCGCGCCGCTTCGCTGATGGCGCAGAAGCGCTTCGATGCCAAGCTGATCCACACGCATACCTTCCCGCTGGCGGAGGTCCCGGAGGCCGTGCGCTATGCCCGCGAACGCGTCGACGACGCGATCAAGGTCGTCGTGAAGATGCATTGAGGAACGGTTCCGCCAGCGAATTCTCGGCAGGATGAAGAGGAATTGACGTGGAAAACTTTTCGATCTACAAATACGTGAAACTTGGAATCATCCATTTCAAGGCCTATCCGGAGGCAACCACCGGAGAGGGTCCGATCGTCGAGACGCTGCGCAAGATCGTCGAAGACGACTTCTGGACCGCTGTCGAAGTGGGCTGGATGAAGGATCCCAAGGTGAGGCACGAGGCCCGCAAGCTGCTCGAGACCTCGCACATGGAAGTCGCCTACGCGAACCAGCCGCGGATGTTCACCGGGAAGTTCAATCTGAACTCCTTCGACCCGGCGGAACGCAAGAAGGCGATTGCCGCCATGAAGAACGGGGTCGACGACGCCTTTCAGCTGGGGGCGACCAGCATGCGCGTCTTCTCGGGCAAGCATCCCGGCGAAGAGCGCAAGGAAGAGGCCAAGAAGATCCTGATCGATTCGTTGCGGGAAGTCTGCGACTACACCAACGAACAGGGCCCGATGGAAATCTACATGAAGGTGTTCGACTACGACATCGACAAGAGCTTCCTGATCGGTCATTTCCAGGACGCGGCCGACGTGACGGCGGTGTTGCACAACGAGTATCCGAATTTCGGCGTGCTCGCCGACCTCTCCCACTTCCCGCTGCTGCGCGAAACGCCCGAGGAGGCGATTCCGCTGGTGATGAAGTACCCGATGCACTTCCACATCGGCTCCTGCGCCTTCCGCGACCGCAAGCATCCGGGTTACGGCGACCTGCAGCCCCGTTTCGGGATGCCGGGCGGCGAGATCGATACGCCCCAGGTCAGGGACTATTTCCGGCTGCTTCTCGATCTGAAACTGCTGAATCCGGAAAAGCGGCCGATCCTGAGCGCCGAGGTGCGTCCGTTGCTTGCCGAAGAGACCTCTGAAGTGATCCTGGCCAACACCAAGCGGGTGATCAAAGAGGCCTGGGCGATGGTCTAGAGGATGTACGGCCAATGCTGACCTTCGACCAGTACCTGACGCCGGCGACGCTGGCGGACGCGCTGCGTGCGCTGCACGACATTCCCGGTGCGCGCGTCGTTGCCGGTGCCACCGACCTGCTGCCCTGGGCTCGGGACGGCCGCGCGGGAGACGTCCACCTGAGCGCGCTGGTGGACGTGAGCGGGCTGGCCGAACTGGGCGGCGTGAGCCTTGCGCAGGGACGCCTCCGGATGGGTGCGGCCACGACCATCGCGGCCTTCCAGCACGACCCGCTGTTGCGCGAGCAGGCGCCGATCCTCTCGCGCAGCGCCGTATGGTTTGCCGACGACCAGCTCCGCGAACAGGCGACGGTGGGTGGCAACCTGATCAATGCGTCACCGGCCGGCGACTCGCAGCCGGCATTGCTGGCGACCAATGCCGAAGTCACGCTGGCGCGGCTCGAAGCCGGTGCCGTCGTCGAACGGACGATGCCGTTGTCGGAGTTCATCGTCGGCCCGGGCAAGACGCAGCGCCGACCGCTGGAGATCCTGACGCGGCTGGAACTCGACGCCCTGCCCGGGTATGGTGCGGCTTTCGAAAAGGTGGGACACCGCCGTTCGATGGTGATCTCCACCGTGTGCCTGGCCGCGCTGGTCAAGCTCGACCGGGCCGGGCTGCGGATCGAGGATGCGCGCATCGCCATTGGCGCGGTCGGCCCGGTGCCGGAGCGTCTGCACGACGTCGAGAAATCGCTGACCGGACAGACTCCCACGCCGGCAAGCCTGCGTGAAGCGGCGGAAATGGCAGTCCGCCGGGTGCGTTCGCGCAGCCGGCAGGAGTATCGCCGCGAGGTGCTGGTCAACTTTGTCGAGCGGGCGCTGGTTGCCGCGCTCGCCACCTGTGGCCTGGCGGTCAAGCGCCTGCCCAAGGAGACGGAGCATGTCTGAACTCGATCGACAATCCGTGGCGGCGGCCGAAGGCCGGCACCCGATGACCCGGATCACGGCCACCGTCAACGGCCGCCAGGTCAGCCGCGAGGTACCCATCCACTATCGGCTGATCGATTTCGTCCGCGAGGAATTGAAGCTCACCGGCAACAAGGAAGGCTGCGGCGCCGGCGAGTGCGGCACCTGCTCGATGTTCGTCAACGGCAAGCTGGTCAAGAGCTGCCTGACGCCGGTGCAGAAGATCGAGGGCGCCGAGGTCGAGACGATCGACGACCTCGACCGCGACCACGGGATGACCGTCGTGCAGCGCGCCTTCCACAAATGCGGTTCCAGCCAGTGCGGCTACTGCATTCCCGGCATGGTGATGGCGGCGACGTCCACGCTGCGCCGCAATCCCGCTGCCAGCCAGGACGAGATCAAGGAAGGCCTGGGAGGGAACATCTGCCGCTGCACCGGTTATCAGAAAATCGTCGATGCCGTGGAGCTTGCGCGGGACGTCCTGAACGGCAGCAAGCCCGAGTCGGCGCTCGGCGAGGACGAGGCCACCGGATTCGTCGGACACAGCACGCGGCGACTCGACGCGCCTGCCAAGGTCACCGGCGCGATCAAGTACGCGGCCGACCTGTGGATGCCCAACCTGCTGCACATGCAGGTGTTGCGCAGTCCGCACCCGCACGCCCGGATCGTGCGCATCGACACGGCCGCGGCACGCGCCATGCCCGGGGTCGAGTGCATCCTCACCAGCGCCGATGTGCCGGGCGTCGACAACTTCGGCGTGGCCATCGACGACCAGCCGATCATGGCGCGCGGGGTCGTGCGCTACGTCGGGGAAGGCGTGGTCGCGGTGGCCGCCGAGACCCCTGACATCGCCCGCGCGGCCATGCGCAGCATCGAGGTCGAGTACGAGGTCCTGCCGGCGCTCTTCGACCCGCACGAGGCCATGCGGCCGGGCGCCGTGCAACTGCACGACTTCGCCGCGAACAACATCTGCAAGCACACGAAGATCCGCAAGGGCGACGTCGAAGCCGGGTTGAAGGAGGCGGACCTGATCGTCGAGGAGACCTATCAGACCGCGGCCATCGAGCACGCCTACCTGGAGCCCGAGGCCGGCCTGGCCTACGTGGAAGCCGACGGTTGCGTCACCGTGCAGTCGCCCAGCCAGAACATCACTCACCACCGCCACATGCTGGCGCGGATCCTCGGCCGCCCGATCAACAAGGTGCGCATGATCATGAGCACGGTGGGCGGCGGTTTCGGCGGCAAGGAAGACATGCTCTACCAGGGCATGCTGGCGCTGGCGGCGATCAAGACCCGGCGTCCGGTGCGCTATGTGTTCACCCGCGAGGAAAGTTTCATTGCCAGCGCCAAGCGGCACCCGATCCAGATCCGCTACACGATGGGACTCAAGCGCGACGGCCGCATCATCGCGACCAGGATGGTGATGGTGTCCGACGGCGGTGCCTACGCCATGTCGACGCCCTACGTCATGAACAAGTCGGCGATCCTGGGTCCCGGTCCCTATGCGATCCCGAACGTCTGGGTCGATGCGATCGGCGTCTACACGAACAACACGCCGGCCGGGGCGATGCGGGCGTTCGGCGCGTTCCAGTCGGAGTTCGCCACCGAGGCGCATCTGGACCTGTGCGCGGAGCGGCTGGGCATGGACCCGGTCGCCCTGCGCATGGTCAACCTGATGCGCGACGGCGCGACCACGCACACGCGCCAGCAACTCGACCGGGTGCTGGCGACCGAATGCCTGTCCGCGGTGGTCTCGGCCGCCGGCTGGGATCCGGGGCTGCCGTTTCGCCGGGGCAAAGGCCAGAGGGCGCGCACCGACCTTGGCGGCCCGGGAACGCGGGCTCCCTGCACGCTCGGCGCCAGCCTGGCCCCGCCACGCAAGAAGGCGAAAGTCGGCAGCCCCGACCCGGTGCTGAACAAGTGAGGGGAACGACATGAAACATCGTGGACGTGGTGTCGCCTGCGGCTGGTACGGCATCGCCCGCACGGCGGCGATGGACCGGGCGGCGGTCTGGGTGGAACTCGACGATGGCGGCACGGTGAAGATCGCCACCGGCGTGACCGAGATCGGCGAGGGCATCCTCACCGGCCTGTGCCAGATCGCCGCGCAGGAGATGGGCGTGCGTCCCGAGGACATCGTGCTGGGCGACAACGACACGGCGCGCGTGCCTGAAGCCGCGCATGCCGGCGCGACGCGCATGACCTACATGATCGGCAACGCGGTCGCGGTCGGCTGCCGCGAAGCCTTCGGCAAGTTCCGCGAGGCGATGGCTGCGTACTGGGGGGTGGCGCCGGACAGCGTCCGCGCCTTCGCTGGCGAAGTCTGGGTCGAGGGATCGTCGATCAAGCGCATGAGCATGGCCGACGCGGTGCACGTGCTGAAGAAGGAGCGCGGCATCGTCATCGTCGGCAGCGGCCTGTTCACCTCGCGGCACACGGCGCTGAATTCCGACACCGGGGAGGCCACGCCCTGGCAGAGCTATGTGTTCGGTGCGCAGGTCGCCGAGGTGGAGGTCGACGACGACACCGGCGAGGTCCAGGTCCTTGGCGTCTGGGCCGCGCACGACGTGGGTCGAGTGGTCAACCCGCAGCAGGTCGAAGGCCAGATCGAGGGCGGCGTGGTGATGGGCCTCGGACATGCGTTGATGGAGGACTACATACAGGTCGAGGGCCAGACCACCACGCCCGGATTTGCCAAGTACATCCTGCCGACTTCGCTGGACGTTCCTCAGGTCACATCGGTGCTGATCGAGGAACCCGATCCCAAGACGCCACTGGGCGTGAAGGGCATCGGCGAGCCGGCAATCACCCCGACGGCGCCGGCGATCATCAATGCCATCTACGACGCCGTGGGTGTGCGCATCACCCGACTTCCGGCCACGCCCGAACGCGTGATGGAGGCGCTGCGCAGCAGGCGTCTCGCGCGTGCCGAGCAAAGCGAACAGGCCTGATCGCCGGCCGCGGGGCCGTGCCCCGAGCCAAACGAGGAAAGCGGATGGAAGCAATGAATGAGGAATCCCTGATCAGGCAGCCTGGTCCCGGGGGTCAGCAGGCTCGCGCCAGGGCCATCGCCGGCGCCGGGAGCCTCCAGGCCGCGCTGGATCGCGGGCTGCTGCCCAGGCGACCCAGCGTCTCGCTGTCGGAAGGACTGGTGCTGGGCCTGCTGCGCCAGGGCGTGCGCAAGTACCTGGCGATCTTCGGCCACGGTTCCACCGACCTGGGCGACGTCCTGCGCATCTACACGGAAGCGGGAGTGACGCAGGTATTCAACTTCCGCAACGAAGTCGAGATGGCGCACGCCGGCACCGCGCTGGCCTGGGTCCATGGCGAGACCTGCGCGGTGGTGACGTCCATCGGTCCCGGCGCGCTGCAGGCGATGGCGGGCTCGCTGGCCGCAGCCTCCAACGGCGTGGGCGTCTATCACATCTACGGCGACGAGACGACGCACGGGGAAGGCTACAACATGCAGCAGGTCCCCAAGCCGCAGCAGCATCTGTTCGGACAGATGACCGCGGTGATCGGGCAGTCGTACGTGCTGCACACGCCGCAGGCGCTGCGCGATGCGCTGCGCCGCGGCACGCAATGCGTGCATCATCCGTTCAAGGCCGGACCGTTCTACCTGCTGCTGCCGCTGAACACGCAGCCGCAGGTGATCGACGAATTGAACCTGGCGGCGTTGCCAGGGCGCCTCGACGTGCCGCGCACCGTCGTGGCGGACGACGCAGCGGTCGCGGCAGGCCGCCGCGCTGCTGCGTCGCCACAGCCGCATCGTGATGAAGGTCGGCGGTGGCGGTCGCGCCTTCGCCGCGGAAGTGCGCGCACTGGCCGAGGCGGTCGGGGCGGCCGTGGTTCTGTCGCCGGGCTCGACCGGCGTGCTGCCGGACGCGCATCCGCAGAACATGCATGTGGGCGGCAGCAAGGGCTCCATCAGCGGCAACCACGCGATGGAACAAGGCGAACTGCTGCTCGTCGTCGGCTCGCGCGCCGTATGCCAGGCGGACTGCTCGGGCGTCGGCTATCCGAAGGTGCAGGCCGTGATCAACATCAATGCCGACCTCGCCGACGTGGCGCACTATAACCAGACGGTGGCGCTGCCCGGGGACATCGGCGTGGTCATTGCCCGGTTGCTGCCGGCCTTGTCCGCCGGATCGACACCGTCCGCCGCACGCAATGACTGGCTCGAAGAATGTTCGGCGATGAAGGCGCAGTGGAAAGAATTTCTGCATTTGCGCCAGTCGGCGCCGCCGCTGCTGGACGAGGTCTGGCGAGCGTCCGGTGCTGTCGCAGCCGGCGGCGATCAAGGCGGTCTGCGACTTTGCCAAGGCAACCGGCGCGGTCAAGTTCTTCGACGCCGGCGATGTGCAGGCCAACGGCTTCCAGACCGTGGAGGACGATCGCCCTTTCGACACCTATACCGAGACCGGCGCGTCGTACATGGGCTTCGCCGTCTGCGCGCTGACCGCGGCCGGACTGGCGGACCGGCCCCGCTACGGCATTGCGTTCACCGGCGACGGGTCGTTCATGATGAATCCGCAGGTCCTGATCAGCGCGGTCGAGCACGGCGCCAGGGGCATGATCGTCATCTTCGACAACCGCCGGATGGCGGCGATCTCCAGCCTGCAGCAGGCGCAGTACGGCGTCGATTTCCGCACCAGCGACGGCGTTGCCGTCGACTATGTCACGCTCGCGGCCAGTGTTTCCGGCGTCAAGGCGGTGGCTGGCGGCGACACGCTGGATTCGCTGCGCGCGGCGCTGAAGGAAGCCCATGCGCACGACGGCCTGTCGGTCGTGCATGTGCCCGTCTACGCGGGAACGGCGCCGGAAGGCGGGCTGGGCGCCTACGGCTCGTGGAACGTCGGCAACTGGTGCGCCGACGTGCAGCAGCGCTACGCGAATTCCGACATCTGATCTCTGGGAGCAACGAGCGTGAAACGTGAAGACTTCGGACTGTACAAGGGCTACGGACTCTACATCGACGGCCGCTGGCGGCCCGCCGGCGACGGATCGGTTCGCGAGGTGCTGGACCCGGCCAACGAGGAAGTGCGCGGCTTCATTCCGGTCGCCGGCAAGGACGACCTGGATGCCGCGCTTGCCTGCGCGCAGAGCGGCCTGGCGCTCTGGCGCCGGACCTCGCCGTGGGAGCGCGCCGCGATCCTCAATCGCACCGCCGAGCTCATCCGCGGTCGGCTGGACGCCATCGCCGAGCTGATGACCATCGAAACCGGCAAGCCGCTGGTGCAATCCAGGGGCGAGACCTCCGATGCGGCGGATCAGTTCGCCTGGTATGCCGGTGAAACCCAGCGCCTGTACGGGCAAACCATCGAGGCGCGCGTTCCCGAGGTGCGGATGCAGGTTCGCTACGAACCGGTGGGCGTCGTCGCCGCGTTCTCGGCCTGGAATTTCCCGGCGCTGCTGCCGTCGCGCAAGATCGCCGCCGCGCTGGGCGCCGGCTGTTCGGTGATCGTCAAACCGGCCAGCGAGGCGGCCGGAAGCTGCATGGCGATCATGCAGGCGCTGCACGACGCCGGGCTGCCGGCCGGCGTGGTCAATCTCGTCACCGGCGACTCGACGTTCATCTCCGAGTATCTGGTGCGTTCGCCGATCGTGAACAAGGTGACGCTGACCGGATCGACCGGCGTAGGCAAACGCATGCTTCAGCTGGCGGCCGAGAACGTCAAGCGCGTGACCATGGAACTGGGCGGGCATGCGCCGGTGCTGGTCTTCGGGGACACCGACGTGGCCTACGCGGCCGAGCAGTGCGCGCGCTTCAAGTACCGCAACTGCGGACAGGTGTGCGCCTCGCCGTCGCGCTTCTACGTGCATGAGAGCCTGTACAAGGCGTTCTGCGATCGCTTCGCCGCCGTGGCCAACGGTCTCAAGGTCGGCAACGGTCTCGACCCGGCAACCGAAGTCGGCCCGATGGCCAACCGGCGCGGTCTCGACCACGCGCACCGGATGATCGCCGACGCGGTCGAGCACGGCGCACGGGTGATCGCCGGCGGCGGCCGCCCGGCCGGGATGGCCGGCGACAAGGGCTATTTCCTGGCGCCGACCGCGCTGGCCGACGTCGCGGAGGATGCCCGCATCATGCGCGACGAGCCGTTCGCGCCGGTGGCGCCGATCGCGCCGTTTTCCACGTTCGACGAGGCGATCCGCCTGGCCAACAGCACGTCCTACGGCCTGTCGGCCTATCTGTTCTCGAATTCGCTCAAGACCGCCACGCTGGCCAGCGAGGCGATCCACGCCGGCATGGTGGGCGTCAACGAGCTGGCCATCGCCAGCGCCGAAATGCCGTTCGGCGGCGTCAAGGAAAGCGGCATGGGGCGCGAGGGCGGTGCGCTGGGGATCCGCGACTATCTCGAGCCCAAGTTCATCAAGACGCGGTTGCTGTAGGGCCGATCCGGCGTTCCCGACTGCGTATCGGACGCCGCGGACCGGCGTAACCGGCAACGGAGATTCGAAATTGGCAGATGCAGATGAGGTGGGCGTTGCCCGCGGACTGACCAACTACGGCGACCGCGGCTTCGCGCTGTACCTGCGGCGCTCATTCATCAAGTCGATGGGCTACTCCGGGGACATCCTGAGCAAGCCCGTGGTCGGCATCGCCTCCAGCCCGTCGGGCTACAACAACTGCCACCGGTCGATGCCCGAGCTGGTCGAGGCGGTCAAGCGCGGCGTGCTGGCGGCCGGCGCACTGCCCATCGACTTTCCGACCATTTCGCTGGGCGAGGTCTTTCTCAATCCCACCAGTCTCATGTTCCGCAACCTGATGAGCATGGACGTCGAGGAGATGGTGCGCGCGCAGCCGATGGATACGGTGGTGGCCATCGGCGGTTGCGACAAGACCGTGCCGGCGCAGCTGATGGGCGCGGCGTCCGCCGACCTGCCGGCGGTCCAGCTGGTCACCGGTCCGATGATGACCGGGCGCCACAAGGGCCAGCGGCTGGGCGCCTGCACCGATTGCCGCGGGTTCTGGGCCAGCTTCCGCGCCGGCAAGATCGAGCGCGCGGAAATCGACGCGGTGGAAAGCCGCCTGGCCACCACGGCTGGGACCTGCGCGGTGATGGGCACGGCCAGCACCATGGCCTGCATCACCGAGGTGCTGGGCATGTCGCTGCCGGGCAGCGCGGCGATCCCGGCCGTGCATGCCGACCGGCTGCGCGCGGCCGAGGCGAGCGGCGCGCTCGCCGCCCGGATGGCGCTCGGCCAGGCGCGCGCGTTGCGGCCCAGCGAAGTGATCACGCCCAAGTCGGTGGAGAACGCGCTGCGCGTCCTGCTCGCGCTGGGCGGCTCGACCAACGCCATCATCCACCTGACGGCGGTGGCGGGGCGCCTGAACATCCCCGTGTCGCTGCAGCGATTGAACGAGATCAGCGAATCCACCCCCGTGCTGGTCAACCTCAAGCCGACGGGCGACAACTACATGGAGGACTTCTTCGCCGCCGGCGGCATGAGCGCGTTGCTGCGCGAGTTGAAGCCCCTGCTGCACCTCGACACGGTAAGTGTCACCGGCGAGACGCTGGGCGAACGGCTCGAAGCGGAGAAGGACGAATGGACCGATCACCGGGTCGTCCGGCCCGCAGGCGACCCGATCGAGCCGGTGGGCGGACTGGTGGCGCTGTTCGGTTCGCTGGCGCCGCGTGGCGCGATCCTCAAGCGCTCCGCCGCCGACAAGGGTCTGTTCGAGAAGGAAGGGCGCGTGGTCCTGTTCACCTCTCTGGAGGATCTGAGCCTTCGCGTCGACGATCCGGATCTCGATGTCACGGCCGACGACATCATGGTGTTGCGCGATGCCGGCCCGACCAGCCGCAGCGGCATGCCGGAAGCCGGCTACCTGCCGATCCCGAAAAAACTGGCGCAGGCCGGCGTCAAGGACATGGTGCGCATCTCCGATGCGCGCATGAGCGGCACCGCATTCGGCACCATCGTGCTGCACGTCGCCCCGGAAGCCGCTGCCGGCGGCCCGCTGGCGCTCGTGCGCAATGGCGACCGCATCCGGCTGAGCGTGAAGAACCGCAGCCTGGACCTGCTGGTGGACGAGGCGGAACTCGCGCGGCGGCGCGAGGCATGGGTGTCGACCCGGCCGAAGATTGCGCGCGGCTATGCCAGGCTCTACCAGGACCATGTGCTCCAGGCCGACGAAGGTTGCGATTTCGACTTCCTGCGCGGCGCCGGGGCGCTCGAGCCATGATGCGCCCCGTAGAATGGATGCCGGGTGGACACTGATTGGACACTGCGGGTGGTCCAGCTCCGGCGTGAACGGGCGCGCGGGCTGCACCGGCTGACGTCGCCCCGATCCCGTATCGGCAACAACGAACAGGCGGAGTATCCATGCACTACGTGATCTATGTCAGCCAGGCGAACAAGCCGATGGACGCCGCCGCGCTCGAGTCGCTGCTGACCTTCAGTCGCGAAAAGAACACCGAGAAGGGCATCACCGGCATGCTGATCTACCGGCATTCCCGGGACTCCGACAGCGGGCATTTCATCCAGATGCTGGAAGGGGATGAGGCCGAAGTGCGCGCCCTCTACAGGAAAATCGAGCGCGACACGCGCCACCACACCGTCCTGCTGCTCGGCGAGGGCGAGATTCCGGCCCGGATGTTCAGCGAATGGGCGATGGCCTTCAAGAACGTCGACGAAACGTCGCTGGCCGGTCTGCCGGGCCATGCCCGCCTCGGCTCGACGTCGTTCGATCCGGCGGTGTTCCGGCACTCGAACGACGAGGCTCTCAAGCTCCTGAAGTTCTTCCACGACGCGCCCTGACGGACAGGCGCTCGTCGGTCACGTGGATGCGCGGCCGGGCGTCGACAGGCGCTAGTCCAGCACCCGTCCATGGAACGGATACTGCGGATCGCTGTAGCCGGGCGTCGACGGATGTCCGGGCCGCACCAGCGAGTCGACCAGTTCCTCGTCCTCGTCCGACCACGGCGTGCCGATGGCCGCGACGTAGTCGTTCCATTGTTCCAGCGTGCGCGGGCCGGCGATGATCGATGTGGTGATCCGGTTGGCCCACAGCCAGGCCAGCGCGAACTGGGTGAGCGTGCGGCCGGTCTTGTCGGCGTGCTGGCGCAGCTGCTGCGCGATCCGGTAGGACTCCGGGCGCAGTTCGGTTTCGAGCATCCGCTTGTCGCCGGTCGACGCGCGCGAGCCTTCGGGTAACGGCGCGTCGGGCATGTACTTGCCCGTAAGCACGCCACGGGCGATGGGCGAGTAGGGCGCGACGCCGATGCCGTAATAATCGCAGGCGGGCAGGATTTCGACCTCGGGCTGGCGATTGAGCAGGTTGTAGTACGGCTGGCAGACGACGGGCGGCGCCACGCCCTGCGCCTCGCACTCGGCCATCACCTCGGCGATGCGCCAGCCGCGAAAATTGGACACGCCGAAGTAGCGGATCTTGCCGGCGCGGATCAGGTCGCCGATGGCGCCGATGGTCTCAGCCAGAGGCGTCTCCTGGTCGTCGCGGTGCAGGTAGTAGATGTCGATGTAGTCGGTGCCGAGGCGGGCGAGACTGTCGTCGCAGGCCATCAGCAGCCAGCGGCGCGACGATCCGCCGTCGACAGGCTTTCTGGTGAGCACATTGCCCGCCTTGGTGGCGAGGAGCCAGTGCCGTCGGTGCGACTTGATCCCGGCGCCGACAATGCGCTCCGACTCGCCCCTGGCGTAGGCGTCGGCCGTGTCGATGAAGTTGACGCCCGCCTCGCGCGCGGCGTCGATGATCCGCTGCGAATGCGACGCGTCGGTGCGGTCGCCGAACATCATGGTGCCGAGGCACACCGGCGACACCATGAGTCCGCTGGCGCCCAGTCGTACGTAATCCATTGCCTTCTCCGGTTGCGTCGACACTGTACCGCGCGACGCGTTCAAGGTTACGCAAACGAGAGTCCCCGCACAAGACTCGCGTTCGGCTTCTCGCCTGCCATCGGGCGGCAATCAATGCGCCTCGACGCCGTGCGCATGCGCGTCCGGAAACGGACAGGCCGGCTCCGTTCTTCCATCCGCAGGCATCAAGACGCAGCCGCGGCCTCGAATACCCGCGCGAACCCCTCGATGAGCTGGTCATCCGAAAACGCCAGCGGGTCCTCCAGGCTTTCGACCATGCCTTTCATCGTCAGCATTCCGATGGCTGCAAGATAGGCCAGAAATGCCAGCAGGCGTGGTTCGACGCGGGGACGGCGCCGACGTCCTCGTCTTTCCTCGGCAAGCTTTCTTGCCGCACCCGCGAACCATAGTTCGTTGAGCGGGCGGATTCGTGCGAATTGCTCCGCGTCGAAGTGGACGGCGCCCTGGCCGGCGACCTGGCCATGGAGAAAGGCCAGGCGGAAGTCGTCGAGGCGCGGCGCGAAGCAATTCACGGCTTCGCGGACGATGGCGCGTAGCGCGCCTGCGCCGTCGGCAGCCTGCTCGACCGCGTCATTGACTGCCTGCGCCTGGGACTTGACGGCGCCGAAGACGAGCTCGAAGAACAAGGCGTCCTTCGAGGGAAAGTAGTAGTAGAGCGCCGTCTTCGATACGCCGATTTCCCGGGCGACCGCGTCGAGCGTGGTGGCGGCGATGCCGTTTCGCAGCAGGACGCGGCGCGCTCCCGCCAGGATCTCCTCCCGCGATTGGCTGCGCCGCCGCTCCCGGCGCGCCAGCCGGGCGGCGACTTCAGGCTTTGCGGGGGGGGCGGGGCGGCGCTTCGCGGGCGGCATCGGGGCTTTCGGGAAGAAGGAGCGACGCGGATATTGTACCAGTAATAAAATAAAAGACCCACAGTAAATTAATTCGACCAATGGTCGGTATTCTGGGGTATTCTTCAGCCTCGGTCTGCGTGCTGGCCGAGGTCTGCGCCGCTGCCGTGGCGCGACCCAGGCGCAACCAAAGGAGAGCCCACATGCAAACCAGAGTCCATGAAATAGCCGACCACATCTACCGTCTCTCGACCTGTGTCCGCGACGCGGCGCCGGGCGGGTTCACGTTCAACCAGTTCCTCGTCATCGCCGACGAGCCGCTGCTCTTTCATACCGGACCGCGGCGGATGTTCCCGCTTGTCTCGCAGGCGATCTCCCGGGTCGTCCCGCTCGATCGGCTGCGCTGGATCAGCTTCGGGCACGTGGAGTCCGACGAGTGCGGGGCGATGAACGAATTCCTCGCCGCTGCGCCGCACGCCGAGGTCGCGCACGGCGCGATCGGCTGCATGGTCTCGCTCGATGACCTTTGCGACCGGCCGCCGCGCAAACTTGCGGACGGCGAGGTCATCGACCTCGGCGGCAAGCGGGTCCGCCACATCGACACCCCGCATGTTCCGCACAACTGGGAGGCGCGCGTTCTGTTCGAGGAATCCACCGGGACGCTGTTCTGCGGCGATCTCTTCACGCATACCGGCGACGGACCGGCGCTGACCGAGGCCGACATCGTCGGGCCCGCGATCGCGGCGGAAGAGATTTTCCACGCCACTTCGCTCTCGCCGGTTACCGCGACGACGATCCGCAGGCTCGCCGCGCTGGAGCCCAAGACGCTGGCGGTCATGCACGGCTCGTCGAGCCGGACGCGCTGCGGCGAGTCCCTCGCCGGACTTGCCGACGCCTACGATGCGATGCTCGACAAAGCCTGAGAGGAAGCCATGCCGACTCTGAGCCTGCAGGACCCGCTGTTCGCCACCTACGTCATCGCCGCCACGCTGATGATCCTCAAGGCCGTGGGCATGTCCTGGCTGACCGTGGTACGCATGATGCAGGTCAAAGGCGGCTTCCGTTCGCCGGAAGACCTCCGGAAAACGCCGCTGAACCCGCGGCCGGATCCGCAGCAGCTCGAAGTCGACGACAGGGTCGATCGCATCCGGAGAATCCAGCTGAACGATCTGGAAAACCTGCCGTTCTTCCTCGCTGCCGGCTTTCTCTATGTGTTGACCGAACCCTCGCTGCCGCTCGCGCAAGTTCTCCTCTACGGGTATGTCGTATCGCGATTCCTGCACTTTGCCGCCTATCTGACCGCGCAAACCCATGATCTGCGCGCCGCGTTGTGGACGGTGGGCTCGCTGATCCTCATTTTCATGACCTGCCGCACGCTGTTCGCCGCACTCGGCTACTGAATCCACGCGTTGGTTCCGGCGGTCGCCGAAGCGCATTTCGAGCGGGTTGGAAGTCGTTCGCGAGGCTCGGCCACCGTGAGGCCCTATAATTGTCGGCCTTCATGCCGTCACAGCGCTCACCGCTGCTCCGGCGTGGCCATTCCGCAACCACGTTCCCACCATGAATGTCCTGTTCGAGGACGACGGCCAGCTGAAGGCCGGCAGCGTCCTCGCCGATAACGACACCTCGCTGCAGGTGGAGGCGGTCTCGGGCAAGCGCCTGAAGATCAAGGCCGGTCATGTGCTGCTGCGCTTCGCCGCGCCCGGCGCGGGCGAGGTGCTTGCCGATGGACAGAGGCTTGCCGCGGAACTCGATCCGGGCTTTCTCTGGGAGGTCGTCGGCGACGACGAATTCGGCTTCGCCGACCTGGCGCGCGAGTACTACGGTGCGCACCCGTCGCCTGCGCAGTCGGCGGCGATCGCGATGCTGCTGCATGCCGCGCCCATGCACTTCTACAAGAAAGGCAAGGGCCGCTACCGAAAGGCGCCTGCGGAATCGCTGAAGGCGGCGCTGGCCTCGGTGGAACGCAGGCAGCACGAGGCCGAGCAGATGGCCGGCTGGGTCGCCGAACTGACTGCGCACCGGTTGCCGGAAGCCTTGCGCGCCAGGCTGCCGATGCTCCTCTACAAGCCGGACAAGAACACACTCGAGTGGAAGGCACTGTCCGCGGCCTGCGACGCGGCGAAGACCAATCCGGTCGAGTTGCTCGCCGCCTGCGGTGCGATTCCCTCGACGCACGATTACCACTTCAACCGTTTCCTGACCGAGGCGTTTCCCGGCGGCGTGGCGTTTCCGGCCTGGGGCGTCCTGCCCGATGCGCTCGACCTGCCGACCGCGCCGGTGCGCGCCTTTTCCATCGACGACGCGATGACGACCGAGATCGATGATGCGTTCTCGGTGCGCGAACTGCCCAACGGCAACGTCGAGATCGGCATCCACATCGCCTGCCCGGCGCTGGCGATGGCGCGCGGAAGCGGGCTCGACGCCATCGCCCGCGCGCGGCTGTCCACGGTCTACATGCCTGGGCGCAAGCTGACCATGCTGCCCGACGAGGCGGTGGCGGCGTTCACGCTCAAGGCCGGTACGGTGCCGCCGGCACTGTCGCTGTACGTCGAGACCGCGCCCG
This sequence comes from uncultured beta proteobacterium, assembly GCA_963699765.1. GTDB lineage: Bacteria > Pseudomonadota > Gammaproteobacteria > Burkholderiales > Casimicrobiaceae > VBCG01. The sequence goes on along the minus strand of CAVOVD010000004.1, from coordinate 671,539 downwards.
ACGGCACTGCGCTGCGCCACGAGACGCGGCTCGACCGCGTACCGGTCGCGGCCAACCTGCGGCTGGACCGCGTGAGCAGCGCCTTCGCCAATGCGCTGCCCTCGCCGGACGACCCGCCCTGGACGGCTGAACTGCGAATGCTGTGGAAGCTCGCGCAACATCTTTCCGGCCAGCGCGGCAAGAACGACATCAACCGCATCGACTTCGGCTTCGACGTCGACTGGAGCGCGGGTCCGGACGGCCAGGTTGCGATCGTCCCGCGCGAGCGGGGCAGTCCGCTGGACAAGCTCATCTCGGAGCTGATGATCTTCGTCAACAACAGCTGGGGCAAGCTCCTCGCCGAGCGTGGTGCCGCCGGCCTGTACCGCGTGCAATCGGCGGGCAAGGTGAAGATGAGCACGCGCCCCGGCGAGCACCAGGGGCTCGGACTCGATCACTATCTGTGGTCGAGTTCGCCGCTGCGCCGCTACGCCGATCTGGTCAACCAGCGCCAGCTGCTGGCGGCCCTTGCCGGCGAGAAGCCGCCTTACGCGGCCAACGATGCCGAGCTCTTCGCCGCGCTGGCCGATTTCGAGGCCACCTACAGCCAGTACGCGGAGTTCCAGGATCGGATGGAACACTACTGGTGCCTGCGCTGGCTGCTGCAGGAACAGGTGGGCGAGACCACCGCGCGAGTGATCCGCGACAACCTCGTCCGCTTCGAGCGCCTGCCGCTGGTGGTGCGCCTGGCCGATCTGCCTTCGCTGGCGCAGGATTCGGTGGTGCGGGTGGCCATCGGCAAGGTCGACCTGCTCGCGGCCACGCTCGAGTGTCGCTACGCCGGAACGGTGGAGGAAGCGCCACAGCCGGCGTGAAACGCGACCGGTGAATGCGCGCCGGGCATGACGCCGGCATGACAGGCGCTTACAATAGGCCGCACGCCCACTCCGGAAAAGCGACCCGACGTGCCGCGACGCGCCACGCCGCCCAAGACACCCGAGGTTCGACCCGGGCCAGCGCAAGCTTCGGCAGACTCGCCGCCGGTGGTGCCCGCAACGGCCGCGCCACGCAAGCGGCCCGCGCCGCGCAAGGCGACGGCAGGCGAGCCGGCCGCCGGGCCCGTGCGCAAGGCGACGGTCGCCGCGGTCGCTGCGCCGGCCAAGGCCGCGCCACGCAGCCCGATCGTCGACCCGGTCGTTCCGGCGCAGGTGCCGCCCGCGCGTTCCGGCCCGCCGCAGCGCCGCTCGGCCTCCATCACGCCGGTCGGCGCGTTGCCGCTGGCGCGGATTCCGCCCGAGGCGCTCGCGTCTTCGCGCAACGATCGCCTGCTCGTGTGGGCGATCGGCATCTCCGTCACGATGCACCTGGTGGTGCTGACCATCCACTTCCGCCCGTTCGAACTCAAACATGCGACTGACACCGGGCCACCGCTGGAAATCGCGCTGGTCAATGCGCGGACGGTGACCAAGCCGACCAAGGCCGACATCCTGGCGCAGGCCAATCTCGACGGCGGCGGCAACACCGACGCCGATCGCCGTGCCAAGACGCCGCTACCGGTGCTGCCGAAGAACAACCCCGAGCAACAGGTGGCCGTGGCGACGCAGAAGGTGGAGATGCTCGAACGGCGGACGCAGGAGATGATGGCCCAGCTGCGGTCATTGCCCAAGGTGCCGTCGGTGCAGAAGCCTGCCGAGGCGACGGAAAGAACCGACCTGCCCACCGCCAACGAGTTGATGCAGCGCACGCTCGAGGCAATGCGGCTCGAGGCCCAGATCGCCAAGGACATGGACACCTACCAGAAGCGGCCCAAGCGCCGCTTCGTCGGCGCGCGGGCGGAGGAATACCGCTTCGCGCGCTACATCGAGGACTGGCGCCTCAAGGTGGAGCGCATCGGCAATCTCAACTATCCGGAGGCGGCGCGGCAGTTGCAGCTCTTCGGCACGCTGTTGCTCACCGTGTCGATCAGGAGCGACGGCAGCGTCGAGAACGTCGAGCTGAACCGCACGTCCGGCAACCGCATCCTGGACGCGGCGGCGGTCAGGATCGTCGAGATGTCCGGGCCGTTCTCGCCGTTTCCGGACGATATCCGGCGGGACACCGACGTCCTGCACATCACCCGCACCTGGTCGTTCACCAAGGCGAACTCGCTGGAGTCGCGCTAGGCCGGCTCAGGCGGTCGTGGCCGAGTCCATCCAGGTTGCGCGCGCGGTGGTTCCGCGCTGGCGCCCCCGTTAGAATCACGGACCGGATCGGGCTCCTGCCCGACCGACCTCCCTCCCATGGACAAATACGCCGTTGTCGGCAATCCCATCGCGCACTCGAAATCGCCGCAGATCCACACGGCATTCGCGCGCGCGACCAGGCAGGACCTGACCTACGAGCGGCTGCTCGCGCCGCTGGACGGCTTCGAAACCGCGGTCGAGTCCTTCGCGCGCGAGGGCGGACGCGGACTGAACGTCACGGTGCCGTTCAAGCTGGAGGCGTTGTCGCTGGCCCGCGAGGTCAGCGATCGCGCGCGCGCGGCCGGTGCGGCGAACACGCTGAAGCGCGTGGTTGGCGGCTGGTTCGCAGACAACACCGACGGCGCCGGCATCGTGCGCGACCTGACGGCGAACCTGGGCGTGGTGCTGGCCGGCCGCGACCTGCTGTTGCTTGGCGCGGGCGGCGCCGCCCGCGGAGTGCTGGCGCCGCTGTTCGCGCAGGAGCCGCGTTCGGTGACGATCCTCAACCGCACGGCGGCCAGGGGCGCGGCGCTCGCGGACGCGTTCGCCAGCCGCGGGCCTGTCACGGCAGGGACTCTGGACACGATTGCCGGGCACCAGTTCGACCTGGTCATCAACGCCACCAGCGCCGGACTGAGCGGCGAGGCGAAACTGCCGTGGCCGCGGAAGCTGTTCCGCCGCGGGGCCTTCGCCTACGACATGATCTATTCCGACGCCCCGACAGTCTTCCTGCACTGGGCGCGGGAGCAGGGCGTGGAGCGCCTGGCCGACGGCCTGGGCATGCTGATCGAACAGGCGGCCGAGAGCTTCTTTCTCTGGCGCGGCGTGCGACCCGACACGCGGGCGGTGTTCACCTTGCTTCGGCCCGGCGCCTGATGGCAACGGCGGCGCAGCGCGGGCGCGTATGGCGCGCGCTCGGTTGGGTGCTGGCCACGCTCGCGGCGCTGGCGATCCTCGCACACCTCTGGTATGCGGCGCAGATCGTCTGGTGGCGCTTCAATCCGGTGGGCGAGTCGTCGTTCATGGCCTACCGGATGGACGAGCTGCGCGCAAAGAACCCGCGAGCCCAGTTGAAGTACGCCTGGGTGCCCTACGAGCGCATATCCGCGAACCTGAAACGCGCGATGATCGCCGCCGAGGACGCCAGGTTCGTCGATCACGAAGGCTTCGACTGGGAGGGCATTCAGAACGCGCTGGAGAAGAACCAGAAGAGGGGCCGCGTCGTCGCGGGCGGCTCGACCATCACCCAGCAGCTCGCCAAGAACCTGTTCCTGACGCCGTCGCGCAGCTACCTGCGCAAGGGCCAGGAAGCGGTGCTCACGGTGATGCTCGAGGCGCTGCTGCCCAAGCGACGCATCTTCGAGATCTACCTGAACGTGATCGAGTACGGCAACGGCATTTTCGGCGCCGAGGCGGCGGCACGGCACTATTTCGGCGTCGGCGCGTCGCTGCTCGCACCCGAACAGGCGGCGCGACTTGCGGCGATGGCGCCCAATCCGCGCTTCTACGAACGCAATCAGGGCGCGCCAGGCCTCAACCGAAAGATCGGCATCATCCTGGCGCGGATGCCTTCCGCCGAGCTGCCCTAGGGGCCCGGCAGCGAAAGCGGTTAGAATTCGCCCCTCCCCCGATGCCGTCCGCGCTGCCGTTGAGTCCGAGAAACCCATGTCCGAGACTGTCGACGAAACGGCGAACGCGCGCCCGGAACCGCACGAGCGTGTGCAGGACGCGCTGGTGGAGGTCACCGGGCTGTTGCGCAAGAACCGGCTGGTCGAAGGACTGGTTCACGAGCAGCTCGAACACGCTCCGCTAGGCGACCACGAGGGTCGCGGCGAGGTCGTCGAAAGCCTCGTCACCCGCCAGAACAAGGCGCTGCTCCAGCGCAAGCTCGACCGGCTGCATCCGGCCGACATCGCCTTCATCCTCGAAGCGCTGCCGCTCGACGAGCGGCTCTATATCTGGGACCTGGTCAAGGCCGACCGCGACGGCGAGATCCTGCTCGAGGTCTCGGAACCCGTCCGCGAGGGCCTCATCTCGGCGATGGACACCGAGGAGCTCGTCGCCGCCGCGGAAACGCTCGACGCCGAGGAGATCGCCGAGCTCGCGCCGGATCTGCCGCAGGAGGTGCTGGACGACGTCTTCTCCGGCCTGGCCGTGGAGGAGCGCGAGCACCTGCGCGCGGCGATGTCCTTCGACGACGACATGGTCGGTGCGCTGATGGATTTCGAGGACGTGCAGGTGCGGCCCGACGTCACGCTCGAGGTCGTGCTGCGCTACCTGCGCCGCTTCGACGAACTGCCGTCGCAGACCGACCAGTTGTTCGTCGTCGACCGCGACGAGAAGCTGCTGGGCGTGCTGCCGGTGAGCAAGCTGATCATCAGCGACCCCGGCGCGCTGGTCGGCGACGTGATGCAGGAGCCGGTGGTCAAGCTGCGGCAGCACGACAATGCCGAGGAGGCGGCCAGCGCGTTCGAGCGCTACGACCTGGTGTCGGCGCCGGTGATCGACACCAACGAGCGGCTGGTCGGCCGCGTCACCGTCGACGAAGTGCTCGACTACGTGCGCGAGAGCGGCGAGGAGGATGTGCTGGCGCAGGCGGGCCTGCGCGAGGAGGAGGACGTTTTCGCGTCGGTGTGGAAATCGTTCCAGAACCGCTGGGCCTGGCTGGCCATCAACCTGGTCACCGCGTTCATCGCCTCGCGGGTCATCGGCATTTTCGAAGGCTCGATCGAGAAGCTGGTCGCGCTGGCCGCACTGATGCCCATCGTCGCCGGCATCGGCGGCAATTCGGGCAACCAGACGATCACCATGATCGTTCGGGCAGTCGCCTTGGGCCAGGTGACGCGCGAGCACGCGCGGCAGCTCTTTCGCAAGGAGTTTCTGGTCGCGCTGGCCAACGGCCTGGTCTGGGGCACGGTGATGGGCCTGGTGGCGATGTCGCTGTACAAGGACGTCCCGCTCGGGCTGGTGATGATCCTTGCCATGACGCTCAACATGCTGCTCGCGGCGTCGATGGGCGTGCTGATCCCGATGACCATGATCCGCTTCCATCGCGACCCGGCGGTCGGCTCGTCGGTGCTGATCACCGCGGTGACCGATTCCGGGGGATTCTTCATCTTCCTCGGCCTGGCGACGATCTTCCTGATCTCCTGATTCGGCGCGACGTCCTCGACAGGAGGGCCGAGGGGGAATAATCTGGCCGCTTGCCTGTTGGCTGTAGGTGTCACCCCTTACATCCTCCAAGGACAAACAGCCATGATTCGCAGAACCTCCTCCTTAATTGCCGCCGCTTTCCTGGTTACCGCGCTCACCGCCGGTGCCCAGTCGATGCCGGCCCAGACAGCCGCCGACGGCACGCTGACCGACGCAAAAGGCATGACGCTGTACATCTTCGACAAGGACGCGGGCGGCAAGAGCGCCTGCAACGGCCCCTGCGCCACCAACTGGCCGCCGCTGATGGTGGCCGGCAACGCCATGGCGTCGGGCGACTGGACGATCGTCGTCCGGGACGACGGCGGCAAACAGTGGGCGTACAAGGGCAAGCCGCTGTACACATGGGTGAAGGATGCCAAGCCGGGCGACAAGACCGGCAACGGCGTCAACGGCGTTTGGCACACGGCGACGAAATAATCGCGGCTCCTGGCCCGTTGCCGCGTCTCCGACGGCCGTTGGCCGGCTCGAATCACGCCCGACGCGACGCGATGCGATGACGCCGGGACTGCTGGTCGACCCGCCGCTGCCGCAGCCCGAGCTGCTGGCGGCGCTGCCGCGGCTTCGCCGCTATGCGCGGGTGCTGACCGGGGATTTCGCCCGTGCCGACGACCTCGTCCAGGAAACACTGGCCCGGGGGTGGGAGAAGCGCAGGCTCTGGGCCGCGGGAACGGATCTGCGCGCCTGGCTGTTCACCGTCATGCACAACGTCTTCGTCAACCAGCAGACACTCACCCGCCGCGAGAAGGGGCATGTATCGCTCGACGCGGACGACGGCAGCGGCGAAGCCTGGCAGCTTTCCGTGGCCGCGGAACAGTACACGCGCGTCGAACTGATGGAATTGATCCAGCATGTCGGCAGATTGCCGGTCACCCAGCGCGAGGTGCTGCTGCTCGCGGTCGTCGAGGAAATGCGCTACGAGGAAATCGCCGCGACGCTGGCGATTCCCGTCGGCACCGTGATGTCGCGCCTGTCGCGGGCGCGGGAGAAGCTGCGCAGCGCCTTCGCAGGCGTCCCCGCCTCGGCCTCGCCGCTCAAGGTCATCAAGTGAATATCGCCACCTTCCGATGAATCCGCTGCCGATCACCGACACCGACCTGCACGCCTACGTGGACGGCCAGCTTTCCACGTCGCGGCGGCCCGACGTCGAGGCGGCGATGGCACGCGATCCTGCGCTGGCGGGTCGCATCACGGAAATGCGGCGGCAGAACGATGCGCTGCGCGAGGCCTTCGACCTGTGGATCGGCGAACCGCTGCCGGAGCGCCTGCTGAGGGCCGCCGAGGGGCCGGTGGCCGGGCGGCGCGGGCTGCCGCGCTGGGCGGCGCCGCTGCTGTCCGCCGCCGCGGCGCTGTTGATCGGCGTACTGGCGGGCTGGTTCGGCCGTGACCTCACGCTGGAGCGCGAGGGGACGCCCACGACCTACGTGCGGTCGGTCGCGCTCACGCATGCGCTCTATGCCGGCGACGCCAATCGCCCGGTGGAAATCTGGGCCGCCGAGGAAAAGCGCCTGGTCAACTGGTTGTCCAAGCGACTCGGGTTTGCAGTGCGCGCGCCGGATCTCAACAGCGTCGGCTTCGCGCTGGTCGGCGGCCGCCTGGTTGCCGGCAACGAGATGCCGACGGCATTGTTCATGTACGAAAACGCCGACAAGCAGCGGCTGTCGCTGCAGGTACGCAAGCAGCCGGCCGGCAGCGGCGAAACCGCCTTCCGTTATGCGGTCGAGGGGGGCGTCGGCGTCTACTACTGGATCGACGACCACTCGGCCTACGCGCTGTCGGGCAACCTGGACCGCGCGCAGCTGCTGTCGATCGGCAGGGTCGTGTACGGGCAGCTCGCTGCGCTGGAGGCGGCGCAAAGGTAGCGGTAATGCGACAATGCGGTTCGCCATTGATGCGAGCCGCCGATGCCGCACAAAGCCTCCACCGACCGTTTCCATCCGATCGCCATCCTGCCGCGGCAGGCTGTGCGGAGCCGCTGATGCAGCGCGTTCCCGCCCGCATCGGCGATGCGCTCGCCGCCGTCGAGACCCCCGCGCTGGTGGTCGATCTGGACGTGTTCGAACACAACCTCGACCTGATGGCCAACGCGGTGCGCGGCTCGGGGCTCCGGTTGCGGCCGCACGCCAAGTCGCACAAGTGTCCGGACATCGCCCGCGCGCAGGTTGCGCGTGGTGCGGTCGGCGTCTGTTGCCAGAAGGTCGACGAGGCCGAGGTCTTCGTCGCGGCGGGCATCGCCGACGTGCTGGTCACCAACGAGGTGGTCGCGCCGGCGAAGATCGCGCGTCTGGCGGCGCTGGCGCGCAGCGCCACCGTCGGCGTGCTGGTGGACAGCGCGCAGGTGATCGGCGACCTGTCCGCGGCCGCCGTCATGGCCGGCGGCACGCTGCACGTCTATGTCGAGATCGACGTCGGCGCGCATCGCTGCGGCGTCGTGCCCGGTCCGGACGCGGTGCGCCTCGCGCAGGCGGTCGCCGCGGCGCCCGGCCTGGTGTTTCGCGGCCTGCATGCCTACCAGGGCGCCGCGCAGCATCTGCGCCGGCCCGACGAGCGCCGCGGCGCCATCGCGGCGGCGAGCGCGCTGGCCGCGCAGACCCGCGACCTGCTGGTCGCGGCGGGCATCGCCTGCCCGGTGGTCACCGGTGCGGGCACCGGCACCTGGCAGCTCGAACGCGACAGCGACGTCTACACCGAACTGCAGCCGGGCTCCTACGTATTCATGGACGCCGACTACGGCCGCAACGCGCTGGCCCCCGACCAGCACGCCTTCGAGCAAAGCCTGTACGTGCTGGCGGCCGTGATGAGCGTGCCCGCGGCCGACCGGGCGATCGTCGACGCGGGCCTCAAGGCGCTGGCGGTGGATTCCGGCATGCCGGAGGTGCACGCGGCGCGCGGACTTGAGTTCGTGAAGGCTTCGGACGAGCACGGCGTGCTGCAGGTCGATCCGGCGCAGGCGACTCCGGTGCTGGGCGAGCGCATCTGGCTCATTCCCGGCCACTGCGACCCCACCGTCAACCTCTACGACTGGATCGTCGGCATGCGCCACGATCGCGTCGAATGCCTGTGGCCGGTCGCGGCCCGCGGCGCGCTGGGCTAGCCGGCGTCCGGCGTCACAGCGTTGCCACGCCGCGGGCGGTGCGGATCATCGCCGCCAGCCGCGGCGACTTGCCGTAGGTCACCTTCAGGATCCCGGTCAGGCCGAGCGTGGCGATGTCGCCATGTATGGCGCCGGGGTCGGGGTGCTCGCCGGCCAGCGCGACCAGGCGCAACCGGTGATCGGGCAGTCCGTCGGCCGGATGGCGCGCGTCGGGCCAGGCGATGAGTGTCGGCACCAGCCCGCGCCCGGGCCGATGACCGTCGTCGGGAATGGTGATGCGCCAGTCGAAGGCGCCGCGCGCCATCGGCGTCACCTGGCCCAGTTCCGGCAGCCGCAGGACCGCCTGGTCGATTTCGCTGCAGCGCGCAACCCAGTGCACCAGCTGCGGCCCTTCGGCCAGCGCCGCCCTCATTCTCGGCTCGTCGAGGTCGAACCAGCGCGGCCGCGCCGGCGCCCGCCCATCGGGATCGACGGCGATCACTTCCAGGTAGAAGCGCGGACCCAGCGAGAGCAGCGCGTTGTGCGTGCCCATCGCCTCGTGGCGACCGCCGGGCTGCGGCCGCGGGCCGAGTCGCTGTTCGACCCAGTCGCAGCCGGCATCGAGCGTGAGCGCGGCGACGACCAGGTGATCCGGCTGCGCGACCAGTGGATTCAACCTGCCCTCCATCCGCTTGCGGCAAATGCGGGCGCGACGCTGGACCGGTGCCTCATCGACGCGGCGGTATTTCGTCGGGGCTGAAATCGAGCTCCACGCGCGCGCCGTTCGGGTCGTGGAAGAATACCTGCCACAGGCGGGTGCCGTTCTGCTGCCGGCAGATGTGCTCGATTCCGTTCGTGACCAGCGTCGCGATGGTGTCACCGAGTCCCTGCGCGGTGAAGGCCATGTGGTCGATGACGCCTGCGCGCAACTCGTCGCGGTTCCGGCCGCCGATGACGTGCAGCACCGCGCGGTCCCCCGCGTACAGCCACGCGCCCGGAAATCCCAGGTCGGGCCGCGGGCCGTCGGTAAGTCCGACGAAACGCGCGTAAAAATCGACGGTGCCGGGCACGTCGTCGGTGAGGATGGTGAAATGGTTCATGCCGGATACGGGCATGGCGGATCTCCGGTGACGTCGTCGCGCCCGCGAATTCCGGCGATCGACGCCGGCTGCGGCCCGCGCGAACGGCGAATTGCGGCCAAGTCGTCAGGATACGACATCGGCAAGGAAGTCGCCGACCAGCGTCGTGGCGTCCGGTGGCCGCGCATCGTTGAACGGCAGCGTGGCATCGCCACCGCTCCACGCATGACCGAGTCCGGCGACGACGACCTGCCGGGCGATCAGCCGGCCGTCGAGCCGCCATTCGCGGACGATGCAGGGCCGGCCATCGGCAGATTCGACCTGTGTCTGCACATCGGGTGGCGGCGCTTCACCATTGTTGCCGCCGCCGGCACCGGCCGCGTGGCCGTTGAAGCGCAGGTACTGGCGCAGCAGGGCGTCCGCGTGGCGTGGCGCGACCACGTCGTCGGCGTCGCCATGAATCGCCAGCAGCGGAACCACCGGCGTCGATACGGGCGCCGCCAGCCGCGCCTCGGCGCCGATGGCGGCGACATCGCGGTCCGGTCCGAGTTTCATCACCGCCAGCGCGGTGAACACCGACGAGGCGGCGCCGCAGGCGAGCCCCGAGTGGACGGCCACGGCGCGCACCAGGCGCGGATGCCGCAGTCCGATCACCGCGGCCAGCGCGCCGCCTGCAGAGATGCCGGCGATCAGCACGCGCCGCCGGTCGATGCCGTAGCGCCGCCGGATCGAGCGGATCTGCGCGGCGACGATCGCCGCCTCGCCGCGGCCGTGCATCGTGCGCCGCTCGAACCAGTTCCAGCAGCGCCAGGGATTGGCCCGGTCCTTCTGCCGCGGCAGCAGCACGACGCAGCCGTTCAGGTCGGCCAGCGCGGCGATTCTGCTGCCCTGTGCGAATTCCTCGGGCGTCTGCCGGCAGCCGTGGCAGAGGATCAGCAGCGGCGCCGCGCCGCGCGCCTGCCAGCCGGAGGGAACGTAGAGCAGGTAGTCGCGGCTCGGGGTCACCAGCGGCGCGGTTCCGATCATCCCGCGCCAGGAGAATTTTCGTCCTGTCTCGTAGCGGCCCGCCGCGAGCGGCGCGCGCCCGAGCACGCTGGCGATCCATGTCCTGGCCCTGAACCAGAGATCGGCGAGCATTGACGTCGCCGGGCGCTAGATCAGGATGATGTCGTACTGCTCCGCCGTGTACACGCTCTCGACCTGCAGCGAGATCGGCTTGGCGATGAAATCGCCGAGCTGGGCCAGGCTCTGCGATTCCTCGTCGAGGAACATGTCGATCACCGATTGCGAGGCGAGGATGCGGAACTCGCGGGCGTTGAACTGCTTGGACTCGCGGACGATCTCGCGCAGGATCTCGTAGCAGATGGTCTGCGCGGTCTTGAGCTCGCCGCGGCCATGGCAGGTCGGGCACTGTTCGCACAGCACGTGCGCCAGCGACTCCCGCGTGCGCTTGCGCGTCATCTCGACCAGGCCCAGCTGGGTGAAGCCATTGACCGTCAGCCGGGTGCGGTCCCTTTCCAGCCCCCGGTCCAGTTCGGCCAGCACCGCGCCGCGGTGCTCGGCGTTCTCCATGTCGATGAAGTCGATGATGATGATGCCGCCGAGGTTGCGCATCCGCAGCTGCCGGGCGATCACCTGCGCCGCTTCGAGATTGGTCTTGAAGATGGTGTCGTCGAAGCTGCGGCCGCCGACGAAGCCGCCGGTGTTGACGTCGATGGTGGTCATCGCCTCGGTCTGGTCGATGATCAGGTAGCCGCCGGATTTGAGGTCGACGCGGCGCGACAGCGCGCGCTCGATCTCCTCCTCGACGCCGTGCAGGTCGAACAGCGGGCGCTCGCCGATGTAGTGGTTGATGCGCTCGGTCAGCGCCGGCGTGTACTGGCCGGCGAATTCCTGCATCTTGACGTAGGTCTCGCGGGAATCGACGAGCACGCGCGCGGTCTCGTCGGTGGACATGTCGCGAAGCACGCGCTGCGCCAGGTTCAGGTCCTGATGCAGCAGCGAAGTGGGCGGCACCTCGTGCGAGCGCCCGGTCAGGTCGCTCCACAGCTTGGTCAGGTAGCCGATGTCGGCTTCCATCTCGCGCACCGAAGCGGACTCGGCCATCGTGCGGATGATGAAGCCGCCGGTCATGCCCTCGGGCAGCAGCCCCTGCAGGCGCTCGCGCAGCGTTTCGCGCTCGGCCTCGTCGCCGATGCGCTGCGAAATGCCGATGTGCGAATCCTGCGGCAGGTAGACCAGCAGCCGGCCGGCAAGGCTGATCTGCGTCGAAAGGCGCGCGCCCTTGGTGCCGATCGGGTCCTTGATCACCTGCACCAGCAGCGACTGGCCCTCGTGCAGGATCTTCTCGATCGGGCGCTGCTCGCCGCCGTGGCCGTTCTGGCGATGCTCCCAGATGTCGGCGATGTGCAGGAAGGCCGCGCGTTCGAGGCCGATTTCGATGAACGCGCTCTGCATGCCGGGAAGCACGCGCGCGATTCGTCCGAGGTAGATGTTGCCGACCAGGCCGCGCGCGCTGACGCGTTCGATGTGCAGTTCCTGCACCACGCCCTGTTCGAGCATGGCCACGCGCGTTTCCTGCGGCGTGACGTTGATCAGGATTTCGTGGGTCATGATGCGTCGGCCCGCCTTGCCCTGTACCACCAGGCATTGCCGCGCCGCTTCCGTCGGCCTGAAGTTGCAGCCGTTATAGCACGGCGCGGCCGATCCCGGCGAGCAGCGCGGCGGTCTCGGCAAGCGGCAGACCCATCACCCCCGAATAGCTGCCTTCCAGCCGCGTGACGAACGCCGCCGCGAGTCCCTGGACCGCGTAGCCGCCAGCCTTGTCGAAAGGCTCGCCGGTGTCGATGTAGCGGCTGATCTCGCGGGCGGTCAGCTTGCGCATCGTCACCTGCGACACCGACAGCGCCACCTCGACCTCGTCCTCGAAGCGCAGCGCGACCGCGGTGATCACCTCGTGCGTGCGGCCCGACAGCCGGGCAAGCATCGCGCGCGCCGCATCGGCATCGGCGGGCTTGCCGAAGATCGTGTCGTCGAGCACCACCTCGGTATCGGCGGCGAGCACCGGCAGCGGCGGCAACCTGCGCTCCTCCATGCGCCGCCAGCCGACCGTCGCCTTGCTCCGGGCGATGCGCTCGACGTAGTGCTGCGCCGGTTCGCCTTCAAGCGCTTCCTCGACCACGTCGCGGTGACGGCCGGAGGCCTCGCGCAGGCGGATTTCCGAGAACGCCACGCCGATCTGGCGCAGCAGTTCCTGCCGGCGCGGGCTTTTCGAGGCCAGGTAGATGACGGGCTCAGTCACGATGGTAGGGGTGGCCCGCGTTCAGGCTGACGGCACGGTAGAGCTGTTCGGCGAGCAGCACGCGCACCATGGCGTGCGGCAGCGTCAGCGCCGACAGCGCGACCACCGCTGTGGCGCCGTCGCGGATCGACGGGTCCAGCCCGTCCGCGCTGCCGATCACGAAGGCGACGTCGGACGCCTGGTCGCGCCAGCGTTGCAGGCGCTGCGCCAGCATCCGCGTCGTCCAGGGCTCGCCACGCTCGTCCAGCGCGACCATCGCTGCGCCGGCGCAGGCAGCGCGGATGCGCGGCGCTTCCGTCGCCAATATCCGTGCGACGGTGCGCCCGCGGTCGCGCGGCTCCGGCTTCAATTCGACCAGCTCCAGCGGCGTGTCGCGGGGCATGCGTTTCGCGTACTCGGCGTAGCCTGCGCCGACCCAGGCGGGCATCCGGTGGCCCAGCGCGACGATCGACAGCTTCATCGGTGGCGGCCGCGCGCATCCGACGGGCGGGCCATGGCATCAGGCCGCGACCTTCGCTCGCCTCGTGGCTGCCGGGACCTGCCACAGTTCCTCGAGGTTGTAGTGGGCGCGCACTGCCGGCAGCATCACGTGGACGACCAGGTCGCCGCAGTCGACCAGCACCCAGTCGCCGGTCTCCTCGCCCTCGACGCCGAGGATGTCGGCGCCGGCTTCCTTCAATTTGTCGCGCACGTGATGCGCGAGCGCCTTCGTCTGCCGGTTGGACTCGGCACTGGCGATGATCATGGAGTCGTAGAAGCTGGTGAGCTTGCGGACATCGAGGACGGTGATGTCGCGCGCCTTGATGTCTTCGAGGGCGGAAACGGCGGCTTTCTGGAGCTTGTTAAGGCGCATCCGGGACCCTTGCGTAAAGATGATGCCGGTCAATATAGGACAAAACGGACGGCGGGAGCAAACCCGACAGCGTGGCCGGCCGCGGGTCGGCAGCCAGTTGTGCGCGCAGCGTCGTCGCGGCGATCGGCTGCGGCGGCAACGGCTGCTCGAAGATGGCGCCGGCCGGTGCTTTGAACAGCGCGGCCGGATCGCGGGTCAGGCGTTGCTTCCAGGGCGCCACCAGTTCGGCCGGCAGCGCGTCGGCCAGCGCGGTGCCGGGCCGCGGCACCACGACCAGGTGAGCAAGGTCGAAGACTTCGCGCCAGCGATGCCAGGTCGGCAGTCCCAGGAAGGCATCCGCGCCCAGAAGCAGCAGCGATCGGCCGATCGGCATCCTCGCCGCGCAGCTCCTCCAGCGTAAGAACCGTGTAGCTCTTGCCGCCACGCTCGAGTTCGCGCGTGTCGACCGCCAGTCCGGGGAATTCATCCACGGCGAGCCGCAGCATGGCCAGGCGATCGCTTGCGGAGGCCGCCGGACCCGGCCGGTGCGGCGGGTCGGCGGCCGGCACCAGGCGCACTTCGGTCAGGCCGAGCGCGCGCCGCACGTGATCGGCGAAGCGCAGGTGGCCGTAGTGCACCGGATCGAAGGTGCCGCCCAGCAGCGCCACCGGCGCGTTCGATCGCGCGGTCATGCGCGCGAACCGCAGCGGCGTCGCGACAGCGTTCAGAACCGCGACCCTGGCTGGGCGAGAAATTCGAGCTCCTCCGGCGTCGAGGCGCGGCCGAGGATGTCGTTGCGGTGCGGATAGCGGCCGAAACGGAAAATGACTTCGGCGTGCTTCTGTGCCCATTCCAGCGGCGCACGGTCGCCGGTCTCGGCGGCCAGCGCCTCGTAGAGTTCGAGCGCGCGGCGCTGCATCGCGGCATCCTCGGCGTGCTCGAACGGCAGGTAGAGGAACCAGCGGCCGAATGGATCGAGCGCGCGATCGAGGCCGCGCGCGATCGCATCCTGCGCCGTGGCCAGCGCGCGCTCGTCGCCAGCGAAGGCGCGCGGGGTGTCGCGAAACGCGTTGCGCGTGAACTGGTCGAGCAGCAGCACCCGCGCCAGCGCGCCTTCGGCGCTCACGCACCATTCGCCGTAGCCGCCGGCCAGCGCGACCGCGATCGGCTCGCCGAAGCGCGTTCGGATGGTTTCGTCGAAGCCCGCGTCCTTGCGGAACCAGACGTCGCGCGTGCGTCCGGCCTCCGCGCTGCCGGGCGCGCCGAACCAGAAGTCGAGAATCGAGGGAATGAGCGGGTCCATGGGGGCAAGTTTGGCACAAGCCGCCGGTGCAATGCCAGAAGGGGTGAACGGCGTGCGCCTGGTTGCCGACGTGATCGCCGGATCTCCGGCATGCTACATTGAAGCGACGGGCCGCCGCAGCGGCCTTTTCTGTTTGCTTCCGCGCATGACCACCTCCTACCGCAACATCTTCCTGCTCGCCTGCTGCCAGGCGCTGCTGCTGACCAACGCGTCCGGGCTGATCTCGATGAACGGGCTGGTCGGCTACTCGCTGGTCGATGCCAAGACCCTCGCCACGCTGGGCGCGACGACCTATGTGCTGGGCTCGGCGCTGGCGACCATGCCGATGTCGCTGTGGATGGCGCGCGTCGGTCGCCGCCGCGGCTTCATGGCCGGCGCGCTGATCAACATCGGCGGCTGCGCGCTTGCCGCGCTGGCGCTGTGGCTGAAGAGCTTTCCGCTTTACTGCGTCGCGACGGCGGTGATCGGCATCTACAACGCCGTCGGCCTGCAGTACCGCTTCGCCGCGACGGAAGTCGCCGCGCCCGCCGACAAGGCGCTGGCGATTTCGCTGGTGCTGGCCGGCGGCATCGGCGGCGGCTTTCTGGGGCCCGCGATCACCCACTGGGGCCGGGATGCCTTCGCCACGCCCTTCCTCGGCGCCTTCCTGCTGCTCGCCGCGGTCGCGCTGGTCGCGCTGGCCGTGCAGTGGCACGTGCACGTGCCGCGGCCCTCGGTGGAAGAGAGCAGCGGCGGCGGCCGGCCGCTGCGCCAGATCGTGCGCCAGCCGGTATTCATCGTCGCGGTGCTTTCCGGCGGGCTGGGCTACGGTCTCATGAACCTGCTGATGACCGCCACGCCGCTGGCGATGGATTTCTGCAGCCTGCCCTACGCGCAGGCGGCCTTCGTCATCCAGTGGCACGTCGTGGGCATGTACGCGCCCGGCTTCGTCACCGGGACGCTGATCAAGCGCTTCGGCGTGCTGCGGGTGATCGTCGCCGGCGTCGCGCTGATGGCCACGGGTTCCGCGGTGGCGCTGACCGGCGTCACCATCGCGCACTTCGTGACCGCGCTGGTGCTGGTCGGCGTCGGCTGGAACTTCATGTACACCGGCGGCACGGCGCTGCTCACCGAGGCCTACACGCCGGCCGAGAAGGCGCGCACGCAGGGTGCGAACGACTTCATCGTGTTCTCGATCATGGGACTTGCTTCGTTCTCGTCCGGCGCGCTGGTGACCGCCGCCGGCTGGGAGATCATGAACTGGGGCGCGCTGCCGGTCCTCGCGGTCGTCCTCGGCGCCGTCGCCTGGTACGCGCGCCGGCAGCGGCGCGCAGCCTGACGTTCTTAGTTTCAGTAACCGGAAAGAGCCGCATCATTGCAGCCATTCCGGGCGCAGGAGCATGATCGCGCCCAGCGCCAGCATGACGGCCCCGCTGACCAGCTTCAGCCAGCGGCCTCCGGTTTCGGTCAGCCTGTGGCTGCTCAGCGCGACGACTGCGATCCCGACCATCAGCGCGTCGTCGGTCATGTAGGCGAGGATGTAGAGGCCCAGGAACGCGTAGTACGCCGACGGGTCGAGGCCTTGCTGGGTGAGGATGGCCGTATACATCGCCGGCAGGCCGGCCGTGCAGAGCAGTTCGATGAAGTTCACCGCGACCGCGAGCGCCGTCACCGTCACCAGCGACAGCGTCAGCGTCTCGGCCTGGATCACCGCCCGCGCGCGGGCGTAGATGCCGGGCTTGGCGGAATCGGGAATGGACAGTGAAACACCGCGGCGCGGAGCGAGGAAGTCTTTCACGTTGAGCGCGCCGATGGCGATCGCCATGCCGCCCAGCACGATGCGCACCGCGGTGGTCATCCCTACCAGCAGGAACACGTTCAGCCACGCCGCCATGAACGCGTAGTAGGCCGCACCGCTGACCAGCAGGAAGGTACCGGCGACCAGCGCCATCCGCCTGCGGTCGCGCAGGTGCACGAGCATCGAGAGCAGGAACAGGAGCACCCACATGGCGCAGGGATTGAAGCCGTCGAGCAGCCCTATCGCAATGGTGAACAGCGGCAGACCCAGGCGCGAAACGCTCAGCGTTCCGAACAGGCCGGTTTCAACCTCGCCGGAAGCGGTCGCACGGTGTTCCACCAGCGCCGCGAGCTCGGTGCCCGTGCGCTCCGGACTCTCGAAACCCGCGAGCACCCGGCCTTCGAACACGAAGGTCGGCACGCCCGGCGGCCAGATGCCGGCAGCGCGCGAATGCCGCACCAGGTCGTCGCGCGCGGCCGGATCGTCGTCGACCGACCGGTAGACGATGCGCAGCCACGGCCGTTCGCGGGCAAAAGTCGGCAGGTAGGCCTTGGCGTCGGCGCAGTGCGGACAGCCGTCTCGGACGAACACCTCGAGGACAGGTTGTGCGTCCGACGCGGACGCGGCATCGGCCGCGACCACCCATGGCGCGGCCAGCAACGCAACGAGCAAGGCGCAAAAACGCGCGAAAACGCCCACGGGGCGAATTATGGCGCGGAAGCGCGGGTGCCACGCTGACGGAAGTCAAGCGTCGATCGACGACGCGGCGGCGTTTCGTCCGCGCCAACGCGCGGCGCGAACCCGTGGTCAGGTCCGGATCTGCCCCGACCCCAGCACGACCCACTTCTGGCTGGTCAGGCCCTCGAGGCCGACCGGCCCGCGCGCGTGCAGCTTGTTGGTCGAGATGCCGATTTCGGCGCCGAGGCCGAACTCGAAGCCGTCGGCGAAGCGCGTCGACGCGTTGACCAGCACCGAGCTCGAGTCGACTTCGCGCAGGAAGCGCCGTGCGTTGGCGTAGTCCCCGGTGACGATGGCGTCGGTGTGTTGCGAGCCGTATTGCTCGATGTGCGCCATCGCCGCGTCGAGCGAGTCGACCACGCGCACGGCGAGGATGGGCGCCAGGTATTCGGTGTACCAGTCGTCCTCGGTGGCGGCCATCATTCCGGGAACCAGCGCGCGGGCACGCTCGCAGCCGCGCAGCACGACGGATTTTTCCGCGTAGATCGCGCACAGCGGCGGCAGCACCTGCTTGGCGATGTCGGCGTGCACCAGCAGCGTCTCCATGGCGTTGCACGGCGAGTAGCGCTGCGTCTTGGCGTTGTCGGCGATGCGGATGGCCATGTCGAGGTCGGCCGAGGCGTCGATGAACACGTGGCACACGCCGTCCAGGTGCTTGATCACCGGCACCTTGGCCCCGTTGGTGATGCGCTCGATCAGGCTCTTGCCGCCGCGCGGCACGATCACGTCGACGTGCTTTTCGTCGGCGATCAGCAGGCCGACCGCCTCGCGGTCGGTGGTCGCGACCACCTGCACCGCGGTTTCCGGCAGGCCGGCGGCGCGCAGTCCCTGCTGGACGCAATCGGCGATGGCGCGGTTGCTGCGGATCGCCTCCGAGCCGCCGCGCAGGATGGTGGCGTTGCCCGACTTGAGGCACAGCCCGGCCGCGTCGGCGGTCACGTTGGGGCGCGATTCGTAGATGATGCCGACCACGCCCAGCGGCACGCGCATCTTTCCGACCTGGATGCCGGTGGGGCGGTATTCGAGACCGGTGATCGCGCCGACCGGATCGGCCAGCGTGGCGATCTGCTCCAGACCGTCGGCCATCGCGGCGACGCCCGTGGCGGTGAGCGTCAGGCGGTCGACGAAGGCCTCGTCGCGGCCTTCGGCCTTGGCCGCCGCGACGTCCTGTGCGTTGGCGGTGAGCAGAGCCTGCTCCGCTTCGCGGATCGCCGCCGCCATCGCCCGCAGCGCGGCGTTCTTGGCGTGGGTGTCGGCGCGCGCCAGCGCGCGGGCGGCCGTGCGCGCGGCCTCGCCGACGGCGCGCATGTAGGCGGGCACGTCGGTGACCGCGTCGAGGCCGGGGACGTTCAGGTCGTTCATCCGACGATTGTAGCGCGGCGCCCGCGCAGGCGGCGCGGAGGACAGGCGACCAGTGGGTCGCGGGGTCAGGCGGCCGGGATTGGCCGCCGCGCGCCCGCGGTCAGCGTCCGGGCGTGAGCGTCTGCACGCCCTCGGGCGTGCCCATCAGGATCACGTCGGCGCCGCGGCGCGCGAAAAGGCCCACGGTGACCACCCCGGCGATCTGGTTGATGGTCGCCTCCAGCGCGACCGGGTCGGTGATCGACATCCCGGCGATGTCGAGGATGACGTTGCCGTTGTCGGTGGTGAAGCCCATCCGCCACTCCGGCCGGCCGCCCAGCAGGACGATCTGCCGGGCGACGTAGCTGCGCGCCATCGGGATCACCTCGACCGGCAGCGGGTAGGTGCCCAGCACCGGGACGAGCTTGGACGCGTCGACGATGCAGACGAACTTGCGTCCCATCGCCGCGACGATCTTCTCGCGCGTCAGCGCGCCGCCGCCGCCCTTGATCATCGCGCCATGCGCGGTCACCTCGTCGGCGCCGTCGATGTAGACCGGCACGTCGGCGACGTTGTTCAGTTCCTCAACCTCGATGCCGTGCGCCTTCAGCCGCTCCGTGGACTTGACCGAACTTGACACCGCGCCCTTGATGCGGTTCTTCATCTTCGCGAGCTCGTCGATGAAGAAATTCGCCGTCGACCCCGAGCCGACGCCGATCCATGCGTCGTCGACGACGTACTTGAGCGCTGCGCGCGCGACGGCCTGCTTCAGTTCGTCCTGTGTCATGCCGGTTTCCTGCGCACCGCCGGCAGGTCGGTGCACACGCCCTCGAAGGCCTCGGCGGCGAGGCCGACCGATTCGCCCAATGTCGGATGCGGATGGATGGTCTTGCCGATGTCCACGGCGTCGGCGCCCATCTCGATGGCCAGCGCGATTTCGCCGATCAGGTCGCCCGCATGCGTGCCGACGATGCCGCCGCCGACGATGCGATGCGTCTCGGCGTCGAACAGCAGCTTGGTGAAGCCCTCGTCGCGGCCGTTGGCGATGGCGCGCCCCGAGGCTGCCCACGGGAACAGGCCCTTGCCGACCTTCTGGCCGCGGGCCTTGGCCTCGTCCTCGGTGACGCCCACCCAGGCGATCTCCGGATCGGTATAGGCGACCGACGGAATGACCCGCGCGTCGAAGAAACTCTTCTCGCCGGCCGCGGCTTCCGCCGCGACGTGCGCCTCGTGCACGGCCTTGTGCGCCAGCATCGGCTGGCCGACCACGTCGCCGATGGCGAAGATGTGCGGCACGTTGGTGCGCATCTGCGCGTCGACCGGGATGAAGCCGCGGTCGGTGACCGCGATGCCCGGCCTTGTCCGCCGAAATCTTCTTGCCGTTGGGCGCGCGGCCGACCGACATCAGCACCAGGTCGTAGGGCTGCGGTCCCTTGGGCGCGTCGGCGCCTTCGAAGGTCGCGTGGATCGCGTCCTTGCGCGCCTCGACGGCGACCGTCTTGGTCGAGGTCATGATGCGATCGAAGCGCGGCTTGTTGACCTTTTCCCAGACGCGCACCAGGTCGCGGTCCGCGCCCGGCATCAGGCCGTCCATCATCTCGACCACGTCCAGGCGCGCGCCGAGCGTCGAGTAGACGGTGCCCATTTCCAGGCCGATGATGCCGCCGCCGATGACCAGCATGCGCTTGGGCACCGCGCCCAGTTCCAGCGCCGAAGTGGAATCGAGGATGCGCGGATCCTCCGGAATGAACGGCAGCCGCGACACCTGCGAACCGACGGCGACGATCGCCTGCCTGAAGCGCACCACCTTTTTCGCGCCCGTCTTGTCCTGGCCCTTGCCCTCGGTCTCCTCGACCTCGACGTGGAGCGGGTCGAGGAACTGGCCGACGCCGCGCACGACGTCGACCTTGCGGCCCTTCGCCATGCCGGCGAGCCCGCCGGTGAGCTTGCCGACGACCTTGTCCTTCCAGCCGCGCAGCTTGTCGAGGTCGATCTTCGGCTTGCCGAAGTCGATGCCGTGCTCGGCCAGCACCTTCGATTCGTCCATCACCGCCGCCACGTGCAGCAGCGCCTTGGACGGAATGCAGCCGACGTTCAGGCACACGCCGCCGAGCGTCGCGTAGCGCTCGACCAGCACGACCTTCATGCCGAGGTCGGCGGCGCGGAAGGCGGCGCTGTAGCCGCCGGGGCCGGCGCCGAGCACCAGCATGTCGCAGTCGACGTCGGCCTTGCCGGCGTAGGTCGCGGCGCCGGGGATCGGCGCGGCAGCCACAGTGGATTTCTCCGGCGCGGCGGGCGCTGCTGCCGCCGGTCTGGCTTCGGCCGCTGCGGGTGCCGGCGCGGCTGCGGATTTGCCTCCGGCAGCGGCAGGCGCCGCGGCATCCCGCAGCTTCGAGCACCACGATCAGCGTGCCTTCGCTGACCTTGTCGCCGAGCTTGACCTTGACTTCCCTGACCACGCCGGCCGAGGGCGACGGCACGTCCATCGTCGCCTTGTCGGACTCCAGCGTGACCAGCGAATCTTCCGCCGCGACGGTGTCGCCCGGCTTGACGAACACCTCGATGACCGGGATGTCCTTGAAGTCCCCGATGTCGGGGACTTTGACTTCCAGTGCACTCATAGCATCACCCGGCGCATGTCGGCGAGCAGGCCGGCGAGGTAGGCGGTGAAGCGTGCCGCCGAGGCGCCGTCGATCACGCGGTGGTCGTAGGACAGCGACAGCGGCACCATCAGCCGCGGCGAGAAATCCTTGCCGTTCCACACCGGCTTCGTGGCGCTCCTGGACACGCCGAGGATCGCCACCTCGGGCGCGTTGATGATCGGCGTGAACGCGGTGCCGCCGATGCCGCCGAGCGAGGAGATCGAGAAGCAGCCGCCCTGCATGTCGGCGGGGCCGAGCTTGCCCTCGCGCGCCTTGGCCGAGAGTTCGCCCATTTCCCTGGCGATCTGCAGCACGCCCTTCTGGTCGGCATCCTTGATCACCGGCACGACCAGCCCGTTGGGCGTGTCGGCGGCGAAGCCGATGTTGAAGTACTGCTTCAGCACCAGGTTGTCGCCGTCCAGCGAGGCATTGAAGTCCGGGAACTTCTTCAGCGCGGCCACCGAGGCCTTGATCAGGAAGGCGAGCATCGTGACCTTGATGCCGGCCTTCTCGTTTTCCTTGTTGAGCTTGACGCGGAAGGCTTCCAGATCGGTGATGTCGGCCTCGTCGAACTGGGTGACGTGCGGAATCATCACCCAGTTGCGGGCGAGGTTCGCGCCGGAAATCTTCTTGATCCGCGACAGCGGCTTCGGCTCGACCGGGCCGAACTTGGCGAAGTCGACGCTCGGCCAGGGCAGCAGGTTGAGCGCGCCGCCGCCGGTGACACCGCCACCGGCGCCCTGCGCGACCGCGCCGGTCATCACCCGCTTGACGTAGTCGCGCACGTCCTCCTGCAGGATCCGGCCCGTGCGGGCCGGTGCCCTTGACCTTGGCGAGGTCGACGCCGAGTTCGCGCGCGAACTTGCGCACCGAGGGTGAGGCGTGCGCGGCGCGGAAGGCCGCGTCGTCGACCGGCGCCGCCGCTGCGGCGGCTGGAGCCGCGGCGGGCGCTGCCGGCGCCGGCTTGGCGGCAGGTTCCACCGGCGCGGTTGCCGGAGGCGCCGCCGGCGTCGCGGCTGCGGACGGCGGGGACGCCGGCGCCGGCGCTGCGCCGGCTGCGGCCGCATCGAGCACAAGGACAAGCGTGCCTTCGCTGACCTTGTCGCCGACCTTCAACTTCACGTCCTTGACCACGCCGGCGGCGGGCGACGGCACGTCCATCGTCGCCTTGTCGGACTCCAGCGTGACCAGCGAGTCCTCCGCCGCCACCGTGTCGCCCGGCTTGACGAACACCTCGATGACGGGAATGTCCTTGAAGTCGCCGATGTCCGGGACCTTGACTTCGATCGTGCTCATAGGGTTCTCGAATCGATTGTAAAGGGCACTACACGGTCCACGGCGCCGGCTTCTCGGGGTCGAGGCCGTACTTCGAAATCGCCTCGGCCACCCTGGCGGCGGGGATCGTGCCGTCGTCGGCGAGCGCCTTCAGCGCGGCGACGGTGACGTAGTGGCGCGTTGACCTCGAAGAAGTGGCGCAGCTTCTCGCGGGTGTCGGAGCGGCCGAAGCCGTCGGTGCCCAGCACGACGTAGCGGCGGCCGACCAGCGGCCGGATCTGTTCGGCGAACAGGCGCATGTAGTCGGTCGCGACGATCACCGGGCCTTCGGTGTCCCTGAGGCAGGACTCGACGTGCGAGACGCGCGGCTTGCTGGTCGGGTGCAGCATGTTCCAGCGCGTCACCGCCATGCCATCGCGTGCGAGTTCGGTGAACGACGGGCAGCTCCAGATGTCGGCGTCCACGCCCCAGTCCTTCTTGAGCAGCGCCGCGGCGGCGATCGACCTCGCGCAGGATCATCCCGGAGCCGAGCAACTGCACGCGCGGCGACTTGCCCTTGGATCTGGCGCCCTCGGCGAGCCGGTACATGCCCTTGATGATCCCGGGCGCGGCGCCCTCGGGCATCGCCGGGTGCGTGTAGTTCTCGTTCATCAGCGTGATGTAGTAGTAGACGTCCTCCTGTTCGGCGTACATCCGCCGCATGCCGTCCTGGATGATCGCCGCCAACTCGTAGGCGAAGGTCGGGTCGTAGGAAATGCAGTTCGGCATCGTCGCGGAAATCAGGTGCGAATGGCCGTCCTCGTGCTGCAGGCCCTCGCCGTTCAGCGTCGTGCGCCCGGCGGTGCCGCCCAGCAGGAAGCCGCGCGAGCGCATGTCGCCGGCGGCCCAGGCGAGGTCGCCGATGCGCTGGAAGCCGAACATCGAATAAAAGATGTAGAACGGGATCATCTGCACGCCGTGCGTCGAATACGACGTCGCCGCGGCGATCCAGTCGCACATGCCGCCCGCCTCGTTGATGCCCTCCTGGAGGATCTGGCCGCTCTTGTCCTCCTTGTAGAACATCAGCTGGTCGTGATCCTGCGGCGTGTAGAGCTGGCCCTGCTGGTTCCAGATGCCGAGCTGGCGGAACATCCCCTCCATGCCGAAGGTGCGCGACTCGTCGGGCACGATGGGCACGATGCGCCTGCCGAAGGTCTTGTCGCGCAGCAGGAGCTGCAGGATCTGCACGAACGCCATCGTCGTCGAGATCTCGCGCTCGTCGGTGCTCTTCAGGAAGCGGTCGAACGCCGCCAGTTCGGGCACGACCAGCGGCTCGGCGCGGCGCCGGCGCTGCGGCACGAAGCCGCCCAGCGCCTTCCTGCGCGCGTGCATGTATTCGAGTTCGGGCGAATCCTCGGGGAAGGTCACATAGGGAATCTCCTCCATCTGCTCGTCCGTCACCGGAATCGCGTAGCGATCGCGGAAGCGCTGCAGCGACTCCAGCGACATCTTCTTCTGCTGGTGGGTGATGTTCTGCGCCTCGCCGGACGCGCCCATGCCGTAGCCCTTGATGGTCTTGGCGAGGATCACCGTCGGCTGGCCCTGGTGCGTCGTCGCCGCATGGAACGCCGCGTAGACCTTGAGCGGATCGTGGCCGCCGCGGTTCAGGCGCCAGATGTCCTCGTCGGTGTAGTCGGCGACGAGTTCCTTCAGTTCCGGCGTGTTGAAGAAGTGCTCGCGCACATAGGCGCCGTCCTTGCTCTTGAACGTCTGGTACTCGCCGTCGACGCACTCCATCATCCGCTTCATCAGGATGCCGGCCGTGTCGCGCTCGAACAGCGTGTCCCAGTGCCGTCCCCAGACGACCTTGATGACGTTCCAGCCGGCGCCGCGGAAGTCGCTTTCGAGTTCCTGGATGATCTTGCCGTTGCCGCGCACCGGGCCGTCGAGACGCTGCAGGTTGCAGTTGATGACGAAGATCAGGTTGTCGAGGTTCTCGCGCGACGGCCATGCCGATCGCGCCCATCGACTCGGGCTCGTCCATCTCGCCGTCGCCCATGAAGGCCCAGACCTTGCGGCCTTCGGTCTTGACGATGTCGCGGTCCTGCAGATACTTCATGAAACGCGCCTGGTAGATCGCCATCAGCGGGCCCAGGCCCATGGATACCGTCGGGAACTGCCAGAAGTCGGGCATCAGCCAGGGGTGCGGATAGGAGGAAACGCCGTTGCCGTCGACTTCCTGCCGGTAGTTGTCCATCTGCTCTTCGGTCAGGCGGCCGAGCATGAAGGCCCGCGCGTAGATCCCGGTTGCCGAGTGGCCCTGGACGAACACCAGATCGCCACCGCGTTCCGGCGTGTCCGCGCGCCAGAAATGGTTGAAGCCGATGTCGTAGAGCATGGCGGCCGACGCGAAGCTCGCGATGTGGCCGCCGACGTTGGTGTGCTTGTTGGCGCGCAGCACCATCGCCATCGCGTTCCAGCGCACGTAGGAGCGGATCCGGTGCTCGATGGCCAGGTCGCCCGGAATGCGCACCTGCGCCGCGGTCGGAATGGTGTTGATGTAGCCGGTGGTGGCCGAGAACGGCAGGTAGGTGCCGCTCTTTCGCGCCGCGTCGATCATCTGCTCGATCAGGAAGTGCGCGCGATCGGAACCCTCGACGGCGAGAACCGCGGCCAGCGCATCCAGCCACTCGCGGGTTTCCTGAGGATCGGGGTCGTGTCTCATTGCATCCATGGCGAATCTCCGAAAGCGCCGCCCTTGGCGCGACGTCTGGCGCGCGGGCGTCCCAAATGGCTTGAAGCGTGGTCGGTTAAGACGAAGGAGCGGAGCTTCGAGCGCGGCAGTCCGGCGGCACACCCACGGCGACCGCGCCGGCGTCGTCGTACCTGAATCGTCGGCTCATTCTAGGCGTCGCCGCCGCCGCTGTATTGCTGCGGCGCGGGATCCGCATGCCATAAAGTCGTTGCGTTTTGGCCACGTGATCGCCTATATGACCTTCGCACCCGGCCCGGTCAAGTTTACCACCAGACGGAAATGGTTTCCAAAATCACGAGTCCAGGCGACCCACGGGTGGTTCCGGCCGATGCCGATGGAGCAGGATGGCAGCGGTGCCGCTGACCAGCGCCGCCATCAGGAACCCGGCCCGGTAGCTGCCGAAAACGGCGGTCAGGCCGGCGAAGGCCGGCGGTCCGATCACCACCCCGGCATAGGTCACGAAACCGGATGCGCCGGTGACCTCGCCGGCGGTGCCCGGTGGCGACAGCCGGGCCAGTTCGGCAAGCTGGACGCCATTCCAGCCGATCGCGGTGGCGCCGTAGACGACCAGCAGCACCAGCAGCAGCGGCACCGGCCAGTCGGGCCCCGACGTGGCCAGCGCCAGTCCGCACAGGCAGGCCAGCGTTCCCAGCGCTATCAGTACCTGGCGCGGTCTGCCGGTCCGGTCGGCTACCAAGCCCCACAGGATGCGACCAAGAATTGCGCTGACAGTGGCGACAGTGAGCGCCAACCCACTTTGCACCAGCGACCATTCCAGCGTTTCGTGCAGGAACAGCACCAGGAAACTGGTCATCGAAATCTGTACCGCGGCGAAGGCGAAGCCGATCAGCGAGAGCTCGCGCAATGCCGGCACGCGCATCACCAGCTTCAGCGGACGCACCATGCCGGCAAGCGAAAAGCGCTCCGCCGGCCGCCGCTGGGCGTCGAGCCGGTGGCGGGTCGGCTGGGCGCCGAGCGCAACGACCAGGCCGAGGAGCGCCACTGCGATCAGCGCGCCGCGCCAATCCAGCGCCAGCGCCGCCACCGGCATCAGCGCGCCGGCCAGCGCGGTGCCTGCCGGGACGCCGGTCTGCTTCAGCGAAAACATCAGCGCCATCTGTGCCGGCGGCGTGGTGCGGGCCAGTACATCCGAGGACGCCGGGGTGATCGGGCCGTAACCCAGTCCCATGAAGAACGCGATGGCAATCAGCAGCGGCGCCGCGGCCCCGGGGAGTACGGCGATCGCGGCGATGCCGCAGGCGCAGGCCAGCACGCAGACCTGCGACAGCCTGATCGCACCCCAGCGGGCGATCAGGCCGCCGCAGGCCAGGCTGCCGATCATGGTCCCGGTGTAGAGGATCCCGACGAACAGTCCCAGCCACTTGGGCGTGAGGCCCAGGTCCGGCGCCAGCGCCGGCGCCAGCACGGCCGGCGCGGTCGCCGCGAGCGATACGAACATCTGGATCGTCAGCGTGGCGGCGAGCGCGACGGTCGCGGTGCCGCCGGGCTGCCCTGCGGCACTCATGCGACGGGTCGGATGGTGAAAAGTTCGGTCTCGGTGGCGATGGCATCGACGGCGAGGTCGTGCGGCGCGGCCGGTACGCTGTCGACGATCTGCATCGCGTAGGCGCCGCAGATGCGCGGCGTGCCCGGGTTCAGCTGTCCCAGCATCCGGTCGTAGTAGCCGCCGCCATAGCCCAGGCGTCCGCCGCGCAGGTCGAAGGCCAATCCGGGAACCAGCACCCAGTCGATCGACGCCAGTTCGATCCGCGGCGTTCCTTCGGCGGGCTCGGGGATGCCGCGATAACCGGCAACGATGTCGCTGCCGACGTCGCCCACGCGATGGAGGTCGAGCATTCTCGTGGTCCCATTCACCCGCGGCAGGACGATGGTCTTGCCGGCGGCCCGGGCCGCGTCGAGCAGTCCTCGCGTATCCCACTCGCTGCCGAACGGAAGCGTCAGCAATACGCACCGCGCTGCCGTGAACGACGGCAGCCCGATCAGCCGGCGGACGATGGCCGCGGCAGCGGTCTGCCGGTACGCCGGGTCGAGAACATCGCGCATGGCCATGATCCGCGCGCGCATCGTGCGCTTGGCGTCATGCAGCGCAGGCCCGCACAGCGGCTCGGGCAATGGTGCGAATTCGCTGTTCACTCGGCGATGTTAGCGCACTCGAGCGGATGCGCCCCCGCTCCCCGCGCTCACCTATAATGGCCGGCCCGTCACGAAATTCAACAGCCATGAGAAATACCCATCAGTTCTACCGCGCGCGCCGCGACGCCCTGCTCCGGTCCATGCGCGAACATCGTGGCGGAGGCCTGGCGTTGTTGCCGACGGCGCCGGAGGTTGCGCGCAACCGCGACTCGCACTATCCGTATCGGCCCGACAGCTACTTCTACTACCTGTCGGGCTTTCCCGAGCCCGAGGCGGTGTTGGCGCTGGTCGCCGGGCCGGACGGTGACCGGCACGTGTTGTTCTGTCGCGAGAAGAACGAGGAGCGCGAGATCTGGGACGGCTTTCGCTACGGTCCGGACGCCGCCAGGGAGATCTTCGGCTTCGACGAGGCGCATCCGATCGAAGCGCTGGACGAGAAGCTGCCCGAACTGGTCGCGGACCGGCCGGCGCTGTACACGCCGCTGGGACTTCAGGAGACGTGGGATCGGCGAGTGTCGCAGCTGCTCAACGAGGTTCGCGGGCGGGCGCGCACCGGGGTCGCGGCGCCGGACGAGATCGTCGACGTGCGCGGCACGCTCGACGTGATGCGCCTGACCAAGGACGAGCACGAACTCTCGCTGATGCGGCGCGCCGCGGAGATTTCCGGTGCTGCGCACCGGCGGGCGATGGGCCGGACCAGGGCCGAGTGGTTCGAGTACCAGGTCGAAGCGGAGCTGGTCCACGAGTTCCTGAGCCACGGCGCGCAGGCGGTCGCCTATCCGTCGATCGTCGCCTCCGGACCCAATGCCTGCGTGCTGCACTATCGCGACAACGACCGGCAGATGGCCGACGGCGAGCTGCTCCTGATCGACGCCGGCTGCGAGTATCGCGGCTACGCGTCGGACATCACTCGCACCTTCCCGGTCAACGGCCGCTTCACCGGCGCGCAAAAGGACGTCTACGAGCTCGTGCTCGCCTCGCAGCTGGCCTGCCTCGACGCGGTCAGGCCGGGGGTCGCGTTCCACGACTACCACAAGGCAGCGGAACGGGTGCTCGCGCAGGGCTTCATCGACCTGGGGCTTTGCCACGGGACGCTCGACGAGGTGCTGGAGAACGGCAGCTACAAACAGTTCTACATGCATCGCGCCGGCCATTGGCTGGGCATGGATGTGCACGACGCCGGCCTGTACCAGGTGAAGGGCGAATCGCAGATGCTGGTGCCGGGCATGGTGCTCACCGTGGAGCCCGGCGCATACATCCGGCCGGCCGACAACGTGCCGGAGCATTTCTGGCACATCGGCGTGCGCATCGAAGACGATGTGCTGGTGACGCGGGACGGAAACGAAAATCTCACGGCGGCAACGCCGAAGACCGTCGCCGAGGTCGAGGCGGCGTGCGTCCGCTAGGTCCTGCCGACGCCATGAACGCAATCGCGAACGCGTGCACGACGTAGCGATCATCGGCGCCGGCCCGGTCGGCGGCACGCTGGCGCTGGCGATCGCCGACGCCGATCTCGACGTGGTTGCGCTCGATGCGCGTGCGCCGGGAACCATCGCGCGGGGCGAGCGAACGCTGGCGCTGTCACATGGCGCCCGGCTGATCTTCGAGCGCCTTGGGGTCTGGCGCCATCTCGGCGGGGTCAAGGACGCCGTCACGCCGATCGTCGCGATCGACATCTCGCAGGCGGGCGGCTTCGGCACTGCGCGCCTGGACGCGGTCGAGCAGGGTCTGCCGGCGCTGGGCTATGTCGTTTCCTATGCGGCGCTGCAAAATGCGATCGACGCCGAACTCGCGCATACGCGCACGAATGTTCGATACGGTGTCACCGTCGTCGCGGCCGAAGGCACGCCGGAGCATGCGGCCGTATCCATCGAGGGCGAATCCGCTCCGCCGCTGCTGGCGCGCCTGGCGGTGGTCGCCGACGGCACCGGTACCGCGGTCGCCGGCGTCGAGCGTCGGCGCCGCGACTACGGCCAATCGGCGCTGGTGGCGCAGGTATGGACGGCGCGCCCGCATGCGGGCGTCGCCTTCGAACGCTTCACGGAGCGCGGTCCCATCGCGCTGCTTCCGGAGGCCGATCACTATGGCCTGGTCTGGACCATGTCCCCGGACGACGCGGAGGCCGCGCTGGCGCTATCCGACGAGGCGTTCCTCGCCGAGCTTTCGCGCCAGTTCGGCCCGCGGGTGCGCGGCTTCGAGCGCGTCGCGTCGAGGCGGGCATTTCCATTGGCGCTGGAGATTGCGCGGCCGGCAACCGGCGCGCGCACGATCCTGGTCGGCAATGCCGCCCAGGCGTTGCATCCGGTGGCAGGACAGGGTTTCAACCTCGGTGTGCGCGATGCCTTTGAACTCGCGCAGGTCATCGTCACCGGCGACAGGACTGCGCTCGGCGGCCATGCGATGATCGCCGCCTACCTGGCCAGCCGTCGGGTCGATCGCGAGGCCGGTATCGCCTTCACGCATGGACTGACGCAGATCTTTGGCTCGAACGCGTCGTTGCTGCGCTGGCCGCGCGGCATTGCGCTGACGCTGCTCGACGCGTTGCCTCCGGCGAAAAAGGCGTTCACCCGCGCCATGCTGTTCGGACTTTCCTGAACGGGATTGTCGTGCAAGCTGCGTGCCAGCGCTGCACAAGAATTGGGCGGCGGAGCGGACACGTTGCGCGCGCAAACTCGGTATAATCATCCTTCCCATCAGTCGCGTTTTCATTCCCGCATAACCAGTCCATCGATGCGCATCGGTCCCTACACGCTGCCGAACAGTCTCGTCGTCGCACCGATGGCGGGCGTCACCGACCGGCCCTTCCGCCAGTTGTGCAGGCGTCTGGGCGCGGGCTACGCGATCTCCGAGATGGTGGCTTCCAACCCGAAGCTCTGGGGCACCGACAAGTCGCGCCGACGCACCGATCATGACGGCGAGGTCGCGCCGATCTGCGTGCAGATCGCCGGAGGCGATCCGGACATGATGGTGGCCGCGGCTCGCTACAACATCGAGCGCGGCGCGCAGATCATCGACATCAACATGGGCTGTCCGGCGAAGAAGGTCTGCAACGCCGCGGCGGGATCGGCGCTGCTGGCGAACGAGTCGCTGGTGGCGGCGATTCTCACGGCGGTGGTTCGCTCGGTGGACGTGCCCGTCACGCTCAAGATTCGCACCGGCCCAAGTCCGGCGACGCGCAACGCGCTGGCCATCGCCCGCATCGCCGAGGACGCCGGCGTGCAGGCGCTGACGGTGCACGGGCGCACGCGCGCCTGCGCCTTCGTCGGCGCCGTCGAATACGACTCCATCGCCGAGGTAAAGGCCGCGGTGCGCCTGCCGGTGATCGCCAATGGCGACATCGACTCGCCCGAGCGCGCGCGCGCTGTGCTGCGCCTGACCGGCGCGGACGCGCTGATGATCGGCCGCGCGGCGCAGGGCCGGCCATGGATCTTCCGCGAAATCGCCCATTTTCTTGCCACCGGCACGCATTTGCCGCCGCCGACGGTCGCCGAGGCGCGCGCGCTGATCCTCGAGCATCTTGCCGACCATCACGCGTTCTACGGCGAGGAGACCGGCGTGCGCATCGCGCGCAAGCATCTGGGCTGGTATACGGCCGCGCTGACCGGCGGCGACGCGTTCAGGCGGACAATGGTGACGGCGACGTCCGCGGCCGAGCAGGTCCGGCTGGTGCGCCGCTACTTCGATGCGCTCGGCGGTGCCGGTGACCGGCTCGAGTATCGCAATGACGCGACCGGAAACACCGGCCGGAACACATCGCCCGCGGTGCGGGCCACCAGCGCAACCGGATCCTGGGCAGGGGAGGCCCTCGCGGCGTGACCAGCAGAAAACACAAACTGAACGGCAGCAACGAAATCTGCCGCAGCGTCGATCGCTCGCTGGACGAATACTTCAAGCGACTCGACGGCGAGTCGCCGAGCGGTGTCTACGACATGGTGATCTGCCATGTGGAGCGCACGCTGCTGGCGTCGATCCTCGCCCGTACGGATGGAAACCAGACGCAGGCGGCGGACATCCTGGGAATGAACCGCAACACGCTGCGGTCGAAGCTCACCAAGTACAAGCTGCTGTGACCGGCGCCGTCGCATCTGCACCGGTGGCCGTCGCGCTGCTGTCGGTTTCGGACAAGACCGGACTCGTGCCCTTCGCGCGGGCGCTGGTCGTCCACGGCGTCAAGCTGCTGTCCACAGGCGGCACGGCCCGCGCGCTGGCCGATGCGGGATTGCCGGTCACCGATGTCGGCACCCATACGGGCTTCCCCGAGATGCTCGACGGCCGGGTCAAGACGCTGCATCCGCGCATTCACGGCGGCATTCTCGCGCGCCGCGATCTGCCTGCGCACCTCCAGGCGCTGCGCGATCACGACATCCCGACCATCGACCTCGTCGTCGTCAACCTCTATCCGTTCCGCGAAGCCGTTGCGCGTCCGGGCTGCTCGCTCGAGGATGCGATCGAGAACATCGACATCGGGGGCCCGTCGATGGTCCGCGCCGCGGCGAAGAACTGGCAGCACGTCGGCGTGGTCGTCGACCCTCGCGACTACGAGACAGTGGCGGCCGAAATCACCTCCGGCGGCCTCGGCGAGGCCACGCGCTTTCGCCTGATGCGCAAGGCCTTCGCGCACACGGCGTCCTACGACGGCGCGATCGCCAACTGGCTGACCGCGCGCCAGCCCGACGGAACGGCGACGGCGCTTCCCGACGCGTTTCACTTCGCCGGCGAGAAGGCGCAGGAACTGCGCTACGGCGAAAATCCGCACCAGTCCGCGGCGTTCTACCGCGACGAGGCGCCGGCCGAGGGCGGCATCGCCACCTGCCGCCAGTTGCAGGGCAAGGAACTGTCCTACAACAACATCGCCGACAGCGACGCCGCCTGGGAGGCGGTGAAGACCTTCGGCGAGCCGGCCTGCGTCATCGTCAAGCACGCCAACCCCTGCGGCGTGGCGATCGCGGCCGGCCCGCTGGCCGCCTACCGCAAGGCGCTGGCGACCGATCCGACTTCCGCGTTCGGCGGCATCATCGCCTTCAACCGGCCGGTGGACGCCGAGACCATCGAGGTCGTCTCGGCGCAGTTTCTCGAAGTGCTGATCGCGCCCGCCTACTCGGACGAGGCGCTGGCGGCGATCGCGAAGAAGACCAACGTCCGCGTGCTGGCCGTGCCGCTGCCGCCGTCGGGCGCGGCGGGCAATGCCTGGGACTTCAAGCGCGTCGGCGGCGGATTCCTCGTGCAGTCGCCCGACCATCGCAACGTCGCGCCCGAAGAACTGAAGGTCGTCACGCGCCTGGCGCCCACGCCGGCGCAGTTGACCGATCTGTTGTTCGCATGGCGCGTGGCCAAGTTCGTCAAGAGCAACGCCATCGTCTACTGCCGCGACGGGCAGACGCTCGGCGTGGGCGCGGGTCAGATGAGCCGCGTCGACTCGACCAGGATTGCCGCGATCAAGGCCGCCAATGCCGGATTGTCGCTGGCCGGGTCGGTCGTCGCTTCCGATGCATTCTTTCCGTTTCGCGACGGATTGGACGTCGTCGCCGACAATGGCGCGGTCGCGGTGATCCAGCCCGGCGGCAGCATGCGCGATGCCGAGGTGATCGCCGCCGCCGACGAGCGCGGCATCGCGATGGTCTTCACCGGCATCCGGCATTTCCGGCACTGACCGCGGCTGCCATGAACATTCTCGTGGTCGGTGGCGGAGGCAGGGAGCACGCGCTCGCCTGGAAGCTCGCGCAGGGGCCGCGCGTGGCCAGGGTATTCGTCGCGCCCGGGAATGCGGGCACCGCCTGCGACCCGGCGCTGACCAATGTGCCGCTGACCGAGATCGCCGACCTCGTGCAGTTCGCGAAGGACGAACCGATTGCGCTGACCGTCGTCGGCCCGGAGGCGCCGCTGGCGCTGGGCATCGTCGACGCATTTCGTGCCGCCGGTTTGCGCATCTTCGGGCCGACGCGCGCGGCCGCGCAACTCGAGAGTTCGAAGGATTTCGCCAAGGCGTTCATGCGGCGCCACGGCCTGCCTACGGCCGACTACCGCACGTTCACCGCCGCCGACGACGCGCATGCCTACATCGACGCGCGTGGCGCGCCGATCGTGGTCAAGGCGGACGGACTCGCCGCGGGCAAGGGCGTCGTGGTCGCGACGGATGCGCACGAGGCGCACGCCGCGGTCGACGCGATGCTGGTCGGCAACGCGATGGGCGAAGCCGGCGCGCGCGTGGTGATCGAGGATTTCCTCGATCGGCGAGGAGGCCAGCTTCATCGTCATGGTCGACGGCCGCAACGTGCTGCCGCTGGCCTCGTCGCAGGATCACAAGCGGCTTGCCGACGGCGACGCCGGCCCGAATACCGGCGGCATGGGCGCGTACTCGCCGGCGCCCGTGGTCACGCCGGCGATGCACGCGCGCATCATGCGCGAAGTGATCCTGCCCGCGGTCAACGGCATGGCCGCCGATGGCATTCCCTACACCGGATTCCTCTACGCGGGCGTCATGATCGATGCCGCCGGCAATCCCAGGGTGCTCGAGTTCAACTGCCGCCTGGGCGAT
The DNA here is from genome assembly GCA_963699765.1 of uncultured beta proteobacterium. Classification (GTDB taxonomy): domain Bacteria; phylum Pseudomonadota; class Gammaproteobacteria; order Burkholderiales; family Casimicrobiaceae; genus VBCG01. The sequence goes on along the minus strand of CAVOVD010000004.1, from coordinate 637,344 downwards.
CCGGAAACGCAGCCGATCATGGCGCGGCTGAAAAGCGACCTCGCCGAACTGATCGCCAGCGCCGTCGACGGCACGCTCGACACCGTCGAGGCCGAGTGGGACCGCCGCGCCGCGCTGGGTGTCGTGCTGGCCGCGGCCGGATATCCGGAGCAGCCGCGCAAGGGCGCCGCCATCGAGGGGCTGGAGCGGGTCACGGCCGAGGCTCACCCGAATGTCCTGGTCTTCCACGCCGGCACCGCGCTGGAAAACGAGCGCACCGTCGTCAGCGGCGGCAGGGTGTTGTGCGTGACCGCGCTGGGCGACTCGCTGCGGCTGGCGCAGCGCGCGGCGTACGAGGCGATCCGCGAGATCCGCTTCGACGGCATGCAGTTCCGCACCGACATCGGCCATCGTGCGCTGGCGCCACGGGCCGCGGGCCGCCCGGCGATCGCGGGAACGGATTCGTGACCCGGGAACGTGCCGGGGCCGGCGGCGAGACCGTCGATGCCGCGGCGATCCGCGACTACTTCACCGGATTGCAGCAGCGCATCGTCGCCGGCCTCGAGGACATCGAGGGTGGCAGCTTCCGGCGCGATGAATGGACGCGCCCGGAAGGCGGCGGCGGCATTTCGCGGCTGATCGAGGAAGGCCGGGTGCTGGAGCGCGGCGGCGTCAATTTTTCGCACGTGATGGGCGAAAAGCTGCCGCCATCGGCGACCGCCGCCCGTCCGCTGCTGGCCGGGCGCACCTGGGAGGCGATGGGTGTGTCGCTGGTCCTGCATCCGCGCAATCCGTTCGCGCCGACCGTGCACCTCAACGTGCGTTTTTTCCTCGCCCATCCGCCCGCGTCGCCCGCGCCGGGAAACGACGCCGACGCGCGGCCTGTCTGGTGGTTCGGCGGCGGCATGGACCTGACGCCCTACTATGGATTCGAGGAGGATGCGACGCACTTCCATCGCCAGTGCAGGAAGGCGCTGGACCCCTTCGGCGCCGACGTGCACGCCGGCTACAAGAAGTGGTGCGACGAATATTTCTACCTTAAACATCGTCGCGAGCCGCGGGGCGTCGGCGGCATCTTCTACGACGATCTCGCGGAGGGCGGGTTCGATCGCTGCTTTGCGCTGACCCGCAGCGTGGGCGATCATTTCCTGCCGGCGTACGCGCCCATTCTCGAACGCCGCCGCGAGTTGCCCTACGGCGAGCGCGAACGCGACTTCCAGGCCTATCGCCGCGGCCGCTACGTCGAGTTCAACCTGGTCTGGGATCGCGGCACGCTGTTCGGACTGCAGTCGAACGGCCGTACCGAAGCCATCCTGATGTCGCTGCCGCCGATCGTGAAATGGCGCTACGACTGGGCGCCCGCACCCGGCACGCCGGAGGCGCGGCTCTACTCCGACTTCCTGATCGCCCGGGATTGGCTGGCATGAGCGCCGATCGGGAGGGGGCCGGCGGTGAAGATGCCCATCTGGTCGAGACTCGCCTCGCGTCGAACGTCGTGTTCAAGGGCAGGCTGCTCGAAGTCCGCAGCGATCGGATCGCGCTGCCCGACGGCCGCGAAGCCACGCGCGAATACGTCGTGCATCCGGGCGCGGTGCTGATGGTTCCCGTCTTGCCCGACGGCCGCCTGGTCCTCGAACGGCAGTACCGCTATCCGGTGCGCCGCGTGATGCTGGAATTCCCCGCCGGCAAGATCGATCCCGGCGAGACGCCACTCGACACCGCCCGTCGCGAGCTGGTCGAGGAGGTCGGGTACGAGGCCGCGCAGTGGACGCCGCTGGGCACGATTCATCCGGAAATCGGCTACTCGACCGAGTTCATCGACCTGTATGTCGCGACCGGCCTGGTGCACGTCGGGGCGCGGCTCGACGACGGCGAGTTCCTCGACGTCGTGACCATGACGGAAGACGAGCTGTGCGCGGCGTTCGACCGGGGCGAGGTGACCGACGGCAAGACCATCGCCGCGCTGTTCGCCTGGCAACGGCAGCGCGCGCGAGCGCGACGATGAGCATCGTCGCGCGCCGCGTCGAGATCCGCGGCCGCGTGCAGGGCGTGGGCTTTCGCGTCGCCGCAGTCGACGCGGCGCTGGAATGCGCGGTGGATGGCTGGGTGCGCAATCGCAGCGATGGCAGCGTCGAGGCGCTTGCGCAGGGTGCGCCCGCGGCCGTCGACCGCTTCATCGCCTGGTGCCGCCGTGGAGACCCGCCGGCGCGCGTCGAAGCGGTCGACGATCGGCGAGGTTTCCGCAGATCCGGCGTTGCGGGGATTCGAACAGCGCCCGACGCTCTGATGGGCCGGGCGTCAGCCGCCGGGACGGGGCGTTTCGCCCGTCAGCGCGAAGATGTCCTTCCACGCGCTGAACGTCGCCGCGGAAATCCACGGCAGCGCCAGCACCAGGCCCGCGCCCATGGTCGCGAGGCCGAGCATCAGCAGCACCAGCGAGTACAGCGCCAGCAGTGCCAGCGCCGGCACGTTGAGCGCGAACGCGCGCCAGGACACCGCGAAAGCGCGCCCGATGCCCTCGCCGTCGAACAACGCGGCGAACGGAACGAAGGTGACCGGCAGCGACGCCGCGACGCCGGCCGAATAGATCGCGACGATCACGCCTGCCGTCAGCCGCGACGTGTCGGCAAGCGGCATCAGCAGGTTCGCCTCGGCCAGCGTCCACGCAACCACGGCCTCGGCGCCGAACACCGCGAGTCCCGCGATGATCACCGCCACCTGCGCCCGCCGCGGTGCGGCGAGGATCGCCAGCAGCTGCCGGATCCGCGGACGTTCGCCGCGGTCGGCCGCGAGGCAGGCGAACAGCAGGCCGGTGGCGAGCAACGGCGCGACCAGCGTCGCCGCGATCAGGCCGGCCCAGGGGATCGGCTCGAAGACGATGCTGACGACCAGCACCACGAAGGCGATCGCCGCGAAGGACGCGGGGCCTCGCTTCCACAGGCGCATCGCCTCGGCAAACCAGGCGAAAGCCTGCTGCGCGGGGACCGCGCGCGGCTCGCGAGCTGCAGCGGCGGGCAGCAAAGGCGCAGGCGGAGGATCGTGTTGGGCTTGCATTACCGTACGGGGTCGCTGCGGGCATCGCCCGGCGGCGAAGGAATTCCCTAGGCCGTCTCGCCCAGGTAGGCGGCGCGCACCTTCGGGTCGTGCAGCAGCGAGGAGGCTTCTCCCGACAGCGTGATCTCGCCCGATTCCATCACATAGCCCCGGCTGCCGACTTCGAGCGCGAGCTTCGCGTTCTGCTCGATCAGCAGGATGGTGACGCCCTCGCTCGACACTGTCAGGATGGTCTCGAACACCTTCTGCACCATCAGCGGCGCCAGGCCCATCGACGGCTCGTCGAGCAGCAGCAGCTTCGGGCGCGACATCAGCGCCCGACCGATCGCGAGCATCTGCTGTTCGCCGCCCGACAGCGTGCCGGCGGTCTGCCGCCGGCGTTCCTTGAGGCGTGGGAACAGCCCGTAGACGCGCTCGATGTCGGCGCGGATGGCCTGTCTTGTCGTTGCGCGTGTACGCGCCCATCGCGAGATTTTCCTCGATGGTCAGCGCGCCGAACACGCCGCGTCCTTCGGGCACCAGCGCGAGGCCCCGCCGGACGAGTTCGAATGGGCGCTTGCCGGTGATGTTGTCGCCGTCGTAGAGAATCGTGCCGCCCTTGACCGGAAGCAGGCCGCAGATGCCCTTGAGCGTCGTCGTCTTGCCGGCGCCGTTGGCGCCGATCAGGCAGACCAGCTCGCCCTGCCCGACGTCGAGGTCGATGCCCTTGACCGCATGGATGCCGCCGTAGGAAACGGCAAGTTTCGACAGTTCGAGCAGCGGCCTGGGAGCGCTCATCGGGCGCCGCCCACGGCCTTGAGGTTGAGTTCGATGTCGCCGCCGAGATAGGCCGCGATGACCTTCGGATCCTGCTGCACCTCCGCGCGCGCTGCCCTCGGCGATCTTCTTGCCGTAGTCGAGCACGAGCACGCGGTCGCAGACGCTCATCACCAGCTTCATGTCGTGCTCGATCAGCAGGATGGTCGTGCCGTCGCGGCGAATCTCCTGCAGCAGGCCCTTCAGCGAATCGGTTTCGGTCGCGTTCATTCCGGCCGCCGGCTCGTCGAGCGCCAGCAGCTTGGGCTCGGTGGCCAGCGCGCGGGCAATCTCCAGCCGGCGCTGATCGCCGTAGGCCAGGTGCCGCGCCAGGCTGTTGCGCGCGCTTCGCGATGCCGACGTAATCGAGCAGCTCGTAGGCGCGCCTGTGGATCGCCCTTTCCTCGGCGCGCGTCGTCGCATTGCGCGAGATGGCGCCCCAACACGCCGGCGCGGGTGCGCACGTGGCGGCCGATCATCACGTTCTCGAGCGCCGACAGGTTGGCGAACAGGCGGATGTTCTGGAAGGTGCGGGCGATGCCGCGCGCGGCGACCAGGTTGGGCGACAGGCCGATTCAGCGGCTCGCCGGCGAACGTGAACTCGCCGCCGTCGGGCACGTAGATGCCGGTCAGCACGTTGAACAGCGTCGTCTTGCCCGCGCCGTTGGGGCCGATCAGGCCGTAGATCTCGCCGTGGTTGATCGTGAAGCCGACCGTCGGACAAGCGCCTGCACGCCGCCGAAGCGCTTGCTGATGCCCTTTGCCGTCAGGAGTCGCGAGCCGGCTCATGCGGCGGGCTTCCGTTTCGAGTTCGCGCTTGCGCAGCGCCGAGGGCAGGATGCCCGCCGGGCGGAACAGCATCATCAGCACCAGCGCCAGGCCGAACAGCAGCATGCGGATCACTTCGGGTTCGATCAGCATCCGGCCGAAGAGCGCCTGCTGCACCGGCGCGACCGTGTAGCGCAGGACCTCCGGCACGAACGACAGCAGCACCGCGCCGAGGATCACGCCCCAGATGTTGCCCATGCCGCCCAGCACGACCATGGACAGCACCATGATCGACTCGATCAGGACGAAGCTCTCCGGGCTGATGAAGCCCTGCATCGCCGAGAACATGCCGCCGGCGATGCCGCCGAAGGAGGCGCCCATCGCGAAGGCCAGCAGCTTGATGTTGCGGGTGTTGATGCCCATGGCCCGGGCGGCGATCTCGTCCTCGCGGATCGCCTCCCAGGCGCGGCCGATGCGCGAATCCTGCAGGCGGAGGTTGATGACGATCACGGCGATCAGCGCCAGCAGGAAGAAATAGTAGTACTTGATCGGTCCGGTGAAAGCGAGGCCCAGGATGCGTCTGGCTGGTCGCGAAATTGAAGCCGCCGATGCTGAACGGGTCGATCAGCGTGATGCCCTGCGGGCCGTTGGTGATGTTGACCGGCTGCGACAGGTTGTTCAGGAAGATGCGGATGATCTCGCCGAAGCCCAGCGTGACGATCGCCAGATAGTCGCCGCGCAGCTTGAGCGTCGGTGCGCCCAGCAGGACGCCGAACAGGCAGGCGACGGCGGCGCCGATCGGCAGGATGATCCAGAACGGCAGATGCAGGTCGAAGTGCGGGATGGCCAGCAGCGCGTAGACGTAGGCGCCGACCGCGTAGAAGGCGATATAGCCCAGGTCGAGCAGGCCGGCGAAGCCGACCACGATGTTCAGGCCGAGCGACAGGAAGACGTAGAGGATCGCGAGGTTGGTGATGCGCACCCAGGCGGTGCCCACCGATGCCGAGCGCGAACGGCAGCAGCAGCAGCGCGACGGCGACGATCGCCAACCCGACCCAGGCGAGCCGGGGATTGCGCTTGGTGTCGAAGAGAGCCTTCATGGTCGATGCCTCACGCGCGTCGGAGACCCGCTCGCCGAGCAGGCCGGAGGGCCGGAAGACCAGCACCAGGATCAGCACGACGAAGGCGAACACGTCCTGGTAGTTGGAGCCGAACAGCACCAGGTTGCGGATCCTGGACGCAGCGCTCGCGCCAGCTGCGTCGGACCAGCCCGGCCAGCTGGCACAGGTTGGTGAAGTCGCCGATGTAGCCGGCGCCCAGCGCCTCGATCAGGCCGAGCAGCATGCCGCCGAGCATGGCGCCGGCGAGGTTGCCGATGCCGCCGAGCACCGCGGCGGAAAACGCCTTGAGGCCGAGGATGAAGCCCATCTGGTAGTGGGCGATGCCGTAATAGGTGCCGACCATGACGCCGGCGACCGCGCCGAGCGCCGCGCCGATGACGAAGGTAGCCGCGATCACGCGGTTGACGTCGATGCCCATCAGGCCGGCGACCTGCCGGTTCTGCGCGGTCGCGCGCATGGCGATGCCGAGCTTGGTGCGGTAGACGAGCAGCAGGCAGGCCGGCCATCATCGCCAGCGATCCGACGATGATCGCGATCTGCACGTTGGTGATGGTCGCGCCGTCGGGTTGCCGGTGATGTGGAACGGCACGGTCTGCGATGATCTGCGGAAAGGGCAGCGGATTGCGGCTCCAGACGATCAGCGCGAGGTGCTGCAGGATGATCGACAGGCCGATGGCGGTGATCAGCGGCGCCAGCCGCGGCGCACGGCGCAGCGGCCGGTAGGCGACGCGCTCGAGCGTGTAGCCGACCGCCATGCAGGCGGGGATGGCGGCCAGTACGCCGGCCAGCACGATGACCAGCGGCGGCAGCCGGGAGCGCGCCGCCGGCGAGCGCGACGATGACCGTGAAGGCCACCATCGCGCCGATCATCACCACCTCGCCGTGCGCGAAATTGATCAGCTGGATGATGCCGTAGACCATCGTGTAGCCGAGCGCGACGACGGCGTACACGCTGCCCAGCGTCAGGCCGTTGATCATCTGCTGCAGGAAAATGTCCAGGCGGAGCCCCTGTCAGTCGATTGGATGGAGGTTGGGCATTGTCTCGTCAACGCGGGTGCGACGGCAAGCTTCGGCGAGCGGCGGCGCCGCGTCACTGGCGCAGCCATCAGGCAAAAAAACGGCGTCCCTCGCGGGACGCCGTCTTCTCGTACTGCGGTTTGCGCCGGCTTACTTCTTCGGCGCGTCGGCGGGCGCAGGCAGCCGGGCGCCGCAGCCGGAGCCGCAGCGGCCGGGGCCGGCGCGTTGGCCGCCATGAACGTCCGCGAAGGCGAGCTCTTGCCGCCCTTGACGACGGCGATCGGAATCGACCTTGCCGTCCTTCAGCGTGAAGATCGTGATCTCGGCGTCCTTGCGGTCACCCTTGTCGTCGAACTCGATGGTGCCGGTGGCGCCGTTCGAATTGCAGTCTTCTGCAGCTCCGGCAGGTACTTCGCCGGGTCGGCCGAGTCGGCCTTCTGCATCGCGGCGATCAGCAGGTTGGCCGCGTCGTAGGTGAACGGCGCGTAGATGATCGGATCGTCGTTGAACTTCGCCTTGTAGTCCGTCGAGGAAACTTGGACTCGCCGCCTCCACCGGCAGGCCGGCCTGCGAGCAGACCAGGCCTTCGGCCGCGGCGCCGGCGAGCTTCGCCATCTTGTCGGTGCAGGCGCCATCGCCGAAGCGGAACACGGCCTTGATGCCCAGTTCGCGCGCCTGCTTCAGCATCGGGCCGCCGGTGGCATCCATGCCGCCGTAGAACACCGCGTCGGGCGTCGTGCCCTTGATCTTGGTCAGGATCGCCTTGAAGTCCGTGGCCTTGTCGTTGGTCTTCTCGCGGGCGACGATCTTGACGCCGGCAGCCTTCAGCGTCTTCTCGACTTCGTTGGCCAGGCCTTCGCCGTAGGCGGTGGCGTCGTCGACGACGGCGACCTTCTTCACCTTCAGCGCTGTCAGGTATTGCGCGACCGCCGGACCCTGCTGGTCGTCGCGGGCGACGACGCGGAAGATGCCCTTGAAGCCCTGCTCGGTGCAGCTTCGGGTTGGTGGCCGAGCCGGAGATCATCGGGATGCCGGCCTGGTTGTAGACGGCCGAGGCGGGAATCGTCACGCCCGAATTCAGGTGGCCGACCACGCCGGCGACCTTGGCGTCGGCGAACTTCTGCGCGATGGTCGGGCCGAGCTTCGGGTCGGCCTGGTCGTCCTCGGCGAGCAGCTCGAACTTGACCTTCTTGCCGCCGAGCATGATGCCCTTGGCGTTGGCTTCGTCGATGGCCAGGCGGGCGCCGTTCTCGTTGTCCTTGCCGAGGTGGGCGATGCCGCCGGTCAGCGGGCCGGCATGGCCGATCTTGACGACGACGACTTCCTCGACCGGCGCGCTTGGGCGCTTCGGCCTTCTTCGGTTCTTCCTTCTTGCCGCAGCCGTAGGTGGTAACGAGCGCGGCGGCGACGAGCGTCAGACCGAGCTTTTTGGAGATGTTCATTGAGTTCCTCTCGGAGGCAGGTATGGGGTTGCGTCGAAAAACAGATTATTATTCTCGGCTTGGTGCCGGGTGTCAATTGAGTGTCAGACGCCGGCGCCCGGATCCCGGTCCGGACGGCCGCGATTGATGCGCGCGGGGCGGCGATTCGTCGGCCGGAAGTGCGCCTCGTCGCATGGTTCCCCCGAACGTTCGTGCGGCGGCGACAATGCGCGAGGATCCGGAATCCGCAGAGGCGGTTCGCCGCATCCAAACAGGATCGGCGGCGAAGCCGGAGCCATGGGACTGATCGTCCCGGGCGCCGATCGGGAGAAGGCATGGGAACTCGAATCACGAAGCGGCGGGTCATCGTCGCGCTGGTCGTGCTGCTGCTGGCAGGCGCGCTGGCCGCGGCGATCACGATGCGCGTCGCCAAGAAGGCGGCCGAGAAGGAAGCCGGCAAGGACGTTCAGGTGACGCTGGAGTTCGCCCCGGCGGACCTCGCCTCGGTCGAGGCGCATGCGCTGTCGCGCTGGCTGCCGGTGTCCGGAGCCATGCAGCCGGTGCAGCAGGCCACGGTCAAGGCCAAGGTCTCCGGCGAGGTGCGCCGGGTCACCGTTCGCGAAGGCGACGCCGTGCGGGCGGGACAGCTGCTGGTCCAGGTCGACACCGCCGACCTCGACGCGCGGCTGATCGAGCGCCAGGGTCAGCTCGAATCGGCGAAGGCGCAGCTGGCGCTGGCCGAGAAGACGCTGGCCACCAACCAGAAGCTGCTCAAGCAGAACTTCATCTCGCAGAACGCGTTCGACAGTTCCGAGTCCAGCCTGAACGTCATGCGCGGCAGCGTGAAGTCGGCGGAAGCGCAGGTCCGGCTGGCGCAGAACGCGCTCAAGGAGGCGGTGGTGAGTTCGCCGCTGTCGGGAATCGTCGCCAAGCGCCACGTCCAGCTGGGCGAAAAGGTGGCCTTCGACATGCCGCTGGTCACGGTCGTCGACCTCGCGGAAATGGAGCTGCAGGCGCTGGTGCCGGCGGTCGACATACCGGAACTCAAGCCGGGCATGAACGTCGATCTCGCCGTCGACGGCTTCGGCGAACGCCGTTTCACCGGGCGCATCGAGCGCATCAATCCGTCCACCGAGCCCGGCACGCGCGCCATTCACGTCTTCGTCGGCCTGCGCAATCCCGGCAACGAGCTGCGCGGCGGGATGTTCGCGACCGGCCGCATCGCGCTGGCGCCCGAGGCGCCGGTGCCGTCGCTGCCTTCGACTGCCGTGCGTACCGAGGCAGGGCAGACCTTCGTCTGGACCATCCAGGACGGCAAGCTGGTCAAGCGCATGGTGGTGGTCGGGCGTCGCGACGACGAGACGGGCCGGGTCGAGATCAGAGACGACGCTGGCGCCGGGAACGCGCGTGCTGGCGGCGCGATTCGAGAATCTGAAGGAAGGCGCTCCCGCGTTGGTCAAGGCGCCCGCCGGCGCGTCGCGGCAGGGCTAGAACCGGCGACCCGCCATGTGGATCACCCGCGTCTCGATCAACAACCCGGTCTTCGCCACCATGGTGATGGTGGCGCTGACGGTGCTGGGTCTTTTCTCGTACGCAAAGCTGCGCGTCGAGCAGATGCCCGACGTCACGCTGCCCTTCGTCATCATCCAGACGCAGTATCCGGGCGCATCGCCCGAGGTGATCGAGTCCGACATCACCAAGCCGCTGGAGAACGCCGTCAACGGCGTCGCCGGCGTCAAGCTGATCCGCTCCTTCACCTTCGAGGGCGGCAGCTCGGTGTTCGCCGAATTCCGGCTGGACACCGACATGATGCGGGCGATGCAGGACGTCCGCGACAAGGTCGCGCAGGTGCGGCCCGGCTTTCCCCGGGACGCCAAGGATCCGCTGGTCGTGCGCGCCGACACCGAGAACCAGGAGCCGGTGGTGTCGCTGGCGGTGATGTCGAAGTCGGTGGACCTGCGCGAGCTCACGTCGCTTACCGACCAGACGATCGTCAAGGGCCTGGAGAACGTGCCCGGCGTCGCCCGCATCGAGATCAACGGCCGGGTGACGCGGCAGATCCTGGTGCAGATCAAGCCGCAGGCGCTGACCGCGCTCGGCATCGGCGTCGACCAGGTGATCAACGCCATTCGCGCCGCGAACCAGGACGTCCCCGCCGGCCGCCTGTCGCGCGGGCCGAGGGACACCATCGTGCGCGTCGAAGGCAAGATCAAGGACCCGGCGCAGTTCGGCCGGATCATCGTCGCGCAGCAGGGCGGCGGCGCGGTCTACCTGTCGCAGGTCGCCGACGTGATCGACGGCGAGAAGGAGCCGACCTCGTTCGCGCGGATCAACGGACAGCCGTCGATCACGCTCGACATCCTCAAGGCGCAGGACGCCAACATCGTCGAGACCGGCACGGGGATCATCGCCGCGGTCGACCAGCTGAAGAAGCGCCTGCCGCCGGACGTCGAGCTCTCGGTCGTCTTCAACGAGGCCGAATCCGTCGAGCGAAGCGTCAACCGCGTCAAGTCGACGATCCTCGAGGGCGCCGGCCTGACCGTGCTCATCGTCTTCCTGTTCCTGCACAGCTGGCGCAGCACCGTCATCACCGGCCTCACGCTGCCGATCTCCGTGATCGCGACGTTCATCGCGCTCTATGCGTTCGGCTTCTCGCTCAATTTCCTGACGCTGATGGCGCTGTCGCTGTGCATCGGTCTGCTGATCGACGACGCCATCGTCGTGCGCGAGAACATCGTCCGGCACCTGGGCATGGGCAAGGATCACGAAGCCGCCGCGCGCGAGGGCACCGACGAGATCGGACTTGCGGTGATGGCGACGACCTTCGCGATCGTCGCGGTGTTCGTGCCCATCGCGTTCATGAGCGGCATCATCGGCCGCTTCTTCTTCCAGTTCGGCGTCACCGTCGCCGTCGCGGTCATGGTCTCGCTGTTCGTGAGCTTCACGCTCGACCCGATGTTGTCGGCCGTGTGGCGCGATCCGCCCGGCTCGCGCTTCGCCCGCGCGCCCTGGCTCGGTCGCGTCATGGAGCGCGTCGAGCGCGGCATCGAGTGGCTGCACAGGATCTACGGCGAGATCCTCGAATGGGCGCTGGGCCATCGCAAGAGCGTCCTGGTCATATCGTTTTCGCTTTTCTTCGGCAGCTTCGCGCTGGTGCCGCTGATCGGCAGCGAATTCGTCCCGGAATCGGACCGCGGTTTCATTTCGCTGCGCCTCTCCACGCCGGTCGGCTCGAGCCTCGAATACACCGACGGCAAGATCCGCGAGGTCGAGGCGGTGCTGAAGCAGTTTCCCGAAATCCGGCTGGCGATGACCAGCATCGGCACCAGCGAGGGCCGCAACTACGCGCGGGTCAATCTGAAGCTCCATGATCGCGACCAGCGCACGCGCACCCAGAAGCAACTGGAAAGGGCGATCCGCGCCGCGCTGAAGCCGATTCCCGGAATCGAGCTCACCGTGGGCTTCAACCGGCCGATCTTCGTCAACATCCTGGGCCCCGAGCCCGAGACGCTGATCAGGCTCGCCAACGAGGTCAAGGACCGCTTTGCCGGGATTCCCGGCATCGCCGATCTCGAGCTGTCCGAGAAGCCCGCCAACCCGGCGCTGTCGATCCGCCTCAACAACGCCGCCGCGGCCGACCTGGGCATCACGGTGTCGCAGGTAGGCTCGACGCTGCGCCCGCTGCTCGCGGGCGATACGGTCAGCTACTGGCTGGGTCCGGATGCGCAGAACTACGAGGTCAACGTGCGGCTGGCCAAGGACCGGCGGGAGCTCTCGTCGGACCTGGCCAACCTCTACCTGACCACCAACAAGCGCGGGCCGGACGGCGAACTGCGCATGGTGCCGCTGCGCCAGGTGGCGGAGATCGTCGAGACCTCGAGCCCGCAAACCATCCGCCGCGAGGAACTGCAGCGCCGTGTCGCCATTTTTGCCAACGCGCAGGGCAGGCCGGCGGGCGACGTGGGCAAGGACGTCAACGAAATCGTCAAGAACACCACGCTGCCGCCAGGCTACCGTTTTTCCGTCCGCGGACAGACCGAACAGATGCAGGACTCGTTCAATGCCGCGCTGGCCTCGCTGGGGCTGGCCGTCATCTTCATCTACCTGATACTCGCCTCGCAGTTCGCGAGCTTCCTGCAGCCGGTGGCGATCATGGTGTCGCTGCCGTTTTCGCTGATCGGCGTGTTCCTGGCGCTGATATTCACCGGCACGACGCTGAACATCTTCTCGATGATCGGCTTCATCATGCTGATGGGCCTGGTCACCAAGAACGCGATCCTGCTGGTCGACTTCGCCAATCGATCGCGTCGCTCCGGCGCCAGCCTCCACGACGCGCTGCTCCGGGCGGGGCAGGTCCGGTTGCGGCCGATCCTCATGACCACGGCGGCGATGATCGGCGGCATGCTGCCGCTGGCGCTCGGCGTCGGCGAGGGCGGCGAGACGCAGGCGCCGATGGGACGCGCCATCATCGGCGGCGTGATCACCTCGACGCTGCTGACGCTGGTCGTGGTGCCAGTGCTCTACACCTATCTCGACGCGCTGTTCGAATGGCGCAAGGCGAGACGCGAAGCGCGCGCCGCGAACGCAGCGGGCCCGGCCGCCCCGACCGCGCCGTCGGCCGGGCCGGCGGGCGAATGATTCTGCAACAGGGAATTTCGTCCCGGGAGACCGGCGGATTGACGTGCGATAATCTTGGACCGCATAATAACTGACCGCGAGTCATTTGAGGCCGAGGCCCGCCGATCCCAGCCCGGCACCGCCCCGGCCGCAGGCCGCCGCCGCGCCGATCCCGACCCAAGCATGGACATCGAACACGCCCGCTACAACATGGTCGAACAGCAGATCCGTCCGTGGGACGTGCTCGATCAGGCCGTTCTCGATCTGCTGTTCAACGTCCGCCGCGAGGACTACGTGCCGCCGGAATACCGGGCGCTGGCGTTTGCCGATCTCGAATTGCCGCTGCCGGGCGGACAGCGGATGTGGGCGCCCAAGATGGAGGCGCGGGTCCTGCAGGAGTTGCGCCTCGCGGAACGCGAAAGCGTGCTCGAGATCGGGACCGGCAGCGGCTACCTGACCGCGCTGCTCGCGAGCCAGGCCGGCGACGTGCTGTCGGTCGAGATCGACCCGCAGTTGTCGAGGAGCGCGCAGGCGAAGCTGCTGCGTCATCGCATACGCAACGTGCGTTGCGCGGTCGGCGATGGCGCGCGCGGGTTCGGGCGCGAGAGCTTCGACGCCATCGTCCTCACCGGGTCGACACCGCTGCTTCCCGAGTCGTTCTTCGATCAGCTCAAGCCGGGCGGGCGGGTGTTCGCGATCGTCGGCGACCTGCCGGTGATGACGGCGCGTCTGGTGACCTGGAACGCGCCGGGAACGCGCGTCACCACCGACCTCTTCGAGACCGTCGTCGCGCCGCTGGTCAACGCCGCGGCACCGCAGAGGTTCCGGTTTTGATCCGGCAGATCGGTCCGGTCGAACTCGCATGCCTGGCAGGCCGACGCCGAGCGCGCCAAGCCGCTGGTGGTCGACGTCCGCGAGTCCTGGGAGTTCGAGCGCTGCCGGATCGAAGGATCGCTGCTGGTTCCGCTCTCCACGCTTCCCGCCCGCATGGCGGAGTTGCCGCAGGAACGTGACATCGTGCTCGTCTGCCACCATGGTCACCGGAGCCAGCATGCGGCCATGTGGCTCGCCGGAAACGGATTCGGCAAGGTCCACAACCTGCGGGGCGGCGTCGAGGCCTGGGCCTGTGAAGTCGATCCTTCGATGAACCGCTATTGACGCTGACCCGTCCATCTGCCGATTCGCCCGCGCAACAAGAAGCCGTGCCACGACGGAACACTCCATGAAACGCATTCCATACCCGATTTCGCGCCGGATTGCCGCTGTCGTTGCCTTCGCCGGGCTGCTCGGAGCCGGTGCCGCGCAAGGCGACGATCTGCTGCAGGTCTACCGCGCGGCGCAGAAGAGCGACCCGGCGCTGGCCGCCGCGCGCGCGAGCTGGGAGGCCACGCAGGAACGCGTGCCGCAGGCGCGCGCAGCGCTGCTGCCCAACGTCGCGCTCGCGGGGGAGGCCAACGTCAACAACTACGACGCGAACATCCGGAGCGATCCGAAGGTCGAGATCAACCGCAGCTACGGCGCAGGCGCTCTCCTGTTCTCCGCGTCGCAGCCGCTCTACCGGCCTCAGAACGTCGTCGCGCTGGACCAGGCGCAGCAGCAGGTCGCGCAGGCGGACTTCACGCTGGCGATCGCGCAGCAGGATGTGATCATCCGCACCACCGTCGCCTATTTCGACGTGCTGACCGCTGAGTACAACGTCGAACTGGCGGAGCAGCAGAAAAAGGCGGTTTCGGAGCAGCTGGCGCAGGCCAAGCGCAACTTCGAAGTGGGCACTGCGACCATCACCGACACCAACGAAGCGCAGGCGAAGTACGATTCGATCGTCGCCTTCGAGATCCAGTCGCAGAACGACCTCGACCGCCGCCGGACCGCGTTGCGCGCGATCATCGGCTACTTCCCGAAGGCGCTGAAGCGCGTCGGCAAAGGCTTCGATGCCGTGCTGCCCGAGCCCAACCGCCTCGAGTACTGGATCGACCGCGCGCTGGCGGACAACCTGTCGGTGCGCGTGCAGCAGGGCACCTACAACATTGCCACGCTCGAAATCGACCGGGCGAAGGCCGGGCACTACCCGACGCTGGACCTGGTCGGCGCCTACGGCGGACAGGCATCCAGCGGATCGGTGAGTTCCGGCGTCAACAGCGACTCGCGCTCGGCGCGGCTCGGCGTGCAGCTGAACGTGCCGATCTACCAGGGCGGCTTCGTCGATTCGCGCGTGCGCGAGGCGATCGCGTTGCAGGATCGCGCGCGCGCCGACCTGGAGTCGGCCCGCCGCTTTGCGCAATCCAATGCGCAGGACGGCTTTTCCGGCGTCAACAGCGCCGTCGCCGCGATCAAGGCCTTCGAACAGGCCGCGGCATCGGCCGAGGTCGCGCTGCAATCCAACATTCTCGGCCAGGAAGTGGGCATTCGAACCAACCTCGACGTGCTGCTGGTGCAGCAGAACGTGTTTTCGGCGCGGCGCGACGTGGCCAACGCCTACTTCGCCTACATCATCGCCGTGCTCCGGCTCAAGGCCGCGGTCGGCTCGCTGACCGAGCAGGACCTCGAACAGATCAATCGCCGGCTGAACGGCTGACGCTTCCCGGGTCCGGCAGGCGCGGACCGAGCCACCGCCAAAGCCGGTCGGCGGCGCCGCGATGCGCGGCGTGAAACGACCGCGCCGCCTCGCGCATTTGCGCGCGCCGGCCGGCGTCCGCCAACAGCGTGCCCACCTCGCGCATCAGCTCGTCGGCATCAGCGACGCGCCGCGCCGCGCCGGCGTCCACCGCGCGCGCGGTTGCCTCGGCAAAGTTGAAGGTATGCGGCCCAACCAGCGTGGGCGTGCCCGCCGCGATCGCCTCGATCAGATTCTGCCCGCCCGTCGGAACCAGGCTGCCGCCGACGAAGGCGACGTCGGCCGCAGCATAGTAGGCCGGAAGTTCGCCGAGCGTGTCGCCCAGTACGACCGCGACGTCGGCAGGTACTGCCTGGTCGCTGCTCCTGCGGATGCTGGCGATGCGCTGCGCGTCGAGCAGCGTCGCGACGGCGTCGAAGCGCTGCGGATGCCGTGGGACGACGACGGCCAGCGTGCCCTGCGGCAGCGCGGCGCGCGCCAGCGCCGCAAGCAGCAGGGCTTCCTCGCCTTCGCGCGTCGATGCGGCCACCCAGACCGGACGATCGGCGCCGAAACGCCTGCGCAGTTGATTGCCGCGTTCGCGCATTTCCGCACTGATGTCGACGTCGAACTTGAGGTTGCCGGTGGTCACGACGTCGCGGGCGCCGGCGGCCGCGAGCCGCCCGGCGTCGTCGTCGGTCTGCGCCGCCACGCCGGCGAGTGCGGCGAACATCGGCCGCGTCAGCGCGGGCAGGCGCAGGTAGCCGTCGAGCGAGCGCTGGGAAAGGCGGGCGTTGACGAGAAAGAGCGCGATGTTGCGGCTTGCGCAGGCGGCCACCAGATTCGGCCACATCTCGGTTTCCATCAGCAGGCCGGCGCGGGGCCCGAAGCGGTCGAGAAAGCGTCGAACCGCGAACGGAAAATCGTAGGGCAGCCATGCCTGCACGACGCGCCCGCCGTAGAGATTCCGCCCGGCCTCGCGTCCGGTTGCGGTCATGTGCGTCATCAGTATGGTGGCGCCGGGCCGCTCGCGGAGCAGGCGCTCGACCAGCGGTGCCGCCGCCCGTGTCTCGCCCAGAGAGACGGCATGTATCCAGACGACGGCGTTCCCGATCGCGGGCGCATCCGCGCCGTAGAAGCCGAAACGCTCGCCGATGCGGGCGCGGTAGCCGGGCTCGCGCCTGCCGCGCCACCAAAGGCGCAGCGGCAGCCAGGGCAGCGCCAGGACCCAGAGCAACGTGTAGAGGGTGCGCATCAGCAGCGCGGCGCGCGGCGCAGCAGCCGGCCGGAGGCCGCGAGCACCGAGTCCAGGTCAGGCACGGTGCCGCGACCGCCAAGGTCCTCGCCCTGCGCCCGGATGTGCGCGACGCCGGCAAGGGCCGGATCGGTCGTCGTGAACAGCGCCAGCGTTGGCGTTCCCAGCGCTGCCGCCAGGTGCGTGAGTCCCGTGTCGACGCCGACGACGATTTCGGCGCGTCCGGCGAGCGCGGCGAGCGCGGCCAGCGCCTGCCGCGGAGGCACCAGCGCACCCGGAATCGCCTCGGCGAGCCGCTTGCTGCGCGCCTCTTCGTCGGTGCTGCCCCAGGGCAGCAGCACGGTCAACCCGGCCTGGGTGAAGTTCGCCAGCAACTCTCGCCAGCTTGGCTCCGGCCACAACTTGTCGGCGCGGGAGGTGGCGTGAAACACCATCGCATAGGGACCCGGGGGCGTGATCGGCGGCGGCAGGGGAAGTTCAAAGCGCCAGCGGGGAGGCCCCTGGATTTCATAGCCCAGCGCTGCCGCCGCGAGTCCACGGCACTTGTCGACGAAATGCAGATTGCGATCGATGCGATGATGCACGTCGTCGAACCAGGCGGCGATCGGTTCGCGGATGCTTTTCCGGTCGAGGCCATGGCGGACACCGCGCGCGAGCCTAGCGACCAGCGCGCCCTTGACTTGTTCCTGCAGGTCGAGGATCGCCAGGTAGCGCTCGGCAGCGAGTCCGGCGCGAAAGGCGCCGAACTCACGCCAGCTCCGGCGCGCGAATGGAGACTTGCGCCAGCGGCGCAACGCCAGCGGGATGACGCGGCGCACGCCGGGGACCAGCCGCACCAGCGGCGCGAACGCTTCCTCGGCGACCCAGTCGATGGCGGTTCCCGGTCGGTGCGTCTCGATGTCCGCGACCATGGCCAGCGCATAGACGACATCGCCGAGCGAAGACGGGCGCACGACGAGCACGCCGCTCACCGGGGCGGCTCCGCCGGAGAACCGTCATGCGTCGAAGGGTCGCGACAAACCACGTAGAATCCGCTGCTCGAACCTGTCGGAACCGGCGGCATGCGCCGCCGCCGGCGGCGACGCCGCCAAAACGCGTATGCTCGAGCCGCTTCCACTATCGCTCATCGTCATCACCCGCGACGCCGCGCAGGAGCTCCCGGATTGCCTCGCGTCCGCAGCCTTCGCGGCGGAGACCATCGTCGTCGATTCGGGCAGCCGCGATGATACCGTAGCCGTGGCGCAGCGCCTGGGCGCGCGGGTGATCGAGCAGGCCTGGCTGGGCTTCGGGCCGCAGAAGAATTTCGCCGTCGGCCGGGCGCGCCACGACTGGGTGCTGTGCCTGGATGCGGACGAGCGGGTGACCAGGGAACTCGCCGCTTCCATTGGCGCGCTGTTTGCGGGCGGCCCGCCGGCCGCCCCGGCCTACGCCTGCGCGCGGCGCAACCGCTTCCTCGGGCGCTGGCTGGCGCATGGCGAGGGCTATCCGGACTGGAATCTGCGCCTGTTCGATCGCCGGCGTGCGCGCTGGACCGACGACCCGGTGCACGAGCACGTGGTGGCCGACGGCGGTGTGGGCCGGCTTGCGGGCGACCTGCTGCACCTGTCGGCGGAGTCGATCGAGGCCTATGTCGCCAAGCAGAATCGCTACACGTCGCTGCAGGCGGAGGCGATGCACGCGCGCGGCGAACGCGCCGGCGCGCTGGCGATGGCGTTTTCGCCGCTGGCGCGCTTCCTGCGCTTTTACGTGTTCAGGCTGGGATTCCTCGACGGCGCCGCCGGATTCGCGCACATCGCCATCGGCGCCTTCGCGAGCTTCCTCAAATACACCAAGCTGCGGGCGCTCGGCCTGCCGCCGCGTTAGGCGATGAAGAATCCCGCGACGACGCGCGTGCTGGTGACCGGAGTGGCCGGCTTCATCGGCATGCACGTCGCCCGCGCGCTGCTCGCGCAGGGCATGCAGGTCCATGGGGTCGACAATCTCGATCCGTACTACGACGTTGCGCTCAAGCAGGCGCGGCTGGGCGAACTGGCCGGCCTGCCCGGGTTCGCGTTCGAGCGGCTCGACCTGGCCGATGCCGCCGCGACCGCGCGACTGTTCCGCGACGGCGGCTTCACGCGGGTCGTGCATCTCGCGGCGCAGCCCGGGGTCCGGCACTCGCTCACCCACCCCGGCGCCTATATCACCAACAACATCGATGCGTTCGGGCATGTGCTGGAAGGCTGCCGGCACGCGCGGGTGGCCCACCTCGTCTATGCGTCGAGCTCATCGGTCTACGGCGGCAGCCGCGAGCTGCCGTTCACCGAGGATCAGCCGGTGGACCGGCCGCTGTCGCTTTACGCCGCCACCAAATGCGCCAACGAGGTGATGGCCTACAGCTACAGCCATCTGTTCGCGCTGCCCGTGACCGGCCTGCGTTTCTTCACTGTGTACGGACCCTGGGGGCGCCCGGACATGTCGCCGATGCTGTTCGCGCAGGCCATCCTCTCCGGCACGCCGATCCGCGTGTTCAACCAGGGACGGATGCGCCGCGACTTTACCTACATCGACGACATCGTCGAAGGGGTGACGCGCGTTCTGGCTCGGCCGCCTGTTCGGGGCGCCGATGGCGCGCCGCCGGCGGTCCTCTACAACATCGGCAACAACGAGGCGGTCGAACTGACCGAGTTCATCGCCACGCTCGAACGCCTGCTGGGGCGCAAGGCGGTGCGCGACCTGCAGCCGATGCAGCCTGGCGACGTGCCGGAAACCTTCGCGTCGATCGCCCGTCTCGAAGCCGCCACGGGGTTCGCGCCCCACACCACGCTGGAAGCCGGCCTGTCCCGCTTCGTCGCCTGGTATCGCGCACATTTCCGCGTCTGAACACCGTGCCCTTCTGGTCCGCACTGGTAAAATCCATGGGATCGCGACAAGGGCGGCGCTTCAACCGACCCCGCATCATTCACCCCACATGATCCTCGTCACCGGCGGCGCGGGCTTCATCGGCGCCAACTTCGTGCTGGACTGGCTCGCCGCCACCGACGAGCCGGTGGTCAATCTCGACAAGCTGACCTATGCCGGGAACCTCGGCAACCTGACGTCGCTGGCGCGCGATTCGCGGCACGTGTTCGTGCGCGGCGACATCGGCGACCGTCCGCTGGTCGAGGCGCTGCTTGCACAGCACCGTCCGCGCGCCATCGTCAACTTCGCGGCGGAGTCGCACGTCGACCGGTCGATCCACGGTCCCGCCGACTTCATCGAGACCAACATCGTCGGGACATTCAACCTGCTCGACGCCGCGCGCGCCTGGTGGTCGTCGTTGCCCATGGCGGAACGGCGCGATTTCCGCTTCCTGCATGTGTCCACCGACGAGGTCTATGGATCGCTGGGTGCGGAAGACCCCGGATTCGCGGAGACGACCGCCTATGCGCCGAACAGCCCTTATTCGGCGTCCAAGGCCGCGTCCGACCATCTGGTCCGCGCCTGGCACCACACCTACGGCCTGCCGACGCTCACCACCAACTGCTCGAACAACTACGGACCGCGCCAGTTTCCGGAAAAGCTGATTCCGCTGATGATCGTCAACGCCACCGCCGGCAAGGCGCTGCCCGTTTACGGCGACGGCAGGAACGTGCGCGACTGGCTCTACGTCGGCGATCACTGTTCGGCGATTCGCGCGGTGATCGCCGGCGGGCGGCCCGGCGAAACCTACAACATCGGCGGCAACGCGGAAATGACGAACCTGGACGTGGTGCGCGCGATCTGCGCGCTGCTGGCCGAGGCGCGGCCGGGGCCGGATTACGCGGCGCTGGTCAGCTTCGTCGCCGATCGCCCGGGTCACGACCGCCGCTATGCGATCGACCCGACCAAGGTCCGCAACGAACTCGGCTGGACGCCCGCCGAGACCTTCGAGTCGGGCATGCGCCGCACGATCCGCTGGTATCTCGACAACCCCGACTGGCTGGCCGCGGTGACCAGCGGCAATTACCAGCAGTGGGTCACGCTGCAGTACGCCTCCGCCTGACGACCATGGCGCGCAAAGGCATCGTTCTCGCGGGAGGGTCGGGCACGCGGCTGTACCCGGTCACTCAGGTCGTGTCCAAGCAACTGCTGCCGGTGTACGACAAGCCGATGATCTACTACCCGCTGACCACGCTGATGCTGGCCGGCGTGCGCGACATCCTGCTCATTTCCACGCCCGAAGACACCCCGCGCTTCGCCCAGCTGCTTGGCGACGGCGCGCGCTGGGGCCTCAACCTCTCCTATGCGGTGCAGCCGGCGCCGGAAGGTCTCGCGCAGGCCTTCGTGATCGGCCGCGACTTCATCGGCGCCGACACCAGCGCGCTGGTACTGGGCGACAACATCTTCTACGGCCACGACCTGCATACGCAGCTCATGCGCGCCAATGCGGCGTCGCTTGGCGCGACGGTGTTTGCCTACCAGGTGGCCGATCCCGAGCGCTACGGCGTCGCGGAGATCGATCGCGACGGGCGTGTGCTTTCGCTCGAGGAGAAGCCGAAGCAGCCAAGGTCGCGCTACGCGGTCACCGGCCTGTATTTCTACGACAACCGGGTGCTCGACATCGCGCGCGACCTGACGCCCTCCGCCCGCGGCGAACTCGAGATCACGGACGTGAACAAGGCCTACCTGGCGCTGGGCGCGCTTACCTGCGAGTTGATGGGCCGGGGCATGGCCTGGCTGGACACCGGCACCCACGAGTCGCTGCTCGAGGCGTCGCAGTACATCGAGACCATCGAGCGGCGGCAGGGGCTCAAGATCGCCTGCCCCGAGGAAATCGCCTGGCGGCTGGGCTACATCGACGACGCGGCCCTGGAGCGCGAAGGGAAGGCTCTCGCCAAGAGCGCCTACGGCCAGTACCTGCTCGCGCTGCTGCGCGACCCGGCGCTGCGCTAGCGGACAGGCGGCAATGCTGATATCGCCCACTTCGCTGCCGGAGGTGCTGTTGCTGGAGCCGCGGGTGTTCGGCGACGATCGCGGCTGGTTCTTCGAAAGCTGGAACCGGCAGGCGCTGGCGGCGCAGGGATTCATCGCCGATTTCGTGCAGGACAATCATTCGCGCTCGGCTCGGGGCGTGCTGCGCGGCCTGCACTACCAGATCGAACACGCGCAGGGAAAACTGGTCCGGGTGGTCGCGGGCGAGGTCTTCGACGTGGCGGTCGACCTGCGGCGTTCTTCGCCGACCTTCGGCCGCTCGGTTGCGTTGGTGCTGTCCGCCGAAAACAGGAAGATGCTCTGGATTCCACCCGGGTTCGCCCATGGTTTCCTGGTGACCTCCGAGCACGCGGAATTTCTCTACAAGACCACCGACTACTGGCATCCGGAGCACGAACGCACGCTGCTCTGGAGCGACCCGGCGCTGGCGATCGCCTGGCCGACGCGCGACGCGCCGCTGCTGGCGGCCAAGGATGCAGCCGGCAAGCGGCTGACCGACGCGGACACCTACCCATAGGCGGGCCATGAGGCGCCTGAACGCCCGGCCGCGCATTCTGCTGACCGGTGCCGGGGGGCAGGTCGGCGGGGAGCTCGCGCGCCTGCTGCCCAAGCAGGGCGACGTCGTTGCCGTCGATCGGGCGGCGCTGGACCTGGCCGATGCCGACGCCATCGTCTCGTTCGTGCGCAGCGTGCGACCGGACCTGATCGTCAATGCCGCCGCATACACGGCGGTCGACCAGGCCGAGCGCGAGCGCGACGCGGCGTTCGCGATCAACGCCCGCGCGCCGCAGTTGCTCGCCGACGAGGCGCGCCGCGCCGGCGCCATCCTGCTCCATTACTCGACCGACTACGTGTTCGACGGTCGCGCGGACGCGCCCTACACCGAGGACGCGCCGACCGGACCGCTGGGCGTCTACGGCGAGAGCAAGCTCGAAGGCGAACGCGCCGTCGCCGCCTCCGGCGCGCACGCGCTGGTGCTGCGCACCAGTTGGGTCTATGGGCTCACCGGCCGGAATTTCCTGCTGACCATCCGCCGGCTGGCAGCCGAGCGCGACGAACTGCGCATCGTCGCCGACCAGACCGGCACGCCGAACTGGTCGCATGCGCTCGCGCAGGCGACGTCGCAGCTGATTGACTTCGGGTTGCCGGCGCTGGCCGAGCGTGCGGGGCTGTATCACCTGTCCGCAGGCGGGCAGACCACCTGGTACGGTTTCGCCCGCGCCATCGTCGGCGATGTCGTCAGGCCGCGAGTGACGCCGATCGCGACTGCCGAGTACCCGACCCCGGCGCGCCGGCCCGCCTACGGCGTGCTTGACTGCGGCCGTCTCGCCGCAACCTTCGGCATCAGGCTGCCCGATTGGCAGGATTCGCTCTCGGACTGTCTGGCCGCCGACCGGAATCCGAAGCCCTAGAAGCGATACTCGACGACCGCGGGCGCGCCGACGGCGACTGTCGAACCCGCGCCGCCGACAACGATCGCGTTCATCCCGAAGGTGACGCCGCCCAGGCCCTCGTTCATCCGGTACTGGCCCAGCGTTCTCAGTGGTTCCAGGCCGGTGTGCGCGGTCGCCTGGTCAGTGGTGGTGACCTGGCAGCGAACGCAGGGCTTGACGCATTTCAGCAGCGCGCCGCCGATGGCGATGGTGTCGACATGGTCCTCGTCGTAGGCCGGCAGGCCGTCGAGCACGATGTTCGGTCGAAACCGGTCCATCGGCAGCGCTGCGATCCCGCGCGACTCCAGCCTCGCGTTCAGGTCGGCGAGCGATGCGGACCCGACGATCAGCAGCGGGTAGCCGTCGGCGAACAGCGTGTGCGCGCCGCTGTCGCCGGCGTAGTCGGGATTGCAGGCCCGCGTGCCGCTGCGATCGAAGCGGTGCAGCCGCACCGGAGTTCGCAGCCACGCCGACAGCCATGCGGCGGCCGCATCGCCGGCGTCGATGCCTTGCACGGTGCTGTGCCAGACGGTGACCGCGCGTCGCTGTGCGCCGGCAGCCTGCAGCGGAACGCGCAGCGGCTTCGCGCGCGGCGCGGTCAGGATCAGCGCCGCGTCGGAGATCGCCACGTCGACCAGCGCCAGTTCGGGCACTTCGCGCTGGGTGACCAGGAGACCGTCCGGATCGGTGACCATCCATTCGCGATCCAGGACGTTCGCCGTCCCCAGGCCGGTCACGGCGACGTCGGCCTGCGGCAACGCGAGGCCGCGGCAACCCTTGACCGGATAGACGTGCAGCGAGGCAATCCGGGCCTCGGTCATGCGCGGCCGCCGTCGCGCATCGAAACGGAAATCAGCCTGCCGCGCGAACCGGCGTGGATCAGCGCAATCCGGCCATGTAGTCGGACAGCGCCTTCATCTGGGCATCGGACATGCGTTGCGCGACCGCTCCCATGATCTTGCCATTGGTGTCCTTGCCGTCCTTGTCCGCGCCGCGCTCGCCCGCCTTGAAGGCCTTGAGCTGCGCATAGGTGTAGTCGGCGTACTGACCCGACACGCTCGGATAGTTCTTGGGCATGCCTGCGCCGTTGGGCGCATGACAGGACGAGCATGCGGGCAGGCCGGAGGCGGCGTCGCCGGCGCGATAGAGCGCCTGCGCCTTGACCACGGTGGTCGCATCGCGCGCGGTCAGGCGTTTCGGCTTCTGCTGCGCGAAATAGACGCCCAGCGCGGTCATTTCCTCCGGCGTCAGCGCGGCGGTCATGCCCTGCATGATCGCGTTTACGCGGATGCCCGCCTTGAAGTGGTTCAACTGCCGGGTGGTATACTCCGCCACCTGCCCGGCGAGGTTGGGATTCGCGGCAGTCGGGCTGTTGCCGTCGGCGCCGTGGCATGCGGCGCAGACCTGTTCGACGATCTGCTTGGCTCGCGCCAGGTCGGGCTTGGCGGGGCCCTGCGCGTGGGCGGACATCGGGCCAAACGCCAGCGCGGCGAAAGGCAGGGCGGCCAGCAACGTCTTGCTCATCATTCCTCGAACTCCTGGGTGGCGACGGTCGTCGGCGCCCGCCGGGTCGACGCTCGAAGCGCGCGGACACCAAGGGAACCCTGCCGTGATCAAACGCGATATTGTAACGGACTCGCCCCGCCCGGCCAAAGCCGCGGCCTCACGGGACGACGCCCGCGACAAGCAGCCCCATCCGATCCAGGGCGCGACCTTCGTCATCGGTGCTGCGCACCCCCGACAATTGCCGCCGCCGGGCGTGCCCGAGATCGCCTTTGCCGGCAGGTCCAACGCGGGCAAGTCGAGTGCGATCAACGCGCTGGCCAATCGCACCCGGCTGGCTTTCTCCAGCCGGACCCCGGGGCGGACGCAGCAGATCAACCTGTTCCTGTTGCGCAGCGGCGCGCTGGTCGCCGACCTGCCCGGATACGGCTATGCGGCGGTCGCCAAGACCATCAAGCGCGACTGGCAGGAATTTCTCTGGCACTACGTGTCGACCCGGCCCACGCTCGCCGCGCTGGTCCTGGTCGTCGATGCCCGGCATGGCCTGAAGCCGACCGACCTCGACCTGCTGCAGGGTTTCGTGCCATCCGGCCGGCCGCTGCTCATCCTCGCCACCAAGGCGGACAAGCTCGGCACGACCGCGCAGCGCGAGGCGAAGGCCGGCATCGAGGCGCAGATTCGCGTCGCGTTCCCGTTGGGGGCGCACAACGTCGCCGTGCAACTGTTCTCGGCCGCCACTCGCCAAGGCGTTCCCGAAGCGGAAACCATGATTGCCGGATGGTTGCCCGAGGCGGACCGGCCGGCTTGACGTGACGCAAACTGCCACAGCGCCTGCCGTGGCAGTCTGGTTGCGGGTTCGTCTCGTAGCGCAGCGGCAACAAAGAAAGACCCCGCCATCAAGGGGAGTGAGGCGGGGTCCTGAAACACCCGCTGCGAACTGACGTCCACAGCAGGACCCGCTCAGGGAGGAAAGCGGGAGACGATTGAACGTCTGTGGGTTAGGACCAGGCCGGCCGGCGGCGAGTTCCCGCGTCCGTGCCGGTGCCCCGGAAATTTTCCAACCAGGCATCGGATCTCAATCAAGTGTCCACTACCGCCAGCCCTGCCGCCACCGTCCTTGCCGGCCTCGCGTCCGCACTCTCGCCGCATGCGCCGTTCTCGGCGATGAACGCCTCCGACGTCGAACGGGTGGTGCGCCAGGCGCACCTGCGCTATTTCGCCCCTGGCGATTTGATCCTCGAGCCCGAGAGCGAACCCACCGCGCATCTTTTCATCATCAAACAGGGCTCGGTGCGCGGCGAGCGGCCGGGACAGCACGGCGAGGCCGTCGCGCTGTGGGAATTGTCGACCGGGGAAATGTTTCCGCTCGGCGCGCTGCTCGCCCGTCGCGGCGTGACCTCGGTCTATCGCGCCGCCGAAGACACGTTCTGCCTGATGCTGACGGCGGACGACTTCCATGCGCTGGTCGCCGCCTCGCCGCCATTTCACGACTTCTGCACCCGTCGGCTCTCGTACCTGCTCGATCTGTCGCGGGCGCGCGTGCAGGCCGAATACGCGGCCGGTGCGACCGCCCAGTTCGGGATGTCGTCGCCGTTGTCCGCGCTGATACGCGTACCGCCGATCGTCGTGACGCCCACGACGACGCTGGCGAGCGCGCTGACGCTGATGGAGGAAAACCGCGTCGGCTCGCTGCCGGTCGTCGATAGCGACGGCCGCGCCCTGGGCGTGTTCACCCGGCAGGACGTCATCGGCCGGATCGTGCTGCCGCGGCGCGAGCTGTCGTCGGCCATCGGCGCGGTCATGTCGGCGCCGCCGATCAGCCTGCCCGCGGACGCCACCGCCGGCGATGCCGCCACCATCATGGCCCAGCGCGGCATCCGCCACGTGATCGTCACCGGCCACGGCGATCGGGTGGCCGGCGTGGTCTCCGAGCGCGACCTGTTCAGCCTGCACCGGCTGTCGGTCCGCGAACTCGCCTCCGCATTGCGTCGCGCGCCGGACGTCGACACGTTGGTGCAGTGCGCGGCCGACATCCGCTCGCTGTCGCACGCGCTGGTGGCGCAGGGCGTGGGCAGCGGCCCGCTGACGCGGATGATCTCCAGTCTCAACGACCAGTTGACCGTACGCGCCATCGATCTGATCGCGCCCGGTTTCGATCTGGAAGGTCTCGGGCTGTGCTGGCTGGGCATGGGCTCGGAAGGGCGCAATGAACAGACGATCGCAACCGACCAGGACAACGGCCTGCTCTACGTCGCCAACGACGCGGAGCTGACCGGGGAGGCCGTGCGCGCGCGGTTGCTGCCCTTCGCCCAGGCCGTCAACGAGGCGCTCGATCGCTGCGGGTATCCGCTGTGCAAGGGCGGGGTGATGGCGATGAATCCGAAGTGGTGCCTGTCGCTCGGCGAATGGCAGGCGACCTTCGCGCAATGGATCGACCGCGGCGATCCGGTGAGTCTCCTGGCCGCGAACATCTTTTTCGATTTCCGCGCGCTGTGGGGGCAGGAGAAGCTGGCCGACATCCTTCGCGACGACATAGCGCGCCTCGCCCACGCCAACCCGCGCTTCCTGAAGCAGATGAGCGACAACGCGCGAACCAACCGGCCGCCGCTTTCCTGGCGCGGCGAGATCGCCGCCACCGAGGACGAAAGCGGCGCCGACGGCGTCGACCTGAAACGCGTCGGCAGCATGCCGATCACCGATGCGGCGCGCATCCTGTCTCTGGCTACCGGGGTGACTGCAACCGGCACGGTCGAGCGGTTGCGCGAGGCGGGCAAGCGCAAGGGCATCGCCGAAGACGACATCGAGAGCTGGTGCGATGCCTTCGACTACCTGCAGATGCTGCGCCTGCGCACGCAGCACCAGCGCGCCGCCGGGGAGATTCCGCCGTCGGCGCAGCCCAATTTCGTGCCGCTGGACAGCCTGTCCGACCTCGACCGCCGGGTGCTGAAGGAGGCGCTGCGGCAGGTCCGCAAGCTGCAGCAGCGCCTGGCGCTCGACTATCCGTGACCGGACGATGACGCTCGCCGGCTGGTTCAGGGAGCGCCTGGGACTCGCGCCCGGCAACGCGGATGCCGCCGACGCGCGGCTGGTCGTCGTCGATACCGAGACCAGTGGGCTCGACCCCGATCGCGACCTGTTGCTGTCGATCGGTGCGGTCGCGGTCGGCCCGCAGGGCATACACCTGGGCGACAGCTTCGAGATGGTGCTCAGGAACGACGCTGCGGGGACGCACGAGAACGTGGCGGTGCACGGTATCGGCCACGGCGCGCAGAGCGAAGGCATTCCGGCGGATGAGGCGTTGGCCGCGTACCGTGACTATGTCGCTGGTGCGCCCTGCGTCGGTTTCCACTGTGACTTCGACCGCAAGGTCCTCGACCGGGCGGGAAGACTCGCCGGGGTCGCGCTGCCGGCCGCGGCTTGGCTCGACCTGGCGCCGCTTGGCGCCGCGCTGCTCCCCGAGCGCCAGCGGACGGGCCGCCGCAGCCTGGACGACTGGCTGGCGGCGTTCGGGCTGTCCGTCGTGGCCCGGCACAGCGCTGCCGGCGACGCGCTGGCGACCGCGGAACTGCTGCTGCGCCTGCGCGCGCTCGCCGCGAAGCAGGGCGCGCAGTCGCACGCCGCGCTGGCGCGCCTGGCGCAACAACAGCGCTGGCTGGGCGGCCAGGACTAGGGGCTGGAGCCCCTTCGTTGCGGCGGCCCCCCGGTCTCGCTACGATGCATCCTCCGCAATCACAGGCCAAGCCATGAGCTTCTCCTTTGCCGGCAAGTTTCCGTTCAAGCGACCGCGCCGGATGCGCCGGGACGAATTCTCGCGCCAGATGATGCGCGAGACGCGCCTTGCCGCGGCCGACTTCATCTATCCGGTGTTCGTGCTCGACGGCGATGGGCGTGAGGAACCGGTGACGTCGCTGCCCGGCGTTGCGCGCAAGAGCCTCGACCGGCTTTTCGACGATGCGCGGCGCTGTCTGGATCTTGGTATCCCGGCGATGGCGCTGTTTCCGGTCATTCCGCAGGAGGCGAAGTCGCTCGACGCGGCGGCGGCATGGCATCCCGAGGGATTGGTGCCCCGTGCCGTGCGGGCGTTGAAGGAACGTTTTCCGGAACTGGGCATCATCACCGACGTGGCGCTCGACCCCTACACCAGCCATGGCCAGGACGGGCTGATCGATGCGTCCGGCTATGTGCTGAACGAGGAAACGATCGCCGCCCTGTCCAGGCAGGCGCTGGCGCATGCCGAGGCGGGGGCAGACATGGTGGCGCCCTCGGACATGATGGACGGACGCATCGGGGCCATCCGGCTGGCGCTCGACGGCGCCGGCTGCGAACTCACCCGCATCCTGGCCTATTCGGCCAAGTATGCATCGGCGTTCTACGGGCCGTTTCGCGACGCGGTCGGGTCCTCCGGCAACCTGAAGGGCGGCAACAAATACACGTACCAGATGGACCCGGCCAACAGCGACGAGGCGCTCTGGGAGGTCTATCTCGACGTGCGGGAGGGCGCCGACATGGTCATGATCAAGCCCGGGCTGCCCTATCTCGACATCGTGCGGCGGGTGAAGGACACGTTCGGCCTGCCCACGGCCGTGTATCAGGTCTCGGGCGAGTACGCGATGCTCAAGGCCGCCGCCCAGGCCGGCTGGCTCGACGAACGCGCCTGCGTGCTCGAAGCGCTGACGGGGATGAAGCGCGCCGGCGCCGACGCCATCCTCACCTATTTCGCGCTGGACGCCGCGGGCTGGCTCAAGGGCTAGAGGGCTCGGCGCCCCCGAGCAGGGCCGCCAGCGCGGCTTCGGTCAGGCGTGCAGGAATGCGACCGTGGCGGTCGCGCAGCGAGCGCTGCCTCACGGCCTCGGCCGAGCGCACCGAAAGTCGCAGCCCCCCCTTTGGCGTGTCCACCCAGAGCTCGGTGGCGCCGTCGCGATCCGCGGGCATGGTGCGGTAGCGCAGGCCCTCGCCCAGCAGGACGAGTTCCACCGCCTTGGCGTCCGCGGCGACGAGTTCGAGGCGAATGTCGCTGTGGACGGTGGCCCAGCCTGCCGCTACGCCGCCGATCAGCGTCGGCGAGAACCGGGCAAGCCGTTGCATCCAGCGCAGCGCCTCCGCGCGCATTTCCGCCAGCGCCGCGGCGTGCGCCTTGCCGCCGAAGAGCGCGTGGTACTCGACCAGTGCGTCCTCGATCTCGTCGTCCCCGGGCATCGGCGCGCGATTGCCCAGCATCAGCTGATGCGCGGCCTTGCGCCGGGCCATGCCCCAGTCGGTGATCCCGTTCTCGGCGATCAGGCGGGCCGCGATCTGGGCGATGTGCGCCCGCTGATGCAGGTCGCGGCCACCATCGCTCGCGCGCCCCGCCCGGCCAGATGGGCGGCCCCGCGAGATGTTGGCATCGTTGCGTCCCATCCTCGATCCGCCTGCCCGGTCAGAACAGCTGGTCGCGGACGTCCGGCGCCGGACGTCCGGGCTGGGCCGGCATCGCCGGCGCCAGGCTTTCGTTGCCGCCGCGGGGCGGGAACTCGGCGAAGAAGAACTCGGTGATCGTGCCGGACTCGTCGCGCAACCCGGTGTCCGCGTTGATCCGCAGCGAGACCATCCCTTCCGGCACGTCCTGCTGGCGTTCCGGGACGTCCTTCAGCGCGCGCTGCATGTAGGCGATCCAGATGGGCAGCGCGGCAACGCCGCCGGTCTCGTTGGTGCCGAGCGACTTCGGCTGGTCGAAGCCGATCCAGGCCACGCCGACCTGGGCGCTGTTGTAGCCGCAGAACCAGGCGTCGACGTTCTCGTTGGTCGTGCCGGTCTTGCCGGCCAGGTCGCGGCGGCCGAGCACCTGGGCGCGGGTCGCGGTCCCGTAGGCGATGACGTCCCTGAGCAGCGAGGTCATCACGAAGGCGTTGCGCGGGTCGATCGCCGGTTCCGCACCCTGACCCGCGGCGACGGGCCTGGCCTCCGACAGCACGTTGCCGCGCGCATCGGTGATCCTGCCGATCAGATAGGGCGCGACCCGATAGCCGCCGTTGGCGAAGATGGCGTAACCCGCGGCCATCTGCAGCGGCGTGACGGATCCGGCCCCCAGCCCCATGGTCAGATAGGGCGGGTGCAGGTTCGGGTCGAAGCCGAAGCGGGCGATGTAGTCCTGTGCGTACTGGGGTCCGATGGCCTGCAGCACCCGAACCATGACCAGGTTCTTCGACTTGGCCAGCGCCATGCGCAGCCGCAGAGGGCCGTCGAACTTGCCATCGTAGTTTTTTGGCTCCCAGTCCTCGGCGCCGGTCTGAGCGGCAGGGACGAAAAACGGCGCATCGTTGATGACCGTCGCCGGAGAGAAGCCTTTTTCCAGTGCGGCCGAGTAGATGAAGGGCTTGAACGACGACCCGGGCTGCCGCAGCGCCTGGGTCACGTGGTTGAACTTGCTGCGCTCATGATCGAAGCCGCCCACCAGCGCGAGGATTGACCCATCTGCCGGGGAAAGCGCGACGAAGGCAGCCTCCGCCTGGGGAACCTGGGTGACGGCCCAGCGGCCCTTGTCGTCCCGGGACAGCCGGATGACGGCGCCGCGGCGGATGCGCTGGGCCACGGGCGCCCTGTCGGTCAGGTGGCGGGCGGCAAAGCGCAACCCATCGCCGCTGACCTGGACGACATCGCCGCTGGCCAGACTCGCCCGGACTTCGGCGGCAGACGCGTCCAGGACGACCGCGGCCAGCAGATTGTCGCCGTCGCTCAGGTCCTGAAAAGCGCTGTCGAGCGCCTGTTCCTGCTCGGCAGGGTCTTCCGGCACCTTGACGAAAGACTCGGGGCCCCGGTACCCGTGGCGTCGGTCGTAGTCGAGCACGCCCTTGCGCACCGCTGCATAGGCGGCGTCCTGGTCGGCACGGCGCACGGTCGTCCAGACGGTCAGCCCCATCGTATAGGCCTCGTCGCCGTAGGCGTCGAAAACCACCTGGCGGGCCATCTCGGCCACGGCTTCGGCATGGGTCGGCAACGCGTCGCGCAGGCCCTGCCGCACCTGCAGAGGCATGGTCTGGGCCTCCTTGTACTGGGCATCGGTGATGTAGCTCAGGTCGTGCATCCGGCGCAGGACGTAGAGCTGCCGCGTCTTGGCCCGCTTGGGATTGGTGACCGGATTGTAGGCGGACGGCGCCTTCGGCAGCCCGGCCAGCATGGACGCCTCGGCCACGGTAATGTCGCGCAGCGGTCGACCGAAGTAGATCTGGGATGCCGCGGCGAAGCCGTAGGCGCGCTGGCCCAGGAAGATCTGGTTGATGTACAGCTCGAGAATCTCGTCCTTCGACAGGCTGGCCTCGATTTTCCAGGCGAGGAGCACCTCGCGAAGCTTGCGGGTCACCGTCTTTTCCCGGGTCAGGAAGAAATTCCGGGCGACCTGCATGGTGATGGTTCCGGCGCCTTGCTGGGTGCCGGACGCCAGGTTGGCCAGCGCCGCCCGGCCGATGCTCAAATAGTCCACTCCGCCATGCTGGTAGAAGCGCTCGTCTTCAGCGGCCAAAATAGCCTGTTTCATGACATCCGGGACTTCGCTTATGGTCACGACGGCCCGGCGCTCCTCGCCGAACTCCCCGAGCAGGTCCCCTTCGGCAGAGACCACCCGCAAGGGGATCTTGGGCCGATAGTCAGTGAGCACTTCCAATGACGGCAGCGTAGGCCACAGCAGGGCCAGGACGAAGACGCCCAGCAGCGCCCCGACCAGGGCAAGGCCCGCCAAAACAGAGCCCAGATAGAGGAGCCAGCGCTTTAGCACGAGGGAATAAAACTTGCGTACATGCCGGGATTGTCGCGCATCCGTACAACAGGACCCCAACACCCTGCACGCGAACCGGAAAACAAATTGACAAGGTTCATACTTGCTGCCAGAGTTTAATGTAAGTTATCAGCATTGGGCCAAACGTAGCCATGCTTGCCGATAAGTTCACGAACGTGCTGGACTTGTTCAAAACCAAGTCCCCTTCGCTTATCGGCGTCGATATTGCTTCGACGTCGATCAAGCTGGTCGAGCTCGTCCAGGTCGGCAAGGGCGTATACCGGCTGGAGCGCTACGCGATCGAGCCGTTGCCCAAGGATACGGTCACCGACGGTAACATCACCAACCTCGATCAGGTAAGCGACGCGCTGAAGCGCGGCTGGAAACGATTGGGGAGCCGCAACCGCAACCTTGCCATGGCTCTTCCCGCGGCGATGGTGATCACCAAGAAAATCATCGTGCCCTCCGGCCAGAAGGAGGAGGAGCTCGAGCTGACCGTCGAGGCGGAGGCGAACCAGTACATACCCTTCGCGCTGGACGAGGTCAATCTCGACTTCCAGGTGCTCGGCCCCGCGCCCAACAATCCGGACGAGGTCGAGGTGCTCATCGCCGCCTCG
This sequence comes from uncultured beta proteobacterium, assembly GCA_963699765.1. Classification (GTDB taxonomy): domain Bacteria; phylum Pseudomonadota; class Gammaproteobacteria; order Burkholderiales; family Casimicrobiaceae; genus VBCG01. The sequence goes on along the minus strand of CAVOVD010000004.1, from coordinate 604,492 downwards.
CGCAAGGAAAAGGTCGAGGATCGGGTCGCCATCGCCGAGGCGGCGGGACTCAAGCCGCAGGTGATGGACGTGGAGTCCTACGCGACGCAGGACGTGTTCGGGCTGATCGCCCCCTCGCTGCCGGCCAATGGTCGCGACCAGAACATCGGCCTGGTCGACATGGGCGCCCACGTCACCCATTTCTATGTGATTCGCAACGGTCAGTTCCTGTTCCTCCGGGACCAGGCCTTCGGCGGCAACCAGCTGACCCAGGACATCCAGCGCGCATTCAATCTCTCTCCCGAGGAGGCGGAGTCGGCAAAGAGAAATCAGGGATTGCCGGAGAACTATGACAGCGACGTTCTCCAGCCGTTCATGGAGACGCTTGCCCTGGAGATCACCCGCGCGCTGCAGTTCTTCTTCACGTCGACGTCGCACAACCAGGTCGACCAGCTGGTGCTGGCGGGCGGCTGCGCCGCGCTGCCGGGCATCGACGAGCTCGTCGCCAAGCGCGCCGGAGTCGCCACGGTCATCGCCAACCCGTTCGCCAGCATGCAGGCCTCCGACCGGATCCGGCCGCGTCAGCTCGCGCAGGACGCGCCGATGCTGCTGATCGCGACCGGGCTTGCGCTGCGGAGTTTCGACTAGTGTCCGCGACGCGCATCAATCTGCTTCCTCACCGGGAGCAGAAGCGGAAGGCCCGCCAGCGCCAGTTCATTTCGCTCGCGGTGTCGCTGGCGATCCTCGGCCTCGCCGTGGTCGCGCTGGTGCACGGCATCCTGGCGGCCCAGATCGACAACCAGCGAGGCCCGCAATACGCTGCTGAAGGGCGAGATCGCCAAGCTCGACGAGCAGATCAAGGAAATCGATCGGCTGCGCGAGCAGATCCAGGCCGTGCTTTCGCGCAAGCAGGTGGTCGAGACGCTTCAGGCCAACCGCAGCGAGGCGGTGCACCTGCTCGACCAGCTCGTGCGACAGCTCCCGGACGGCATCTACCTGCGGTCGATCAAGCAGGACGGCACCAAGGTAACGATGACCGGGTACGCACAATCCAACGCCCGGGTGTCCACGCTGATGCGCAACATCGAGGCGTCGCCCTGGATCGCCAATCCGGAGCTCGTCGAGATCAGGCTGGTGCCCACGCCCGGCGCCCCCAAGGACCGCGAAGCCAAGATCAGCGAATTCACGCTGATCTTCCACGTCAAGCGCGCGGCGCCGATCGAAGCGAAGGCAACGCCGGGCGCTCCTGGATCGCCGGGTACCGCCCCGGCCAAGGCCCCGCCGCCGCCGCCCAAGGCGGCCGCCCCTGAACGGAGCAAGCCAGCATGAACCTCGAGGATCTGCGGCGGCTCAACCTGCGCGACATCGGCAACTGGCCGCTGTTGCCGAAGATCGTGGTCCTGATTGCGATTTTTGTCGCCATCGTCGTGGGCGGCATGTTCCTGGACTGGAAGGAACAGTGGGAAACGCTGGAAACGCAGCAGGCCGAGGAAGGCAAGCTCAAGGACCAGTACGCCCAGAAAAAAGCCAAGGCGATCAATTTCGAACTCTATGTCCAGCAATTGAACGAGGTGGAACAGTCGTTTGGCGCGCTGGTGAAACAGCTGCCCAACCGCTCGGAAATCGACGCGCTGCTCACCGACATCAATCAGGCCGGACTGGGCCGCGGGCTGCAATTCGAGCTGTTCCGGCCGGCTGCGCAGGAGAAAATGGCCGATTTCTACGCCGAGCTGCCGATCAAGGTCCGGATCACCGGCAATTACCACGACATGGGCGCCTTCGCGAGCGACGTTGCGCAACTGCCCCGCATCGTGACGCTCAACAACCTCGCGATCGCGAACGAAAAGGGCGTCCTGACGCTCGAGGCCGAGGCGAAGACTTTCCGCTATCTGGACGAGGAAGAGATCGCCAAGCAGCGGGCGCTGGCCAAGGCCAAGGCCAAGGAAAAGAAATGAAACGGCTGCTGCCAATGGTGGTTGTCGTCGCCGCGATGCTGTCCGCATGCGCCGGCGAGAGTCACCAGGACCTTCGCGGCTGGATGAACGATCAGGGGAAGAACGCGCGGGGCAAGCTCGATCCACTGCCGCAGATCCGGCCCTACGAGCCCTTTGCCTACAACGCCTTCGATCTGCCCGATCCGTTCAAGCCGCGCAAGATCGAACCGTCCAAGAATTCGAGCAAGCTGGCTCCCGACCTGACCCGCCGTCGCGAGCCGCTCGAAGCCTACCCGCTGGAATCGCTTTCGATGGTCGGCACGCTGGCCAAGGACAAGTCGACGTTCGCGCTGGTGCGAACTCCCGACCGTGACGTGTACCAGGTCCGCGCAGGAAACTACCTCGGACAGAATTTTGGCGTCATAACAGGCATTGGCGATAGCGAAATCAAGCTGAAAGAGCTGGTGCAGGACGGCGGCGGAGACTGGACCGAGCGGAACAGCACGCTGCAGCTGCAGCAGGCCGAAGCAAGATCACAGGAGCGGAGACGATGAGCGCTTTCACGGACAACCGAACTTCCCGCACGGCGGCAGCTGCGCGACGAGGCTGGGCGGTTGCGCTCGCCGCGGTCCTCCTCACTGCGTTTGCCGGCGAAGCGCTGGCGCAGGCGGCCAACAGCATCGAACAGGTGACGGTTTCGAAGGCATCCTCCGGCAGGACGGTCGTGCGCTTCCAGCTGAAGGCGCCGCCGCCGAACCCGCCGGCGAGTTTTTCCATTCTGAGTCCGCCGCGGATCGCGCTCGACTTCCTCGATACCGCCAACGGCATCGGCACCAGCCAGCGCGCGGTCGACGAGGCGGCGCTTCGCAGCCTCAACCTGATCCAGTCCGGCAACCGGACGCGGGTGGTGTTCAACCTCAACAAGCCGCAGACCTTCGACACGACGGTCGAAGGCAATGCCGTGGTGGTCACGCTTACCGATGCCGAGGCGGTCAAGCCCGGCGCAGACCGTGTCGAGCGCTTCGCCGAGGCAAAGGCCGGCTCGGGATCGAGCACTCTGCGCGACGTCGATTTTCGCCGCGGCCGCAACGGCGAGGGCCGCATCGTCGTCGACCTGTCGGACAGCACGGCCGGCATCGACATCCGGCAGCAGGGCAAGAACCTGGTCGTTGATTTCGTCAAGACGACGGTACCGCGCAATCTCGAGCGGCGAATGGACGTCGCCGATTTCGGCACGCCGGTGATGACCATCGAGACCTTTCCCCAGGGCAGCAATTCCAGGATGGTGGTCGAACCCAAGGGGCTCTGGGAGTACTCGGCCTACCAGACTGACAACCGGTTCATCCTCGAGGTCAAGCCGATCCAGGAAGACCCGAACAAGCTGACGCAAGGCTCGCGCGGTGGCTACAAGGGCGAGAAGCTTTCGCTGAACTTCCAGAACGTCGAGGTGCGCGCAGTCCTGCAGGTGATCGCGGACTTCACTGGGCTGAACATCATCACCAGCGACACCGTGCAGGGCAGCCTGACGCTGCGGCTGAAGGACATCCCCTGGGATCAGGCGCTGGACATCATCCTGCAGACCAAGGGGCTCGACATGCGCAAGAACGGCAATGTCGTGCTCATCGCTCCGCGGGAGGAGCTGGCGCTGCGCGAAAAGCAGCAGCTGGAGAATGCGCTGCAGATCGGCGAGCTCGAGCCGCTGATTTCCGAGTCCTTCCAGCTCAATTACATCAAGGCGGCCGATCTCGAGCGGCTCATCTCGACCAACCAGCAGCAGAGATTCGGCGCCGGTGCGGGCCAGACGGCGACCACCGGTGGACAGGGCTCGTTCATCAGCAAGCGCGGCGTGGCAATGGTCGACCCGCGCTCGAATATCCTGTTCGTGCAGGACACTGCTGCCAAGCTCGAGGAGATCCGCAAGATCATCCGCCAGGTCGACACGCCGATTCGCCAGGTGCTGATCGAGGCGCGCATCGTCATCGCCGACGACAGGTTCAGCCAGCAACTGGGCATTCGCTTCGGCCAGCAGACCGGTTTCACGCTGGTCAACGGCAAATATGCGGCGGGTTCCAGCGGCAGCCTCTCGACGACGCCGGTGGTTCGAACCGAGGGCGATCGCCTCGTTCGCGAGACGCGCACCCAGACGCCGTTCGAACTGGCATCGGGCCTGGCGTCGGCCGGCTACTCGGATTCACCGCAGCTCAACGTCAACCTGCCGGTGCCCAACGCGGCCGGACAGCTGGCGCTGACGCTGATCAACCTGGGCAGCGGCAACCTCATCAATCTCGAGCTGTCGGCGCTGGAAGCGGATGCCCGCGGCAAGGTGGTGTCGAGTCCGCGGGTCGTGACCGGCGACAACCAGAAGGCCGCGATCGAACAGGGGACGGAAATTCCCTACGTGACGCCGGGTTCCGCCAATTCGCCTGCCACCGTCGCGTTCAAGAAGGCGGTGCTCAAGCTCGACGTGACGCCGCAGATCACCGCGGACGGCCGCATCAACATGGTCGTCGAGGTGCGCAAGGACTCGGTCGGCCGCCAGGTCCAGCTGGGCGGCGGCTTCACGGTGCCGTCGATCGACACCAAGAACGTCGCCACGCAGATATTCGTGAACAACGGCGATACCGCGGTGATCGGCGGCATCTACGAGGAGACGATCCGCAACGACGTCACGCAGGTGCCATGGCTGGGCAATCTGCCGATTCTCGGCTACCTGTTCAAGCAGACCGGCACGGCGAGCGAGAAGGCGGAGCTGCTGATCTTCCTGACGCCCCGCATCCTCAAGGAAACCGTGACCTCGGTGCGGTGAACCATACGCCGGGCGGCGACGAAGCCGCCGTCCACCTTCATGCCCCGGTGTCTTTGCACCGGGGCAATTTGTTTCTGGTCGGACTTCCCGGCGCGGGCAAGTCCACGCTCGGCCGCCAGATCGCGCGGCGCCTGGGCAAGCGCTTCGTCGACGCCGACACCGAGCTCGAGCGCCGGCTCGGCGTCTCGATCCCCACCATATTCGAGATCGAGGGCGAGGACGGCTTTCGCGACCGCGAGGAGTCCACGCTTGCCGATCTCGCCGCACTCACGGACATCGTGCTGTCCACCGGAGGCGGAGCCGTGCTGCGCCAGGCCAACCGGACGCTGCTGGCGCAGAATGGCACCGTGCTCTACCTGCACGCCGAGCCCGCCACGCTGTTCGAGCGTGTCCGCCACAGCCGCAACCGGCCGCTGCTCCAGGGAGATATGATGCCTCGCCTGCACGAGCTCTACGCCCAGCGCGACGCGCTGTACCGTGAGGTGGCCGACCATGTGGTCGAGGCCGAACGCAGCGAAGCGGCAAGAATCGTGCGCATGTTCCAATCGCCCCATCGCCGACATGAAGAACCCTGAAGCACTCACGCTGGACGTCGACCTCGGCGCGCGCAGCTATCCGATCCACATCGGCGCAGGCGTGGTCGGGCAGGCCGGGACCCTGCTGGCACCGCTTGCCATCCGGCGCGCGGTCGTGGTCACCAACGCAACGGTGGCGACGCACTGGCTCGCGCCGCTGCAGACAAGCCTGGCGGCGGCTGGAATCGCGGTGAACACCCTGCTGATTCCGGACGGCGAGACCCACAAGAACCGGGACACGCTCGACATCCTGTTGACGCGGCTGATCGAAATGCGCGCGGAGCGCGGCACGGTGCTGGTCGCGCTTGGTGGCGGCGTGGTCGGCGACATCACCGGCTTCGCCGCGGCGATCTACCAGCGGGGCATTCCCTTTGTGCAGGTTCCGACCACGCTGCTCGCGCAGGTGGACTCGTCGGTAGGCGGCAAGACCGGGATCAACCATCCGCTGGGCAAGAACATGATCGGCGCATTCCATCAGCCGCTTGCCGTGCTGGCGGATATCGGCTGCCTCGACACGCTGCCGCCGCGCGAACTCGCCGCGGGACTCGCGGAAGTGATCAAGTACGGCGCCATCCGCGACCTGGACTTCCTGCAATGGCTGGAAGAAAACATCGACGCGCTGGTGCACCGCGAACCCGGGGCGCTGGCCCGCGCCGTGCACACGAGCTGCCGGATCAAGGCGCAGATCGTGGGCGCCGACGAGCGCGAACAGGGCGAGCGCGCCGTGCTCAACTTCGGGCATACCTTCGGTCATGCGATCGAGGCAGGATTGGGCTATGGGGCCTGGTTGCATGGCGAGGCGGTCGGCGTGGGCATGATCCTGGCGGCCGAGGTGTCCAGCAGGCTGGGCTCGATCGACGCCGCCGCGGTTGCACGCCTCGCCGCACTGGTCGCACGTGCCGGCTTGCCCACGCAGGCGCCGGCGCTCGGGTTCGAGCGCTGGATGACGCTGATGGGCCGCGACAAGAAAGTCGCGGGCGGGACGATCCGCTACATCCTGCTCGATGCGCTGGGCGCGGCGCGGGTCCGCGCCGACGTGCCCGAAGCCGTACTGCGCGACGTGCTGGCCTGAAAAAATCCGGGCGGCCGCTGGGCCGCCCGGATCCTCCCTGCTGCTGACGGATCGCGCGGCGTGATGCCTGCCCGCGCGGTCCGCCATTGGATCATGGCGGCGGGCAGTCGATCGTCGCGATCTGCAGCAGCGGTGGCGTACTCGCGTCCTGGACCGTGATGTTCGTGGTGAGCACCAGGCTGTCGGTCAGGCCCGTGACCGCGAAACCGAGTCCGGCTGCCGCGACCACCGCCGGGGTGATCACGCCGCCCGGTCGCGGTGTCGAGAAGAACACCGAGTACGGCGCCTTGCCTCCGGTGATCACGAAGTTCGACGTTCTGCCGACGCAGGTCGACTGGAGAAAGCCGTAGCTGCTCGGCGAGATCACCAACGCCGTGACGCTCGGCGGGATCGCCGTCAGCGGGCAGAAGATCGTGGCGAGGTTCAACACCGGCGGATTGGCCGAATCCGAAATCGTGATGTTGGTCTGGCCCACGCCATCGGTAAGGCCGGTGATCGCGAAGCCGCTGCCGGAGGCCCCGACCACCGGCGGCGTGATCACGGCGCCCGGTCGCGGGGTCGAGAAGGCCACGTTGTACGGCGGCGTGCCACCGGTGACCACGAAATTCGAAGTCTGCCCGACGCACGACGACGAGGAATAGCCGTAAGTGGTCGGCGAGGTCGCCAGCGGCGGCGTGGGTGGAATCGGCGACACCGTCGGGCAATTGACGGTGACGACGCTCAACAGCGCCGGCGAACTCGAATCCACGACCGTGATGTTGGTCAGTGCCACGCCATCGGTCAGGCCGGTGACCGAGAAGCCGCCGCCGGAAATGCCGATGACCGGCGGCGAAATGACCCCGCCCGGACGCGGCGACGAGAAGAACGCGTTGTACGGCGGGTTTCCGCCGGTGATCACGAAGTTCGACGTCGCGTTCACGCAGCTCGTCAGCAGGTAGCTGAAATTGTTCGGCGCGACCGCGAGGTTGGCCGGCGTGGGCGGCGCGCCCGAGCCCGCACAGGCGATGTTGACCGTCGTGGAGGCCGGCGGCACCTGCGAGTCGAACACGTTGATGACCGTCGTGGCCGGCGACGTGATGCCGCTGACGGTGACGGCCTGTCCCGCGGCGAGGCCGGTCTGCGGCGAGAGGATCACCGAAGTCTGGCTGTCGGTGCCGCCGGTCACCACCGAGTAAGGCGCGACGCCACCGGTGACCACGAACTGGAAGGTGTTCGCCGGCGTGCAGTTGTTCTTGCCGATCGCGCCGGGGGTTGCGACCAGCGGACCGGGCGGGGGCGGCGGCGCCGGGGTCGTGCCCGGCTCGTTGGTGACGGTCGGATAGGCGCCGCCCGGGATCGTGCGCCCGGTCGCATCGGTGATCACATAGGTCAGGTTGACGAAACAGGTGCCATTGGTGATGGTGTCGAAACCGTTGCCGCTTTTCTGCACCGGCACGCCGACCAGCGACACTGCGCCGGGGAAGTTGGTGGCGACCTGGTACGGGGGCGTGCCCCCGAAGATGTAGTTGGTGACCGTGACCCCGGTCGAACATACGCCGGTGGTCGGCCCGCTGACGGTCGTCAGCCCCTGCGGCAGGACCGACAGCACTTCGCCGCCGGTGGTGACCTGGAGCACCGTGAAGTTCGCGGTGGTCTGGTTGCCGGAGGTCACGTCGGTGGCCCGCAGAATGCCCACCTGGGTGGGCGTGTCCGCGGCCACGAAAAGCGAGACGACGGCGTTGCCGGCGTTGTCGGTGATCACCGTCAGCGTCGAGGCCTGCGGCTGCGCCGGGTTGGTCGTCAGGATCGAAAATGCGCCCTGCACGACGTCGAATTTCACCTGGCGATTCGGTATGCCGCCGCCGCCGGCGCCGGTGACCGTGATGACCGCGGTGCCGCTTCCGCCCGAGCAGATGGTATTGGTCGTGGACGAGCACGCCGGATTCGGATTGGCGGTGATGGTGATTGCCGATGGCGACAGCGGCGCCGGATTGACGTTCACCGTGGCCGGCAGCGAGACCGTTCCCAAGGCGTCCTGCACCGTGACCGTCACCGGCGTGATGATGCCGACGTTCTTCGCCGATAGGGCGAGCACCGAACCGGAGGTCGTCGCCGGCACCGGCAATACCGCCGGATCAGCGGAAAACACTCTGTAGGGTGCGACGCCACCCGAGATGGTCAGCGAGGCCGGGGTACCCGAGTAGATGGTTATCGCGCCCGGCAGCAGCGTCAGCGGCGCCGGCGCCGGCGGCGGCGGCACGTACGGGTTGTTGGGAGCACCGCTCCCGCCCCCGCAACCGGCAAGGGCAAGCAATCCCGCAAGGCCTGTAATCGCGAAGGCCGTGCGCAGCCGGGCAATGAAGACGCTGTTTAGCATGGTGAAATCCCGATGATGATGTCCTAAAACCCGGTCAGGCCGACGTGGAATTGAATGTTGCAACAAGCATCTAGGCGACTTTGTTCAGATTAAAGCCTAAGTACCTGGAAGGCGCAAGTCTTTCCCGCCGGGAGCACTGCTTTCCCGACAGGAATGTTGCGCGCCCGACGCGCACTTTTGGCCGCGCCGATTGCCGCAATGCAGCATCGCAGGTAACATTAATCGTTTCGGCCCGGATTCTGCGGGCTGCCTCCCTTTTCGCCTGTCGGGCGAGCAGGGGGCAACCATTTGCATCGATCGGCAGCGAGGTAAAGGTGGATACCGATTCCAGGCACGATTCCGCAAGGCCGCCGGCCCCCCAGGGGCTCTACGATCCCGCGCGCGAGCACGACGCCTGCGGACTGGGCTTCATCGCCCACATCAAGGGCCGGAAAAGCCATGCGATCATTCAACACGGCCTGTCGATCCTCGAAAACCTGACCCACCGCGGCGCGACCGGCGCCGATCCCCTGCAGGGCGACGGCGCCGGGATTCTGATCCAGCTTCCGGACGCTTTCCTGCGCCGCGCCTGCGGCAAGATCGGTATCACGCTGCCGGCTGCCGGGCACTACGGCGTCGGAATGGTCTTCCTGCCCCAGGAGCCGGCGTCGCGGATCGCCTGCGAGCAGGAAATCGAACGCGCGATCGCAGCCGAAGGCCAGGTGCTGCTCGGCTGGCGCGACGTGCCGATCGACAACTCCGGACTGTCCGAGCACACCAAGGAAGTCGAGCCCATCATCCGCCAGTTCTTCGTCGGCCGTGGCGCGCGCGACGTCGACCAGAACGCCCTCGAGCGCAAGCTCTACGTGATCCGCAAGCGCGCAGCGCATGCGGTCCAGTCGCTCAACCTGCGCCACGGCAAGGAGTTCTACACCGTCTCGCTGTCGACGCGGACGATCATCTACAAGGGCATGCTGCTCGCGCGTCAGGTGCGCGAGTTCTATCTCGATCTCACCGACGAGACGATGGTGTCGGCGCTGGCGATGGTCCACCAGCGCTTTTCGACCAACACCTTCCCGACCTGGGACCTGGCGCACCCGTTCCGCTACGTCAGCCACAACGGCGAGATCAACACGCTGCGCGGCAACTTCAACTGGATCCGGGCCCGGGAAGGCGCGATCTCGTCCGAGGTACTGGGTGACGACCTGTCCAAGCTGTGGCCGCTGATCTACGACGGGCAGTCCGATTCCGCCTCGTTCGACAACGCGCTCGAACTGCTGGTGATGGGCGGCTATCCGCTGTCGCACGCGATGATGATGATGATTCCCGAGGCCTGGGCGGGCAACCCGCTGATGGACGAGGATCGGCGCGCCTTCTACGAGTATCACGCGGCGCTGATGGAACCGTGGGACGGCCCCGCGGCGATGGCGTTCACCGACGGGCGCCAGATCGGCGCCACGCTCGACCGCAACGGCCTGCGCCCGGCGCGCTTCGTGGTCACCGACGACGACTTCGTGGTGATGGCCTCCGAGGTCGGCGTGCTCGACATCCCCGAGCGCAAGATCATCCGCAAATGGCGACTGCAGCCGGGCAAGATGCTGCTGGTCGACCTGGAGCAGGGCCGCATCGTCGGCGACGACGAACTGAAGCGCACGCTGGCCACGCAGAAGCCGTATCGCGAGTGGCTGCGCAGCAGCCGGCTGTGCCTTGAAGAAATGCCCGAGCCGGCGCCCGTCGCCGGCTCGCGAGGTATCGCTGCTCGACCGCCAGCAGGCGTTCGGATACACGCAGGAAGACGTCAAGCTGGTGCTGACGCCGATGGCCGAATCCGGCGAGGAACCGCTGGGGTCGATGGGCAACGACGCCGCGCTGCCGGTGCTGTCCGACCGGCCGAAGGTCTTCTACAACTATTTCAAGCAGCTGTTCGCGCAGGTCACCAACCCGCCCATCGACCCGATCCGCGAGGAGCTGGTGATGTCGCTGGTGTCGTTCGTCGGCCCGCGCCCGAACCTGCTCGGCATCAACGTGACCGAGCCGCCATTGCGGCTCGAGGCGCAGCAGCCGATCCTGACCCCGGACAACATGGAGAAGATCCGCCATGTCGAGCTGTTCTCCGGCGGCGCGTTCCGGTCGATCGAGCTGGACATCTGCTATCCGGCCGCGTGGGGCGCGAAGGGCATGGAGGCGGCGCTGGCGAGCCTGGCGGCGCACGCGGTCGACGCGATCCGGCAGGGCTACAACATCCTGATCCTGTCCGATCGCGACGTCTCCGCCGAGCTGTTGCCGATACCGGCGCTGCTCGCGACGGCGGCCGTGCACGAGCATCTGGTCAAGAAGGGACTGCGCACGTCCACCGGGCTGGTCGTCGAGACGGGGTCGGCGCGCGAGGTGCACCACTTCGCGCTGCTCGCGGGCTACGGCGCCGAGGCGATCCATCCCTACCTGGCGCTGGAGACGCTGGCGCAGCTGCACCACACGATGCCTTCGCTGGACCCGAAGGAAGCGGGCAAGCGCTACATCAAGGCGATCTGCAAGGGGCTCTACAAGGTGATGTCCAAGATGGGCATCTCCACCTACCAGTCGTACTGCGGCGCGCAGATCTTCGAGGCGGTCGGACTGAAGCGGGCCTTCGTCGACAAGTACTTCGCCGGCACGGCGAGCAACGTCGAGGGCATCGGCGTGTTCAAGGTCGCCGAGGAATCGGTGCGCATGCATGCGCTCGCGTTCGGGACCGATCCGCTGCTGGACGACATGCTGGATCCAGGCGGCGAGTACCAGTACCGGACTCCGTGGCGAGGCGCACATGTGGACGCCGGAGTCGATCGCCAGGCTCCAGCATGCGACGCGGTCGGGAAGTGCAGCCACCTACGCCGAATACGCAAAGCTCATCAACGAGCAGAGCAGGGAGCTGAAGACCTTTCGCGGCCTGTTCGATTTCCGCAGGTCCCGATGCACGCCGGTGCCGCTCGAGGAAGTCGAGCCGGCGACGTCGATCGTGCGCCGCTTCGCCACCGGCGCGATGAGCCTGGGTTCGATTTCCACCGAGGCGCACACGACGCTGGCGATCGCCATGAACCGCATCGGCGGCAAGTCGAACACCGGCGAGGGCGGCGAGGACGAGGCGCGTTACCGGAACGAATTGCGCACCGGATCGAGCGGCATCGTCGCCGGCGACACGCTGGCGTCGGTGATCGGGCGCGAGCACATCGAGCAGGACATTGCGCTCCAGCCCGGAGACAGCCTGCGCTCGAAGATCAAGCAGGTCGCCTCGGGTCGCTTCGGCGTCACCGCGGAGTACCTGGCGTCGGCGGACCAGATCCAGATCAAGATGGCGCAGGGCGCCAAGCCCGGCGAAGGCGGGCAGCTGCCGGGACACAAGGTCTCGCAGTACATCGCCAAGCTGCGCTATTCGGTTCCCGGCGTGGGTCTGATCTCGCCTCCGCCGCACCACGACATCTACTCGATCGAGGACCTGGCGCAGCTCATCCACGACCTCAAGAACGCCAATCCGCGGGCGTCGATCTCGGTCAAGCTCGTCTCCGAGGTGGGCGTGGGCACGGTCGCGGCGGGCGTGGCCAAGGCCAAGTCGGATCACGTCACCATCGCCGGCCACGACGGCGGCACCGGCGCGTCGCCGGTGTCGTCGATCAAGCACGCCGGCACGCCCTGGGAGCTCGGCCTGGCCGAGACGCAGCAGACGCTGGTCCTGAACCGCCTGCGCGGGCGCATCGTCGTGCAGGTCGACGGGCAGATGAAGACCGGTCGCGACGTCGTCGTCGGCGCGATGCTCGGCGCCGACGAATTCGGCTTCGCCACCGCGCCGCTGGTCGCCGCCGGCTGCATCATGATGCGCAAGTGCCACCTCAACACCTGTCCGGTGGGCGTGGCCACGCAGGACCCGGTGCTGCGGCGCAGGTTCACCGGCCAACCCGAGCACGTCGTCAACTACTTCTTCTTCGTCGCCGAGGAAGTGCGTGCGCTGATGGCCGAGCTGGGCTTTCGCACGTTCGACGAGATGATCGGGCGGTCGGACCTGCTGGACACGCGCGCAGGCATCGAGCACTGGAAGGCGCAGGGCCTGGACTTCTCGCGCGTGTTCTACCAGCCGGACATGCCGGCCGAAGTCGCCCGGTCGCAGAAGGAAACGCAGGATCATGGACTCGACCGCGCGCTGGACCCTGCGCTGATCCAGGCCGCGCAGCCGGCAATCGAGAAGCAAAAGCCGGTGCGCCTGACGCAACGCATTCGCAACGTAAACCGCTCGGTGGGTGCGATGCTCTCCGGAGCGGTGGCGCGCAGGCACGGTCACGAGGGCCTTCCCGAGGACACGATCCACGTGACGTTCGAGGGCATCGCCGGACAGAGCTTCGGCGCCTTCCTCGCGCGCGGCATCACCTTCGAACTCCAGGGCGCGACCAACGACTACGTCGGCAAGGGCCTGTCGGGCGGGCGGATCGTCGTCTATCCGGACCCGGCCTGTCCGGCGAAGCCGGAAGAGAACATCGTCATCGGCAACACCGTGATGTACGGCGCGATCGATGGCGAAGCCTATTTCCGCGGCGTCGCCGGCGAGCGCTTCTGCGTGCGCAATTCCGGCGGCACGGCGGTGGTCGAGGGAACCGGCGATCACGGTTGTGAATACATGACCGGCGGCACCGTTGTCGTGCTCGGCGGCACCGGCCGCAATTTCGCCGCCGGCATGAGCGGAGGCATCGCCTTCGTCTACGACGCCGACGGCAGCTTCGCGTCGCGCTGCAACGCGGCGATGGTCTCGCTGGAGACGGTCCTGACCGAAGCGGAGCAGACGGAGGCCGAAATGGAACTCGTCGCCGCCGGCAAGGGCAGGGCGAGGCATCGTGAGCAGGCCGACGAGCCGCTGCTGCGTTCGCTGGTCGAGCGCCACCTTCGCTTCACCGGCAGCACGGTGGCGCTGGCGATGCTCGACGACTGGGACAAGGCCCGGTCGGGCTTCGTCAAGGTGTTTCCGCATGAATACCGGCGCGCGCTGACCGAGATGCACGCCGCCAGGGGTGCGCAGCGGCCGGCGGCCGCGTCCCGTCAACGCGAGGCGGCTTGAGGCATGGGCAAGGTCACCGGATTCCTCGAACTGCAACGCATCCAGGAGGCGGCGGAGCCCGCCAACGAACGGGTGCGCCACTACCGCGAGTTCACGCTCGCGCTGTCCGACGAAGCCGCGGCGACGCAGGGCGCGCGCTGCATGGACTGCGGCATTCCGTTCTGCCAGAGCGGCTGCCCGGTTCACAACATCATTCCGGACTGGAACGACCTCGTCTACCGGCACCAGTGGCGGCGCGCGCTGGAGGTGCTGCACTCGACCAACAATTTTCCGGAGTTCACCGGCCGCGTCTGCCCGGCGCCCTGCGAGGCGGCGTGCACGCTCAACATCAACAACGATCCGGTCGGGATCAAGTCGATCGAGCATTTCATCATCGATCGCGGCTGGGACGAAGGCTGGGTGGCGCCGCAACCGCCGGCAGCGCAAGACCGGACGCCGCGTGGCGGTGGTCGGCTCGGGCCCGGCGGGACTCGCCTGCGCGCAGCAGCTCGCCCGCGCGGGTCATGCCGTCGTCGTGTTCGAGAAGGCCGACCGCATCGGCGGCCTGCTGCGCTACGGCATTCCCGACTTCAAGATGGAAAAGCACCTGATCGACCGGCGCATGGCGCAGATGTCGCTCGAGGGGGTGGAGTTCCGTCCCAACTCCGAGGTCGGCAAGGACATCGCCGCGGCGCGGCTCGTCGCCGAATTCGATGCCGTCGTGCTCGCCGGTGGCGCCGAGGCGCCGCGCGACCTGCCGGTGCCCGGCAGGGACCTCGACGGCGTGCATTTCGCGATGGAGTTCCTGCCGCAGCAGAACAAGGTCGTCGCCGGAGACATGGTTGCCGGACAGATCAAGGCCACCGGCAAGCACGTGGTCGTGATCGGCGGCGGCGACACGGGGTCGGACTGCGTGGGCACGTCCAACCGGCACGGCGCGGCGTCGGTCACGCAATTCGAGCTGCTTCCGCAACCGCCGGACGTCGAGAACAAGCCGCTGGTGTGGCCGAACTGGCCGATCAAGCTGCGCACGTCGTCCTCGCACGAGGAAGGCTGCAAGCGCGACTGGTCGGTGACCACCAAGCGCTTCGAGGGCCGCAACGGCAAGGTCGAGAAGCTGGTCGCGGCGCGGGTCGAATGGCAGCGCGACGGCAACGGCCCGATGAAGATGGTCGAACTGCCGGGCAGCGAGTTCGAGATCAAGGCCGACCTCGTGCTGCTCGCCATGGGCTTCGTCGGTCCGGCGCCGACCGGAATGCTCGAGGAGTTCGGCGTCGCGCGCGACGCGCGCTCCAACGTCCGCGCCGATACCGACGATTACCGGACTTCGGTGGCGAAGGTCTTCGCCGCCGGCGACATGCGCCGCGGACAGTCGCTGGTCGTCTGGGCGATTCGCGAAGGCCGTCAGGCGGCACGCGCCGTCGACGAATTTCTGATGGGATCCTCGGCGCTGCCGCGTTGATGCGCGGCGCAACCGCCGCCTGCAGGTCGAAATGAAGAACGACACGTTCCTGCGCGCGCTTCGCCGCCAGCCGGTGCCGCATACGCCCGTCTGGCTGATGCGCCAGGCGGGACGCTACCTGCCCGAATACATGGCGACGCGGACCCGTGCCGGCAGTTTCATGGGCCTTGCCACGAATCCGTCGCTTGCGGCGGAGGTGACGCTGCAACCGCTCGACCGCTATCCGCTGGACGCGGCGATCCTGTTCTCCGACATCCTGACCGTTCCCGACGCGATGGGGCTCGGGCCTGTCCTTCGCCGAGGGCGAGGGCCCGCGCTTCGCGCGCACGGTGCGCGACGAGGCCGCGATCGCGGCGCTGGCCGTACCCGACATGGCGAAGCTGGCCTACGTATTCGACGCGGTGCGCGAGATCAAGCGAGCGACTCGCGGGGCGCGTGCCGCTGATCGGCTTTTCCGGCAGTCCGTTCACGCTGGCCTGCTACATGATCGAAGGCGGCGGCAGCGCCGATTTCGCCACGGTGCGCCGGATGGCCTACCAGCGCCCGGATCTGCTCGCAACGGCTGGTGGCGCTGAATGCGCGCGCGGTCGCCGAGTATCTCAACCAGCAGATCGCCGCCGGCGTGGACGCGGTGATGATCTTCGACACCTGGGGCGGGCTGCTCAGCAGCGCCGCGTACCGTCGATTTTCGCTGGGACCGATGCGCGACGTGCTCGCCGGACTGGCGCCGGGGCCGGACGGCGGGCCGATGCCGTCCATCGTGTTCACCAAGGGCGGCGGCGCATGGCTGCCGGAAATCGCCGCCTGCGGCGCGATGGGTGTCGGACTCGACTGGACGGTCGACCTGGCCGCCGCGCGGGCCGCGGTCGGTGACCGGGTCGCGCTGCAGGGCAATCTGGACCCGCTGGTCCTGCTGACCGACCCGGCTACCGTCGCCCGCGAGGCCCGGGCCGTCGTCGAGGCGGCCGGGCCGGCGCCGGGCCACATCTTCAATCTCGGCCACGGCATCGTGCCGGGTACTCCGCCCGAGAACGTCGCCGCCCTGGTCGACGCTGTGCACGACGCCTCCCGGCAGCGCCGGCCGGACGCCTGACCTGCGCGGCGCGTGCCGCAGGGGCCGGAAGCCGGCAATCCGCGCCAATGCTTGGTTTGCGGGGTCTTGACAAGAACGCAAAAGGCATTTTCGAAAAGTCAGTTATGCACATTTTCCGGGTTGGTCGACTCCCTGCGCTGGGCATCGGCGAGTCCCGGGGCGGGTGTTCAGTAACCCATTGATTAAAAACAAGTAAAAGTGTCGCTCGCGGCCGCCGGACGATGGCCCTGGTTTTGCGCGCGTCATAATCGCCGCCAGGATGACGACAATTACGCACAAAGTTATCCACAGCGATTGTGAGTAAACTCCGCAATCGTTAAAAATTAGTGACTTGAGCGCATAAGCTGTAGCGAGCCGTGAAGATTTCGAACACTACAACAATGTCCGTGGCGGTTGGAAACGCTGCGACTGCGAGATCGTCCATGCCGGTAGCGCGCGTCGCGCTGCCCGTCGCCGCACGCACCGCATTCGACTACTGGGTGCCGGATGGCCTGGCGGTAGCGCGCGGCAGCGTGGTGCGGGTGCGCCTGGCGCGCCGGCGCTGTGCCGGCGTGGTCACGGACCTTGTGCAGGACTCGGCGTTGCCGATCACCAGCCTGCAGGCGATCGAGTCGGTGGTCGACGTGACGCCCGTACCGGACGACGTCCTCGATCTCGCCGCCTTCGTCGCCGACTACTACCATGAGCCGTTGGGTTTGGCGCTGGCGCTTGCGGTACCGCCACTGGGTGCGGCACGCAAGCCCCGGCCAAGCGGCGTGTCGACGCTTGCACTGACGCCCGAGGGCCGCGCGGCGCTGCCAGCCGCGCTCGCTCGCGCGCCGACCGCACGGGCGGTCTTTCTGCGCATGCTCGATGCGGATGGCGAACTCGCCGCCACCGACATGGCGGCCTTGCCCCAGCATCTGAAGCGGACGCTGCGTGGTTGGCGTGACGCCGGATTCGTCGTCGCGCGAAGCGTGCCGGTTGCCGACCGCGAGGCGCAGAGGCATCGGCCGACGCCGGCGCAGCACGAAGCGCTTGAGGCGATCGCCGCCGGCATCGGCCGGTTCTCGCCGCAGCTTCTGCATGGGATCACCGGCAGCGGCAAGACCGATGTCTATCTTGCCGCTGCCGGCCGCGTGATCGCCGCCGGCGGACAGGTTCTGCTGCTGGTGCCCGAGATCAACCTGACGCCGCAACTCGGCGCGCGCCTTGCCGCCGCCTTGCCGGATGCCGCTGTTGTTGTTCTGCACAGCGGCCTCGCCGACGGTGAACGGCGCGCACGTTGGGCGGCGGCAGCGTCCGGGTCCGCACAACTGGTCCTGGGCACGCGCCTGGCGGTGTTCGCGCCGTTGCCGGCGCTTGGCCTCATCATCGTCGACGAGGAACACGACGCGTCATACAAGCAGCAGGACGGCGTGCGCTACCACGCACGCGACGCGGCCGTATGGCGGGCCCGCCGCAGGGCCGTCCCGGTGGTGCTGGGCAGCGCCACGCCGTCGCTGGAAAGCTGGCTGCATGCGCGGGAAGGGCGCTACCGGCGGCTCGTGCTCCCGGAACGTGCCGACGCGCGGGCGGCATTGCCGCGCGTCGTCCTGACCGGCAATCGCGCCGCGCAGGGGCTGGAGGGCATCGGCGAGGCGATGCGCGAAGCGATTCGCGTCCGGCTCGCCCGCGGCGAGCAGTCGCTGATCTTCGTAAACCGCAGGGGCTATGCGCCGTCGCTGGTGTGCGCGTCCTGTCGCTGGGAGGCCGCCTGCCCGCGTTGCAGCGTCCGCCTGACCACGCACCGGACACCGGCATCGCTGCGCTGTCATCACTGCGGTCATGTCGAGCGGCTGCCGGCGGCCTGTCCGACCTGCGGCAACGTCGACCTGCTGCCATTGGGATTCGGTACGCAGCGCCTCGAGGCGGCGCTGGCGGAAGCCTTCCCGGCGGCAAGGATCGCCCGCGTCGACCGCGACACCACCCGGACCAGGGGGGCATTCGCGGCAGTGCGCGACCGTGTCGGAGACAGCACGCTCGACATCCTGGTCGGAACGCAGATGCTGGCCAAGGGGCACGACTTCCCCCGGCTCACGCTGGTGGGCGTGCTGGGCGCCGACAATGCGCTATACAGCGCGGATTTTCGCGCCACCGAGCGCCTGGCTGCGCTGCTGGTGCAGGTGGCGGGCCGGGCCGGTCGGGCGGACCTGCCCGGCGAAGTGATCGTGCAGACAGACTTTCCGGACCATCCGGTCTACGCGGCGCTGCGCGCGCACGACTATGGCAGCTTTGCCGACCAACTGCTCGCCGAGCGCGAGGCGGCGCAACTGCCTCCGTTCTCGCACGTAGCGCTGCTCGTCGCCGATGCGCATGCCCGGGCCGATGTCGATCGCTTTCTTGCCGACGCGCATGCAGATGCCGTGGCGCTGACGGGCGACGGTCATCCGGACGTCGAAGTCTTCTCGCCGGTGCCGGCACTGCTCGCGCGTCGCGCCGGACTGGAGCGCGGCCAGCTGGTCGTTCAGAGCCTGCGCCGCGCGTCGTTGCAGCGCTTTCTCGGCGAATGGCAGGCCACGCTGACAGCGCGCCGCGGTCGTCGGGTGCGCTGGGCGCTCGACGTCGATCCCGCGGGATTCGGCTGACCCCATCCGGCTATAATCGCTCGTTTATGCCGAAGGCTGCGCAGAGAATCCTCTACGGCCATCGCGGAAGCACATCTTGGCAGCCACGCCCGACCACGACCTGAAGACGCAGCTCGAACACACGCTGGCCGCGGCGGTCGCGGCGACGGCGCCGGAACACGCGGGCGTTCCCGTCGGCCTCGAGCGCACCAAGCAGGCGGCGCACGGCGACTATGCGTCGAGCATCGCGATGGCGCTCGCCAAGCGGGCACAGCGCAAGCCCCGTGAGCTGGCGCAGGCGCTGGTCGACGCGCTGCCCGCCTCCCCGCTGATCGAACGGGTCGAGATCGCCGGAGCCGGATTCATCAACCTGTTCCTGACTCCGGCGGCGCGGCAGGCGATCGTCCTCCGCATCCTGTCGCAGGGTGCCACCTATGGCCGCTCGAACGACGGCGCCGGACAGCGCGTGATGGTCGAGTTCGTTTCCGCCAATCCCACCGGCCCGCTGCACGTCGGCCATGGGCGGCAGGCGGCGCTGGGCGACGCGATCGCCAGCCTGCTCGAATCGCAGGGCTGCGCGGTCACGCGCGAGTACTACTACAACGACGCCGGGCAACAGATCCAGAACCTCGCGATTTCCGTGCGCGCACGCGCCAAGGAGATTCTTGGCGAGTCGGGCGAATTCCCCGAGGAAGGCTACCGCGGCGAGTACATCCGCGAGATTGCGGCGCGCTATCTCGACGAAGTCGGGCACGATCTGTCGGACATCGAGTCGGTGCGGCGGTTTGCCGTCGCCGCGCTGCGCAGCGAACAGGACCGGGACCTCGCGACCTTTGGCGTGCGCTTCGACAATTACTACCTCGAGAGCTCGCTGTACACCGATGGCCTGGTCGAGGCGACCGTGGCGAGGCTGGTGGCGTCGGGCAGGACCTATGAGCAGGAAGGCGCGCTGTGGCTGCGCACCACCGACTTTGGCGACGACAAGGATCGCGTGATGCGCAAGACCGACGGCGCGTACACCTATTTCGTGCCCGACGTCGCCTATCACGTCACCAAGTGGGAGCGGGGGTTTTCGAAGGTCATCAATGTGCAGGGCTCGGATCACCACAGCACGATCACGCGCGTGCGCGCCGGCCTGCAGGCGATGGAAATGGGCATTCCGGCGGGGTATCCGGATTACGTGCTGCACAAGATGGTCACCGTGATGCGCGGCGGCGAGGAGGTCAGGATCAGCAAGCGCGCGGGCAGCTACGTCACCGTGCGCGACCTGGTCGACGAGGCCGGTCGCGATGCCGTGCGCTACTTCCTGGTTTCGCGCAAGGCCGACAGCGAATTCGTGTTCGACATCGATCTGGCCCGTTCGCAATCCGAAGACAATCCGGTCTACTATGTCCAGTACGCGCATGCGCGGATGTGTTCGGTGCTGCGCCAGGCCGGCATCGCGTGCGCGGAAGCGGCGGCCGCGCTGGAGAATGCCGACGTGTCACCGCTGAACAGTCCGTACGAACAGGCGCTTCTGCGCCGCATCGAGGACTTTCCGCTGGAGCTCGCGACGGCCGCGCGCGATTTCGCGCCGCACCAGGTCACCGCGTATTTGAGGAATCTCGCCCAGGAATTTCACAGTTACTATAATGCGGAGCGGTTCCTGGTCGATGATGCGGCGCTGCGCCGCGCACGGCTTGCGTTGGCGGTTGCGGCCGGGCAGGTGCTGAAGAACGGGCTCGCGGTGCTCGGCATCGACGCGCCCGAGGAGATGTAATGCGCATCGCAGGCGCCGCGCAGGCAAGCCCCCCGGCTCCGCGGAGTCGCTGACCCGAACGCGAGAACATGTCACGTCACGACCATTCCCGAGCGCCGAAGTCTTCCCACCCGCGCACGCGCATGCACACGCCGCGGCGTGGCGGCGCCGGCGGCACGCTGATCGGGATATTCATCGGCCTGATACTCGGCCTGGCACTGGCCGCCGGGGTCGCGTACTACCTGATGCGCTCCCCGGCGTCCTTCGCGCCGCCGGCGGCGTCGCGCGACGTGCGCGAACCCGGACGCGACCCCTCGAAGGTCGCCAAGTCGGAGCCCGGCAGCGAAAAGCCGCGATTCGAGTTCTACGACATCCTGCGCGGGGCGCCCGAGTCCAAGAGCCAGGCGGAGAAGAAGGCGCCGGACCGGGCGGTCGTCGAGCAATCCAGGGAGCGTGCCGCGGGCAAGGTGGTGGCACAAGGCGGTGGACAAGGCGGTGGACAAGCCTGTGGAAAAGGCCACCGCGGCCGAGCGGCCGCAGGAAAAGGCATCGCCACCGCCGGAAAAACTGGCCAAGGCCGCCGAGTCCGCGCCGACCGCGAAAACCGCCGAACGTTTCTGGCTGCAGGCCGGCTCCTTCGCCGCCGAGGCCGATGCAGAGAACCTGAAAGCGCGACTTGCCTTCTCCGGCTGGCAGGCGAGCGTCGTGCCTGGAACCATGCCGGACAAGGCGGTGCGCTACCGCGTGCGCCTGGGCCCGTTCGACAATACCGACGAACTCAACCGTGTCCGTGGCGATCTCGCGAAAAACGGCTTCGACGTGGCGGTCATCAAGAATTGACCCTGGAAACAGGCCCGGCGGAACTTGCGGTCGGCCGGAACTGACCAACGAGGCACCAATCGCCCGGCGCGTGGATTCGCGCCATCATCACCAGGAGTACGCATGAACCCAGTTTTTCTGCCCAGTCGCCGCAACCTCCTTCTGCGCATTGTCGTCGCCGGGCTGGGGGTGGCCATGGCGGCGGCCGTGTCCGCGCAGGGCCTGGTCGAAGGCAAGAATTACACGCGGCTGAAGAACCCGCAGCCGCCCGAGTCGGGCAAGAACATCGAGGTTCTCGAGTTCTTCTCCTACGGCTGCCCGCATTGCGGCGAGCTCGAGCCGCACCTGCAGGCCTGGCTGAAGAAGAAACCGGCGGACGTCCAGTTTCGGAGGATACCGGTGATGTTCCAGCCGCGCTGGGAGAACATGGCGCGCGCCTATTACACGCTCGAGGCGCTCGGCGAGGAGGACAGGCTGTCGCCGGAGTACTTCGTCGCGCTGCACCAGAAGGGCGTGCCCCTCTACAACGCCAAGGACTTCTTCGACTGGGCGGCGACCAAGGGCCTGGACCGCAAGAAGGTCGAGGACCTGTTCGGTTCCTTCGCGGTCGTCGGCAAGGTCAACCGCGCCAAGCAACTCGCCGGCGTGTACAACATCCAGTCGGTGCCCACAATGATCGTCGACGGCCGGTTCATCACCGGATCGGACCGGGTCGCCGGCGGCCACGCGGGCGTCGGCGCGGCGCTCGATCAGCTGATCACCAAGGCGCGCGCGGAGCGGCCCAAGTCCTAGCGGGCAGGGCGGCGCGCGCGCCGACCGCGCTCTTCCGAAAAAAGAAAGCCGCCGTTGCCGGCGGCTTTTTCGTGCGCCCCGAAGGGTCGCTGCCTCAGAGGGGAACGCGCATGCCGAGCGTGACCGCCCAGTTCTCGCCGTCGTTCTTGCCGGCGCTGGCGGACCCGGTCAGGAATCCCGTGACCTTGCCGAACTCCGTCGATGCCCCGAGATTGAACAGCGCGTAGTTGCTGGTCGGTTGGAACGACGGCACGCTGAAGCTGCCCGAACCCGTGCCATAGACGCTTGCCGATACGTTGCGCGTATCGGAATCGTCGTATTCCCAGGTGACGCGGCCGAACGGCCTGAACGCGCCGAACTGCCCGGACGCCTGCCAGCCGACGCTGCTCTGGAACGCATCCACGTTCTGCTGTCCGAAGGTCATCGTGGTGCTGTTGCTGCCGTTCTCGCTGAACTGCCGTACGCGCAGATCCTGATAGGTGAGCTTGATCGTCGGTCCGTGCACCCAGTTCTGGTACTTGAACCAGTAGCCGCCGATCAGCCGGTAAACCGCCTGCCAGCCGCCCGTGTCGCCACTTTCGGTGCGCACCCCGGCGCCGAGGTTGATGTGGCGATCGGTCGAATAGTCGAGGCTGCCGAGGCCCAGCGTCGCGCCGAGGTACCAGGGCCCTTCGCCGTAGCCGAAGTAAACGGTCCCCATCGGCTCGCGCAGCTTCGACGACAGCGTGCCGTAGTCGGCCTTGCTCTCCGAATACGCGAACTGCAGTCCCATCAGCATGCGGTCGGATACCTTCATGTCGGCGCCCACGGCGATGGTGTTGACGCTCGCGTTGCCGGATTGGTAGCTCGAGTAGTCCGGATTGCCGTAGTCGTAGGCCGCCCAGGCCTCGAGCTTGCCGTTCGACGGCTTGCCGTTGATGGCCGAGACCATCCGCCCGTCGAGCGTGCGCCAGTTCGCCTTCTCGACGTCGAGCGGCTGCTGGCCGAGGACGGCCATCTGCTGCGGCGCGACGATCACCGACTCGACGTACTGCGCCATCAGGTTGTGAATCGCCGGGGTCGGGTGCGACCCGTCGGCCCAGAACCAGGTCTTCGGGTCCGCGCCTGCGACCAACGTTGAGGTCGTGCACAGCGCGATGGTGTTTGGCGGCGGCACCGCACAGGAACGCGTGGACGCGTTGGCGATCCCGTAGGCCGCAGGATTGGCCAGAACCTCGTTCAGGAGTGCGGCGCTGTTGAGGCGGATGGCCGCCACGCCGCTCGCATCCAGCGTGGACCAGAGGGAGGTGTTGAACAGCCCCGACAGTTGCGTGAGGGTCGATGCCTGTCCGGAGGCTTGCCCGTCCAGCGTCTTGCCGAGATCGGGCATCCCCCAGACGATGATGTAGTTCGCGCCAGCCGCCTTGAGCACGGCCGCCTGCGTGCCGAGCGCGATGCCGGCCTGGGTGACGGCCTGCTGCACGCCCGCCGGCGTCGTCTGTCCCGCCAGCAGGAGGCCGATCTGATAGGAGACCTCGTTGGGACCGCCGAAGAGCGAATACAGCGCGTTCGGGTCTGCTGGTCCCTTCGCGAGGAACTGCTGGACCTGCGTGACGATGGGCGCGCCCTGCAGCGGGTTGAGCGGCTGTCCAACGATCATGGGCAGCGTGGTCACCTGTGCGCCACCCCAGGCGTAGTTGGTGCCGCCCTGCGTCGATGGGGCGGCCGTGTGGCCGTGGTAGGAGGCGAAGATCTCGGACCACACCGGTCCCGGGTTGACGGTGAACTTGCCCGTGCCCGCGGGAATAACTCCGGTCGACAGCCAGTTGCCCGAGTCCGACAGGCTGTCGCCGAAGATGTAAGTGTTTGTGAACTGCGCGGAGGCAGTGCCGGCGACAAGCGCAAGCGCCAGCGCACCGGCAAGTTGCGTCGGGCGGAATTTCCGCATGGTGGCATCTCCTGGTTCTGGTTGCATGATGGCGTGCGGGCAAATCCGCGACCGTGCGAACCGCCGCCTGCAACGGATAATATTACTCCAGTGGCGATGGTCTCGCCGGATTCGGCGGTCAACGAACGACCGGGCCGCGGCGTTGTCCCATTCTCGTGTGGAGGAATTGCGCAATGATCACAGAATCCGCTCCTGTCGGGCATCGCGCGCTGCGGCTGGCGGCGGGTTCCCCATTGCGCGAACCGCCGTGGCGGATGATGGCAGGAATGCTTCTGCTGGTGATCATGATGCTGGCCTGGTCGCCGGCGGCGCGCGCCGCTGACGACGACCTGCCGGGCCGGGTCGGCCGGGTCGCCGAACTCGCCGGCGAGCTTTTCCTGGCGCCGCAGGACGCGCCGGACGCCTGGTCGCCGATCGGCCTCAACTATCCGGTCGCCGGCGGCGACAACCTCTGGGTCGGCGTCGACGGCCGCGCGGAAATCGACTTCGGCGCCGGCCAGCTCCGGCTGGGCGGCAACACCAATCTGCATCTATCCCGCCTCGACGACCGGCAATTCGCGCTGTTCGTCGCGCAAGGCCTGGTCAGCGTGCGCCTGCGCTTTCTCGATCCCGGCGAGACCGCGCGCATCGACACGCCCAACGCTCAGGTCGTGCTGACGCGGCCGGGGCTCTATCGCTTCGAAGTCTCCGAAGACCGTCAGTTCACGCAGGTCGTGGTGCGCGAGGGCGAGGCCAACGTCCAGACCGCCGCGGCGCTGCAGCAGGTGCTGCCGGGACAGTCCGCCGCCATCGAAGGCGCCGACCCGAGGTTCGCCGACGTCCGTAGCGGCATCGGTACCGACGGTTTCGACACCTGGGTCGCCAATCGCGACCGACGCTATGACCGGGCCCAGTCCGGCGCCTACGTTTCGCCGCAGATGGTCGGCGCGGCCGATCTGGACGCCTACGGGACCTGGGCGCAGGTGCCGCAGTACGGCGCGGTCTGGTATCCGCGCGACGTCGCGTCCGACTGGGCGCCCTATCGCAACGGCTACTGGGCAGAGGTCGGTTCCTGGGGACCGACCTGGGTCGATTACGCGCCCTGGGGCTATGCGCCGTTTCATTACGGTCGCTGGGCCTACATCGGCGGACGCTGGGGTTGGTGTCCGGGCGCCTATGTCGCACGGCCGCTGTGGGCGCCGGCGCTGGTCGGCTGGACCGGTGGCCCCGGCTGGGGAATTTCGATCACCGCCGGCGTTCCGGTCTACGGCTGGGTGCCGCTGGCCTGGGGTGAGCCGTACCGGCCGTGGTGGAACCGCTGCTCGCAAGGTTGCTGGGAACGCTACAACCGGCCCTACGCGGTCAATGTGCAGGTGCGCCCGGCCGCGCCGCCGCCCCGCTACGTCAACGCGTCGATGCCCGGGGGCGTCAGCGCCATGTCCGGCACGGCGTTCGCATCGCGTCGGCCGGTGCAGGGCAATCTGGTCGTGGTCCCGACGGCGCAGGCGGCCAGCGCGCCGGTCCTGGTCGACGCGCCGCGGGTCCGCACCGAACCCGGCCGCATCCCGGTGCGCCGCGTCGGGGAAGGCGCGCCGCCGCCCGCGTCCACTTTTTACCGGTCCGATTCGCGCACGGTGAACCTGCCGGGCGGGGCCACGGCGGTCGCTGTGCCGCCGCCGTCGCGCGCGGGTTCTTCGGCGCCCGGAGGCGTTTCCCGCATGCAGCCGTCAACCGCGCCGTCCGGCCGGGCGTCGACGGCCACGCCGCCGTCGGCGCCATCCCGAGCAACAACGGACCCGGGACGGCAGCGGCAGTCGCTGTCGTCTCCTTCCGCAACCCCGCCGTCGTCCTATGGCGGCGTGCAGGCGCCGACCTCGCCGCCCGGTGGCGCGCGAGCCGTCACGCCGCGCGATTCCGGAGTGCGCGCCGGCTCCGCGACGCCGTCCTCGCCGCAGGCCGTGACGCCGCCGGGCGGATCACGATTTGTGGCTCCGGCGGCCGGAGTTACGCCGCGACCGGAATCCGCCGCCGCCCAACCGTCCCAGAACATGCAGCGACAGGGGGCACGGTCGCAGGCCGGGGTGCCGGCGATGGCGGCGCCTGCGCCGGCCCCCGCGGCGCGATCCGCGGCGGCTCCTCAGGTTTCGCCGCAGGCTCCGGCCCAGCCGGCCGTGCCGGGCGGCGTCCGGGCGCCGACGCCGCAGCCTGCTCCGGCCGCCAAGCCCGCCAAGCCCGCAAGGACCGACACGCCGGCGCCTCCCGCCGAAGCCAGGCCATCGACCGAGAACATGACGCGCACGCGCTGAGCGCGGGCGTCCGGCGGACGCGGGGCCGTCGCGCTCAGCTTGCGTCGTTGCGAACGCGCGCGTAGCTGCCGGGCGCGGCCTCGATGACCTTGAGCTTGCCCTTGCCCGGGACGCGCGCCGGAACCTCGCGCCCAAGACTCGGGGACACCCACTTGCGCCAGTCGCCCCACCACGAGCCCTCGTGCTGGCGGGCGCCGTCGAACCATTCCTCGGGCGATTCGGGCAGTTTGTCGTTGGTCCAGTAGCCGTACTTGTTGGCGACCGGCGGATTGACCATGCCGGCGATGTGTCCCGAACCGGAGAGCACGAAACGCGCCTTGCCGCGCATGACCTTCGGGCCTTCATAGGTGGTCTTCCACGGCGCGATGTGGTCCTCGATGGCGGACACGAAGTACTGGGGAATGGTGACCTTGG
The DNA here is from genome assembly GCA_963699765.1 of uncultured beta proteobacterium. GTDB lineage: Bacteria > Pseudomonadota > Gammaproteobacteria > Burkholderiales > Casimicrobiaceae > VBCG01. The sequence goes on along the minus strand of CAVOVD010000004.1, from coordinate 577,620 downwards.
AGAGGTCGATGCTGGTGCCGGCGAGCGTCAGGCCACCCGGTTCGCGCAGCAGGTTCTTCATGTACATGTTGCGCAGGTAGTAGCTGTGCATCGCCGCGGGCATGCGGGTCGAGTCGCAGTTCCAGTGCAGGAGGTCGAAGGGAAACGGGTCGCGGCCGAGCAGGTAGTTGTTGATCACGAACGACCAGATGAGATCGTTGGCACGCAGCATGTTGAAGGTGGTCGCCATCTCGCTGCCTTCGAGATAGCCGCGCTCGTTCATCTTGCGTTCGAGCGACGCCACCTGTTCCTCGTCGATGAAGACTTCCAGCTCGCCGGCCGCGGTGAAGTCGATCAGCGACGCCATGTAGGTCGCGCTGGCGATGCGCTTCTCCTTCTTCGCGGCGAGATGGCCCAGCGTCGCCGCGAGCAGCGTTCCGCCCAGGCAATAGCCGATGGCGTTGACGTCCTCCTCCCCGGTGGCGTCCCTCACCGCGTCGAGCGCGGCGAGCGTGCCTTCGGTCAGGTAGTCCTCGAAGTTCTTGTGCGCCAGGTTCTTGTCGGGGTTCACCCACGAGATCACGAACACCGTCATGCCCTCGGCGACCGCCCAGCGCAGGAAGGAGTTCTTCTCGCGCAGGTCGAGGATGTAGTACTTGTTGATCCAGGGCGGAACGATCAGCAGCGGGCGCTTCCAGACCTTCTTGGTCGAAGGCTCGTACTGGATCAGCTGCATCAGCTCGTTCTGGAAAACGATCTTGCCCGGCGTGGTGGCGATGTTGACGCCGAGCTCGAAGGCCTTGGCGTCGGTCATCGATATCCGCAACTGCCCGCCGCCGCGCTCGATGTCGGAGAGCAGGTTGTTGAGGCCCTTGACCAGGTTCTGGCCGCCCGACGCGATGGTCTCGCGGAACACCTCCGGATTGGTCAGCGCGAAGTTGGACGGCGCGAGCGCGTCGATGTACTGCCGCGTGAAGAAGTCCACCTTTCTCTTGGTGTGCTGGTCCAGTCCGTCCACGCTTGCGACCTGGTCGTGCATCCAGTTCGCGGCGATCAGGTAGCTCTGCTTGATGTAGTCATAGAGGAAGTGCTCGTGCCAGTCCTCGTGCTTGAAGCGCTTGTCGCCCGCCGAAGGCGTTGCCACCGGCTCGGCCTGCCCGCCCATCATCCGCAGCATCGAGCCCTGCCACAGGTTCATGTAGTTCCACCACAGGTTCATGTTCGACTCGGCGAGCCGTGCCGGATTCGAGAGCATCTGCGCGGCCAGTTCCATGAAGGCCTTGCCGAGCCCCAGTTCGTCGGACGGCATGCCGGCGCCGGACTTCGCGCTGCGGGCCGCAAAATCGCTGATGACCTTGGCGCTTTTCTCGGCGGCGGCGGCCAACGATTCGGCGAGCGCGACGGGGTCGAGCTTGGGAGGGTTTTCCTGAGTGGTGGTCGTGGCCATTGCGACTCTCGTAATGATGGTAGCGGTGGATTCAGACGGCGAAATGAATGGCGCCGTCTTCGGATTGTATGCGGGTCAGGCGCGCCCGATGCCAGAGGTAGTTCAGATGGGCGATGGTCTCGCCCATGGCGAAAAAGCGCTGGTGCACGTCGAGGGTGCGGCGGAACAGCACCGGGATCATCCCTGCCGCGGTGACCGGCGCGCTCTGCGCGGTGATCGCCTGCTCGAGTTCGGCCAGGCGCGCGGCGTGGTGCGCGTGCAGCTGCCGCGTGCGCGGCACGATGCCGCGAAACGGCAGCCCATGCGAAGGCAGCACCAGCGTTTCCGGCGGCAGCGCGTCGAAGGCGTCCAGCGAGGCGAGAAAGCGGCCGAGCGGATCGCCATCGGGATCGGAGGGCCAGACCGCGACATTGGTGCTGATCTTCGGCAGCAGCATGTCGCCGGAGATCAGCACGCGCCTCTCCGGATCGTGGAGCGCCGCGTGTTCGGAGGAATGGCCGTATCCCGGGATAATCTGCCACCGGGCCCGGCCGGCTTCCAGCTGGTCGCCGCCCTGCATGCGGCGGTAGCTGGCAGGCGCGACGGGCACCAGCCGCCGGTAGTGATTGCCCCGCGCGGTCAGGTCGGCGACGTCTTCCGGCGCCATGCCGTGCCGGCCGAACAGCTCGCAGGTGTCGCGCGGGCTGTGCGCCGCCCGCTCGTCGATGATCGCGTGCGCGGACATGAATTCGCCGTGGGTCATGGTCACCATGCAGCCGAAGCGCTCCGACAGCCAGGCCGCGTTGCCCAGGTGATCGGGATGGCAGTGTGTGGCAACGATCTTCAGGATCGGCCGGCCGCCGAGCGTGGCGGTGAAATGCGTTTCCCACAACGCCCGGGTTGCGGCGTCGGCGATGCCGCAGTCGACGAGCGTCCAGCCGTCCATTTCCTCCAGCAGCCACAGATTGATGTGGTCGAGCGCGAATGGCAGCGGCATGCGCAGCCAGCGCACGCCCGGGGCGACCTCGATCGCCGTTCCCGGCGGCGGGGGCGCGGTCCAGGCGTAGTCGATGGCGGGTAGCGGGGTGGCGAGCATGGGTGAGTGATGAGTGAGCGATCACGTGAACCGGTATGGTATCTTGGACCGCGCCCCGTCCCGCGACGCCGCCATCATACTGCGCCCATGCCCGCCGCCTCCCGACCGTCCGCCGCTTCCGCGCAGTCGCGCGAGCGCACCTACACCATTGGCGAACTTGCGCACGAGTTCGCGCTGACCACGCGGGCGATCCGCTTCTACGAGGACGAGGGCATGCTGGCGCCGGCGCGCCGCGGGCGGGCGCGCGTATACGGCGAACGCGAACGGGTGCGCTTGAAGCTGCTGTTGCGGGGCAAGCGCCTGGGCTTCGCGCTGTCGGAAATTCGCGAACTGCTCGATCTCTACGAGGTGGGGCGAAACGAGCGCGCCCAGCTGGCGATGTTCGTCCAGATGCTCGGCGAGCGTCGCGCCCGGCTGCTGCAGCAGAAGGAGGATATCGATGCGGTGCTCGCTGAAATCGGCGGAATCGAGCGTGAGTGCCGGCGTCGGCTGAAGGACGAGGCTCGCGCCCAGGCGGCTTCCGGCTCGAAGCGCAGGGCCGGTCTCCCCGCAGCCGGTGCTTCGGGCGACGTCAATTGACGTTTACGTAAACGTAACACAAAATCGGGTCCCGGGCCACTGGAGCCGGCGGCAGGCAGCCTCCGTTGCCGCAGCCGGCACCTGGCGCCGGGATCGGTGCACCTGCACCCGCAGGGCGCCGGTTAACGGGAGGATCAATCGGCATGGCCAATGCCCGCTACATCCCGCAGGACCCGGGTTTCGAGGCGCGCGTGCGCTCCAGTTTCGCGCGTCAGGGCGCGATGCGCCTCTTCGGCGCGGAGCTGCTCGACGTCGCTCCGGGCTACTGCGCGATCGCGCTGACGCCGCGGCCGGAGGTCTCGCAGCAGCACGGCTATGTGCACGCCGGGGTGATAAGCACCATCGTCGACTCGGCGGGCGGATACGCAGGCTATACGCTGTTTCCGGCGGACAGTTCGGTGCTGACCGTCGAGTTCAAGGTCAACCTGCTGGCGCCGGCGGTCGGCGACCGGCTGGTCGCCGAGGGATTCGTGGTCAAGGCCGGGCGGTCGCTGACCATTTCCCGCGGCGAAGTGCACGCCGAGCGCGGCGGAACGCGCACACTGGTCGCGCTCATGCAACAGACATTGATGGTCATGCACGGCAAGCCCGATGCATGATCGATTGCGGGGCAGGGCGCGATGACCCTGCGCTGCCGGAGGAGCCCAGATGCCCGACTTTCCCGCGTTGTCCTTCGCCCACGGCGAAACCATCGACATGCTGCGCTCGACCGTGCAGCAATTCGCGGCGGACGAGATCGCGCCGCGGGCCGAGGAGATCGACCGCAGCAACCAGTTCCCCGCCGACCTCTGGCGCAAGCTGGGCGACCTGGGCCTGCTCGGCATCACCGTCGAGGAGGAGTACGGCGGCGACCGCGCATGGGCTATCTCGCCCACTGCGTCGCGATGGAGGAGATCTCGCGCGCCTCGGCGTCGGTCGGCCTGTCCTACGGCGCGCATTCGAACCTGTGCGTCAACCAGATCCGCCGCAACGGCAGCGAGGCGCAGAAGCGCAAATACCTGCCCAAGCTCATCTCCGGCGAGCACGTCGGCGCGCTGGCGATGAGCGAGCCGGGCGCGGGCTCGGACGTCGTGTCGCATGCGCATGCGCGCGGATCGCCGCGGCGACCACTACGTGCTCAACGGCAACAAGATGTGGATCACCAACGGCCCGGACGCCGACACGCTGGTCGTCTACGCCAAGACCGACCCGCAGGCCGGCCCCAAGGGCATCACCGCCTTCCTGGTCGAGCGCGGCATGCCCGGATTCTCGACCGCGCAGAAGCTCGACAAGCTCGGCATGCGCGGCTCGAACACCTGCGAACTCGTGTTCCAGGACTGCGAAGTGCCGGCGGAAAACGTGCTCGGTGCCGAAGGCCGCGGCGTCAACGTGCTGATGAGCGGCCTCGACTACGAGCGCGCGGTGCTCGCGGCGGGTCCGCTGGGAATCATGGCGGCCTGCATGGACGTGGTCCTGCCCTACGTGCACGAGCGCTCGCAGTTCGGCCAGCCGATCGGCGAATTCCAGCTGATGCAGGGCAAGGTCGCCGACATGTACTCGACGATGATGGCCTGCAAGGCCTACGTCTACGCGGTCGCGCAGGCCTGCGACCGGGGCGAGACCGCGCGCAAGGACGCCGCCGGAGCGATCCTCTACGCCGCGGAGAAGGCCACCTGGATGGCCGGCGAGGCGATCCAGGCGCTGGGCGGCAACGGCTACATCAACGACTACCCGACCGGGCGGCTGTGGCGCGACGCCAAGCTCTACGAGATCGGCGCCGGCACCTCGGAGATCCGCCGCATGCTGATCGGCCGGGAACTGTTCAATGAAACCAAGTGACGGATGAGGATGGACGATGCGCAATGATCCGGTAGTGATCGTCGGCGCTGCGCGCACGCCGATGGGCGGCTTCCAGGGCGACTTTGCAGCGCTGGCGGCGAGCGACCTGGGCGCGGTGGCGATCCGTGCAGCGGTCGGGCGCGCGGGCGTGGCACCGGCGGACGTGGAGCGCGTGCTGATGGGCTGCGTGCTGCCGGCGGGGCAGGGACAGGCGCCGGCGCGCCAGGCTGCGCTGAAGGCCGGCCTGCCGCTGACCGCGGGCTGCACGACCGTCAACAAGATGTGCGGCTCGGCGATGGAAGCGGCGATCCTCGGTCACGACGCGCTCGTTGCCGGCTCGGCCGACATCATCGTCGCCGGCGGCATGGAGAACATGTCCAACGCGCCCTACCTGATGCCCAAGGCGCGCGCCGGCTACCGGATGGGCCACCAGCAGGTGTTCGACCACATGTTCCTCGACGGGCTGGAGGACGCCTACGACAAGGGGCGCCTGATGGGGACTTTCGCCGAGGACTGCGCCGACAAGTACGCGTTCACCCGCGAAGCGCAGGATGCGTTCGCGCTCGCCTCGCTGTCACGGGCGCTGGCGGCGAACAACGACGGCACCTTCGGCTGGGAGACCGCACCGGTGACGGTCAGCGGCCGCCGTGGCGAAGCCGTCATCGACCGCGATGAGCAACCGGCCAAGGCTTCACCGGACAAGATTCCGCTGTTGAAGCCGGCGTTCCGCAAGGACGGCACCGTCACCGCGGCCAATTCGAGTTCCATCTCCGACGGCGCAGCGGCGCTGGTGCTGATGCGTCGTTCGACCGCCGAGCAGCGCGGGCTCGCGCCGCTGGCGGTCATCGTCGCGCATGCGACGCATGCGCAGGAGCCGGCGTGGTTTTCCACGGCGCCGGTCGGCGCCATCGAGAAGCTCTATCGCAAGACGGGGTGGACGACGCGCGACGTCGACCTGTTCGAGATCAACGAGGCGTTCGCGGTGGTGACCATGGCGGCGATGCAGGAGCACGAACTGCCGCACGATCGCGTCAACGTGCACGGCGGGGCTTGCGCGCTCGGGCATCCGATCGGCGCCTCCGGCGCCCGCATCGTGGTGACGCTGCTCGGCGCGCTGATCAAGCACGGCCGGAAGCGTGGCGTGGCGGCGCTGTGCATCGGCGGCGGCGAGGCGACCGCCATGGCCATCGAGCGGATGTGAGCGTGATGTCCGACAGGCTGCCGGTCGCGCGCGTCGCCGGGGCGGAGATCCGCCGTTGATCCCCATCGACGATCTCGCGCTGTTCGTCGTCGCCAGCATCCTGCTGGTGCTCACGCCCGGGCCCAACCTCCTCTATCTCATGTCGCGCACGCTGTGCCAGGGGCGCCGCGCCGGATTCGTATCGCTGGCCGGCACCACGGCAGGATTCGGGGTGCACGTCGTCGCGGCCGCGCTGGGCCTGTCCGTGGTCTTCATCGCGCTGCCGGTGCTCTACGACGCCGTGCGCTGGGCCGGCGCCGCCTACTTGCTGTGGCTGGCCTGGGATGCGGTGCGGCCTCGGGGTGGCGGCGGATTGTTCACGCGGCGCGACCTGCCCGTGGTGGCGCCGGGCCGCCTGTTCCGGATGGGGCTGCTGACCAGCATCCTCAACCCCAAGGTCGCGCTGTTCTATGTCGCGCTGTTTCCGCAGTTCGTCGATCCGGCGCGCGGCAGCGTGCTCGGGCAGTCGCTGTTGCTCGGCGCCGTGCAGATCGGCATTGCGGTGGTCGGCGATGCGCTGTTCGTGCTGGCCGCGGCGCGCGTGGCGGACTGGCTTGCCACGCGACCGGCGTGGTTGGCCGCACAGCGCTGGGTGCTGGGCGCGGTGTTCGCCGGCATTGCCGTCCGCCTGGCGCTGGACGAGCGCCAATGAATGCCTGAGCCCACATGTTGCTGAACGCAGAACAGGAAATGGTCCGCGACACCCTCCGCGCCTTCGCGCAGGAGCGGCTGGCGCCGCAGGCTGCGCGCTGGGACCGCGAGGCGCACTTTCCGCGCGACGAACTGCGTGCGCTGGGCGAGCTCGGCGCGCTGGGGATGCTGGTGCCCGAGCGCTGGGGTGGTGCCGCGATGGACGTGGTGTCGCTGGCGGTGGCGCTGGAGGAGATCGCGGCGGGCGACGGCGCGACGTCGACGATCGTCAGCGTGCAGAACTCGGTGGTCTGCGGGCCGATCAACGCCTTCGGCACCGACGCCCAGAAGGAGCGCTGGCTGAAACCGCTCGCCCGCGGCGAGCAGCTGGGCTGCTTTTGCCTGACCGAACCGCAGGTCGGCTCCGACGCGGGCGCCATCACCACGCGCGCCGAGAAGCGCGGCGACCGCTACGTGCTCAACGGCGTCAAGCAGTTCATCACGACCGGAAAGAACGCCGATGTCGCCGTCGTCTTCGCCGTCACCGACAGGTCCGCGGGCAAGAAGGGCATCTCCGGCTTCATCGTCGATGCCCGGACCGCCGGCTATGTCGTCGCGCGCGTCGAGGAGAAGCTGGGGCAGAAGGCGTCGGACACCGCACAGATCCTGTTCGAGGACTGCGAGGTGCCGGCCGGGAACCTGCTCGGCGCCGAAGGCGCCGGCTACCGGATCGCGCTGTCCAACCTCGAAGGGGGCCGCATCGGCATCGCGGCGCAGGCCGTCGGCATGGCGCGCGCGGCCTTCGAGGCAGCGCTGTCCTACGCCCGCGAGCGGACCAGCTTCGGCAAGCCGATCGCCGAGCATCAGGCCGTCAACTTCCGCCTTGCCGACATGGCAGTGCAGATCGCCGCGGCGCGCCAGCTCATCTGGCACGCCGCCGCATTGCGCGATGCCGGCATGCCCTGCCTGCAGGAGGCATCCATGGCCAAGCTGTTCGCGTCGGAAATGGCCGAGAGCGTCTGCTCCGACGCCATCCAGATCCACGGCGGTTACGGTTATGTCGCCGATTTCCCTGTCGAGCGCATCTATCGCGACGTGCGCGTCTGCCAGATCTACGAAGGCACCAGCGACATCCAGCGGCTGGTGATCGGCCGCGCGCTGGCAGGGTGAACGAATCATGGTTTTTCCTATTTCGCGGGATTGACGATGAACATCGATTTCTGGTTCGACTTCTCCTCCCCCTACGGGTACCTGGCCGCGCAGAAGATCGACGCGCTGGCCGCCAAGCACGGCCATCCGGTGGACTGGCGGCCGATGCTGCTGGGCGTCGTGTTCAAGCGCACCGGCGGCGCGCCGCTGACCCAGTTGCCGATGAAGGGCGAGTATGCGAAGCGCGATTTCCTGCGCAGCGCGCGCTTTCACGGCATCCACGACTTCAGGATGCCGCCGGTGTTTCCGATCGCCTCGCAGGCGCCGGCGCGGATCGTCCTCTGGGCGAAGGCCGACGAAAACACCGCGGGCGCGCTCGTCGCCAAGGCGCTGTACCGCGCATACTTCCACGACGGGCTCGACATTTCGAATCCGGACATCGCTGCGGAAGTGGCCGGGCGGGCCGGCTTCGACGCGGTGGCGGCCCGCGCCGCGGTCGACGATCCGGCGATCAAGGATGCGCTGAAGCGCGAAGTGGAGACGGCGATCGCCGCCGGGGTTTTCGGCTCGCCCTTCGTGATCATCGACGGTGAGCCCTTCTGGGGGCTGGATCGCTTCGACCAGATCGACCGCTGGCTGGCGACGGGCGGCTTCTGAAATCAGCACAGGGCTCTCCCCGATGTCCGAGTACACGCTCTACTGCTTCGCCCAGTCCGGCAACGCCTACAAGGCCGCGCTGGCGCTGGAACTCGCGGGCGCCGAATGGACGCCGCGCTTCGTCGACTTCTTCGGCGGCGAGACGCGCACGCCTGCCTACCGCGCGATCAACGTCATGGGAGAGGCGCCGGTGCTGGAGCACCGGGGGCGCCGATACTCGCAGTCCGGCGTGATCCTCGACTATCTCGCCGATTCGCTGGGCCGGTTCGGGCCGCGCGATGCCGACGAGCGGCGCGAGGTGCTGCGCTGGCTGCTCTACGACAACCACAAGCTCACCAGCTACACGGCCACGCTGCGCTTCATGCGCACCTTCGCGAAGGACCCGGATGCCGGCGCGATGGCGGAATTCAGGAGGCGCGCCGAAACGGCGTGGGCCGTGCTGAACGCGCATCTCGAAGGCCGCAGCCACGTAGTCGGCGACCGGCTGACCATCGCCGACCTGTCGCTGTGCGGATATCTGTACTGGCCGGACGAGATCGGTGTCGACTGGTCGGCCTACCCGCATGTCGAGGCATGGCTGGCGCGCATCGCGGCGACGCCTCGCTGGAAGCCGCCCTACGAACTCATGCCCGGCCATCCCCGGCCGGCGACGGACTGACAGGGAATCGCCGATGCCGATCATCGAGAGCAGGCTGGATCCGCGCGACGCCACGTTCGCGCAGAACCGCGAGGCGATGGCGGCGCTGGTCGCCGATCTCCGGGCCAAGGTCGCGCTGGTCGAGCAGGGCGGTGGTGAAGCCGCCTGCGCCCGGCACACGGCGCGCGGCAAGCTCCTGCCCCGCGAGCGGGTACGCGCGCTGCTCGACCCCGGCAGCCCCTTCCTCGAATTCTCGCAGTTGGCCGCCTGGGACATGTACGGCGACAACATCGCCTCGGCGGGCATCATCACCGGGATCGGCCGGGTCGCGGGACTCGAATGCGTCGTCGTCTGCAACGACGCGACGGTCAAGGGCGGCACCTATTACCCGATGACCGTCAAGAAACACGTGCGCGCGCAGGAAATCGCGCGGGAAAACCATCTCCCCTGCATCTACCTGGTCGATTCGGGCGGCGCCAACCTGCCCAATCAGGTCGAGGTCTTTCCCGATCGCGAGCACTTCGGCCGCATCTTCTTCAACCAGGCGAACATGTCGGCGCAGGGAATTCCCCAGATCGCCGTGGTGATGGGCTCGTGCACGGCCGGAGGCGCCTACGTGCCGGCGATGTCCGACGAGTCGATCATCGTCCGCGACCAGGCCACCATCTTCCTGGCCGGACCACCGCTGGTGAAGGCGGCCACCGGCGAGGTGGTGAGCGCGGAGGACCTGGGCGGCGCCGACGTGCACACCCGCGTATCCGGGGTCGCCGACCACTATGCGGAGAACGATCATCATGCGCTGGCGATCGCCCGCAGCATCGTCGGCAACCTGAACCGGGTCAAGCGCGTCGAACTCGATGTCGCGCCGCCCAGCGAACCCCTCTACGCTGCGGAGGAGCTCTACGGCGTCATCCAGGCGGACATCAAGAAGCAATACGACGTGCACGAGGTGATCGCCCGGATTGTCGACGGCAGCGAGTTCGATGAGTTCAAGGCGCGCTACGGCACGACGCTGGTCACCGGCTTCGCCCGTGTCTGGGGCTATCCGGTGGGCGTGGTCGCCAGCAACGGCGTGCTGTACTCGGAGTCGGCGCAAAAGGGTGCGCATTTCGTCGAGCTGTGCGCCCAGCGCGGCATCCCCTTGCTGTTCCTGCAGAACATCACCGGCTTCATGGTCGGACAGAAGTACGAGGCCGGCGGCATCGCCAAGGACGGCGCCAAGATGGTGACCGCCGTCTCCTGCGCGCAGGTGCCGAAGTTCACGGTCATCATCGGCGGCAGCTACGGCGCCGGCAACTATGGCATGTGCGGGCGCGCCTACGGTCCGCGCTTTCTCTGGATGTGGCCGAACGCGCGCATCGGCGTCATGGGTCCCGAACAGGCGGCCAGCGTGCTGGCGACGGTCAAGCGGGACGCCATCGAGCGTTCGGGAAAGGCGTGGAGCGCGACTGAGGAGGAGGCCTTCAAGGCGCCTATTCGCGACAAGCTGACCGCCGAGGCGCAGCCCAGTTTCGCTTCGGCGCGCCTCTGGGACGACGGCGTCATCGACCCGGCGGACACCCGGCGCGTACTCGGGCTCGCGATCTCGGCATCGCTCAACCGGCCGGTGGAGCCGACCCGCTTCGGCGTGTTCCGCATGTGAGCGGCCGGCGGCGCCGGCCGGCCGATCGGCTATAGTCGCCGCAGCATTGCCGCACAGCCAACCCTCGAACCCAGGTTTCGCCATGGCCAGCAGGAAAAAAACCTCCGCCGCAGTCCCCGAGACGCTCGACGTCGAAGTGCGCAACGGCATCGGCATCGTCACGCTGAACCGCCCCGACGTGCACAACGCGTTCAACGAGACGCTGATCGCCGAACTGACCGGCACGCTGCGCACGCTCGAAGCCGACACCGAGGTACGGGCGGTGATCCTCGGCGGTGCCGGAAAGAGCTTTTGCGCCGGCGCCGACCTGAACTGGATGAAGAAGATGGCGGGCTACGGCCATGCCGAGAACCTGGCCGATGCGCAGGCGCTGGCGCTGATGCTGCGCACGCTCCATGGCCTGGCCAAGCCGACCATCGCGCGCATTCACGGCGCGGCGTTCGGCGGCGGCGTCGGCCTCGCCGCCTGCTGCGACATCGCCGTCGCCGCCACCGAGGCGAGCTTCGCGCTTTCCGAGGCCAAGCTTGGATTGATTCCCGCGACGATTTCGCCCTACGTGATCGAGGCCATCGGCGTGCGGCAGGCCCGTCGCTACTTTCTCACCGCCGAGCGCTTCACCGCAGCCGAAGCCTGGCGCATCGGCCTTGTCCACGAACTCGTGCCGGCTGCCGAGATCGACGTGCGCATCAACGAAATCCTCGGCGCGCTGCTGCTCGCCGGGCCGCGCGCCCAGCTCGAATGCAAGGCGCTGATCCGCGGCGTCGCGCATCGGCCGATCGACGCGGGCGTGATTGCCGGAACCGCCGAGCACATCGCGCAGGTGCGCGCGTCGCCGGAAGGACGCGAGGGCGTGGCGGCGTTCCTGGAACGACGCGCGGCGGCCTGGGTGCCCGAAGCATTGCGCGGCGGAAAATGAGCGACCCGCTGGCGCAATTCGATACCTGGCAGCTGATCGCGCTGGCGGCTGCGCTCGGCTGGGCCAGCGGCCTGCGTCTCTATGCCGTGCTGTTCATCGTCGGTGCCATCGGCCATCTGGGCTGGGTCGAACTGCCGGCCGGGCTCGCGGTCCTCTCGCATCCGTACGTACTGTGGGCGTCGGGGGTCATGTGCGCAGTGGAATTCCTGGCCGACAAGGTGCCGGGAATCGATTCCGCCTGGGACCTGGTGCAGACCTTCATCCGCATTCCAGCGGGCGCGGCGCTGGCGGCCAGCGTGTTCGGCGATGCGTCGACCGCGACCATGCTGGCGGCAGCGATCCTCGGCGGAACGCTTGCCGCCGGCAGTCACGCGACCAAGGCCGGCAGCAGGGCGCTCATCAACACGTCGCCCGAGCCGTTTTCGAACTGGGCGGCATCGTTTGGCGAGGAACTTGCGGTCGGCACGGTCCTGTGGCTCGCCTTCGCCTATCCTCTTGCGGCGCTGATCGTCCTGGCGCTGCTGGTGGCGCTGATGGTCTGGCTCATTCCCAAGCTGTGGCGGACCGTCCGGACGATCGTCCGGCGGATCCTCGCCTGGTTCGACGGCGGCGGTCCGCGGTCGTCGCCATGATACGGTCCCGGGGCAGCCTGCCATGTTCACCAAGATCCTGATCGCCAATCGCGGCGAGATCGCCTGCCGGGTCGCCCGCACGGCGCGTCGCATGGGCATTCGCACCGTCGCCGTCTACTCGGACGCCGACGTCGGGGCGCTGCACGTCGACGCCTGCGACGAGGCGGTTCGGCTGGGTCCCGCCGCGCCGCGCGAAAGCTACCTGAACGGCGACGCGATCATCGCCATCGCGCGCGCCGCGGGCGCGCAGGCGATCCACCCCGGCTACGGTTTCCTGTCGGAGAACGAGGCGTTCGCGCGCGCCTGCGCCGAGGCCGGGCTGGTGTTCATCGGGCCGCCGCCCGCGGCGATCGCCGCGATGGGTTCCAAGTCGGCCGCCAAGTCGATCATGGCCGAGGCCGGCGTGCCGCTGGTGCCGGGCTATCACGGCGACGACCAGGATCCTGCGCGTCTCGCCCGCGAGGCGGCGGCGATCGGCTATCCGGTGCTGATCAAGGCCACCGCCGGCGGCGGCGGCAAGGGCATGAAGATCGTCACCCGGGCGGCGGATTTCGCGGCGGCGCTGGCCTCGGCACAGCGCGAGGCGAAGGCGTCGTTCGGCGACGAGCGCGTGCTGGTGGAGCGCTACCTGACTTCGCCGCGGCACATCGAGATCCAGGTGTTCGCCGACACGCAGGGCGACGCGGTCCACCTGTTCGAGCGCGACTGCTCGGTGCAGCGGCGGCACCAGAAGGTGCTGGAGGAGGCGCCCGCGCCGGGCATGACGCCCGAGCGGCGACGGGCGATGGGCGACGCCGCGGTCGCGGCTGCCGCGGCCATCGGCTATGTCGGCGCCGGCACCGTCGAGTTCATCGCCGAGCAGGACGGGCGGTTCTATTTCATGGAGATGAACACCCGCCTGCAGGTCGAGCACCCGGTGACCGAGATGATCACCGGCCTCGACCTGGTCGAGTGGCAGCTGCGGGTCGCGGCGGGAGAAGCGCTGCCGCTGACGCAGGACGCCGTGGCGATCTGCGGCCACGCCATCGAGGCGCGGCTGTACGCCGAGGATGCCGACCGCGGCTTCCTGCCGTCGATCGGCACCCTCGTGCACTGGCGGATGCCCGAGGCCACGCCCGAGGTGCGCGTCGATACCGGCGTGCGCGAGGGCGACGAGGTGTCCCCGTACTACGATCCGATGCTGGCCAAGCTGATCGTCTGGGGCGAGGATCGCGAAGCCGCCTGCGCGCGCCTGCAGGCCGCGCTGGCCGAATGCGAGGTGGTCGGCGTCGCCACCAACATCCCGTTGCTGGAGCGCATCGTCGCGCACGATGCCTTCGCGTCGGGCCGGGTCGACACCGGCCTGATCGAGCGCAATCAGGCCGCGCTGTTTCCGGCCGCCCCACCGCTGTCCGAGCGCGTGCTGCTGGCCGCCGCAGCGGCGGAATACACCGGCATCGCGCTCGACGCGCTCGACGCGGCGCGGGCCTCGGGCGACCGCTGGTCGCCCTGGCACGTCCGGGACGCCTGGTGGCCGAATTCCGACCGGCATGCCGTCTCGCTGCGCTACGCCGACGGCGATGCCGTCGTGGAGATCGGCGTGCGCCCGGCCGGCCCGCATGCGCTGAGCGTGCGCCTGCCCGCGCGCGAGGTCCGTGTCGATCAGGGTGAAGCCGACGGGCGCATGCTGCTCGGCATCGATGGCGCCACGATCCGGGCCACGGTCATCGCCGTCGGCGAGGAACGCCACGTCTTCGCCGCCGGCGTGCGCCGCCATCTGCGGCTGATCGACCCGCTGGCGCATGCCGCCGACGACGCAGCGGCATGGCGGCCATCTGATCGCGCCCATGTCCGGCGCGGTGGTCGCGGTGCTGGTGGCGCCCGGCGATCGCGTTGCCAAGGGCGCGGCGCTGATCGTGCTGGAAGCGATGAAAATGGAGCATACGATCGTCGCGCCTGCGGAAGGCGTCGTGGCCGCGGTCCATTTCCGGGTCGGCGACCGGGTCGCCGAAGGCGCCGACCTGGTCGACCTCGAGGACGCCTGACGGCCCTCGGGCCCTGATCGAGCCATCGTCATGCATATCGTCGTCGCCCTGTCCGCCGCGGATGCGCTGCCGTGGATGGAACTGCTCCGCGCCGCGCTTCCCGAAGCGCGTTTCGACCGGCGCGAGCCGGGGCTGCAGGCGGAGATCGCGCGACGCTGCGCGGACTATGTCGTGCTGGTGGAGCCCTGCGCGACGGTGTTCGGCGCGCACCCGAGACCGAAGGCGGTGTTCACCGCCAGCGCCGGCGTCGGACACCTGTTGCGCCTGTCCAATCTGCCGGCCGACGTGCCGGTGGTGCGGCTGGAGGACGCGGGGATGGCGCAGCCGATGGCGCGCTATGCGCTCGCCGCCGCGCTTCGCTTCGCCCAGCGCATGGACGAATACGCGGTGCGACAGAAGGACAGGCGATGGGAGCCGCTGCACGAACGCGTGCCGGCAGAAGTCGCCGCCGGGGTTCTTGGCCTCGGCGTCATCGGCGGAACGGTTGCGCGCGTGCTGGCGCAACATGGGTTTTCGGCGCGCGGCTATGCCGCGACTGCGAAGCGAATCGACGGCATCGCCTGCTACGCCGGCCCGGCCGACTTCGACGCCTTCCTGTCGGGACTCGATTTCCTGGTGAATGCGCTGCCGCTCACGCCAGCGACGACCGGGCTGCTGAACGCGCGCGCGCTTTCCCTGCTCGCCGACGGCGCGCATGTCGTGAACATCGGCCGTGGTGCGACGCTGGTCGACGCCGACCTGCTGGCGCTGCTCGACGGCGGCAAGCTGTCCGGGGCGACGCTCGACGTGTTTGCGAAGGAGCCGTTGCCGGAGGAGCATCCGTTCTGGACGCATCCCCGGATCGCGGTCACGCCGCATGTCTCGGGGCTGACGATCCCGCGGGATGCGGTCGCACAGATCGCCGCGAAGATCCGCCGTCTGGAGCGTGGCGAGGCGGTGACGGGGATCGTGGACTGGAAGCGAGGCTACTGATGGCGCTGCCGACAAGCGTACGGTTGGTCGAGGTCGGTCCGCGTGACGGGCTGCAGAACGAGAAGACAATGGTTCCGACCGACGTCAAGGTCGCGCTGATCGATCTGCTGACCGACGCGGGATTGCCGGCGATCGAGGCGACGTCGTTCGTGTCGCCCAGGTGGGTGCCGCAGATGGCCGACGCCGCGGAGGTCATGGCGCGCATCCGCCGCAGGCCCGGCGTGCGCTACCCGGTGCTCACACCGAATCTCAAGGGCTTCGAGGCCGCGCTGGCGGCGAACGCGGACGAGGTGGCCGTGTTCGTCGCGGCGTCCGAGTCGTTCTCGCGCAAGAACATCAATTGCACGATCGCCGAGAGCCTCGATCGCGCGCGGCCGATCTTCGCTGCCGCACGCGAGAACGGCGTGCGCGTGCGCGGCTACATCTCCTGCGTTCTCGGCTGTCCCTACGAGGGCGACGTCGATGCGCGCGCGGTCGCGGACGTGGCCGCCGCGCTGCACGCGATGGGTGCCTACGAGATATCGCTGGGCGACACCATCGGTGTCGGCACCGCGGGCGCGACGCGGGCGCTGATCCGGCTGTGCGCCGAACGCGTCCCGGTGACGGCGCTGGCCGGGCACTTCCACGACACTTATGGCCAATCGCTGGCCAACGTCTACGCGGCGCTGGAGGAGGGGGTCGCCACCTTCGATTGCGCGGTATCGGGACTGGGCGGCTGCCCGTATGCAAAGGGGGCGACCGGCAACGTCGCCAGCGAGGACGTCGTCTACCTGATGGACGGACTGGGCATCGCCACCGGCGTCGACATGACCGGTCTGCGTCGCGCCGGCAGGTTCATCTGCGCTGCGCTCGGGCGTGCCAGCGCGTCGCGGGTCGCGCGCGCGCTGGACGCGAAAGATGACCTTGCGGCCTGAGCCCGGGTCCCGCCGATGACCCGCCCGCCGCACTCGGGCCAGGTGCCGTCTCCCTGCGTCAGCGTCTGCGTCATGGATCCGGTCACCGGGCTGTGCGGAGGATGCATGCGCACGCTCGACGAGATCGGCGCATGGAGTCTGCTCGACGACGAAGACAAGCGTGCCGTCTGGCAGCGCATCGCATCGCGCCGCAGCGCCATCGCAGGACGCACTGCGGCGATCTCCGGTACGGAAACCGATGGCGAGCATTGACTGGTATTTCGATTTTGTGTCGCCGTTCGCCTACCTGCAAAGCGAGCGGTTGCACGAACTCGGGCCGCGGGCCGACCTGCGCTTCCGGCCGGTGCTGTTCGCGGGGCTGCTCGACGCGCACGGCCATAAGGGGCCGGCCGAGATAGCGCGCAAGCGCGTCTTTACCTATCGTTTCGTGGTCTGGCAGGCGAAGCGGCTGGGCATTCCGTTCAAGATCCCTCCGGAGCATCCGTTCAACCCGCTGCCGCTGCTGCGGCTGGCGATCGCCTGCGACTGCACGCCTGATGCCGTGCACCGCATTTTCCGTTTCGTCTGGCGCGACGGCCGGCTGCCGGACCTGCCGATCGAGTGGGCCGAACTCGTGCACGACCTGGGGCTGGCCGACGCGCAACGCCGGATCGCCGATCCCGACGTGAAGGCGGCGTTGCGCCGGAACACCGACGAGGCGATTGCCCGCGGCGTCTACGGCGTGCCGACGCTGGCCATCGGCGACGAGCTGTTCTGGGGTGCGGACGCGACGCCAATGGCCGCCGAATACCTCGCCGCCGGCAGCCGCTGGACCGATCCACAGATGGATCGCATCGCGACGCTGCCCGTCGGCGCATCGCGACGCGAGCCCGGCGCGCGCGGCAAGGCGCCGGGGCGCCGCGACCGCTGATTTCACCGCGATGCCCTGCCCGGCGAACAGGGTACGGGCAGTTCCAGCGTAGGCAGCACCACGCCGGGTCGTCGCCCGCACCGCCGGGGCACGGGCATTTGCGGAGCTGCGGCTCGCACGGTTGCGGGGATGGTCGTGGGGCCCTCGCCGCACCGGGTTCCCGTAGCAGGCGAGATTCGCAGCGCCCGCAAATGCCCGTGCCCCGGCGGTGCGGGCGACCATCGAGCCTCGAGCGCGCCGCTGCGGCTCAGATCTCGTCGACGCCTGGAATCCCAGCAGCGACTTGACGTCGCGCGCGGTGGCCAGCGCCTGGTCAAGGGACTCGCCCAGGCAGGTCACGTGGCCCATCTTGCGCCCGCGCCGCGGTTCGCTCTTGCCGTAGAGGTGCAGCTTGGCGTCGGGCAGCCGCATCAGCGCCGCCCAGTCCGGACTGCGCGGCTTGGCGGCATCGGCATCGGCGAACCAGATGTCGCCCAGCAGGTTGACCATCACTGCGGGCGAGTGCTGCCGTGTCGAGCCGAACGGCAGGTCGGCGAGGACGCGCACCTGCTGCTCGAACTGCGAGGTGACGCATGCATCGATCGTGTAGTGGCCGCTGTTGTGCGGCCGGGGCGCGATTTCGTTGACCAGCAGATTGCCGCCGGTATCGACGAACATTTCCACGCAGAGAATTCCGCGATAGCCGAGCGTGACGGCCACCCGCTGCGCGATTGCGTGCGCGCGGTCGGCCAGGTCCGGTGAAACGCGGGCCGGCGCGATCGACACGTCCAGGATTCCGTTGCGGTGCCGGTTTTCCGCGACGGGCCAGCTGATCGTCGCCCCGCGCTCGTTGCGCGCGACGATGACCGAGATCTCGCAGGCCAGCGGAACCAGCGCTTCCAGCACGCAGGGGCTCCCGCGCATCTCCTGCCAGGCCCGTCGAACATCGGCGGGAACACGCACCCGCGCCTGCCCTTTGCCGTCATAGCCCAGTCGCGCGCTCTTGACGATGCCCGGAAGCAGGCGTGCGTCGACCGTTTCGGTGTCCGCTTCGGACCGCAGGATCGCATACGGCGTGACATCGAAGCCGTTGCCCGACAGAAAGGTCTTTTCGCTGATCCGGTCCTGGGCGATGGCCACGCTGGCGGCGGACGGCGCAACGCGTGCGGAGCGCGCGAGATAGTCGAGCGCGGCCGCAGGAACATTCTCGAACTCGGTGGTCGCGGCGCGGGCGAGCGACGCGACCGCAGCGAGACCATCGGTGTCGAGGTAATCGGCAGTGACGTGCCGATCGGCCACGCTGCCCGCGGGACTGTCCGAACCGGGATCGAGGACGACGACCTTGTAGCCGAAGCTCTGCGCCGCCATGCAGAACATGCGCCCGAGCTGGCCGCCCCCCAGCAAACCCAGCCATGCACCGGGCGCGATCGCCGCCATCGTGGCCGGCTCAGGAGGCGGGGGGGACGCGCATCGCGCGCGCGGCGGTGGTCTGCTTCAGCCGGAATGCCGCCAGCTTGCGGGCGATCACGGGATCGGTCGCCGCAAGCATGGCCACGGCGAACAGGCCCGCGTTCGCGGCGCCGGCCTCGCCGATGGCGAAGGTCGCAACGGGAATGCCCTTGGGCATCTGCACGATCGACAGCAGCGAATCCTCGCCGCGCAGATACTTGGACGGAACCGGCACGCCAAGCACCGGCACCGTGGTCTTCGCTGCGAGCATGCCGGGCAGATGGGCGGCGCCGCCCGCGCCTGCAATGATCACGCGCAGGCCGCGGGGGGCGGCATCCTCGGCGTATTCGAACAGGTCGTCGGGCATCCGGTGCGCGGACACGACACGCGGCTCGTTCGGTATGCCGAAGGCGTCGAGTTGCGCAACCGCATGTCGCATGATGTCCCAGTCGCTGTCGCTGCCCATGACCACGCCCACCAACGGTGCCGCCTTGCGCTGCCCCATTCCGACCTCCAACGAAGCTCACGCGCCTCGAACGAGGCGAAAGTCTATCATCGGGGTGGCATGGTCGTCCTGCCGGGGCGACGCGGAACGTTCATTGAATTTTGCCGTCAGATAACAAGTGCTTGCGCCGGCTCTGTGATCGGAACTCGTGCCTGCGGCGGCTGCCGTGCACGCCCCCGGCCGACGCGAAGGTTGTGTTGCGGCCCTTCGTCCACCAGAATTCACCCCTATGCACCGACTATCGCGCTGTTTGCATCGCCCGGCCCTGGCGGCAGCCATGGTCTTGTCGTTGTCGGCCAATGCGGCCTGGGCCAGAACCGATGCCGATTTTCTTGCGGCGAAGGCGGCCTATGAGCGTGGCGACCGCGCGCGTCTCGCCGCCCTTGCCCCCAAGCTCGACAGCCATCCGCTGGCGCCCTATGTCGGCTACTGGCAGCTGAAGCTCGGGCTGGAGGATGCCTCCCCTGCCGCGGTGCGCGCCTATCTGGACCTGTACCCAAAGACGCCGCTGGCCGACCGCCTGCGCGCGGAATGGCTGAAGGTGCACGGCCGCAAGGGCAACTGGTCGGTCTACGCACAGGATTTCGTGTCGCTGCAGGCGGACGACGTCGAACTCGCCTGCTTCGACGTCCAGTATCGCCAGCAGCGCGACGGCGACGCCGCGCTCGCCGCCGCGCGGCCGTTGTGGTTCACCGGGAAATCGACGCCGGATGCCTGCGACGCGCCGTTCGCCGCGCTGACGCAGCGCGGCGACCTCACGTTGGCCGATTATCGCGAACGTATGCGCCTGGCCACCGAAGCCGGCAACGTCCGGCTGGCGCAGGCGATCGGCACCGGGTTTCCGGGCAAGGACCGCATTCCCGAGCGCGATTTCACCGCCGCAGCGCGCGACCCGCAGGCGGCGATCGCGCGCGGTGCGTTCGCGTGGACCACGGTCGGCGGTCGCGAACTCGCGCTGTTCGCGGTCGATCGCGCGGCGCGCAGCGACGCTGGGGCGGCGCGCGCCGGCTGGGTCAGGCACCGCGACCGGCTGCCAGAGGCGGACCGGCAGTACGGCAACGCCCGCCTGGCGTATCACGCAGCGCGGCAGCATCATCCGTCGGCCAACGACTGGTTCCGCGAAGCGGGCAAGGTGGAGGTTTCCGAGGAAACGCGCGCCTGGCGGGTGCGCGCGGCGTTGCGGGCGCAGGCATGGGAGGATGTGCTGACCGGCATCGACGCCATGCCGCCGTCGCAGCGGCAGGAGACGGCCTGGCGCTACTGGCGTGCCCGCGCCCTGGCGGCACTGGGCCAGGGCGAGGAGGCCGCAGCGCAGTTCGCCGCGCTCGCGCCCGAGGTCAACTTCTATGGCGTGCTCGCCACCGAGGCGCTGGGGCGGGAATTCGTTCCCCCCGCGAGCGCACCGCTCGATCCCGCTGCGCCCGCGCTGGCGGCATTCGCGGCCCGGCCGGAGGTCATCCGCGTGGGCAAGCTGGCCGAGCTCGACATGCGCATGGACATGCTGCGCGAGTGGATTTACATCGTGCGCGGGCAGGACGACGAAGCGTTGCTGCTTGCCGCCGAGCACGCCCGGCGTTCCGGACTCTACGATCGCGCGATCAACACGGCGGAGCGCACGGCGACGCGGCACGACTATGCGATGCGTTACCTCGCCCCTTACCGAACCGAATTCGAAGCCGCGTCGCGCACTCACGACATCGACGTCGCAATGCTCTACGCCATCGCCAGGCAGGAATCCAGATTCATCCAGGACATCGTGTCCTCGGCCGGGGCCGTGGGGCTGATGCAGTTGATGCCTGCGACCGCGCGGTGGGTCGCGAAGAAAGTCGGACGCGCCGATTTCCGGCCGGCGGCGATTGCCGATGCCGAGCTCAACACCCAGTTCGGCGCCTTCTACTTCAAGTACTGGTTCGAGCGGCTCGACCGGATGCCCGCGCTGGCGGCTGCCGCCTATAACGCCGGCCCGGGCCGCGCCCAGGCCTGGCGACCGCCGGCGGCGATCGAAGGCGCCATCTGGGCCGAGACGATTCCTTTCAACGAAACCCGCGACTACGTGAAAAAGGTGCTCGCAAACGCCGTTGTCTATCAACAGGCTTTCACCGGTGCGGCGCCGTCGCTGACGTCGATGCTGGGTACCATTTCGCCGCGCGAACCCACGCCGGTCGCGGCGGCCTCCAACTGGCGATGAGCGGCAGCGTCGTCGTCCTGGGGGGCAGCGGATTCGTCGGTCGTTCGATCGTCGCGCGCCTTGCCGCGGAAGGGCGCCGCGTGGTCGTTCCGACGCGGCGGCGCGAAACGGCGAGGCACCTGATCCTGCTGCCCACCGTCGACGTGGTCGAGGCCGACGTCACGGACCCACGGGCGCTCGGCGCGCTGCTCGACGGGGCGGATGCCGTCGTCAACCTGATCGGCATCCTGAACGAGAGCGGCGGCAGGACGTTTGCGCGCGTGCATGTCGAGTTCTCCCGCACGGTCGTGGCGGCCTGCGCGAAGGCAGGCGTGAAGCGGCTGATCCACATGAGCGCGTTGCACGCGGACCCCTCCGGGCCTTCCGCCTACCAGCGCTCGAAGGGGGAGGCCGAGGCGATCGTCACCGCGTCGGGACTGCGCTGGACGATCTTCCGTCCATCGGTGATTTTCGGGCCGGAGGATGCCTTTCTCAACCTTTTCGCCAGACTGATGCGTATGCTGCCGGTGGTCGCGCTCGCAGGCGCAAATGCGCGCTTCGCGCCGGTCCATGTCGGTGATGTCGCGCATTGCTTCGTCCAGGCAGTCGACGACGACGTTACGATCGGATCGCGCTACGACCTGTGTGGGCCGAAGATCTACACGCTTGCCGAATTGGTGCGCTATGTCGGCGAGGTCGCCGGGACCGAGCGGCCGGTAATCGCGCTCGGACCGGGCCTGTCGCGGCTGCAGGCGACCGTGCTCGAGTTCCTTCCCGGGCAGCTGATGAGCCGCGACAACCTCTTGTCGATGCAGCGCGACAGCGTTTGCGATTGCCCGTTTCCGGAGGTTTTCGGCATCACGCCATCCGCGCTCGAGGCGATCGCGCCCGCATATCTGTCGCCGGCCGCGGGGAAGAGCCATTACGATCGTTATCGCGCCAGCGGCGGCCGCTAGGTCCCGGGCTTGGCGGCCGGCGATTCCCGCACCGGCCGCATGACGACGCTCGGGCGGCGGAAGACCAGACGGTGACACGCAGGCTTCCGCAGCCCGTTCGGACCTACCTCGTCGGCGGCGCAGTTCGCGACGCGCTTCTTGGCCGCCAGGATGCCGACCGCGATTACGTCGTCGTCGGCGCCACGCCGGAGATCATGCTGGCGTCCGGCTTCCGGCCGGTCGGGCGTGACTTCCCGGTGTTCCTGCACCCGGACACCCATGAGGAGTATGCGCTCGCTCGCACGGAGCGCAAGCATGGGCGAGGCTATCGAGGGTTCGAGTTCTTCGCCTCGCCCGATGTGACGCTGGAGGAGGATCTGGCGCGGCGCGACCTGACCATCAATGCGATGGCCCGTGGCGAGGACGGCCGCCTCATCGATCCCTTCGGCGGCGCCGCCGATCTCGCGGCAGGCGTATTGCGCCATGTCTCCGATGCTTTCGCCGAGGATCCGCTGCGGGTGCTGCGCGTGGCAAGGTTCGCCGCACGCCTCGGCTTCACGGTGGCCGCGGAAACGGAAGGCCGGATGCGCAAGATCGTCGCCGCGGGCGAATTGCCGACGCTTGCACCGGAGCGCGTCTGGCAGGAACTCGCGCGCGGGCTGATGGAGGCGCAGCCGTCTCGCATGCTTGCCGTGCTGCGCGACTGCGGGGCGCTGGAGGTCGTGCTGCCGGAGGTCGCGGCACTCTATGGCGTTCCGCAGCCGGCCGCGCATCATCCGGAGATCGATACCGGCGTCCACGTCGCGCTGGCGCTGGACTGGGCCGCGGCGCGCGGCTACGAACTGCCGGTCCGCTACGCCATACTCGCGCACGACCTCGGCAAGGCGCAGACGCCGCGCGAGGCCTGGCCCCGGCACCATGCGCACGAGCAGCGCAGCGTCCGTCTCGCCGCACGGATGTCGGCGCGGCTGCGCGTTCCGATCGACTGCCGCGATGTCGCAGCGCTGACGGCGCGCTGGCATGGCGTCGTCCACCGGGCGGGTGAGCTGCGCCCGGCGACGCTGCTGCGCGTGATCGATGCGACCGATGCGCTGCGGCGTCCCGAGCGGCTGAGCTGGCTGCTGCAGGCCTGCGCCGCGGACGCGTGCTCGCGCCCCGGCGCGCAGCCGCAATATCCGCCGGCGGATTTGCTCCGCGATGCCCTGCGGGTCGTACGCGACGTGGATGCAGGCGCCATCGCGCGTGCGCACCGCAGCCGCGCCGCCGCAAGCGTCGGCGGGGATGCGATCGCCGCGGCGATACGGTCGGCGCGATTGCGCGCGCTGCGGCTTTGGCGCCGCGCCGACGGCGAGAGGCCGGCTGCGACCCGGAACGCCTAGACCCTGTAGGCGAGCGTCTTCATCGCGCCGGCGGTGACGCGCATCAGGTCGCGTACCGGGCGCGGCAGCCTCGCGGCGCCGGCATCGCGCGCCATGGCGCCGTGCCGCGCTTCGTCATCGCGCATGGTGTCGACGATGGCCCGGCTCCTGGCGTCGGCGGCGGGCAGAATGTCGAGGTGGCCGGTCAGGTGTTCCTCGACCTGGCGCTCGGTTTCCGCGACGAAGCCCAGGTTGACGCGGTCGCCGGCGAGCCCGGCCAGCGCCCCGATGGCGAACGAGCCCGCGTACCAGAGCGGATTGAGCAGCGACGGACGGTCGCCCAGTTCCGCAATCCGTTCCTGCGTCCACGCGAGATGCTCCTCCTCCTCGCGCGCGGCGGATGCGAAGCGCGCGCCGATGGCGGGATCGCGGGCCACCAGCGCCTGCGCCGCATACAGCGCCTGCGCGCAGACCTCGCCGGTGTGATTGACCCGCATCAGCCCGGCCGCATGCGCGCGATCCGCGTCGGAGAGCGGCGCTTCCGCCACTCCGGTCGCCGGATTGGGGCGTACAGACTGCGCGGTGCCGGAGAGCGTGCGCAGCGCACGATCGAAGCTGACGATGAGCGAATCGAGCATGCGCCGATTCTACACCGCCGCTCGCGCCGGCCGGCCCATGCGGAATCCGCAACCGCATGGCGAAAAAAACGGGCGCCCGAAGGCGCCCGCTGGCATTGCTTTCCGGGGAAGTCCCGGATGTCCGTTCTTTGTTTAGAAGAAGTGGACGAGGCCCATCACGAAGCCGCTGGCGTTGGCGCCGTTGACGACCTGGTACGGGTTGATGTTGAAGTTGTATGCGGCGCGGGAGTCGTTGCGCGTCTGCACGAAGCCGAAGTAGGACAGCGTCCGCTTCGACAGCGCATACGTGTACGAGACTTCCCACTGGTCGGCGCCGGTGTTGCTGCCGGCATTCAGCTGGCCGACCGAAGCGCCCGTCGGGCCCTTGCCGTCGTTCGCCGTACCCCAGAACGCGTACACTTCACCCGGGCCGACCGGCGCGGTGGCCGACAGGCCCCAGAAATCGCGCTTCAGGCTGCCGCCGGTGACGTCGTAGTCCAGACGCTCCCAGACGCCGCCGACCTTGACGATGCCGAAGTTCCAGTTGCCGGCGACGGACAACGCCTGGTCGGAACACGACGGGCAGCGAACCTTGGTGTTCGATTCGTAGGCGATGCCGGCGTTGAACGGGCCGTTCGAATAGAAGCCGCCCATCGACAGCACGTAGGCGTGCCGCGCTTCGGTGGCGGCGTTGCCGTAGTTGACACCACCTTGACCGGACGAGCCGTCGAGCTGCGAGATCTGCACGCCGCCACGGAAGCCCTTGATGTTGGGCATGTCGTAACGGATCGAATTGCCCAGACGCGCGTCGAAGCCGCCGTTGGCCTTCGATTGCGAGCCCTGCGCCCACAGTGCCGCCGTCGACAGGATCGACGTGGTCAGGGTCGGGACGTTACCGAAGATCGGGTGGATGTCGTCGTACGGGGCCAGGAAGTTGCCGATCTTGAACGTACCCCACGTGCCCTGCAGGCCGACGAACGTCTCGCGCGTGCCGAGCAGGCCGCCGCCGGTGTCGGCGCTGACGTTGGATTCGATCTGGAAGATCGCCGACAGTCCGCCGCCGAGCGATTCGCTACCGCGAACGCCAAGGCGCGACGAGTTGGAGCTGACACGGTAGACGGTCCGATTCACCGGAGCCGCGGTCGCGGGAAGGTTGGGATCAACCTTCGAGCCGCTGACGGCTTCCATGGTCAGGTTCAGGCGACCGTACAAAGTCACGTTCGCGGTCTGCGCCTGCGCAACGAGCGGCGCAGACAGCAAACCCGCGACAGCGACAGCGACGAGTTTTTTGTTCATGAAGACTCTCCTCTAACGGATAAAATTGGCAAGGTTTAAGCCTTTTGCGCCTGCCATCGGAACCTTCTCAACTCTTGCGAGAAGTTGCATCCCATTCTGCCAAAGCGTGTACACCCTAGGCAAGCCGAAGGGCGGAAGGGGGATGGACCATTTCGTCCGTGTTGTGCCGAAGCAACAGCAAAGGCGCCATCGCGGATCGTTCACCATGGCACCGACGGCGATGGCGCCGCCACGTAACGATCTCAAGAAAGAGGCGTAACATACGGAAACAATACGAAAAAATGGCATCAGAATCGAAATTTTGCGGCCGAAAGCCGGCGCCGGGCGGTTTTTTTTGCATTTGCGTGCCTGGCGCGGTCGGGGCGGAATCCGGCGCTGCCGGATCTGCGGCAGGGTCGTTGCGGTGATCGGCGACCAGGACGTCCGGGTCCGGACATCCGGGATCGGCCGCGATCCATGAGTCCGATGGCGCTGGCCGCCGTGGCCGCGGCGGTTGGAACGCTGGCGACACTGCTGCTGCTGCGCTGGCGCTCGCGCTGCCGCTGGCGACGCTGACGCCGCGTTCGCTGCATGTCGGTACCCGTACCCCGAGTGGGGGGAATCGCGCTGTGGGCGGGCGTGCTTCCCGTGGCGCTTCTGACCGCGGAACCGCCCTGGCTGGCGCCGTCGGCATGGGTTGGCCCGTTCCTGCTGTTCGCCGCCGTGTCGCTATGGGACGATGTCCGCGAAGTCCGCATCGCCTCGCGGCTGGCTGCGCATTTCGCTGCGGCGTTGTGGTTCGCGATTTCGCTGCAGCGCGGCCTTCGGATTGCCGGCGGGGCAGACCTTCGTCGTGATGTTGACGGTAGCCTGGGCCGCTAACCTGTACAACTTCATGGACGGCAGCGACGGACTGGCGGCTGCCATGTCGGTCGCCGGCTTCGGGGCCTACGCCGCGGTCCTGACCCATGCCGGCCTGTCGCCCGCGCTGCCGATGGGCGTTGTCGCGGCGACGGTGCCGCTGCTGGTCGCGAACTGGCCGCCGGCGCGCCTGTTCCTGGGTGACGTCGGTGCGGTGCCGCTGGGGTTTCTGGCCGCGGCGTTCGGCACAGCGGGCGTGGCTGCGGGTGCCTGGGGCGCCTGGTTTCCGATCCTGGTCTTCCTGCCATTCGTGGCGGACGCCACGGCGACGCTGCTCCGCAGGGCATGGCGGCGGGAGCGCTTCTGGGAGGGACACCGCGCGCATTACTACCAGCGTCTGCATCAACTGGGCGCGGGCCACCGGGGCACGCTTGCGGCGGGCGCCGCGACGATGGCGGGCACCTGCGCAACCGCCGTAGCCTGCGCCTGTCTTCGCCCCGACTGGGGCCCGGCCGCACTGGTCCTCTGGTGCCTGCTGCTGGCAGCGGCATTCGCGGCAATCGATCACCGCTGGAGGCATCGCCCGTCCGCCTCCGCCTGATCGACTCTCGCCGCCACTGCCCACCACGAGCGGGCAATGGCAAAATGCGTCCATATGCTTCCCGCTGAACCCCCGGCAACACCTCTGGCGCAACCGCGCCCCGGCCGACCCGACGGGCGCTCGTTCCTCGCCTTTGTGCACGACGTCTGTGCGGCCGCGTTCGCCTGGTGCGGGCTGTACTGGCTGCGATTCAATTTCGACGTCTACGAGCCCTATCTGGCGGACATGTGGTCGACGCTCGCCTGGATCCTGCCGATCCAGGCGGGGATATTCATCGCGCTTGGCCTGTACCGCGGGCTGTGGCGCTTCGCGAGCACCGCCGACCTGCAGCGGATCGTGCTGGCCGCCGGCCTGGGTGCGATCGTCGTGCCGGTGATCCTGGTGATGCTGCAATTGCAGGCGATCGTGCCGCGCAGCGTGTTGGTGCTCTACCCGGTAGTGCTGATCTTCCTGATGGCGGGCTCGCGCTTTGCCTACCGGATCTGGAAGGAGCACCGCCTCTACAGTCCGCTCGAGGTGCTGGGCGAACCGGTGCTGATCGTCGGGGCCGGCGAGCGCCGGCGCGCGGCTGGTGAAGGACCTGATGCGCAGCCGGCAGTGGCGCGTGGTGGGTCTGCTCGACGACGATCCCGCCAAGCAGGGCCGCCTGTTGCGCAATCTGCGCGTGCTGGGACCGATCGCGGAACTGCCGATGTGGGCGGCGAAGTTCGGCGTCAGCAAGGCGATCATCGCGCTGCCGTCGACCAATCACGTCGTGCGCCGGCGCGTGGCCGAGCTCTGCGCGTCGGCCAGCGTCGAGGCGCTGACCGTGCCGTCCTACGACGATCTGATCAGCGGACGCTTCCCGCTGACCACGATCCGCAATGTTGAACTCGACGACCTGCTCGGCCGCGATCCGGTCGTGCTCGACAGCGCCGGGCTTGCCGAGTGGCTTGGCAATCGCGTGGCGATGGTGACTGGCGCGGGGGGGTCGATCGGCGCCGAACTCGCCCGTCAGATCGCCCGCTATCGCCCCGCCAGGCTGGTGCTGTTCGACATCTCGGAGGCGGCACTGTACGAAATCCAGATCGCGCTCGCCGACGCCTTTCCGCAGCTGCCGCTCGCCACTGTCGTCGGCGACGTCAAGCATGTCGCGCTGGTCGAGGAAGTGCTGGCGCGCGAAAGACCCGAGGTCATCTTTCACGCGGGCGCCTACAAGCACGTGCCGATGATGGAGGAGACCAATGCCTGGCAGGCGGTGCGCAACAACGCCTACGGCACCTGGGTGCTGGCGCGGGCGGCAGTCGCGGCGCGGGTCGAGAAATTCGTCCTCGTCTCGTCGGACAAGGCGGTCAACCCGACCAACGTGATGGGCGCGACCAAGCGCCTCGCCGAAATGGTCTGCCAGATTGCCGCGGGCGGCGGCACCGAATTCGTGCTGGTGCGCTTCGGCAACGTCTTCGGCAGCGCAGGCAGCGTGATTCCGCGGTTTCGCGAGCAGATCCTGCGCGGCGGCCCCGTAACGGTTACGCATCCGGACATCACGCGCTATTTCATGTCGCTGTCGGAAGCCACGCAACTGCTGTTGCAGGCCGGACTCCAGGGCAAGGCCGGCGAGATTCTGGTGCTGGACATGGGCGAGCCGGTACGCATCGTCGATCTGGCGCGCGACATGATCAAGCTCTCCGGCGCGGATCCGGACAAGATCGCCGTGGTGTTCACCGGGTTGCGGCCGGGCGAAAAACTGTTCGAGGAGCCGCTGGCAATCGAGGAGTCGACCCGGGCGACCTCGCACCCGAAACTGCGCGTCGCCCAGGCACGCAAGGCGGATTCCGACGCGGTCGGACAGATGGTGACCTGGTGCGAAAGCGACCGCGTCGCCGACGATGCGGAAGTACGGGCGCGGCTGAAGTCGTGGATTCCCGAATACGCCCCGTCGGCCGGGGCGCCGGTCAAGCCGATTCCGACGTCGCCGCCTTCCGGACGCGAGGATTCGCGGCCGTTGCCGCTGCGCCTGCCCAGGCGGCGCTGAGCGGTCAGCCGGTCGTGGCGCCGTCGCGCATCCTGCGCATGCCCCAACCCACGAGCAGCGCGTTGAGCGCCCAGAATTCCTTGCTGGTTGGACGGATCATGAAATCGTCGGTCATGTTCTTGACCACGAAGGTCGCCAGCAGCGTGAGCCCGGCGAGTCCCAGCATGGCGAGCGTGTCGTCCTGCGCGCGCAGGAAGCGCAGGTAGCGCCAGCCCAGCGCGAGCAGCAGCGCGAGCAGCGCGCCCACGCCCACGACGCCGGTCTGCACCCACTGGCTGGCGAAGAGGTTGTGCGCGTGCACCAGGAACGGGTCGTGCAGCTGGTCTTCCATTTCCTCGCGCAGGATCGACTTGCCGAAGCCGTAGCCGATCCACGGGCGCTCGCTGATGCGCTCGAACGTGTATTGCCAAAGCGCGAGACGCGGGTCCTCGGCGAGCGCCTGCGCGACCGTCACATCCGGCGCATGCTCGGTTCGGGCCCGGTGGCCGGCGGCATCGACGAACAGGATGGCGAGCACCAGCATCAGCACGGCCAGCGCAGCCGTCCAGCGCAACGGCGTGCGGCGAATCGCGCCACCCCAGCGCCACGCCGATAGCACCGCGGCGCAGAGAAAACCCGTGGCGAGCGCGACCCAGATCATCCGGTTCTCGGTCAGGCGCGCCGCGGCGATCAGCAGCGCATAGGTCAGCACGACGCACAGAATCGTTTGCCATCGGTAGCCGAATCCTGCCGGGCGCGCCAGCATCAGCAGCGGCGCGATGGGCGCCACCAGGACCAGATAGGTGGAAAACGCGCCGGCGCCGCCGTGCGAACGCGACAGCACCACTTCCGCCTCGCTGCTGCCCAGTTCGATCGATGCCAGCACTGCGAGACCGCAGAGCAGCAACGAGGTCGCGACCACGGTCGACGTCATCGCCCGGAACGCGGGAGCGGTGCGCGCGGCGACATAGAAGATCATCGCGGTCAGAAGTCCCCAGCCGACCTCCGAGCGCAGTTCATTGTCGGTGTAGGCCGGATGGATCGACCAGGCAAGCGAGGCGGTCGACCAGCCAGCCCACGCGAGGATGCTGGCGATGAGGAACAGGTCTGGGAGCGGGATTTTCTCGGCACTCGAGAACATGGCGCCGAGGACCAGCCACAGCGCCATCGATGCGGCAATGCCGAATGCATAGGAGCGGACATAGGTATGGCCGCTGATCACCACCAGAACCAGATAGGCGCAGGCCGAGATCAGCAATACGCGCTGCAGACCGACAAAAACGGGCGCGCGCCAGTCGCCGGCCGCCGGGGCGGGCGCCAGTGGCAGGTGGTCCCCCGGGGGGCGAGCGCCTTGGGGCGGCCCTTCGGCGCTTGAAGGTTCCCCCCGATCGGCGCTGCGCGCCGTTCCCCCCGGGGGGCGAGCGCCTTGGGGCGGCCCTTCGGCGCATGAAGGTTCCCCCCGATCGACGCTGCGCGCCGTTCCCCCCGGGGGGCGAGCGCCTTGGGGCGGCCCTTCGGCGCTCATGCCTTCGACTCCTTCGCTTCCGCCCGGGCGCGGGCGATTGCATCGCCGAGCACGCGCCGGACTTCGGTCGCCTCGATGTTGCGCACATCCTCGCCGGCGCCGACGAGTGGCACGTGAACCAGGCGCGGATTCGGCGACGGGCATCCCTGCTTGAGGATTCCCTGCCGCGGATCGGACCACAGCGACACGATGTCGAGAGGAAAATCCTGCGCCAGGTAGTACGCGGTGGTCAGGATTCCGCTGTCCGGCGCGATCAGAATCCGGCACCGGCGGCGGACGACGGCGATGAGTTCGAGAAAGCCGGTGCGCCCGCGCAGGTCGACCACGTTGGGTTGTTCGAACAACGGGGTGGCCTCGTTGCCGAACAGCACGAAGCGGACGCCGTCGTCCGCCGCCAGGGCATCGAAAACCGCGCCCCAGCTGGCCGCCGGCCAGTCCTTGACGTAACCATAGTGTTGCGCGGTCTCGGAGTGGACGTGTGCGCCGATGGTGATCCGGGAGGGTTCGGCTGCGATCAGTCGATCGGCCGACCTGCCCCAGGCATCGCTCCACGCCAGCTCCGGCGGGAATTCCTGTCGCCGGCCGTCGAGCCATCGCGTCGGATCGGGATCCGCGAACACCACGGCCGTCGCCGACAGCCGCCGACCGGTCCGGGCGGCGCACCGGCGCGGGTCGATCCGGTCGCCGCGCACCAGGCCCGGGACCACGACGATCTCGTCGACGCCGGCCATCCGCAACGCGTCCTCCAGGTCGGCGCGGGCGAACACGACGATCCGCGAGCCGGGTATTGCCGCACGAATGCGCGCGAACAGCGGGACCAGCCCGAGCGCCACGTCGCCCAGGCCCCGGTTCCAGCCGAATACGAACTCGCGCGCGCCGCCGGTCTGCGCTGCCTTGAGCGCCCGATCGAATGGCGTGCCGACGAGGCGATCGGCCAGCACGCGCGACAGGCGCTTCAGGTTGAATCGTCCGCGGGTGCGCATGTTCAGTGGCGAAGCAACGGTCACCTGCGGCAGCGGCACGCGTGCGCGCCGGGGGCGCGATCGGGCCGGTCGCCTTTGGAAAGGATGGGCGGAGAAGCAGGCGTGCATGGGGAGCGGAAGGGTGGCGTGCGGATGGGCATTGCGCCAACCGGCGGGCGCCTCCCGCGTCGCGCGGACGCGCCGCGTGCGCGGAATCCGTGCAGCCTCGGGAAAGATGTCGACAAAGCCTGATGAGTATAGGGCGCAGGTCCCGGCCACCGCAACCCGGGTCGCCGGCGATTTCGGGTAGACTTCGCGCCGCACGACGCATCCGCCGCGGCTGTTCGCGGCTTGCGGCCCTCCGCCACGCGCGCTCGCGCGCGCCACGACCATTTCCGCGCGCGGCGACGCGTGTCACCATCACGCCCATGTGCGGGATCGCAGGCTACGTCAGCGACAACATCCATCCGCCCGCCGTGCTGGCGGCGATGACGCGCGCGCTCGCGCATCGCGGTCCCGACGCCGACGGCTTCCATCGCTCGGGTCGGGTCAATCTCGGGCATCGCCGGCTTTCCGTCATCGACATCGCCGGCAGCCCGCAGCCGATGGCCGGAGGTGGCTGCGTCGTCGTGTTCAACGGCGAGGTCTACAATTTCCGCGAACTGCGCGAGGAACTTGCGCGGCAGGGCTGGACGTTTCGCACCGCCGGCGATACCGAGGTGCTGCTCGCCGGCTGGCATCGCTGGGGTGAAGGATTGGTCGACCGGCTGCGCGGCATGTTTGCCTTCGCGCTATGGGACGAGACGCGGCAGCTGCTGTTCGCGGCGCGCGACCACCTCGGCGTCAAGCCCTTTCACTACGCCTGGGACGGCGCGACGCTGGTCTTCGGCTCCGAACTCAAGGCCGTGCTCGCGCATCCCGAGGTCGCGGGCGAGATCGATCCCGCGGCGCTGCGGCTGTTCCTCGAATGCCAGTTCATCCCGGCGCCGCACTCCATCTTTCGCGCCGTGCGCAAGCTGCCACCCGGACACGTGCTGCGGCTGTCCGGTCGCGACCTCGAAATCCGGCCGTTCTGGCGCATCGACTACGCCGACAAACTGAAACTTTCCGACGCCGAGGCCGAGGACGCGCTCGACCGCGAGCTGCGCGCCTCGGTCGAAGGCATGCTGGTGGCCGACGTGCCGCTCGGCGCCTTCGTCAGCGGCGGCGTGGACTCCGGGCTGATCGCGGCGCTGATGACCGACCTCACCGGCGGACCCATCGACACCTTCAACATCGGTTTCGAGGGCGGCGTCGCGGTCAGCGAGCATCGCGAGGCTGCGCGCGTCGCCGCACATCTTCACAGCCGTCACCATGCGCTGATGCTCTCGCCCGATCACGTTCTCGACGCCTTCGACCGCTGGATCGACGTGTTCGACGAGCCCTTCGCCGACCAGGCCGCGCTGCCGACCATGCTGCTGTCGGGTTTCGCGCGACGCGACGTGACGGTCGTGCTGACCGGCGAAGGCGCCGACGAGGTGTTCGGCGGCTACTCGAACTACCGGAAGCGCATTCGCGAGGAGCGGCTGGTCCGCTGGCTTGCGCATCCGGCGTCGCCGCTGCCCGCGCTGGTGCGCGCGCTGCCCGGCACGCTGCGCCGCGACCGGCTGTTGCGTTCGCTCACCGAGCCCCTGCAGCGGCGCTACCGGACCATCCCCAATCTCTTCGACGTGGTGCTGCATCCCGCGCTGTTCACGCCGGAATTCCTCGCTGCCACGGCCGGCGCTCCGGACGTCGGCGACCTTGCCGCGGCCGCGTATGCCGAGGCTGACGCGCCGGAATATCTCGACCGGCTGCTGCACGTCGACACCCGGTTGTGGCTGCCCGACGACCTGCTGACCAAGGTCGACCGCGCGACCATGACGCATTCGCTCGAGGCCCGCGTGCCCTACCTCGACCACCGGCTGGTCGAATTCTGCGCGAGGCTCGAACCGGCGCAGAAAATCCGCGGCACGACGCACAAGTCATTGCTCAAGCGCGTCGCCCGCCGCTATCTGCCTGCCGACATCATCGACCGCGGCAAGCAGGGCTTCGTGATGCCGCTGACCGAATGGATTGCCGGCCGACTGCAGGGAGAGCTCGATGATCACCTCGGTGACGCCGGCCTCGCGCGCCGCGGGCTGTTCGGCGACGGCGTGCTGGCGCGCCTGCTGGCCGAGCATCGGCGCGGCCGGCGCAATCACGCAGGCCGCCTGTGGGCGCTGCTGATCCTCGAGCGCTGGTTTCGGCGCTATGCGCCGGGCTGGACGCTGCGATGAAGCCGCTGTCGATCCTGCACACGGAGTCGTCGATCGGCTGGGGCGGACAGGAGTTGCGCATCCTGACCGAGATGGAAGGCATGGCCGCGCGCGGCCACCGCGTCCACCTGCTCACCGCATCGAGCGCCGACATCCTTTCGGCGGCGCGCGCGCGCGGCCTGCCCGTCGACGGCCTGCCAATCGAGGCAAAAAAGCCGCGCGGACTCGTGGCGATGCGCCGCTGGCTCGCCGGCCGAGGCCGCGGGTTCGACGTCATCAATACCCACAGTTCGACGGACGCCTGGCTGGTCGCTCTGGCGCGCGCGAGTCTCGCTTCCATGCCGCCGGTGGTACGCACGCGGCACGTGTCGACGCCGGTCAACAACGCGCCGGCGACGCGCTGGCTGTACCAGCGCGCGACCGCGCGACTGGTCGTCACCGGCGAGGCGCTCAAGACGCAGCTGGTGCGCGACAACCGGTTCGATCCGACGCGCATCACCTCGGTACGCACGGGCATCGATCTCGCGCGTTTCCGTCCAGGGGATCGCGACGCGGCGCGCCGGCGCCTCGGCGTCGATCCGCGCCCCGCGGTGATCATTCTCGCCACGCTGCGCGACTGGAAGGGACACGACGATCTGCTCGACGCCTGGGTGAGGCTGCGCGAGCGCGTGCCGGGCTGGCAGCTGCTGGTCGTCGGCGACGGACCGCGGCGCGCGCATCTCGAGGCCCGTGCAAGTGCGTTGGGTCTCGCTGCCGCCGTGCGCTTCACCGGCAACCAGGACGACGTGCCGTCCTGGTTCGCCTGCGCCGAGCTGACCGTGCTGCCGTCCTACGGCGACGAAGGCGTGCCGCAGAGCCTGATGCAGGCGGCCGGCTGCGGACTGGCCGCCGTGGCGACGCCGGTGGGGGCCATCGCCGAGGCGGTGATCGACGGCGAGACCGGATTGCTCGTGCCTCCGCGCGATCCTGCCGCCCTGGCCGCAGCGCTCGAACGCCTGATGACCGACGCGCCGCTGCGCGCGCGCATGGGTGCGGCCGCGCACGCTCATGCACAGGCCAGTTTCGGCATCGACCGCATGCTCGACGGCATGGAAGAGGTTTTCGCCGGCGTGGTGGAGGCGCGCAACTGATGTGCGGCATCGGCGGGCATTTCGGCCGCCCCGCGGGGCCGGATCTGCGTTCGCGCATGATGGCCGCACTCGCCAGCCGTGGCCCCGACGCGCAGCACGTGGCGACTTTCGACACCGCCGGCGCGCGCCTGGCCGACGACGCGCCGGCACCGGTGGGCCTGGTGCACGCGCGCCTGTCGATCATCGATCCGCGCCCGGTCGCGGACCAGCCGATGGGCTCGGACGACGGTTCGCTCTGGATCTGCTACAACGGCGAAGTCTACGGCTGGTCGGCCGATGCGCGCGCGCTCGAGGCCGCCGGCGCCCGCTTTCGAACGGCGTCGGATACCGAATTCATCCTGCGCGGCTACGAGGCCTGGGGCATCGAGGGGCTGCTGCCGAAGCTGCGCGGCATGTTCGCTTTTGCGCTGGTCGATTTCCGTCAGCGCCGGGTGCATGTCGTGCGCGACCGGCTGGGATTGAAACCTCTGGTGTACGCGCACCGGCCCGACGGCTTCGCCTTCGGGTCCACCGTGCGCAGCGTGTTGCCGTGGCTGCCGCGTGATGCGCGGGGGCTGTCGGCCGAGGCTGTCGATGCGTACCTCGCGCACCGCTATGTCCCGGCGCCGCGAACCATCTTCGCCAACATCGCCCGGCTGCCCAACGGCCACCGACTGGAATACGATCTCGACAGTGGTCGCCTCGCCGAACATCGCTGGTGGACGCCCGGCCCCGTCGCCGCCGCGGACTGCGGCCAGCTTCTCGACGAGGCGATCGAATTGCGCCTTGTCTCCGACCGGCCGCTCGGACTGTTCCTGTCGGGCGGCATCGATTCCGGCACCATCGCCTGCCGCCTGGCGGCGCATGGCCACGTCGACCTGCGATCGTTCTCCGCGGCCTTTCCGGGATCGGCGTTCGACGAGTCGGAGCAAGCCGCCGAAACCGCGCGTGCGCTGGGCCTGCCCAACCAGCGCATCGACATACCGACGGCGATTCGTGACGACTTCGCGGCGATCGTCGCCGCGCTCGACGAGCCCTTCGCCGACCCGTCGTCGTTCCCCACCTGGTACCTCGCGCGCGGCACGGTCAGGCAGGCGACCGTGGTTCTGGGCGGAGACGGCGGCGACGAGCTGTTCGGCGGCTACAAGCGCGTCGGCAAGCATCTGCGCAATGCATGGCGGGGCGACTTCCGCCTGCCGCTGCCGGTACTGCCCGACGCGCTGGGGAAGGGCTGGCGCAAGGCGCTGGGCGAGCTCTCCGTCGACTGGGAGTCGGCGTATGCGCTGCGCTTTTCCGGCCTGACGCCCAACCAGCGGCTGTTCCTGCAGCCCGGCGTCCCGGCGCGACCGATCCACTACTGGCGCGCGCCGGATCTCGTCGCATCGTCGCGGCACGACCGCCTGCTGCGCTGGGATTTCGCCAATTATCTGCCGGAGTACGTGCTGCGCAAGGCCGACCTGTGCACGATGGCCCACGGGCTGGAGCTGCGCGCGCCGCTGCTCGACCATCGCTTCGTCGAAGCGGTGCTGGCCCTGCCCGTACGCGAGCGCTTCACGTCGCCGCCCAAGCGCTTCCTGGCGGCGCTCGCGCCCGAACTCGACCGTATCGGCGTGTTTTCGCGCAAGAAGCGCGGCTTCAATCCGCCGCTCTCGGGATGGCTGCACGGTGACCTGGCGCCGCGACTTCCCGAGGCGGCCGCATCCCTCGAGGTGCAGACCGGCGGCCAGCTCGACGCCGGTCGCGTGGCGACGATGATCGACGCCTATGCGACCACGCCGGCGTTGGCCGAACAGGTGTTGTCGCTGGTGATCCTCGACGAAAGCCTGCGCCAGCTCGGCGCGCTCGCAGCCGATGGCGGCTAGCCGCGCGCCGGTGCGCGTGGCCAGCGTGGCGCTGGCGTTGGCCCGCTGGGGACTGCCTCGGCGCCGTCCGCCGGCGCCCCGGCGCATCCTGGTGCTGCACCATCTGCTGTTGGGCGACACGCTGATGGTCACGGGCCTGATCGCCAAGCTGCGCGCGCTGCATCCGGAGGCGCGGATCGAGATGACCGTCGCCCCGGCCTATGCGCCGCTGTACGCGGGACGTCCCTACGGCGTGATCGCGCACCCGTTCGACCCTCGCAGCCTTCGCACGCTGCGCCCGCTGCTGGCCGGCCCGCGGATCGATCTGGCCATCCTGCCCGCGGACAACCGCTGGTCCTGGCTCGCTCGCGGGCTGGGGGCGCGCTGGATCGTCGGCATCGCCGGCGACCGCCCCGCGCGCAAGAACTGGCCGGTGGATGAACTGGTGCCCTATTCCGCCCGGCCGACCGCCTTCGTCGAAACCGCCGCGGAACTCGTCGCCGGTCCGTCGCCGGCGCCGTTTCGTAGCCTCGACTGGCCGGCGCCGGCAGCCGGCGCCGCGCCGCGTTTCGACGGCGTCTATGCGGTGCTGCACGTCGGCGCCAGCTCCGCGCTCAAGCTTTGGCCCGCCGCACGCTGGCGGGACCTGGCGCGCTGGCTGGAAGCCCGCGGCCTCGCCGTCGTGTGGAGTGCGGGACCTGGCGAGGCGGCG
Organism: uncultured beta proteobacterium; assembly: GCA_963699765.1. GTDB lineage: Bacteria > Pseudomonadota > Gammaproteobacteria > Burkholderiales > Casimicrobiaceae > VBCG01. Next base: position 540,237 of record CAVOVD010000004.1, on the reverse strand, counting down.
ATCGTCGACGCGATCGACCCCGATGGCAGGCGGCGACGCCTGACCGGCAGCGGATCGCTGGCAGGACTCTGGCAGGCGCTGGCCGGAGCGCGGATCCTGGTATGCCCGGACACGGGCATCGCGCACCTGGGCCGGATCGTCGGCGTCCCGACGGTGACACTCTACGGACCGGGTTCGGCGGTCATCTGCGGTCCCGGCAGGTTCTTTGCCGAAATGCCCGGCCGCGCGGTCACGGTCGACCCCTTTCCCTGCCGCGACCAGACGATCCAGTTCTTTCGCGAGGTGCCCTGGGCGCGCCGATGCGAGCGCCTGTTCGGCGCAGCGCCCGGGCGCTGCGCGCGGGCGCTGTGCATGGAGGCCATCGGCCTGGATCAGGTCACCACGGCCATCGGCGACCTGCTGCGCTGAGAGCGCCGGTCGCCGGGTTTGCGCGCCGTGGTCCGCTGCGCAGCGGCCGGGCAGTCGCCGCGCCGCCGCGCGGCCGTTACGGCGGCTAACGCCGTTCGCGAATCAGCCAGGGGTTCAACGTGGGATCGTTGTACATCTTGAACTGCCGGTAGACGCCCCACACGGCCTTTCCCTGCTCGGCCTGCACGAACAGCATCGCCAGGCAGCCCTCCAGATCCTCGCGTTGCCGCTCGAGTCGCGCCAGCTTTCCGGTGCACGCGGCCCGATGCGCGTCGTCCGCATCGGCGCGGCGCGCCGCCAGCGACATGTGAAAGCTTTTCAGCGAGAGGATCGACAGCCGGTCGATGATCGCGCCGGCGGTTTCGGAATTGCGCCACGCATCGGGAGCGGCGGTGACCTGCGCGAGGCGGGCGAGCAGCGCCTCGTCGATCCGTTCGACGGCATCGTTGCGCTGCTGGTTGTACCGGTCGATGGCGCGCTTGTTGGCGGCGATGGCGGCGTCGGCCACGTCGGTACGGCGGGCCTGATCTTCCTCCGCCCAGAGCAGGCAGTTGCACCGGTGGTTGGCGTCGATCCAGCGCCAGCAGTCCTCGTCGAAGCGCGGCGGCGCACCGGCCGCCCACGTCGGCTGGGCGACGCCCCGGTCGTGGAACTCGCGCAACCGATCGGGCGCGACGTCGCCGAAGAGCGTGGACATCAGGCGGCCGACGCCTGCGGCATGGCGGCGGGGGCGCCCGCCGCGAACTGGATGCGGTACAGCCGGGCATAGGTGCCGTCGGCCGCCAGCAGCGTCGCGTGCGTGCCGGTCTCGACGATGCGGCCCTCGTCGAGCACGACGATGCGGTCGGCATGCTCGATGGTCGACAGGCGGTGCGCGACCACGATGGTCGTGCGTCCGCGCATCAGCGTGTCCAGCGCCGCCTGCACCTGACGCTCGGACTCCGAGTCGAGCGCGGACGTCGCCTCGTCGAGGATCAGCAGCGGCGCGTTCTTGAGTATCGCGCGGGCGATGGCGACGCGCTGGCGCTGTCCGCCCGACAGGCGCACGCCGTTCTCGCCGACGATGGTGTCGAAGCCCTCGGGCATCGCCCGGATGAAATCCAGCGCATGCGCCGCCGCCGCCGCCCGCTCGATTTCCTCGCGCGGCGCGCCGGACATGGCGCCGTAGGCGATGTTGGCGGCGACCGTGTCGTTGAACAGCAGCACGTCCTGCGAGACCATCGCGATCTGCGCGCGCAGGCTTTTCAGCGTCAGCGTGGTGACGTCGTGGCCGTCGATGAACAGGCGGCCCGCGGAGGGCTCGTAGAAACGCGGCACCAGATTCACCAGCGACGTCTTGCCGGCGCCCGAAGCGCCGACCAGCGCCACGGTCTCGCCGGGCGCGATCGACAGCGTGATGTCGGACAGCGCCTCGCGGTCGTGCGTGCCGTAGCGCAGCGACAACCGCTCGAAGCGGATCTGTCCGTCGCAGCGGTCGAGCACGACCGTGCCATTGTCCGCCTCCTCTTCCTGGTCGAGCATGCCGAAAATGCTTTCCGATGCGGCCAGTCCGCGCTGGATGGCGGCGTTGATCCCGGACAGGCCTTTCAGGCGCTCGAGCAGCGTGAGCAGCGCCACCAGGTAGGACATGAACGAGGCGAAGTCGAAGCCGCCTGCCTCGCTCTGCGACAGTGCGATCCAGACGATGGCACCCACTGCGCAGGCGGCGAAGAACACGGTGAGCGGCGAACTCGCCGCCGTCGCCGACGACTCCTTGGTCATCGAGTTGCGCAGCCGGTTGGCCGCGGCGACGGCGCGTTTGCGCTCGTATTCCTCGCCGCCGAAGATGCGGACGACGCGATGGCCGCCGATCAACTCCTCCAGCACCTGGGTCATCGACCCTGACCGGTCCTGGATGTCGCGGGCGATCCGGCGCAGCCGCCGGCTGAAATAGCGGATGACGACGCCGACGATCGGAATGACGATCAGCGTCATCAGCGTCAGGCGCCAGTTGAGCCAGAGCAGGTAGCCGAAGCTGGCGACGATGGTCAGCGTCGAGCGGATCAGATTGGTGATCGCGCTGGAGGCCGCCGAGGCGAGCTGATGCGCGTCGAAGGAGATCCTGGACTGGATCGCGCCCGCGGCGTGGGTGTCGTAGTAGGGCGTGGGCAGGCGCAGCAGCTTGTCGATCAATTCGCGGCGCAGGTCGAACACGACCCGGTAGCCGGTCCAGCCCATGCCGAATTCGGAGATGTAGGCACCCAGGCCCCGCAGGAAAAACACGGCGATCAGCACCAGCGGCAGCCATTGTGTCCCGAGCGGATTCGGCGCCTGGAAGTTGCGCACGATCGGAATGACCAGGTAGGCGAGCATCAGGTCGCCGGCCGCGACGATGACCATGCCGAGCACGGAGATCCCGAACGCCCAGCGGTAGGGCCGGATGTAGCGGTGGAGGCGGGAATAGAGGTGGAGGCCCGTCATCGGGATGGCGTGTCGCGAATCCGTGCAACCGGAACCGCGGACACGCATGCAGGCGCAACGGATGCGCTCGGGCGGCAGAGTATAGCGCAGCGGCCGCGCGCGGGCCCCGGCAGGTCGGGGCGGTTCATGGCGCGACCGGCATCAGCGAGCGGTACAGCTCGAGCAGGCGCTCTGCCATGGCGGCCGGGGTCAGCGGGCGGACCGCCTCGAGCGCCGCCCCGCCCGCCCGCGCCCTTTCATCCGCCGGCAGCAGCGCCCGCATGCCGGCGGCGATTGCGCCGATGTCCCGTGCTCCGCAGACGGTGCCCGCGCGATGCGCGGCGACCAGTTCACCCGCGCCGCAGCGGTCGCTGGTCACCACCGGCAATCCGCAGGCGAGCGCCTCCAGTACCGCGTTCGACAGCGCGTCGTAGAGCGTGGGCAGGACGAAGGCATCCGCGGCCCCGAGGAAGGGTCTCGGATCCCGTTGCGGCCCGGCGAAGGTGACGCGAGCCGCGACGCCGCAGCGGCGCGCCAGCGCCTCGTAGCGCGCCGGATGCCGGTCGCGGCCGACGACCAGCAGGTGCGCCGGCGCCGGCACGTCCGCCAGCGCCTCGATCGCTCGGCCTACTCCCTTGCGCGCGTAGGCCGAACCGACCAGCGCGAACACCACGGCCTCATCCGGAATCGCGTGTTCGGCGCGAATCCGCGCCCGGTGCGTCGAAAGGCCGGGATGGAACACCTCCGGGTCGATGGCGTTGTAGATCACCGGCAGCCGATCGAGCGGCAGGCCGAAGCGCCCGTGGATCTCCGCCTGGACCATCTTCGAGATGCAGATCACCTGCTTCAGGCGCGGGCTCGCATAGAGGCGGCGCTCGGCGGCGAGCATGTAGCGGTGGTAGGGACTGGCCGCGAGCGCGGCACGACCCAGGGCGCCTTCGTCGCGCATGCGCTCGTCGACCCACACGGCGTGGACGCCGTCGCCGGCCCGGTAGATGTCGCAGCAGTCGATGCGCTCATGCGACTGGACCAGCGCGTCCGGCCAGCGGCGCAGCGTCGCGCGGACGCCTCGCGCGAAACTCGCTGCACGCAGCGTTCGGCCGATGTAGGGCGGGTCGACGATCACCGGCGTCACCCGGGACCCCGCGGCTTTCGGCCAGTGCCGCGTCAGCAGGATGAGCTCGACACCGCTGTCCGACAGCGCGTCGAGCGCGCGCTCGATGAATCGCTCGGCGCCGCCGAACGGCGTGTACCGCTGCCGGATGAGCACTAGGCGCATCAGTCCGGCGGTGGTTCGCGTCGTCGGGCGTCCGCGGGGAGGGTTTCGGGTTCGAGGCCGTCGTCGCCGTGCAGCGGCGCGGCTTCGACGCCGGCTGTGACGCCGGCCGCCGGAGCGCCCGCACGCCCGGGCATCCGGTGCGCCACACTCGCTTCCAGCAGCTGCTTGTAGAGGAGGACCAGCTTCAGAGTCATCGCTTCGGGCGACAGCGGCAGCGCGGCCTCCCGTGCGCGCGCCGACATGGCGGCACGCAGCGACGGATCGAGCAGGCAGCGCATGTGCGCGGCCAGTTGATCAACGTCCCGCGACGGGCAAACGAATCCCGCGTCACTCGCGGTCACCAGTTCGGCGGCTCCGGAGCGCGTGCTGGTGATCACCGGCAGGCCGCTGGCCAGCGCCTCGAGCGCGGCCGAGGGAAAGGCATCGTAGATCGCCGGCAGCACGAACGCGTCGGCAGCGCCGTAGTAGGGCGCCACCTGCGGTTGATAGCCGACGAAGGTCACGCGGTCGCGCACGCCGAGCGCACGTGCCTGCCGACGGAAGTCGCCATTGCGCCGATCCTCGCCGACGACCAGCAGGTGCGTGGACGGGGGGAGCTGTGCCAGCGCCGACAGCGCTGCAGGCACGCCTTTCTTGCGGAACCCGGAACCCACCAGCAGGAACACCGTCGCATCTTCGGGGATCTGGTGCTGCGCGCGGGTACGGCCGCGGAACTCCGCCAGCGCCGGCGAGAACGCCGCCGAATCGACTGCGTTGTAGATCACCGGCAGGCGCTCGTCCGGCAGGCCGAAACGCGCCTTGATGTCGTCGCGGACCATGTGCGAGTCGCACAGGACCGCGCGCAACCAGGGACTTGCGAACAGGCGCCGTTCCATCGCCAGCGTGTAGCGATGCCACGGATCGACGGCCACGCGCAGCCGCAACGATGCCGGTGCGTCGCTCAAACGCTCCTCCAGCCAGGTCGCGTGGACGCCGTCGGTCGGGCGGTAGATGTCGCAGCACAGTACGCGCTCGTACGATTGCACCAGGTTGGCCCTGGTGCTGCCGATCGCCCTGCCGACTTCGCGGGCGAATCCCCAGTCCCGCCACAACCGACCGTAGTACGACGGATCGCAGATGTGCGGTTCGATCAACTGCAGTTTCGTCTCCGGCCACTCGCGCGTGTACAGCGTGATCGCGACATTGCGCTCCAGCAGCGCTTCCAGCGCCGCTTCGAGAAAGCGCTCGGCGCCGCCGCCTGGCGTGTAGCGCTGGCGAATGAGCGCCAGGCGCATCAGGCGCTCCGCCCGCCGGTCTCGTCGAGCAGCGCCCGGAACGCCGCGTGGACCGGCTCGACCCGCAGCGTGGTCAGGCACTCGGAGACCTTGCCGCCTCCGCAGCCGTCCAGCCCGCAGGGCCTGCAGGCGTGTTGCGTCGAGACCACGACGCGGTGCGCGACCTGCCATGGCCCCCAAGCCTGTTCCGAGGACGGGCCGAACAACGCCAGTACCGGCGTGCCCATCGCGGCCGCGATGTGCATCGGCGCGGAATCCACGCCCGCGAACGCTCGCGCCTTGCCGGTCAGCGCGGCGAGTTCGGCGAGCGAAAGTGCGCCGGTCAGGTCGACGACGCGCGCCTGCGCAGCATCGCCCAGACGCGCGCGCAGGTCCGCGACCAGCTGCCGCTCGCGCTCGTCCGGCGCCCCGGTGAGGACGACCGGCCAGCCGTCGGCGACGATCGCTTCGATCAGCGCCGCCGTGCGCGCAGCCGGCCAGCACTTGAACAGCCAGCGCGAGCCGGGATGCACCTGCACGAAGCCGCGTTCGGCCAGACCGTGTTGCGCGAGAATCTCCTGCGCGCGCGCGATCGCCGCGGCATCCGGCGCGAGCACCAGAGCGCGATCGGCGTCGTCGGGATACACGCCGATCCGGCGCAACGCGTCGAGGTTCTGATCAACCACATGCCGCTGCGTGCGTTCGGGAAGCCGGAAAAAGTGCGTGAACTGCCGGCGCCAGAGCGCGCCGCCGGTGTCCCGCTCGCGGGTCACCGACCAGCGCGGCCGCAACAACCGGGCCAGCGTGAGGCCGCGCGGATGCTCGGTCAGGTGGACCAGAAGGTCGTAGCGGCGGGCGCGCAGGTCACGCAGCAATTGCCACTCGTGGCGCGCCTGGCGTGCAAGCCCGGCCGTCTTCCAGCGCCGGTCGATGGCGTGCAGGCGCGCGATCGCCGGGTGCCCCGCAAGCATGGGTGCGGTGTCCAGGTAGACCAGTGCATCCAATTCCGCATGCGGCGCGGCCCGTGCCAGCGTCGAGAACACCGGCGACGCCAGCAGGACGTCGCCATGGTGGCGCAACTTGGTCACCAGCACGCGACGAACCTCGTGCATCGGTACCGGGTCCTGAAGCGGGCTGACCATGGGCAGACGATACCAAAATCCATGCGCGGACGCCCATGTCAGGGCCGCGCTGCGTGCGCACTCACTCCCCCGGAAGGCCGCGGCCAGGTGCGCCTCGTGGTTCGGGGTACAATCCTCGAACCCACCGTACGCGCCGCGCCTGCCACCGTCCCCATGTCCTCCGACGCCGTCAACACCGCGCTCAAGGCGCAGATCCTAGCCGAGGCGCTGCCGTACATACGGCGATTCCACGACAAGACGATCATCGTCAAGTACGGCGGCAACGCGATGACCGAGCCCACCCTCAAGGCCGGCTTCGCCCGCGACGTGGTGATGCTCAAGCTGGTCGGGATGAATCCGGTTATCGTCCACGGCGGCGGTCCCCAGATCGGCGATCTGCTCGACAAGATGGGCATCAAGAGCGAGTTCCGCCAGGGCATGCGGGTCACCGACGAGCGCGTGATGAACGTCGTCGAAATGGTCCTGGGCGAGCTCAATCAGGAAATCGTCGGCCTGATCAACCAGCATGGCGGCAAGGCCGTGGGCCTCACCGGCCAGGACGGCGCGTTCATCCGCGCGCGCAAGCTGTTGCTGAGGTCCGACAACATCGCCGGCGAATTCGTCGACATCGGGCTGGTTGGCGAGATCGAGCGCATCGATGCCGAACTGATCCAGCTCCTCGACTCGCGCGACTTCATTCCGGTGATCGCGCCCATCGGGGTGGGCGCAGGCGGGGAGGCGTACAACATCAACGCCGATCTGGTCGCCGGCAAGCTCGCCGAAACGCTCAAGGCGGAGAAGCTGGTTCTGCTGACCAACACGGTCGGCGTTCTCGACAAGAGTGGAAAGCTGCTCACCGGTCTGTCCGCCAGCGAGATCGACCGGCTGTTTGCCGACGGGACGATCAGCGGCGGCATGCTGCCGAAGATCGGCTCGGCGCTCGACGCGGTGAAGAACGGCGTCAAGAGTTCGCACATCATCGACGGACGCGTCGAACATGCGCTGCTGCTCGAGGTGCTGACCAACGCTGGCGTGGGAACGATGATCCGCGCCGACGATGGTCCGGGGCGATACGCATCGTGATCGCCCAGCCGCCGAACGACGCGCCGCCGCCCGCAAGACGGACGATGAAGCAGGGCGAACGACGCCTGCAGATCCTGCAGACGCTCGCGACGATGCTCGAGAGTCCGCGCGGCGAGAAGATCACCACGGCGGCGCTGGCGGCGAAGCTCGCGGTGTCCGAAGCCGCGCTGTATCGCCACTTCGCGAGCAAGGCGCAGATGTTCGAGGGATTGATCGAGTTCATCGAAACGACGGTCTTCACGTTCGTCAACCGCATCGTCGACGAAACCACCGAAGGCGCGGCGCAGGCGGAGCAGACGGTCGTGATGCTGCTGTCCTTCGCCGAGAAGAATCCCGGCATGACCCGCGTGCTGATCGGCGAGGCGCTGGTCAACGAGGACGAGCGGTTGCAGGCGCGCATCAACCAGCTGACCGATCGCATCGAGGCGGCGTTGCGGCAGTCGCTGCGGATCGCGCAGGCGGCCAACGAATGGCATGGTGACGCCCAGGCGGACGCGGCGGTGCTGATCGCCTATGTGCTTGGCCGCTGGCAGTTGTTCGCCAAGAGCGGTTTCAAGCGCCCGCCGCAGGACGGTTGGGCGCTGCAGCGCAAATTCTTGTTCGGTTGAGCTGCGACCCCCGTCGCGCCCTGCGCGGCACGGGAGGGCGCATCGCCGCAGATTGGAAGAGCTCCATGACCCCGATCCGAACCATCGTGCTGCTGCTCGTGGCGCTGAGCGCCCCCATTGCGGCGCAAACAGGCGGCGGCCCGGCGGCGTCGCGATGGCAGGCCGAGGTTCGCGAACTCGATGCCGCCATGCGCGATCGCGCGCTCACCGCGACCGCGCCGCGCGCACGGTGGGTGGCCGGCGAGATCGAGCGTGGCGACCCGATCGGTCAGGTGGATCATCTGGCCGAGGCCCGGCGACAGGTGCCGCGGGAGCGTCTGTACGTCGGCAGCCTGGCGCTCGCCTGTCTGGAACCGGTGCGACCGCTGCCGGCCCCCTGCGATGCGATGGACCGGTTGGCGGATTGGGCCACGCGCGACGAGAACAACGGCCTGCCGGTGCTGCTGCTGGCCGAGCGCGCGCAGGCGCGCCGGGATGTGGCGTCGATGATCGCGCAACTCGAGGAGGCGACGGCGAAGCCGGCTTTCGACGATTACTTCGATCGCGGCGCGCTGTTCCTGTGGGAGGAGGTGCTGGCGCTGCCGCAGCCGGGTGAACCTGCGGCGAAAGCGGAACTCGCTGCCGGTTACGGACTGTCGCTGGGCACGCAGGCCGTGCGCGGCATCGATGCGCTGTGCCGCGAAGGCGGCACCGGCCCGGAACCCGCTCGCGCGGCCTGTCATGCGGCGGGATTGGCACTGAGCGCGAAGGGGGCGAACTGGTCGCTGCGGCAGGCGGGGGCGCGCCTTGCCGAACGCACGGCGGCCACCGCGCAGGCGCAAGAACAGGCCCGGCAGGTCGGCGCCGAACTCCGTCGGCGGGCGTTCGCCTGCGCCGAGGCCGGCAACGCGCTGGTCGACGCGCTGGAGTCCCCGAGGCGGGCGTGCGCGCCCGCGCCGTGGGCGAGTGGGAGGTTCGGCTCCGACGCAACGCGGAACTCGGTGAAGTGGCCGCCTGCGGCGCCCGGCCGTCGTAGGTTGCGCCTGCGCTCTCAGGTCGCCTGGACCGTGGACGGCGCCAACACGCAGCCAGCGATCTGCCATTGGCCATCGCGCTGCCGTTCCATCCGGTAGAGGGCGACCAGCACCTGGTTGTCGGGCAGCACCAGCCGCAGCGGCTGGATGGTCGCCCCGTCGACGACGGCGCCATCGACGAACACGGTGTAGGAAGCCGTCAGCAGCGGCGCGTAGCTGGTGCGGACCATGCGCAGGAACTGCTCCGGCGTCCGGTACTGGCGTCGGATGCCGGGTACCGCGAAGGTCAGCGCCCGCGCGCCGTCGCCGTCCTTCAGCGCCCGGATCTGCAGGTCGATGGCTTCGCGCATCGCTTTCCAGTCATCGGCGTTCGGCGAATGGTACGACCGGCTCTGCGCTCCGGCCACCGCTGCCAGCGGCAGCAGCATGCAGGCAAGCGCGACGCGACGACGCAGGCTCCGGCTCACGTCGCATCCCGCGAACAGACCGCGCAGCTGGGGTCGCGCGGTACCGCGAGTTCGCGCCATTGCATCGCCAGCGCGTCCAGGACCAGCAGGCGGCCGGCCAGCGACTCACCGGTGCCGGCCAGCAGCTTCAGCGCTTCCGCGGCCTGGGTCGCGCCGACGATGCCGACGACCGGCGCGAACACGCCCATGGTCGCGCAGCGCGTCTCCTCCAGATCCTCGCCTTCGCCGAACAGGCAGTGGTAGCAGGGCGAATCGGGGTTGCGCGAATCGAACACTGCGACCTGTCCGTCGAAGCGAAGCGCCGCTCCCGACACCAGCGGGACGCGCGCGCGCACGCAGGCCGCGTTGAGAGCATGCCGCGTGGCGAAATTGTCGCTGCAATCGAGGACGACGGTAGCGGACGCGACCAGCGCCGGCAGCGAGTCTGCGTCGACCCGGGCGGCGACCGTGTCGATGCGGATTTCGGGGTTGACCGCCTGCAGGCGTGCGGCGGCAGCGTCGACCTTGAGCGAGCCGATGTCCGGGGTCGCATAGAGAATCTGGCGCTGCAGGTTGGTGAGATCGACGTGGTCGGCGTCGCAGAGCGTCAATCTGCCCACGCCCGCGGCGGCGAGGAACTGCGCCGCCGGCGCACCGAGGCCACCCATGCCGACGATCAGCGCATGCGCGGCGCCGAAGCGCTCCTGCGCGTCCGGCCCGAGCGCTTCGAGCAGGATGTGGCGGCTGTAGCGAAGGAGCGCGGCGTCGTCCATGGCGCGAACGGATGCGGGTTCAGCGCCGCTGCGCGATGCTGGCGCGGCGCCCCCTGGCGCGATCGTCGCTCAGGGCTTGGCGGGCGTCGAGAGCGGCACCGCGGTGTTCGACGCAACCGCCTTGGTCGAGACGATCACCGGAATGCCTTTCAGATGATTGATCGCCTGGCGCAGCTGAAAATCGTCGTCGGCGCCGAACTCGAAACGCGGCTGCGGCGGCGTCGCCTGCGGCTTCGCCGGGTCGGCCGGCTTGGCGGGCGTCGCGTTGCCGGCCTTGTCCGCTTCCTTGGCCGCGTTGATCTTGTTGGTTTCGAGGTGCCGCTCGAGATTGGCCTCGCGAATCCGCGACCCGGTGTCGCGGCCATCGTCGATGATGATGTCCGGTTCGATGCCCTTGGCCTGGATCGAGCGTCCCGCCGGCGTGTAATAGCGCGCCGTCGTCAGCTTCAGGCCGGCGTTGGGACCCAGCGGCAGGATGGTCTGCACCGAACCCTTGCCGAAGGTCGGGTTGCCCATCACCGTCGCACGCTTGTGATCCTGCAGCGCGCCGGCGACGATTTCCGAGGCCGAAGCCGTGCCGCCGTCGACCAGCACGACCATCGGCACCTTTTTCACCCCGGCAGGCAGGTCCTTCAAGAAATCCTCGCCGCGACGCGAATAGTTGTCCTTCGTCGCCGTGAGGCGCATCCGTGCATCCGGGGTACGCCCGTCGGTGTAGACGACCAGCGCGTCCTTGGGCAGGAACGCGGCCGAGACCGCAACCGCCTGGTTGAGCAGGCCGCCCGGATCGCTGCGCACGTCGAGCACGAGGCCCTTGAGCTCGCCCTTGGCGTAGAAGTCCTTGAGCGTCCTGGCGAGGTCCTCGCCGGTGCGCTCCTGGAAGTTGCGCACGCGGATGTAGGCATAGCCCGGCTCGAGCTGCTTGGAGCGCACGCTCTTGACGTTGATCTCCTCGCGCGTGATCGAGAAAGTGAGCGGCGCGTCCTCGCCCTTGCGCACGACCGTCAGGACAACGCTGGTTCCGGGCTTGCCGCGCATCTTCTCGACGGCCTTGGACAGCGGCAGCCCGCGCGTGGCGGTGTCGTCGATCTTGACGATCAGGTCGCCGGCCTTGATGCCCGCGCGATACGCCGGCGTGTCCTCGATCGGCGAGGTGACGCGGACGACGCCGTCCTCGATGCCGACCTCGATGCCCAGACCGCCGAACTTGCCCTGCGTCGAGACCTGGAGTTCCTTGAAGGCCTCGGCGTCGAGGTAATCCGAGTGCGGGTCGAGCCCGCGCACCATGCCGTTGATCGCTTCCTTGATCAGCTTGTCGTCGGGCACGGTCTCGACGTAGTCGCTCTTGATCTTGCCGAAGACCGCCGACAGCAGCTGCAGATCCTCGTAGGGAATGGGCGTCTTGGCCTCGCGCTGGGCGATCGCCTGGAAATTGAGCGAAACAAGGACGCCCAGCACGGCGCCGACGCCGACCAGCCCCCACTTCTTCCAGCCGTCGCGCTTGCCTGGTTCGTCCCTTCTCATCGCCTGTGTCCCCGCTTCAAGTGGTCCGGCTCCTGCCGGCTGCCGCCGCGCCCGGGCGCCGGCAGGTCAATTTCAAAGTATACGCCCGCTGCCCGTTGATGCCTTCCATGGCGCCGCCTGCCGCCGTCCAGGCCGACCGGCGGTCTCGCCGGTCGGCGAACCGCCGCCTCGACAATGAATCCCTATCCGGCGGAGCCGCATGCAGCCAAGCTTGGTCCCTCGATCGGCGAAGCAAGTTCCCCGCCAGCCGCAATTGTCCAGCTTCGCCGGAAACGTCGGGCGAACCTGCCGGTCGCGGTGCGTGGCGCCCACGCTGCGTTCCGCCGGGTGAGGGCCGGATCGCGCCGGGTCAGTCCGCGAGCTCGACCAGGCTGTGCCCGGTCATCTGCGCCGGCTGCGGCAGGCCCAGCAGCGCGAGCATCGTCGGCGCGATGTCCTGCAGCGCGCCGCCGTCGACGACCCGGGCCGGCCGGCCGACGTAGACGAAGGGCACCGGGTTGAGCGTATGCGCCGTATGCGGCTGGCCGGTCTGCGGGTCGTGCATCATCTCCGCGTTGCCGTGATCGGCGGTGACCAGCACCTCCGCGCCGGCTGCGCGCGCAGCGTCGACGACCCGGCCGATGCAGGCGTCGAGCGTCTCCACCGCCTTTTTCGCCGCGTCGTAGTCGCCGGTGTGGCCGACCATGTCGCCGTTGGCGTAGTTGCAGATGATCGCCGCGTACCTGCCCGAGCCGATGGCCTCCACCAGCCGGTCGGTGACTTCGGGTGCGCTCATCTCGGGCTGCAGGTCGTAGGTCGCCACCCGCGGCGACGGCACGAGAATGCGGTCCTCTCCGGGGAATACCTGCTCGACGCCGCCGTTGAAGAAATAGGTGACATGCGCATATTTCTCGGTCTCGGCGATGCGCAGCTGCGCCAGGCCGAGATTCGCGAGGACCTCGCCGAAGCCGTTGTCGATCGTCTGCGGCGCGAAGGCCACCGGCAGCGCGGCGAATTCCTCGCCATAGGAGGTCAGGCAGACATAGGCGCCGAGCCGCGGCATCCGGGGCCGCGGGAAACCGGCGAAATCCGGATCGGTGAGCGCGCGGGTCAGTTCCCGGGCGCGATCGGCGCGGAAATTCATGAACACGACGACATCGCCGTCGCGCATGCGGGTGAGGTTTCCCGACGAGTCGACGATGGCCGTGGCCTGCACGAACTCGTCGTTCTCGCCGCGGGCGTAGGCGGCGTCGAGGCCGGTTCGCGCATTAGTCGCGCGAAACGGCGCCTGACCGTCCACGACCAGCGCGTAGGCTTTTTCGACGCGATCCCAGCGCGTGTCCCGGTCCATGGCGAAATAGCGGCCGCACGATCGAGGCGATGCGCGCGCCGGGGTGCCGCGCGCAGACGCCCTCCATGAACTCGAGCGACGCCGCGGCGCTGCGTGGCGGCGTGTCGCGGCCGTCCAGGAACGCATGGACCAGGACCTCGCGCGCGCCGCCCTTGGCGGCCATCTCGACCATCGCGGCGATTTGCCGCTCGTGGCTGTGCACGCCTCCGGGGGAGAGCAGACCGAACACGTGGAGCGCGCGCCCGGCGTCGCGAGCGGCGCGAACAGCGGCGGCGAGGACCGGGTTGGCCTCGAACTCGCCGGTGGCGATCGCCTGGTCGATGCGGGTGAAGTCCTGGTAGACGACGCGGCCGGCGCCGATGTTCAGATGGCCCACCTCGGAGTTGCCCATCTGGCCCTCGGGAAGGCCGACCCGAAGCTCGGAGGCGTCGATGGTCGTGTGCGGACAGGACTCGAGCAACGCCCGCCAGCGCGGCATCCGCGCGTTGGCGATGGCGTTGTCGGGTGCGGGTTCCCGGCTGCCGAAGCCGTCGAGGATCAGCAGGACGACCGGATGACCGATCGCAGGTGAAGCGGGAGACGCGGCTGCTGCGGGGCTCATGAGATGGCGACGTCGGAAGCGGCGGATGATCGGTTATCATTTTACCCTTTGCCCAACCGGCCTTGCCCCCATGTCGTTCGTCGAAACCAACTGGATGCTGATCCTGGTGATGTTCCTGTCCGGGGCGATGCTGCTATGGCCGTTCATCCAGCGGCAGTTCTCGCCGATGAAGGAGATCGGCAATCTGAACGCCACGCATCTGATCAATCATCAGGACGCCGTGCTGCTCGACGTGCGCGAGACCAAGGAATTCGAAGGGGGCAAGCTGCCCAACGCGCTGCACATTCCGTTGACCCAGCTCGACGCCCGGGCCGAGGAACTCGCCAAGCTTTCCGGCCGGCCGATCATCGTCTACTGCGCGCGCGGCCAGCGCAGCCGCATGGCCGGTGCCGGACTGGCGAAGCTGGGATTCAAGGAGGTCTACCACCTGAACGGCGGCCTGCGCGCCTGGAAGGACGCTGGCCTGCCGCTGGACAACGCGTGATGTCCGAACGCGCGCCGATCCGGATGTACACGTCCGCCTACTGCTCGTACTGCGTGCAGGCGGAGCGGCTGCTCCGCGGCAGGGGTGTCGATGAGATCGAGAAGATTCGCGTGGACCTCGAGCCCGCACGCCGCGTCGAGATGATGGAGCGGACCGGGCGCCGCACGGTTCCGCAGATCTTCATCGGCGACGTTCATGTCGGGGGCTTCGACGATCTCGTCTCGCTGGATCGCAGCGGCGGGCTTGCGCCGCTGCTTGCCGGCGGCTGAACGACCCGCTGTCGCGGCGTCGGCGGTCGGCCGCCGCGCCAGGCGGGAGACCGGCCGACTGGGGTAAAATGGCGAGTTCTCCCCAAGTCTTTTCAAGGACATCCAGCATGGCAGACGAAATCACCGCTGCGCCCCAGGGCGACGGCAACGCGCAAGGCGCGAGCTTCCAGATCGATCGCATCTACATCAAGGACCTGTCGCTCGAGAACCCGGGCGCGCCGCAATCCTTCCAGATGAGCGAGGCGCCGTCGATCGAGATCGGCCTGCGCACCAAGGCCGAAGCGATCGCCGAAGACATCTATGAATGCGTGCTGACGCTTACCGTCACCGCGACGGCGGGCGACAAGACCGTGTTCCTGGTCGAGGCGGCACAGGCGGGCATTTTCGCCATCCGCGGCGTGCCCGCATCGGACATGCAACCCGTGCTGGCGATCCATTGTCCGAACGTGCTGTTCCCCTATGCGCGCGAGACGGTCGCCGACGCGGTGATGCGCGCGGGCTTCCCGCCGGTGCACCTCGCGCCGATCAACTTCGAAACGCTCTACCAGCAGCAGCTGGCGCAGATGCAGAACGCGCCGGAGATGGCGAACTGAGGCCAGTTGAGGCCAACTGAGCGATCGATGCGGCCGGGCACACGCCGGGTGGGTTCGATGCGGATCGCGGGATTCGTCGCCGCGGCCGTGGCCGCGCTCTTCGCGCCTGCGCTGTCTGCCGCCGAGTTCCGCACGTCGGCCGAAGCGCCGGCGCTGCTCTACGACGGGCCGTCCGCCAAGGCGCGACCGCTGTTCGTCTACGGCAAGGACGTGCCCTTCGAAGTGCTGGTCAGCGTCGAGGGCTGGGTCAAGGTCCGCGACGTCTCGGGAACGATCGGCTGGTTTGCCGCGAAGAACCTCACCGATCGGCGGGTGCTTGTGGTGCGGGTGCCGGTGGCCGATGTGCGCGCCTCGCCCGAGGAAGCCGCGACCGTGGTGTTCCGTGCCGAGCAGAACGTGCTGCTCGAGCTCGCCGAGACGGCGGCGTCCGCGGCCGCCACCGAAATGCCGGGCTGGGTCAAGGTGCGTCACCGCGACGGCCAGACCGGATACGTCCGCATCCCCCAGGTGTTCGGCCTCTAGCGCTGCACGGTGCCGATGCGGTCTTCGCCCTAGCCGGTCCAGGATCATGGCGCGAATAGCGGTGCTGGGGGCGGGGGCGTGGGGCACCGCCCTCGCGTGCCACCTTGCCGAGCGTGCGCTGGCGAAGCCGCAGGTCGTGCTCTGGACCCGGGACCCGGCGCACGCGCGCGGGCTCGCGGACTTCGGAGAAAACGCGCGCTACCTGCCCGGTATCCGCCTTCCCGGATCGCTGCGGACGACTGCGCGTCTGGACGACGCGCTGAACGCGGAACTGCTGGTGGTCGCGACCCCCGTCGCGGCGTTGCCGGCGGTGGCGCAGACGCTGCTGGCGGCGGGCGCGCGGGCCCCGCTGGTCTGGCTGTCGAAGGGTTTCGTCGAGGCGGCGGAGCTGCCGGCCGGCGCCGGACTCGCGCATCAACTGCTCGCGCCGCTCTGGCCCGCACCCGTGGGCATGGTCTCGGGTCCGAGCTTCGCCGTGGAAGTGGCGCATGGCCTGCCGACCGCGTTGACGGTCGCCGCCACCGATGCGACGCTTTCAGCGCGGGTGGCGGGGCTGTTGCGCGGCGACACGCTGCGCGCCTACGAGGCCGAGGACCTCATCGGGGTCGAAGTGGGCAGCGCCATCAAGAACGTCCTCGCCATTGCCGCGGGCGCCAGCGACGGACTGGCTTTCGGCCACAATGCGCGCGCGGCGCTGATCACGCGCGGCTTGGCGGAAACCGGGCGCCTGTCCGAGGCGTTGGGCGGAAGACGCGAAACGCTGATGGGACTCGCCGGCCTGGGCGATCTGGTGCTGACCTGCACCGGAGACCTGTCGCGCAACCGCCGCGTGGGTCTGGCGCTGGCAAAAGGCCAGCGCCTCGCCGATATCCTCGCCGAACTGGGCCAGGTCGCCGAAGGCGTGCACGCGGCGAGAGCCGCGACCGCGCTGGCGCGGCACCATGGCGTGGAAATGCCGATCTGCGAGGCGGTGCAGCGAGTGCTGCATGAAGGGCTGTCGCCGCGCCGCGCAGTCGAAGAACTGCTCAGGCGGGAGCCCCGGTGGGAAGATCACTGACCGGTCATTCCGGCACTGCGCCGGCAAAGCGCTGCTGCCGCCACGCCTCGTACACCGTCACCGCGACGGCATTGGACAGGTTCAGGCTGCGCACGCCGGGCCGCATCGGGATGGCCAGTTGCTGCGCCGGAGCAAAGGTGGCGAGGATTGCCTCCGGCAGGCCCGTGGTTTCACAGCCGAAGACCAGCACATCGCCCGGCGAGAAGGCGGTCTGGTAAACGGTGCGTGTGCCGCGCGTGGTCATCGCGAACCAGCGGTGGGCGCGACCTTCGTCCAGCGCCGTGCGACAGGCCGACCAGTCCCGGTGCACGGCGACGCGGGCGTACTCGTGGTAGTCGAGTCCAGCGCGCCGGAGGTCGCGGTCGTCCATCCGGAAACCCAACGGTTCGACCAGGTGCAGGTCGGTCGCGGTATTTGCGGTCAGGCGAATGACGTTTCCGGTGTTGGGCGGAATTTCCGGATGCACGAGCACGACGGCGAACATGGCTTTCAGACCTTCAGGCGGATTCCGGCGAAAGTGTACGCGCGGCGACCCAGGCCTCGGTGACCAGCGCGCCGGCGCGCTTGGCCGCCTGCGCCGCCGCGCGCATGGTCGCACCGGTGGTCATGACGTCGTCGACCAGCGCCACGCGCCGGCCGGCCAGCAGGTCGCTGCCGACGAAGGCGCCGGCCAGATTGCGCGCGCGTTGCGCGCCCGAAAGCCCGACCTGGGACCCCGTTTCTCGCACGCGCGCCAACCCATTCACCAGGGGCAGCCCGGTCAGTTGCCCGATGCGCCGGGCGATTTCCCGGGCCTGGTTGTACCCACGGTCGCGCTGGCGCGCAGGGGCCAGCGGTATCGCGACCAGAAGGTCCACGGCGACCGGGCCACAATCGACCATCTCCCGCGCGAACCATTCGGCCAGCGTCAGTGCGCCGCCGTACTTGAGCGCGTGCAGCAGGTGGTCGACGGGCCACGCATAGGCGAACGCTGCGCGGGCGGCGGCGAACGGCGGCGGCCGGGCTCGGCACTCGGCGCAGGGCCCCGCGTCGCGCGACGGCAGCGCACAGCGCGGGCAGGCCGCGCGGATGCGCGGGGCCTCGGCTTCGCATCCGCGGCAGAGCCAGGCGCCGGGAATCGGCGCGGCACACAGCGCGCAGGCCTGCGGCAGGACAAGGCTGCCCAAGCCGGCGGGCCACGAAACCCCGGGCCCGCCGGGGTGGCGGAACTTGTCAAATAATCCGGCAATGAAATTTGACATCGATCTGGTCGTCCCGGACACTTCCCCACCATTCGCGTCCGGTGGATTGTCCTGCGGCGCCTTCGAAACCGACTATCGACCGAACGCATGAATCCAACCGCCACGCCTGCCCCCGCTGCCGATCCGCTGTCCCGGCCCGCGCGGGCCTTGGAGCAACGCTGGACCGTGGAGGCGATCGACCGCCTGTTCGCGCTGCCGTTCGCCGACCTGATGTTCCGGGCGCAAGAGGTGCACCGCGCGCACCATGCGGCCAACGCCGTTCAGCTGTCGACGCTCATTTCCGTAAAGACCGGTGGTTGCCCGGAGGATTGCGGCTACTGTCCGCAGGCCGCGCGCTACCACACGGCAGTCGAGGCCGAGCCGATGCTCGACGTAGAGGCGGTCCTGACGGCGGCGCGTGTCGCAAAGGATGCCGGCGCGTCGCGCTTCTGCATGGGCGCCGCGTGGCGCGGACCGAAGCAACGCGATCTCGATCCGGTGCTGGAGATGGTCCGCGGCGTCAAGGCGCTCGGACTCGAGACCTGCGCGACGCTCGGCATGCTGAAGGACGGGCAGGCGGGCCAGTTGCGCGACGCCGGACTCGACTACTACAACCACAATCTGGATACGTCGCCGGAGTTCTACGGCGAAATTGTCACGACGCGCGACTACCAGGAGCGGCTGGCGACGCTGGACCGGGTGCGCGAAGCGGGGATCTCGGTATGCTGCGGCGGCATCGTCGGGATGGGCGAGTCGCGCCGCCAGCGCGCCGGCCTCGTCGCCCAGCTCGCCAATCTCGACCCCTACCCGGAATCGGTGCCCATCAACCATCTGGTCCAGGTCGAAGGCACGCCGCTGGCCGAACGGCTGCAGGGAGAGTCCGCGCTGGATCCGTTCGAATTCGTCCGCACCATCGCCGTCGCCCGCATCACCATGCCGCGCGCCATGGTGCGGTTGTCCGCCGGGCGGCGTGAACTCGGCGAGGCGGTGCAGGCGCTGTGCTTCCTGGCCGGCGCGAACTCGATCTTCTACGGCGATCGGCTGCTGACGACCGGGAATCCCGACGTCGACGGCGACCGTGCGCTGTTCGCCAGGCTGGGGCTCGAGCCGCTTCCCGCGCCGGCGTGACGCCCGCGCACGACCGCATCGTCGACCTCCAACGCGCGCTCGACGCGCGAACCGCGACCGGGCTCGCGCGGACGCGGCGCACGGTCGATTCCCCGCAAGGTCCGCGGCTGGTCGTCGACGGGCGCGAGTACACGGCCTTTGCCGGCAACGACTACCTGGGGCTGGCCAACGATCCGGTGCTGGTCGCCGCGGCGCGCGAGGCCGCTGCGCGGTGGGGCGTGGGTTCCGGGGCGTCGCACCTGGTCTGCGGCCACGCGACGCCGCATCAGGCGCTCGAGCTGGAGCTGGCCGCGTTCGTTGCGCCCTGCCGGAATGCCGCGGCGCTGACCTTCTCGTCCGGCTACCTTGCCAACCTGGCGATCCTGACCGCGCTTGCCGGCCGCGGCGACGCGGTGTTCGCCGATCGTCTCAATCACGCCTGCCTCAACGATGGCGCGCTGCTATCGCGCGCAGCGCTGGTTCGCTATGCGCACGACGACGTCGACGCGCTGGCCGCGCGGCTCGCGGTGTCCACGGCGAGGCGCAAGCTGATCGCCACCGACGCGGTGTTCAGCATGGACGGCGATCTGGCCCGCCTGCCTCGGCTGCTGGCGCTGGCGGAGCGCCACGACGCCTGGCTGGTGGTCGACGATGCTCATGGCTTCGGCGTACTGGGCGACGGGCGCGGCAGCCTCGCGCACTACGGGCTGACCTCCGAGCGCATCGTCTACATGGGCACGCTGGGCAAGGCGGCGGGTGTCGCGGGCGCGTTCGTCGCCGCGCATCCGGCGGTCATCCGCACGCTCGAGCAGACTGCGCGACCCTACATCTATACGACCGCGGCGCCGGCGCTGCTGGCGCAGACGCTGCGCGCGGCGCTGGTCGTCATCCGCGACGATTCGGCGCGGCGCGCGCATCTGTTCGCGCTGATCGAGCGCTTTCGCGGCGGCGCCGCGCGACTCCCGTGGCGATTGCTGCCTTCGCCGACGGCGATCCAGCCGCTGATCGTCGGCCCGCCGGGGGCGGCGGTCGCATTGGCCGCGGCTCTGGCCGAGCGGGGTTTCTGGGTGCCGGCGATCCGTCCCCCGACCGTGCCGGAACGAACATCACGGCTGCGCGTTTCGCTGACCGCCGCGCATTCCGCCGCCGACGTCGACGCCTTGCTCGCGGCACTGGCCGCCTGCGCGCCATGACCGCGGCGGCGGCAGCTCCCGACATGGCGGCGGTGGGCGGACTCCACGTCGAATCGGTCGGCGCCGGGCCGCCGCTGGTGCTGCTGCATGGATGGGCGATGCACGGCGGGATGTTCGCGTCGCTGCTGCCCGGGCTCGCGTCGCGTCATTGCGTCCATGTGGTCGACCTGCCCGGTCACGGACTCTCGGCGCCGCTCGATCCAACGACCCTCGACGACATGGTTTCGGCGGTTGCCGCGCACTTCGGGCGGGTGAGCGAGCCGCTGACCGTTCTTGGCTGGTCGCTCGGCGGAACCGTCGCGCTGCGCTGGGCGGTGCGGATGCCGGAGCGTCTTGCCGGTCTGGTCCTGGTCGGAACCACGCCGCGCTTCGTCGCCGATCCCGGCTGGCCGCAGGCGATGGCGCCGGAGACCCTGCAGCGCTTCGGCGACGAGCTCGCCGTGTCCTACCGGCTGACGCTGCAGCGCTTCCTGGCGCTGCAGGTGCAGGGCAGCGCGGAAGGCCGGAGCACGCTGGCGGAATTGCGCCGGCAGCTGTTCGCCCGTGGCGAGCCCGCGCCTGCCGCCATTGCCTCGGCGCTGGCGATTCTCGCGGCGGCGGATCTGCGCGCAGACGCCTCGCGCATCCGGATGCCGGCGCTGGTGATCGCCGGCGAGCACGACCGGCTGACGCCGCCGGCGGCCGCGGCCTGGCTGGCGCGCGCGCTGCCGGACGCTCGCCTGGTCGAGATCCCCGGTGCGGGACATGCGCCCTTCCTGTCGCATCGTGCGGCCTTCGAGTGCGCGCTCGATGGTTTTCTAAATGCCGCCTGAGACGCCGCCCGCCGCGCCCGACCCGCGCGACGTCGACCCGCGCCGGGTGCGCCTGGCCTTCGGGCGCGCGACGGCCACCTACGACGGGTCCGCGGCGTTGCAGCGGGAAGTCGCCGCGCGCATGGCGGCGCGCCTCGACTACGTGAAGATCGCGCCCAACTCGATCCTCGATGCCGGCTGCGGAACGGGCGAGGCGGTCGGCGTGCTGGCGGCGCGCTATCCGGCGGCGCGGATCGCGGCGATCGACCTGGCGCTGCCCATGGTGGCGGCGGCGCGCGAGCGCGCGCGGCAGGGCCGCACGCTGCTGCGCCGGCTGCTGCCCGAGGCGCTCGCCGGCACCGGCCCCGACTTCGTCTGCGCCGACATCAACGCGCTGCCGTGGCGTGCGGGGTCTTTCGATCTCGCCTGGAGCAATCTCGCGCTGCAGTGGGTCAACGACCTGCCGCGAGCCTTCTCCGAGTTCCGCCGCGTATTGCGGACCGGTGGATTGCTCTCGTTCACCAGCTTCGGTCCGGATACGCTGCTCGAATTGCGCGCCGCGTTCGGCGGCGCCGATGCGCACACGCGGACCAATCGCTTTGCCGACATGCACGACGTCGGCGACATGCTCGTCCACGCGGGTTTCGGCGATCCGGTCATGGACATGGAACGGATCACGCTCACCTATCCGGATCCGACCGCGCTGCTGCTCGAACTGAAGCACCTCGGCGCGACCAACGCGACGCGCGGGCGCCCCCGGGGACTCACCGGCAGGAGGCGCTGGAGGGCGATGCAGGATGCGCTCGAAGGCATGCGGCGCGACGGCCGCATCCCGCTGACCTTCGAGGTCGTCTACGGGCACGCCTGGCGGGGCGAATCGAAGCGCACCGCCGAGGGGCTGCCGATCGTGCAGATGCCCGGGAGAGGGCGATGACCCGCGGCGTCTTCGTCACCGGCACCGACACCGGCATCGGCAAGACGCGCATCGCGGTCGCACTGCTGCGCGCCCTGACGGCGGCGGGGATCGACGCGGCCGGAATGAAGCCGGTGGCGGCCGGAATCGGGCCCGGGGCCGAATTGAACGACGACGTCGCCGCCCTGGCGGCCGCCGACGGCCTGTCGCTGCCCGTCGAACTGCGCAATCCCTATGCGTTCGCGCCGGCGATCGCGCCGCATCTCGCGGCACGCGACGCCGGGGTCGTGATCGATCCGGAGCGCATTGCGGCCGCGTTCGACCGGATCGCCGCGCCCGGCCGTTTTGTCGTGGTCGAAGGCGCCGGCGGAGTGCTGGTGCCGCTGGGGCCGGAGACGGACGTGCTCGACCTGCCGAAACGACTGGCGCTGCCGGTGCTGCTGGTCGTCGGCGTGCGCCTGGGCTGCCTCAATCATGCGCTGCTGTCGGCACGGGCCATCGCCGCCCGCGGGTTGCGCCTCGCCGGCTGGGTCGCCAATCGCGTGGATCCGGCGATGGCGCGCGGCGACGACAGCGTCGCCGCTCTGGCAGAGCGCCTGGGGTCGCCGCCGCTGGCCGACCTGGCCTGGGGCGCCGCGCCCGGGTTTTCGCCCGCCGCGCTCGCGGCGCTGGACGTGCGGGCCTGAAGATGGACGCCCGCGGACACTTGCTGTCCGATGCCCGGCGAACCGTGCTAGTATTTCGCGGTTTGCAAGCGTCGTAGCCGCGGCGCTGGAAGTGCAGCGTCGCGCTGCGGGCGGGTGGGGCCTTTGCCCTGCACGAACGTTCCGCGACGTCGCTTTTCCTGCCGTGGCTCCAGCCGACCGGATGCACCGCGACCTCCCATCGTCCTCCGCTGATCCCGACTACTGCGTGGTCGCGCGCCGGAACGATTCGCTGGGACGCGCAAGACGATGGTCGCTGTTCGGCGTGCTCGCGGGCGTGAGCCTGCTGGTCGCGGCGGGTTGCGCGCTGGCGGGGGCATGGCCGGTTCTGCCGTTCTCCATCGCGGAGATCGCATTGCTGGCCGCGGCGTTCTTCTGGGTCGACCGACACGCCGGTGACTGGGAGCGACTGGTGGTTGCGGGAGACAGGGTCATCGTCGAGCGACAGCAGGGCGGGCGGCAGGGGCGGCGCGAGTTCAATCGCTGCTGGCTGCGAGTGGAGTTGAAGGCCGAGGGATTCGGCCGGTCGCCGCAGTTGACGTTGCACAGCGCCGGCGTCTCGCTGCCTTTTGGCGGGACGCTCGCGGTGCCGGAGCGGTTGGCAGTGGCGCGGGAACTGCGCCGGCTGACGGCAAGGCGGTAAGGGGAGTGGACGTGGCCGGATTCATCAGGACTATCGAGGACAGCATGGTTCGCAAGCAAAGCAGCAGCCGGACGCGGTCGGGCCGGACGGGGGGAGCGGTCGTGGCAGCCGGCGTTGCCGGCGGGATGCCCGGCCTGGCCAACGCGGCGCTGGAGTGGAACATCCAGACGCCGGTCACGCCGATCGCGCAGCAGATGTTCGACCTGCACTCCTATATTTTCTGGATCTGCGTGGTCATCTTCATCGCCGTCTTCGGCGTGATGTTCTACTCGATCTTCAAGCACCGGAAGTCGGTGGGCCACAAGGCGGCGCAGTTCCACGAGAACACGACCGTCGAGATCGTCTGGACCGTCATCCCTTTCCTGATCCTGCTGTTCATGGCCTGGCCGGCGACCAAGACCATACTCGCGATGAAGGACACATCGGCGCCGGGCCTCACCGTCAAGGTCACCGGCTACCAGTGGAAATGGGGCTACGACTACCTGCAGGACGGCTTCGGCTTCTATTCCAATCTCTCGACGCCGCTGGCGCAGATCGAGGGGCGCGAGCCGAAGGGCCCGAACTACCTGCTCGAGGTCGACCGGCCGATGGTCGTGCCCGTCGACACCAAGGTCCGCATCATCATCACCGCAAGCGACGTGATCCATGCGTGGTGGGTGCCCGCGTTCGGCGTCAAGCAGGATGCCATTCCCGGATTCGTCCGCGACACCTGGTTCAAGGCGGAAAAGGTCGGGACCTACCGCGGCCAGTGCGCGGAACTCTGCGGCAAGGAGCACGGCTTCATGCCGGTGGTCGTCGAAGTCAAGTCCAAGGACGACTACGCCAAGTGGGTGGCGGAGCAGAAGCAGAAGGTCGCGGCGGTCGCCGACGACCCGAACAAGACCTGGACCGGGGCCGAGCTCCTCGCCAAGGGCGCCACGGTCTACGCCGCCAATTGCGCGGCCTGCCACCAGGCAAGCGGCAAGGGCGTGCCCAACGCGTTCCCGGCGCTTGACGGATCCAAGCTGGTCGTGGGCTCGCCCGAAGCGCAGATTGCACTGGTTCTCAACGGCAAGCAGGGCACCGCGATGCCCGCCTGGAAGCAGCTGTCAGACGCCGACCTCGCCGCCGTGATCACCTATACGCGCAACAGCTGGGGCAACAAGGCCGGCGACGTCCTGCCCGCCGCCGTGATGGCAGCCCGCGCGGGCAAGTGATCCGCGAACGGCCAATCAGATCAAAGTCAGGGAGCACGCAATGAGCAGCATTCCGCACGATCACGTTGCCGGTCACGATCACGGGCACGACCACCATCCGTCCGGGATCATGCGTTGGGTCACGACGACCAACCACAAGGACATCGGAACGATGTACCTGCTGTTCTCGCTGATGATGTTCTTCGTCGGCGGCGTGATGGCGCTGACCATCCGCACCGAGCTGTTCCAGCCCGGCATGCAGGTGGTCCACCCGGAGTTCTTCAACTCGCTGACCACGCTGCACGGCCTGGTCATGATCTTCGGCGCGATCATGCCGGCCGCGGTGGGCTTCGCGAACTGGCAGATCCCGCTGATGATCGGCGCGCCGGACATGGCGTTCGCGCGGATGAACAACTGGAGCTTCTGGCTGCTCCCGCCGGCGGCGCTGATGCTGATCGGCTCGTTCTTCGTTCCGGGCGGCGCGGCCGCGGGCGGCTGGACCCTCTACCCGCCGCTGTCGGTGCAGGCCGGCATGGGGATGGACCTCACGATCTTCGCCGTCCATATCATGGGCGCGTCGTCGATCATGGGCTCGATCAACATCATCACGACCATCCTGAACATGCGCGCGCCGGGCATGACGCTGATGAAGATGCCGCTGTTCGTGTGGACCTGGCTGATCACGGCCTACCTGCTGATCGCCGTCATGCCGGTGCTCGCCGGCTCGGTGACCATGCTGCTGACCGACCGCCACTTCGGCACGTCGTTCTTCAATGCGGCCGGCGGCGGCGACCCGGTGCTGTTCCAGCACGTGTTCTGGTTCTTCGGCCACCCGGAGGTCTACATCATGATCCTGCCGTCGTTCGGGATCATCTCCGAGATCATTCCGACCTTTGCGCGCAAGCCGCTGTTCGGCTATGCGTCGATGGTCTATGCGGTGGCGAGCATCGCCATCCTTTCGTTCATCGTCTGGGCGCACCACATGTTCACCGTCGGCCTGCCGGCGGCGGGCCTGCTGTTCTTCATGTACGCGACGATGCTGATCGCGATTCCCGACCGGGGTGAAGGTCTTCAACTGGGTGGCCACGATGTGGCGGGGCTCGATGACCTTCGAGACGCCGATGCTGTTCGCCATCGGCTTCATCTTCCTGTTCACGATGGGCGGCTTCACCGGCCTGGTGCTGGCGATCACGCCGGTGGACATCCAGCTGCAGGACACCTACTACGTCGTCGCGCACTTCCACTACGTGCTGGTCGCCGGCTCGCTGTTCGCGTTCTTCGGCGGCGCCTACTACTGGCTGCCGAAATGGACCGGCACCATGTACAGCGAGACGCTCGGCAAGTGGCATTTCTGGTCGTCGATGGTGTTCTTCAACATCACCTTCTTCCCGATGCACTTCCTCGGGCTGGCCGGCATGCCGCGGCGCATTCCCGACTACGCGCAGCAGTTCGCCGACTGGAACATGATGGCGACCATCGGCGCGTTCGGCTTCGGCCTGTCGCAGCTGATCTTCGTGATCGCGCTGATCAAGTGCATCAAGGGCGACGGCGCGAAGGCGCCGGCCAAGCCCTGGGAAGGCGCCGACACGCTGGAGTGGACCGTGCCGTCGCCGGCGCCGTACCACACGTTCGAGACGCCTCCGGTGGTCAAGTAGGCGCGATGGCATCATGACCCGCGACCATCCGGCCCCGATCGATCCTGTGCGACTGCGCGCGACCAACCGGCGCACGGCGCTGGTGTTCGCGTCGATCGCCGCGGTGTTCTTTGCCGGCATCCTGGCGGCGAAATTCATCGGCGAACCGACGACGGGCATCGGCTTCATCGGCGGCGCGGTGCTGTTGTTCCTGGTCTTCGCCATCGGCCGGAACCTGCGCAAGTGAGCGGCAGGCTGCGCCGTGGGGGCGAAGGCGGGGGCGGCGGAAACGCCGCGGCCGATGCACGGGCCGATCAGAAGCGCTCGAATCTGGCGATGGTCAGGCGCCTTGGCATCGTCGTCCTCGGCATGTTCGCCTTCGGCTATGCGCTGGTCCCGTTCTACGATCAGATCTGCCGGGTCACCGGAATCCGTGATCTCGCCCAGCCGGACGTCGTCATCAACACGCAGGTGGATACGACGCGCACCGTGCGCATCGAGTTCGATACGAACCTGCGCGGTCTGCCGTGGACTTTCCGGTCGCTCGAGTCGGCAGTCGACGTGCATCCGGGGGAGTTGAAGCAGGTGGTCTTCGAGGTCCGCAACAACACCGGCCGGCCGGTCACCGGGCAGGCAATCCCGAGCTATGGTCCGCAGCACGCGGCGCCGTACTTCCGGAAGCTCGATTGCTTCTGCTTCGCCAAACAGACGCTGCAGCCGGGCGAGGTCCGACAGATGCCGGTGGTGTTCGCGATCGGCCAGGACGTGCCGGCCGACCTGCCGGTGATCACGCTGTCCTACACGTTCTTCGAGGTCGAAGGCGCGGGCGGCAACATGGGAAATGCGGACGGGCGGCAGGAAGCCACTCGTCCGCGCGCACAAGGCATGACCAAAGGGAGTGATTCATGAGCGCAGCCGCCAATGGCGCCAAGCCGTACTACTACGTCCCGCAACCCTCGCACTGGCCGATCACCGGCGCGATCGCGCTGCTGCTGATGGGGACCGGCGCGGCGTTCTGGTTCAACGGCCACGCGCCGGGACCGTGGATGGTGGCCGTCGGCTTCGCGATTCTCGTCTACATGCTGTTCGGCTGGTTCGGACAGGTGATCGGCGAGTCGGAGGGGCACCAGTACAACCAGAAAGTGGACCTTTCGTTCCGCTGGAGCATGAGCTGGTTCATCTTCTCCGAGGTGATGTTCTTTGCCGCGTTCTTCGGCGCACTGTTCTACGTGCGTGCGATTTCGGTGCCGGATCTGGGCAGTCTGTCGTCGAAGCTGATCTGGCCCGACTTCGTCGCGCAATGGCCGACCGACGGGCCGTACTTCGACTACAAGTTCGGCACCATGGGTGCGATGGGCATCCCGCTGCTCAACACCATCCTGCTGCTGTCCTCGGGCGTGACCATCACCATCGCGCACCATGCCCTCAAGGAGAACCATGCGGGCGAAGACGGCGGTGTTCCTGCTGTTCACCGTCTTGCTGGGCTTCACGTTCCTGGGGTTCCAGGCCTACGAGTACTATCACGCCTACGTCGACCTGAATCTCAAGCTCCACACCGGCGTCTTCGGCTCCACGTTCTTCATGCTGACCGGTTTCCACGGCCTGCACGTGACGCTGGGCGCCATCATGCTGACGGTGATCCTGATCCGCTTGATGAAAGGGCATTTCACCCCGGAGCACCACTTCGGCTTCGAGGCCGCGGCCTGGTACTGGCATTTCGTCGACGTGGTCTGGCTGCTGCTGTTCGTGCTGGTCTACTGGCTGGTCTGACGCGCGCCATCGGCGCGGCGTTCCGCGCGCGAGTCGAAGCCGCACGGCGACCCCGTGCGGCTTTTCGCTTCCGGGGCCGCTAGGCCGGGCGACCGGGACCGATCCACCCCATCCAGTAGCCGAACAGCAGGAAGGCGATCAGCGCGACCGACAGCGCGATGCGGATGGTCAGCGCCCAGACCACCCGCTTGCCCTTGCCCGCGTCGCGGTACAGAAAGACCAGCGCCGAGAACAGGGCCACGACGATGGTGATGAGCACGGCGACGACGACGATTTTCATGGCGGCCTTACGATACGACGATGCGGCACAAGGATACTCTCCGCGAAGACACGGCCAGGAAGCCGGTTGCATCCGCGTCGCGGCGCTTCCGGCCCGCGGCGCTGCCGACCGTTGCCGCGATCGTCGGGATCGCGGTGTTCGTCGCCGCCGGCAACTGGCAGCGGGGTCGGATGGAAGGCAAGATCGATCTGCGGGCGCGGTTCGACGCTGCGGCGGCCAAGGCGCCGGTGGCCATCCCGGTCGATGCCGACTGGGCCGCATGGCGATATCGTCCCGTCAGCGCGAGCGGGACCTTCGATGCCAGGCGGCAGATCCTGATCGACAACAAGATCCATGCCGGTCGCGCCGGCTATCACGTCGTGACGCCTTTGCGCCTCGATGACGGACGCATGGTGCTGGTGAACCGCGGCTGGGTCGCCGCCGGACCGACGCGCGCCGAACTGCCTCGGGAAGTGCCGCCTTCCGGACCGGTCGTCGTCGTCGGGCGCCTCAATTCGACGCCGGACTATTTCGAATTCGGCGAGTCCGCGCCCCAGGGGGGTCTTTGGCAGAATCTCGACCCGGCGCGGTTCGCCGCTGCGACGGGGATCGCCGTGCTGCCGGTCGTGGTCGAGCAGACCGCGCCGCTGGGCGACGGCGATGACCTGAAACGCGACTGGCCGGCGCCGGATTTCGGCGTGGAAAAGCACCGGATCTACATGCTGCAGTGGTATTCGTTTGCGCTGCTTGCCGCCGGCCTCTGGCTGTTCTTCAATCTGCGCCGCAGGAGGCCGACATGAACATGAACCGCGACGACCCGCCGCCCGCGACAGTAAAGCGCAACCGGCGCACCTTCTGGCTGATCGCGCTGGTGACGGTGGCGCCGGTCGTGGCCTCGTACGCCGCCTACTACCTGTTTCCGCGCGACCGCCAGGTCAATTCCGGCGAACTGCTCGAAACCCGGCCGGCACCCGAAGTTGCCGGGGTCACCGTCGACGGCAAGTCCTTCGATCTCGCGTCGCTGCGCGGCAAATGGGTGCTCGCGGCCGTCGCGCCCGCGCCCTGCGACGCGCTGTGCGAACGGGCGCTGTACGCGACCCGCCAGGCGCGCACGATCCAGGGCCGCGAAATGGAACGCGTGGTCCGCGTCTGGTTCGTCGTCGGCGACACGGCGCCGGCGCCGGCGCAGGCGATACTCGAGCAGCATCCGGGGCTGATCGTCGCCCATGTCGCACCCGGCGCCTTCGCGGCCTGGCCGGCGGGCGCCGAACGCCTCTACCTGATCGATCCGCTGGGGAACCTGGTGCTGGCCTACTCGCGCGATCCGGACATCAAGGGCATGGCGAAGGACCTGACCCGCCTGCTGAAGGCATCGCGGATCGGCTGACGCCATCCCGGCGGTCGCATCGTCGCCGGCAGCGTGTAAAATGGCCGGTTGGGCCATTGCATATTCCTCCAATTCGAATGACCACGCTCGCCTTAACCGACAGTCGCTTCCGGCAATTTCTCGCGCTGACCAAGCCGCGGGTCGTGTCGCTGGTCGTCTTCTGCGCCGTCATCGGCATGTTCCTGGCCGTGCCGGGGCTGCCGCCTGCGGACGTCGTGTTCTTCGCGACCGTAGGCATTGCGCTGGTCGCCGGCGCCGCGGCCGCGGTGAACTGCCTGGTCGAGCAGAAGATCGACGCCGTGATGCATCGCACTCGCCGGCGCCCGCTTCCCGCCGGCCATCTGACCTCGATGCAGACGCTGGTTTTCGCCGGGCTGGTCGGTGGACTCGGACTCTGGCTGCTGTTCCGCTACGTCAATCCGCTGACCATGTGGCTGACGCTCGCAACATTCGTCGGCTACGCGGTCATCTACACGGTGCTGCTGAAACCGGCGACGCCGCAGAACATCGTCATCGGCGGCGCGTCGGGCGCGATGCCGCCGGTGCTCGGCTGGGCCGCGGTCTCCAACGAGGTGGCGCCGGAGGCGCTCCTGCTGTTCCTGATCATCTTCGTCTGGACGCCGCCGCATTTCTGGGCGCTGGCACTCTATCGCACGCAGGACTATGCCAGGGCAGGGCTGCCCATGCTGCCGGTGACGCATGGCGCCCTGTATACGCGCCTGCAGATCGTGCTCTACACGGTGGCGCTGATCGCGGTGACGCTGCTGCCGTTCGCCATCCGGATGAGCGGCTACCTGTACCTGGCTGCGGCGCTGGTGCTGGGAGGGATCTTCCTCGGCTACGCGCTGCGACTCTACTTCCGGTACAGCGACAGCCTCGCGCGGCGAACCTTCCGCTTCTCGATCCTGTATCTGGCCGCGCTGTTCTCGGCGCTGTTGATCGACCACTACCTGATCGACTACTACTGGTGATGATGGCCGCAGGGCCGCCCCAGGGCACTTGCTCCCCGGGAGGGGCGGCGAAAGGCGCCGTTCGGCGGGAGGCTTCATGGGCTGCGCCGATGCGCTTCATCGCCGCTCTGGCGGCGTTGCTGGTTTTCGCGGGTTGCGCGCCCGAGGGGCCGAAGTTCAAGTCCTCGGACGTCACCGGCGCATCCTTCGGCCGCGATTTCGCGCTGACCGATCACACGGGCAAGCCGCGCACGCTGGCCGACTATCGCGGCAAGGCGGTGGTGATCTTCTTCGGCTATACGCAGTGCCCCGACGTATGTCCGACGACGCTGTCGACGCTTGCCGAGGCGATGAAGAAGCTGGGGCCCGATGCCGATCGCGTGCAGGTGATCTTCGTCACCGTGGACCCGGAGCGCGACCGGCAGGAACTGCTTGCCGAGTACGTGCCGGCGTTCGACAAGCGCTTCGCGGGACTCTACGGCGATGCGGCGGCCACCGAGCGCGTGACGCGCGAGTTCAAGATCCTCTACCAGAAGCAGCCCGGGGCGACGCCTTCGACCTACACGGTCGACCACTCGGCGGGCACCTTCATCTTCGATCCGCAGGGACGGCTGCGTCTCTACGTCAGCCATGGCCAGGGCCCCGACGTCTTCGCTCACGACATCGGGGAACTGCTCCGTACGACGGCGAAATGACCCGCGGTGAAGGCGCGCTCTTAGCGCACCGGGACCCTTGCGGTCAGGCGCTGCCCGGGCCGTGGGGCTCGACCAGCTCGATCTTGTAGCCGTCCGGGTCCTCGACGAAGGCGATCACCCTCGTTCCACCCTTGACCGGACCGGCCTCGCGCGTCACCTTGCCGCCGAGCGCGGGCGTGTCGCGCACGCGGGCGCACACCGCGGCCGCATCGGGCACCTCGACGGCGACATGACCGAAGGCCTCGCCATGCGTGTAGCCGGTGACGCCATAGTTGTAGGTCAGTTCGAGCTCGGCACCGTGCGGGTCGTCGGCATAGCCGACGAACGCGTTGGTGTACCGCTGCTCCGGCCGGTCCACTGTGCGCGCAACACGCATGCCCAGGGCCTCAGTGTAGAACGCGATCGCGCGGTCGAGATCACCCACGCGCAGCATCGTATGGACGATTCTCATTCTAGAACTCGATCATCTCGAAATCCTCCTTGCGCGCCCCGCACTCGGGACAGGTCCAGTTCGGCGGCACGTCCTCCCAGCGCGTGCCGGCCGCGATGCCTTCTTCCGGGGCTCCGGTGGCCTCGTCATAGATCCAGCCGCATATGAGGCACATGTATTTTTTCATCGGGACGCCGGCTTTTTCCGGTGGGGTAAAATGTGAAATTGTAGCGTGATCGTACCGTGCGCGCCGGTTCCGCGCGATCATCGGGAATCGTTCTCACATGCCAGACAGCGAACCGGGATTTCCGCCTCTCGTTCTCACCTTCGCGGCGTCGGATCCCTCCGGCGGCGCCGGCATCCAGGCGGACCTGCTGACGCTCGCCAGCATGGGCTGCCATCCGCTGTCGGTCATCACCGCGCTTACCGTGCAGGACTCGCGCGGCGTCGAGGGTCTGCTGCCCGTGGATGCCGATTGGGTCATCGACCAGGCCCGCTGCCTGCTCGAGGACATGCCGGTCGACGCCTTCAAGATCGGCGTGATGGGCAGCGTCGAGAACATCGCGGCGATCGCCGAGATCGTGTCCGACTATCCGGATGTTCCGCTGATCCTCGACCCCGTGCTCGCTTCCGGGCGCGGCGACGAATTCGCGACTGAAGAGATGACGCACGCGCTGTGCGAACTGCTGCTGCCGCAGACGACGGTGCTGACGCCGAACAGCCTCGAGGTCCGCCGGCTCGCCGCCGAGGGCGACGACGACGAGCCGACCGCCGAGCAGGGCGCGTCGCGGTTGATCGCCAGGGGCTGCGAGTACGTTCTGGTTACCGGCACGCACGAGACCACGCCGCAGGTGGTCAACACGCTGTACGGCAAGAGCGGCGTCGTGCGCTCCGACAGCTGGCCGCGCCTGTCCGGCAGTTTTCACGGATCCGGCTGCACGCTGGCCTCGGCCATCGCAGCGTTGCTCGCCAATGGCCTGGACCTGACCGATGCCGTGCGCGAGGCGCAGGACTACACGTGGCAGGCGCTGAAGAAGGCCTATCGTCCCGGCATGGGCCAGTTCCTGCCGGACCGGTTGTTCTGGGCGCGCGAAGAGACCGATGCACGTGGCGAGGAAGCCGAAACTCCCCGCGTATTCGATGCCCGCGGCAGCCACTGAAACCGGGACGCCCAGGGCGCGACGGCAGACGGCGCGGGCACTGCACGGGCTGTACGCGGTCACTCCCGACCTTGCCGATACCCGGGATCTTGTCGCCCGGGCCGAAGCAGCGATCGCCGGTGGCGCCTGCGCGATCCAGTACCGCAACAAATCCGCCCCCGCCGCGCTGCAGCGCGAGCAGGCCGAGGTGCTGGCCCATGTCTGCACGAAACGAGGCGTACCGCTGATCATCAACGACGATCCGCATCTGGCACGCGCCGTCGGCGCGGCCGGTGTGCACGTCGGCGAGGCCGACGGCGGGCTCGCGGCGGCGCGCGCGATCGTCGGCGACGACATGCTCGTCGGCGTTTCCTGCTATGACGATTTTGCGCTGGCGCAACGTCTCGTCGCCGACGGCGCCGATTATGTGGCCTTCGGCAGCTTCTTCCCCTCTGCCGTTAAACCCGGCGCGCGTCGCGCCGACATCACGCTTCTGGCGCGCGGCCGCAGCCTCCCGGTTCCGGTCGTCGCCATCGGCGGGATCACCGCGGCCGGCGCGGGTGAACTGGCCGCGGCCGGCGCCGACGCCGTCGCCGTGATTTCTGCTGTCTTCGGTGCCGTCGAACCGACCGCCGTCGCGCGCGCCGCCGCGGACATCCAAGCGCAATTCAACGCCCATTACACCAGGCCCCCACGACCATGAGCCGAAACGACGAGCTGTTTGCCCGTGCCCAGCGCACGATTCCCGCCGGAGTCAATTCCCCCGTTCGGGCGTTCCGGTCGGTGGGCGGCACGCCGCGCTTCCTGACTCGCGGCGAGGGGGCCTACGTTTGGGATGCCGACGGCAAGCGCTATATCGACTACGTTGGTTCCTGGGGGCCGGCGATCGTCGGTCATGCGCATCCGGATGTGGTGCGCGCGGTGCGCGAGACGGCATTGCATGGCCTGTCCTTCGGTGCGCCGACGGAGATCGAGATCGAGCTGGCGGAAACGCTGGTCCGGCGACTGCCGTCGATCGAATTGGTGCGTCTGGTTTCGTCGGGCACCGAGGCCACGATGTCGGCGCTGCGGCTGGCGCGCGGCTTCACCGGCCGTCCGAAGATCCTCAAATTCGAGGGCTGTTACCACGGTCATGGCGACAGCCTGCTGGTGAAGGCCGGCTCCGGTGCGCTGACCTTCGGGCAGCCGTCGTCGGCGGGCGTGCCGCCCGCGATCGCCGGTGAGACCGTCGTCGTGCCCTACAACGATCTCGACGCGGTCGGCGCCGCGTTCGCCGACGCGCCCGAGGCGATCGCCGCGGTGATCGTCGAGCCCATCGCGGGCAACATGAACCTCATCATGCCCAAGGCGGGATTTCTCGAGGGCCTGCGCGCATTGTGCGATCGTCATGGCGCGATTCTGATCTTCGACGAGGTGATGACCGGATTCCGCGTACACCCGCAGGGCGTGCAGGGACTGACGGGCATCCGGCCGGACCTGACCACGCTGGGCAAGGTGATCGGCGGCGGCATGCCGGTGGGCGCCTTCGGCGGCCGGCGCGCGATCATGGAGAAGATCGCGCCGCTGGGACCGGTGTACCAGGCGGGAACGCTGTCGGGCAATCCGGTGGCGGTCGCGGCGGGACTCGCCACGCTCGCCGCGACCGAAGTTCCGGGTTTCTACGATCGGCTCGCGGCGGCGACGCGCAGCTTCACCGACGGCCTCGTTGCCGCAGCGAAGCGGCGCAATGTCGCGTTTTCCGCGCAATCGGTCGGCGGCATGTTCGGCGTCTACTTCGCGCCGGCGGTGCCGGATTCCTACGATACGGTCATGGCCTGCGACAAGGAGCGCTTCAACCGGTTCTTCCATTCGATGCTCGACGCCGGCATCTATCTCGCGCCGTCGGCGTTCGAGGCCGGCTTCGTTTCGGCAGCGCACTCGGCCGACGATATCGCCGAGACGATTCGCGCCGCCGACGCGGCCTTCGCCCGCGGCTGACGACGGAGCGCGCTGCGGGTCGCCGTAGTCGGACGGTCGCTGCGATGTTTCCGGTGGCCCGCGGTTCGGCCGCCCGGCCGGACTCCGTCCGAGCCGCGCGGAACCTTGCGATGCTCCGGCGGGTCTGCAACAAGTGGTTGTACGCGTTCAGCAATCGGTTGCGCGCGCGGCCCTTCGCCATTGCGACCCGAGCGAACGAGGCGGAGGGCGTGCTGCCGTCGTGCGCAGACAGCTCTCCGCCCGGCCGTCTCTGTTCGGCGACAGTTGTTGCGCGCACGCCAAACCAGTACTGCGGCCGGCCGCCTTCCGGCACTGGAAAACGCCTGGGCCGTGCTATGATGATCCGTCAAATTTTTCAATAATTTCAAAACCTTCCACGCGTGGACGCGGTTGCCAGAAAACGCCTTGGCGAGATCCTGATCGAGCGCGGCAAGCTCGATGCGGGAACGCTCGAACGCGCGTTGCGCGTCCAGCAGGAATCGGGCGAGAGGCTTGGTTCGCTGCTGGTCACGCTTGGTGTCGTCGCGCAGCGCGACGTCACCGAGGCCCTTGCCGCGCAACTCGGGCTGCCGCTGGTCGAAGCGGGCGGCTACCCTGAATTCCCGATCCTCGACGAGCGCGTGAGCGCGCGCTTCCTGCGCGAGGTACGGGCGTTGCCGGTGCGCGAAGACGAAACCGAAGTTGCGCTGGCCATGGCCGACCCGACCGACGGCTACGCGATCGGCGCCTTCGAGATGGTCACCGGGCGCACGGTGCGGCCGCTGGTGGCGATCCCCTCCGAGCTCGAGGCTGCGCTTGAGCGGCTCTATGGATCGGGCAAATCGGCGCAAAGCCAGCTGCTTGGCGACGTCGAGACCCGGGTGGACGAGCTCGCTTTCGACGCCGACGTCCAGCAGCTGAAGGATCTGGCCTCCGAGGCGCCGGTGATCCGCCTGGTCAGCCTGATCATCACCAATGCGCTGGACATGCGCGCCTCGGACATCCATGTCGAGCCCTTCGAGAACCGGCTGGCGGTGCGCTACCGCGTCGACGGCGTCCTGCACGACGTCGAGTCGCCGCCCAAGCGACTGGCCGCTGCGGTGATTTCGCGCATCAAGATCATGGCCAACCTGGACATTGCCGAGCGCAGGCTGCCGCAGGACGGACGCATCCGGCTGCGCGTCCAGGGCAAGGAGATCGACCTGCGGGTGTCGACGGTGCCGACGATGCACGGCGAGTCGGTGGTGATGCGCATCCTCGACAAGGGCGGCGTCACGCTGGATTTCGAAAAGCTGGGATTCGCGCCGGATACGCTGAAGGCGTTCATCGACGTGCTGATGCTGCCGCACGGCATCCTGCTGGTGACCGGGCCGACCGGATCCGGCAAGACCACGACGCTGTACACGGCGCTGGATCGCCTGAACCAGCCGGACGTCAAGATCCTCACCGTCGAGGATCCGGTCGAGTACCAGATGGTCGGCATCAACCAGATCCAGGTGAAGCCGCAGATCGACCTGACGTTCGCCAACGCGCTGCGCTCGATCGTGCGCCAGGATCCTGACGTGATCATGATCGGCGAAATCCGCGATCTGGAAACCGCGCAGATCGCCGTGCAATCGGCGCTGACCGGCCACCTGGTGCTGTCGACCGTGCACACCAACGACGCGGCGTCCACGGTGAATCGGCTGCTCGACATGGGCGTGGATGACTACCTGCTGACATCCACGATCGTCGGCATCCTGGCGCAGCGGCTGGTGCGCCGGCTGTGCCAGCACTGCAAGGAGCCCTACCGCGCGCTGCCGGAACTGGTCGATGAGCTCGGGCTTGCGAAATACGCGCCCGCAGGCGACATCACGCTGTATCACGCCAAGGGTTGTCCGCAATGCGGCACCACCGGCTTCCTCGGCCGCTTCTGCATCCTCGAGATGCTGCCGATGTCCGACCCGCTGCGCAGCCTGGTGATGAAGCATGCGACGTCGAGCGAACTGAAGGCGCAGGCGCAGCGCGAAGGCATGGTGTCGATGTACGAGGATGGCATCCGCAAGGCGCTGGCCGGTCTGACCACGTTCGAAGAGGTGCTTCGCGTCACGCGCGAGGCGTGAGCCATGCCGGTCTTTCGCTATCGCGCCGTCAATCCGGCTGGTGAAGTCGCCGTCGGCGAATACGAGGCGGCGAACGAGGCCGAGATCGTCACGCGTCTGCGCGACCAGGGACTGATGCCGATGAGCGTCGCGCATGCATCGGGCGCCTCGGCGCAGGCCGAGGCGGGTGCGCATCGGCGCCGGGGAAGGCGCCGCCGCCGGTTCGAATCGAGGACCGTCACGCGTGACCAGCTGCTCGCGATCACCCGCGAACTGGCGACGCTGCTGCGCGCGGGCCTGCCGCTGGATCGCGCGCTGGAGGTTCTCATCGGGCTGGCGCCGACGCCGGCGGTCACCGGATTGCTGCAGGGCCTGCGCGACGACGTTCGCGGTGGCAAGGCGCTGTCGCAGGCACTCGACGATCGCCGCGAGGTGTTTTCGCGCTTCTACGTCAACATCGTTCGGGCCGGCGAGGCCGGCGGCGCGCTCGGCGTGGTGCTGCAGCGTCTGGCCGAGACGATGGAGCGCAACAAGGAGCTGCGCGAATCGGTCAAGTCGGCGCTGGTCTATCCGACGATACTCATCGGAGTCGCCGTCACGTCCGTCGCG
Organism: uncultured beta proteobacterium; assembly: GCA_963699765.1. Classification (GTDB taxonomy): domain Bacteria; phylum Pseudomonadota; class Gammaproteobacteria; order Burkholderiales; family Casimicrobiaceae; genus VBCG01. The sequence goes on along the minus strand of CAVOVD010000004.1, from coordinate 502,778 downwards.
CTGCTGCTGGTCTGGGTGGTGCCGCAGTTCGAGACGACCTTCGCCCAGGCCGGCAAGGCGTTGCCGCTGCCCACGCTGGTCGTCGTGACGCTTGGCAAGTTTTTCCGCGCCTGGTGGTGGGCGGTCGCGCTCGGCGCGTTTTTCGCCGTGGTCTGGTTCCAGCGGCGCGGGCGCGCCGCTTCGGTCCGCATGGCGCGCGACCGGCGCATGCTGCGCACGCCGCTGCTGGGCGATCTGGTCGCCAAGGTCGAGACTGCGCGGTTCGCGCGAACGCTGGGGACGCTGCTCGGCAACGGCGTGACGCTGCTCGCCGCGCTGTCCATCGTCCGGGAGACGATGGGCAATGTGGTGATGGCCGGCGCCCTGGACGGGGTCATCGCCAGGCTGCGGGAGGGCAAGGGCTTCGGGCGGCCGCTGGCCGACACCGGCCTGTATCCGAAGCTCGCCACCCAGATGATCCTCGTCGGCGAGGAATCCGGCCGCCTCGAGGAGATGCTGGGGCGCGTCGCCGAGGTCTACGACCGCGAAGTGGCCGCGGCGATCAAGCGCTTCCTGGCGATTCTCGAGCCGGCGCTCATCCTCGGGCTGGCGATCGTCATCGGCGGCATCGTCTTCTCGATACTGATGGGCGTGCTGGGCATGAGCGAACTCGTTGTCTGATTCGGCGTCATAGCAGATACATGGAATTTGGGCTGTGGGTTTCTTTGCCTGCGGTCAACAACAAGGAACGGAACATGAATGACAGGCAAGGCGGGCGCCGCGCGGCGCGAGGGATGACGCTGATCGAAATTCTGGTGGTGCTGGTGCTGATCGCCATCGTGGTGGGCATCGTCGGTGGGAATTTCATCGGTCAGGGCGAGGAGGCCAAGCGCAAGGCCGCGGCCATCGAGATCGGCCAGATCGGTCAGGCGCTCGACCTCTACAAGCTGGAGATCGGCCGCTACCCGACTACCCAGGAAGGCCTGCAGGCGCTGATCACCGCGCCGGCGGGGGTCTCCAACTGGAACGGCCCCTACTGGAAGAAGGCGACGCTGCCCAAGGACCCCTGGTCCAACGAATACAAATACACGGCGCCAGGAGCCAAAGCCCCGTACGACATCCTGTCGCTACGGCGCCGACGGCAAGGATGGCGGCGATGGCCCCAACAAGGACATCGCCAGCAATTGAGCGCCGAGCGCCTGCCGGTTGCCGCGCAGCGGGATTGCGAGGCGCTTCGGCAGGCGTGACGCTGCTCGAACTGCTGATCGTGCTTGGCATCATGGCGGCGGTCGCTGCGCTCGCGATCCCGATGCTCGGCGGCGCCGGCGTGTCGAACACGGAACTGCGCAGCGCGGCCCGACAGCTCGCGGCCGGGCTCCGGCTCGCGCGCAGCGAGGCGGTGGCGCAAAGACGCGAGACCTTCCTGGTTCTCGACGTTGCCGGTCGCCGGTTCAAGGTCGATCGCGATCCGCGCGAGCACGCGCTGCCGCGCGAAGTGGAACTGAAGCTCTTCACCGCGCAAAAGGACCTGGTCGACGAAAAGATCGGTTCGATCCGGTTCTTTCCCGACGGCGGCAGCAACGGCGGCCGGATCACCGTGGGCGCAGGTGAGCGCAAGTACGAGGTCGACGTCGACTGGCTCACCGGCCGCGTCGCCATCCTGAATTGACGCTGATTGACCCCCAGTTGACTTCCATCGACATGCCCCGACGATCCCGCGTTGCCGGCTTTTCGCTGCTCGAGGTCCTGGTTGCCTTCGTTATCCTGGCGCTGGTCGCCACCGCGCTGTTCCGGCTGTTCTCGGGCTCGCTGGGCAACGCGGTCGCCGCGGAGGAGTGGAGCCGCGCGCTGATGGTCGCGGAGTCGCGTCTCGCCCAGGCGGCCGCGGCGCAGCCGTTGCGCGAGAGCGGCGAGCGCGGCACCGAGGACGACGGGCGGATTCGCTGGGAAACCAGGGTCGCAGCCTATACGGTCCAGGGGCTGGATCTCGAACTCGAACAGGCGTCGCAGGCGCTGGCGGTGCGTCTGTACCGGATCAGCGTCGAAGTGAAGTTCGACGGCGCCAACGGTCGCGAACGCACGCTGTCGCTCGGAACCGTGAAGATCGGCCCGGGGAACCCGGCATGAGGAATCCCCGAAGCGGTGGTTTCACGCTGGTCGAACTGCTGGTCGCGATCTCGCTGCTCGCGCTGATGTCGTCGGTGCTGTTCGGCTCGCTGAACCTGGCCGGCCGAAGCTGGGACGCCGGTGAGGCGAAGGCCGAGTCGACGGCAAACATGCGTCTCGCCAGCGACTACCTGCGCACCCAGCTGACCGCCCAGCATCCGCAGCGGATGCGCAAGCGCCTAGAGTTCCCATTGCTTTTCGGCGGCGAGAGCGACGAAATCCGCTACGCCGCGGCCTTGCCCGGCCGGGTCGGCCTGGGCGGCATCTGGTACTACCGCGTCGTCCTGGCTCCGGTCGCGGACAAGGATACGAAGGCGCTGGTGCTCGAGCGCGTGATTCCCGATCTCGAAGACACCGCGATGCCGACGTTCGCCAGCGCGGAGCGCTCGGTGCTCGCGGACGACGTGAAGTCGCTGAAGTTCTCCTATCTTGGCCTCGACGCGAATGCCAGCCCCGAGATGACGCCGACGTGGAGAGATCGCTGGGACAACGCGCAGCAACTTCCGCAGCTGATCCGGATGGAGGTCGCGCCGCGCAACGGAGAACCCTGGCCGGCGGTGGTGATCGCGCCGCGCAGCGCACCGGAATCCGGCTGCCGCGGCTGGGATACGGTCCGCAGGACGTGCATCGGCGTATGAGCAGCGTTCGCCGCCGCCGGGCCTCGACCATCGGCCCGCGCCGCGAGCGCGGTATCGCGCTCATCCTGGTCCTTTGGCTGACGATGCTGCTGACGGTAATCGCCGTGGGATTCGCGTTCTCGATGCGCAGCGAGGCCATGTCGGCGCGCAATGCGCTGTCGCTCGCGCAGGCGCGTGCCGCTGCCGACGGCGCCGTCGAGCGCATGGCCTTTGAACTGTCGCGCCCCCGCTTTCCCGCTGCGTGGTCGGCCGACGGCCAGGTGCACGAGTGGCGTGAAGGCGATGTGGCGATCGTCGCGGCTGCGGTCGACGAGGCCTCCAGGATCGACCTCAATGCCGCGCCCGATGCTCTGCTCAAGGGCCTGGTCGGGGAAGTGGCCGGTGCGACGCCCGACGAAACGGCGCGCATCGTCGACGCCATTGCCGACTGGCGCGATCAGGACGGCCTGAAGAGACCCAATGGCGCCGAGGAGGCGGATTACCGGCTGGCGGGAATGAAGCAGAAGCCCGCCAATGCCGCGTTCGAGACCGTGAGCGAACTGGCGCGGGTGATGGGCGTCACGCCGGCGATCTTCGCGCGCGTTGCCGGCAGTCTCACCGTCAATTCGCGGCAGCCGGGAATCAATCCGGCGACGGCGTCGCGCGACGTCCTGCTGGCGGTGCCCGGCGCGTCGGCCGCGGTGGTCGATGCCTTCATCGAGCAGCGCAAGGAGGCCGTGGCGGCCAAACGGCCGGTGCCGCCGTTTCCCCCGGCATCGGCTTTTCCCGCCGGCGCAGTGCCGGTGTGGCGGATTCGCGCTCAGGCGACAGCTGCCGATGGTGTAACCTTCGTCCGCGACGCCGTGGTGAAACCTTCCGGCGACGCGCGCCGACCGCTGATCGCCCTGTCCTGGCAGGAAGGTGACGCGGCGGCCTCCGCCACGGGTCCGGCCGGCATGGCCGGCAACGAGCAGGAAAAGAAATTCTCCGATGGCCGACCGTGAGATGACCCTGGCCGCACATGGGCCCCGCCTGCAGGAATTGGCGCGCCGGCTGGGTGTTGCCGGATTCTGGCGCTGGTGGACCGCGCAGCTCGGCGCCTGCGTGCCCGCCGAGCCGCGGACGGCGTTGATTCGTCGCCGGACGCGCCCGGTGCTGCTGTTCGATTCGACGCAGGCGACGCTCTGGCAGCCGTCCCGCAAAGGTCCGCTGCAGATGACCCGGACGGCGACCATTCCGCTTTCCGGTGACACTGCAGCCGTGGTGGCGGCGGGGCGCTCGGCGATCGGGACGCTCACCGGCATGGTCTATGGAGGTGCCGCCTCGCCGAATCGCCTGCTGGTTGCGTTGCCGCCGCGCGACGTTCTGCGCAAACGCGTTGTGCTGCCGGCCGCTGCAGAAGAGAACTATCGGCAGGCGCTGGCCTACGACCTCGACCGGCACACGCCCTTCAAGGCCGAGGAACTCTACTTCGACGCGGCGATCGTCGATCGTGACGCCGCCAAGGGCACGATTTCCGTCGACCTGGCGGCGGCGCGCCGGACGCTGATCGATCCGGCCTTGCGCCATGCGGCAACCTGGGGTGCCGAGGTGATCGCCGTCGTGCCCGATGCACCCGGTGAGGCGTCGTCATCGCGGCTGAATCTCCTCCCGGAGGACGCGCGCGTGGATGCCTCGGTCTGGACGCGTTGGCAGTTCTGGCTGCCGGTGTGCCTGCTGGGCGTGCTTGCACTGGCGGTCGTCGTCGTGCCGCTGTGGCAAAAGCGCGAGTATGCGATTGCCCTGGGGACGCTCGCCGACGAGGCGCGCGCCCGCGCGGCGGTATCGGAGACGCTTCGGCTGGAGCTCGATACCCAGGTCGCGGACTACAACGCCGCGCTCGAGCGCAAGTACGCCTATCCCGGCGCGCTGCAGGTTGTCGATGCCGTCAGCAAGATCATGCCGGATGACACCTGGCTCATGCAGTTCGAGCTGAAAAGCGTGGCGAAGGGAAAGGAAATGCAGCGCGAACTGCTGATGCGCGGGGAGTCGGCCAACGCCGGGCGCCTGGTGCAGCTGTTCGAGGAATCGGCGCTGTTCGCGCAGGCGGCGCCACGGTCGCAGACGACCAAGATCCAGCCGGGCCCCGGAGAGATCTTCGACCTGGGCGCGCAGTTGAAGCCCTTGCCGAAAACCGCGCCTCTGGTGACTCAGGTCGGCGACCTGCCCGAGGCCGGCACATCGGTGCCTGGCGCCACGCCGCCGGCGCCCGCCAAGGCCGGTACGGCCGCGACGACAAGTCCCGGGGTTGGCAATGAAATCCCTGCTGCCGCAGGCGCCTCCATGGCCGCGCCGGCCGGCGCCGCGCCGGACGCGCGGGCGGTGACGCCGCCAGCGTCGTCCGCTCCGGCAACTGCCCCGACGCCGCCGGCGACGCCCGCGGCGAAGCCCGCAACCACGCCTGCGGGCAAGCCATGACGCCGGCCTTTGCGGCAAGAATGACGCCGGCGCAACAGCGGGCGACAGCACTGGGCCTGCTGGCGTTCGCGGTCGTCGTCGTGCTGGGTGTGTTGCTTGGGCCCGTCCTGTACCTGCACCGGCACTACGATCAGTCCATCGAAGCGCTCTCGGATCGTCTGGAGCGCTATCGGCGGGTCGCCGCGCAGGCGCCGGAACTGCGGCGGGCGCTGGAACTGATCAAGGCAAAGGACGGACGCGGGTTTTATCTCAAGAACACGGCAACGAACCTGGCCGGCGCTGAGTTGTCAGATCTGGTCCGGGCGGCAATCGAGAACAACGGCGGCAGGATCAGCACCAGCCAGAATCCGGGCGCGCGCGACGAAGGCAAATTCAAGCATCTGACCGTCTCGGTGCAATTCTTTGCCACCACATCGTCGTTGGCGAAGATCCTCGATGCGCTGGAGCGCCAGACCCCTTACATGGTCGTCGACAACCTCACCATCCGGCCGTTGAATGCGTTCCGCGGTTTCAAGCCCGCGGCCGGGCAGGAACCGGAAAACAACGTCCAGATGGACGTCTCCGCGCTCGCCTATCCCGAGCCGTCCAAGCCCGCCGCGGCGGCGAAATGACCTGAGGGCGAGATGAAACCGATCAATGCATCCACCCGAAGCTGGTTGCTCTGGTTTTTGCCATTCGCCGTTCTCCTGCTGTTGCTCGGGTGGGAGATGGACTGGGGCGACGGGCTGCAGCGCGCGCCGCCGAGCGAGACGGCGGTAACGCCGCAGCCGGTCAGCCTTGCGGTCCTGCCGGCCTTCGCGCCGCCGGCCGCATCCGATGGCAGCCGCGACATGGTCGACCGGACGCTGTTCAACCCCACCCGCCGTCCGGCGCCGGCGGCGGTGGCGGCCGCCGCCAAGCCGCGAATCCAGCGCGGACAATTTGCGCTGACCGGCACCATCGTGGTGGAGGGCAAGGCCTATGCGTTCCTGCGCGAGACCAATGGCGGCAAGGCGCGCCGCGTGGCCAAGGGCGACACGATCAACGGCATGGTGGTCGCGGAAGTGAAGTCCGACCGCATCCTGCTGAGCATGGGCGACGAGAGCGAAGAACTTGCGCTCAAATTGGCGGTCGGACCCCGGGTCACCATTCAGCCAGCCGTGGCCGCGGCGGTGCCCGGCCGCGGCATGCCGGGAACGCCGGGGGCGGTGCCGATGGCAGCACAGGCCCCGCAGGCTCCACAGGCGCGCGATGTGTCGGAGGTGCTGGCCGAACGGCGTCGCGCCGCCAGGGCGGCAGAGGCTGCGGCGGCCGGGCGGGCACCGGGGCAACCGATCGTGCCTCCCGTCCCGGGCACGCCCGTGACGCCTCCCGCGGGCGCCTCGACCCAGACAGCAGCACCCGTGGCGGGCGCCGCGGCACCCGCCCAGGACCCGCAGTGGCAATCCGTGTATCAGCGTTACCAGCAGCCGCGGCGATGACGCCGGGGACCGAATTGCGATAATCGCCGGCAGGTGCGCGCCAGACAGGCGCAGCCGCCAGGGACCTAACAACAATGTTCAAGCCAACACGTGTTCGGGAAGCCGTCGTTTGCGCGCTTCCGCTATTGCTGGCCGCCTGCGCGACCCCGGGACCGCCCGCCGACGTCACCGGCCGGCTGTCCACGACGGCCACCGCCCCGGCGCCCGGCGGCCAGCCGGCGGCGCCGGCCATGAGTCCGGCGCTGGCCGAGGCGACCCAGAAGGCGCAGGCGGGACCCGCCCCGGTCACCGCCAGCCTGTTCAAGGGAACCGGCGTCGTCGTCCGGGGCCAGTCCCCCGGCGGCGCGGTCGCGCCTTCGCCGGCGATTCAGCCTGCGGCGGGCGGCGGCGTCGTGCTCAATTTCGAGGGCGCCGACCTGCGCGAGGTGATCCGCAACATCCTCGGCGACATCCTCAACGAGAACTACACGATCGACCCGGCCGTCGGCGGCACGGTGACCATCCGGACGTCGTCGGGCATTCCCCGCGACGCGCTCCCGGCCACGCTGGAGACGCTGTTGCGGATGAACGGCTCGACGATGGTCAAGAGCGGCGGGCTGTACATGGTCGTGCCGCAGGCGCTGGCGGTGCGCGGCAACGTCACGCCGCAGCTCGGTAGTTCGCAGCGCCCGCTGCCGCCGGGCTTCTCCGTGCAGATCGTGCCGCTGCGCTACATCGGCGTGCGGGAGATGCTGCGGCTGCTGGAACCGTTCGCCAAGGATGCGCAGGCGGTGCGCCCGGACGAATTGCGCAACCTGCTGGTCCTTTCCGGCACCGAGCGCGAGCTGAAGCACCTGATGGACACCATCGACATGTTCGACATCGACTGGATGGCGGGCATGTCGGCCGGCGTGTTCACGCTGCAGAATTCCGATGTCAAGCAGGTGATGACCGAGCTGGAAAAGGTGATCGGCGATCGCAACCTGAGCCCGCTCACCGGGATCCTGAAGATCGTCCCGATCGAGCGGATGAACGCGCTGCTGGTGATCACGCCGCAGCCGGCCTACCTCGAAGAGGTGAAGAAGTGGATCGCCCGGCTGGACAAGGGTGGCGGCGGCGCCGGCCCGCAGTTCTACGTCTACAACCTGCAGAACACACGGGCGGAGCGCCTGGCGCCGCTGCTGCAGCAGGCGTTCACCGGCCGGGCGCAGCAGGCGGCCGGTCCGGCCGCGCCGACGCTGGCGCCGGGAACGCCGGCCGGAACCATCGTCAACCCCCCGGCCTTCCAGGCGCAGCCCGCGGTGCCTGTCGGGAGTCCGGGGGCCCCGCCTGCGCCCGCCGCCGCGCCCGCCGCGACGCCCGGCACGCAAGGCGGCGGCACGGGAATCGTGCGCAATCTGCAGGTGGTCGCCGACAAGGACAACAACACGCTGCTGATCATCGCCGCGCCGGCGGAATACATGGTCATCGAGGCGGCGCTCAAGAAGCTCGACGTTCCCCAGCGGCAGGTGCTGATCGAGGTCACCATCGCCGAAGTGACGCTGTCCGACGAACTGCAGTTCGGCGTCGAGTGGCTGTTCAAGGGCGGCGCGCCGTCCGGACGCGGCGCCGGCGGGCTGTTCAACCGCAACCCGGCGTTCAACCCCGGTCGGCCGCCGACGGATTCGGGACTCGGCACCAACATCGCCCAGGGCTTCGTCTACTTCATCAACAACGCCAATTTCCCCGGCGGCATCCAGGCGGCGCTGCGCCTGCTGGATTCCTATGGCAGCACCAAGATCGTCGCCAATCCGCACGTCGGCGCGCTGGACAACCAGAAGGCGACCATCAAGGCCGGCAACCGGATCCCGATCAACCAGCAGACGCAGGTCGGCGGCACGCTCAACGCGATCACCACGACGTCGCAGTACATCGACACCGGGGTCCTGCTGCAGGTCACGCCGCACATCAATGCCGGCGGGCTGGTCGCGCTCGACGTCCAGGCCGAGGTCAGCAACCCCGGCAACCCCGACCGCACGGGCGACGCGCCGCCGATCAATACGCGCTCCGTGCAGACCTACGTGTCGGTGCCGTCGGGACAGACGATGGTCATGGGCGGCCTGATGAGCGACGTCCGCCAGAACAAGTCCGAGGGCCTGCCGCTGCTGTCGCGGATCCCGATCCTCGGCGGCCTGTTCGGCAGCCAGGCCCTGATGAACGAGCGCACCGAGCTGGTCCTGTTCATCACCCCCCGGGTGGTCGAAAGCGAGGCCGACGTCAAGGGGGCCATCGACGACCTCCGGCGCAAGATGGAGAACATGGACCGGCTGTTCCCGTACATCAGCCCGTTCCCGAATTCGGTGTTTCCGCCGGTGCCGGGGGTGGACGTGCCGGAGACCCGGATGCGGTTCGTCCAGCCTCCGGCTCCGGCTCGATGACCGGCGGATTGGGTGATTCCGGGGCCCTGCCGCGCCCGGGGCGGCGGGCAAGGCCGCCAGGTCCGGCGTTGACGCCGCGGGCCGGATTCTATAGCCTGACGGGTTGGATTGCGGCGCGGTCGGAGTTGGTCCGGTTGGGCTACAGGCAAGCCGCGGCGGGCCAGGCGATGGGCAGGAGAGTGACTGTTTTGCAGGGTTCTGGCGGTTTTTCGGATATTTTGGCGATTCCCGTCGCTCTTTCCCGACAGGCCTGTCGGGTTTTGGCGACAGTCGCGGTGCTGGCGATCGCTGGTTGCGCCGCGGCGCCACCGGCGTCTCCGGAAGCCCGGCAGAACGTCGTCGAGGCCCGGGCGCAGGCGCGCTGGGAGGCCGTGATCAAGGGGAACATGGAGGCCGCCTACGCCTACATCAGCCCGGCGTCGCGGCAGGTCTATTCGCTCGATCGATTCAAGGCTCAGGTTCGGCGAGGCTCGATAAGGACCGTGAAAATCGATAGCGTGTCCTGCCCGGCGGAAACCTGCGAAGTCAGGCTCACGCTCACCTACGATCACCGGCTGATGAAAGGCATCCCTGCGGCCGTCACGGAGACATGGGTATGGAGCGACGGTCAGGCATGGTATGTCGTGCGGGAATAGGCGGTTTTCGGATGTTGTCGCCGGATTGAGACGTTGCGTAATATCCACAGTCAGATGCTCAGGCGGGGCCGGTTTCGTTTGTAATAACAGGTAGGCTGTAATAAGATTCAACCGCTGTTGGTCTTAAAGTGATCACTTTAAACGGCAATCAATAGGAGTTACCACCCACTATGAATACCTTCAAACAAAAGTCGCTTTGCGCCGCCCTCGCTGGTCTGGGCGCGTTGAGCATGGCCGGTGCCGCGCAAGCCGTCTCGGTCAATGCCGATGGCCTCGGCCAGGCGCTGATCTATCCGTACTACACGGTTCGCGACGCTGGCGCTGCCGTGGCGACCTATCAATCGCTGCTGTCGGTCGTCAACTCGACCGCCTCGGCGAAGGCCGTCAAGGTCCGCTTCCTCGAAGGCCGGAACAGCCGCGAAGTCCTCGACTTCAACCTGTACCTGTCGGCGAAGGACGTCTGGACCGCCGCGGTCATCCCGACCGCGGCCGGCGCCGGCATCTTCACCAACGACAAGTCCTGCACGACGCCGACGGTGTCGTCCAGCGCCGCGTCGCCGAGTCACTTCGTCAATTTTGCCTATTCGGGCAGCAACGACGACAAGGCCGGCACGACGCTCGACCGTACGCGTGAAGGCTACGTCGAAATCATCGAAATGGGTGACGTCGTCGGTACGACCCGGACCAACATCACCCACGTCAATGGCGTGCCGGTGAATTGCGCCGGTGTTGGCAACGCTTCCGCCGACACGGTTGCCGGCAGCGGCGGCCTGTTTGGCAGCATGACGATGATCAACGTGCTCAAGGGCGAAGACTTCGCCGTCGACGCGGTTGCCCTGGGCGGCTTCTCGTCCAAGGCGCTGTGGAACGCGGCCGGCTCGATCCTCCCGAACCTCGCTGACGTCAACCCGAAGACCTCGGTGGTCGTCGGCGGCTCGACGGTGTACATCACCAGCTGGGCGGCTTCGTCGAACCCGGTTGACGCGGTCTCGGCCGTGCTGATGCACAACAACGTGTACAACGAGTTCGTTCTCGACGCGAATACCAAGTCGGGCACCGACTGGGTTGTCACGATGCCGACCAAGAACTACTACTACACCGGCGTGACGGTCACGAAGCTGTTCCAGAACAACTTCACCGCCAGCGGCGCTTGCGACGAAGTCGTGGTCACGCAGTACGACCGCGAAGAGCGCACCATCGTCTCGCAGACGTCGTTCTCGCCGCCGCCGCCGACCCAGACCGACTCGCTGTGCTGGGAAGCCAACGTGATCACGCTGAACAACACGAACGTCCTGGGTTCGAAGAACGTTTCGAACATCCCGACGACGTTCGCAGAACGGCTGGATCGCGCTGAACTTCAACGGCCCGACGGTTCCGATCGCCAGGCACCGGCTGATCGGTGGCGCGTCGACGACGTTCAACACCGCAAACGGCACCACGGGCAGCCTGTCGTCGACCACGTTCTACGGTCTGCCGGTCGTCGGCTTCGCCGCGATCACGTTCGAGAACGAGACGATTCCGGGCGCCACGGGACCGATCCAGTCGAACTACGGCGGCAACATGAACCACAAGAGCACCCGCCACGTCGAGTAATACGGCGTACGCGGCAAGACAGGGGCGGGGAGCAATCCCCGCCCTTTTTCATTGTCGAATCGAATGGGATTCATGGCCTTGAGTTTTCCCTCTCCCCTAGTCCGCTTTTTCCGTGCATTGCTTGCGATGGCAGCGGTGATGCTGGCCGGCAATGCGCTTGCCCAGCCTGCGGCCGGACCCGATACGGTCCTTGCGTCCAACGCCTACGCCAAGGTCACGCGTGCCGACTACGACGCCGAACTCCTGAAGCTGGCGCCCGATCTGCGGCCCGGCTTCGCCAACAGCGAGAAGCGGATCAACGATCTGTTGCTGCGCATGCTGCTGCAGAAATCGCTGGCCGCGCAGGCGAAAGCCTCCGGCCTTCAGTCCCGTCCGGAAAATGTGGTCCGCGTGCAACTCGAAGTCGACCGCTTTCTCGCCCAGCTTTACGTCGAGAGCGTCGAAGCTCAGGCGGCGGCCCAGTTCGACGCCGATCGCGCGAATTTCGATGCCCGGGCACGCGAACTCTATCTGGTCGACCGCGCGAAGTACGAAACACCCGAAACGATCACCGCGACGCACATCCTGTTCGACACCAAGTCCAGGGACTCCGCCGCGGCACGAGCGCTGGCGGTCGAAACCCGCGCCAAGGTCGCCGCTGGCGCCGACCTGGGCAAGCTTGCGTTCGAGCTCTCCGATGATCCCTCCGCCAGGAACAACAAGGGCACGCTCGACTGGTTCGCGCGCAAGGACATGGACCCGGCGTTCGCCGAGGCGGCCTTTGCGCTCAAGTCTCCGGGCGAGCTCTCCGCGCCGGTGCAGTCGCAGTTCGGCTGGCACATCATCCGCCTCGACGGGCGCCGCCCTGCAGTCATGCCTGCGTACGAACAGGTGCGCGAGGCGATCTTCGCGGACATGAAGAAGAGATACGTCGAGCAGCGGCGCGAAGCGGCCATCGCCGCCGTTCGCGGCGACTCGAAAACCGAGCTGAACCGCGAAGCGGTCGATGCGATGGTCATCCGGATCGACCCCGAGGCCGCCGCGCGCGCGCTGACGCAACCCGCACCGGCGACAACGCCGAAGTAGGCCAAGGTCACGGCCGCGGCTCCCTCCGGGAATCCCAAGGCATGTCGCTCCAGCCCGCGCCCGCCGGCCCTGCCACGTCGCCTCCAGGCGGCGGCAGCGCCCGCGATCGCGCGCTGTTCCTGAATTTCTTCCGGCGGGAACTGAAGTCCCGATACCTGGGGAGCGTTTCCGGCCTGGCCTGGGCGTTCGTCCATCCGATCGTGCTGCTGGCCGTCTATCACTTCGTGTTCACGACGGTGTTCCGCGCCACGGGTTTCGCCGGCGAGAGCTTCATCTCCTTCGTCGCCATCGCGCTTTGGCCGTGGCTTGCCGCGCAGGAAGGCATCCAGCGCGGGTCGACGAGCCTCTCCGGCTACGCGGGGCTGATCCGCAAGGTCGCGTTTCCGCACGAGTTGATCGTCTACGCCTCCGTTGCCGCGACGCTGTCGCTGCAGCTTGCCGGCTACGTCGCGGTGCTGGGCGTGCTGGTGGCATTCGGCGAACCGATCCACCTCCAGGGCCTGCTGATCGCGCTGCCGATCTGGCTGATCCTGGCGCTGGGGGCGATCGGCATCACGATGTTTTTCGCGGCGCTGCAGGTGTTCCTGCGCGACGTCGAGCACATCCTGATGCCGTCGCTGATGATTCTCATGTACCTGACTCCGATCCTCTATCCGCTGAAGCTCGTCCCCGAGTCGATGCGCAGCTGGGTCGAACTCAACCCTTTCACCTATCTGGTGACGCGGCTGCGCGATGCCCTGCTCGATGGCAGGCTCGCACTGCAGTGGAGCGACGCCATCGCGCTGCTGGTCGCGCTGGCGGTCTTCTTTGGTGGCCGCTGGGTGTTTCGGCGCCTGTCGCCGCATTTCGAGGATTTCGTGTGAGCCGTCCGCTGCTCGTGCTGGAAGGGGTCGGCAAGGACTATGCGAAGGTCGAATCGCGCGGCGGCCAGTTGCGTCTGGTCTGGGATCTCCTGCGTGGCCGCGGGGCCGCGCATGTGTTCCGCGCGCTGGACGACGTCGGCTTCACGCTGGAACGGGGCGCCTCGGTCGGCATCATCGGCGAGAACGGCGCCGGAAAATCGACGCTGCTGAAGATCGTCGCCGGCGTCATCGCGCCCACCCGCGGGCGCGTCGAGGTGAACGGGCGTGTCGGCGCGCTGCTCGAGCTCGGTTCCGGATTCCATCCCGAATACACCGGCTACGCGAACATCGAGCTGGCGGCGGCGCTTCTCGGCCTGTCGCCGCGCGAGATCGCGTCCAAGCGCGAGGAAATCATCGCCTTCGCCGACATCGGCGAACACATCAACGAACCGATCAAGCACTATTCATCGGGGATGGTCGTGCGCCTGGGCTTCGCGGTGGCGACCACGCTCCGACCTGACATCCTGATCACCGACGAGGTGCTTGCCGTCGGGGACGAATCCTTCCAGAAGAAGTGCATTGCCTGGATGGAAGAGTACCTGGGCAGCGGGGGCACGCTGCTGCTGTGTTCGCACAGCATGTACCACATCCAGAAACTTTGCCGCGACGCGCTCTGGCTGCGCGACGGAAAGCCTGTCCGCTACGGCCCGGCGATGGCGGTCACGCAGGATTACCTCGCTTTTCACGAGGAAAAGACGGCGCGGGAGCGGCAGCCGACCGACATGGCGCTGGCCACGGCGGCGGGCGTCTATGCGGTGAGCAATCTCGAAATCACCCCCGACGGGACATTGGCGCAGGGCGACGATCTGGAGATCCGCGGCGAAGCGTTTTCGCCGGATGGGCGGGCACCGGTCGTTCTGCTCGGCGTCGTCCGGGCAGACGGAACGCCGGTCTACGGCGTGGCCACCGACATGGACAACGTGACGCTGCGCCGGCTTGCGCCGGACCGGTTCGCTTTCGGATTGACGCTGTCCCAACTGCCGCTGCTGCCGGGAAAATACGTCGTCCGGGCGCACGCGCTCGACCCCGAGGGCGTGCGCCTGTTCGACAACGTCGAGCGAGCCTTCGTCGTCGCCGGCGCGTCGAGGGAGATGGGCTTCGTCCGGCTTCCGCATCGCTGGCACGACACGGACTGAGCAAGGTCGCCGGGAGCGCGCCGAAAGGCCCGGTGCGATCGGCTAGAATCGAACACCGCCGTGCCGACTTTCCCGTTGGGGACGTCGGCCTGTCCGGCGGCTTTTCAATCATGACCGTTCCCATCGAATTCACCGGAGAGCGTTTCGTTCCAGGACTCGCTGGCGAGATCGCGCACGAGCATTGGCACCGCTACGCCTTTGCTGCCCCGCTGGCAGCACGGCGAAGGGTTCTCGACGTGGCCTGCGGCGAGGGCTATGGCAGCGCCATGCTCGCGGGACAGGCAATGTCGGTGATCGGCGTCGACGTGGCGCAGCAGGCGGTCGATCATGCCCGTCGCGCCTACGCAGCGGTTGCCAACCTGCGCTTCGAAGCCGGCAGCGCCACGGCGCTGCCGTTGGCCGACGCTTCGGTCGACGCCGTGGTCTCGTTCGAGACCATCGAGCACCTGCCGCAGGCCGACCAGGCGCGGATGCTCGCGGAACTCGACCGGGTGGTCGCGCCGGGCGGATTCGTCATTCTGTCCGCGCCCAATCCCGTCGAGTATTCGCAGGCGCGCAACTACCGCAATCCATTTCACCTGCACGAGCCGTCGCGGGCCGAACTCGCGGCCATGCTGGCGGTTTCGTTTCCGCAGCTTCGCTGGTATCGCCAGCGCCGATACTTCGGTTCCGCGCTGTGGAGCGAGGCCGGCGGGAGCGCGCCGGAAGTGTGGTCGGGCGACGGCGCCAAGGTTGGCCCCGCCCGAGCACCGGAGGCGATGTACTTCGTCGTCGTCGCCGCGAGAGAGGAGGGCGATCTCCCGGCGGAGGCCCCGTCGCTGTCGCTGTACTCAGACTCCGGGGAGGACGAGCTCGCGCGGCTGGACGCACAGTCGGCCGAGTTGCTCCGCCTGGACGCCCTGCTGCGCGAACGCGACGAGGCGCTCGACCGCCAGACGGCGCATGTTCGCCATCTCGAGGATCTCGCCGCATTCCGGGAACGCCTGGTCGTGGAGCGGGACGGGCAGCTCGAGGCCGCCAACGCGGCGCGCGAGGCGACCGAGGCGCGCCATGGAGAGGCGCTGCGCATTGCCCGCGAGTGGGCCGAGCAGGCACGAAACGAACTCGCCGCGGAGCGCGCCGAATCGCAGCGCGCGATTTCCGCGTTGCGGGCGGAATGCGGGCGCCTGGAACGTGCGATCGCGGCGCAGGAACGCATCATCGCCCATCGCCAGAGCATCCGTTGGTGGATCGCACTTCCCTGGCTGCGACTGCGCCTCTGGTGGCAGCGCGCGCGCGGCGAATGAGCACCGTCGCCAGCGCGTACTACATCGACATCGTCGTCGCGGTCTACAACGCGCCGGACGATGTCCGCGCCTGCGTCGACAGCGTGCTCGCCAACCTGCGCCCGGATGTGCGCCTGGTACTGATCGACGACGCCTCGCCGGATCCGGAGATTCGCCGGTTGTTCGAGGAAATCGCCGCCCGCGCGCATCCGCAGGTGGACCTGCTCGTGAACGAGCGCAACCTGGGATTCACGGGCACCGCGAACCGCGGCATGGGACTTTCGCGCGCCGACGTCGTCCTGCTCAACTCCGACACCCTGGTCACGCCCGGCTGGCTGGACGCGCTGATGCACGCGGCGGCCACCGATCCGACCATCGGCACCATCACGCCGTTTTCGAACAACGCGGAGATCTGCTCATTCCCGGAATTCTGCGCCGACAACCGCTGGCAGCCCGGGACCGATCCGGGGCCGGTGGCAGCGGCGCTGCGCGCCGCGGCGGTGCCGACCTATCCGGATCTGCCCACCGGCGTGGGCTTCTGCATGTTCATCCGTCGCGCGCTGATCGACGCGATCGGCGTGTTCGACATGGCATTCGGCCTGGGCTACGGCGAGGAAAACGACTTCTGCCTGCGCGCGGCGCGCGCGGGCTGGCGTAACGTTCTCGCCGACAACGCCTTCGTCGTGCACACGGGGGGGCGGTCGTTCGCCGGGCAGAAGAGCGAACTGGGCAGGCGCAACATGGCGCTGCTGCTGGACCGGCATCCCCACTACGAGGCCATGGTCCACGCCTACATCGCGGCGGACCCGCTGCGTCCGCTGCGCGACGCCGCGGCGGCGCGCCTCGTCGTCGATGCAGCGCCTGGGCGCGGCGTGCTGCACGTCATCCACGATCATGGCGGGGGAACCGAAACGCATGTGCGCGCGCTGATCGCCGGCTCGCGTGCGCGCTGGCGTCATTATCTGGCGATCGCCGTCGGCGATCGCTGGCAGCTCGAGGAGCACCGGGAGGATGGCCGGGAGGTGAGATTCGATTTCGAGCGTGGCAGCGAAGAACCCTGGCGCGATTTCGTCGGCGGTCTCTGCGCGACATTCGGCATCGGGTTGGTTCACCTGCACAACATCTCCGCCTGCCGCGATGGCATCCTCACGGCGTTCGCCGACTTCCCCGTGCCCTACGGCTACACGGTTCACGATCTGAATTTCGCCTGCCCGACGATCACCTTTCTGGGGGTGGACGGCATGTACTGCGGAGCACAGACCGATGTGGCGACCTGCGCGCGCTGTCTGGCCGCGCAGCCGGCGTTCGACCGGGCGGACATCGCCGCCTGGCGCGCGCGTCACAGGTCGCTGCTGGCAGGCGCGGCTTTTCGCATCGCGCCGTCACGCTGGACCGGCGCGACGCTTGCAAGCTATTTCCCGGACTGCCCGGCCACGGTGATCGAGCATGGCTCCCCCGACGGGCTGCCGCCGCGGCTGCCCGGCGTGCGCACGACGATCATGTTGCCGGACGATCAGCTGCCGACCGTGGCGATCCTCGGCGCAATCGGGCCTGACAAGGGCGCGCGGCGCATCGAACGAATGGTCGCGCTGGTGCGTTCGCGCAGCGTCTCGGTGCGGTTCGTCGTCATCGGTTACATGGACGTCGAGCATGGGCCATGGCAATCCGATGACGCGGTGCTGACGGTCCACGGTCGCTACGAGACCGCGGACCTGCCCGACCTGCTTGCGCACTATCGCGTGGCGCTGGTTCTGTACCCGTCGGCCGGGCCCGAGACGTTCAGCTACACGTTGTCCGAGGCCTGGGCCGCCGGCCGGCCGGCGCTGGTGCCGCCGATCGGCGCCCTGGCCGAACGCGTCGGCAACAGCGGTGCGGGCTGGATTCTCGACGATGCGCAGTGGCGCGACGAAGCGCTGATGCTCGACCGCATCTGCGCGCTGCTCCACCCTGCGGCCGCCAGCATGCTTGCCGCCGCGGCCGAGCGCGCCCGCGCAATGCCGCACGCGACGCTGGAGCAGATGACCGAGGCGACCTTTGCGCTCTACGAGAGCGCACGCGGAATGGGCGACTCCACCGCCGCCGCGACCCTCGCGCCCTTCGTGGCCGCGCGAATGCGCTACGCGCTTCGCTATGCGCCCTGGCAACCGCCGGCGGCGCCTGCCCTGCATCGGCTTGGAACGGGGTTACTGCAACGGCTGGCGGGTGCCGCGGCGCGTCGCCGTCACACGCTGGCCGGACGCATCCTTTACGGCATCGCGCCCCAATCCCTGCGGACTGCGCTCCGGGCTCGGCTGAAGTGACGGCACAGCAGGCATTCACGGACTGGATCGAGCGCGGACTCGCGCATCAGCGCGAGGGCCGCCCGGCCGACGCCATTCCCTGCTTTCGCCGTGCGTCGCGCGAGGATCCGATCTCGCCGCTGCCGCATTTTCACCTGGGCGTGGTGCTCTGGCAGCTTGGACTGGCATCGGACGCGCTCGCCGCGTGGAGGACCTCCGCGCGCCTCGGACCGGCGTTCGTTCCGCCCAGGCTGGCACTGGCCGAGGCAGCCATCGAAAAGGGTGACTTCGCGAGTGCGCGTCAGCTTGCCGAGGAAGCGCTGAAGATTTCGCCGACGGATGCCCGGGCACGGATTACCGCACTCGCGGCGACCGCGGCGCAGGGCGATGAAGCCGCGCTGGAAAAGGCGGCGCACGCGCTGACCGAGAATCGCGCGTTTCTGACGTCGCCAGCGCTCGCCGGCGCAGTTGCGCTGGCGCTGGAACGAATGGACCGCGACCCGGCTCCGGGGACGGTAGCGGCGCTGGAGCCGTTCGCCCTCGAGCTGCCGTCGCGGCTGCTTGCGGCGATCGCCGAACGCGGTGCGGCCTTGCCTGCGGCACTGGCGCAACGTCGATGGTTGCTCGCCGACAACGATGACCTGCGTCGACTCGCGGTGGCCGCGCATGCGCGCGATCAGCATCTCGCGGCGGCTCTCGCCAACGCCTGCTGCGCGCTTGCGTCGGCGCAGCCGCCGCCTCCGGTGCCGCTGCTGTGGCCGCGGCGGACGGCGGGCAAGGCGCTGCGCCTCGCGTGGCTGTGCCCGGGCGACAACGCGCCGGCCTGGGCGCGATGGGTCGCCATGCTTGCCGGGAATGCGGCATTGGCCGATGGTCGCTTCGAACACGCGCTGCTCGCGACCGCGCCAGCCGCCGACGCGCGCGTCAGGCTGGTCGCAACACCGATCGCGGAAGCACCGGTGCTGCAGTTGCCGCAAACCCTCGACCTCGAGGCGGCAAAGGCTGTCGCGCTGCACGACTTCGACGTCCTGATCGACGCTGCGGGGATGCCGCTGCCCGCCGCCGCTTTTCTTGCTGCGCGGCCGGCGCGCAACATCTGGACGCTTGCGGCTGGCCTGCCGCCGTATCGCCCACCGCTGGTAGACCGCGAATTCGCCGACGCATGCGCGCTGGCCAAGGCGCTGGCGGGGATCGACGCAGCGCACCCGAACGCCGCATCGATGGGCGCCGCCGAACTTGCGGCGCTCTGGGACGATGTCGTGCGTCGTCACAGGGATGGTGATGCCCAGGGTGCCGCCGCCGGCTACACCCGGGTCCTGGCCGAGCAACCCGACTATGCGCCGGCGCTGCACCTCAACGCCCTGCTGTCGCGCGACCACGGCGATGCGGACGAGGCGATGCGCGGACTGGCGGCGGCCGTACGCGCGGCGCCGACCTATGTCGCGGCACGACTTGCCGCCGCCGAACTTGCGCTCGCGCAGAAGGACGCGCCCTTGGCCGTTCGCTTGGCGCAGGAAGGACTGCAACGTCTGCCGCACGACGCCTCGCTGTGGCAGATGAAGGGGCTCGGCGAATTGGCGGGACGGGACGGGGTCGCCGCCGAAGAGTCCTTCCGCCAGCACCTGCTGCGATCGCCGGCGAGTGCGGTCGGCCACTACAACCATGGGGTCGCGCTGCAGATGCGCGGCGAGAGCCAGGCAGCGGCGCGCGCCTACCAGCGGGCGCTGACTTTTCAGCCGGACATGATTTCGGCGGACTTCAATCTCGGCGTCCTGTTCGCGAAGGCGGGCAACCACGCTGCTGCCATCGAGGCGTACCGGACCGTGCTGACCGCCGACCCCGGTCACGTTGCGGCGTACAAGAACCTGGGCGAGGTCCTGTTCGCCGCCGGGCAGATCGATGCCTGGTTCGCCAACTTCCGCCGGTTCGAGAAGCAATGTCCGACGGCATTGCCGCTTGCGGTGCAGGCGCTCGAGGTGTGCCAGCACCTCGGCGACTTTTCGGCAGTCGAGAAGTATCTCGACGGGTTGCGGCGCGAGATCTTCCGGGCTGGTGACGAGAACGAGCTCGTCGACAGTCTCGAGGAACTTCTTTACCTGCTGTTGTTCTTCGACGTCGAGCCGGAAATGCTGTTGCGATTCGCGCGCACCTACGACAAGGCGGCGGCGGGCGCCTATGGCCGGCCGCTTTCCCGGCCCCCGGTTCGCCGGCCCGGTCGGCTGCGCCTCGGCTATCTTTCGGCAGATCTGCGCAACCACGTGATGGGCAAGATGATCTGGCAGGCGATCGCGCATCACGATCGCGAATCCTTCGAGCTGTACTTCTATTCGGCTTCGCCGGTCAGCGACGAGTGGACCGAGCGCTTCCTCGGCGTGGCGACCCGCTTCGAAAATGTCGCCGCGCTCGACGACCACGCCGCCGTGGCGCTGATCGACGACGACGACCTGGACATTCTCGTCGACCTGTCGACCCATACGCGGGGCGCGCGGCCGGGGATCCTGGCGCGCAAGCCCGCCCGCGTGCAGATCACGCACGTGGCGAGCGCTGGCACCGTCGGATTGTCGGCGATCGATTTCAAGCTCACCGACCGCGACGCGGACGTGCCGGAAAACCAGGAGTTCCAGATCGAGCGTCTGCTGGCCATGGAAGGCTGCGTGTTTCCCTGGCGATGCGTCGATCCGGCACCGTTGCATCCATTTCATCGCGGCGCATTGGGCATTGCCGCCGACGCGGTGATCGTCGGCGCCTTCGTGAACCCGCTCAAGCTGTCGCGGCGCTGCCTCGCGCTGTGGCGCGACGTGCTGACCGCCATCCCGCGCGCGCGGCTCGCATTCTCGCCGGCGCAGCCCGCGGCCCGCGCCAGCTACGTCCGGCTTGCGGCTGCCGCGGGCATCGGTGAGGACCGGCTGCTGTTCCTTCCGCAAGGCCGTGACGACGCCGAGAACCAGGCACGCTATCACCTCGTCGACCTGGTGCTCGACACCATGCCCTTCGGCGGCGTCAACGGCACGATGGAGGCGCTCGGGATGCGCATCCCGGTGGTGACGCTCGTCGGCAGGAGGCACGGCGAGCGAACGACGTACTCGATCCTGCGCAACCTCGGTGTCGAACAGACGATCGCGCACTCCGGTCGGGAGTTCGTCGCGATCGCGGCGCGTCTTGCCGAAGACGCGGCGTTTCGCGCCGGGGTGAGCGAGGCGATCGCACGAGGGCTTCGCTCGTCGCCGCTGGTCGACATGCCGGCGCATACGCGCCATCTCGAGGACGCCTACCGAGCGGCGCTGGCTGCCGTGGCGGCCGCGGACGGGAACGGCTGACGGCAGCGATGGCCGATCCGCGCCTGGCGGCGATTGCGCAGCGTCTGGCTGCACGCGACGCGGTGGCCGGATGCACGCTTGCCGATGCGTTGCTCGCGGACCCGCGCCTGGCGCCGGCCGACCGCGTATCCGGCCTGGTGCTGCGGGCCCGCGGGCTGGAGATGATTGGCGACCACGCTCGCGCGATCGACGACCTCGAGGCGGCACTCGCCATCGACCCGCGCCAGGCGTGGCTGTGGAACGAGCTGGGCCTCGTCTGCAGCGACGCCGGCCGACCCGGTCCCGCGCTGGCGGCCTTCGAGCAGGCGACGCGCGCCGACCCGAGGCATGCTCGGGCGTGGAACAACTTCGCCAATGCGCTGCGCGCCGCCGGCCGCATCGGGGACGCGATCATGGCCTGCCGGGGCGCCGTACAGGCCGACCCCGGCTACGCGCTTGCCTGGGCCAATCTGGGCGCGCTGAATCGGGAGTTCGGCGCCGACGACGATGCCGAGAAGGCGTTGCGCCATGCGCTGGACCTCGACCCGAATCATCACGCGGCGCTGATGACGCTCGCCGGTCTGCTGCGCGAGCGCAGCGACCTCGCCGCGGCGATGGATTGTTTTTCGCGGGCATGTGCGCTCCATCCCGACGACGCGCACGCGGCGCTGCAGCTCGCCGGCACGCGCGCCGAAGGCGACGACCTCGCCGGCGCGCGCGAGGCCTATGGCCTGGCGCTCGACCGCGACCCCGGTTTGCTGCGCGCGCTGTTCGGGCGGGAACTGACGCTGCCCATGGTCCCGGCGGATGCGGCCGCGGTCGCCGCCGCGCGATCCCGGTATCTGGAAGGACTTGCGCTCGTTGCGCGGGAAGCGCCCCGGCACGCCGCCGCGCTGTCCGCAGAACGGTTGCTGGACGAACTGCGGTGGACGAATTTTCTGCTGGCCTACCAGGGCGGGGACGACCTGGTTCCGCAAATCCGGTATGCGCGGGCCGTAGCGGATCTCGTCGACCGCGGCGCGCCGCAGTGGCGAACCCCGGTCGCGGCGCGCGTTCGCGGTCCCGCCAGGGTGAGGGTCGGATTCGCCTCGGCCTTCTTTCGCGACGGGACCGTCGGCCGCTACTTCGAACGCTGGGTCACCGATCTGCCGCGCGAAGACTTCGAGGTCGTCGTCTATCACCTGTATCCGAGAATCGACGGTGTGGCGCAGCGGCTTTCGGCCCGGGCGGACCGGTTTCGTCACTGCGCATGGTGGCGCCCGTCGCGTCTGGCGCCGGCCATCCGCGAGGATGCGCTCGACATCCTGGTGTATCCGGAGCTTGGCATGGGCGAGGTGACCGCAGCACTTGCGGCATTGCGTCTCGCACCGCTGCAGTGTGCCGGATGGGGCCATCCGGTGACGACGGGACGCGACACCATCGACGTATTCCTGTCGGTCGCCGCGATGGAGCCCGGCGATGCGCAGCAACACTATTCGGAGCGGCTGGTCCTGCTCCCGGGCATCGGCACGCGTTATGCCGCTCCGGCGAAACCGGAGGCGGACTCCCGGCAGAGCGCGGGACTGCCGGCCGAGGGACCGCTGCTGCTCTGTTCGCAATCGCTGTTCAAGATTCATCCCGACAACGACGCGCTGTTCGCGCGCGTGCTGGACTCGATCCCAGGGGCGACCCTGGTCGTCTTCGAGGGCCGCGCGCCGGAACTCACGGCGCGGTTTCAGTCCCGTCTGGCCGCCGCCGGCATCGCGGCGGAGCGGATCGCGACCCTGCCGCAGTGCGGCCACGAGGACTTTCTCCGGATCAATGCCTTGTGCGATGTGATGCTGGACACGCTGCATTGGTCCGGCGGCAACACCAGCCTCGATGCGCTCGCCTGCGCGCTGCCCATTGTCACGCTTCCCGGCAGGTTCATGCGCGGCCGGCAAAGCGCCGGCATGCTGAGACTGATCGGCTGCGCCGAACTGATCGCCGCGGATGCCGACGACTATGTCGACATTGTCAGGAGGGTCGCCGAGCGCAGCTCGACCCGCGCTGCCGTTGTCGAGAAACTGCGCCGCGGCCAGGACCTGCTCTTCGACGATTCGGCGCCGATCGCCGCGCTGGCGAAGTTCTTCAAGGCGTACTAGGAGGACGCGCCCGACGCGGCGACGACCTCACGCAACCCACGCGCCATTTCCGCAAGCGGCGCCGACCAGTCTCCAGGCTCGCGCTGCCGGAACAGCCGGGCCGTCGGATACCAGCGGCTGTCGCTGCCTTCGAGACCCCAACGCCAGTCCGGCGCGAACGGAAGGAGTGCCCAGACCGGCTTGCCCAGCGCCCCGGCCAGATGCAACAGGCTGGTGTCGACGCTGATCACCAGATCCATTGCATCGACGAGCGCGGCGGTTCCGGCGAAATCGTTGCGCATCGGCAGGCTGATCAGCCGCGCGGCGGCGGCCGCATCCGTGGCCTCGATGGCCTCGCCCTCGCGCTGCAGCGAAAACCAGCGCGGGCCCGCCGCGTCCAGCAGCGGGCCAAAGCGGTGCAGCGGACAGGCGCGCCGGCGATTGTAGGGATTGCCGGCGGCCCCCGACCACGCCAGACCGACGCGCAGCGATGCCGGCGCCGCTGCCACGACCGCACGCATGGCTTCGTCGCGAAGCCTCGGGTCGGGCGTCAGGTAGCCTGGCGACGCGGAACGCTCCGCTGCCGCGAGACCCAGAATGCCGGGCAGCGACATCAGCGGAATGGTTGCGTCATGCCGCGGCGGCGACGTGTCGTCGACGTCGATCGCCAATGCTACGCCCGGCGCCGTGGCAACGAGCGGTTTCAGCGCGGACTGAACCGCCGCCACCACCCGTGCGCCGCGGGCGGCGAGCGTCGACGCAAAGCGAATGTTCTGGATCGTGTCTCCCAGTCCCTGCTCCGCGGTGACCAGCAGCGTCTTGCCCGCCGGATCCGAACCATCCCAGCGCACTCCCCCATGCGTCCGCAGGAAAGGCGCCAGTTCCGGCGCGCGCAGTCGCCACTCGTATTCGCGAAAGCCCTCGTCGAATTCGCCGAGCAGCAACAACGCGAGCGCCAGGTTCCAATGCGCCTGCGGCGAGCCGGGTGCGAGATCGAGCGATCGGCGAAACGCGGCGGCGGCGTCATTGACCCGGCCGCTCGCCTGTAACGCCAGGCCCAGGTTGTTCCAGGCACCGGCATGGTCCGGCGCCAGCGCGAGCGCCCGCCGTAATGCGTCGACCGCGTCGCGATCGCGCTGGACCGCGCCCAGTGCGATCCCGCGATTGCTGTGGAATTCCGCGTTGTCCGGCGCCAACTCGGCGGCGCGATCCAGCAGCGGCAGCGCGGCATCGGATCGCCCGCGCTGATACAGCACCATTCCAAGATAGTGCATGGCCGTGGCGTGCTCCGGCGCGATCGCGAGGACGGCGCGATAGGCGCGCTCTGCCGTGTCGAGGTCGTTGCGCCGGTGCGCGGCGCCGCCACGGGCAAGCAGTGCAGCGGGATCGTCCGGCGTCCCGCCAGCGGCAGGAGCGGTGACGACGCTGCCATGGCATTCCTTGTAGCGCTTGCCGCTTCCACAGGGGCATGGCGCATTGCGCGACGGCGGCGGTTCCACGCGCGAAGCGGGCGCTGAAGTCGTTGCGGAGTCCGACGGCTTGTCCGGCGACATCGGCGGCGGTGGGCGTTGGCCGGTCAATGGGCGTTGCGGCTGTTCAGGACGTGCCAGACGGTGAGCCCGAGAATGCGCAGGTCGAACCAGAGGGACCAGTGTTCGATGTAGTAGAGGTCGTATTCGATCCGGCGCGCCAGGTCGGTATCTCCGCGGAGGTCGTTCACCTGGGCCCAGCCGGTGATGCCGGCCTTGACCAGGTGTTTTTGCATGTATCCGGGAATCTCGCGGCGGAACTGCTCGACGAATTCCGGACGCTCGGGGCGCGGGCCGACCAGCGACATCTCCCCGCGCAGGACGTTGAGGATCTGCGGCAGCTCATCGAGCGAATAGCGGCGCAGCCAGGCGCCGAAGCGCGTCGGACGCCGGTCGCCGTGGCTCGACCAGACGGGGCCGCTGCCGGCCTCCGCGCCGACCGGCATGGTGCGGAACTTGAGCATGTCGAAGTGCTGGCCGTTCCACGTCACCCGCGACTGGCGATAGAGGACCGGGCCGGGCGATGTCAGCCTGATCCCGGCGATGATCAGCATGAAAACCGGCAGAGCCGCCACCAGCATGACGGTGGCGAACACGTAGTCCTCGACGGCCTTCAATGTTCTGGAGAGGCCCGAATGCGGCGAGTCGGTGAGATTAAGCACCGGCATGCCGGCAACTTCGGTGATCGAATGATTGAGCAGGTGGAACCCGTAGATGTCCGGGACGAAGCGGATGACCGCGGACGTCTGGCGCAGCGCCTCGGCGACGGCGCGGATGCGGCCCTCGTCGCGCAGCGGCAAGGCGATCCAGACCTGGTCTGTCGGGCGCTCCTGTGTGTCTGCCGTGAGCTGGGAGATCGGCCCGGCGACGGAAATGCCGTCGACAATGGCGCCGGGTACCGCATCATCGTCGTAGAACGCGCGCACGCTCATCCCGCTCCACGGCGCGGCGCGAATCCGGCGTGCCACGTTGCGTCCGTGCTCGCCGGCCCCGACGATGACGACGTGACGAAGGTTGAGCCCGCGTCTTCGCATCGCGCGCAGCACGAGTCGAATCGCCGCCCGAAGCAGAATGTGGCCGGACAGACCGCCGACCATCCAGATCAGCGCCCATGCGCGGCTGAAGTCCGCGCCGGTCTTGCTCAGGAACAGGAACAATCCGGAGGAGACGGCAATCGCCAGCCAGGCGATGCACAGCGTGCGCGTCTCGTCGACGAAGCTGACGCCCCGCTGCGATCGGTAGAGCCCGGTAGCCGCGAACGCGGCCAGCGCGATGAGCGCGACGCCGAGGAGCGCGGTGACATAACGCACCGGCAGATCGACATTCTCGAAGTACGCGTCGTAGGCGAGAACGCCGGCGCCGATGACGTACAGCGGGTCGACGATGCGCAGGCCGATGTCGAACAGCGAGGCGTTTTCCTTGAGGACGCTGCGCTTCATGCGCTGCCTCCGCGTCCGGCGGCGCCGGTCCGGCGGGCCAGCAATGCGGCGTCGATCGCGGCCGTCATCCCGTCCCGGAAGTGTTCCGGCGCAAAGCGGGCGGCATTGTCACGGCACGCTCCCGGCGTGATGCGCCCGGCCGCGGCCTCGAAGCGCTCGATCGCGGCGACGATCGCCTCCGGTGTCTGCGCATCGAAGAATTCCCCGGTCGGTTGCTCGGTACCCAGACCTCGAATCGTCTCCAGCACGCCACCTTCGCCGTAGGCGATCACCGGTACGCCGGCCGCCTGCGCTTCAACCGGCGCGATGCCGAAGTCCTCAAGCGCCGCGAACACGAAGCCTCTGGCGCCTGCGAGGATGCCGGCGAGCGTGGCGTCGTCGATCCTGCCGAGCAGCTCGACGTTCGGCGGCAGGCCGACCTCGATGCGGGCGCGCTCGGGGCCCTCGCCGATCACCGCGAGCTTCCGGCCAGGCATACGGCGGAATGCTTCGACGATGAGGTCGACGCGCTTGTAAGGAACGAGGCGGGACAGCGTGACGTAGCGTGATTCGGTGCCCTCCATGCGGGGGCCGGAGAAGCGCGCAACGTCGACCGGCGGGTATACGACGCGGGCCGGCGCTCCGTAACAGCGCTCGATCGTCGCGGCAATGTGGCGCGAGTTGGCGACGAAGAGGTCGACGTCCCGACTGCGCGCCAGGTCCCAGCGCCGGAATCGTTCCAACAGGGTGCCGACAAGGGCGGCGCGCAATCGGCTGCCGCCCGCGGCGCGCTCGCGGTAGACGTCCTTCATGGTCCAGGCGAAGCGCGCGGGGGTGTGGCAATAGCACACATGCACGAGACGCGGTGGAAGCCGCACGCCCTTGGCGACGGCATGCGAGTCGGACACGACCAGGTCGTAGTCGCCGAGGTCGAAGGACTCGACGATCTGCGGGTAGGCGACGGCCGCCTGCCGGAACCACCGGCGCGCGCCGGGGATTCTCTGGAAGGCCGATGTCGTGATGCGGCCCGCCGGCAATCGTGCCCGGTCGCGTTCCGGAAGGAAATTGACCAGGGTGAAGAGGTCGGCCCCCGGAAACATCCGGAGGAGTTCCACGAGCACGGCTTCCCCGCCGCCCCAGGTATCGAGCCAGTCGTGTACGAGGGCAACGCGCATGACGCTGGGGGGAAGGGCGAATCCTCGGTGGGGGGCTGGGAGCGGTAAGGCATTGAATCTGGTCGGGCGCCCCGGGGACGAGGACGTCCGGGAGGACCGCGGACCGCTCTCGCCGCGGGACCGGAACCCACCTGCCGTCATGGGGCGCGACGGTCGATTCTAGCAGCGACCCCGGCCCGTTCCCGCCTATCTCCGGGGCGGTCCCCATCCGGGCTTTCGCAGGGGAAGCGGGAATGTATTGACCTTCGATGTTTCCGATGTATAATCGCGCCTCTCGGCCACTGTATTCGGGGATGCCATCTCGGACCCGGCCTCAGGCGGCACAGTTCTTTAACAATTTGCAACCGATAGGTGTGGGTGCTCGTGGTCTGGGGCCCTTGGCGGGTGCTGTCCTTCGGGGTGGTGCTGGCTGGGGGGAAGTTCCAAGACAAACGCAGTGCTCGCACAACGCAGTAAGGCTCTGGTCCGGTGACGGATCCAGGGCTGAACGTCCTGTTCTCCGGCAGCAGTGCCGGGGGATGGGGCCAACGTTGAGATGAGATACTTTGCAGAGATCGAACTGAAGAGTTTGATCCTGGCTCAGATTGAACGCTGGCGGCATGCTTTACACATGCAAGTCGAGCGGCAGCGCGGGAGCAATCCTGGCGGCGAGCGGCGAACGGGTGAGGAATGCATCGGAACGTGTCCCGGAGTGGGGGATAACGCCGCGAAAGCGGCGCTAATACCGCATATGCTCCGAGGAGGAAAGTGGGGGACCGCAAGGCCTCACGCTCTGGGAGCGGCCGATGTCCGATTAGCTTGTTGGTGGGGTAATGGCTTACCAAGGCGACGATCGGTAGCTGGTCTGAGAGGATGATCAGCCACACTGGGACTGAGACACGGCCCAGACTCCTACGGGAGGCAGCAGTGGGGAATTTTGGACAATGGGGGCAACCCTGATCCAGCCATGCCGCGTGCGGGAAGAAGGCCTTCGGGTTGTAAACCGCTTTTAGTCGGGAAGAAAAGGTGCCGGATAATACCCGGCGCTGTTGACGGTACCGACGGAATAAGCACCGGCTAACTACGTGCCAGCAGCCGCGGTAATACGTAGGGTGCGAGCGTTAATCGGAATTACTGGGCGTAAAGCGTGCGCAGGCGGTTCGTTAAGTCAGATGTGAAAGCCCCGGGCTCAACCTGGGAATGGCATTTGAAACTGGCGGGCTTGAGTATGGCAGAGGGGGGTGGAATTCCGCGTGTAGCAGTGAAATGCGTAGAGATGCGGAGGAACACCGATGGCGAAGGCAGCCCCCTGGGCCAATACTGACGCTCAGGCACGAAAGCGTGGGGAGCAAACAGGATTAGATACCCTGGTAGTCCACGCCCTAAACGATGCTCACTAGGTGTTGGGGAAGTGATTCCTTGGTACCGAAGCTAACGCGTGAAGTGAGCCGCCTGGGGAGTACGGCCGCAAGGTTAAAACTCAAAGGAATTGACGGGGACCCGCACAAGCGGTGGATGATGTGGATTAATTCGATGCAACGCGAACAACCTTACCTACCCTTGACATGTCCGGAATCCTGCTGAGAGGCGGGGGTGCCTGAAAGGGAACCGGAACACAGGTGCTGCATGGCTGTCGTCAGCTCGTGTCGTGAGATGTTGGGTTAAGTCCCGCAACGAGCGCAACCCTTGTCCCTAGTTGCTACGCAAGGGCACTCTAGGGAGACTGCCGGTGACAAACCGGAGGAAGGTGGGGATGACGTCAAGTCCTCATGGCCCTTATGGGTAGGGCTTCACACGTCATACAATGGTCGGTACAGAGGGTCGCCAACCCGCGAGGGGGAGCCAATCCCAGAAAGCCGATCGTAGTCCGGATCGCAGTCTGCAACTCGACTGCGTGAAGTCGGAATCGCTAGTAATCGTGGATCAGCATGTCACGGTGAATACGTTCCCGGGTCTTGTACACACCGCCCGTCACACCATGGGAGCGGGATGTACCAGAAGTAGGTAGGCTAACCCGAGGGCAACTGAGGGAGGCCGCTTACCACGGTGCGTTTCGTGACTGGGGTGAAGTCGTAACAAGGTAGCCGTATCGGAAGGTGCGGCTGGATCACCTCCTTTCTCGGAAACAGGGAGTGGTTGGTTGGGAATGCGGTTGCCGCAAGGCGATCTCGTCCCGCCGCCGCCTCCCCATCTCCAGTTCTCGAGTACCCACAACCTATCGGTTGCACGACACAGTGCAACGACTCCGAAACCGGGCCTGTAGCTCAGTTGGTTAGAGCACCGTCTTGATAAGGCGGGGGTCGATGGTTCGAATCCATCCAGACCCACCAGGGCAGGAAGCGGCACCGAAAGCGCAGTCGCCTGGCGAGAAGCAAGCGAGGCAAGGCGCGCGGGGCCGCCGTTTGCGGAGCCAGGCAAACGAGGCCCCGAGCAACGCAGCATCGCGCGGCTTATCGCCAGGCGAAGGGGCTGTAGCTCAGTTGGGAGAGCACCTGCTTTGCAAGCAGGGGGTCGTCGGTTCGATCCCGTCCAGCTCCACCAGTTTTGGCAGTACCTGTCGGTTGCACGTCAGCGCTCAGCAGTGGATTCTGGTGGTGAACAGAGTCCAGTATTGAGAGCTGCAGTGTTCTTTAACAATTGGGAAGGTAAGGGTTCGCAGTGCTTGATGAGAGCGCTGCGAGCAATAGGGTTGAGTTGTATCTTGGCCTGCGGCCTTTAAAAGGGGGCTGCGGGCTGGCGCAAACACGCCATGACCAGGGACCGGAAGCACAGGGTTCACGGTTATGGGGTCAAGTGACTAAGTGCATGTGGTGGATGCCTTGGCGATTACAGGCGATGAAGGACGTGGCAGCCTGCGAAAAGCTCCGGGGAGCTGGCAAACAAGCTTTGATCCGGAGATGTCCGAATGGGGAAACCCGGCCCGCAAGGGTCACCGCTGCCTGAATATATAGGGCAGAGGGAGCAAACCCGGTGAACTGAAACATCTCAGTAGCCGGAGGAACAGAAATCAACCGAGATTCCCAGAGTAGTGGCGAGCGAAATGGGATGAGCCTGCAAGTTTTAGCGATCGACCTAGTGGAATGCTCTGGAAAGGGCAGCCGTAGTGGGTGACAGCCCCGTACGCGAAAGGTTGGTGGTGGAACTGAGCTTGCGAGAAGTAGGGCGGGACACGTGAAATCCTGTCTGAAGATGGGGGGACCATCCTCCAAGGCTAAATACTCGTAATCGACCGATAGTGCACCAGTACCGTGAGGGAAAGGCGAAAAGAACCCCGGAAGGGGAGTGAAATAGATCCTGAAACCGCATGCATACAAACAGTGGGAGCCTGGGCAACTGGGTGACTGCGTACCTTTTGTATAATGGGTCAGCGACTTACGTTCTGTAGCGAGCTTAACCGCATAGGGGAGGCGCAGCGAAAGCGAGTCCGAATAGGGCGCTTGAGTTGCAGGGCGTAGACCCGAAACCGGATGATCTAGCCATGGCCAGGATGAAGGTGGGGTAACACCTACTGGAGGTCCGAACCCACTACCGTTGAAAAGGTAGGGGATGAGCTGTGGCTAGGGGTGAAAGGCTAAACAAATCCGGAAATAGCTGGTTCTCTCCGAAAACTATTGAGGTAGTGCCTCCTGTATTACTGCCGGGGGTAGAGCACTGTAATGGTTGTGGGGGTCATAGCGATCTACTACGCCATAGCAAACTCCGAATACCGGCAAGTACGAGCAGGGGAGACAGACATCGGGTGCTAACGTCCGGTGTCGAGAGGGAAACAACCCAGACCGCCGATTAAGGTCCCCAAGATCTAGCTAAGTGGGAAACGAGGTGGGAAGGCTCAGACAGCCAGGATGTTGGCTTAGAAGCAGCCATCATTTAAAGAAAGCGTAATAGCTCACTGGTCGAGTCGTCCTGCGCGGAAGATGTAACGGGGCTCAAGCTAGGCACCGAAATCGCGGATTCATGCTGTCTTCGGATGGTGTGGATGGTAGGAGAGCGTTCCGTAGGCCTGTGAAGGTGACTCGAGAGGGTTGCTGGAGGTATCGGAAGTGCGAATGCTGACATGAGTAGCGATAAAGGGGGTGAAAGGCCCCCTCGCCGTAAGCCCAAGGTTTCCTGCGCCACGTTCATCGGCGCAGGGTGAGTCGGCCCCTAAGATGAGGGCGAGAGCCGTAGTCGATGGGAAACGGGTCAATATTCCCGTACCGATCTGCAATGCGATGGGGGGACGGAGAAGGTTATGCCGGCCGGGTGTTGGACGTCCCGGTTCAAGCGTGTAGGCGTGCTCGCCAGGCAAATCCGGTGAGCTTAGCCAAGGCGTGATAACGAGGACTGGCTTGCCAGTCTGAAGTGGCAGATACCCTGCTTCCAGGAAAAGCCTCTAAGCTTCAGTTGCAGGTTGACCGTACCGCAAACCGACACAGGTGGGCGAGCTGAATATGCTCAGGCGCTTGAGAGAACTCGGGTGAAGGAACTCGGCAAATTGACACCGTAACTTCGGGATAAGGTGTGCCCTTATTAGGTGAACCCGTACAGGGGGAGCCGAGAAGGGCTGCAAAAAATCGGTGGCTGCGACTGTTTAACAAAAACACAGCACTCTGCTAAGACGAAAGTCGACGTATAGGGTGTGACGCCTGCCCGGTGCCGGAAGGTTAAGTGATGGGGTGCAAGCTCTTGATCGAAGCCCCGGTAAACGGCGGCCGTAACTATAACGGTCCTAAGGTAGCGAAATTCCTTGTCGGGTAAGTTCCGACCTGCACGAATGGCGTAACGATGGCCACACTGTCTCCACCCGAGACTCAGCGAAGTTGAAGTGTTTGTGAAGATGCAATCTCCCCGCGGCAAGACGGAAAGACCCCGTGCACCTTTACTGTAGCTTTGCATTGGACTGTGATGAGGTTTGTGTAGGATAGCTGGGAGGCTGTGAAGCGGGGGCGCTAGCTCTCGTGGAGCCAACGTTGAAATACCAGCCTGACGTCATTGCGGTTCTAACCTGGGTCCATCAACTGGATCGGGGACCGTGCATGGTAGGCAGTTTGACTGGGGCGGTCTCCTCCCAAAGCGTAACGGAGGAGCTCGAAGGTTCGCTTAGCGCGGTCGGACATCGCGCTGGACGTGCAAGGGCACAAGCGAGCTTGACTGCGAGACTGACAAGTCGAGCAGGTACGAAAGTAGGACCTAGTGATCCGGTGGTTCTGTATGGAAGGGCCATCGCTCAACGGACAAAAGGTACGCCGGGGATAACAGGCTGATACCGCCCAAGAGTTCATATCGA
The DNA here is from genome assembly GCA_963699765.1 of uncultured beta proteobacterium. Taxonomy (GTDB): domain Bacteria; phylum Pseudomonadota; class Gammaproteobacteria; order Burkholderiales; family Casimicrobiaceae; genus VBCG01. The sequence continues at coordinate 470,063 of CAVOVD010000004.1, read as the reverse complement.
CGGCGGTGTTTGGCACCTCGATGTCGGCTCATCACATCCTGGGGCTGTAGCCGGTCCCAAGGGTATGGCTGTTCGCCATTTAAAGTGGTACGTGAGCTGGGTTCAAAACGTCGTGAGACAGTTTGGTCCCTATCTGCCGTGGGCGTTGGAGATTTGACGGGGGCTGCTCCTAGTACGAGAGGACCGGAGTGGACGTACCGCTGGTGTACCAGTTGTCTCGCCAGAGGCATCGCTGGGTAGCTATGTACGGAAGCGATAACCGCTGAAAGCATCTAAGCGGGAAACGTGCCTGAAGATGAGATCTCCCGGGGACTTGATCCCCCTGAAGGGCCGTGGCAGACCACCACGTTGATAGGTCGGGTGTGGAAGCGCAGCAATGCGTTAAGCTAACCGATACTAATAACCCGTGCGGCTTGACCTCATAATCGTGAGCCTTGGCCAGTCGACCTCGCGTCGACCTGCCGCCAGAGGCGCGCCAAAGAGAACGACCCAACCCTGCCGGTGCCCCAGCGCACCGAACCCCTACCTTCCGCAGCGCCACCAACGCGCTGCAGCCTCACCGCTCAACGCCTGACGACCATAGCCCGCCGGAACCACCCCTTCCCATCCCGAACAGGACCGTGAAACGGCGGTACGCCGATGATAGTACGGAGCTCCCGTGCGAAAGTAGGTCATTGTCAGGCACCCACAACGCCCAACGCCCCGCTCACCCGAGCGGGGCGTTGGCGTCTGTACCCCCAGAAGCTCGGGGGTGCCGCCGGACGACAGCACCGGCTGAACGTCCTCCGCAGCGCCACCGGGATGCCCGCGGGCGGATGCGTCAGGATTGCGTTTCCGGCCGGGCCTCTGTCGGCGGCGCCGGACGCGCCGACGCCCAGTTCGCCGCGAACGCGCGGAATCCGAGGATGAGAAACACCACGACCAGCGGCGCAAGATGGAGCGTCGCCCGGTTCACCGTTGTCTGGTCATCCACCCAGACCCGGGCGTTGGTGAAGCCGAAGACCACGAAGAGGAACAACAGCCCGGCGATCAGGACCACGGTCAGCGGGACCAGTGGAGGGGCGAACAACTGCCGCCATGCGAGAACGGCGAGGCCGATCGCCGCGTACCAGAGCAGGTTCCAGTTGCCCAGCAGGAAGTAGCTCTGGGCCAGCGCCGGCCACGCCGGATCGAACACCAGACTCAGTCGATAGTTGAAGATGGTCACGTTGCTCTGCGCGAGCACGACGAGAAGCACGACGGCGACAACGCCACCGCCGGCCGCGAGTTTCAGCCCGAACCGTGGCATCAATGTCACCAGTACGCCGGGAACGAGAGTCAGCGCCCAGAACCAGCCAGGATTCTTGATCTGCGTGCAGGCGAACGCGAGCAGCATCGCCAGTGCCGCGTGCGATGGATTGCGGGTCGCGCTCCACTGCAGGAGCGCAAGCGCCGCGACCGTGTAGTACGCCGCCAGCGGAAGGTCCGCGTAGCCGGCCAGCGCGACATGCGCATTGGCCAGCGGCAAGGTGGCGACCGCGAAGGCACCGAAGAGCGCCGAAACCGCCGACGCACCCAGCCGCGCGAGCCCGCCATAGACGGCGAGGCTGAGCGCCACCGCGATCTGCCACCACGGCCAGTTCATCAGCGCGTCGTCCCAGCGGCCAAGCGCAAGATTGGCCCAGACCTGCAGAAGGGGAATCGTCGGCGGGTAATGCGGTGCGGCATCGAAGTACGCGGCGCCGTTCAGCGCGAACCATCCATCGGGCAGCGCGAACGGCGCCAGGTACCCGAGCTCGTACCAGACCCGCGCCTTCGTTGCCCACTGCATCCACGCATCCCACGGGTACAACGGCTGCCAGCTGACCGAGAGTCCCAGCAGCGCGAACCGCAGCGCCATCCAGACGAGCAGCAGCCACCAGAAGGCGCGCGCGGCTCCGGTGAGTCCGGGCGAGAACACCAGCGCCCGCAAGGCTTCGCGCAGGGCAGTGCCCGGCATCGCGCCTTCGCGACGCCACGCGAGGTAGCCGGCGATGCCCGTTGCGCCCGCAAGAGGCAGGGCAATCGCAGCGATGCCGAATTGCACGCCGGCGACCGACAGCAGTCGCATCCAGAGTGTCAGAGCGAATGCGCCGACCATGAAGCCCGCGCCGGCGATCCATGCGAACTCGCCGGCGCCCAACGCGCCGCTGGCCCGGCCTCGCGCAGCCGCAAGAACAGCCATGCCGAGCAGCCACGGCAGCGATAATCCGAAGATGAGGGCAAGGGTGCTCATCGGTCAACGAATCCGGAACAGTGCCGCGCCAGGCTCGACCAGCAGCAGATCGGCACCTACCTCACGGCCATCGTCCCAGCGCAATTTGTTCTCGGCGGCGTTGTACTGGACGCCGCGGCGCTGGTAGGCGACGAGGTAATCGCCGCTGCGCAATGCCGACGGCGACGGCATCAGGTTCTGGACCGGCTCGAAATAGACATTGTGCGGATAGAGGTGATAGGCGCCGCGACCGCGGAAATACGTGGCATCGGCGACCATGAAGACGCGCGCGCGCGGCTCGGGCATCTTCGCGCGCGCCTTCTCCAGGAACGCGAACAGCGGACCATCCTCCGCGGCGAGGTGGCGCTCCCGCGAGTCCTTGCCGGCATATTTCGCGGCGGTTTCGCCGACCTGCTGCGCGTAGTTCACCGTCCAGCGCAGGTCGACGAGCAGCCAGCCGACGACGAAAAGCAGTCCAATTGCCGCCGGAAGGCCGGAGGTCAACCTGCGCGAGCGGGCGAGCGCGTACCAGACCAGTGCCGCCAGAAGGATCGTCGCCGCGAGCAATGCCGGCAACGGCAGTCCCTGGATGTCGGCGCCGCCCGAGAGCGTGTTGATCGACGTTCCCGACCAGGGCTCGAAGGTGCGCCATTCGTCGAATCGGTCACGCAGCAGTTCGAGCGCGCCCATCGGCTTCGCGACTCCGCCACGAATGCGTACCGGCTGAGGCAGCGTGCCGCGAATGGCCAGGGCAACGCCGCTGATCCTGCCCGCCCAGTCGGGATTGCCGAGGATTACGGCCGGCCGCAGACGGCCATAGGCCGAAGTCAGGCGCACCGACTGGAGCTTCGCCGGCTGATAGTCGTTGCGCCAGAGCAGCTGCGCTTCCGCCGCTTCCGGAAAATCCGCAACATCCCATGAGATTGCCGCGAAATCGGTCGCCCGCAAATCGGTATTCAGGCTGATGATCGCGATGCCGGCGGAGTCGAGCGCGGTGATCACCCACTCGTTGCCGACCAGGCCGCCCTCTCCGCGCGTGAGTTGCATTTCACGCGCCGACCACTCCTTGGGCGTCGCCGCAGGAAACCACGAGCCAGGCACCGACGCGGCCAGGTAGCCGAGCAGGCACAGGACGAGCGCCGCCGGAAACAACCATGCGGCCAGGCGAAGCGGCCGGGGATCTGCCGTCACCGCCGACGCTGCGCCTGCGGGTACGTCATCGAAGATCTCCGGGCCTGCGCTCGAGGGGCGTGACGGGTCGGTGGTATTTGCCACGAATCGGGGACCAGTGTGCGGATTTCCACGGCATCCGCGCTCGCGACCGACTTCCGGCGGCGAAATGCGGGATGGCATCTGCGAGCCATTTTAACGGGTCCCGGACATGCAGTGTAGGCAGCCATCCGGTTCAGTGGACCGCAGCCGCGGCATTCATGCAGACGATTCGCGGATCGCGTTCTCCCAGGCTCGCATGGTCAGCGATGCGCAGCGACTCCAGGTGAATGCGCTCGCGCGCTCGATTCCGCGCGACCTCAGGTCTTCTGCGAACCCCGGATCCTCGACGACCCTCTGCATCAGGCCGGTGAGGCCCTCCACGTCATGCGGCGGCAACAGGATGCCCGCATCGCCGACGACCTCGGGCAAGGAGGCGCGGTCGGACACGGCGACGGGAACTCCGCTCGCCATCGCCTCGAGCGGCGGCAGGCCGAAGCCTTCGTAGACCGACAGATAGGACAGCATCGCCGCGCCTGAATACAGTGCCGGCAGTTGCTCGTCGCCGACATGGCCGAGCAGCCGGACATCGCCGCGGGACCGGGCTTCGTCCAGCCGGCGGGAGATCGCGCCGGTCAGCCAGCCCCTGACGCCGGCCACGACCAGCGGATAGGCGGCGCGAAGCTGCTGCGGCAGCCGCGAATGCGCTTCGAGCGTGGTGAGGAGATTCTTGCGCGGCTCGAGCGTGCCGACCGCGAGGAAGTAATGCCGATGCGTGAGCCCCAGTCGGCCCAGGACGTCCCCGGTTTCTTCGGGGCTGCGCGCAAAGAACCGTGATTCGACGCCCAGCGCAGCGGCGGTGACGCGTTCGGGGTTGACGCCGAATACGTCGATCACTTCGCGCCGCGTGAACTCGGAAGGCGTCAGGATGCCGGCGGCCCGGTCGATGGCCGCGGGCAATTCCCGCTCAAGCTGACGCACCCGCGCGACGGGATGCGTCTCCGGATGCCGAAGGTGCGAGAGGTCATGAATGGTGATGACGGTCGGCAGCTCGGTGCGAAACGGGACGAAATTAGGCTCGAAGTAGAACGCGCTGTCGCTACGGCGCAGACCGGAGGCGAAGGTTCGACGCTGGAGGGCGCGGGCGAGCGAATGCAGCGGAGGCAGCGACCGAAGCATGCGCACCAGCGTCGGCGGCACGGTCCCGGCGGCCTCCTGCACGAGTTGCCGGTTCCAGTGCGTGGCATAGAAGTAGTCCGGCTCGAATCGCCCGTCCTTCTCGACTTCCCGCATGATGCCGGACAGATACCGGCCGATCCCGGTGATCGGGCCCAGCAGCGGGCGCGCGTTTACGACGAACGGCACAGGCTTGTTCATGGCAGGAGGCGAGCGAATCGCCGTCAGGCGTTGCGCGTGGCGGGAAAAATATGATCGGCGATCGACTGCCAGGAAAAGTTCCGTTCGACGTGCGCGCGCGCCGCCGCGCGCATCGCCAGGCGGGGAGACGGCAGTTCGGACTTCAGCATGTCGAGTATCCGGGCGAGTCCCTCCGGCTGGAACGAGACGTAATGGGTGCCGGCGACCAGGCCCAGCCCGCGAGCGCCGATTTCCGTCGAAACCGCCAGCGCGCCGTGCGCGGCATAGTCGAGCATTTTGAGATTGGTGCCGGAACCGCGCAGCATCGGATTCAGGCCGACGTCGGCGGCCCTGAACAACGCCGTCAGTTCCGGCTCGGAGACGAGGCCGACGCCGGCTGACGTTCGCGGGCGCGTCCTCGAGGCGCGGACAATTGCAGATGCTGCCGACGACCCAGAACGACCAGTCGGGGCAGGCGCGGGCGGCGTCGACCAGGATGTCGATGGCGTCCCTGTTCGGTCCATGGTCGCTGCCCACGAACAGCGCGACCGGCCGGTCGCCGAACCCGAAGGACGCCTTGAGCTGCGCGCGGCGTTCGGATTCGAGCCATGGGTCCTCGGGCGGACAGACGCCGTTGGGCGCGTTCTCGATCCGCGACAGCTCCCTGCCGTACAGCGCCGAGAGGCGGCGGGCATCGTCCTCGCTCGCGGCCAGCACGCGTGTCGCCCGCCGGACAAGCTCGGCTTCCGCCGCGGCGACAAAGGCAACCGCGGCGGCGGCGTCGATGCCAGCGCGTTCGCCATCGCCGCCGGCGGCAGCGGTGAACGGCGCCGCCAGACGGCCGACGCCGAGGATGTCGGCCTTCAGGTCCGCTTCGACATTCTGCGCGTCGTACCAGAGCTCGCCGCGCCAGTGGCGGGCGATGAACGGCGCGAGGTACACATGGCTCGAGCTCACCACATCCATGTTTGCAGTCAACTCGCGCATTGCCGACGCCAGCATCGGGATCTCGTGGGCATGGAGCAGCGCCGAGATGTCGGTGACCGATGCCTTGAGCGCTCGATGCAGCGCTGCGTCCGCCTGCTGGAAACGCGGGTCCGGAGGAATCCGTACCTCCCGGTAGTGCGGACCGAATTCACGCAACTCCGCGGCGCCGCCCGGGACGCCCAGGTTGAGCAGCGTGACATCGGCGCTGCGGGCGAGTGCCTGGTACAGATGGAAAATGCGCTTCTTGCCGCCGGCGTCCGGCGGGAAGACCCCATAGGTGTTGAGCACCAGGATGCGGGTGCGCGCCTTGGCCGTCGATGCCTTCGGGGGCGATGTCGTCGCACGCGTCGAAACCTGCGTGGAGGTGCCGCGCGCCGCGCCATCCGCCGGCAGCAGCAAGGCATCCACCGTGCGCTTCCAGGTGACGGTCTCGCCGGTGGCCGCCGCCGCGGCGCCCATCCGGAGCAGGCGGTCGCGGTCGGCCATCAGCGCGTCGATGGCGCCGGCGAGCGATCCCGCGTCGGCGGGCACCACCCGCCCGTTGACGCCGTCGCGCACGAACTCGACGACGCCGCCGGCATCGTCGACCGTGAGCACCGGCTTCCCGGACTTCATCGCCTCGAGCGTGATGAGCCCCATGTCCTCCTGATAGGGAACGAACACGACGAAATGCGCACGGGCATAGTGCGACAGGAGCTCGTCATCGGTCAGCCGTCCGACAAAGCGGATCCGGTCGTCGCCCCCGGCGAGCGCCCGCAATCCGGCGCCTGCGGGGCCTTCGCCCGCGATCAGCAGCGGCGCATCGGTGCGGCTCTGGCGGTAGGCCCGGATCAGCAGATCGAGGCGCTTGGCGCCATCCAGCCGGCTGGCGGTGAAAATGAACTCTCCCGGCTCGCAGCGGAAGCCGTCGAGGTCGGGCGGATGCGGTACGACGTCGACCGTCGCGCCCGGCGGAAAGTAATTGGCGCGATGCGCGACGGTTTTCGAAATCGCCAGATGGCGGCGCACCGATCGTCGCGCCAGGCCGATGCGATCGAGCGCATGGACGACCGCCCTCGCGAAAGGCCCGGGAAAGGCCGTCAGCCCTGCCATGACGTCCTGCGCAATCCGCTGGTCGCTGCGCAGCGACTCCAATCGCTCCCAGAGCTCCGGCAATGCGGAACGATCGAGCTGCGGCCGCCGCAGCAGATTCCACAGCGGCGCCACCGAAGGCGGCAGCCTGCCGGGGTCCTCCGGCAGGTGCGCCGGGTAGGTGTCGTACAAGCCGCGCAACGTGTGCTGCAGGTAGACGACATGGTGCTCGTGCGCGACCATCCACGCCGGGTATTTCGTGGAGATCACCATGTCGAAATGCCCGAGATCGAGCAGCGAGAACTGCCGGTAGCTGTGCACGATCTCCCAGAAACTCCGCTCCGGCGACGGCAGCTTGATCAGCTCCATCGCATGATCGGTATGGCGATTGACCCAGGTGGTCAGGCCCCACCAGAGCCGTTCCGCGCCGCCGGGGGTGAACGGCACGGCGCTCGGAGCGACCAGCGCAATTCTCATGGCGCGACCGAGACGCTGGCCTCGACGCCGGGCAGCTGGGCGACGCCGGTGAAGAACGACTCCGGGCCGCGCACGACTTCGAATACCAGCGCGTTGTCCCACCAGTCGTAGTTGTCCTCGAGGTGCGTCATGTCGCTGTGCAGCGCGATGGTGACGCTGTAGCTTCCCGGTCCGATATTGAGCGCGGGAATGCTGCAGTCGAAGCAGGCGACCGCACCGATGGGGACGGTGTGCAGATTCTTCTCGCCCAAGTGCCACGAGTTGGTGCCGTAGACATCGTTGCCGAGGCGGTCCCGGATCAGGAAGCCGACGGTCAGTTCCCTGACGTCGGCCTCCCTGCGGAAGCGGATCGACAGCCGGATCGGCTGTCCGACGCGGACCACTTTCGCCGGTTGCCCGTCGGCGAACAGCGCGACATCCAGCAGGACCGCGCGCCGATCGCCCGAGCGCATCGCCTCGTCCGGCGTCGGCAGGTGGGCGGGGGCCAGGACATTGGAGTTCTCCTGCTCGGCCACCAGCGCGTTGTAGAAGTCGAGCACGCTGTCGGGCCGGTCGGTGGCGCGGATGCCGCCGGCGTCGAGCAGGATCGCCCGGTCGCAGAGGCTCTTGATCGCGCCCGGATCGTGCGAGACGAGCAGGAGCGTCATGCCTTCGGCGCGGAACTGCCGGATCCGCGCGTAGCACTTGTGCTGGAAATACATATCGCCGACGGCCAGCGCCTCGTCGACGATCAGGATGTCCGGGCGAAACGCGGTCGCCACGCTGAATCCCAGGCGCACCTGCATGCCGCTCGAATAGGTGCGCAGCGGCGCGTCGATGTAGCGGCCGATCTCCGCGAAGGCCTCGATCTCGGGCATCGCCGCGGCGATTTCCGCCACCGAAAAGCCCGACAGCTGGCCGGTCATGAAGACGTTTTCCCGGCCCGTGAACTCGGGATGAAAGCCCATGCCGAGTTCCAGCAGCGCGGCGACTCGGCCGCTCACCGTGATCTGCCCTTCGCTGGGCTGCGTGGTGCCGGTGATCAGTTTCAGCAGCGTGCTCTTCCCCGCGCCGTTGCGGCCGATGATGCCCACCGACTCGCCGGGTTCCACGGAAAAGCCGACGTGGCGCAGCACCCATTGCAGCTCGTGGCGGGCCCGGCCGGGAACGACCCATTCGGACAGGCGGGCCCAGCGGGACGAGTAGAACCGATACGCCTTGCCCAGATCTTCGACGCGCAGCCGGCCCTTCATGTCATGCGCTCAAAGCTCGTCCACCATTTCGCCGACGCGACGACGGTAGGTCGACATGCCCAGCCACAGCGACACCAGCGCGAGGCCGGCGACGCCGGCCAGCCCGAGCCATGCGGCGGTGTCCGGCACGCGCTGATACAGCACGACGGACTGGTAGTGCGAGACCACGATGGTCATCGGATTCCACGCCAGCACCGACTGCGCCCAGCCCGGCAGCGAGGTCAGCGGATAGACGATCGGCGTGAGCCAGAACCAGAACTGCAGGACGAGGCTCACGCCCTGCCCGACATCGCGGAAGAAGACATTGAGCGTCGCGAAGAGTATGCCGAGCCCGGTCGCCAGCGCGATCTGCACAGCCAGCGCCGGCAGCGCGGCAACGAGCACGAGTCCGGGGAAATCGCCGGCGACGACGAGGAAGGCGAGAAACAGCGACGCGATGACGACGAAATTGAACGCCGAGGCGCCCAGCGCGATCACCGGCAGGCAGATCCGCGGAAACGTCACCTTCTTCATCAGGTTGCCGTTGGCCACGAACACCGCCTGCAACCGCGTCAACGAGTCGGTGAAGAAAGTCCATGGCAACAGGCCGGCACACAGAAAAATGCTGTAGGCGAAGGTCGAGTCGACGCCGCTGAGGCGGCCCCGCATGATGTGTGAGAATACCAGCGTGTAGATGAGGATCATGGTCGTCGGACCGATCAGCACCCAGGCGGCGCCGAACAGCGAGCCGCGATACTGGGCGACGATGTCGCGCCGGATGCTTCCATGCACGAAGCTCCGGTAATGCCAGATGTCGCGAACGAGCCGGAGCATGCGATTCGCCTACGCGCAGAGCGTCGCGACGACGCGTTGCCACGACAGGCCGAGCGCCAGGACGCGCTCGCGGCCTGCCTGGCCCATTTCGCGGGTGCGTTCCGGCTGCGCCGCCAGTCGGTCGATCGCGGCGGCCAGCGCCGCGGGCGTCGGCTCGGCGACCTCGCCCGTCTCGCCGTGCACGACGAATTCCAGCGGCCCACCGGAATCGCTGCAGGTGACCACCGCCTTGCCGGCGTACATCGCCTCGAGGGGCACATACCCCAGGTCCTCGTCGAACGACGGAAATGCAACGGCAAGCGAATGCGCATAGAGCGCAAGGCGCTCGTCTTCCGAGAAGGCGCCGAGCAGGCGCACGCGATCCCCCAGCGCGTGCTGGTCGATCAGCCGCTGATACCGTTCGAGCTGCGGCCCTTCGCCGCCGATCAGGATCTTGGTCTTCGACACGAGCAGGCGCGCGGCCTCGATGAGCAGGTCCTGGCGCTTCAGCGATTCGAGCCGGCTCGGATAGAACACGTAGTCCCACGACTCGCCGCAATGCAGGCGCTCCGCGTCGGGTGGCGGATGGTACAGCGGCGTCGATTCGATGCCGTTGTAGTGCCGCAGGCGTTCCGCGACGCGACGCGAATTGGCGAAGACGCGCGTTGCGCCCGACAGCGCCCGGCGATCGTAGTCGACGATCTTCTCGCGCAGCTGGCGCAGCGCCGGCGTCGCCGCCTGCGGATCGAACAATTCGTAGACGGCGCGATGCTGGTGCATCAACCAGACGACATGATCGGGGTGGCGCATGCCGAAACCCGGGAACTGGAGGCTGATCAGCCTGTCGACGCGCTGTCCGTTCGGCGCCGTCACGTCGTAGCCGTCGCAGAAAGCCATCAGGCGCTCGATGTCCGACTCCGGCGAGAACTTGAACGGCAGGCGCAGCAGCGCGACCTCGTGATCGCAGGCGCGCAGCGCCGCGCAGAGGTTGTCGACGTGCCGCTCGCCGCCGCCGTGAATGAATGGCGCAAGGCTCGCCGTTACCAGAATGCGCATCGCTTGGGTCCGGGGACGGTCTCAGTCGGGCGACGACTTCTTCGCCACCACCGCGAAATCCTGGCTGCCGCAGGTCATGGCGTTCAGCCGCTCGGTGACGGGATCGTTGCCGGGCAGGCGGGCCTCCGCCGGATAGGGATGCAGGCGCAGGACCGCGACGGTCTCGAGCCCGTGATGGTTGACCAGGAATTCGAGGCTGCTGGGAGTCAGCGGATTGCCGTGCGTCGGATCGTGGTGGAAGGTGTGCGTGGCCACCCAGATGTTTTCCGGATTGGGCGTCTCCAGTATCAGCAGCCCGTTCGGCTTCAGCACGCGACGACACTCGGCGACCAGCCGGAACAGCGTGGGAAAGTCGAGGTGCTCGGCGAGATGGAACGCGGAAATGGCCAGCGCGCAATCGCCGGGGAGGCCGCGCAGGAACGCAAGCGCGTCCTCCACGGTCACCTCGTGCCCGGAAGCGCTCGCCGTCGCGGCCATCGTCGGGTTCAGTTCGACGCCGCGCGAAGCGAAGCCGTGATCGCGCAGGACGTCCAGCCACTCGCCCCGGCCGCAGCCGAGGTCGATGCACGGCCCGTCGCCCGCCTCCTCCCGGGCGCGCGACAGGATGCCGAGATAGTCCTCCTGCAACTGGGCGCGAATGCGCGACGGGTCGCCGCGAAACACCGATTCCAGCGTCAGGTAGTAGCGGGTCAGGTCGGCGTCGGCGGGCGCCGGCGCGGCGGTGGGTGCAGCCGACTGCGCGGCCGCGGGTGCGGCCGACTGCGCGGCCGCGGGTGCGGCCGACTGCGCGGCCGATGCCGCGGCGGACAGGCCGGCAGCGGACGATGCCGGATACTCCAGCGCCGCCATTCGCGCGCGCATCGACCGGGTCGCGGCATCGAAACTTGCTGCCAGGTCCGTTTGCCGCGACGTCAGGTCGACCGCGTCGCGTTCCACTACCTCCAGCCGCTGCGTCGCCGCGGTCACGTCCTGCGCGAGCGCATCCCATTCCCCCTGGCGAACGCGATCGAGCTCGTCGAGCGAACCGGCGACCTGCCAGACCGCGCCGAGGGCGCCGGCGCGCGCGCGCCGGCCGAGGCGGCCCTCGAGGCGCCGCAGCACGGCACGGGCAACGCGGCGGGCCAGCGCCGTGGGCAGGCGCAATGCCCACAGCGCCGGCCGCAGCCAGAGCGGCCACGCCGGTCTGCCCCGGAACCTGACGCTTTCCGCCGAGCCGGCGAGCTGGGCCAGAACCTCGAGGCGGGGCAGGCCCTGCTGAATGCGGCCCAGGTAGTGGCTGCGTCCGCCCGGGTCCGCCGGTCGCCCGACGCAGGACAGGAAGGCGAGTTCGATGAAGTCATCGGGACCGGGGACCAGGAAATGGCCGATATTCCAGGGGCGCGCCGACGCCCAGGCATCGAGCACCGCCCGCCGGGCTCCGGCATCGATCATCGGCGGCCAGCGGCGTACGGGTACCCGGGACGGCGTGTCCGGCGACGCATGGTCGGCGGCGACGGCGCGCAGGCGCACCAGCAGTGAATCGAGGTCGGTCATTGGCGCCGGCCGGGCGGCGCCCGCCTGATCGGCGCTGCCGGCATTCGCCGCGACCACGCAATGGGCGACTTCCCCGTTACAATGCGGGGCGCTTCGGCAGTCGCGGGAGTCGCTGGCGGGGCCATCGGGGCGTCCGGGTTGGTGGAACTGCGAGAGCGCAGAGGGGAGAGCCCGTCTTCGGGAGTGGTCCGATTATCGGTCAAAAGGACACCTTCGGCGGCGCAGCTTGAGAACCGGTATTGACGCGGTGCCGCAACGGGTACACGATCCGGGTCCTGCGCGCCAGTCGGACCCTGGCTTCTCCCGGTTGGCGTCGAGGGCCGGTCCGGCGGTATGATCCGCGCTGGCCGCGGGCCGGCCGGCAACCCGGGCGGGCCTTCCCAAACCGCGTTGAACCGGCGTCGATTCCGCATCCCGGGATTGAGCCACGTTTCATGAAACTTGTTGCCATAGCCCGACAATGAGAGTCGTTGCCGCTGCCCGACACTTTTCCAATGTTTACGAGGCTTTCCGTGTTTGGCCGCGTTCCCGCCGCAACCGCGGGAAAACGTGCTCAAAGAATGACTTAACAATGTGCTGCCGACTCGCGGGTGGCCAAGCAAAGCTGGGGGTTCTTGGCAGTCGATTCCGGTGCTCCCGCGGCCATGCCGAGTGTTGTAATAGTGCCACACGACAGGGACCCATCTTTGCGAAATCCCGATGCCAGTGACATGGAATCAAAAGCTGGGTATCCTTGATTCCTAGATCATACGACGCCGATGCACGGCTGCACCCTGTGGTTGACTTCGGTTAGGGCTGATGGCGTGAATACATCGTAGTAAGGATGATGAATTTCGGGTTTGAGGTTCAACGTTTAAGAATTCCGTAATCTGTAATCCAGCCACTCTAATTTCTGAATTTCTAGGAGAAGCAAATGCCGTCTGCCCAAGACTATTTCAACACGGTCCAGTCCATCTACATCGCCTACTACGGGCGGCCCGCGGACTCGAGCGGCCTGCTGTACTGGGCGGATCGACTTGCCGTGTCCAACGGCAATCTCGACGACATCATCAACGAGTTTTCGAACTCGGCCGAATCGCTGGCGCTCTATGGCCCGATCAACAACGCCACCATCGGCAACGTCGTCGACGCGATGTACCTGGCGATGTTCGGCCACCTGCCCGACGCGGCAGGCAAGGCGTTCTACGTGAATGGCTTCATCGCCGGCACGTTCACCGCGGGCACGATCGCGCTGAACATCTACGACGGCGCCACGGGCAATGACGCCGTTGCGCTGAACAACAAGGAAATCGCCGCCAACACCTTCACCCAGATCCAGGACGGGCGCACCTACGCCGATCCGGATTTCGGCCAGGGCACGGTTTTCAATGCGACCTACGCCGGCACCGGCGACGCGAATGCCGCGCGGGCCTGGCTCGCGCCGGTGCTGTCCAACCCGACGACGATTCCGTCGGAGGCGCAGACCGCGACCTTCATCAGGACCAGCATCGCCAATCCGGGCGACCCGATCCTGGCGCCTGACTTCGTGATGACGGCCAGTTCTGCCGGCGTCGTCGAGGGCGGCACGGTCACGTTCACCGTGACGGCGAAGAATCTTTCCGACGCCAACAAGACCTACGATTACACGCTGTCGGGCAGCGGACTCTCCGCCGGCGATATCGTCGGCGGACTCACCGGCTCGGTGACGCTCGACGCGACCGGCAAGGGCACGATCACAGTCGTCACGGTCAAGGACGCGACGACGGAACCCTCGGAAACCGTCATGGTCATGCTGACCGGCATTCCGGCGGGCAGCCAAACCTCCGACGTGGTGTCGATCTTTGATGACGCGACCGGCCAGCAGTTCATCCTGACGCCCAACATCGATGTTTTCGTCGGCACGGACAACGACGACACGTTCACGGCCAACGGCGCCACGCTCAACCCGGGCGACAACCTGGACGGCGGCCTGCCGACGGCCAGCGACACGTTCAACATGGCCACGGGCTACTCGTCCTCGGCGCAGTTTTTCAGCGGCTTCTTCATCAACAACGTCGAGCACGGAAGGTTTACGACCGACGGGGACACGATCCTGGACATGTCCGGCGTGTTTGGCATGCAGGATATCTACAGCACCAACAGCAGCATGGACCTGACGCTCAACAGCCTCAACAACATCGTCGACGCCGGGATCATCAACCAGACCGCGCCGAACGACGTCACCTTCAACTATAAGCCCGCGGTGATCGCCGGCGGCAGCGACGAGCAGAACCTCCATCTCGACGGCATGCTGGCGGGCTCGAGCTTCATGGCCGACGGCATCGAGAATTTCAACGTGCATTTGGACGGCGTTCCGTCCCAGTTCCATACCCTCTCGTCGAACGCGCTGCAGGTCCTCAACGTCGCTGGCGCGAACGACTTTGACGGGCACCACATCAACTTCCCGGGTTCCGGCACGGTCAACGCCGACAACGACGGCAGCTTCGAATTGGAATACCTGGACTTCGGTGGTTCGGGCACGTTCAACGCCGACAACGGTGGCGATGTCTGGATCGGGGAAACGGACGCCAACGGCCCGTTCTCGTTCTTCGGCAACAATGACGGCGACGTCGATCTGTGGGACGTCTCGGTCGGGCCGGGCAACTCGGTGATCAATGCCTCGGGTTCCACGGGCTCGCTGTACGCCGAACTGGACAACGCCGCTGCGGGCGGAGTCAACTTCGCGGTGACCGGCACCAACAACGGCGACGGGCTCGACGTCGAGAACGGCTTCAACGCCGGCGACTCGTTCAACGGCCTGGGCGGCTATGACACGATCTACGCAAACGCGTCCAACCTGAGCGTCAACAACAACGCCATCTCGGGGGTCGAGGAGGCGGCTTTCTACGCCGGAACGCTGGGTGTCCTCGAACTCAACCAGTTCGATACCGCGCTGGCGCTGATCAACGTCCAGACAGGAACCGCCGACCCGGTCGAGTTCCGCAATCTGGAAAACGACGGCAGCGAGCTGATTCACTTCAACAATTACGCGGCCAATCTGAACGGCAAGACCATCCGGTTCGACGTGCAGAATTCCGGTTACGGTGTGGCCACCGTCAACATGGACATCGTCAACATCTCCGGCAGCAACACGATCACGCTGCAGGATTTTGACGCCAACGGCGGTGGCTGGAACGACCCGGTTGGCGTGCTCAACCTGGGTCTGTATGACGACGGCGGCTACGGCGAGATGACGGTCATCCTGAATCCGCTGAACGCGCTGCACACGCTCGGCCTCGAGGGTGACGCCGACATCATCATCACCCCCCTGACCACGTCGAACATCTCCACCGTCAACGGCGGCAGCACGACGGGCGACGTGACCATCGACGTGGGGGTTCTCAGCAACGGCGGCTCCACGGTCGTGCTGGGTACCGGCTATGACACCGTGTACGGCGGTTCCGGCAACGACAACATCGACATGGGTCTCAACGGTGACGGTGGCTATGCCGAGGGCGGCGATGGCGACGACGTCATCACTGGCGGACTCTTTGGCTCCAACACGTTCTATGGTGACGACGGCGACGACACGCTGACCGGCGGCTTCTGGCCCGATTATCTGTACGGCGGCAACGGCGCCGACACGCTGGACGGCAACACCGGCGACGACTATCTCGAAGGTAACGGCGGCAGCGACACGCTGATCGGCGGCCAAGGGGCAGATTTCCTGTTCGGTGGCCTCGGCTCCGACTGGATGGCCGGCAACCTGCTCGGCGACGGCGCCGATGGTAACAAGGACACGTTCTTCTACGACAACACCAACCAGTCGCAGGGCGCCTTCACGGATACCCTCGACGGCTTCGTGTCCGGCGAGGACTTCATCGACCTGCTCCAGGCGGTGATGGCGGTCAATCCGTCGGTGTTCGATTACAACGACATGATCTTCATCGGCAACTTCGCCGGGCTGGCGCCGTTGCTGACCGCGCTGTCCGGCACGGGCGGCGTCGAGATCGGGTATGACACGATCAATCACCAGGTGCTGGTCGACGTCGACGGCAACGGCGATGTCGACGGTGTGGTCGACATGGTCATCGGGTTCACCTCGCCGCCAAGCCTGCAGGCGAGCGACTTCGGCATCCTGAACAACGCCACGACGTTCACCGCAGCGGTGATCGGCTTCGACACCACGGTTGCCGCGGACAGCTTCGAGAACCACGCCATCGACCCGTTCGGCAACAACATCATCAATACGCTGGCCTCGCAGCTGCCGGGCGCCTGGATCGCGACCGGGTGGGGCGAAAACATCCTGAACGTCAGGACGACCATCACCGTGCCGACCGATTTCGGCCCGATGACGGACGGCGGCCTCACCAAGATGAATCTGGCGGGCGGCACCACCGCGCCGGTGATCGGCCCCGACCAGTGGGTCGATCTGGATGTCTTCATCGGCAACGGCGGCAGCAATTTCACCACGGGCACCAACGGCTACTGGTGGCTGGTGCAGGACGTCCACAGCGGCAGCGGCAACGACAGCATCACGCTGACCAACTACAACGACAATGCCTGGACGACGGCCGGAAACGACAATATCTTCCTGCCCACGTATTTCGAGGGCATGGCGTATGCCGGTGACGACAACGACGATGTGTGGCTTCCCGGCGGAACGTTCCTGGGCAGCAGCGCCGTGCTGGATGGCGGCGGCCAGGCCGACGACGAAATTCAAGTCGGCCCCGGCGGCATCGTGGATATTCTCGCCGCCAGCGTGAGCGGCTTCGCGCAGGTCGAGTATCAGGGAACGACGGACCTCTGGATCACGGTCGACCAGTACAACGGGCTGAGCAACACCGCAGACCCGATCGAAAACGGACCTGGATTCGAGAACATGACGCTGTTCGGGCCGGGGTCGATCGATGCCGACTCCGACCTGGACAACATCGGCATGGGCGACGATTCGACGCAGACGATCGTTCTGTTCAGTGACACCACCAACATCGTCGGCGGCGGTACGGGCGACACCACGATCGTGAGCCCGTCTTCGTCCCCCAACGGGTCGTATAACGGCGGTGGCGGAACGGACACGTTCGTGCAGAACGTCACCGCGGACTTCACTACGGGCCCGGATCCGACGTTCATCTCGGTGGAAGTGCTGGTGCTGAACAATGGTGCCGATATCACCGGCATGCTCAACTCTCAGCACAACCAGTTCACCACGATCATCGGCAACGACATCGTGTTCCCGCTCGATACCAACTCGATCACGCTCGATGACACGTTCAACGGCATGACGCACAACACGATCGAGACCTACAACCTGTTTGCCTCGGCTGGTGGTCAGTCCTACTCCATCGGCGGCAGCAACCAGGTGGTGAACGATCCGAGCACCGCGTTCGGCGACATCGACTTCCTCAACGGCGTCAACAACACCACGTTGAACGCCACGGATGCCGCTGCCGTGCAGGTCGTGCATTCGTTCGGGTCGAACAGCGGCCTGGTGATCAACACCAATGGTGGAAACGACACGGTCGACCTCGTGACGTTCTCCGTCGGTGGGACCCAGACGAACCTGACCGTCAATGCCGGTGCGGGCGACGACACGGTGACGGTGAGCAACGGCACCGGGGTGACGATCAACATGGGTGACGGGCTGGATACGGTCAATTTGACCAACGTCACCGGGCTGGACCTCAACTATCAGATCGGCCTTGCACCGGATGTCGTGAACCTGGCGGGAATCGTTTCTGGCGACATCGAACAGGTTTTCGCCGGCGCCCTGGACTACAACATCGCCAACGGCGCCGATCTGTCGGGGCTGACGACGAACTACTCTACGGGGTTCGGGGACAACGTGACGTTCGCGACCAACGGATCGTTCACGCTCAACAACACGCTGTACGACCAGTTCGCCGCGCCTGTCGCCGACGTGACCGCTGCGGGTAACGAGACGATCACCATCTCGGATACCGCGGACATCAACGCGATGTCGTTCTCCGTTGTCGGCGCCAATCAGGTCGAGAACTATGTCCTGAGCAGCGCGGGTGACGACCAGTTCAACCTGCAGCTGGCGGCCGGCGAAACCACGTCGTTCAACCTGAACATCGGGGCCGGCGGCAACGACAAGATCACCATCGACAACGAGACCGGCGAGGCCGCAGTCAACCGCCTGATCGTCACCGGTTTCAACGTTGCCGACGATCAGCTTCGCCTGGAATTCGCAGGTTTGGCGAACGGGACGTTCCAGGAGATCACGGCGGCCAATTCGCCGACGACGGTGGGCCCGATCGGGGTCATCGAGATCAACACGGTGGTCGGTTCGCTGATCGGCCAGGCCGGCGCGCTGGACGTTGCACGCCGGCGGGGCGGTCGCGTCGCTGATCGCCGGCGCGCTCGGGGCCACGGCGGGAGGTATCTTCAACCTGGCGGCGTATGCGTCCGACGGCAATGCCTACCTGTACACGTTTGCGGTGAACGCCAGCGCCGACGTGGTCGTTGGAGATGTTACCGGCGTCGAACTCATCGGCCAGCTCAACGGCGTGGGTCCGAATACGCTGGATCTGTCCAACTTCTTCGCCTAGCAGGACAGGGAAGCCGGCCTTCGGGCCGGCCTCCTGCCAATTCTGGGGCGGCCCGCAAGGCCGCCCCTTTTTCTTGAACGCCGGCGGATGCGCGGCAACGCCTCACCCGGCACACGACGAAAGGCTTCAACATGAATCAGATTCTGGTCGACGGCATCATGGCGGTGGCATTCCATCACGGCGTCCTGCGCATCGATTGCGGCACCATCGATCGCGAGGGCAAGCTCAGCCTGTCCGGGTCGTTGATGATCCCGGGAGCGCAGGCGGGCGTGGTGCTGCAGTCGATCGCCAATGCGGCGCGCGAACTGGAAAAGCGCGGCCGCGAGAAGGCGGCGAAGGCCGCCGCCGAACCCGCCAAGGCGGACACGCCTCCGGTCGAGCACTGACGCGGGACGCCTCCCGTCGGACGCCGGGTTCGCCAGCGAACCCGGGTTCGGGCAGGGGTTCGGCGCCGATGGGCCCGGCGCCGCGCGTGCCGGCTGAACCGCCGGCTAGACGGCGCCGCCCTTGAGCACGCGGTTGATCTTCGCGACCTGCTCGGTGTTCAGGTCGCCGACGTAGGACAGCAGCGTGGTCCAGGCGATGAGGATCTGGTAGCGCGCGCGCGCCAGGTCGACCTGGGTGTTGAAGCGCAGCTGCTCGACGTTGAGCACGTCCAGCGTCGTCCGGGTTCCCGCCTGCACGCCCTTCTGGTTGGAGATCACGTTCTGGTCGGCCGAGACCAGCGCGCGCTCCAGCGCGCGAACGCGCGAGATGCCGGCCTTGACCGCATCGAACTCCTTGCGGACCTTGAGGCGGAGGTCGTCGCGCGCATAGTCGAGCGCCTCCCGGGCCTCGTCGGCGGCGGCCGTCGCCTGCCGCACCGACGACATGACCGAGCCGCCCGAGAAGATTGGCACGCTCAGCTGCACGCCGACGTAATTGGTCGTGTTCTCGGTGCTCGGAAAGACGTTGTTGCTGTCGCCCTTGCTGTAGTTGTACTGGGCGACCAGGTCGAGCGTCGGCATATGCCCGGCGTTGGCCATCCTGATCGTGGCCACCGCCGCCTCCCAGCGCGCCTTGAGCACGCGCAGCTCCGGGTTGTACTCGACCGCGCGGTCGACCCATTTCTGCAGGGCCACCGGATCATGCGCGTCGGCCTGGAAGCGGGACGGGTCGAGCGTGGTCAGCGTGTCGATCGGCTCGCCGACGTAGATCTGCACCTGCAAGGTCGAGGCGACGATCGCCTGCCTGGTGCGGATCTCCTCGGCCAGCAGCAGGTCGTACTTGGTCTGGATGTCGTCGATGTCGGTGCGCGTTCCCGTTCCCGAGGCGAGCGCCAGCCTGGCCGCCTTGAGCTGCGCCTCGTAGGAGGTCTTCTGCGCGTCGATGAGGATCAGCGCGTCGCGCGCGAACAGCGCATCGAAATACGCCGTCACGAGGCGCACGCCCAGTGCCTGGAAGTCCCGGTCGAGCTGGGCATCGACGCCGGCCACCGCCGACTTCGCCTGGTCGACCTGCGCGAACTGGTCCTGGCGAAAGATCGTCTGGCGCAGCGTCAGGTTGTTGGACTGGCTCGGATAGTTCCGGTGCGGCTCGGCGACCCCGCCGAGGCTGCGATCCTGGTTGGTCTGGCCGTAGGCGGCGCCGATCGAGATGTTCGGCAGCAACTGGGCGATGGCCTGCGGATAGGCCTCGCGGCCGGCGTCGGCGCGCGCCTTGGCGACCTTGAGCTGGCCGTCGTTCACCAGCGCGAGCTCGTAGCTGCGCAGCAGGTCGATGGCCGACGCCGGCGCCGCATGCAGCGCTGCGCCGGCCATGGCGCCGATCAGCGCGCGGCGGAAGAAACTGCGGGGAAGCCTGTGTCGCATGTCATTGCTCCTTCATCGAGGCCGAAACACGCTTGAGCAGCGGATGCAGCAGATAGGTGAGCAGCGAGCGCTCGCCGGTCTTGATGACGATCTCCACCGGCATGCCCGGCTGCAGCTGGCGCGTGCCCAGCGTCTTGATGCCCGCCGGGGTGATCGACACCCGCGCCAGGTAGTAGGAGAACTTGCCCGTGGAATCGGTCAGGATGTCGGCCGAGATCGAATCGACGACGCCGTCGACGACCAGTTGCGGCGAATGGGCGAAGGTGGCGAAGCGGACGTCGACCGGCGCGCCGGGATGGAGCTGGTCGATCAGGTTCGGCGGCACGTGTGCCTCGAGCACCAGGGTTTCGTTCTTCGGCACGATGTCCATCACCTTCTGGCCGGCCTGGATCACGCTGCCCACGGTCTGGACGGCGAGGCCGACCACCTGGCCGGTCGCCGGCGCGCGGATCTCGGTGCGCGCCAGCTCCTCGGACAGCGCCCGGAACTTCTCCACTTCGCTCTGAACCTCGCGGCGCACCTCGGCGAGCTGGGTGTCCGCTTCGCGGCGGTATTCCGCGCGCAGCACCTCGGCGCGCTGGCGCAATTCGAGAATGGCGCTTTGCGCCCGCGCGATGTTGGCCTGAACGTCGGCGATCGATGCCGAGACGTCCGCCACGGCGCGCTCGAGTTCCATCTGCCGGTTGAACGGCGCATAGCCCTCGGCGACCAGGTCGCGCGCTCCCTTGAGTTCGCGTTCGAGCAGCGCGCGCTGGTTGGCGCGGTTCTCCAGCACGCCGCGAAAGCCCACCAGCAGCGCCTCCTGGCCCTGGATCGACTGGTCGATGACGGCGAGGTTGCCGGCCAGCGACGCCCGCCGCGACTGCAGCAGCTGCGTCTGCGAGGTGACATGCTGGCGGATCAGCGGATCCTTGGCGCTTGCTTCCAGCAGGTCGGGGTGGAAGTTGATCGTCGCGGCGCCGACCTGTTCGGCCAGCAGGCGGCCTTCCATGGCGCGCAGGCCGAGATAGCGCTGGCGCGACGCCTCGTAGTTGGCGCGCGTCACCGCGTCGTCGAGGCGAATCACCACCTGTCCGGACTCGACCGTCTGGCCTTCGCCCACCATCACTTCCCGGACGATGCCGCCCTGCAGGTGCTGGACGGGCTTGCGCTTGGTGTCCACGGCGACCGTGCCGGAGGTCGGCACGCCCTCGTCGAGCGGCGCGTAGGCGGCCCACACCAGGAACCCGCCAAAGCCCAGGCCGATGGCCCACAGGCCCAGGCGGGTGTAGCGGCGGGTATCCGCGGACAGCCCGTCGTCGGGACGAGGCTCGACGTCGATGACGGGCAGCTGCGGGTTGTCGGTCGATTTGCTCATGGGGAGTCTTTCCGTTGCAGGTCAGGCGGATTGGTGGGCGACGGACGGGTTGCCCGGCGGCGTGCGCGCAGGCGCGCGCAGCATTGCGAGGATCGAATCGCGCGATCCGTCGGCCTGGACCACGCCGTTGTTGAGGATCAGGATCCGGTCGACGACCGCCAGGGCGTTCGGGCGGTGGGTGATGAGGATCACCGTTCGGCCGCGCGCCTTCAGTTCCTCGATGGCCTTGATCAGCGCCGCGTCGCCGGCTTCGTCGAGGTTGGCGTTGGGCTCGTCGAGCACGACCAGCCGCGGGTCGCCGTACAGCGCGCGCGCCAGGCCGATGCGCTGCCGCTGGCCACCCGAAAGGACGCTGCCGCTGTCGCCGATCGGAGAGTCGTAGCCGGCGGGCATGCGCAGGATCATCTCGTGCAGGCCGGCGCGCATGGCGGCGTCGATCACCTTCATCGAGTCCACCCGGCCAAGACGCGCGATGTTGTCGGCGATGGTGCCGTCGAACAGCTCGATGTCCTGCGGCAGGTAGCCGATCGACTTGCCGAGCACCGTGCGGTCCCAGCTCGTCAGCGGCTTTCCGTCGAACAGCACCTGGCCCTGCACGTACGGCCAGATTCCGATCAGCGTGCGCGCCAGCGTCGACTTGCCGGAGCCCGAAGGGCCGATGATCGCCGTCACCTGTCCCGCGGGAAACACCAGGTCGAGCGGCTTGATGATCGGCTCGGCGCGATTGGGGGCGGTGGCGGTCACGTTCTGCAGGCTGACTTCGCCGACCAGCGCCTCGACCCGGTTTCCGTACGCCTGGTCCGGGTGGGCATCGAGCAGTTTCTCGACCCGGCCGAAGGCGCTCCGGGCGGACAGGAACTGGCTCCAGGTCGTGACGATGATCTCCATGGGCTGCGAAGCGCGCGACATCAGGATGTTGGCGGCGATCATCGCGCCGACCGAGATTTCGCCCTTGATCGCCAGCAGCGCGGCCGCGCCGAGGATCAGCGACTGCTGCGAATAGCGGAAGAACCGGACCAGCGCGGACATGCTGCGGGCGATGCCCTGCGAGCGCGACTGGACGCGCAGGAAATCCCGCTGGCGGTCGGCCCAGTGCCGGCGCAGGTCGCCCAGCATGCCCATCGACTCGATGACTTCCGAATTGCGGACCTTGCTGTGCAGGTAGGTGTTGACCTCGACCTCGGCCTTCGACGCCTCGCGGGAGAGCTTTTCCGTCCGCCACTGGCCGATGAAGGCCAGCACCACCAGGTTGAGGACGAAGAACAGGGAAATCCAGCCGAGCCAGGGGTGCAGCAGGAACATCACCGCGACGTAGATGGGTGTCCACGGGGCGTCGAAAAACGCCACGATCCCGGTTCCCGTCAGGTACTGGCGGATATTGGTCAGATCGGCCAGCGCCTGCCCGTGGTTGTGCACCGATTGCTCGAGCTCCGCGCGGAATCCGGCACGGAAGATGCGGTCGCCGAGCGCCTCGTCGAGACGCACGCCCGCGCGGACCAGCAGGCGGGTGCGAATCCACTCGGACAGCGACATGACCGCGATGAACATGAAGATGATCAGCGAAATCATCAGCAGCGTGACTTCGCTCTGGCTGCGCATCACCCGGTCGTAGATCTGCAGCATGTACAGCGCCGGCGACAGCATCAGCACGTTCGCGACCATGCTCAACAGGCCGACGATGGCGAACTCGCGCCGGAACGACCAGAGGATCCGGGTCAACTGGCTGCGCTTGAAAAAAGCAGGGGTCATCATGGCGCCGGTCGCTTTCAGGAGGTGGCGAGTGCGGGCACGGCCGCAGGCTGCGGTTTGGCCCGCTCGGCGAGGGCCTTGAGAACTTCGTCGCGGGGGCCGAACAGCTGCACCTGGCCATCGAACAGGACGAGCATCCGGTCGACGGCCGGCAGGACGCTGACCCGGTGCGTGATGACCACCAGCGTCGCGCCGCGCGCCTTCTGCGCCATCAGCGTCTCCACCAGCGCGCGCTCGCCGGCCTCGTCGAGGCTGGAGTTGGGCTCGTCGAGCACGATGAGCTGGGGATCGCCGTAGATCGCCCGTGCCAGCGCGACACGCTGGCGCATCCCGCCCGACAGGATGCCCCCGCCCGTGCCGATCGGCGTGTCGTAGCCCTCCGGCAGCGTGGCGATGACTTCCTCGAGGCCAACGGCGCGGGCGGCCGCCTCGACCTTGGCGCGGTCGATGTCGCCGAAGCGGGCGATGTTCTCGGCCAGCGTGCCGTCGAACAGCTCGTTGGTTTGCGGCAGGTAGCCGATGTGCGGCCCGAGCTCCTGCTTGTTCCAGGCGAACAGGTCGACGCCATCCAGGCGAACCTTGCCGACCGCGGCAGGCCAGAGGCCGACCAGCACCCGCGCGAGCGTGGACTTGCCCGACGCCGAGGGCCCGACCACGGCCAGCGCCTGGCCCGGGGCGACGGCAAAGCTGACATTGCGCAGGATCACCGCCTGCGTTCCCGGCGCCGCGACCGTGACCGCCTCCACCGTCACCGCGCCCTTCGGCGGCGGCAGCGGCATGCCTTGCGCACGCGCGGGGATCGCCGACAGCAAGCCGTCGAGGCGGGCGTAGGCGTCGCGGACGTCGACGATCGACTTCCACTGGGCGATCAGCTGCTGCAGCGGACCAAGGGCGCGGCTGGACAGGATCCAGGCGACGATCATCACGTTGCCGTTAGGATTCAGTTCACCGATCAGGATCAGCCAGCAGGCGAATCCAAGCACCATCGAGCTCTGGGCGATCTGGATGAACTTCGACATGGCCGCGCCGTCCCCCGACCGATCCGACGCGATGGCCTGCTGCTTGAGGAATTTCCCCTGCCCGGAACGCCAACGGCCGCGGATGTCGTCCATCATGCCCATCGCCTCGATCACCTGGGCGTTCTTGAGCGTCATCGTCGCATTGCGCTGCGCCTCGGAGGCGAGCTTCTTGGCCTCGGTGAACGGCGGCTTGGTCTTGCGCTCGGTGTAATAGCCGATCGCTCCCATGATGATGCCGGCGGTCAGGACCAGCGCGCCCAGCGGGACGTTCATCGCGAAGATGATGACGATGAAGAGCAGGGCGATCGGCGCGTCCATCACCGCGGTGCTCGAAGCCGACGCGAGAAAATTGCGGATGCTGCGCAGGTCGTTGAGCGGCCCGATGCCGACCGGCAGGTTGCGCAGCCGCGCCTCGACGGTGGCGTTGAACACCCGCTCGCCGAGCTGGCGATCGAGCCGAACGCTTGCCGCATGCAACAGGTAGCCGCGTACCCAGTCCAGGAATTCCATCAGCACGAAAAGCGCGATGACCAGGATCGTCAGCATCAGCAGCGTGTCGGCATTGCGGCTGTTGACCACCCGTCCATAGACCTCGAGCATGTAGAGGGTTGGCGCCAGCACCAGCAGGTTCGTGAACACGCTGAAGAGGACGGCGCGCCCGATGAACTGGCGCAGCGACTTCATCGCGTCGTTCAGTTCGCTGGCGGGAAGAGGTAGTTTCATGGCGTGTGGCTCCTGCTTGCCGATTCAGTGCTGGAATTGAGGTGACTCGTTTCCGGTGGAATGACCATCACGTACTCGGGCAGGGCGCCGCCGGCCGACAGCTGCTGGACTTCGGCGGCGGCATCCTGATCGGCGAACTGGAAGATCAGGTCGAACCCCTTGGCGGTCGCAACCAGCACCACCTCCAGGAGTTTTTCCTGGTGAAAGCGGATCTCGCTGGAGGGCGCCAGACTCAGCGCAAAGCGTATGCGTCCGTCGAGCGTGAACATCGACAGCACGTTGTCCTTGAGGCTCAGCGTGTGGCGATCGAAGTAGACCGGCGCGGTCGGGGTGAAATGCAGCAGCGGCAGCGCCACTCCGGGATGCCGGTTGATGTTCCAGGGGCTCTTCGGGTGCTGCAGGACCAGGCGCGCCGTGCGCGCGACCGAATACACGGCATTGCAGATCATCTGCGAGCCCAGCGCCGGAAAACGCTCGCGCATGTTGCGGTAGACCAGATGGTGCAGCGCAACGCGGTTCCAGCAGCGTGAGCTCTGGACCACCGGGGCGATGGCGTTGCAGACCTGCGCGAACGCCTGTTGCAGCTCGCGCAGCTGCTGGAATTGCTCGGGCGTGCCGTTCAGCGCCACCTGGAGTCGGTGTTTCATGGCCCGGACTGTACTACAAAAGGATCCTATATGAAGCCTATATGAAAATTTTTTTTGAGCCGGGGCTGGAGAATCCCGGCAAGCGCCGAAGCGTCTCGCGGCATGGCGCAACGACGCGTCTGGCCGCAGGTTCCGGGCCAAATCGATGTGGGCGCCCACTATCCATGAAAATTGCGCCGAATAAGGCCTCTGGCAAGCGTCAGTACGTTGGACGCGGGCGGAAGAAGTCGACGCGGTCGATGGAGTCGACGCGGATTTCGTTGATGTCGGCGCCCTGCAGCACCCGCAGCGTGACCGGCGTTCCGGCGGAACCGCTGCCCCAGACCTTGCGGTAGAACTCCGGCTGCGTGCGCACGCGCTCGCCGGCCACCGCGAGAATGATGTCGCCGACCTCGATGCCCGCGCGATCGGCGGGCCCGCCCGCCGACACCCGCGACACGACCAGGCGGCCGCCGGCCTCGTCGGCGGCAACGCCCAGCCATGGCCGCGCCGGCCCTGCCCGGCGTCCGCTTTTGACCAGATCCGCGAGTATGGGCTTCAGCAGGTCGATCGGGACGAACATGTTGCCGGGCAGCTTCGGCTCCTCGTCGGTCGCCTCGCGCACGATCAGCGACCCCACGCCAAGCAATTTGCCGTTCTTGTCGAAGAGCCCCGCGCCGCTCCAGTTGGCCGCCGGAGGACTGGTGTACAGCGCCTGGTCGAGCGCGTACTCCCAGTTGCCCGAAAAGGCGCGCTTGCTGACCACCCAGGCGAAGGTCACGCCATCGGCTGCCGCGGAGGCGATCATCACCGGCTCGCGCGCCTCCACGCCGGCCGAGTCGCCCAGCACCACCGGCCGGGCGTCGAACGCGGTGATGGTGCGGATCAGGCCGAAACCGGTGGCGTGGTCGTAGCCGACGACGCGCGCGGAACGGGTGCGGCCCTCGCTGTCGATCACGTTGACGTCGTCCGCCTCGACCACCAGGTAGCCGATGGTCAGAATCAGGCCGCCGTCGCCGATCACCACGCCGGTTCCCTCGCGCTCGCTTCCCAGCGTAGCCGAACTGCGCGCGTCGGGAACCGCGCGGACGAGCACCTTGACGATGGCGCCGAACAACGCGTCGGAATCGATCGTGCCGGCGGCGTTCTCGGCTGCGTTCCCGGCGGGTGCCGCGGCGCCGCCGCTTTGCGCCGGGACCGTGAAGCCGGACAGACATGCGGCGACGAGCACCGCGAATGCGGCGGCGCGAACGCGCAACCTTGGAAGTGCGGGGAAGGCAGGCGTGGCCATGGCGTGCTCCCGTATCGAAACGGTCGCCTGATGGCGACCATGCAACCAAATGCGCAGCCGCGCGCATGACCTCACTATAGCGCGCCGGACGACGGACGCAACCGTCGGCGGCACGCTGCCGGCGAGGCAACCGCATCGGATGCGAAGCTTATTAACCGTTTGGTGAACAGGTGCCGGGCTTCGTATAATCGTGCCATCAGCCGCCCGAACGTCGCAGCAGCGCACAGCAGCGAAAACCCGGTCTTTCGAGCACGTCTTCTCATGCGCGGGCGGCCCCGGGCGTTGCGCTGTCCGTCCATCACCGGAGTTTGAAATGAGCCAACGCCGCACCCCCGATCAACTGCGCTCGCATCGCTGGTTCGGCGAATCCGACATGCGCGGCTTCGGCCACCATTCGCGCGCGGCGCAGATGGGCTATTCGCGCGCCGACTACGCCGGCAAGCCGGTCATCGCCATCATCAACACCTGGAGCGACATCAACGCCTGCCACACGCACTTCCGGCAGCGTGCGGACGAGGTCAAGCGCGGCGTGCTGCAGGCCGGCGGCTTTCCGCTGGAAATGCCGGCGCTGGCGCTCGCCGAGACCTTCCAGAAGCCGACGACCATGCTCTACCGCAACCTGCTGGCGATGGAGACCGAGGAACTGCTGCGCTCCTATCCGGTCGACGGCTGCGTGCTGATGGGCGGCTGCGACAAGACCACGCCGGCGCTGCTGATGGGCGCGCTGTCGATGAACGTCCCGGCGATCTTCATGCCGGCGGGCCCGATGCTGTCGGGCCATTACCGTGACCAGAAACTGGGCAGCGGCTCCGACGTGTGGAAATTCTGGGCCGAGAAACGCGCCGGGAACATCTCCGATCAGCAGTGGCTGGGTCTCGAGGAAAGCATCGCCCGCTCGCCCGGCCATTGCATGACCATGGGCACCGCCTCGACGATGACCTCCGCCGCCGAGGCGCTGGGGATGACGCTGCCCGGCGCGGCGTCGATTCCGGCCGCGGACTCGCGCCATGCCCGCATGGCCGCCGAAACCGGCCGGTGCATCGTCGAGATGGTCTGGGAGGACGTCAAGCCGCGCGACATCGTCACCGCCGATGCCATCGACAACGCGATCACCACGATTCTCGCGCTCGGCGGCTCGACCAACTCGGTCGTCCACATGGTCGCGCTGGCCCGCCGCGCCGGGGTCGCGCTTTCGATCGACCGCTTCGACGAACTCGCGCGGCGCACGCCGCTGGTCGCCAACATCCGCCCGGCCGGCAAGTTCCTGATGGAGGATTTCTTCTACGCCGGGGGCCTGCGTGCGCTGCTCGCCGGCATCGCCGATCTGCTGGTGCTGTCGGCGCCGAGCGTCAACGGCCGCACGCTGGGCGAGAACATCGCCGGCGCCGAGGTCTTCAATCCCGAAGTGATCCTGTCGCGCGACCGCGCGCTGGTGGACAAGGACAGCCTTGCCGTGCTGCGCGGCAACCTGGCGCCCGACGGCGCGGTCATCAAGCCCGCGGCGGCCGAGCCGCACCTGCTCAAGCACACCGGTCCGGCCGTGGTGTTCAGCGACTACAACGACATGGCGGCGCGCATCGACGATCCGGCGCTGCCGGTGACCCGCGACTCGGTGATCGTCCTGCAGAACGCGGGTCCGCAGGGCGCGCCCGGCATGCCGGAGTGGGGTCAGCTGCCGATTCCCAAGAAGCTGCTCGCCGAGGGCGTGCGCGACATGGTGCGCATCTCCGACGCGCGGATGAGCGGGACCAGCTACGGCGCCTGCGTGCTGCACGTTGCGCCCGAATCCTTCGTCGGCGGGCCGCTGGCGCTGGTGCGCGACGGCGACCTGATCGAACTCGACGTCGCGGCGCGCAGGATCGAACTGAAGGTGCCCGAGGCCGAACTCGAGGCGCGTCGCGCCGCGTGGAAGGCACCGCAACCGCGCTTCGAACGCGGCTTCGGCGCGCTCTACCAGCAGCACATCACGCAGGCCGACCAGGGCTGCGATTTCGACTTCCTCGAAGGCACGGCGCCGACCGCCGAGCCGGAGATTCATTGAGCATGGCGACCCGCACGCTGCCCGCCGCAGGACTCATGGACCTCGTCGCCGCCATCATGGCCGGCGGCGGTTCGCATCCGGACGAGGCGCGCACCATCGCCCGCAGGCTGGTCGATTCCAACCTGGTCGGTCACGACTCGCATGGCGTGATCCGGGTGGGCAAGTACCTCGAATGGGCGCGCATGGGCTGGCTGGTTCCCAATGCGCAGCCGACGGTCGTGTTCGACAGCGACGCGCTGGCGATCATCGACGGCAATCGCGGCTTCGGCCAGGTGATCGGCGAGTTCGCCACCAGGATGGGAATCGAGAAATCCGCGCACACCGGCATCGCGATGATCGGCCTGCGCAACTGCGGGCATCTGGGCCGCCTCGGTGACTGGGCCGAGATGGCCGCGGCCGACGGCAAGGTGTCGCTGCATTTCCTCAACACGTCGGGTGCGCAGCGCGTAGCGCCGTTCGGCGGCAGCGACCGGCGCCTGTCGACCAACCCGCTGGCCGTCGGCGTGCCGCTGGCCGACGCGGCGCCGACCATACTCGACATCACGACCTCGACCGTCGCCGAAGGCAAGCTGATGGTCGCGCACAACAAGGGCGAGCAGGTGCCGGAGGGCTGGATCGTCGACCGCGACGGCAAGCCCACCACCGACCCCGGGGACTTCTACGACGGCGGCGCGCTGCTGACCATCGGCGCGCACAAGGGCTCGGGCCTGTCGATCGTCACCGATCTTCTGGCCGGCGCGATCACCACCGGCCGGAGTTCCGATCCGGACGACCCCGTTCTGCGCAACAACATGCTGTCGATCTATATCGACCCGGCGTTCTACGACAGCGAGCGCAGCGTCCTGGCCGAGGCCCGGCGCCTGGTCGATCACGTCAAGGCGTCGCCGCCGTCGGTGGCCGATCGGCCCGTGCTCGGTCCCGGCGACGTCGAACGACGAATGCGCGCCGAGCGGCTGGCGGATGGCGTGCCCATCGACGACAAGACCTGGGCGGACCTGCTCGCCGCCGCCGGATCCGTCGGCATCGATTCGGCGCGTGCCGAAGCCATGCTGCGCTGAACCCGGACCGGTTCCATTCGCGCCATGGCCAGTCCGATTCCCGAGCTGTTTCCGGGTTTCGTGTCGCGCGACGTCGAGACCAGCGGGACCCGGATCCACTGCATCATCGGCGGCCACGGACCGCCGCTGCTGCTGCTGCACGGCTATCCGCAGACGCACGCCATGTGGCACCGCGTCGCCCCGGCGCTGGCCAGGGAATACACGGTCGTCTGCGCCGATCTGCGCGGCTACGGCGATTCCGGCAAGCCCGCCAGCGACGCGAGCCACGCCGCGTACTCGAAGCGGGCGATGGCGGCCGACATGGTCGAGACCATGGGCACGCTTGGCTTCGATCGATTCCGGCTGGCCGGACACGACCGCGGCGGCCGCGTCGCGCACCGTCTTTGCGTCGATCATCCCGGCGCCGTCGAGCGCGTCGCGGTGCTCGACATCTCGCCGACACGGACCATGTACGGCCAGACCGATTCCGCGTTCGCCACGGCCTACTACCACTGGTTCTTCCTGATCCAGCCCTTCGATCTGCCCGAGCGCATGATTGGCGGCGATCCGCTGTATTACCTGAACCGCAAGCTCGGCGGCTGGGGCTCGACCGCGGAGATCTTCGACGCCCGCGCCTTTTCCGAGTACGCGCGCTGCTTTTCCGACCCCGCGACGATCCACGCATCCTGCGAGGACTACCGCGCTGCGGCGTCGATCGATCTCGAGCACGACACCGCCGACATCGCCGCAGGCCGCAAGGTCGGCTGTCCGCTGCTGGTGCTGTGGGGAGAGAAGGGCGTCGTGCATCGCCTGTTCGCGCCGCTCGACGACTGGCGCGCCGTCGCCACCGACGTGCGCGGTCGCGCGCTGCCTTCCGGGCACTACCTCGCCGAGGAAGCCTCCGTCGGAACGCTGCGAGAGCTGCGCGCGTTCTTCGCCGGCTGAGTCATGCCCGATGCCTGCGGCGGCCCGCGGTTCGCCGGGCGGCAGGTCAACCGGAGCCGGCGGTTCGGCGACCAAATATTGGTATAATCCGCGACTTGGCCAAGTAGCTCAGTTGGTAGAGCAGAGGACTGAAAATCCTTGTGTCGGTGGTTCAATTCCGCCCTTGGCCACCAGATTTCGCGGGGCGCGCAAGCGGCCCGCAAAATCGGCCGAGGTTTGAATTCCGCCCTTGGCCACCAGATTTCGCGGGGCGCGCAAGCGGCCCGCAAAATCGGCCGAGGTTTGAATTCCGCCCTTGGCCACCAGAATTTTCTGCAGCAATCAACGGGTTCGATCTGTAGGCCTGTTGCCACTCCCGCGGCGCGGGATACGGGTGGGACAGTAGAGTCGTGTCCCCCCGCCTTTGCGGCATCCGCAGTCTCCGAATCGGAAGCCCATCCGTGAGCGGCCCTCTTTCGAGTTCAACCTCCGGTCGGGCAATGCGATGACCATCGACATGAATTCCGAAAAGGCATTGCTGGAGGAACTCAACGCCGACCTGCCCGCCGGCATCGACTGGAAACAGGGTGCAATCGAGTACCTGCGCGACCTCATCCGCAACAAGGGTTCGCAGAACGAGCTCTTCCACCTGATCAAGCCCTTCCAGGGTGGACCCGACTTTCAGCCATTCTTCAGCGAGATGTATGGCTTCCTGAACATGGTGCAGGTGGCCAACCTGCCGATGAAGTCGCATGTCCTCGACGTCGCCTGCGGTCCCGGCTGGACGTCCCAGTTTCTCGCCAAGCTGGGTCATTCCGTCATGGGAGTCGACATTTCCGAGGATCTGCTCGAGATTGCGGAACGGCGGATCGCGGCGGAGCGTCATGGTCCGTTCGAAGGCGTCCCGCTGCGGGCGACGTTCGCCTGCCATGACATCGAAGCGGCGCCGCTTCCTGCGGACGATCCGAACGGTCCCTACGATGCGGCGTTCTTCGAGTCGGCATTGCACCATTTCCTCAACCCGGTCCAGGTGCTGCGCAATGTGGCTTCGTCGCTGAAGGACGGGGGCATCCTGTGCATCTGGGAGGGCGCGGCGCCGAAACGGGGCACGGAACCCTACCGCCAGAACCTCGAACTGATGACGACCTACCGGACGCTGGAACGGCCCTATACGCGCGGGCAGATCGAGCGGGTACTCCGGCTGTCCGGCTTCGTGCATTTCGAGTTCTTCGCCCAGGTCAACGGTTTCTTCAACATCGCCGACCACGCGGACCGGCGCAGATTGCAGGACCAGGTCGGTTCAGCGGAGAACTGGAACATCTGCATTGCGTCGAGAACCGACGAGTTCTTCGTTGCCAACGGCAGGAAGGCCGCCCTCGCCGACAGTCTCCACGAGCATGCCCGGGAATCCGGATTCGGCGTTGCGCTGGGGAGCGTCGATTGGGGAGGCAGGGATCTGCTCAAGGAAAACCTGCGCTATGTCAAACGGCGCCTGCTTCGCCTGTTCTACGCGCGGCATCTGTCGCGGCAGGACCAGATCGCGAAGATCACCGATGCCTACCGGGAGGTGCTCGGCCGGGAGCCCGACGAAGCGGGGTTGGCCCACTACATGGAGGAATTCCGGCGCAGCGGATCCTTCGAGCACGTCAGGCGTTCGATGAGGGCAAGCGACGAATACCGCGATCGCGCGCGATCGGGCGAGTCGTCTTAGCCGTCGTCGTTCACTGCGTCAGCGTCAACAGGATGCTGGCGTACCAGGCGCAGTTCAATCCCAGCATTTCGTCGATGCCGACGTCGCGCGTGCGCATGTCCAGGCTGGCGGAGTGCACGCCGAGAAGCTTCCAGGGCAGCCCGCCGCCGCCAGCCTCGGAATCGCGCATGACCACCGCCGAACCGCTGGTGCCGCGATGCGTGCGCGCATCGGTCAGGAACAGGCCCTGACCCTGGAAGCGCAGTCCGAACGACGAGGCGATCACCGCCTGGCGCACGACCGGCAGATGGTGCAGCGTGTCGTGAAAGCCCAGCGGGAAGCCGACGATCAGCAGCGCCGTGCCGACCTCGATTTCGTGCAGCGAGGCCTGCAGGTGTTCGGGAGTGAATGCCCTCAGGAGCACCGGGTCCGGGAGCGCCGAGCGATCGATCTCGATGACGGCGACGTCGATCTCGCCGCCGGAATCCGCGCCCTGGCGCCAGATGCCCTTGCCGTTGTCGTAGAGCAGGATCGAGAAGGTCGCGGACAGCGTCAGGTTGATTTCATCGGTATGAAGCTCGATCTCGATGCGGTTGGGCGCGTGGCCGCTTGGCTCGTCGAAGACGACATGCCGGCTGGTCACCAGAAACAGCCGGTCGCCGCGTGCAAAGAAGAAGCCGCTGGCCTTGGTGAGCAGCATTCCGCCGTCGAAGGTGGAAATCTGGGTTGCCGTGAGGAGCAGCGGTTCGATCATTGCGTCACCGGCGGGTCGCGCCGGACTCCCGTTGCCTTGATCCGGTCGTGCGTGAATGAGCATCCATGCAGCGCATCATGCCCGAGGCGACCGGTCGAATCAAAGCGCGCGCCCACCAAAATGCGGCCGGGCCGGCCGACGGGCGCGGCCTGCGGGGCGCGCCTGCGGCGGCGAAAAGCCCCGATCGACGATTCGCGCGATAATGACCACGGCAAGTCCGCCCGATTTTGTCGCTTCGGCCGCGGGCCAACGGAGGAGAACGCATGAATGCCAAACCGGAGGCGAAGGACCGGCGCGCCGGTCGCCTGGAAGAAGTGATCGAGCTCGCCCGCACCAAGGTGCCGCGGGCGCAGGCCGCGAGGATCGAGGCCTTTCTCCGCATCTACTACGGCCGGGTCGCACCCGACGACCTCGCCGAGCACACGATCGACGACCTGTGCGGCGCGGCGCTGTCGAACCGGCAGTTCGCGCAACTGCGCCAGCCGGGGCAGGCGCGGGTTCGCGTCTTCAATCCCTCGGCCGAGGAGCACGGCTGGCAATCGACGCACACCATCGTCGAAATCGTCAACGACGACATGCCGTTCATCATCGATTCGGTGACGATGGAGATCAATCGCCACGGACTGGCGTTGCACTGGTTGGTTCACCCGGTGGTTTCGTCGACGCGCGACGCGAACGGCGACCTCATCGAAGTCGCGCGGGAGCCGTCGCCCGGGTCCTTGCCGGAGTCGATGGTCCACGTCGAGGTGGACCGGGTGACGGATCCCGCCTCGCTGTCCGCGCTGGCCGGTGACCTGGAGCGGGTGCTGCGCGACGTGCGTCTGGCGGTGGCCGACTGGAAGCCGATGCGCCAGAAGGTGCTCGACGTCGTCGCCGAGATCGAGCAGCATCCGCCGCCGTTCTCGAAGGAGGAGACCGGCGAAGGTTGCGAGTTCCTGCGCTGGCTCGCGGAAAACCACTTCACGTTCCTCGGTTATCGTCGCCACGATCTGGTGGTGGCGGACGGCAACGATGCACTGAGGATCGTCCCCGGTTCGAGCCTCGGCATCCTTCGCGAAAGCCCGGGCAAGGAGGTCGCGGCGAGCTTTGCGGCGCTGCCTCCGGAGGTGCGTGCCTACGCCCGCCGGCCGGAACTGCTGGTGATCACCAAGTCGACGTCGCGCTCGACGGTTCACACGCCGGGCTATCTGGACTACATCGCCGTCAAGCGCTTCGGCGACGACGGCAGCGTTTGCGGCGAGGACCGCTTCCTGGGCATGTTCACCTCGACCGCCTACAGCGTGAACCCGGCCGAGATCCCGCTGCTTCGCCGGAAGATCGCCAATCTGCTGGCACAGGCAGGCGTCACCGCCGGCAGCCACGCGGGCAAAAGGCTGCAGAGCATCCTCGCGACCTATCCGCGCGACGAGCTGTTCCAGACCACGGATGCGGACCTGCTGCGCATCGTGACCGGAATTCTCCAGCTGGGCGACCGGCAGCGTATCCGGTCTTTCCTCCGCCGCGACGCGTTCGAGCGATTCATGTCCTGCCTGATCTACGCGCCGCGCGATCGCTACACCACCGAACTTCGGCAGCGCTGGCAGTCGATCCTGACCCGGGCGTTCAACGGCCTGTCGACGGATTTCAACGTGTACCTGTCGGAGTCCCAGCTCGCGCGCATCCACATCACGGTCCGCACGACGCCCGGCGCGATTCCCGATTACGACGAGAAGGCGATCGAGTCGCTGCTGGCCGCCGCAGCGCGGCGATGGACCGACGACCTCAAGATGGAGCTGATCGGGGCGCTAGGCGAGGAACGGGCCAACGAGCGCCTGCGCCAGTTCGGCGGCGCATTCCAGTCGAGCTATCAGGAGGAGTTTTCCGCCCGCACCGCAGTCGCCGACATAGCGATGGTCCGCGGACTGTCGCCGGCGGCCCCGCTGGGCGTGATGCTCTATCGGCCGGCCGATCCGGCTCCCGGAATGCTGCGCTTCAAGCTGTTCCATCTGGGCGCCCCGGTGCCGTTGTCGGACAGCCTGCCGATGCTCGAGAACATGGGGCTCAGGGTGATCGACGAGCACCCGCACCGGATCTCGCCGGAGGGTCTGCCGACCGTGGCGCTGCACGATTTCGGGCTGCAGTCCCCGCTGTCGGAGGCGGACCTCGACGTCGATGCGCTGCACGCGGTGTTCGAGGACGCGTTCGGGCGGATCTTCCGCGGTGAGGTGGAAAGCGACGAGTTCAACCGGCTGGTGGTCGCGGCCCGAATCCCGGCGACCGACATCGTCGTGCTGCGTGCCTACGCAAAATACCTGCGCCAGATCGGCTT
Organism: uncultured beta proteobacterium; assembly: GCA_963699765.1. GTDB lineage: Bacteria > Pseudomonadota > Gammaproteobacteria > Burkholderiales > Casimicrobiaceae > VBCG01. The sequence continues at coordinate 434,218 of CAVOVD010000004.1, read as the reverse complement.
TCCGCTGTCGCTGTCGTTCATCAAGACGGTGCTGACGACGCATGCCGGCATCTCCAGGATGCTGGTCGAGCTGTTCCGGGCGCGCTTCGACCCGGACGGCGGCCCCGACGCCGATGCTCGCGCGGAAGCGTCCCGCGTGGCGATCGAATCCGCGCTCGACGCGGTCGATAACCTCTCCGAGGACCGGACGCTGCGGCAGTACGTGGCGCTGATCCTGGCGACGACCCGGACGAACTTCTGGCGTCGCGACGCTGCCGGCATGCCGCGCGAATTCCTGTCGTTCAAGTTCGATCCGGCCAGGGTCCCCGGGTTGCCCGAGCCGCGGCCGATGTTCGAAATTTTCGTCTATGCCCGGCGCTTCGAGGGCGTGCACCTGCGCGGCGGTCGCGTGGCCCGCGGCGGCCTGCGCTGGTCCGACCGGCTGGACGATTTCCGGACCGAGGTGCTCGGCCTGGTCAAGGCGCAGATGGTGAAGAACACGGTCATCGTGCCGGTAGGCAGCAAGGGCGGCTTCGTGCTGAAGCAGGCGCCTCCGCCATCCGACCGCGAGGCCTGGATGAAGGAGGGCGTGGCCTGCTACCAGAACTACCTGCGCGGACTGCTCGACCTGACCGACAACCGCGTTGGCGACCGCATCGTGCCGCCGCCGCAGGTGCGCCGCCACGATTCCGACGATCCCTATCTGGTCGTGGCCGCGGACAAGGGCACCGCGACGTTTTCCGACTACGCCAACGGCATCAGCGCCGAGTACGGCTTCTGGCTCGGCGACGCCTTCGCCTCGGGTGGCTCGGTCGGCTACGATCACAAGGCCATGGGCATCACCGCGCGTGGCGCCTGGGAGTCGGTCAAGCGCCACTTTCGCGAACTCGGCGTGGACACGCAGACGACCAGGTTCACGGTCGCCGGCATCGGCGACATGTCGGGCGACGTGTTCGGCAACGGCATGCTGCTCTCGCGCTACATCCGCCTTGTTGCCGCCTTCGACCATCGCCACATCTTCCTCGACCCGGACCCGGCAACGGCAGCGGCCTTCACCGAGCGCGAACGGCTGTTCCGGCTGCCGCGCTCGTCGTGGGCGGACTACGACGTCAAGCGGCTTTCCACGGGCGGAGGCATTCATCCGCGCAGCGCCAAATCGATCAGCCTGACGCCCGAGGTGCAGGAACTGCTGGACGTCACCGCAACCTCGCTCACTCCGAACGAGCTGGTCAACGCAATCCTGAAGGCACCGGTCGACCTCATCTACAACGGCGGCATCGGCACCTATGTGAAGGCGGAGGACGAATCGCACGCCGAGGTCGGCGACCGTGCCAACGACGCGGTCCGGGTCGACGGCCGCGAACTGCGCTGCAAGGTCTTCGTCGAGGGCGGCAACCTGGGCTGCACGCAGCGCGGCCGCATCGAGTTCGCCGCGGCGGGCGGGCGCATCTACACCGACGCGATCGACAACTCGGCCGGTGTCGACACCTCCGACCACGAGGTCAACATCAAGATCCTGCTCGGCCTCGCCGTGGCCGACGGCGAGCTGACCGAAGAGGGGCGCAACGCATTGCTGGCGAAGATGACCGACGACGTTGCCGCGCTGGTGCTGCGCGACAACTATTTCCAGACGCAGGTGTTGTCGATCGCCAATCGCGTCGCGCCGTCGCTGCTGGACGCGCAGGTGCGCTTCATGCAGTTCCTCGAGAAGGCCGGACGGCTCAACCGGGCGATCGAATTCCTGCCCGACGACGAGGCCATCGTCGAGCGGCGCGCGAAGAACCGTGGCCTGACCGCTCCAGAGAATGCGGTGTTGCTCGCCTACAGCAAGATGTGGCTGGTCGACGAACTCATGGCGTCGACGCTGCCGGACGACCCATGGGTGGCGACGGTACTGCACCGCTACTTCCCGGATATGCTGCAGGGGAATTTCGCGGATCGCATGGCAAGGCACCCGCTGCGACGGGAAATCATCGTCACCTACGTCGTCAACAGCACGGTGAACCGGGTGGGTGGCGTCTTCGTGCACCGGCTGGTCGAGTCGACTGGCGCCAAGCCGCACGAAATCGTCCGCGCCTACCTGCTGATGCGCGAGATTTTCGGTTTCGTGCCGCTTTGGCAGGGGATCGAGAAGCTCGACAACATCGTCGCGGACGCGGTCCAGACGCAGATGCTGCTCGACACGCGGGCGCAGATCGAGCGCGGCACGATATGGTTCCTGCGCTCGCCGCGCCTTGCCGATGACATGGCAACGACCATCGAGCACTTCCGGCCCGGGGTCGAGGCACTGTCGACGCGCCTGCCGAAGCTGCAGAGCGCAGACGAGCGTGAGCGCTTCGAGGGCGAGGTCGCCGCGCTCACCGAGGCCAACGTGCCGCATGCCCTTGCCGAACGCGTCGTCAGTTCCGATACCCTTTATGCGATTTTGGACATTGCGGAAGTCGCGGCCAGCGCCGGCCTTCCGGTGGGTCCGGTCGCCGAAGTGTACTTCGATGTCGCGCATCGGCTGGGCCTGGTCTGGCTTGCCGAGAAGATCGCTGCCCTGCCTGGACATCGGCACTGGCGAATGCTCGCCAAGGCCGCGATGCTCGACGACGTGTCCGGTCTGCAGCGGGCCGTGACGGCCGCGGTCCTGCTCGACGCGCCGGCGTCGGCGAAACCGTCGGCGCTGATCGATGCGTGGACCGCCCGCAACCAGCGGACGCTGGGACGCGCGGCGCAACTGATGGCCGAAGTGCAGGCGGCACCCGCGGCGGACGCGGCGATGCTCGCGGTCGCGTTGCGGGAATTGCGCAACGTTGCGTAGTGCAAATCGGCCGGTCGATCGCCGCGCAGCACCGCGGCGGCAAACTGGCCGGAAATGCTGCTCCCGGCACGCCTATTGCGTACGTGCATCGGTAGAATCGCGGGTGCAATGAAATCCATGGATGTTTGACGCGTGGCGACCAAAGTTGCCGCGTGAGGTCGGCTGGATTCCGGCACGAGGCGGGACGCCAGCGGCGGGCATTGCCCCGAACTGTCGCACCGAGGGCATTTTTTTGAATTGGATTCATGACATGCGGATTTCGTTGCGGCAACAGTTTGCCGCCTTGCTCGGCGCGCTTCCCAGGCTGGGTGCGGTCGCCGCCTTTGCCGCCTTTTCCGTCCTCGCCGTACCGGCTTTGGCACAGCAGGCCGACCTGGTCGTCAACCAGGCGGACTTGCCCGATCCCGGCCCCGCCGGCGGTACCTTCACTTATGTGATCCGCGTCGACAACAACGGCCCGGATTCGTCGATCGGCATCACCCTCGTCGACACGCTTCCGCCCGGGTCGACCTTCGTCGGCGCGGCGACGACCCAGGGCAGCTGCGGCGCGCCGGTCGCCGGCGTACTCAGCTGTGCGCTGGGCAACCTGAGCTTCCTGGCCAACGCCACGGTCACCGTGCAGGTGATCCTGCCGACCGCCGGCGTGTGGACCAACACTGCCTCCGCGACGTCGTCCACCTTCGACCCCAACACAGCCAACAACATCGACATCGCCGAAGACACCACGGCGCAGAACGCCTCTGACATGGCGGTCACCGTCGTCGACGCTCCCGATCCGGTCGCCGCCGGCGCTGCCTACAACTATGCAGCGACCGTTCGCAACAACGGTCCGGCCGCGGCCGCGTCGCAGACGGTCACGCTGAACGTGCCGGTCGGCGCGTGTATCACCGCGACGCCTTCGGGGACGGGCTGGGCCTGCGTGCCGAACAGCGGCTATCCGCAATGCGTCGCCGGAACCACGATCACCTGCACGCGGAACACTTCGCTCGCCTCCGGCGCCAACGCGCCGGTGCTGAACTTCCCGGCGGTCGCCAACGTCGGCGGGACGATTTCCACCGCGCTCACCGTGAGTTCGCCGCTGCCCGACGGCAACTCGGCCAACAACACGGCCCCGGTTTCGACCAGCGTCACCGGCGGCTCCAACGTGTCGGTCACCAAGACGGCGTCCTCGGCCACCATCGGCGTGGGCCAGAACGTCACCTACACGCTGACGCCGCGCCTCAACGGCGGCGAGCCGGCCGGTTCGACCGGAACCGGGATCATCACCGTCACCGACACCCTCGGCGCCGGGCTGACCTTCGTCGGCTTCACCCAGGCCGGCGGTTGGACCTGCAACTACGCCGCGCCGACGCTGACCTGCACCCGACCCGGCCCGTTCTCGGCCAATTTCACCAACATGCCGGTGATCACCGTCACGGCGACGGTGACGGCGATCGGCACTGTCACCAACCAGGCGGTCGTCGCCATCCCGGAGACTGATCCGGTTCCGGCCAACAACATCGCGACGGTGAACGTCACCGGCAGCAATTCCGCCGACATGTCGATCGCCAAGGCGACCACCAGCCCCGTGGTCAACTTCCCGGTCGTCCCGGGCTTCGACTTCAGCTATCTGTTGACACCGCGCAACAACGGTCCGGTGGCATTGGCGGTGGGCCAGCTGGTCACCGTCACCGATACCATCCCGGCCGGCATCACCATCCGTAGCGCACCCACCAGTCCGGGGAACTTCTGGACCTGCACGGTCGCGGGCGCCCCGCCGTACCCGATCGCCGGCCCCGCGCTGGTCACCTGCACGCGCACGCTGACGGCGGCCGTGAATTCCGCCACCAACATGACCGCGATCACCATTCCGGTCGAGACCAACTCCGCGGGGATCATTTCGAACACCGCCTGCGTGGCGCTGTCGGGAACTGGACCGTCGGACGGCAACCCTGCCAATGACTGCAGTCCCGCGCTCAACATCATCTCGTCCGACGCCGCCAGCTCGGCCGACCTGCGCGTGGTGTCGAAAACGGCCTCGCCGAATCCGGTGCTTGCCGGCCAGGACCTGACCTACGTGATCACCGTCGACAACCAGGGGTCCGAACAACGCGACCAACGTGGTCGTTACCGACGTGCTGGCGAGCCTCGTCGGCACTGGCAGCCTGCAGTCGGCCACGCCGTCGCAGGGGACTTGTGTCCCGCCCGGACCGGCCAACGGCGCGTCGATCACCGTGAACTGCAACCTGGGCTCGCTGCTGGTCGGCGCCTCGGCGACGGTCACCATCGTGGTCCGGCCCTCCCGGGCAACCACCGGCAACCGCACCAACACCGCTACGGTGAATTCGCAGGATGTCGGCGATCCGGATCGCGCCAACAACAGCGGGTCGGTGACCAGCGTGGTGACGGCGATCGCCGACGTGACGGTGGCCAAGTCCGCCGCGCCCAATCCGGTGCAGGCGGGTACACCACTGACCTACACGCTGACTGCCAGCAATGCGGGGCCGTCAACCGCCGCCAACGTCGTCGCCACCGACACGCTGCCGGCCGATGCCGCCTTTCTCAACCTGGTCAGCGTTTCCGGCGGCGGCTCCTGCATCACGCCGGCCGTGGGCACGCTCGGCGGGACGCTGACCTGCACCTGGGCGTCGATCACCAGCGGTGCGCAGCAGACCGCGCAATTCCGTGTGCGTCCGGTCACCGGCGCGACCAGCGTCCAGAACAACGTCGTCGTCACGACCACGACGCAGGAGTTCAATCCGAACAACAACACCGCGACCATCACCACGCCGGTGACCAATGCGGCAGTCGACATCCTGGTCAACAAGGTCGACAGCATCGACCCGGTCGCGCTCGGCCAAGTGACGACCTACACCGTCACCACCACCAACGGCGGGCCGTCGTTTGCGACCAGCGTGCAGATGGTCGACACGTTCCCGGCGGGCGGCGTGGCAACGGCGACGTTCAGCTACCAGGGGGGCCTGACCATCAGCCCGCCCGGCATGGGCACCTGCACCGAGCCGGCGCTCAACGCCACCTCCGGGGTGCTGACCTGCACCTTCCCGGGCCTCGCGAGCGGACAGTCGGCGGTGGTCACCTACGACATGCGCGCCGAGTCCATCAGTTCCGGGATTTCCGGGACGACGTTCAACCGTGCGGTGGTCAGCGCCAACGAACCCGAATCGCTGCCGAACAACAATACGACGGTGCACGCCACCACCACCCGCCGCGTCGCCGACCTGGCACTGGTCAAGAGCGCGCCGGCGACGGTCACGCCGGGCACGACCTTCGACTGGACGCTCACCGTCACCAACAACGGTCCGAATCCCAGCACCGGTGCGGTCATCACCGACACGTTGCCGGCCGGGGTGACCTTCCAGAGCGCGAGCCCGGGATGTGGATTCGCCGCCGGTGTCGTCAGCTGCACGCTGGGCACGCTTGCCTCCGGCGCCAACACGGCGGTCACGATCAACGTGCTGGTGTCCTCACCCTATGCCGGCGCCAACCCGCTGCTGAATTCGGCGTCGGTGGCAACGGTCAACGAGGTCGACCCGGTTCCCGGCAACAACACCGGCATTTCGAGCAGCGCGCTGGCGGTGGCCGACCTGCAGGTGGTCAAGACCGTCGACAATGCGCAGCCGGTGGTCGGCGGCAACGTCGTCTTCTCGGTGGTCGCCACCAACAACGGTCCCGACGGCGCCACCGGCGTCGTGGTCAACGACCTGCTCCCGGCCGGATATGTGTACGTCACCTCGTCGGCCACGCAGGGCTCCTACGCGAGCGGAACGGGCGTGTGGACGGTCGGCAGCCTTGCCAGCGGCGCCTCGGCCACGCTTTCGATCACCGCGACGGTCGCGGCGGCCGGACCCTATGGCAACACGGCCGTCGTGTCGTCGCCGGTCATCGATCCGGTTCCCGGCAACAACACGTCGACGGCGACGCCGTCGCCGCTCGCGCCGCCGACACTCGCCAAGGGCATGGCGCCGGCGTCGATCGTCGCCGGAGGCAATGCGACGCTCACACTGTCGCTGGGCAATCCCAATGGCGTCGCCATCTCGCTCGCGGCAGCGTTCACCGACACCATGCCCGCCGGCGTCACGACGGCGTCCGGCAACACGGGCACCTGCACCGGAGTCACGGTGACGCCAACGTCCATCGCCATGGCCTCCGGGTCGACCCTGCCTCCCGGCGGCTGCACGATCATCGTGTCGATCACCTCGACCACGCCGGGCACGGTGACCAACATCACCGGACCGCTTGCGGCCAGCTCGGGCACGGCCTCACCGGCGAGTGCGCCGTTGACCGTCACCGTCACGGCGCCGACGCACTCCAAGACCATCCTGCCCGCGACCATCGCTTCGGGCGGCAGCGCTGCACTCACACTGACGCTTGCCAACATCAATGCGGTCCCGCTGACGTTGAGTGCGCCGTACACCGACGTCATGCCCGCCGGAGTGACGCTGACTTCCGGTAGTGGCGGTACCTGCGTCGGCGTCACGACGACACCGACGACCATCACCATGGCGGCGGGAACCGCGATCCCGCCCGGCGGATGCACGATCCTCGCCAGGATCACCTCGAGCACACCGGGGACCGTGACCAACACGACCAGCGACCTGGCGACCAATGCCGGCGTTGCGCTGCCGGCCACCGCGCCGCTGACCGTCACCGCGGTGGTTTCGGACACGGTCAAGACCATCATCCCCGCGGCCATCAATGCCGGTGGCGTCGCCACACTGACGATTTCGTTGTCGAACGCCAATGCCGCGCCGCTGACGCTGACGGCGCCATTCATGGACATCATGCCCGCAGGGATGACCACCACGTCGGCGAACACCGGCAGCTGTTCCGGCGTCGCCGTGACCGCCGGCCAGATCACGCTGCCGACAGGTTCCACCATTGCGCCGGGCGGATGCACGATCATGGTCCAGGTCACGTCGTCGACACCCGGCACGGTCACCAATACGACCAGCAGCCTGCAGACCAGCGTTGGGATCTCGCCGCCGGCGTCAGCGCCGTTGACGGTGTCGCCGGCCAAGGCGACGCTGACCAAGACCATCGCCCCGGCGACGATCAGCGTCGGCGGGACTGCGACGCTGACGCTGACGCTGGGCAATCCCAACGCGCTACCGATAACGCTGACTGCCGCCTTTGTCGACAACATGCCTTCCGGCCTGACGACAGCCTCTGCCAACACCGGCACCTGTACCGGTGTGGCGGTCACCTCGGCCCAGGTGACGATGGCTTCCGGCGCGACCATTCCCGCCGGCGGCTGCACGATCGTGGTGACGGTCACCTCGTCCACGCCGGGAACCGTGATCAACACCACCGGCGATGTCTCGACCTCGGCCGGCGTTACCCCAGGTGCGAGCGCACCGCTCACCGTGACGCCGCTGAATCCGGGCATGACCAAGACCATTCTTCCGGCCACGATCACTTCGGGCGGCACGGCCAACCTGACCATCACGCTCGGCAATGCGAATCCGATTCCGGTGACGCTTGCCGCGGCCTTCACCGACACCATGCCGGCGGGCGTCACGACCACTTCGGGCAACACCGGGTCGTGCACGGCGGTGACGGTGACGCCGACTTCGGTTCAGAAGGCCGCGGGTTCGACCATTCCGCCCGGCGGCTGCACGGTCGTCGTGACCGTCACCTCGTCAACGCCCGGCACCGTCATCAACACGACCGGCAGTCTGCAAACCAATGCCGGGGTGACAACGCCCGCATCCGCGCCGCTCACCGTGCTGCAGGCATCGGCATCGCTTTCGAAGACCATCCTCCCTGGCACGATCATCGTCGGTGGTGCCACGACGCTGACGCTGACGCTGGGCAATGCCAATGCCACGCCGATCATCCTGGCGTCCGCGTTCACCGACCCCATGCCTGCGGGCGTGACCACGACCTCCGCCAACACCGGCAGCTGCAGCGGAGTCACAGTGACACCGACGATGATCACCATGGCCTCGGGTGCGAACATCCCCGCCGGCGGTTGCACGATTGTGGTGACCCTCACCTCGTCGACGCCTGGCAAGGTCACCAACGTGACCAGTCCGCTCCTGACCAGCGCCGGACCGGTATCCCCGGCCAACGCGCCGCTGACGGTGAGCGCCGTAGGCGTGACGCTGGGCAAGGCCATCGCGCCGGCGACGATCGTCTCGGGTGGGACCGCGATGCTGACGCTGACGCTGGGCAACGCCACGGCCAACGCGCTGACGCTGACCTCCGCCTTCACCGACACCATGCCGGCCGGGGTCACCACGACCTCCGCCAACAGCGGCAGCTGCGTCGGGGTCACGGTGACGCCGACGACAATCGCCATGGCCTCGGGCACGAGTATCCCCGCCGGCGGTTGCACGATCGTGGTGACCCTCACCTCGTCGACGATCGGCACGGTGACCAACGTCACGAGTCCGTTGCAGACCGGCGGCGGGACGGTACCGGCGGCCAGTGCGCCGCTGACGGTGACCGTCGTCGGCGTGTCGCTGGGCAAGGCCATCGCGCCGGCGACGATCGTCTCGGGTGGGACCGCGATGCTGACGCTGACGCTAGGTAACGCCACGGCCAACGCGTTGACGCTGACCTCCGCCTTCATCGACACCATGCCTGCGGGCGTCACCACCACCTCTGCCAACACCGGTACCTGCACCGGGGTCACGGTGACGCCGACGACGGTCACCATGGCCTCGGGCACGAGCATCGCCCCCGGTGGCTGCACGATCGTGGCGACCATCACCTCGTCGACGATTGGCACGGTGACCAACGTAACCGGTCCGTTGCAGACCGGCGGCGGAACGGCGCCGGCGGCGAGCGCGCCGATCACCGTCACCCAGACGACCGCCGACCTCGCGGTCACCAAGACCAATAACCGGACGTCGGTGACGCCGGGGAGCGTCGTGACCTACGTGGTCGTCGTGACCAACAACGGACCTGCTGCGGTAACGGGTGCGACGGTGGCCGATGTGGTTCCATCCTTGCTGACCGGAGTCAACTGGACCTGCAGCGCATCGGCAGGCAGCGCCTGCCCGGCCTCCGGTACCGGCAATGTCGCCGCAGCGGTCGACCTGCTCGCAGGAGGCACGGTCACCTTCATTCTGACCGGCACGCTGTCGACATCGACGACGGGAACGCTTACCAATACCGCGACGGTCACCGCGCCGCCGGGAGTTACGGACCCGGCGCCGGGCAACAATTCGTCGACCGACGTCGATCCGATCGCGGGCACCACCATCGATCTGGCGATCGCCAAGACCAACAACGGCATCTTCACTCCGGGCCAGACGGGAGCGCAGTACACCATCGTCGTGAGCAACGTCGGCACGCAGCCGACGGTGGGCACGGTGACGGTCACCGACATCCTGCCGGCTGGATTGACCGCGACGGCGATCGGTGGAACCGGATGGAACTGCACGCAATCGGCGGGACCGTGTTCGCGCGACGATGTGCTGGCGCCGGGGGCGAGCTATCCCCCGCTCACGCTGACCGTGAACATCGCGCACGATGCGCCGTCGCCGCTGACCAACGTCGCCACGCTCGCCGGTGGCGGTGACGGCAATCCCGCCGACAACTCGGCGACGAACGTGGTGGACTTCGTTCCAGGCATCGAGCCGACACCGATTCCAGTGAACACGCCGGTTGGCCTCGCGTTGCTGCTGGCGATGCTGGCCATGATGGGCGCATGGCAGCTGCGCGGCCGACGGCGCTGAATCGCAAACGAAAAGAAAAAAGCCGGGCGAACCCGGCTTTTTTCATGCTGCGGACTGCGTGATCGTCAGGCGGCCTGGATGTTGCTGGCCTGCTTGCCCTTCGGGCCCTGCGTCACTTCGAAGGAGACCTTCTGGCCTTCCTTCAGAGTCTTGAATCCGGGCATGTTGATCGCGGAGAAGTGCGCGAAAAGATCCTCGCCACCGCCATCCGGCGTAATGAAGCCGAAGCCCTTCGCATCGTTGAACCACTTCACGGTACCTGTTGCCATTTCTGTAATTCCTCAAGAAAAGTAATCGGCGGGCGGGTGCCCGCCCCGTGTTTCATTCTCAAGGACAGAAAAGTACGAAACCGCGACCGCGATGCGACCGGGGTGGAACGTGCTCTAGCACTTGAAACAAAACACCTTTGGGATCATACGCGAACCGCCGGCGATAGGGAATATTTAAAGAATTGCCCCGGCCGAGGGGGGCCGGGCCGCGGCATTTTTGACACATCCGCCGTCCGGAAGGGCGCAACCGGGGCCCGAACGCCCGGGGTCGCCGGCCCTGGCCCGACCCCGTGGGCCCAAGCCTGGCGGGGATGCGGCCGGCGTTCGGTCAGGCCCGGCCGGGCTCGGCGCGCGCCAGCGCCGCCCCGGCGGCCAGTGCGTGGAGCTTGCCCCGGGACACCTCCCGGGACAGCGGCACCATGCCGCAGTTGGTGCAGGGGAAGAGCCGCGCCGCCGGTACGTAGGCCAGCGCCGCCCGGATGGTTGCCGCGACCTCCTCGGGCGTCTCGACCCGGTCGCTGGCCACGTCGATGGCGCCGACCAGCACGTCCTTGCCCTCGAGCAGGCCGATCAGTTCCAGCGGCACCCGCGAGTTCGCGCACTCCAGCGAGACCTGGGCGATGCGCGAGCGCGCCAGCAGCGGGAAAGTCTGCTCGTACTGGCGCCATTCGCTGCCCAGCGTCTTCTTCCAGTCGTTGTTGGCCTTGATGCCGTAGCCATAGCAGATGTGCACGGCGGTCGTGCAGTCGAGACCTTCGGCGGCGCGCTCGAGCGCGGCCACGCCCCAGTCGCGCACCTCGTCGAAATAGACGTTGAAGGCAGGTTCGTCGAACTGGATGACGTCCACGCCGGCTGCGGCGATCTCGCGGGCTTCCTGGTTGAGGATCTCGGCAAACGCCCAGGCGAGTTTCTCCCGGCTGCGGTAGTGGCCGTCGTAGAGCGTGTCGACCATGGTCATCGGGCCGGGCAGCGTGTACTTGACCCGGCGGGTCGTTTCGGACTTGAGGAACCTCGCATCGTCGACGTAGATCGGATGGCGGCGCGCCACCGGTCCGTTGACCACCGGCACGTCGGCGTCGTAGCGGTTGCGGATGCGCACCGACCTGCGGTTGGCGAAATCCACGCCCTCCAGGCCCTCGATGAACGTGGTGACGAAATGCCGCCGGGTCTGCTCGCCGTCGGTGACGATATCGATGCCGGCGTGTTCCTGGTCGAAAAGCGCCAGCCGGACGGCGTCGCGCTTGCCCTGCTCCAGCGCCTCGCCTTCGAGCTTCCATGGGGCCCACAGCGTCTCGGGCTCGGCGAGCCAGGCCGGCTTGGGCAGGCTGCCGGCAATGGTGGTCTGGAACAGGGTGGACATGGGCGGCCTTCGGGAAGCGGGCCGGGAAGTATAGCGGCGGCGGCCCCAGGCGCTGCCGGAAAGGTTCAATTGGTAAGGCCGGTTGACCAGTTTCACGTCCTTCCCTATGCTTGCCGGTTCCCCTATCCGACCCGGAACCGCCATGCCGCGCATCCTCTACGCCGACTTCGACTACGCCAGCATCGACCTGGAAAGGAAGCTGTTCGACCCCGCCGGAATCGAAGTCGTCGAGGCGCAGTGCAAGACCGAGGAGCAGGTGATTGCCGCCGCGCAGGGCTGTTGCGCCATCCTGCTGCAGTACGCGCCCATCACGGCGAAGGTCCTCGCCGCGTTGCCCGGGGTGGGCATCGTCAGCCGCATCGGCGCCGGCTACGACACCGTCGACGTGGCGGCCTGCGAAAAGGCCGGTGTCTGGGTCGCCAACTCCCCCGACTACGGCGTCGGCGAGGTGGCCACGCATGCGCTGGCGCTGGCGCTGGCGTCGATCCGCAACATCGTCGCCTATCACCGCGACATCGCCGCCGGGCAGTGGCACTACCTGTCCTCGGGCACGCTGCGCCGCCCGGCGGAATTGTCGCTGGGCATCGTCGGCCTGGGCCGCATCGGCAAGCGCATGGCGCACGTCTCGCGCAACGTGTTCGGACGCGTCGTTGCCTACGACCCCTACCTGATCGACGGCGACTTTCCCGCCTACGTCGAGCGCGCGGCGACGCTGGAGGAACTCGCGCGCCAGGCCGACGTGGTCAGCCTGCACACGCCGCTGACCGCCGAAACGCGCGGCATGATCGACGCGAAGTTCTTCGCCGCGCTGCGCCCCGGCGCCTGCCTGGTCAACACCGCGCGCGGCGCGGTCGTCGATATGCCCGCGCTGACCGCCGCGCTCGAGGCAGGAACACTCGGCAGCACCGGGCTGGACGTGCTGCCCGACGAGCCGGTGCCGCGCGACTCGCCGCTGCTCGGCCATCCGCGGGTCATCCTGACGCCGCATTCGGCGTTCTACTCGATCACCGCCGAGCGCGAGCTGCGCCGCAAGGCCGCGCAGAACATCGTCACCTGGCTGGCGACCGGCCGGCCCGAATACGTGGTCGTGCGGGGCACGCGCACGCCTTGACCCTGGTATGCGCAAGGGCATTGCTGTCCAGCGTGCGATATGGCTGCATCGCTCGAAAACCATTCGGAGCGGCGTAAAATGCGCGTTTCATCCGTATCCGCCGGAGCCGCCATGAACACCATCCAAGACACGATCCGCGACCAGATCACCCAGCACAAGGTCGTCCTGTACATGAAGGGCACGCCGCAGTTTCCGCAGTGCGGTTTTTCCGCGACCGTCGCGGAAATCCTGAAGCGCAGCGGCGTCGATTCCTATTTCTCGGTGAACGTGCTCGAAGATCCCGAGATTCGCCAGGGCGTCAAGGACTTCGCCAACTGGCCGACCGTGCCGCAGCTGTACGTGAACGGCGAGTTCATCGGCGGCTGCGACATCGTCCGCGAGATGTATTCGTCGGGGGAGCTGCAGAAGGTGCTGGCGCCGCAGACGGAGTGACGCGTCGGTGCGCACCGCGCACCGAGGTTTTCGCCGCCGCGGTTCTCAACGAGTCGCGGAAGCTTGGCCGGCCATCGCCCGCCACCCCAGTAGTAGACCGTCCTGATCAGGACCGTGCGGCGCTCGTCGCGCCTGATCTCGTAGCGAGCGTCCTGCAGCGGCGTGCCGATCTCCGGCGCGCGAACCTCGAACAGCGTCTTGGCGTCCTCCCTCGTGACGATCTCCGGTGCGGGCGCGCAGGCCCTGAGACGCAGGCGCTGTTCGGCCCGTGCGTTGCACTTCGATGATCGTGGCATTGATGGTCACGGTCGCCTCCGAGGCCATCTCGAGGGAAGGCAGCAATGCCAGCATCGTGGTGCCGAGCGCGAGGCCGGTGCGACGAAGCGGGTGGGTGTTCATGGTGGGGTTGGGCGGATGGGGCATGCGATAAGTGGCGCTTAAGTTGTCGACACCATTCCCTGCCCCATGAGCGCCCTCGCCCATCCGCACGATGCCCATCCGCACAACGCCTATCCGTCTGTATACCTTCCGACGGACCCGCGACCTCCGGCAGGTGCGGCGCAACATCGGCAGTACCAAGCCATCGAAATTTGAGGTCTATGAACCCGCCCCCCCACCGCGGAAAACATTAAGTAACTGTTTCAAAACACAATTCCATCAGTGCTTGAGTGACCCTGTCGCCTGGCATACGTATTGCTCGTTGGGTGTCAGCACCCGCCCAATCCGGAAGTCGGGGCTGGGACTTGATCCAACCGACATCCCCATCCAACAGGAGAAGATTCATGAAGGCCAGTCTGATCAAGCAAGCGCTCGTCGCCGCCGCGGTCCTCGCCACGTTCGGCGTGAGTTCGGCGCAGGCATCCGACAGCGTCACCGTCACGGTCAACGCCACGGTGAGCGGCGTCTGCAAGTTCTTCACCGCGAACCCGACGATCACCGTCGCCAATTCGGGCGGAAGTATCGACCCGAGCATCACCGGCAATGCGACCGGCAACGTCGACATCAGCTATCGTTGCTCGAACGGAACGACGCCGACTTTCACCATGCCGACATCGGCGACCGTAACTTGCGCAGCCTGCAGCGGAGCGACGATGGCGACGGCGATCACGTACGTTGGCGGCGGGGCCGGAACCGGGATGGGCAGCGGCCAAGGCAAGAACCTTGCCGTGACCGGAACGATTCCCGACACCGCGTACGCGAACGCCGCGGTGGGTGCCTACACAGGGACCTTCACGGTCAGCGTCACCCCCTGACGCATTCCGGCCGTTGGAGCGCAGGGCTGGCCGTCGGCTGCGAATCGCAGTCGGCCGGGCCCGCTCGCGCGACGACGCACCGCCATGATTCGCCTGCCACTCGTCCTGCTGACGCTCGCGGCGCTCATCACCGGCGAGGCCCGTGGCAATGATTCGATCCCGGTCACGTTGAACGCCAACGTGGCCGCCGTGTGCGAGTTCATCACCGCGTCCGCCACGCTCAACATCCGCAACACGTCAACCGGAAGCAATATCGACCCGAGTTCGTCGACCACTGCCACGCGCAATGTCGGCATCAACTACCGGTGCACCAGGGGCACGGTACCCGTGTTCACGGTTCCGTCGAACGTGACGCTTATCTGCGCCGCCTGTCCGGGGACTCCGACGATGGTCGCCACGATCACCTCGACCAATAACGGTGCCGGACGCGGCTTCGGGAGCGGCCAGAACCGTCGGCTGACCGTCACCGGCAGAATGACGCAGGCCGTGTTCCAGAACGCCCATGTTGGCGCGTACCGGGGCACGATGGTCATCACCGTTACCCCATGATCCTGGCAGACGACGGCAGCCAGACGACGCCCCCTTTCCGGGTTTGATTCCCGATCGGAAGGTGGTCTAATCGCGAAGTGACGATCATGGTCCTTTCTGGCGGATTTGCGCCTCCGGCGATCCTGCGCGGCGTGTGCGGCGCGGCGTTGGTCCTGGCCTGTTCCGCGACCTCCGGTCAGAATTGCACGTTTCGGACCGCGGGCGGCCCCATCAATTTTCCGGTCCTCGATCAATCGATGCCGGTCACCGTGGCCGCGTTCACGACCGTTGTGGTGCGCTGTACTCCGACGGCTGTATCGCCTGCATGGAGTTTTTCCGGCGCGAACGGCAACGCGCCACTGCGCATGAAGCATTCGACGCTGAACGAATACATACCCTATACGATCCTGCCGGTTTTCATGGGCGCGAGCGGATCCAACGAGACGTGGCGCATCACCAGTACGGTGCTCGGCGTCAATTATGAAAATGCCACGATCGGTTCGTATTCCGACGTTCTCAGCGCGACGGTACTGCCTTGAACTCGGTGCTGGCGCGATGATGCTGAAGCGGTTGGTCCAGGCGCTGCTGGCGCTTCTGGTCGGCACATCGGCGACCGCCGGGGAATTCGTCATCAATCCGCTGCGGGTGACGCTCGACCGCTCCACGCGGTCGAGCGAGGTGGTCGTGCGCAACGAGGACAAGGCGCCGCTGCGGATGCAGGTGGAAGCGATGACCTGGACACAGGACGCGCAGGGTGCGGATCGCTACGAGCCGGCCGAAGGGCTGCTTTACTTCCCGCGCACCATGGAAATCCCGCCCGGCGCATCGCGCGTCATCAGGGTTGGCGTGCGGGGATTGCCCGTCTCGCGCGAAGAGGCCTACCGGCTGTTCATCGAGGAGCTGCCGCCGGCTGCGGGCTCGGCCGCGCCGGCCGACGGCACGTCGCTGCGGGTCTTTCTGCGCGTGGGTGTGGCGGTATTCGTCGCACCGGCGCAACCGGAACGCAAGGGCGAGATCATCGGGCTGCAGATCCAGGGGCGACAAGTCCAATGGGCGATCGCCAACGGCGGCAACGTTCACATCCGGGCGGACCGGATTGAACTGGCGGGTACCGCGTCTGACGGCAGCACCGTCCTGTCGCACGTCTATCCGGACCGATATGTCCTGGCGGGAATGACCAGGACACTGAGCCTGCAACTCGATCCGGAAGCCTGCGCCAGGCTGGCGGCGATCGAGGCCACACTGATCTCCGAGCGCCTGAACCTGAAGCGTAAGGTCGATGTTGGTCCCGGTGACTGCAAGTAGGCGAAGGTCGTTCGCCGTCGCCGGAGTCGTCGCCGCGCTTCTTCCGTATCTGCCTGTCTCTGCCTTGGCGGCGGCCGATGGCCGAACGCCGCCACCGCTGACCGCGCCGTCGTCCACCGCGTCCGGATTCGCGATGCTGGTCGCCCGCGTGCTTGTCAACACCGTGAATCGGGGCGACATCCCCGTCCTGCGCGATGTCAGCGGTCGCATTCTCGTGCCGATGGCCGAATTTGCGCAGTGGGGGCTGACGGTTGGCGCGCCAGCGCCCGTGACGGTTGCCGGCGAGTACTACGTCGACGTCGCGAGCATTCCGGGAATCGCCGCGAAGTTCGACCCCGACACGGTGACGCTGGAAGTGACGGTCGTCGCCGCCGCGTTTTCCGGGACGCGCATCAACCTTGGTCCGGTTCGCCGGGCGGGTACGATCTTTCCCACCGACAACAGCGTCTTCCTCAACTATGGATTCAACGCGAACGGTGACGAATCGTTCGGACGGCGACAGTACCAATTCGCAACCGAATTCGCCGCGCGGGCCGGCAACTGGCTCTTCTACAACACGACCAGCCAGCAATGGGGGGAGGGACCACAGGCCGGATTCGCGCGGTTGCTTACCAATGCGCAGTACGACGACCGCCCCAATCTTCGGCGCCTGACACTCGGCGATTTCTTCACGCCGGGTTTCGACCTTGCCGGCTCGGTACCTATGGGCGGCGCGAGCCTGTCCAAGTTCTATTCGATGGACCCGTACTTCGTGCAATACCCGACCGCGGCCTTTTCCACCGAAGTGGCGTTTCCTTCTACGGTGCAGGTACGCATCGACGGCAACCTGATCGCGCAGCGACAGGTCCAGCCCGGACCGGTCGACATCACCAACATCACCAGCGGCATCACCGGAGGGCAGGGCGTGTCCGTGGTGATCCGCGATCCTTTCGGGCGCGAACAGGTCCTGCAGCAGCCGTTCTTCTTCGCCACCAACCTGGGTCTGGCCGAGGGCTTGCACGAATACAGCTACAACCTGGGCTTCCTGCGCCGCGACTACGGCTTCGAAAGCAACGATTACGCGGACCTTGCGGCGTCGGGTTTTCACCGTTACGCGTTCACCAACCAGCTGACCGCGGGGCTGCGCGGTCAGGCCACCAGGGACATCTACAATCTTGGCGGATTCGGCACCTATCAGTCGCCGCTGGGCATCCTGGGCGGCGGTGCGTCGATCGGAGGGCGGAGCAGCGACTCGGGTCCGGCGGCATCGGTCGCCTATTCCTACACGGGCAACAACTTCAGCTTCAATCTCGGCACGCTGTACCGCTCGCGCGACTACGTCCAGCTGTCCGACCTCCTTGCCGGCTTCCGCATCCGCGCGAACCAATACGTGTCGGGCTCTCTGTTCTCGCAGCAACTGGGCACGCTGACCGCCACCTACAACGGTCTGACGTCCTACGATGGCCCCGAGGCGAAGATCGCCAACGTCACCTATTCGCGCGGCATGCTGCAGAACAGGGGTTTGCTGACGTTCAACTACGTGCGCACCATGGAGCCGCAGACGTCGAATACTTGGCAGTTGTCTTTTCGCTATTTCTTCGATCTCACGACATCGCTGATCGCCTCGGTCGGCGGATCCGGCAGCGGCAATTCCCAGGCGTTGACGCTGCAGCGAATTGTCCCGCAGGGCGAAGGCGTGGGTTACGAACTGACGGCAGGACGCTTCGACGGCGATGCGCCCGACGCCATGTTCGGCAGGGCCTTCGTCCAGGCCAACGCCGCGCATGTCACGCTCGGCGCGGAGTACGCGCGGGCGAGCCGCGCCGAGGCAGGCCCCGGTCTGGCGCGTTTGTTCGTTTCCGGCAGCCTGGGCGCGGTGGACGGAAGGTTCTTCGTAGCCCGGCCGGTTCAGGACAGTTTCGCGGTGGTCAGCACATCCGGCCTCGAAGGGGTGCCAGTTTATGCCAATGGCTGGTACGCCGGAAAGACCAATGCCTCCGGCGAAGTGGTCGCCACGAATCTTGCCTCCTACTATGACAATTTCATTTCTTTCGGGACCAGGGAGTTGCCGCTCGACTACGTCTTCGAATCGGCGGAGAAGGTGATCTCGCCGCCAACCAAGAGCGGTACGATGGTTTCCTTCGCGGTCCGCAAGAACCGCGCGATCGTGGGCAGGCTGCTCGGGATGCTCGACGGGACGTCCGTGCCACTCGAATTCCGCGAGATCGTGCTGCAGCGCGGCGACACGACGATCAAGAACTTCACCGCCCGCCGCGGCGAGTTCTACATCGACGGCATCGATCCGGGTGTCTATGTGCTGCGCCAAGAAGCGGGGATGCTCTGCACCGCGCGGATCGAGATTCCGGAATCGGCCGAACCGGTCACCGACGTCGGCACGGTGATCTGCCAGCCGGCGTCGCGCTAGCTAGGGCGGGTGCGGCCGGTCCGTCGTGCCGGTTCCCGCCCCGTAGGCGACAATTTCCGGGACGACCGCTAGGTCCGCGCCCGCGCCGCGCGCTTGACGTCGGGGATCCGGTGCAGCGCGCGCAGCACCTGCGCGAGATGGCGCCGGTCGCGCACCTGCACGGCGAAGAACATCGCCAGCACGTCACCGCCGTCGGGACGCTCCATCGACACCGCGTCGATGTTGGCGTCGGCGTCGGCGATCGCGGACGCCAGGTCGGCGAGCAGCCCGCGGCGGTCGGCGACCAGCAGGCGCACGCCGGTGACGAATACGCCCTGCACGTCGGGCGCCCATTCGACGTCGACCAGTTCGGCGGCGTCGACGCTCTGCTTCTTGAGCGTCACGCAGTCGCGCGTGTGCACCAGCAGGCCCTGGCCGCGGCGGAACTGTCCGGTCAGCGCGTCGCCGGGAATCGGCCGGCAGCACTTGCCGTACTGGATGGCCACGCCCTCGACGCCGCGCAGCGTCAGCGCACCCTGCTTGATGGCCGGCTGCGCGCTGCCGTCGTCGGTCTTGCCGGGAACCTTGGTCAATGCCTGTGCGACGACGAACGACAGCCGCTTGCCCAGGCCGATGTCGGCGAGGATGTCGAGCTGGCTCTTGCTGCCGTATTCCTTCGCCAGCGCCTCCCAGCGGTCCCAGGAGACCGCCTCGGGCTCGACCTTGAGCGTCGCCAGCGCCTGGTTGAGCAGGCGCTCGCCCAGCGCCGCGGACTCCTTCTGCTGCAGGCTCTTCAGGAAATGGCGGATGCGCGAGCGCGCCTTGCCGGTGGAGACGAACGACAGCCACGACGGATTCGGCCGCGACGTCGGCGAGGTGAGGATCTCGACGTGGTCGCCGTTCTTGAGCTCGGTGCGCAGCGGCAGCAGTTCGTAGTTGATGCGCGCGGCCACGCAATGATGGCCGATGTCGGTGTGCACGCCGTAGGCGAAGTCGACCGCGGTGGCGCCGCGCGGCAGCGCCATGATCTTGCCCTTGGGCGTGAACACGTAGATCTCGTCCGGGAACAGATCGCCCTTGATGTGCTCGAGGAATTCCTTGGAGTCGCCGGATTCGGACTGGATTTCCAGCAGGCTCTGCAGCCAGCGCGAGGTCTCGCGCTGCGCCTCGGCGAGGTCGATCTCGCCGCCCGCCTTGTACAGCCAGTGCGCGGCGACGCCGGACTCGGCGACGTTGTGCATGTCGTTGGTGCGGATCTGCACCTCCAGCGGCGTGCCGAACGGCCCGAACAGCGTCGTGTGCAGCGACTGGTAACCGTTGGCCTTGGGGATCGCGACATAGTCCTTGAACTTGCCCGGAATGGGCTTGTACAGCTCGTGCAGCACGCCGAGCGTGGCATAGCACGACGACTTGTCGGCGACCAGGATGCGCACGCCGTAGATGTCGAACACCTGCGCGAACGAATAGTGCTTCTCGCGCATCTTCTTGTAGACCGAGTAGATGGTCTTTTCGCGGCCGCTGACCACCGCCGGGACGTTCGCCCGCGCGAGCCCATCGCGGATGACGTCGAGCAGGCGGTTCATCACCTCGCGCCGGTTGCCGCGGGCCGCCTTGACCGCGCTGGCGAGAATCCGGTAACGCAGCGGGATAGAGCTGCTTGAAGCACAGGTCCTGCAGTTCCAGGAACAGCGCGTTGAGACCGAGGCGGTTGGCGATCGGCGCGTAGATGTCGAGCGTCTCGCGGGCGATGCGCTTGCGGTGCGGGGGCGCCATCGCGTCGAGCGTGCGCATGTTGTGCAGGCGGTCGGCGAGCTTGATCAGGATGACGCGCACGTCGCGGGCCATCGCCAGCAGCATCTTGCGGAAGCTCTCCGCCTGGATTTCCTCGCGCGAGGTGAACTCGATCTGGTCGAGCTTGGATACGCCGTCGACCATGTCGGCGACCGGCTTGCCGAACGTGTTCTCCAGCTCGCCCTTGGTGACGGAGGTGTCCTCCATCACGTCGTGCAGCAACGCCGCGGCGAGTCCCTGCGCATCCAGCCGCCACTGCGACAGGATGCTGGCGACCGCCAGCGGATGCGTGATGTAGGGCTCGCCCGACTTGCGGAACTGGCCGCGGTGCGCGGTCTCGGAGAACTCGAACGCGCGCGTCACCAGCGCAACGTCGGGTTCGGGCAGGTAGTGGCCCAGGTGCCGCGTGAACTCGGCGATCTCGGACATGGGTGCCGGCGCGGGTCCGAAGCCGCCCCGGGGTCAGACCGTCGGCAGGTCGGGCGTGGTCGGCAGCGTCGGCGCCATTTTGGTCAGCATCTCGATGCCGATCTTTCCCGCTGCCATTTCGCGCAGCGCGATCACCGTCGGCTTGTCCCGGTCGGCGTCGACCATCGGCGCGGAGCCGGAGGTGATCTGCCGCGCGCGATTGGTCGCCGCCAGCGTGAGTTCGAATCGGTTGGGAATCCTGGCGAGGCAGTCCTCGATGGTGATGCGGGCCATGGCAATGCTCCGACGGTTCAGGGATGCAGCAATTGAGCGATCAATGCGGCGTGGCGGACCTGCTGCCGCGACGCCACCAGGCGAGCCGCCCGGACGATCACGGAAAGATCGTCGACGGCTCTCGCAAAGTCCTGATTCATAATAACATAATCGAACTCGCCGCAGTGCCGCATTTCTTCGCGCGCGGCGTCCAGCCGGCGGGCGATGACTTCGGGCGAATCCTGCCGGCGCTTCTCCAGCCGCTCCTTCAGCGTGGCCAGCGACGGCGGCAGGATGAAGATGTGCACGGCGTCGGGCATCAGCCGGCGGACCTGCAGCGCGCCCTGCCAGTCGATCTCCAGCAGCACGTCGTGTCCGGCCAGCACCTCGCTGGCGCAGCCAGTTGGCCGAAGTCGCGTACCAGTTGCCGTGGACGTGCGCGTGCTCGAGGAATTCGCCGGCGGCCTTCAGCGCCAGAAACCTCGGTTCGTCGACGAAGTGATAGTGGACGCCGTCCTGTTCGCCCGGACGTGGCGCGCGCGTCGTGTAGGACACCGACAGGCGGATGCCGGGCTCGCGTTCGAGCAGCGCGTTGACCAGGCTGGTCTTGCCGGCGCCGGAGGGCGCGGCGAGCACGAACAGGCAGCCGGAGGCGGGCGGCGCCTTGGTGGCGATGACGGTGGGCTGGGTCACGTTCGGCTGCGGCGGGCACAATCATTCGACGTTCTGCACCTGCTCGCGCATCTGCTCGATCAGGACCTTGAGTTCGAGCGCCGCCTGCGAGAGCTCGACGTCGACCGACTTCGAGCCCAGCGTGTTGGCCTCGCGGTGCAGCTCCTGCGGCGAGGAAATCCAGGCGCTTGCCGGCGGCGCCGCCGCTGTGCAGCACCCGGCGGACCTCGGCGACATGCGTCGTCAGACGCGCGATCTCCTCGGCGACGTCGATCTTGGTCGCGAACACGCGCGAGCTCCTGCTTCAGGCGGTCGTCGTTCGGGTCGAGTGCGGCTTCGACGCAGGCGCGCGGTGAGCTTTTCGATGAATGCGGCGTGGATGGCCGGAATGCGCGGCGCGACCCGCGCCACCTGGGCCTCGATCCCCGCGCAGCAGGCCTCGAGCACCGCCGCGGTCTTGGCGCCTTCGCGGGCGCGCGCCGCGGCGAGTTCGGTCAGCGCCTGCTCGACCAGCGCGCTCACCCGTTCCAGCAGCAGCGCGGGCGCGACGCCGGGCTCGGCCAGCACGCCCGGCCAGCGCAGGATTTCGTGGACCGACAGCGGCGGCGCGCCGGGCGCCAGCCGCGCCACGTCCGCCGCGGCCGCGGCCAGCCTGGCGACCCGGGCCTCGTCGACGGCCAGCGCCGCGGCGCCCGGCGCGGTACGATTGAGCGCCACGCGGCACTCGACCTTGCCGCGCTTGAGCGACCCGGCGAGGCGCTCGCGCAGCGCTGGATTCCAGCCATGCGCAGCTCGTCGGGAAGCTTGAGCGTCAGGTCGAGATAGCGATGGTTGACCGAGCGCAGCTCGACCGCGAGGGACACGCCCGGCCATTCGGCGGCGACCGCCGCGAAGCCGGTCATGCTGAGGATCATCGGGTATTTCCCGCGCAGAACCCGGCGGCGAGGCGATCCACCGGGGTTTTGTCAAGTTTTCCGGGGAACGCCGCGCGCCCGGACCCCGTCGGCCCGTGACCCAACTGACATCCTTTACTTTGGGGACGGGGATGCCGAGAATGTATGCGTTTCATCAGCATGGCGCAAGTTGCCGCGGGAATCTCTTGGCACGTGACTTGCGTCAGTTGGTCCGGATCGGCGATTCCCGCTGATCCTGGCGCAGACCATTACCGCACGCAGACATCGACCGAGTCGAAATGCCCGTCACCAACCAGGCCCTTGCCGGCGGCTACCAGCTGCTCAACTACCGGATCGACCGGCAGATCAGCCGCGGCGGCTTTTCGATCGTCTACCGCGCGTTCGACGAGGAAGGCGCGCCGGTCGCCATCAAGGAATACCTGCCGTCGTCGCTGGTGCTGCGCACCGAGGGCGACATCGTCCGCGCGAGCTCGGCGGAGAACCTGACGTCGTTCCGCTACGGGATGAAGTGTTTCTTCGAGGAGGGTCGCGCGCTCGCCAAGATCAACCATCCCAACGTCGTGCGCGTGCTGAATTTCTTCCGCGCCAACGAAACCGTCTACATGGTGATGCGCTACGAGCGCGGGCGCACGCTGCAGCAGCAGATCCAGATGCGCCAGGAGCCAGATGTCCGAGCGCCTGGTCCGCCACGTCTTCATGCACCTGCTGAACGGCCTGCGCGAAGTGCACACGCACAAGCTCCTGCACCTGGACATCAAGCCGGCCAACATCTACCTGCGCACCGACGGCACGCCGGTGCTGCTCGACTTCGGCGCGGCGCGGCAGACGCTCGACCAGCGCGCGGCCGAAACTCGCGCCGATGTACACGCCCGGATTCGCCGCGCCGGAGCAGTACCGCGATCCCGACCGCCTCGGGCCCGTGGACCGACTGTCTACGGCGTCGGCGCGTCGATGTTCGCCTGCCTGGCCGCGTTCGCGCCGCAGGCCGCCGACGCGCGGTCGCAGGAGGATCACCTGGTCTCGGCCAAGAAGATCTGGGCCGGACAGTACTCGGACAACGTCCTCGAGGTCATCGACTGGTGCCTGCGCCTCGATCCGCTCGAGCGGCCGCAGAGCGTGTTCGCGCTGCAGAAGGCGATCCGCGACATCCCGCCAGACGAAGCGCAAGCTCACCTTCCTCGGCAACCTCAAGAGGATGCTGTTCTCCGAGTCCGCGCGCGTAGGCGATCGGCCGGACGCCATGCGCTTCACGATCTTCCAGGAGTCCCGCAAGGGTTCGCGCAAGGTCAACCAGGACCGCATCGCGTACACGTTCTCGCCGCGACACGCTGCTGCTGGTCGTCGCCGACGGCATGGGCGGGCACGCGGGCGGCGAGATCGCCGCGCAGATCGCCGTGCGCCTGTTCATCGAGCGCTTCCAGCAGGAGGCCAAGCCGATCCTCAAGAACCCGCTCAAGTTCCTGCAGGACACGATGCTGCGCGCGCACTCGGCGCTCGGCTCCTACGCCAACCAGTTCTCGATGCTCGAGACGCCGCGCACGACCTGTGTCTGCTGCGTCGTCCAGGCCGGCCACGCCTACTGGGCGCACGTCGGCGACTCGCGCCTCTACCTGTTCCGGCAGGGCGGGCTGATCGGCGCGACCAAGGACCACTCGAAGGTCCAGTACCTGGTCGACCAGGGCATCATCGGCGCCGGACGAGGTCGTCGCGCATCCCGACCGCAACAAGATCTTCAGCTGCCTCGGCGGGCTGGTCGATCCGGTGATCGACCTGTCGCGGCGCACGCCGCTGCGCAACGGCGACGTCCTGGTGATGTGCACCGACGGCCTGTGGAGCGTGTTCGACGCAGCGCGAGATCGCGACCTGGCTCACGTCGACGCCGATCCTCACCACCGGCGCCGCAGATGATGCGCGAAGGCGAGAAGCGCGGAGGGCCCGACGGCGACAACCTGTCCGCGATCATCGTCCGCTGGGGTCCGGAGACGCTGTCCGACGAGCCGTCGACGACGATCACCGAAACGCTCGGCCTGGGCGAGTTCGAGACGCAGATCGACCGCACGCTGACGCTGACCGACCGCAAGGGTACGCAGCGCGACCTGACCGACGACGAGATCGAGCACGCGATCGACGAGATCCAGTCGACGATCCAGAAGTACCGGCGCTAGCCTGTCATGCCGGCGCGCTAGAATCGGGGCATGCGCAACTCATCATCGACACCGAAACCACGGGCCTCGACCCCCGGCAGGGTCATCGCATCATCGAGTTCGCCGGCGCTCGAGCTCGTCGATCGCCGGCCGACCGGCCGCAACCTGCACCTCTACTTCGATCCCGAGCGCGAGATCGACGCCGGCGCGACCGAAGTGCACGGCATGACCTGGGACGACCTCAGGGGCAAGGCGAGGTTCGGCGACTGCGCCGACGAGATCCATCGACGTTCGCGCGCGGCGCGGAATGGATCATCCACAACGCCCCGTTCGACCTGGGCGTTCCTCGACAGCGAACTCGAGCGCGCCGGCCTGCCGCGCTGCGCGACGCTCTACGGCAAGCTGCATCGACACGCTGGCGATGGCGCGCGAGGCCTTTCCGGGCAAGCGCAACAACCTGAACGCGCTGTGCGAGCGCTTCGGCGTGTCCAACGCCCAGCGCACGCTGCACGGCGCGCTGCTCGACGCGCAGCTGCTGGCCGAGGTCTACCTGGCGATGACCCGCGGCCAGGAATCGCTGACCATCGATGTCGGCGCCGTGCCGGCGCCGGCGGCGACGCCGGCGACGCCGATGCGGCCGCTGGCGCCGGTCATCGTGCTGCCGCCGACGGCCGAGGAGCTCGCGGCGCACGCCGCCTACCTCGAGGCGCTGGACCGCGAGTCGAAGGGACGCTGCCTGTGGCTGCGCCCGGCGGCTTCCGGCATGATGCGCGACTGCCGGGCGTAGCACCGCGCGGCTGTCATCGGACCGGTAATCCGGACCGTTCAGAATGATGGGACCGACAGAAAGCGAATCGACCGCCCCAGCCGCCGCAGCGGCAGGCGACGCGAAAGGCGGCGCCGGGCATCCGCCGTCCGGCGACATGACCCTGCCCGAAGCGCCTGCGCTCAATCGCGAACTGTCGCTGCTGGCCTTCAACCGCCGGGTGCTGGCGCTGGCCGACGGATCCGGAGGTGCCGCTGCTCGAACGGCTGCGCTTCCTGTGCATCGTCGGCAGCAACCTGGACGAATTCTTCGAGATCCGCGTCGCCGGCCTGCGCGAGCAGCTGCGCGCGAAGGTCGCGCCGCCCGGCATGACGCTGCACGCAGGCGCGCGAGGTCCTGACGCGCGTTCGCGACGAGCGCGCGCGAGCTGATCGCCGAGCAGTATCGCGCGCTCAACGAGCAGGTGCTGCCCGAAGCTCGAGGCCGCCGGCGTGCGGCTGCTCCGCCGCACCGAGTTCACGCCGGCGGAGGCGCGACTGGGTCGCGCAGTACTTCGCGCAGGAGGTGCGGCCGCTGCTGACGCCGATCGGGCTCGATCCGGCGCATCCGTTCCCGCAGGTCGTCAACAAGAGTCTCAATTTCGTCGTCGAGCTGACCGGCAACGACGCCTTCGGACGCGAAACGGGCATCGCCATCGTCAAGGCGCCGCGCGTGCTGCCGCGGGTCATCCGCGTGCCGCCCGAGGTCGCCGGCGGCGAGCAGACCTTCGTGATGCTGTCGTCGGTGATCCACGCGCACATCGCCGAACTCTTCCCGGGCCGCACCGTCGTGGGCAATTCGCAGTTCCGCGTCACCCGCGACGCCGACCTGTGGATCGACGAGGTCGAGGTGAAGAACCTGCGCCAGGCGCTGCAGGGCGAACTGCCGCAGCGCCAGTTCGGCTCGGCCGTGCGCCTCGAGGTGGCGTCGGAGTGTCCGCAACCGCTCGCCGCACTTCCTGCTCCAGCAGTTCGGGCTGACCGAGTCCGACCTGTACCGCTGCGACGGTCCGGTGAACATCGCGCGGCTGGCGTCGCTGGTCGACCAGGTCGACGTCGACGCGCTCAAGTACCCGCCCTTCATCCCGGGGTTCCCGGCCGGCCTGGAGGGCGCCACGGACATCTTCGCCGCGATCCGCCAGCGGCGACGTGCTGCTGCATCATCCCTACCAGTCCTTCGAGCCGGTGGTCGAGTTCATCCGCCGCGCCGCGGACGACCCGGACGTCGTCGCGATCAAGCAGACCGTCTACCGCACCGGCGCCAGCTCGCTGCTGATGGAGGCGCTGCTCGAGGCGGCGCGGCGCGGCAAGGAAGTGACCGTGGTCGTCGAGCTGATGGCGCGCTTCGACGAGGAGGCGAACATCAACTGGGCCGAACGCCTCGAGCGCGTCGGCGCGCAGGTCGTCTACGGCGTGTTCGGCATGAAGACCCACGCCAAGCTGGCGCTGCTGCTGCGCCGCGAGCCCGACGCCAGGGGCCGCATCCATCTCGTTTCCTACGCGCATCTGGGAACCGGCAACTACCATCCGCGCACGACGCGCCTGTACACCGACTTCGGGCTGCTGACCGCCAACCCGGCGATCTGCAACGACGTCAACGAGGTCTTCCTGCACGTGACCAGCCTGGCGCGGCCCGCGCGCCTTGCCGCGCCTGCTGCTCGCGCCGTTCACCATGCACCGGCGCGTGCTCGAGATGATCCGCCGCGAGGCGCGGCACGCGCGCGAAGGCAAGCCCGCCCGCATCATCGCCAAGATGAACGCGCTGGTCGAGGAAGGCGTGATCCGGGCGCTGTACGCCGCGTCGGAGGCGGGCGTGAAGATCGACCTCATCGTTCGCGGCGCCTGCGCGCTGCGGCCGGGCGTGCCGGGTCTGTCGCAGAACATCCGCGTGCGCTCGATCCTCGGACGTTTCCTCGAGCATCATCGGGTCTGGTATTTCGAGAACGCCGGCGAACAGGACGTGTGGCTGGCGTCGGCGGACTGGATGGGCCGCAACCTGTTCCGGCGCATCGAGGTCGCCTTCCCGGTGCTCGATCCCGCGCTGAAGAAGCGGGTTGTCGACGAGGCGCTGAAGATCTCGCTGGCCGACAACTGCGACGCCTGGGAACTCGACCCCCAGGGTCAGTGGTCCAAGGTCAAGCCTCGCCGCGATGCCAAGCGGCGCGCGTGCGCAGGCAGAACTGCTCCAGCAGATGCGAAAACCCTGAGTCGAAAGCGCCCATGGACCTGATTCTCTGGCGACACTGCGAAGCCGAGCCCGGCGAACCGGATCTCGGCCGCCGGCTGACGTCGAAGGGCCTGAAGCAGGCGGAACGGATGGCCGGCTGGCTCGACGCCCACCTGCCGGACTCCGCCCGCGTGCTGGTGTCCCCGGCGGATCGGGCCCAGCAGACGGCGCAGGCGCTGTCGCGCAAGTTCAAGACCGTCCCGGAGCTGGCGCCCGGCGGAGGCGTCGCCGCCCTGCTGGCGGCCGCCAACTGGCCGGACTCGCGCGAGCCCGTGCTGGTGGTCGGGCACCAGCCGACGCTGGGCCTCTGTGCCTCCTTTCTGCTCTCCGGGCGAGGAGGTCTGGTGGTCGGTGCGCAAGGGCGCGGTCTGGTGGCTTTCCAACCGCGGCAAGGAAGGCGGGGCCACCGTGGTGCTCAAGGCGGTCCAGGGTCCGGATTTTCTTTGACGTTGTGCCTGCTGCTCCGGCTGCGGGTGCAAGGCAAACGAAGCACGGCGCCGCCGCGGGCTATGCGCCAGGATCACCGCGCCGCAAGCGCGTGACCAGGAGCGCGCCGGCCCCGACCGCCATCAGCAGCAGCGACACGTGTACGGCGTTCTGGCTCGCCGCATAGGTGACGCTCGAATAAAGCAGATAGGCGCATACCGCAACGAACGCAAGCGGCGTCAGCGGGTAGAGCGGAACCGTGAATGGCCGCGCGCGGTCCGGATCGTTGCGGCGCAGGACGAACAGCGACAATCCCACCAGCAGCAGGAAGCCCCAGAACACCGGCGCGGTGAACTCGACCATCGCCTCGAATCCGTCCTTCTGCAGCGACCCGAAGCCCACCAGCGCGAGCGCGATCGCGCCCTGCACGACGAACGCCGCAGGCGGCACGCCGCGGCGGACATCCCAGCCTCCAAGCCAGCGCAGGCCCGGCCAGTCGCGGCCCAGCGCATAGTTCGTGCGCGCCCCGACCAGCATCGTCGCATTGATCGACGTCAGTGCGGCAACCGCGACCAGAAGCCCGAAGAGTTGCGCCGCCGCGGGACCGAACGCCAGGGACATGACGTCCGCGCCGGCGGCCTTGCTGTCTGCAAGCCCCTTCAAACCGAGCCCCGCCAGCAGCGCAGTGTTCACCGCGACATAGAGCGCGCCGACGATCGCGATGCTGAGGAACAGCGTACCGGCGATGGCGCGCGGCCCGAGCTTCAGTTCGGCGGAGAGATAGGCGGCTTCGCTCCACCCGCCATAGGTGAGCAGAACGAACACCATCGCGAGACCGAGCGGGCCGAGCGGCGGCGTGACGCCGAACGCGGCCGGTGACGCCGCCGCGGATGGCGCGGCGACCATCCCTGCGACCACCACGGCCAGAAGTCCCGCCACCTCCAGGAACGTCAGCAGATTCTGGACCCGTGCCGAGGCGCGCAGCCCGACGAGGTTGTTGAGCGTCAGCGCGACGACGATTGCCGCTGCCCAGGCGTTGCCCGACAGCGGCAGTGCCGGTACGGCGCGCGTCATGTAGTCGCCAAACACGAAGGCCAGCAGCGCGATGGACCCGGTGTTGATCACCGTCGCCCGCGCCCAGGCATACAGGAAGCTCGCATGCCGGCCGAATGCGCGCGTCAGGAAATGGTAGTCGCCGCCGGCGTTCGGGTAAGTGGTTGCGAGTTCGGCGTAGCAGAGCGCGCCGATCAGCGATACCGCGGCGCCGGCGATCCACACGACGACGAGCCAGCCTGCATCGCCGGTGATGGCCGCGACCATCGACGGCGCCTTGAAGATGCCCGCGCCGATGATGATGCCGACAATGATCGCCACCGCGTCGCGGCGGCGAAGCAACGGCTGCGGGCCGGGCTCATTCTCGGAATGCGTAACGCGCATCGCTGCCGGTCGCGACGTCCGGGATCGCGAGTCCGCTACCCGGATGCCCCTGTTCCGCAGTTCCGGTTGGAGCAGGTGCGGGATGGCTTCGAAGCGCTCCGCGACGAGCGAACGGTTCGCCGGCCGGCGCTGCGGGCGCTAGCCACCGGCACGTCTCCCGCGTGCGGCGAGCGCGCGCCAGGGCCGCCGCAACTCGTACCATTCCGCGCGTTCCTTATCCAGCAGGTGCGCGGTCAGCGGATGTGCCCGCAGCCAGCGCTTGGAAACCGAGAATTCAATGCCGCGGCCTGCCTTCAGTCGTACCAGCGGAGTGTCGATGCCCCGTCGCGCGTGATGGAACAGCACCGCCAGTCGCAGTGCCAGGATTTGCGCAACCGTGTCCGCGTCGCCGAGCACGCCGGCCATCTTGGTCATGCCGCCGCGGCAGCCCAGGACGAGAACGGCGAGCTGCCGCTGTTCCCGGGCCGAGAACCCCGGCATGTCGGCATTCTCCAGAATGTAGGCGCCGTGGCGATGGAAGCCGATGTGCGAGACCGAGAAGCCGATCTCGTGGAGCTCGGCCGCCCACTCGACGCGCCGCGCGGTCTCGGCGTCCGGCCGCGGCGACGCGCGCAGATACAGCGCCTTGGCCATGGCCGCCACGCGCAGCGCATGGGCACGGTCGATGCGGTAGCGCTCCATGAAGCTGTCGACGGTCGCAACCCGGCTGTCCCGGCTGATCGTGCGGCCGAGCAGGTCGTAGAGCACGCCCAGGCGCAATGCGCCGCCCACAGGATTGATTCGCGGCACGTCGAGCTCCTGCAGCGCCGCCGCCATGATCGCCAAACCTCCCGGAAGCACCGGCACGCGTTCGGGCTTCAGGCCGTTCATGCGCAGGCGCGACATCTGGCGCGCGGCGATCATTCGTTTCCTGAGGCGGGAGAGTCCGTCCGGTGTGATGCCGCCGGCCGACAGCCCGTTTTCCTCGAGGATCGCGGCCAGCGCCAGCGCGCTGCCGGACGAAGCGTACGCCTCCTCCCAGTGCTCACGGCCGAAAGCACGGGCGATGGCCTCGATTTCCGCCCGGGCGTGGGTCTCGGCCGCGGCGAAGGCATCGGCGCGCAGGCGGCCGTCGCCGAAAAAGCGCTGCGACAGGCTGACGCATCCCAGCTTCAGCGATTCCAGGCGCTCGGGCACGAGACCGTGGCCGATGATGAATTCGGTCGATCCGCCGCCGATGTCGATGACCAGCCGAGGCGCGGTCGAGGCCGGCAACACGTGCGCGACTCCGAGGTAGATGAGTCGCGCCTCCTCATGGCCGCCGATGACGTCGATGCGGAAGCCCAGCGCCGCCTCGGCCTGTGGATGGAACGCGGCGGCGTTGGTCGCGACGCGGAAGGTGTTGGTGGCCACGGCGCGCACCGCCGATGGATGCAGGCCGGACAGGCGTTCGCGGAAGCGGGCGAGGCAGGCCAGCGCCGCAGACCTGGCGGTCGGGGTCAGTTGGCCCCGGCTGTCCATCCCGGCGCCGAAGCGGATGGTCTCGCGCCAGGTGTCGAGGCGAAAGATCTGATCGCCTTCGACGCGGCCGATCTCCAGCCGAAAGCTGTTCGACCCCAGGTCGACGACCGCCAGCGTCTTGGGCCCCGCAGCGGGGGTGGGGCGACTTTTCAGTACACGCAGCATCGGCGGGCTGAGGCGGGTGGCAGGGGTTGGGAATGCGGACCCGGCGGCGCGGTCCCGGGCCGCGGCCGCGCCCTGTCGCGAGTTTAGCGGGGTTTCCTCGCGGGCGCCGCTTCCTGCTACGCTCGTCGCCACCATGGCCGTCGACTATCTGCAGAAAATCCTGACCGCGAAGGTCTACGACGTCGCGATCGAGTCGCCGCTCGAATTCGCGCCGCTGCTGTCCAGGCGCACCGGCAACCGGATCCTGCTCAAGCGCGAAGACGAGCAGCCGGTGTTCTCGTTCAAGCTCCGCGGCGCCTACAACAAGATGTCGCAACTCACCGCGGCCGAGCGCGCCAAGGGCGTGATCGCGGCATCCGCCGGCAACCATGCGCAGGGCGTTGCCCTGGCCGCGCAGCGCATGGGTTGCCGGGCGACGATCGTCATGCCGGTCACTACGCCGCAGATCAAGATCGTCGGGGTGGAAGCCCGCGGCGCCACCGTCGTGCTGCGGGGAGATTCCTATTCTGATGCCTACGAGCATGCGCAGGCGTTGCAGAGGAAGACTGGCGCCGCCTTCGTCCACCCCTACGACGATCCTGACGTCATCGCCGGGCAGGGGACGATCGGCATGGAAATCCTGCGCCAGTGCCAGGGACCGCTGGATGCGATCTTCGTCGCCGTCGGCGGTGGCGGGTTGATCTCGGGGATCGCCGCCTACGTCAAGCGGGTTCGTCCCGAGGTCAGGATCATCGGCGTGCAACCCACCGATTCCGACGCGATGACCCGCTCGCTGGCCGCCGGCCGGCGCGTCGTCCTGCCGCATGTCGGGCTGTTCGCCGACGGCGTTGCAGTCAAGCAGGTCGGTCGGGAGACCTTCCGGCTCGCGCGCCAGTACGTCGACGAAATGATCTGCGTGGACACCGACGCGACCTGCGCGGCGATCAAGGACGTGTTCGAGGACACCCGGGCCATTGTCGAGCCCGCGGGCGCACTTTCGGTGGCGGGCGCCAAGCTTTGGTGCGAGCGGCACCGGGTTCGCGATCGGACCTATGTGGCGATCGCCTGCGGCGCCAACATGAATTTCGACCGGCTGCGCTTTGTCGCGGAGCGGGCCGAACTCGGCGAGGCGCGCGAAGCGATTTTCGCGGTAACCATTCCCGAGCGCCCGGGCAGTTTTCGGGAGTTTTGCGCCTTGCTCGGCGATCGCAACATCACCGAATTCAACTATCGCTACGCCGACGCCAGGACCGCGCACCTGTTCGTGGGCGTGGAAGTGTCCGGCCATCGGGCCGCCACGGACCTGATGGCCACCTTCCGCAAGCATCGCATCGAGGCCTACGACCTGTCGGCCAATGAGATGGCCAAGCTGCATGTCCGGCATCTGGTCGGCGGCCATGCCCCGGCGGCGCGCAACGAGATCATTTATCGCTTCGAGTTCCCGGAGCGCCCGGGGGCGCTGATGCGCTTCCTGAACAGCATGAGCGCGGGCTGGAACATCAGCCTGTTCCATTACCGCAACCACGGCGCGGACTACGGGCGGGTGCTGGTGGGGATGCAGGTCCCGCGTGCAGACAAGGCCGATTTCCGGAAGTTTCTGGACCGGCTCGGGTATACCTACGTCGACGAAACCTCCAATCCGGCCTATCGGATGTTCCTCGGCCGTTGACCGGTCCGGAAGCAGGGACGCAAGACGGCAGACCCTGCCGCAGCGCGGCAGTCCGGCATGAATGAAATTGCCGCCATGTTGTGTTTTTGACTGTTTTCCCCCGCACTGGCCGATTCCGGCAAGCTTTATGCTCTAGGAAACTGGCCGGTGTCGTGGCAGACTTGAACACAACAACTTTGGCGGACGCAGTTCCCGCCACGGTCGTCCAGCATGGAAGGGGCGTCAATTGGCGGATGGCAGCGCTTTGCAGGGCGTGAAGGTGATGGTGATCGACGATTCGAACACCATTCGCCGCAGCGCCGAGATCTTCCTGCTCCAGGCAGGCTGTACCGTCATTCTGGCGGAAGACGGCTTCGATGCGCTGGCCAAGATCGCCGACCACCAGCCCGACATGGTGTTCGTCGACATCATGATGCCCCGGCTGGATGGGTACCAGACCTGCGCACTCATCAAGAAAAACAACAAGTTCCAGCGTACTCCCGTAGTCATGCTGTCCTCGAAGGACGGCTTGTTCGACCGCGCTCGCGGGCGGATGGTCGGCTCCGATCAGTACCTGACCAAGCCGTTCACCAAGGAAAGCCTTCTGAAGGCGGTCGCCACGCACGTGAACAAAGCGGCTGCATGAGTCTGGGCTGGGGCAGGACCGGGCGCCGAATGGTGCCAGCAGCAACCGGGATGAAAGCACAAGGCAGGAACCATGACCATTCGCAAGATCCTGATCGTTGACGACTCGCCGACTGAACGACATGTACTCAACGACATGCTCACCAAGGCGGGTTACGAGGTCGTCGCCAGCGACAACGGCGAAGACGCGATTCTCAAGTCGAAATCCGTGCGGCCGGACCTCATCCTGATGGATGTGGTCATGCCCGGCCTGAACGGCTTTCAGGCCACGCGCGCGATCAGCCGCGATCCCGACACTCGCAGCATCCCGATCATCCTGTGCACGTCGAAGAGCCAGGAAACCGACAAGATCTGGGGGATGCGGCAGGGTGCGCGCGACTACATCGTCAAGCCCGTCAACCGCGAAGCCTTGCTCGAGAAGATCGCCGCCATCGGCTAGCTCTCCAGACTGCACATGGCCCGCGCCGCGAAACTCGATCTCCGGACCTTCCAGCAGGAGCTGGCGTCCCGGCTCGCCACCAAGACGGCCGCGCAGGTGGAGTCGTCCCGGCTCGGCTTCGACTGCGGGGGCGAACGCTGGCTGATCAGGCTGGTCGATGCCGGTGAAGTGGTGACCGTGCCGGGCGTGGTGCCCGTTCCCCTCACCCGGCCGTGGTACCTCGGCGTCGCCAACATCCGCGGCAATCTGTTCAGCGTCGTCGATTTTTCCCGCTTTCTGGGGCGGTCGACGGCCGCCATCGCCGGCGGACAGGCGCGCCTGGTGCTCTTCGGGCCGCGGGCGGGCGAAATGAACGTGGGCATCGTCGTCCAGCGGGTGCTGGGTCTGCGCAACGTGGCGGAACTCGCTCCCGCTGCGCCGCCTGAATCGGCGCCGCCATGGTACGGGCAGCGGTGGATGGACGGTGACGGCAATGCCTGGCAGGAGATCGACCTTGCGCTGCTGGCGCACGATCCGCTGTTCTTGCAGGTTGGCCTCTAGAAAAGCGTGGACGCAGGACGCGTTCCGGGAGACAGGCAATGGCACTGAAACTGGGCAAGATGTTCGGCAAGGACAAGGCCAAGGCCGACGAGGTCGAACTCGACATGCCGACGACGCAGGTGAAGATGAGCGAGGCTCAGCCACCGGGCTACGACCCGCTGGCATCGGTTTCGATCATGGAGCAGCTGCGCACCGCCACGGCGACGACGGCGATGCCCAGGAAGCTGTGGTTCATCGGCGGACTGCCGGTGGTCAAGCAGTTCCAGTCGCTCGGCGTGATGATGTTCACCTTCCTGGTGTTCGCAGCGATTCTGGTGTTCCTCGACGGCCGCCAGGCCGAGCAGAATGCTGCGGGGGCATCGACCGCGACCGAAATGCAGATGCTGTCGCAACGCCTCGCGCGCAGCAGCGCGCTCGCGGCGGACGGCGTGGCGAGCGCGCTGCCCGTGGTGCGCGACAGCCGTGCGCGTTTCGTTGCCGACCTGGACGCGATGCTCAAGGGCGGGACCGTGCGCGGTGTGAGCCTCGAGGTGGCACAGGAGGACGCGACCGTCGAACTGCTCAATGCCGTCAAGGATCGCTGGACGCGGGCTGACGCCGCTGCCGAGCGCCTGCTCGGCAACGAGGCTGCGCTGACCGCGATCGGCAAGGGCCTCGAAGGAATCGCCGCCAACCGCAAGGCGGTGGGCGACCTGGCGCAGCAGGTCGCGCAACTGGTGGCGCAGTCCGGCGCGACCCCCCGCGATGTGCAGTTCGCCCGCGACCTGCCGGCGCTGGCGCAGCGCATTGCCAAGACGGCCGGTGCCGTGGCGGCATCGGCCGAGGCCGAAAAGGAGCTGTTGCCGCCACTGGTCGAGGACGTGGCGACGTTTCGCGAAACCGTCAATGGCCTGCTGAAGGGCGGAGATCCGCTGCGACTGACGCCGGTGCGCGGCGAAGACGCGCGCACGGCGTTGACCGAACTGCAGAAGCGTTTTGCGCCGTTTGAAGCGACTACCGAGGCGCTGACGCAGAATCAGGCGCGGCTCGTCGTCGCCAAGCAGGCGGCGCGCGCGGTCGGCGCCGAGGCGGAACCGCTCCTCGCCGACACCACCAAGCTGGCGGCGATCTACGAAGGCAGCAGCGCGCGCGTCTACACGCTGGGAATCGCCATCTTCTTCGCGCTGATGGCGCTATTGATGCTGGTGCTGATCGGCAAGGTGTTTCTCGACGATGCCCGCGTGCGCACCTTCGAAAGCGAGGGCGAGAACAAGCGCAACCAGGAAGCCATTCTGCGGCTGCTCAACGAGATGGGCAACCTCGCCGACGGCGACCTGACCGTGCAGGCATCGGTGACCGAGGACGTGACCGGAGCCATCGCCGACTCGATCAATTTCACGATCGAGGAACTGCGGACTCTGGTGCGCGGCATCAACTCCGCGACCGACCAGGTGACCAAGGCAACGCAGGAAACGCAGGCGATCTCCAACCGGCTGTTCGAGGCGTCGCAGCGGCAGAACCGGGAAATCCAGCAGGCCTCCGCGTCGGTGCTGCAGATGGCGCAGTCGATCAACGAGGTGTCGCAGACCGCAACCCAGTCCGCCCGGGTTGCGCAGCGCTCGCTGGCGGCCGCCGAAAAAGGCGGCGAGGTCGTGCAAAGCCAGATTGCGGGGATGAACGAAATCCGCGCGCAGATCCAGGATACGTCCAAGCGGATCAAGCGGCTGGGCGAGTCGTCGATGGAAATCGGCGAGATCGTCGAGCTCATTTCGGACATTACCGAACAGACCAACGTGCTCGCGCTGAACGCGGCGATCCAGGCGGCATCCGCCGGCGAGGCGGGCCGTGGCTTCACGGTGGTGGCGGAAGAAGTCCAGCGGCTGGCCGAACGTTCCGGCGAGGCGACCAAGCAGATCGACGCGATCGTGAAAACCATTCAGGCCGACACGCAGGATGCGGTCGCCGCGATGGAGAAATCGACCGTCGGCGTGGTGGAGGGCACGAAGCTTTCCGACGCGGCGGGTCAGGCACTGTCTGAAATCCAGACCGTTTCGCGCGATCTGGCCGAACTGATCGGGCGGATTTCGGCGCAGACGTCGATGCAGTCGACCTCGGTCACCGATGTGACGCGCGGCATGCAGGGCATTCTCAAGATCACCGAAGAGACCACCGAAGGCACCAAGCAGACCAATGTCTCCATCGGCCAGCTCACCAAGCTGGCGGCCGATCTGCGGTCGTCGGTCGCCGGCTTCAAGGTCTGACGCGAAGGTGGTGCGTGGCTGGCCGGTGCGGATCTTGCTCATGTATTGCCCGATGAAGTTCGCCCGAGGAGCATGAGACCGTGGTCACCCAATCCGTTCCGGAATTCGATGTCGGCCCGCTGTCCTGGGTCCAGGGCGAGATCGACCAGGCGCTCGCGCACGGACTGACCGACCTTGCGTCGTTCCGTGCCAATGCCGAGGACACCACCGCGCTCAAGCACGCGCGGTCGCACGTGCACCAGGCGGCCGGCGCCATCCAGATGGTCGGCCTGGATGCGGTCGTAGCCTACACCGACGAACTGGAGCGCCAACTCGCCCGGATCGAGGAACTCCCGGCGGATGAGGCAAAGGCCGCCTGCGAAGTCGTCGACCGGGCCTGCCGAAAGCTGCGGATCTTCCTCGACGAGCTCGTCAACGGCGCGCCGCCGGTTCCGCTCAAGCTCTACCCGGAATACGAGGCGATGCAGGCGCTGCGCGGACTGTCCAATGCCGCGCCCACCGACCTGTTCTATCCCGATCTGTCGCCGCGCGCTCCGAGGATCGCCCCGCGGGAGGTCATCGCGGCCAACAAGCTGCCTTCGCACCTGGTCAAGCAAAGGCGGATCTACCAGCGCGGTCTGCTGGCGTGGCTGCGCGGAGAGGAGGCGGGCGCGGTCACCATGCGCGACGCGATCGCCGGCATCGAGGATGTCACCACCCAGGGCAGTCTGCGGGCGTTCTGGTGGACCGTCGGGGCGATGCTCGAGGGCATGGTCGAGGGCGGACTCGACGGCGGGTTCGGAGTCAAGCAGCTGGCGGCGCGTCTCGATCTGCAGATTCGCCGGGTTGCCGAAGGCAGCGCCAAGGCGGCCGAACGCCTGCGCCGCGAAGTGCTCTATTTCGTCGCGATCAGCGCGCCGGTCGGGCCGCAGGTGCAGGCGGTGCAGCGCGCCTACAAGCTGTCGGGCCTCATCCCCTCCGCCGAGGTCCTGTCGGCGGATGTCGTGCGCCTGCAGCCTCTGCTGCGCGAGGCGCGCGAACAGCTGACCGGCGCCAAGGATGCGTGGCTCAAGGCCGCGTCCGGGCGCGCGGAAAATCTGGCGAAGCTGAAGCAGACGCTGGCCTCGGTTCACGCCAAGGCGGCCGAGATCCACAACGGCGCGCTGATGAAGCTGACCTCCGCGCTGGTCGAGCGCCTCGACAGAATGCCGTCGTCCGGGGTTTCGGAACCGGTGGCGATGGAATTCGCGACCGCGCTGCTGCTCGCCGAAAGCGCGTTCGAGAACTACACCAACCTGTCGCCGGATTTCCCGAAACAGGTCGACGCGATGCTGGCGCGGCTGGACGCGGCTCGCCATGGCCGGGTTTCCGGCGAGGCCAGCGCGCCGATGCTCGACGAGATGAGCAAGCGCGCGCAGGAGCGTGTGCTGCTGGCGCAGGTCGGACGCGAGATCCAGAACAACCTGCGGCACATGGAGCAGGTGCTCGACGCGTTCTTCCGCGACAACAGCAAGCGTGTTGAGCTCGTCTCGCTCGCCAAGGACAGCGCGCAGATCAGCGGTGCGCTGCGCATCCTTGGCCTCGACGAGGCCGACCGCCTGCTCGGTCTTTGCGAACAGCAGATCCAGACTTATGCCGATCCGGATACGCCGGTCTCCAACGACGACCTCGAAATGCTGGCCGAATCGCTGTCCGGCCTCGGTTTCTACATCGAGGCCGTCGAGCAGCAGCGACCGGACCGCGACCGGCTGATCGCACCGCTGATCGCCAAGCGGCTGGGCGAGGCGCCCACGCGCGCCGACCCCGAAGCGGACTCCATGGAGGCCGCCGTTGCGGAACTGCGCGCGGCGTTGCCGGGGCTTGTCGACGAGGTGCACCGCGCACCGGCCGACGCGGCCGCGCGCGAGGGTCTGAAGCGGAAGCTTGCGGGACTCCGCGATGACGCCGAGTTGATCGGCGACCCCGAACTGGTTGCTCAGGTCGCAGCCGTGCTGAAGGAACTGGAAGCCGGAGACGAGGCCAATCTCGCTGCGGCCGTCGAGGCGATCGCCGATACTTCGGCGCCGGCGCCCGAGATTTCGGAGGAGACGCAGCGGCTGCTTGCGACCGATGCAAGCAATCTTGACCGCGAGTTGCTCGAGATCTACCTGTTCGAGGCCGCCGAGGTGCTCGACGCGGTCGTCGAGCGCCATCGGCTGCTTGCCGGCAATCCCGGCGACCGGGAAGCGCTGCGCACGATTCGCCGTGGATTCCATACGCTCAAGGGCAGCGGCCGCATGGTCGGACTCGTCGAGCTCGGTGATTACGCCTACGACGTCGAGTCGATGATGAATCGGCTGCTCGAGGAGGAACGCCCGGTCACCGCCGCAGTCCTCGCGCTGGTCGATGTCGCGCAGAGGAGCTTCCGCGAATGGGTGGACGCGCTGACGCGCGAGTTCCGGGTTGTCGCCGATCCACAGGCGCTGCGCGTGGCGATCGCGGCCGTTGAACGCGAATTTCCGGGCGGCGCCGCGTCGGCGCCGGCCCAGGAATCCCCGCCTGTCGCTCCGGAGGAGCCGGCTGCCCCGCCGAGCAACGTGATCGAACTGCCCCGCGCGGCACCGCCGCGTCTGGAACTGCCGCCGATCGAACTGGTCGACCTGCCGGAACTTGGTTCGGGCGACGAGGATTCGGCGCCGGCGGTCATCACGATGATCACGTCCGAATCGACCATCGACATCGTCGGGCTGCCGGAGAGCGGCGAGGCACCGACGATCGCCGATGCACCGGGCGACGAGGCTGATTCTCCGCCACCCGCGAACGTGATGCCGCTGTTTCGGACGACGCCGCCCGTCGACCCGGACGCGATCACCATCGGCAACGTCACGCTCTCACGTTCGCTGTGGACGATTCTCTGTGACGAGGCTGAACAGTATCTGGCCATGTTGCGTGATGAACTGGGTGTGCTGCAGTTCGACTCGCGCGCCGCCCCTTCGGCGGCCATGGTGCGTGCGAGCCATACGCTGTGCGGAATTCATCGTACCGGCGGCTTCCCCGTCGTCGCCACCATTGCCAAGGCGCTGGAGCAGGCGCTGATCGCGCTCGAGTTGAACGGCGTGCCACTGCCGGATTCGGCGCTGCCCGTGCTGGCGCGGGCGATCGACACCCTCGAGCTGCTGGTCGGCCGGGTAAAGGCGGCGCAGCCGTTTTCCATCGACGACACCGAAGACGCTGCCTCGATTCACCTGGAACTCGAACGCCTGCGTCTGGATGCGGCCGTCGAAGACCTGGATGCGGAAGCCGCTGCCGAGGACCTCGCCTTGCGCGAATTCGAGCCGGCGCCGCCCCCGCCCCCCGAGTCAGCGTCGCCCGATGCACCGGTGGAGCCGGAACCGGCCAGTCCGATTGCGGACCTGGAGGCGCCTGAAGCCGAGGTCACGACCGACGATGTCCCGGGCGTCGAGTTTCCGCCGCCGGGGATGGCGCCTGCTGAAGCGGCGCCGACGGAAATGGCGCGGACGACGGATGCCCCGGTCATGGATGCGCCGGCCTCGGAAGCGCCATCGGAAGATGCGCAGTTGGAGGTCTCGGATAACGGCTCTGTCGCCGAAGGGGAATCGTGGAACGCCGCCGCCGATGCGGCGCCGGTTGCACAGGAAGCGGAAGTGGCGGCGGAGGAGACGAGCGCTGCAGCCGAGGCGCCTGGCATCGACGAGACTTCGCTGCCGGAGGAGGCTTTCGCTCCACCGTCCGAAACCCGCTATGTGACGCCACCCGCAGTACCTGAAGCCGCCGACCCGATCATCGTCGCGGCGCCGGTTGGCGAAGCGTTTCCCGACGAAATCGAAACGGCGTTGGCCGCGGCCCGGATCGACCCGCTGGCCGAGGTACGCGACGACGTCGATGCCGACGTCCTGCCGATCTTCCTGGACGAGGCGGCGGAGCTCTTCCCGCAGGCCGGCGAGGAGGTCCGCGCCTGGCGTGCCAACCCGGGCAACGACCATTTCGTCGGTCGGCTGCGCAGGACGCTGCACACGTTCAAGGGCAGTGCGCGCATGGCCGGCGCGATGCGCCTGGGACAGCTCGCCCACCTGATGGAAACGCGCCTGCTCGACGATGACGCTCCGCTGGAGGCGACCCCGGCGCTGTTCGACCTGCTCGACGAGGACCTCGATCACATTGCCTTCGTGCTTGACCATCTGCGGCGCGGCGAAATCAACGTGCCCCTGCCCTGGGTGGCGCCGATGGTCGACGAGGCGCCGACGACCGACGATATCGCCGCGGCCGCGCATTCGCCGGCACCGGAGGTGCCGACGCAGGTGGCGGTCGACCTGCCGGCAGGCGACAACCGGCCGGCCGGGCCCTCCAGGCCGGCTTCCCCGGTATTCGAGCGCCCGGTCGTCGTTCCGATGCCGCACGTGGCGCAGCCGGCGGCCGAGCCCGCGCACGCCGCCACGACCCGCGTCGAGGCGGTCGCCGAGCTCGAGACCGGCGCGCGCGCCCAGCTGCGCGTTCGCGCCGACATGATCGATC
The DNA here is from genome assembly GCA_963699765.1 of uncultured beta proteobacterium. Classification (GTDB taxonomy): domain Bacteria; phylum Pseudomonadota; class Gammaproteobacteria; order Burkholderiales; family Casimicrobiaceae; genus VBCG01. Next base: position 392,364 of record CAVOVD010000004.1, on the reverse strand, counting down.
GCCTGGTCAACGAAGCCGGCGAAGTCGCGATCGCCCGAGCGCGCGTCGAGGGAGAATTGCGCGCGCTCAAGGCGAACCTGCTGGAACTCACCAACAACGTCATCCGCCTGCGTACGCAGATGCGGGAAATCGAGATCCAGGCGGAGTCGCAGATCCAGTCGTCGCAGCAGATGCAGGAGCAGCACGGCGATTTCGACCCGCTGGAGTTCGACCGGTATACGCGCTTCCAGGAATTGACCCGCTCGCTCGCGGAAGGCATCAACGACGTCTCGACCGTGCAGCAGTCGCTGCTGAAGAACCTGGACGATGCCGAAGCGGCGCTGGTGGCGCAGGCGCGATTGTCGCGCGACGTGCAGCAGCGGCTGTTCTCGATCCGAACCGTACCCTTTGGCAGCCTGTCGCAGCGGCTCTACCGGATCCTGCGCGCCACGGCGCGCGAACTCGACAAGCGCGCCAATCTCGAAATCCAGGGCGGCCAGGTCGAGCTCGATCGCTCGGTGCTGGAAAAGCTTGCCGGGCCGCTCGAGCATCTGCTGCGCAACGCGCTCGACCACGGGATCGAGACGCCGGATGCCCGGCGCCGGTCCGGCAAGACGGAGATCGGCGAAATCGCGCTGACTGTCCGCCAGGTCGGCAACGAAGTCGTCATCGAGATGGCGGACGACGGCAGGGGCATCGATCTCGCGCGCGTTCGCGAGCGCGCACTGGCGATGCAGCTCGTCGGCGACGATCCGCCGCCGTCGGACGCGCAGCTGATCGAATGCCTTTTCGCGCCGGGATTCACGACCTCCGCGACGGTGACGCAGATTTCCGGCCGGGGCATCGGCATGGACGTGGTGCGCAGCGAAATCGCCGCGTTGGGCGGCCGCGTCGAGATCACGACGACGTCCGGTCAGGGCACGCGCTTCACGCTGACGCTGCCGCTGACGCTGGCCGTCGCGCAGGCCGTCCTGATCCGGGCCGGCGGCCGGCTTTGGGCGCTGCCCGCGCCGATGGTCGAGCAGGTGCAGCAGGTCAAGTCGCAGGCGTTGCTCGACATCTACGTCCAGCGGAAGGTGGAGTGGCAGGGCCGCGTCTACCCGTTCCACTATCTGCCGAGGCTGCTTGGCGACACCACGCACAATCCGGAGACCAGGCGCTACAACGCGGTGCTGCTGCTGCGCAGCGGCCAGAGCCACGCAGCGGTCCACGTCGACGAAATGGTCGGCAACCAGGAAGTCGTGGTCAAGAACATCGGGCCGCAGCTGGCGCGTGTTTCCGGCATCTCCGGCGCGACCGTTCTGGGCACCGGCGAAATCGTCCTGATCATCAACCCCGTGCAGCTCGCGTCCCGCGCCGACGTTCCCCGATATGACGCCGAAGACGACGAACGCGCAGTCGGCGATCGGCCGCGCGCGCATGTTGCGCCGGTGTCCACGCAACCGCTGGTGATGATCGTCGACGACTCGCTGACCGTGCGCAAGATCACCAGCCGGCTGCTGCAACGCGAGGGATTCGCGATCGCCACGGCCAGGGACGGCGTCGACGCGCTGCAGCTGCTGGGCGAACAGATCCCCGACGTCATACTGCTCGACATCGAAATGCCGCGCATGGACGGGTTCGAATTCGCCAAGACCGTCAAGAACGATGCGCGGCTGTCGGGCATTCCGATCATCATGATCACGTCGCGAACCGCGGAAAAGCACCGCAGCCGTGCCGCAGAGCTCGGCGTCGACCTCTTTCTCGGCAAGCCCTATCAGGAGGACGAACTCCTGCGGAATCTGCGCGAGATGACCGGCCTGGGAGCTACCGCCTGACCGTCCAACCGCGACAAGTTTTGCGCCGCAGCAAACCGCGTTCGCGCAAATAGGCTAAATTCGCCATTCCAACCTGGAGGGAACGAGGATGGCGAACTACGCCACGAAGGACATTCGTACGGTTGCGCTCGTCGGCCAGGGCGCCTGCGGCAAGACCACGCTCACCGAGGCCTTGCTGGCCGGTGCCGGCGCGATTTCAGCGCCGGGCAGCGTCGAGCGCGGCACCACGGTCAGCGACTTCGACCCGATGGAGAAGCAGTACCAGCACTCGCTGCGCTCGTCGCTGGTGCACGTCGAGGTCAACGGCACCCGGGTCCACCTGATCGACACCCCCGGTTTTCCCGATTTCATCGGCCAGTCGATCGGCGCGCTGGATGCGGTGGAAACGGCGGCGGTGGTCGTCAATGCCCAATCCGGCATTGAAATGATTACCTCGCGGATGATGGAATGGGCCGGCAAGCGCAAGCTCTGCCGGCTGGTCATCGTCAACAAGATCGATGCCGAGAACGTCGACCTGCCGGCATTGCTGGAGGCGATCCAGTCGACATTCGGCCGCGAGTGCCTGCCGATCAACCTGCCGGCGGGCGGCGGCAAGCACGTCGTCGACTGCTTTTTCAATCCCTCGGGCGACTCGGACTTCTCGTCGGTCGAGGCCGCGCATCGCGCACTGGTCGATCAGGTCGTCGAAGTCGATGAGGAACTGATGTCGCTCTACCTCGAGCAGGGCGAAATCGAGGCGGAGCAGTTGCATGCGCCTTTCGAGAAGGCGTTGCGCGACGGCCACCTGATCCCGGTGTGCTTCGTATCGGCACGCACCGGGGCGGGAATCGCCGAACTTCTCCAGGTCTTCGACCGCCTGCTGCCGAATCCCACCGAAGGCAACCCGCCGCTGTTCACCAAGGGAGACGGCGAGTCCACGGAGGAGTTTCATTCCGAGCCCGATCCCGGCAAGCACGTTCTGGCGCATGTGTTCAAGGTCGTCGTCGACCCGTTTGTCGGCAAGCTGGGCGTGTTCCGTGTGCACCAGGGCACCGTGACCCGCGACACCCAGCTTTTCGTGGGTGACGGGCGCAAGCCGTTCAAGGTCGGCCACCTGTTCATGTTGCAGGGTGGCAAGAACATCGAGGTCGAAAGCGTCGGTCCCGGCGATCTGGCGGCGGTGGCGAAGGTCGACGAAGTCGAATTCGACAGCGTGCTGCACGATTCGCACGACGAGGACCAGATCCACATGCGGCCGCTCGAGTTCCCGACGCCGATGCACGGCGTGGCGATCGAGCCCAAGCGTCGTGGCGACGAACAGCGGATCTCCGAAGTCCTGCACCGGATGACCGCCGAGGATCCGACGCTGCTGGTCGAGCACGACACCATCCTCAACGAGACCGTGCTCTGGGGCCTGGGCGACCTGCACCTGCGCTCCGTGCTCGAGCGCATGGCCGGACAGTTCAAGCTCGAGGTCACGACGCGTCCGCCGCGCATTCCCTATCGCGAGACCATCACCGCGCCGGCCGAGGGCCATCACCGGCACAAGAAGCAGACCGGGGGCGCCGGCCAGTTCGGCGAGGTGTACCTGAAGATCGAGCCGCTGCCGCGCGGCACGGGCTTCGAGTTCGTCAATACGGTCAAGGGTGGCGCGATCCCGACATCGCTGATTCCCGCGGTGCAGAAGGGCGTCGAGCAGGTGCTCGCGTCCGGACCCGTCGGCGGATTCCCGCTGCACGATGTGCGGGTGAACGTCTACGACGGCAAATACCACCCGGTCGACTCCAAGGAGGTCGCGTTCGTCGCGGCGGGACGCAAGGCCTTTCTCGACGCCATCGCCAAGGCGAAACCGATCATCCTCGAGCCCGTGGTCGGCGTGGAGATCAACTGCCCGGCCGCCAACATGGGCGACGTGACCGGCGATCTTTCGTCGCGCCGCGGGCAGGTGACCGGCACCCGGACGCTGCGCGCCGACTCGCTTGCCGTCACCGGCATGGCGCCGCTGGCGGAGCTCGAAGGCTATGCGGCGCGGCTCAAGTCCATGACCGGCGGACAGGGCGCATGGTCGATGGCGCTATCGCACTACGAGCAGGCGCCGCCGCAGCAGCAGCAATTGCTCGCCGCCGAATACGCCAAGCACCGCCGCCACGAGGAAGACTGAGGGAAGACTGAGCGCAGTCGGCGGGCGCGACGCGCGCTGCATCAGCCGCCCTTGTACAGGCGCAGCGCGGCCGCCCGTGCGCCGGCGTGGTCGACGATCGGCGCCGGGTAGTCGCGGCCGACGACGACGCCCCGTTCGCGCTGGGTCCCGGCCGGGACCAGCCATGGCGCGTGGATCTCGCGGTCGCCGAGGGCGGCGAGTTCGGGAACGTAGCGACGGATGAACCGGCCTTCCGGGTCGAAGCGCTGCGACTGCGTCACGGGGTTGAAGATGCGAAAGTACGGCTGCGCGTCGCAACCGGTCGAGGCTGCCCACTGCCAGCCGCCGTTGTTCGATGCCAGGTCGTAGTCGATCAGCCGCTGCGCGAACAGGCGCTCGCCCCAGCGCCAGTCGACCAGCAGGTCCTTGACCAGGAAGGATGCCGCAACCATGCGCAGCCGGTTGTGCATGTAGCCGGTGCCGTTCAGCTGGCGCATCGCCGCGTCGACCAGCGGGTAGCCGGTGGCACCGGCGCACCAGGCGGCGAACAGCGCGCGATCGTTGGGAAACTCGAGGTCGGCGTACTGCGGCTTGAAGCTCGCGCCGACGACGTGCGGGTAGTGCCACAGGATCTGGGCGTAGAACTCGCGCCAGATCAGTTCCGACAGCCAGGTCGCCGCGCCCTCGCCGCCGGGCTCCATCGCGCAGGCGTTGGCGAAGGCGGCCAGTTCGCGGATCGACACCGTGCCGAAGCGCAGGTGGACGGAGAGATAGGATGGACCCTTGCGGGCGGGGAAGTCGCGGGCCTCGCGGTAGGCGTCGATGCGCGAGCGGAAATCCTCGAACAGCGCCGCGCCACCGGACATGCCGGGACGCACGCCGAGTTGCCGGAGATTGGTGCGCTTGAAGCCCATTTGCTCGAGTTCCGGCAAGGCCGCCTCCGCGCCGGTCGGCGGCGGGGCGAGTGCGCGCGCATGCTGCGCGACAGCGTGGGACTCGAGCCGGGACGGGGTGAGCGCACGCAGCCAGGCGTTGCGATACGGCGTGAACACCGAATATGGCCGTCCCGCAGCGGTGAGAATCTCGTCGCGCTCGAAGATCAGGTGGTCCTTGGAGGTGTGGAACTCGACACCCGCGGCGGCGAGCGCTCGCGCCACCGCGGCGTCGCGCTCGCGCGCCGCCGGCTCGTGGTCGTGATTGGCGAAGACCGCGTCCACGCCGAGCGCGCCGGCGACCTGCGGAATGCAGGTGCGCGCGAAGGCATGGCGGACCAGCAATCCGCCACCCTGTGCGCGCAGCGATGCAGCGAGTTCGGCCACGCTGTCATGAATGAATTCGACACGCCGATCCGCCGGGTCCGGCAGGGCATCGAGGATTTCGCGGTCGAATACGAATACGCACCATACGCGGCGCGACTCGGACAGCGCGCGATGCAGCGCCGCATGGTCGAAGTCGCGCAGATCACGCCGGAACCAGACCAGCGCGCGTTCGTAGCGTCGAGCGTCGCCCGTCATGCGGTCACCGGCGCGCGAAGGCCAGGTCGCGCACCGGAATCTCGTGGCGCCAGAGCAGTGTGCCGGAAGCGTCGCGGCTTTCCAGCGCGAGCATGCGCTCCTCGCCCGCTCCGGTCGCGTGGATCAGGCCGAACTGGCGCTTGCCGACCAGCGTGCCCGGCACGAGGTCGGGGTTGACCAGCTCGGCGCGGTCGGGCCTGCCCCACGGCCGCGCGGTCAGCGGGCTGGAGGTGAATTCGTACAGCGGGTAGGCGCCGGGCCGCTCGAGCTTCAGCAGCTCCCCGAAATGCCGGTCGCCGGACAGGAAGACCACACCCTCGATCCGCCGTTCGAGCAGGAAGGCGAGGAACGCCTGCTGCTCGGCGGCGAAGTGATGCCATCCCTCGAAGCGGTTCGCGCGGTTGAGGAACTGGCTGCCGCCGGCGATCAGCTTGACCGGCGCGCGCGACTCCTGCAACGCCCGGCGCAGCCATTCGAGTTGCGCGGCGCCGAGCATGGTCTTGTCCGGCGCTTCTGCCGCACGATCGTCAGCGCGGTACCAGCGGCCGTCGAGCATGAACACGTCGATGTCGCCGTAGCTGACACGGCCGAAGATTCCGGGAACGTCGGGCAACCCGGCTTGCGGATTCGGCCAGTAACGCCGGAACAGCTCGAGGCTGGCCTGTTTGCCCGGGTAGGTGGCGTTGGCATTGTTGGGACCGTAGTCGTGATCGTCCCAGATGGCCACATGCGCCGTCGCCGTCAGCAGCCGTTGCAGCGGCGCGAAGCTTCGCTGCCGCCGGTAGCGCTCCAGCTTCGCGCCCGGGTCGGTGAAGTCGGGCGGTTGCAGGTAGACGTTGTCGCCCAGCCACAGCATGGCGTCAGGCCGGGTGGCGGCAATGGCGTCGAAAATGCCGTAGCTGCCGCCGTAGCCGCGCGCACCACCCTTCGGGTAATCGCCGGACAGGAAATAGCACGATCCGATCGCCAGCGTGAACGACGGGGTCCCGGCGGCCGCCATCGGCGCAGGCAGCGTCCGGACGATGCCGTCCCGGCGTTCGCCATCGCCGCTGACGCGGTAGGCCTGCGGCTGGCCCGGAACCAGTCCGCTGAGCCGGGCGAGGACGACGTTGCCGTTGGCGGTGGTGGCGTCCAGCCGCAATTCGTGCTGTCGCCGTGCGCCGGCCGGCCGCCAGGTCACGTCGACCGGACCGGGTGCGTCGGACATGATCCAGACGATGGCGCTGGTCGAATCGGCGTAGCCGTGCATCAGCGTGAGTCCGGCGCCCACCGGGGGGGCCGACCAACCCAGTGCCGTGGCCAAGAGGAACAGCGCGCGTGCGCAAAAGCGTGAACGGGTGTCGGGCATCGGGCGGCGGATCGGTGTCGTGCTCGGCCGGGCGGGATGCGGCGACGCCGACCCGAGCCGCTTCATTGTGGCGTACCCCCCATGCGATTACAATTCGTGGCAATGGTCGATTCCGTGAACCTGACCCACCATTTCCTGATCGCCATGCCGGCCATGGCCGACCCGCATTTCGCGCACTCGCTGACCTATGTCTGCGAGCACAACAAGGACGGCGCGCTGGGCATCGTCGTCAACAAGCCCATCGACATGACGTTGTCGGCGCTGTTCGACCAGATCCGCGTGCCGCTCGCCGACGACGACCTGCGCGCGCAGCCGGTCCACTATGGCGGGCCGGTCCAGGTCGATCGCGGCTTCGTGCTGCATCGGCCGCTGGGCAACTGGCAGTCGACGCTGGCGGTCAGCGACGAGCTCGGGCTCACCACGTCCAAGGACGTGCTCGAGGCGTTGGGCCGCGGCGACGGACCGAAGGACGTGTTCGTGTCGCTGGGCTATGCCGGCTGGTCGGCCGGGCAGCTGGAGGAAGAACTGGGGCAGAACGCCTGGCTCACCGTCGCCGCCGACACCGATGTCCTGTTCGATCTGCCGGCCGAGCAGCGGCTGCCCGCGGCGATGCGGCTGCTGGGGATCGATTTCAGCCGTCTGTCCGAGGGCGCAGGGCACGCGTGAGGCGTGGCCGCCCGACAGCCCCCCGCCACCGTGCTCGCGTTCGATTTCGGCACGCGGCGCATCGGCGTGGCCATCGGCAACACGCTGACGCGGTCCGCGCGGCCGCTGACGACCATCGCGCAGCACGAGGGCGAGGCACGGCTTGCGGCCATCGCCGCATTGATCGACGAATGGCGGCCGGACCGGCTTGTCGTCGGCATCCCGGTCCACGCCGACGGCACGCCGCATCGGACCACGGCATTGGCGCGGCGGTTTGCGCAGACGTTGTCGCAGCGCTTCGGATTGCCGGTCGCCGCCGCGGACGAGCGCCACACGACGCAGGCGGCGCAGTCCGTGCTGAGTGCGGCGGGCGGCGACCGCCGCGGGCGCGAGGCGCGCGACGAGATCGCCGCGCAGATCATTCTCCAGGGCTGGCTCGATGACCACGGACGAACAGATACCTGACGGCGAATCCGCATTCGCCGCGCTCGTCGAACGAATGCGCGGCGCGGTCGCGCACGACGCCGCGTTCGTCGGCATCTATTCGGGCGGCGCGTGGCTGGCGGAGTTGCTGGCGAAGCGGATCCCGGGCGAGCATCCGCTTGGCTTCATCGACGTGTCCTACTACCGCGACGACTATTCGCAGGTGGGACTGAAGGGCGGAGCGAAGCGCACTGACCTTCCGTTCGACGTCAATGGAGCGAACATCGTGCTCGTCGACGACGTGCTGTACACCGGCCGCAGCGTGCGCGCGGCGATCAACGAGCTCTTCGACTTCGGCCGGCCCGCGCGAATCGAGCTTGCCGTGCTGGTCGACCGCGGCGGGCGCGAACTGCCGTTCGAGCCCACCTACTGCGGCGCCCGCCTCATCGTCGCCCGCGACCTGTCGATCGTGGTGTCGCGCGACGGCGACCGTCCGCGCATCGCTGCCGAGCCGGGCGCCCGCATGAGCGCCGCCGCGAAGCGCGGGTACAAATGAACCCGCAACTCAACGCCAACGGGGAACTGACGCACCTGCTTACGCTCGAGGGGCTGCCGGCGGATGTCGTCCGCCTCATCCTCGATGCGGCCGATCCCTTCGTCTCCATCGCCGAGCGCGAGGTGAAGAAGGTGCCGCTGCTGCGCGGCAAGGCGGTATTCAATCTCTTTTTCGAGAACTCGACGCGCACCCGCACGACGTTCGAGATCGCCGCCAAGCGCCTGTCGGCGGATGTCATCAACCTCAACATCGGCGCGTCGTCGACCAGCAAGGGCGAGACGCTGCTCGACACCATCGACAACCTGGTGGCGATGGACGCGGACATCTTCGTCGTTCGCCACGCCCAGTCCGGCGCGCCGCACATGATCGCCGCGCACCTGAACGCGCATTCGCGCAGCCACGTGCACGTGGTCAACGCCGGCGACGGCCGGCACGCGCATCCGACGCAGGGACTGCTCGACCTGTACACCATCCGCCACTACAAGAAGGAATTCCACAATCTCACCGTGGCGATCGTCGGCGACGTGCTGCACTCGCGCGTCGCCCGCTCGCTGATCCACGGCCTCACCACGCTGGGAACGCCCGAAGTGCGGGTGATCGGCCCGAAGACGCTGCTGCCGGTTGCGGTCGAGGCGATGGGCGTGCGCGTGTTCCACGACATGCGCGAAGGACTTGCAGGCTGCGATGCGGTCGTCATGCTGCGGCTGCAGAGCGAGCGGATGAAGGGCGCGCTGCTGCCCTCCGCCGGCGAGTATTTCAAGAACTACGGCTTGACGCCGGAGAAGCTCGCCCGCGCCAAGCCCGACGTTATCGTCATGCATCCGGGGCCGATGAACCGGGGCGTGGAGATCGATTCCGCAGTGGCCGACGGCGCGCGCAGCGTCATCCTGCCGCAGGTGACCTTCGGCATCGCCGTGCGCATGGCGGTGATGAGCATCATCGCGGGCAACCGATGAAGATCGAGATCGCCAATGGCCGCCTGATCGACCCGGCGAACGGCGTCGACCGGACGACGTCGCTGTACATCGCGGCGGGCAGGGTCGTGTCGATCGGCGCGCCGCCCGCGGGCTGGCACGCCAACCGGGTGCTGGACGCGACCGGGCTGGTCGTGGCGCCGGGGCTGATCGACCTCTGCGCGCGCCTGCGCGAACCGGGGCTCGAGTTCAAGGCGACGCTGGAATCGGAAATGGACGCGGCGGTCGCGGGCGGCGTGACCAGCCTCGCCTGTCCGCCGGACACCGACCCGCCGCTGGACGAGCCGGGGCTGGTGGAGATGCTCAAGCACCGCGCCCGCTCGCTCAACCAGGCGCATGTCTACCCGGTGGGCGCGCTGTCGGTGCAGCTGCAGGGCGCCACGCTCACCGAAATGGGCGAACTCGCCGAGGCCGGCTGCGTCGCCTTTTCGCACGCGGACGTTCCACTGGTCGACACCCAGCTGCTCTGGCGGGCGATGGAGTACGCGGCAACCTTCGGCCATCGGCTGTGGCTGCGGGCCGCCGATCCGCACCTGGGCCGGGGCGGCGTCGCCCACGACGGCGAGGTCGCCACCCGGCTGGGCCTGTCGGGCATCCCCGCCGCGGCGGAGACCATCGCGCTGGCGACGATCCTGACGCTGGTGCGCGAGACCGGGGTTCGCGTGCACGTCGCGCGCCTGTCTGCCGCGGGCAGCGTCGAGTTGATCCGCGGAGCCAAGCGGGCTGGCGTGCCGGTGACCTGCGACGTCGCCATCCACCACCTGCACCTGTGCGACGTCGACATCGGCTGGTTCGACGCCAATGCCAATTTCGTGCCCCCGCTGCGCACCACGCGCGACCGCGCGGCGCTGCGCGCGGGGGTCGCCGATGGCACCATCGACTCGATCTGCTCCGACCATGCGCCGGTCGACGACGACGCCAAGCTGGTGCCCTTCGCCGAGGCCGAGCCTGGCGCCATCGGTCTGGAACTGCTGCTGCCGCTGACGCTCAAATGGGCGGCCGAGGACGGCGTGCCGCTGTCCTTGGCGCTCTCGCGGATTACCAGCGAGCCGGCGAAGCTGTTGCCTCCCGGCGCCGGTCAGCTCGCGGTTGGGGCGGCGGCGGACATATGCGTGTTCGACCCGCAGCGGTACTGGCGGGTCGAGGAAAAAATACTCAAGAGCCAGGGAAAGAACACGCCGTTCCTGGGGCTGGAAGTCCCCGGCAAGGTACGATGGACGCTCGTGGGCGGGCAGGTGGTGCACGAAGCCTAGGTCGACGGAATGAATTGTGGTGGCGGCTGTTTACGTAGGTCAATGCGGGACGACAGGAGGATGGGATGGTTCGCTTGATGCAGAAAGTGGGGCTGGCGGTGGCGGGGCTGACGATGCTGGCGGGCTGCGCGACCATGGAGCCGGGCCCGAAGAGCATGACGTTTTTCGTGACCAGCGCGGGCCCGGGCAAGGGTGCCGACCTCGGAGGTATCGACGGTGCCGATCGGCACTGCCAGAAGCTTGCGCAGAGCGTCGGGGCCGGGGACCGGACATGGCGTGCCTACCTCAGTGTGCAAGCCCCCGCGTTGAACGATCCCAAGTTCGTCAACGCGCGCGACCGGATCGGCCCCGGCCCATGGCAGAACGCCAAAGGGGTGGTGATCGCGCGAAGCGTCGACGATCTGCACTCGGCCAGCAACAACGTGAACAAGCAGACGGCGCTGGACGAAAAGGGGCAGATGGTGAACGGCCGTACGGAGAAACCCAACGACCACGACATCCTGACCGGCTCGCGGCCTGACGGCACGGCCTTCCCGGGAACTCCGTTCGGCGACATGACGTGCGGCAACTGGACCAAGAGCGGTGCCGACGGTTCGGCCATGACGGGGCATCACGATCGCGTTGGTCCGATCGAAAATGCATGGGCGATGTCCTGGAATTCCGCACACCCGACGCGCGGTTGCAACCCGGACGGACTCCGCAGTACCGGCGGCGCCGGACTGTTCTACTGCTTCGCGGCGAAATAGTCGGGGGCGCGCTCCGCGCGACGCGCGGAGCGCGCCTGATGCGGCAACCGGGGGGCCGGGTCTACTTCGTCCGCGGCAGCCGCCCCATCGTGAAGAATTCGTCGTTGGGCCGCATGGCGATCAGGCCGGCCATGCGGTTGGACAGCGCGAAAAACGCGGCGATCGCGCCGATGTCCCAGGCGTCCTCGGCGCTGAAGCCGTGCGGCGTGAGCGCGGCAAAGTCCGCGTCGTCGATGTTGCTGCTGTCCTGCGCCACCTTCATCGCGAAGGCGAGCATCGCCTTCTGCCGCTCGCCGATGTCGGCCTTGCGGTAGTTGACTGCGACCTGGTCGGCGACCAGCGGATTCTTCGCGTAGATGCGCAGGATCGCCCCGTGCGCGACGATGCAGTACAGGCAGTCGTTGGCGCCGGAGGTGGCGACGACGATCATCTCGCGCTCGGCCTTGGACAGGCCGCTGTCGCGCTCCATCAGCGCGTCGTGGTAGGCGAAGAAGGCGCGGAATTCGTCGGGCCGGTGCGCCAGCGTGACGAACACGTTGGGCACGAAGCCCGCCTTCTCCTGCACCGCCAGGATGCGCGCGCGGATGTCGTCTGGGAGGTCCGTCGAGCTTCGGGACCGGGTAGCGGGAGATCGGGACGCCGTTCATCGCCTTCGCACCGAGGGTCAGGAGCCCGGCGGCACGTAGCCCTGCGGCATCTCGGCGCCGCCGCCGAAGAAGTGCTTTTCCATCTGCTCGGCCAGCCATTTGCGAGCGCGCGCGTCGGCGAGCGACAGGCGATTCTCGTTGACCAGCATCGTCTGGTGGCGCAGCCATTGCGCCCAGGCTTCCTTGGAGACGCTCTCGTAGATGCGCTTGCCGAGTTCCCCGGGGTAGGGCGGGAAGTCGAGTCCCTCGGCCTCGCGGTCGAGCTTGATGCAGTGGATCATGCGTGCCATCGGTGGTTCCTCAAAGCTGTTTGCGGTAGACCAGCGACTTGCGCTGGAAGTTGTAGAGCGCCTGCTTGTGCTGCGGCAGGTCGGCGACGGTGGCCAGGCGGAAGCCGCGCTCGAGAAACCAGTGCGCGGTCCTGGTGGTGAGCACGAACAGCTCCTCGAGCTTGAGCTTGCGCGCGCGGCGCCTCGATCTCGCGCATCAGCGCCTCGCCGTAGCCTTCGCGGCGGAAATCCGGTTCGACGGCGAGCGCGGCGAGCTCGCCCAGCCGTTCGGCCGGGAAACGCGTAGAGCGCCGCGCAGCCGATGATGCGCCCGTCGTACTCGGCGACGACGAAGCGTTCGATCTCGCTTTCCAGCCGTTCGCGCGAGCGGCGCACCAGCACGCCCTGTTCCTCGAGCGGCTCGATGATCGCGAGGATGCCGCCGACGTCGTCGATGGTCGCATTGCGCAGGTTGCGCGAGCGCCGTCGACGCGATCATCGTGCCGACGCCGTCGCGGGTGAACAGTTCGAGCAGCAGCGCGCCGTCGTGCCGCCGCGAGATCAGGTGCGCGCGCTTGACGCCGTTGTTGCAGGCGCGGATGGCGGCGGGCAGGTAGAGCCGCACGTCCGGGCGCGAGCTTGTCCTTTCTGGCCAGCAGGGCCTCGGCTTCGGTGGTCGACAGGTCGGCCAGCAGCTTGCGGCGGCCGTTGCGCACGCCGTCGGCGTTGATCAGGAACACCAGCTTCGACGCCTCCAGCCGCACCGCCACCTGCGTGGCCACCTCCTCGACCGTCAGGTTGAAGATCTCGCCGGTCGGCGAATAGCCGATCGGCGAGATGAGCACGATGTCGCCGTCGTCGAGGCGCTGCTGGATGGCCTCGGTGTCGATGCGTCGGACCTCGCCGGTCAGCTGCATGTCCACGCCGTCGACGACGCCCTTCGGCTTGGCCGTCAGGTAGTTGCCGCTGGACACGCGGTTGCGCGCGCCGGCCATCGGCGAATTGGCGAGGCCGAGCGACAGCAGCGCCTCGATGCGCGCACGGACCTGCCCGGCGGCTTCGAGCACGCAGTCCATGGCGTCGGCGTCGGTGATGCGCACGCCGTCGGCGTAGCGGTTGGCGAATGCCCTGCGCCTCGAGGATCGCCTCGACCTGCGGGCGGCAGCCGTGCGCGACGACCAGGCGGATGCCCAGGCTGTGCAGCAGGTTGAGGTCGTGGATCACGCCGAGGAACTCGTCGTCCGCGACCACCTCGCCGCCGAAGGCGATGACGAAGGTCTTGCCGCGGAACGCATGCACGTAGGGCGCCGCGGACCGGATCAGGTGGACGAAGGCCCGCAGCGTGGCCGAGTTGGCGGCGGGCGGGCCGGCGGATTGCGCGCGGCATGGAGGCGATCCGGATTCGGTCGTGGAAACCGGGCAATTATAGCCGGGTGCCCGGACGCCGCGGACCAGGGCCGGCTCGGGCTATCATCGGGGCTTCACTCGCGTTTCGCCCATGGCCACCAACCAGCTTCTCGACAACCTGAATCCCGAACAGCTCGCCGCGGTGACGCTGCCGCACACGTCGGCGCTGATCCTCGCCGGCGCCGGCAGCGGCAAGACGCGCGTGCTGACCACGCGCATCGCCTGGCTGCTCGCCACCGGGCAGGCGGGTCCGCTGTCGATCCTCGCGGTCACCTTCACCAACAAGGCGGCGCAGGGAGATGCTGCTGCGGCTGTCGGCGATGACGCCGATCCACACGCGCGGCATGTGGATCGGCACCTTCCACGGCCTGTGCAACCGGATGCTGCGCGCGCACCACCGCGACGCCAACCTGCCGCAGCTGTTCCAGATCCTCGACACGCAGGACCAGCTGTCGCTGATCAAGCGCATGTACCGTGCGCACGGCATCGACGACGACCGCTATCCGCCGAAGCAGCTGCAGTGGTTCATCGCCGGCGCCAAGGACGAGGGCTGCGGCCGAACATGGTCGAGGCGGGCGACGAATTCACCCGCCGCGCAGGTCGAGCACTACGCGCTCTACGACGCGATGTGCCAGCGCGAGGGCGTGGTCGACTTCGCCGAGCTGCTGCTGCGCAGCTACGAGCTGCTGGCCGGCAACGACGCGCTGCGCGGGCACTACCAGCGCCGGTTCTCGCACCTGCTGGTCGACGAATTCCAGGACACCAACACGCTGCAGTACAAGTGGCTGCGCCAGCTCGCCGGTCCGGACGCCGCGGTGCTGGCGGTCGGCGACGACGACCAGTCGATCTACGCGTTCCGCGGCGCCAAGGTCGCCAACATGCAGCAGTTCGAGCGCGATTTCGCCACGCGCGGAGCAGCCGGTGACGCTGATCAAGCTGGAGCAGAACTACCGGTCGCACGGACGCATCCTCGACGCCGCCAACGCGCTGATCCGCCACAACCAGGCGCGGCTGGGCAAGAACCTGTGGACCAGCGAGGGCGAGGGCGAGCCGGTACGCGCCTTCGCGGCGCCGACGGACCAGGACGAGGCGGCGTTCATCGTCGACGTGGTCAAGGGACTCGACGCCGACGGCGTTGCGCTGGACCGAGGTCGCGCTGCTGTATCGCTCCAATGCGCAGTCGCGGGTGCTGGAGCATGCGCTGTTCGGCGCGGGCCTGCCGTACCGCGTCTACGGCGGCATGCGCTACTTCGAGCGCGCCGAGGTCAAGCACGCGCTGGCCTACCTGCGCCTGATCGCCTCGCCCGGACGACGAGGGCGCATTCCTGCGCGTGGTCAATTTCCCGCCGCGCGGCATCGGCGCGCGCACGCTCGAGACGCTGCAGGACACCGCGCGCGGCCGCGGCGAATCGTTGTGGCAGACGGCGGCCTCCGGCGCGGTGTCCGGCAAGGCCGGCGCCGCGCTCGCCGGCTTCGTCCGGCTGATCGAGGGCCTGCGCGCGGCGACGCGCGGCCTGCCGTTGCCGGAGGCGGTCGAGCACGTCGTCGAGGCGTCGGGACTCATCGGCGCACTTCCGCAACGAGAAGGACGGCCAGGACCGCGTCGACAACCTGGCCGAACTGGTCAGCGCCGCCGAGGGCTTCGTGCGCGAGGCGGAATTGGCGGCGGACGCGCCGATGCTCGGCGACCGGGTCGAGCCCGACGTCGCGGTTCCGGCCGACGGCGCCGCGGAAGGCGCCACCGATCCGTTGACCGCCTTCCTCGCGCATGCCGCGCTGGAAGCCGGCGAGACGCAGGCGGCCGAAGGCCGGCCCGCGCTGCAGCTGATGACCGTGCATTCGGCCAAGGGGCTCGAGTTCCACACGGTGTTCGTCACCGGGCTGGAGGAAGGACTGTTCCCGCACGAGAACAGCCTGTCCGAGGCCGACGGCCTCGAGGAAGAGCGGCGGCTGATGTACGTCGCAATCACCCGCGCCCGCCGCCGGCTGTACCTGACGCATGCGCAGTCGCGGATGCTGCACGGGCAGACGCGCTACAACATCCCGTCACGCTTCGTCGGCGAACTGCCGCCCGAGCTGTTGCAGTGGCTGTCGCCGCACCGCCGCCGGGCAACGGGCTTCGAGGTCGCCGACTGGGGGCAGAGCGCCTCCGCTCCACAGGCGACGCCGCCGGCGCCGGGCTGGCGCATCGGCCAGAGCGTCCGGCATGCGCGCTTTGGCGCCGGAGTGATCGTCGACGCCGAAGGGCGTGGCGCCGATGCACGCGTGCAGGTGAATTTTCGCGACGCCGGCGTCAAGTGGCTGGCGCTGGAATACGCCAAGCTCGAGGCGGCGTAGACAAGCGGGGCTGGCGCGCCGGGCCTGCCGCAGCGGTTATCGCTGCGCTACCAGCGGCGCGAGCGTCTCGCCCGCATGGAACACGTCGCGATAGCTCACGTAATCGGAAATGTGCAGCGTTGCGGCGAAGAACAGCGAATACGGCAGCAGCAGCGCCACCAGCAGCACCTGTCCCGCCGGCGGCGGAATGACCAGCGCAAGCAGGCCGATCGCCAGTCCCGGCACGACGACGCCGTAGAAGAACACGCCGAGCGCATAGACGGCGAGGGGCTTCCAGTTCGCCATCGCGGCGCGCAGGCTCGCGGCCAGCGCGGCGCCGGGCCCGGCGTCCTGGAACACGATCAGCGCCGGGGCCCACCAGGTGGCGATCACCACGGGAATCGACAGCAGCGCGGAAAACATCATCCCGTACTGAAGCGCCGGGTCGGCAAGCGCAGCGGTGAGCTTTTCCTCGGTCATCGTGCCGCCGGCCTCCAGCAGGTCCAGCAGCTTGCCCCCATCGACCAGCGACGACGCGAACACCGCCAGCGTGATCCCGACGACGTAGAACACGCCGATGGGCAGCAGCGCCCATAGATTGGCGCGGAAGCCCTGGAACAGATGCGTCAGCCCGGGCGGGGATCCACGCTCCTGCGTCCATGCCGCCGCGAGCAGGCCGACGGCGAACACCGGCTTCATCACGGTCATCGCATAGGGACCGAGGAACGGGATCGCACGCATCAGCAGCAGCGCAAGGTAGTAGCCGAGCAGCAGCACTATCCAGGCAAGGCGCTGCTGCCGGAACATCGCCCAGGCGCCGGCGAGCCACACCATGCCCTGCCGCGCCGGATAGCGGTTGAATACGAACTCGCGCGGCACGTCACTCATCGGGCATCTCCTCGCGTCGGCGGCAGGCGCGCCGGTTGTCCGGCGCGATCCCGGAGAATGCGCTCGAAATGCGCGGGATCGTGCGCATGGATGAGCTCACCGGCGCGCGGCAGGTGCAGGTCGTACAGGCGGGAAAGCCAGAAGCGCAGCGCGGCTGCGCGCAACAGCGACGGCCAGGCATCGCGCTCGTCCGCGACCAGCGGTCGCAGGGCATCGTAGGCGTCGACCAGCGCCGCGACCAGTGCCGGATCGAGCGCGCCGCTGGCGGAGTCCGTGACGCACCAGTCGTTGACGGTGATGGCCAGATCGAAGGCGTAGAAATCGGTCGCCGCAAAGCCGAAGTCGATGATGCCCGAGACGCGGTCTCCGGCGAAGAGCACGTTGTCCCAGAACAGATCGCCATGGATCGCGCCCTTGGGCAGCTTGCCCCGGCCGTACCCGGTCTGAAACGCGATCTCGGCATCCAGCAGTGCCACCTGCTCCGGATCGAGGAACGGCTTGACCGCCCGTGCCGCCTGTCGCCACCAGGCGGGACCGCGGCGATTGGTCAGCCGGGCGCGGTAGGTCTGCGAGGCCACGTGCAGTTGACCGAGCGCCGTTCCGACCGCGGCGCAGTGCCCGGGGCCGGGATTGTCGACCGGCGCGCCGTCGATGCGCGTGACAAGGCTGGCCGGCTTGCCGTTGAGCATGGAAAACAGCGCACCCGTCCGGTCCGCCTCCGGCGCCGGAACCGCGACGCCGGAACGTGCCAGATGCGCCAT
The DNA here is from genome assembly GCA_963699765.1 of uncultured beta proteobacterium. Classification (GTDB taxonomy): domain Bacteria; phylum Pseudomonadota; class Gammaproteobacteria; order Burkholderiales; family Casimicrobiaceae; genus VBCG01. The sequence goes on along the minus strand of CAVOVD010000004.1, from coordinate 374,702 downwards.
CAGGTTGAGGTAGAACGGCAGCTCGCTTGCGGGCAGGCGTTCGTAGAGCGTCAGCACGAACCGGCCGCGATCCGCGGTCACGAAATAGTTGGTGTTCTCGATGCCGGAAGCGATCGGCTGCAGATCGACGAGGCCGCCGACTGCGTAGCGGCCCAGCCAGGCATCGAGTTCGGCGGTGGTGACTGGAGTGTAGACAGACATGCGCTAGCCGGTCGCGCCCCGGAGCGCGGGCCGTTTGGATCTGGGCATTGCGGATCAGCTCACCAGGAGAACAGGAGCCACATGGGCGGCACCAGCCCGAAGTCCAGCGACTCGCGGCGGATGAAGGTCGGGCTGCTGCCGTTGGGCACCAGGTAGTAGGGTGGCCCGATTCGCGGAGTCACCTTGATGTAGCGAAGCTCGCCACTTACCCGGACTTCCTCGTGGGTCTCGCCGTCCTTGCGGATGATCGTCACCTGAGGCTCGAGTTCCGGGTCCGTGGCCGCGCTTTCCGCCCGCAGCGGCGGCGGCGAGGAGTCCGGCGCCTTCGGCGGCGCGGGCTGAGCCCAGGCCGACGCGGCGAATGCGAAAGCCATGAGGGCGATGACGCCGGAATGCGGGAGCTGCATGGATTCGCGAGGGTCCGTCGGAATAGGCCCCGATTCTACCAAACGCGCGGTCGCAGCAATCATGGGCTGCGCGGCCGGCCGGCCGGCGCAGCGCGAACGCGGGTTTCAAAGATTCAGCATGCGCTCGCGCTCCTCGCGGCTGGGTTCGAAGCCGCGGCTTTCATAGAACGCGAAAATGGCTTCGACGATCGCCGCGGGTTCCTCGATGAGCTCGATCAGGTCCATGTCCCCGGCCCCGATCGTCCCTTCGCCGACCAGGGTGTCGCGCATCCAGTCGAGCAAACCGCGCCAGTAGTCGCCGCCGACCAGGATCACCGGAATGCGCCGGCTCCTGCCGGTCTGCACCAGCGTGAGCACCTCGAACAACTCGTCGAGCGTGCCGAATCCGCCGGGAAGGATCACGTACGCCGACGCGAAGCGCACGAACATCATCTTGCGGGCGAAGAAATAGCGGAAATCGACCGAGACGTCCTGATAGGGATTGCTGGTCTGCTCGTTGGGCAGCGAGATGTTCAGCCCGATGGCCGGCGATGCCCCCTCGTGCGCGCCGCGATTGGCCGCTTCCATGATGCCGGGGCCGCCGCCGGAGATCACCGCGAATCCGACGTCGGACAGGCGTCTGGCGATCTCCTTCGTCTTTTCGTAATACGGATGTCCGGCGTTGATGCGCGCGCTTCCGAATACGCTCACGGCCGGCCGGATGCCGCGCAGGCGTTCGGTGGCGCTGGTGAACTCTGCCATAATCCCGAGCACCCGCCACGCCTCCTGGCCCTTGGTCGTGTTGTGCGCTTGCGGATCGATGAGTTCCGGAATCTTGTGGATCTGACGCATGCCTACGCTCGTGTTGGTGGACGGGTCGTCGTATCTGTACCGTGCGTTCCATGCGCTGCCCGACCTGCGCACCGGCAGAGGAGAGCCGACGGGCGCGCTGCGCGGTGTGCTGGCGATGTTGCGCCGAATGGTGGAGGACGGCAAGCCGGATTATTTCGCGGTCGTGTTCGACGCGCCCGGCAAGACCTTCCGCGACGACTGGTATCCGGCCTACAAGGCCAACCGGCCGCCGATGCCCGACGATCTCGCCGCGCAGATCGCGCCGCTTCATGAACTCGTCCGTGCGCACGGCTGGCCGCTGCTGATGGTGGAAGGCGTCGAAGCCGACGACGTCATCGGCACGCTTGCCGCGCGGGCCGCGGCCGCCGGAATCGACACCGTCATCTCGTCCTCCGACAAGGATCTCACCCAGCTCGTCACTCCGCGGGTGGTGATGGTCAACACCATGAGCAACGAGACGCTGGACGAGGCCGGGGTGCTGGCGAAATTCAACGTTCGCGCCGACCAGGTGCTGGACCTGCTCACGCTGACCGGCGACGCGGTGGACAACGTCCCGGGCGTGAACAAGGTCGGCCCGAAGACCGCAGCCAAGTGGCTCGCGCAATACGGCACGCTCGACAACATCATCGCGCACGCCGACGAGATCGGCGGCGTCGTCGGCGCCAATCTGCGCGAGGCGCTGCCGTGGCTGCCGCAGGGCCGGCGGCTGCTGACGGTGAAGACCGATTGCGATCTGCCCGTGGCGCCTGCCGATCTGAAGATCGCCTCGGCGGATACCGCCGCGCTCAAGGCACTTTACGAGCGCTTCGAATTCAAGACCTGGCTGCGCGATCTCGACGGCGGTGGCGCCGAGGCCGACGATCCGGCTGGCGCGATCGCCGCGCGCGCCGAGGCGGACGACGCCGGCCGGCGCTGGGATCCCGCAGCCGAGTCGCTGCCGCAGCGCGCGCCGCCGCCGCCGGCCAGGCGGCACTACGAAATGATCGCCGACGAAGCGGCGCTTCGCCGCTGGCTCGACCTGATCGACCATGCGGAACTGACGGCTTTCGATACCGAAACGACCAGCCTCGACCCGATGCAGGCCCGCATCGTCGGTGTTTCGTTGTCGGTGAAGCCCGGACAGGCGTGCTACATCCCGATCGACCACCGCTATGCCGGCGTGCCCGACCAGCTGCCGCGCGAGGCGACGCTGGCACGCCTTGGAGCCTGGCTTGCCGATCCGCGAAAAAAGAAGCTCGGCCAGAACCTCAAGTACGATCAGCACGCGCTGGCCAACGACGGACTCGAGTTGCGCGGCGTCGCGCACGACACGCTGCTCGAGTCCTACGTGCTCGAGGCGCACAGACCGCACGACATGGACAGCCTTGCGTGGCGCCACCTCGACGTGAAGACGATCACCTACGACGAGATGACCGGCAAGGGCGCGAACCGGATCGGCTTCGCCGAGGTCGCGCTCGACCGGGCGACCGAGTACGCGGCCGAGGATGCCGACGTCACGCTTCGGCTGCACCACACGCTGTATCCGGCGATTGCCGCCGACGCGAAACTCGACTACGTCTACACCGCCATCGAGCTGCCGGTGCGCGAGATCCTGTTCCGGATGGAGCGCAACGGCATCCTGGTCGATGCCGGCCTGCTCGCGCGGCAGAGCCACGAACTGGGCGAGCGCGTTCTGGCGCTCGAGCAGGAGGCCTACGCGCTGGCGGGGCAGCCGTTCAATCTGGGTTCGCCCAAGCAACTGGGAGAGATCCTGTTCCAGCGCATGAATCTGCCGGTGGTCAAGAAGACGGCCACCGGGCAGCCGTCGACCGACGAAGAAGTGCTGCAGGAACTGTCCGCCAACTATCCGCTGCCCAAGCTGCTGCTCGAGCACCGCTCGATGTCGAAGCTCAAGTCGACGTACACGGACAAGCTGCCGCAGATGGTCAATCCGCGCACCGGGCGCGTGCACACGACGTTTTCGCAGGCGACCGCCGTGACCGGCCGCCTGGCGTCGAGCGATCCCAACCTGCAGAACATTCCCGTGCGCACCGCCGAGGGGCGCCGGATCCGCGAGGCGTTCATCGCCCCGCCCGGGCACCTGCTGGTGTCGGCCGACTATTCGCAGGTCGAATTGCGGATCATGGCCCATCTGTCGGAGGACCCGGCGCTGCTCAAGGCCTTTGCCGAAGGCCGCGACATCCATCGCGCGACTGCGGGCGAGATCTTCGGCGTGCCCCCCGAGGACGTGACGGCCGAACAGCGCCGCTACATCAAGGCCGTGAACTTCGGGCTGATCTACGGCATGGGCGCGTTCGGATTGGCCCAGCAGCTATCGATCGAGCGCGGCGCGGCGCAGCAGTTCATCGATCGCTATTTCGCGCGTTATCCCGGCGTCGCCGAATACATGCAGCGCACGCGTGAACTCGCCCGCGAGCAGGGGTTCGTCGAGACGGTGTTCGGGCGGCGGCTGTGGCTTGCCGACATCAAGGCGGGAGGAGGGCCGCGGCGGGCGGCGGCCGAGCGAGCGGCGATCAATGCGCCGATGCAGGGGACGGCCGCGGACCTGATCAAGCTGGCGATGATCGCCGTGCAGGGCTGGCTCGATCGCGAACGGCTGGCGACCAGGCTGCTGCTGCAGGTCCACGACGAACTGGTGCTCGAAGTACCCGACGCGGAGGCCGAGCGGGTCAAACGTGAGCTCGCGGTTTACATGACCGGAGTCGCCAAGCTGCGGGTTCCGCTGGTGGTCGACATCGGCATCGGCGCCAACTGGGACGAGGCGCACTGACCGCGCCGGCCCGGCCGGCATCAGGCCGGCGTGCGCGAGGCGTTTTCGCCTTCCGCGAGCGTATCCGCGTAGGCTGCGTAGGTCGACGCGAACATGATCGGCCCGATGAACAGGACCAGGGCGGCGATCGCAAGGCCGAACAGCAGCGCGAAGCCGATCATCGCGCTCCAGTCGCCGCCGGTGAACATCGCGCCGGCGCCCGCCAGCAGGCCGAGCCCGACGATCAGCACCAGCCCCGCGGCCGCGGTGGCGATCCCCAGAAGCCCGTAGACCAGGAACGGCAGCCAGTTGACGATGCAGGTGTGGAAGCTCTTTTTCATCGCCTCGACCGCGGTCCTGCCCTCGATGGCGACCAGCGCCGGCGCGAACCAGTTGAGCATGGCCATGACCGCGGCGAACGTCAGCGCCAGCAGGCCGAGCAGCGCGCCCGAGACCCCGACGGCGCCGATCGACTGCAGCATCGCGTTGATCGGGTCGCCGGACATCCCGAAGCCGCGCCAGTCGGCGATGCGGAAGCCGCCGAGGACGCCCGCCGCCACCAGGACGCCGATCGTCAGCGTTATGCCGATGTTCACGACGCCGATGATCAGCAGTTGCACGAAATGGGTGCGCTGGAAGCCCTCGAACAGATGCGCGACCGAGAGGGCACCGCCCCGGCCCAGCGCCCGGCAGCCCAGCATGATCCCGCCCATGAACACCGGGGTGAGCAGCCAGTGACCGAAATCGCCGACCTCCGGCACCATGCCGACGAGCATGGAAATGATGATGTAGACGACCATGATCCCGAGCCAGGTCCAGAAGCTCGAGAAGAACATGCGGATGCCCTCGCCCCACCAGGCGGCGCCGCGGCCGGCCGCGACGGCGCGCGGGCGGACCACGGCCGATGACGGCGGTGGCGTGGGAGTGGAAGGCGGTGTCGCTGCGGTCATGGCGAGCGGCCGGTCGACGGCGTGGCGGCTACGTTATCACGATCGCACAGCGCTGACGATGGCCGGACGCAATGCGTGCGCGGCCGGAGGCGCCGCGGGGTGCGGGAGGACGAGGGAAGCGGGGGTCAGTTGACTGCCGGCGGCGCCATCGCCTGCGTCGCGCCGCGGATGCGCGAGGCAAGTTCCGCCGGCGCATCGCGACGCACGAACCAGCGCAGGCGCGCGGTGTCGCCGGCGATGGAGAAGCCCAGGTCGTCCAGCAGGTGCTCGATCTTCGCGACATAGCGGGAATCGCGGGGAATCCGGATCACCCAGGTCTTCTGTCCCGGTGGTGTCGCCAGCAGGGCGGTAAGCAACTCGCGGCCCATGCCGCCGCCACGTTCGGTGAGTTCAAGGCCGGCCAGCCATAGTTCGTAGCCGCCGTCCTCGATCGTACGAAACAGACCGAAGCCGGCAGGCGCCGAGTTGCTGCTCCGGCCTTCGGGCCAGAAGACGTAGCCCGGCACGGCGACCGTATCGATGCGGCCGCTGCGCGGATCGGTTTCAACGAAGTAGCCGGCGACCAGGGCGCGCTTGAGCTTGTCGAAAAAGTCCTCGGCCTGAGGTGTGTTCCCGGCGAGGTCGCGATCGAAACTGCCCTCGGCCGCACTATTGCGGATGAGCGCACGGAGCATCGACAGGTGTCCGACGTGGGCGGGTCGCAGCATGGCCATGGCGCTCCGGTTGATGGGAGGAACCATAGCGCGTGTGTCTGCGTCGCGGGGCACGCGCTTACAGGCGGTAGATTTGCAGGTGCAGGCGGAAACCGGGTCCGGCGGCGGGCTTCCGCCGCGGCTTCGGGACGCTGCCCGGACCGGCCGCATGGGCCCCCTGCATCACGGGCAACGCGGCCTGCACGCTGGCCGAAGGTCCGGCGCCCGGATACCGTTGATCCAAGTCAATCCACCCCGGCAACGTGCATGCCATTCTTGGCCGGCGCCAGGGCTCGGGGCGGAATGCCGTCTCTCCGGCAACGGGTTCGTGACGCGGCCAGGTCCCCGGAAATCTCCATGATCCCCGCCTCGTTCGCCCGCTTGCTCCAGGCCCTGCTGCTCGGCGGATTCGCCGCCGTGGCGGTCGCGGCGACGCCGGCTCCGGGCGGCAACGACGTTTGCCTCATGTGTCACGGCGGCAAGGACGCGAAGGGCTCCGCCGGGCAGTCGATTGCCGTGGACGGTGCAGCCTATGCGAAGTCCGTGCATGGCGGCCTCAACCTCAAGTGCACCGACTGCCATGCCGACACCTCGGCGAACAAGATCCCGCACGCCGACAAGCTGAAGCCGGTCAACTGCGCCGGATGCCACGACAAGGCGGCCAAGGATTATGCCGGGACCGTGCATGGCGCGGCGCGCAACGGCGGGAATGCAGTGGCGGCGAGCTGCGCCGATTGCCACGGCACGCACGACATCCTGCGCGCCAAGGATCCGGAATCGCGGACGAATCACGTCAATCTCGAGAAGACCTGCCTGCGCTGTCACGGCGACGAGGCGATGGTCACCAAGTCCAAGATGCCCGGCGGCAACATCGGCAGCAAGTTCACCGACAGCATCCACGCCAAGTCGCTGAAGGGCGCGGCGAAGATGTCGGCGCCGGAATGCACCAATTGCCACGGGGCGCACGACCTGCGGCCGAAGTCCGACGAGGCAAGCCGCGTGGCGCGCGCGAACATCCCGGCCACCTGCGGCACGTGCCACCAACCCGAGCTCGCCGCGTGGACCCGTGGCATGCACGGCAAGATGCGCCAGGAAGGCGTGCTCGCCGCCCCCGGATGCACCGATTGCCACAGCGCGCACGGCGTCCAGAGGCACGACGTCGCGCAATTCCAGCTCGACGTGATCAAGGAATGCGGCACCTGCCATGCCGATTACGTAAGGACCTATCGCGACACCTTCCACGGGCAGGTGACGGCGCTGGGCTACACGCGGGTGGCGACCTGCGCATCCTGCCACGGTGCGCACGAAGTCCTGCCGGCGTCGAATCCGGCATCGCTGGTCTCGGCGCAAAACCGGCTGAAGACCTGCCAGCAGTGCCACGCGGGCGCCGGTCCCAATTTCGCGAGCTTCGATCCTCACGCCAACAAGCACGACAGGGAACGCAGCCCCTTGTACTACTACGCCGCATGGTTCATGGAGTTGCTGTTGCTGGGGGTGTTTGCGTTCTTCGGCGTGCACACGGCATTCTGGTTCTACCGGTCGTTGCGCGAGCGGCTCGCCCGTGGCGACGGCAAAAGCGGAGAGAGGCACTGATGGCGATCGCAACGGGTAACCCGGCCCAGGCCGCCGCAGGCGCCGGGACTGGTACCGTCGGGCGCTACTACCGGCGTTTCACGGCGATCGAGCGGGTCATGCATGCATGCCTGATGCTGACCTTCGTAGGTTGCGCGCTCACCGGCCTGCCGCTCCTCTATGCGGACCGGCCCTGGGCGCAGGGGATGGCCAGGATCCTCGGCGGTTTCGAGGGTGCGGGTCTCATCCATCGCCTTTGCGCATTGGTGATGATCATCGTCTTCGTCGGCCATGTCGTGCTCGTCTTTTCCAGGGCGATCAGGGGGGGACGGCTGATGGCGATGTTCTGGGGCCCGGACTCGATGGTCCCGCAGCCGCAGGACGCGATCGACCTCTGGCGCAACTTCAAGTGGTTCGTCGGCCTTGGGCCGCGCCCCCAGTTCGATCGCTGGACCTACTGGGAGAAATTCGACTACTGGGCGGTGTTCTGGGGGATGTTCATCATCGGCGGGTCCGGGCTGCTGCTGTGGTTCCCGGTGTTCTTCTCGCAGTTTCTGCCGGGCTGGACGTTCAACATCGCCGCGCTGGTCCATGGCGAGGAGGCGTTGCTCGCCGTTGGATTCATCTTCACCTTCCACTTCTTCAACGGCCACCTGCGGCCGGAGAAATTTCCGATGGACACGGTGATCTTCACCGGCCGCATCCCGGAACACGAACTGATCGACGAACGCAGGACCCAGTACGACCGGCTTGCCCGGGAGGGACGTCTAGAGGAGAAGGTCGCACCGCCGCCGACGAGGGAATCGATGTGGTTCGGGTGGGTCGTGGGCGGCACGGCGCTCGCGCTGGGCATCGTGGCGATCGTGTTGATCGTCTACAGCATCTTCCGCTAGTCTAGGCACGATCTGGCGGCGGCGCATGCCGCCGGACGATTGCGATCGAGGAGGGCGGGCCGGACGGCGCGCCGTCGCGATCTCGGCGGAGGCCGTACCGGAGACGGAACCCGCGGATCGCGGACAGTGGGCACAGGGGAGGAAGGCAATGAAGATCACGTTGGGGCGTCGTACGCTGATGATGGGGACGGTGACCACGCTGGTCGTCGCCGGTCTTGCGCTCGCGTTGCTCGGCGCCGGCGGGATCGTCGCGTGGGAGTACAGCAACAGCAACGCCTTCTGCACGAACAATTGCCACGCGGTGCACCCCGAGGAGCCCCGCGCCTATGCGGTCGCCTCGCACGCGCGGGTCCAGTGCGTCGAATGCCACATGGGGCGGCTGCCGACGCTGCAGCTGATGACGCTCAAGATGGGGCACTACCACGAGCTCCTCGGCATGATCACCGGCTACGAGCGGCCGCTTGCCGCGACCACGCTGCGCCCGGCGCGCGATTCCTGCGAAAGCTGCCACTGGCCGTCGGTGAACCACGCGGACAAGATCCGCAACGTGGTCCACTACGAACCCGACGCCAAGAACACCGAGGTGGTGACCCGGCTGGTCGTCCATACGGGCAGCGGCGAGGCGCGCGAGAAGTCGACCCGGGGCATCCACTGGCACGTCGACCAGAACGTCGAGTATGTGTCCGACGACCTGCAGAAGCGCACGATCCCGTGGGTCCGCATCACCGACAAGGACGGCAAGTCGGTCGTCTATTTCGACGCGTCGAGCAAGGTCGGTCGTGCCGAGATGGAGCAGAAGCCCAAGCGGAAGATGGACTGCACCGACTGCCACAACGCGTCGGGCCACCCGTTCGTGAATCCCGCGGACCGGGTCGACCATGCGATGCGTGACGGTCGCATCAGCCGCGATCTGCCGTCGATCAAGGCACGCGCGCTGGCGATCATCGACAAGGCCTCGCCGCTGCACGGACCGCTGGGCGAACAGATTCCGAAGTTCCAGCAGATCATCGCCGACGCGCAACCCAAGGGCGACATGAAGCCGGAGGTGAAGAAGGCCGAGGACCAGTTCAGCCAGTCGATGCTGGAAATACTGAAGCTCTCCGAATTCGAGGCCAAGGACCTCACCTGGAAGTCGTTCCCGAACCACGTCGGGCACAAGGACTTCCCCGGCTGCTTCCGCTGTCATGACGGCAAGCACTTCAACGACAAGGGCGAGGCCATCCGCCTGCAGTGCACGCTGTGCCACGACCTGCCGCAGGTCAGCATCGACGGCAGCAGGAAGACGGTCGCATCGACGGTGAACCCGGACCTGACGCCGCCACCCTCGCACGACGAGCCGAACTGGATGCGCGTGCATCGCAGCAACCTGGACGACTCCTGCAAGCTTTGCCACGGCCCGATCAACTGGGGCAAGGACGGCGGCAGTTTCTGTTCCAACCCGGCCTGCCACGGCCGAAGCTGGCCCGAGGTCGACCTCAACGTCGAGCACAAGGCGGCCGCAGCGGCGGCGGCGCCCCCCGCCGCGATGGCAAAGGCGCCTGCGGCGAAAGCTGCCGCGCCGGCCACAGAAGGACGCGAAGAAGTAGAAGCAGCGCTCGTCGCATCCCGGGGCCTGGCCACTGGCCATGGCCCGGGGTCCGCGACCCGGGTCCGTCGCCAAGTCGGCGTGGCGGGCCGCGATCCCCCTTCCTGCCCGTTCCGGGGTTGATTTGCCCGCCATCCGCCCGTATTATTAGCACTCGTTGGCGTTGAGTGCTAACAGGGCGTTCGACGCAATCTGCGTGGTCTTTCGACGGCGCGGCCAGTTTCTCGGGCGCGCCAGGCTGTCGTATGCAACGTATTGTTTTTTAAACAATTCTTACTTGGAGTGAGTGCTAACCATGAAACTGCGTCCCCTGAACGATCGCGTGATCGTCAAGCGGCTCGAAGAAGAGCGCAAATCCGCCGGCGGCATCGTCATCCCCGATACCGCTGCAGAAAAGCCTTCGATGGGTGAAGTGATCGCCGTCGGGCCGGGCAAGACCGACGACAGCGGCAAGCTGGTCAAGATGGGCGTCAAGGCCGGCGACAAGGTGCTCTTCGGCAAGTACTCGGGCCAGGAATTCAAGATGGACGGCGCCGATTACCTCCACATGCGCGAAGACGACATCATCGGCATCGTCGGCTGACGAGCCCGCACCTTCGCCCCCCTACCCAGAATCCACAGCTTCAGGAGATAGAAAAACATGGCAGCCAAAGACGTCCGCTTCGGCGAGAGCGCTCGCAACAGGATGGTGAACGGCGTGAACATTCTCGCCAACGCCGTCAAGATCACCCTCGGCCCCAAGGGCCGCAATGTCGTGCTCGAACGCAGCTTCGGCGCACCGACGATCACCAAGGATGGTGTGTCGGTCGCGAAGGAAATCGAGTTGAAGGACCGCTTCGAGAACATGGGCGCGCAGATGCTCAAGGAAGTCGCGTCCAAGACCTCCGATGTCGCCGGCGACGGCACGACGACGGCCACCGTCCTCGCGCAGTCGATCGTGTCCGAAGGCATGAAATTCGTGGCTGCCGGCATGAACCCGATGGATCTGAAGCGCGGCATCGACAAGGCGGTCATCGCCGTCGTCGAGGAACTGAAGAAGATCAGCAAGCCCTGCAGCACCAGCAGGGAAATCGCGCAGGTTGGCTCGATCTCTGCCAACGCAGACGAGTCGATCGGCAAGACCATCGCCGAGGCGATGGACAAGGTCGGCAAGGAAGGCGTGATCACCGTCGAGGACGGCAAGGGCCTCGAGAACGAACTCGACCTGGTCGAGGGCATGCAGTTCGACCGCGGCTACATCTCGCCGTACTTCATCAATAACCCGGACAAGCAGGCTGCGTTCCTCGAAGATCCGTACATCCTGCTGCACGACAAGAAGATCAGCAATATCCGCGATCTCCTGCCGTTGCTCGAGCAGGTCGCCAAGGCGGGCAAGCCGCTGCTGATCATCGCCGAAGACGTCGATGGCGAGGCGCTGGCGACGCTGGTGGTCAACAACATCCGCGGCATCCTGAAGACCACCGCCGTCAAGGCGCCGGGCTTCGGCGACCGCCGCAAGGCCATGCTCGAGGACATCGCGGTCCTGACCGGTGGAACGGTCATCGCGGAGGAACTGGGTCTGAAGCTCGAGAACGCGACGCTGAAGGATCTCGGCCACGCCAAGAAGATCGAAGTGGGCAAGGAAGACACCGTGATCATCGACGGCGGCGGTGAGAAGGCCGCGATCGAGGCGCGGGTGAAGAACATCCGCAAGCAGGTCGAGGATGCCACCAGCGACTACGACAAGGAAAAGCTGCAGGAGCGCGTGGCCAAGCTGGCCGGCGGCGTTGCGGTGATCAAGGTCGGCGCCGCGACCGAAGTCGAGATGAAGGAAAAGAAGGCGCGCGTCGAGGATGCGCTGCACGCGACCCGTGCGGCCGTCGAGGAAGGCATCGTCGCCGGCGGCGGCGTGGCCTACCTGCGCGCCCGCGCCAACATCAAGGGTCTCAAGGGTTCGAATGCCGACCAGGAAGCGGGCATCAAGATCGTGCTGCGCGCGATCGAGGAGCCACTGCGGATGATCGTCGCCAACGCGGGTGACGAACCTTCGGTGGTCGTCAACAAGGTCGTCGAAGGCAAGGGCAACTTCGGCTTCAACGCGGCCACCGGCGAGTACGGCGACATGGTCGAGATGGGCGTGCTCGATCCGACCAAGGTGACGCGTTTCGCGCTGCAGAACGCGGCATCGATCGCTGCGCTGATGCTCACGACCGATGCGATGGTCGCCGAGCTGCCGAAGGACGACAAGCCGATGGGTGGCGGCGGCGACATGGGTGGCATGGGCGGCATGGGCGGCATGGACATGTAAGTCGTCCGTTGCCCGGGACGCGCAGCCGCGTCCTTGCCGCACCGACAAGCCCGGCCTTCGCGCCGGGCTTTGTCGTTGTGGGGACCGGGTAGGGCGTTCGTCGCCGCATGGATGGCCATGGTCCTTCCAGGGACCGACGAACAGGCGCTGTTGCAGCAACGCGACACCCGGGCGGCTCGAGGTTGCCCGCTACAATCGCCGTGGCCATCGGCCCCGGAGCGGCCTGTCGATTCACGCAAGTCCCCGTCGCGGCAGGGATCGTGCGGCGAATCGCCCGGCTGCTGTAACGCACAGCTGTCGAGCCCGCTTCCGGTGGTCGCGCCCACAGCCCCCGGGCAAGCGGGTCCGGTAGTGTCCTTTTACATAAAATGCTTTACACTACAAAGAATTATAGGGGAAAGCTCTTGCACGATCGCGGGCAACTTAAAGTCGTTGTGGCGCACAAGAAGGCAACCGCTTTCTCCATGGTTGGTCCGAAGTGACTTCCGGCATCCTGTTCGGGCTGGTGATCGCGGCCCTGGTGGTGACGGTGGTGATCGGGCTGATTCGCCGCAACCGCGCCAGCCGGGGCGCCGGACAGGGTGGCGGGGAGTCACCGGGTTCCGTCGCCCAATGGACGGAAGGCGAGACCACGCGCCTGCTGTCGTCCGCCGAGTTGCCCGGACTGTACCTTTTGCGTCCGCGCTTTCTGACCAAGGCCGAGAGCGTGGTCTACCTGCTGCTCAAGGCCGCCTTTCCGCGCAACGAGATCTTCGCGCGGGTCCGCCTGGCCGACGTGCTCCAGGTCAAGATCGGACCGCAGGGCATGGAGCGACTGCGCGCCTTCCGCAAGATCGCCAACCAGCACGTCGGCTTTGTCGTCTGCGACCGCGACATGACCATCATCGCGATCGTCGATGCCAAGGAACCCGACCAGGTGGTCAACCCGCGCGACCAGAAGCTCGAGGTCATCAAGCAGCGATGCCTGCAGGCGGCTCAGGTGAAGTACATCTGCGTGTATCCTCCGCAATTGCCGCGGTACAAGGAGTTGCGCGAACAGGTGCTCGGCCCCGCTGCCGATCTGGTCTGACCGTTCTTCCGCTGCACGGTGCGCCGCCGCAGCTCGCCGACAGAGGCCTGTCGTGACTACAGCGTTCAAGCTCACCTATTCGACGATGTTCGATCCGCCGCCGACGCTGCACGAGGCGTTCGACGCGGCGCTGCAGCAGGTACGTGCGCACCTGGGCGCGGACCACGCAATGCTGATCGGTGGCCGGGACGCAAGGGCGCCGCGACAGTTCACGGTCAAGTCGCCGATCGACGCCAGGATCGAACTGGGACGATTCCAGGCCGGCGAAGACATTCACGCGCAGGCAGCGGTGGCGGCCGCTGCCTCGGCATTCCCGGCGTGGGCGGCAACATCATGGCAGGACCGGGTGCGCATCCTGCGCCGGGCGGTCGAGTTGATCGAGCAACGCGTCTATCACCTCGGCGCCGTTCTGGCGCTCGAAGTCGGCAAGAACCGGATGGAGGCGCTGGGCGAGGCGCAGGAAACCGCCGACCTGATCGCCTACTACTGCGACCGGATGGAAGCCGAGGACGGCTACGTCCGGCCGATGGCCGACGACCCGGTCGCGGGATTCGTCAGCACCAACCGCAGCGTGCTGAAGCCGCATGGCGTCTGGGTGGTCATCGCGCCGTTCAACTTTCCCTTTGCGCTGTCCGGCGGACCTGCCGGGGCGGCGCTGGTCGCCGGCAACACGGTCGTGTTCAAGGCGGCGTCGACCACGCCCTGGAGCGGGCGCCTGCTCGCCGATGCGCTGCGCGACGCCGGCGTGCCCGACGGCGTGTTCAATTTCGTGACCGGGCCCGGTGGCGCGCTGGGCGAGGCGCTGATCCGCAATCCCGGCGTGGCCGGCGTCACCTTCACCGGCAGCTACGCGGTGGGCATGCACATCTACCGGACGATGGCGGCGGGAAGCTGGCCGCGGCCGTGCATCGCCGAGATGGGCGGCAAGAACGCGGCCATCGTGTCGCGTCATGCAAACCTGCACGATGCGGCGACGGGCATCCTGCGCTCGGCATTCGGGCTGTCGGGACAGAAGTGCTCGGCCTGTTCGCGCGTCTACGTCGAGCACACGGTGTTCAACGATCTGGTGGCGGCGCTGCACGCGGGCGTCGCCCGGCTCACCGTCGGCGATCCGACGCAGCGCGAGAACTGGATGGGGCCGGTGATCGACACCGCGGCCGTCGCGCGCTTCGAGGACGCGGCGGCGCAGATCCGCGCGCTCGGCGCCGCCGGCGCGATCGTCCACGGCGGCGAGCGGCTCGATCGGGGGGACCTTGCGCATGGCCACTTTTGCGCGCCGACCATCGCCCGCGCGCCGCTCGACCATCCGCTGTGGCGCGACGAGTTGTTCGCGCCCTTCGTGCTGGTCGGGGCCGTGGATTCCATCGACGACGCCTTCGCGCACGCCAACGCCGGCGAGTACGGATTGACCGCCGGGTTCTACGGCAACGCGGAGGAGACCGAGCGGTTCTTCGCCGCCATCGAGGCCGGCGTGTGCTACGCCAACCGGCCGCAGGGCGCGACCACCGGCGCCTGGCCCGGCTACCAGCCCTTCGGCGGCTGGAAGGGCTCCGGCTCGACCGGCAAGGCGGGCGGTTCGCTCTACTATGTCGCGCAGTACCTTCGCGAACAGTCGCAGACGCGGGTGCGGCGCGGCTAGCGACCGGCGCGTTCGAGGTCGAGCAGCTTCTGCTTGCGCGCCAGCCCGCCGCCATAGCCGGTCAGCGCGCCGTCGGCGCCGATCACCCGGTGGCAGGGCACGATGATCGACAGCCGGTTGTCGCCGTTGGCGCGGCCGACGGCGCGCACCGCCTGTGGATTGCCGATCATCCGCGCCAGTTCGGCGTAGGAGCGCGTCTCCCCGGAGGGAATCGTCTGCAGCGCCCGCCACACGGCCGTCTGGAAATTCGAGCCCGTCAACACCACCGGGGTTTCGAACACGCGGCGCGCGCCGGCGAAATACTGCGCCAGTTCGCCTTCGATCTGCGCGAGAAACCTGTGCGTCCCCGGCAGAACGCGTGCACGCAGTCTCCGCTGCAGCACCTGCAGCGCACGTTCGAGTCCGCGGCGGTCGACGAAATCGAGCAGGTGCAGGCCGCGATCGTCGGCCAGCGCCAGCATCGAGCCCAAGGGCGTCTCCAGCCATCTGGCCTGCAGCACGCCGATGTCCTGCGCCCGCGACGGCGCGGCGCCCACGAGACGGTTGAAGGCGTCGCGAAAGCCGCTGCCGGATTCGAAGCCCTGATCGAGTTGAGTGTCGAGCACGGTCTTTCCTTTCCTGATGTCGAGCAGGGCCAGGCCCATGCGCCGGGCGCGGTGGTAGGCCTGGAAGGTCATCCCGCAATACGCCTTGAACTGCCGGCGGGCGGTCGAGGGCTCGATGCCGAGTTCGAGCAGCTCGGCGTCGCGAAAGCGGCGACCCGGTTCGGCATCGACCGTGAGCAGCAGGCGTTCCACCAGCGGCGGCGGCCTGCGGCCGTGATCGAGCGGCCGGCACTTCCTGCAGGGGCGGTAGCCCGCGTGCAGCGCGTCGGCGGGTGCCCCGAAGAACTCGACGTTCTCGCGGTTCGGCGTGCGGGCGTGGCAGGTCGGCCGGCAAAAGATACCCGTGGTGCGCACGCCCAGCCAGAAGACGCCTTCGTAGGCCGGGTCGCGGCGGACGAAGGCGCGGTACATGGCGGCGGGCGCGGGCAGGGACGGCATGGGAAGGATTCTAGCCAGTCGCGCGGCGCTGCGCCGCCGGAATTCGGGCAGGCAATTCCCCGGGACATTGCGCCCGATTGCGTGCGTCCCCGCTTCCCGCGCCGCGGACTCCCGCTACGCCGGCAGCCCGCGCTCCGCCAGCATCGGCTCGACCCGGGCGTCGCGACCGCGGAAGGCGCGGTAGGCCGCGGCCGGATCGAGCGAGCCGCCCGATGAATAGATGAACCGGCGCAGCCGCGCGGCGACCGCCGGGTCGAACGGGTCGCCGGCCTCGGTGAACGCCGCGTAGCCGTCGGCGTCGAGCACCTCGGCCCACATGTAGACGTAGTAGCCGGCGCTGTAGCCGTTGCCGCCGAAGAGATGGCCGAAGTGCGGCAGGCGGTGGCGCATGACCATTTCCCTCGGCATGCCGATGCGCGCGAGCTCGGCCTGTTCGAACTCGGCGATGTCGACGCTCGCCGGATCGGGCAGTGCATGCAGCGCCATGTCGACCAGCGCGCAGGCCGTGTATTCGACCGTCTCGAATCCCTGGTTGAACTGCAGCGAGGCGCGGAAGCGCTCGAGCAGTGGATCCGGGATCGGCTCGCCGGTCTGCCAATGCCGTGCATGCCGGCGCAGGACCTCGGGCTCGAACGCCCAATGCTCGAAGATCTGCGACGGCAACTCGACGAAGTCGCGCAGCACGTTGGTCCCGGACAGGCGCTCGTAGGTCACGTCGGAGAGCAGGCCGTGCAGCCCGTGGCCGAATTCGTGGAACAGCGTGCGCAGGTCGTCGGCCGACAGCAGTGTCGGTTCGCCCTCGGGCGCCCTGGAGAAATTGTTGTTGTTGACGATGATCGGCAGGACCGCGTCGCCGTCGATGCGCGACTGCGCGCGGTAGGCGCTCATCCAGGCGCCGCCGCGCTTGGTCGGCCGCGCGAAGTTGTCGGACAGGAAGACGCCGACGAGTCCGCCGTCAGGGCCGTGGACCTCGTAGACGCGGACGTCAGGGTGGTAGGCCGCGACGTCGGGGCGATGAACGAAGCGGATGCCGAACAGGCGCTGCGCGCAGTCGAAGGCGGCTTCGAGCATGCGGTCCAGAGAAAAATAGGGCTTGATCGCCGCGTCGTCGAAGTCGAAACGCGCTGCGCGGACCTTGTCGGCGTAGTAGCGCCAGTCCCAGGGTTCGATGTCCGGGGACTCGCCCCGCGTCCTCGCCATCTCCCGGATGTCGGCGAGCTCGGCCGCGGCCTTGGCCTTCGCCGGTTCCCATACGCGCGCCAGCAGCGCTGTCACCGCCGCCGGCGTTCCGGCCATCCGGTCGACCAGTGCGTAGTCGGCGAAACTGGCATGACCGTGCAGGCGGGCGAGTTCGGCGCGCAGCGCGAGTATTTCGCGCAGCACGGGGCGATTGTCGTGTTCGCCGGCATGCTCGCCGCGGCTCGCCCAGGCTTCGAAAACGCGCCGGCGCAGATCGCGCCGGTCCGAGCAGGTCAGGAAGGGCACGACCAGCGAGCGCGACAGCGTGATCACCCGGGTGTCGGGCATCCCGCGCTGCTGCGCGGCGGATTGGGCTGCATCGCGCAGTTCCGCCGGCAATCCGGCAAGATCGTCCCCGGGCCCGAGTTCCAGCTGCCACGCAGCCTCGTCGGCAAGCAGGTTCTGGCGAAACCGCGCGTACAACCCAGCCAGGCGTTCGTCGATTTCGGCGACGCGCGCACGGGCGGCGGCGGAAAGCCGGGCGCCGGCCAGCGTGAAATCGAGGTGGAAGCGTTCGAGCAGCCGCAGCGCCTCCGGATCGAGCCCCAGTTCGCCGCGGCGCCGGTGCAGCGCGTCGAAGCGGGCGAACAGACCCTCGTGCAGCCAGATGGCAGCACGATGCGCGGCGAGCCGGGGCACGACCTCGCGCTCGACGGCCTGCAGCGCCGGCGAAGTCTCCGAGGCCGCGAGATTGAAGAAAAGCATCCCGAGGCTTGTCAGCAGGCGTCCGCTGCGGTCGAGCGCGGCGACGGTGTTGTCGAAATCGGGCGCGGCCGCGTTTTCGGCGATCGCCTCGATCTCGCGGCGGCTCCGGTCCATCGCCTCCGTGAAGGCTGGCAGGAAATGCCCGGGGCGGATGCGGGCGAACGGCGGCAGGCCGAAGGGGCCGTCCCGGTCCGCCAGCAGCGGATTCGCCGCGAGATCGTTGGTCAGCACGGAGGTCGAGAGGTCGTTCATTGGACGATTGTTCCTGAAATGACGTCAGCCGCCGTTGCCGAGCAGGCGCCGGTAGAGGTCGAGGTCGATGTTGCCGCCGGAGAGGATCACCGCCATCCGCCTGCCTTCGCGCTGCGGCGCCTTCAGCAGCGCGGCCAGCGGCGCGGCGCCCGCGCCCTCGGCGATCTGATGCGTGTCGTTGAAGTAGGCGCGGACCGCCGCGGCAATTTCGTCGTCGGTGACCTCGACCACGTCGTGCGCGCCGCGCAGGATCGTGTCCAGCGCGGCGGGCACCGGCACGCGCACCGCCATGCCGTCCGCCACGGTGTCCGCGGTCGCCGTCTCGATCGCGCTGCGCGACCGGAACGACTGCGCATAGGCATTGGCATTGGCCGAGACGACGCCGACGATCCTGGTGTCGAGCCCCAGCGCGTCGCGCGCCGCGATGAGACCGCAGATGCCCGAGCCGCAGCCGATGGGCACGAACACCGTGTCCAGCGCGGGCGCGCCGCGAAAAAGCTCCAGCGCGTAGGTCGCCACGCCGGCCACCAGCGCGGCGTCGAAGGGCCCGACGAAGCGCAGGCCGGATTCTTCGGCGAGCGCCGCCGCATGCACGCGCGCCTCGTCGAAATCCCGGCCGTGCTCCACCAGTTCGGCGCCGAAGGCGCGCATCGCCGCGTTCTTGTCGCGCGAATTGCCCTGCGGAACGACGATGGTGCAGGCCAGCCCGTGCCGGCGCGCGGCGAAGGCCAGGCTCTGGCCGTGGTTGCCGCGGGTGGCGCTGATCACGCCGCTAACCGGGGCGGGCTCGGCGGCGAGTCCGGCGAGCAGGTTCAGGCCCCCGCGAACCTTGAATGCGCCGACCGGCGTGTGGTTTTCGTGCTTGACCCAGACCTCGCAGCCCGCGCGGCGGGCGAGCAGCGGCCACGCGTACTGCGGCGTCGGGCTCATCGCCGCGTAGACGTTGTGCGCGGCGGCTTCGATTTCGGAAAGGGTGGGCATCGGCGGTATCCGGGCGGGGTGTCCATGTTACCGCGCCGGGCATGCTCCACATCGCGGACGTCGAACCTGCGCTGCGATCGTGCCTACCTCAACGGCGAGAATGGCGCCGGAACATAGATTCCGTTCCTCATCGTCAGCAGCGAATCGATGCCGCCTTTCGGCGGCCAGATGCCGTCGGCGATCGCCCTGGCGCGTATTTCCGCGCGGGCATCGAGGCTCGCGTAGGGCCAGATGTGCACATAGCGCGGCATGATGCCCTCGACCGCGTACATGGCGGCGACCAGAGGCGAGCGCTGCAGCCGCTGCGGCAGCGCTTCCTCCCATTGCCGCAGCCGATCGATCATGCCTGCGGACCGCACCGTGTATTCGCGCACCTCGTAGTACGGGCCGGGCGACCCGGCGGCGATCGGCGGCAGCCAGGGGAACAGCCTGAAGGTCTCGGCGCGCATCGCGGTGGTGAATTCGCCGATGCCGAAGGCGTTGCCGGCGGTGGCAAGCCGGTCCCGCTCGGCGAGGCGTACGCCGTCGTCGGCGAAGTCCCGGACGACCATGATCTCGTTCAGCGGTCCAAGGTCGCAATGCCAGCAGGCGCGCAGCGTGCCTTGCGCCGGTCCCTGCGCCATATAGGCTTGAATACGCGGGAGCGCCTTCGCCAGCGTGCCAACGGCGATGGTCAGCGTGGCGATTTCGTAGAGCGGCATCGGGCTGGTCCCGGACGTTGCGAAGGATTGCGGAAAGGTCGGGCAGCGGATGCGCCGGAGTCGAGTCCGGCGCGTTCAGCGCTTTGCGTCCATGGCGTCGAAGACTTCCTGCGCCCAGTGGAAGGCGCTGTTGGCGGCAGGGACACCACAGTAGATCGCGCTGTGCAGCAGGACTTCCTTGATCTGGTCGCGGGTGAGGCCATTGTTCACCGCGCCGCGAAGATGCAGCCGGAACTCGTCGGGGCGGTTGAGCGCGATCAGCATGGCGAGCGTGATCAGGCTGCGCGATTGCCGCGGCAGCCCTGGCCGCGTCCAGGCCTCGCCCCAGGCGAAGCGGGTGATGAGGTCCTGGATTTCCGCGTTGAACGCGGTGCGATTCTCGAGCGAGCGGTCGACGTGCGCGTCGCCGAGAACGGCGCGGCGGACGGCCAGGCCCTTGTCGTAACGGTCGGACTCTTCCACGTTCGGTTCCTTTCAGGCGAGGAACGAGGTCAGCGCCGCATTGAACGCGTCGGCGGCCTCGATGTTGGAAATGTGCGCGGCATCGAGTTCGACCCGCTGCGCGCCGGGTATTCCCGCCGCCAGAAGCGCGCCGTCCGCGGGCGGAGTCGCGACGTCGTGTTTGCCGACGATGACCATGGTGGGCGCCGCCACGCCGGCAAGCAGTTCGCGGTGATCGACGTCGCGTACCGCCGCGCTGCAGGCGGCGTAGCCTGACGCCGGGGTGGCGATCATCATCGCCTTCATCCTGGCGAGCATCGCCGGTTCGCGGGCGGCGTAATCCGCCGTGAACCAGCGGCCGAGCACGGCGTCGGCGATGGCCGCGACGCCTCCCGCATTCACCGCGTCGATGCGCGCCCGCCACAGTTCCGGCGTGCCGAACTTCGCCGAGGTATTGGCGAGCACCAGCCGGTCCAGTCTCCGCGGCGCGTTCAACGCCAGCCATTGGCCTATCGCGCCACCCATCGACAATCCGCAGAAATGCACGCGCGGCAATTCGAGCCGATCGAGCAGCGCGACGACGTCGCCGCCGAGTTGGGCGATGTCGTACGGACCGGCCGGGACGGCGGACTCGCCGTGGCCGCGGGTGTCGTAGCGCAGCACGCGAAAGCGGGACGCCAGAGCGGCGACCTGCGGATCCCACATCGACAGGTCGGCGCCCAGGGAGTTGGAGAACACCAGGACCGGGGCGCCGTCCCTGCCATCGATGCGGTAATGGATGCGGCCGGAGGCCGGATCGGCGAAAGGCATGTAGATTTCCTGGCGGTGGATCGGACGGCGACGCGGATGCGGGCTCCGTTGCCGGGCCGCCCGGGTGCGACGACTATTGTGAACCCATTTCCGGATCGCGCTGCATCAAACACGCTCGATGATGATCGCGATGCCCTGCCCGACGCCGATGCACATGGTCGCGAGCGCGTAGCGGCCGCCGCTGCGCTGCAGCTGGTACAGCGCCGTCGTGACCAGGCGCGCGCCGCTGGCGCCGAGCGGATGCCCGAGCGCGATGGCGCCGCCGTTGGGATTGACATGCGCGGCGTCGTCGGGAAGGCCAAGGTCGCGGGTGACCGCGAGCGCCTGCGCCGCGAAGGCTTCGTTCAATTCGATCACGTCCATGTGGGCGATGGTGAGCTGCGCCCTGGCGAGCGCCTTTCGCGATGCCGGCGCCGGCCCGAAGCCCATGATGCGCGGCGCGATGCCGGCGACCGCCGTAGTGACGATGCGCGCGCGGGGCGAAAGGCCATGTCGCTTTGCCGCATCGGCGGAGGCGATGAGCACCGCACAGGCGCCGTCGTTGACTCCCGACGCATTGCCGGCGGTGACGGTGCCGTCCGGCCGCACGATGCCCTTCAGTTTCGCCAGCGATTCCAGCGTCGTCGCACGCGGATGCTCGTCCTGCTCGACCAGCACCGGATCGCCCTTTCTCGCAGGCAGCGTCACCGGCACGATTTCCTCGGCCAGCCGGCCCTCGGCGATCGCCGCCGCGGCACGCTGCTGGCTGCGCAGCGCGAACGCGTCCTGATCGGCGCGGGCGACGCCGAACTCCTGCGCGACGTTCTCCGCGGTCTCCGGCATCGAGTCGATCCCGTACTGCGCCTTCATCAGCGGGTTGACGAAGCGCCAGCCGATGGTCGTGTCCTCGATCCTCGCCGTGCGCGAGAACGCGCTGTCCGCCTTGGCGAGCACGAACGGCGCGCGCGTCATGCTCTCCACGCCGCCGGCGATCAGGAGATCGGCCTCGCCGCACTTGATGGCGCGCGCGGCGAGGCCGATGGCGTCGAGGCTGGAACCGCACAGGCGGTTGATGGTTGCGCCGGCGACCTCGACCGGCAGGCCGGCCAGCAGCAGCGACATGCGCGCGACGTTGCGGTTGTCCTCCCCGGCCTGGTTGGCGCAGCCGTAGATCACGTCGTCGAGCGCGGCCCAGTCCACCGCCGCGTTGCGCGTCATCAGCGCCCGCAGCGGGATCGCGCCGAGGTCGTCGGTTCGGACGCCGGCGAGTGCGCCGCCGTAGCGGCCGAACGGGGTACGGATGGCATCGCAGATGTAGGCATCGTTCATGATTTTGCGTCCCTGGTGCTGCCGGCGGGCTGCATCCGGCCGTCGATGAGCGGCACGCCGGTGAGTCGAGAAAGTTCGGCAAACGGGAGTTCGTCGACGAGGTCGACGACGACGAGGCCGCGCGGCGTCACGTCGATGACCGCGAGGTCGGTGTAGATCCGGTCGACACAGGCCAGCCCGGTCAGCGGATAAGTGCAGGCGGTCACGATCTTGGAGTCGCCGGACTTGGTCAGGTGGTCCATCATCACGAACACGTGCTTGGCGCCGATCGCCAGATCCATCGCTCCGCCCACGGCGGGAATGGCATCCTCCCCGCCGGTATGCCAGTTGGCGAGATCGCCCTGCACCGAGACCTGGAACGCCCCGAGGACGCAGTAGTCGAGGTGCCCGCCGCGCATCATCGCGAACGAATCGGCGTGATGGAAATACGCGCCGCCGGTGAGCAGCGTCACCGGCTGCTTGCCGGCGTTGATGAGGTCGGGGTCTTCCTGCCCCTTCGGCGGCGCGGGGCCCATGCCGAGAATGCCGTTCTCGCTGTGCAGGAAGATCTCGCGGCCCGGCGGAATGTGGTTGGCGACCATCGTCGGCTGGCCGATGCCGAGGTTGACGTAGGCGCCGTCGGGGATGTCGGCCGCGACGCGCGCCGCGATCTCTTCCCTCGTGAATCGTTGCATGGTCGATGCTCCGTCAGGCGCCGGCTCGCGTCAGCATGGCGGCAACGGCGTTGGGGATGGGGACGACGCGCTGCACGAAGATGCCGGGGGTGACGATCGCCTCGGGATCGAGCGCGCCAAGAGGAACCACCTCGCGCACCTGCGCGATCGCGCAGCGCGCCGCCGCCGCCATGATCGGACCGAAGTTGCGCGCCGCCTTGCGATAGACGAGATTTCCCCAGCGGTCGCCGCGCTCGGCCTTGATCAGCGCGAAGTCGGCATGGATCGGGTATTCGAGCACGTAGTGCCTGCCGTCGATCTCCCGCGTCTCCTTGCCTTCGGCGAGCAGCGTGCCGTAGGCGGTCGGCGTGAAGAAGGCGCCGATGCCCGCGCCGGCGGCACGGATGCGCTCGGCCAGATTTCCCTGCGGCACGAGTTCGAGCTCGATCTCGCCCGCGCGATACAGCGCGTCGAACACATGCGAGTCGACCTGCCGCGGGAACGAGCAGATGATCTTGCGCACGCGGCGCGCCTTGAGCAGCGCGGCGACGCCGACGTCGCCGTTGCCGGCGTTGTTGTTGACCACGGTGAGTTCGCGCGCGCCCTGCGCGATCAGCGCGTCGATCAGCTCCGACGGGATGCCCGACGTGCCGAAGCCGCCGATCATCACCG
The DNA here is from genome assembly GCA_963699765.1 of uncultured beta proteobacterium. Classification (GTDB taxonomy): domain Bacteria; phylum Pseudomonadota; class Gammaproteobacteria; order Burkholderiales; family Casimicrobiaceae; genus VBCG01. Next base: position 351,022 of record CAVOVD010000004.1, on the reverse strand, counting down.
TCGCGCCGTCGCCGATGTCGGCGACGGCACGCGGCCGCGTCCGGGACGATCTTGTCGATCATCGCGCCGCCTGCAAGTCAGCCGCCGACCGGGCCGCCATCGGCCCTGCGGATGACCACGGTCGCCGAGCGCGGCCGCCCGTCGGCGCGGTAGTCCGGCCAGTTCGAACGCGCGCGCGGATTCGCCGGATCGTTGGCCTCGCCGCCGATCTCGCCCGGATGCTGGATGTTGACGAAGGCGGTGCGGCCGTCGGGGGTGAACACCAGGCCGGTGACCTCGCAGCCGGCCGGGCCGGTGAGAAAGCGGCGAAAGGCGCCCGTCGCCGGATCGACCACCAGCAGCTGGTTGTTGCCGAACGCGCTGAACTCCCCCTTGTTCAGCCGCGACGGCGACACGTCGGTCATCACCCACAACCGGCCCGACGGGTCGAAGCGAATGCCGTCGGGGTTGGCGAAGGCGTCGCCATCGAAATTCCCCCGCCACTCTGGTTGGGTGGCCGCGGGATCGCCGGCCAGCGCCAGCATGTCCCAGCGAAACGTCGTCGCGGCCGGGTCGTCGCCCGCTTCGCGCCAGCGCACGATCTGGCCGAGCAGGTTGTTGGCGCGCGGATTGGCCGCGTCGGGGCCGGGCCGGTCCCTGGCGCCGCGGGCGGAATTGTTGGTCAGCGTGACGACGACTTCGCGCGTCTTCTCGTTCACCGCGACCCACTCGGGCCGGTCCATCTTCGTCGCGCCGACGAGGTCGGCGGCGAAGCGCAGCTTGATGACGACATCGGCCTGGTCGCGAAAACCGTTGGCGGCGGTCAGTCCGGCCTGACCGTGCACCAGCGGCAGCCACAAGCCCGGTGCCGTCGGCGTCGAACCTGGCGGCATAGAGCGTGCCGTGATCGAGCAGGTCGCGGTTCTTCGCGCGATCGGACAGGTCCACGCGGTCGCGGCTGACGAACTTGTAGATGTACTCGAAGGCCTCGTCGTCGCCGCTGTAGATCGCGAGCCGCCCGTCAGGCGCCAGCGAGGGCGTCGCGCTTTCGTGGCAGCAGCGGCCGAGCGCCGTGCGCTTGACCGGAGGCGACGCGGGATCGAAGGGGTCGATCTCGACAATCCAGCCGAAACGGTTGGGTTCGTTGGGGTGCCTGGCGGCGTCGAAGCGCTCCTCGGCGACCTCCCAGTTGGCGCGCGACTTCGACGGGATCCGATCGCGCATCTGCAGCGCGTTCTTCGTGCCGGCGTTGACGAAGCGGTCCTGGAAATTCTCCTCGCAGGTCAGATAGGTGCCCCAGGGTGTCCAGCCGTGGGCGCAGCCGGCGAAGGTGCCCAGCGCCTCGCGGCCGGCGGGGTCAGCCGCGGTGCGCATGAGGTCGGAACCGGCGGCGGGGCCGTTGATGGCGCAGGGTGTGGATGCCGTGATGCGTCGCGCGTAGCGCGACGGGCGCACCACCTGCCAGCGGGCGTTGTTCAACTCGACCTCGATGACCGAGACCCCGGAGGCGGCCATGGCCTTGGCGACCTTTTCGGCGGACCATCGCGCGGCGCCGTCCGGAAACAGCAGCCCGTCGCTGTGGTACTCGTGATTGATCGCGAGCAGCCCCCGCGTCGAACTGCCGGAACCATAGGGCAATGGATAGAACTCCATGCCGTCGTGATGCATTCCTGCCTGCAGCGCCTGCTCGGCGGCGGAATTCCCGGCATCGAAGCGGAACGCCGGATTGCCCGTCGCGCAGCCCACCGGATCGCCCCAGGCGAAAAGCGTCTCGGCACGGTAGCCGTCAGGCACCACCAGCGTGTCGTTCGCCGAGACCGGCACAGCCTTGAAACCGAGCGGCTGCGCGTGGGGCCGGATTGTGGTCGCGCGGCCCGGCAGTCCGAACATGGCGCCGACCGCGAAAGCAGCGCCGCCCTGCAACCACCGGCGGCGCGTCAGCGAAGCCGCGGGTTCGGGCAACTGCGCATACGGCGATTCACCGTGAAACGGCTCGGTCATGACGTTCGCGGCAACGCTGACGACGCGCGACGCGCGATCGCCCGTGCGGCCACTAGAAGAATTTGAGATAGCCCCAGATCAGGAACATCGCACCGAGGACGGACAGGATCCACCCGGCCGGATGGAAGCGGCCATCGGGCGTCTTCCAGAGCATGCTGCCGATCACGCCGCCAACCAGCGATCCGCCGATGCCCATGGCGGTCGTCATCCAGAAGCCCATGTTCACTGCCCCCGGATAGAACAACCGGGCGAGCAATCCCACCACGAAACCGACGACAATCATCCAGATGAGGCCCATGATTCCCATCGCAGTCTCCCATGAACGAATGCAGCGCAGGCCTGAGCCGCGCGGCGTCGAAGCCGCCCCGAAACCGGGGTCCGTAACGATCCTAGCACGCTGTGGCGTAAGTGCCGACCGCGTCGGCGCGACTGATGGAAATGGACAGGATCCGCAGTCGGAAGCCGGGCGCCCTCGGTCGGTGGTTCGGCGTTTTCCTGACGCTGTCGGTTCTGGCGCCGCCGGTCCACGCCGCCTGCGCCGCCGGCAGCGGACCGTCGCTCGTCCCGCTGGTCGAACTGTTCACCTCCGAAGGTTGCGACAGCTGCCCGGCCGCCGATCGCTGGCTGTCGAGCCAGTTTCCATCCTCCGGCGCGGCGCGCGAGGCTTCCGCGCTGGCGTTTCACGTCGACTATTGGGACCGGCTCGGCTGGGTCGACCGGTTCGCTTCGCCACAGTACACGCAGCGCCAGCACGACATCGGTCGCGCCAACCGGTCGACCTTCGTCTACACGCCGCAGGTGGTGGTGCAGGGCAGGGATACGCCGGGCTGGTCGCGCGGCGGCGTCGCCGCCACGCTTGCCGCCGCACGCAGGCAACCCGGACGCGCCGACATCGCTCTGGAAGCGAAGGCCGGCGCCGATGGCATGCTGAACGTGCAGGCGAAGGCGACGGTATCAGCAGCCACGCTGCGCTCGGGCGCCGCGCTGTGGATCGCCTACACCGACAGCGGCCTGGTCTCGCAGGTTGCGGCTGGCGAGAACCGCGGCGTGCGCCTCACGCACGACCATGTCGTACGGAGGCTCGAGGGGCCGTTTGCGCTGGACGCCGATGGCGTTGCCCGGGTCGCGCTCGCGTGGACGCGCCCGAAGGAGCGCGGCCGCGACGCCGCGCTGGTGGCCTTCGTGCAGAATTCGCGCAACGCGGACGTGCTGCAGACGCTCACGCTGGCCGGCTGCGATGCGCTCTAGCGTCGCCTCGGGCGAGGCTCAGTTCACGACCTGCCGCAATTCGCCGGCCTTGTACCTGGCGGCGATCACGCTCAGCGGTGCGGACTTGATCTTCGACGCCATCCCGGCGCAGCCGAACTGCTCGTAGCGCTCCTTGCAGATCGCCTTGGCCGCGAGCATCGCCGGCTTCAGGAATTCGCGCGGATCGAACTTGGACGGATTTTCGGCCAGGAACTTGCGGACCGCGGCGGTCATCGCCAGACGGATGTCGGTGTCGATGTTGACCTTGCGCACGCCGTGGCGGATGCCTTCCTGGATTTCCTCGACGGGAACGCCGTAGGTCTCCTTCATGTCGCCGCCATAGGCGCGGATGTCGGCAAGGAGGTTCTGCGGCACCGACGAGCTGCCGTGCATCACCAGGTGCGTGTTCGGGATGCGCGCGTGGATCGCCTTGATGCGGTCGATCGCCAGGATGTCGCCGGTGGGTTTGCGCGAGAACTTGTAGGCGCCGTGCGAGGTGCCGATGGCGATCGCCAGCGCGTCGAGCTGCGTCGACTTGACGAAATCCGCCGCCTGATCAGGGTCGGTCAGCAGCATTTCGCGCGTCATCTTGCCCTCGGCGCCATGGCCGTCCTCCTTGTCGCCTTCCATCGTCTCCAGCGAACCGAGGCAGCCGAGTTCGCCCTCGACGGTGACGCCGATGGCGTGCGCCATGTCGACGACCTTGCGCGTCACGCCCACGTTGTAGTCGTAGTCGGCGATCGACTTGCCGTCCTCCCTGAGCGAGCCGTCCATCATCACCGACGAAAACCCGAGCTTCATCGCCGACTCGCAGACGGCAGGGGACTGGCCGTGATCCTGGTGCATGACCACCGGAATATTCGGGTAGCTCTCCACCGCGGCCTCGATCAGGTGGCGCAGAAAGATCTCCCCGGCGTATTTTCGCGCGCCGGCGGAAGCCTGCATGATCACCGGGCTGTCGGTCTCGGCGGCGGCGGACATGATGGCCTGCACCTGCTCCAGGTTGTTGACGTTGAATGCCGGCAGGCCGTAGCCGTGCTCGGCCGCATGATCGAGAAGTTGGCGCATCGAGACCAGTGCCATGGCGGCTCCTTTGAGGCATTGCAGAAAACTGGAATTTTACCGCAGCCGGTCGGCGGGATCCTGCGCGATGTCAAACCGGGGCGGCAGCGAGGGCGCGATGCGCGACGATGCCGCGCCGGCACCGTCCGGCCGGCGCATCCGAACATATCGCGCAGTGGCGCTCAGCGGATCGGGCCGGGTGTGCGGAGTCGGCGCACGATGTGCAAAACGCCCATCGCACCGGCGGCGACCGCACAGCCCAGCATGGTGTCGTAGAGCCGCCAGAGCAGCAATGCGACGTCGCCGCCGGAAGGCTGCAACGCGATGTCGAGCGCCAGCATCAGCAGCAGCGTGAACACACCGCTCATCCAGAAATAGCTGCGCGCGGTGGCGGCCGGTATGGCGGCGGCGCAGGCGACCGCCGCTGCAGCGAGCGCCCATGGCGACGTGACCGCGGCAACCAGCAGGCCGGCGGCAACGACGGCCACCAGCGTGCCGCCGACGCGCTGCGCGATCAGGCGAACGCCGGTGGCGTCGTCCGGATGCATGACGAACAGCACCGTGAGCCCGACCCAGCCCGGCAGGTGCGCCTCCACCGATCTGGCCAGCAGCAGCGCCACGGCTACGGCCGCGGCGAGGGTGATGGCGTAGGGCAGTGGATTGGTCATGCCGGACCAGATGGCCCGCCACTCGTCCCACGGCGAAGTCCCGGCATCGCGGATGCCGCGCCACCAGCCTTCGATCAGCGTGGCCACCAGCGCGAACAGGCCGCCCGACGCGAAGGCGAACGCGGAGACGGTGTCGGTTACGAGCCCCGCCGACGTGACGATCACCGCTGCACCCGCGACCTTGCCCACCAGCGTCAGATAGGGGTAGACCGGTCGCGGCAGCCCGGCGATGAAGGCAATGGCCACGACCAGCGCGGCTTCGATTTGCCGGTCGGCAGCCAGCGTGACGCCCAGCGCGGTGGCGCCGATGATGGCGACCATGGCAAACACGATGCCGCCGATCCGCAACAGCTGCGAACGCCGCGGATCGGTCTGCAGTGCGGTCAGCGCCCCCATGCAGGTGAACAACGCGGTATGCGGGTCGAAGAACGCCAGCGTGGTCAGGTAGGGTGCGCCCACGCCGATCCCGAACAACATGGCGCGGGATGCCGAAGCGGGGGGCGGTGCCGGCGGCGAGGGCGGCAGCGACGCCGATGGCTCCGACCGGGCGGTCATCCGCCGGCCATGCCGGAGTATCGCGCGTCCGGTCGTGGATTCAGCTGCATTCGCGGTGTCGCGCCTTGCAGGTGGCGAGCACCTCGTCGGGGTCGCGCTTCCACCAGTTGCCGGCGGAAAAGATCTCGACTTCGTGCATGCCGCGATATCCGGCCTCGGTCATCCGGGAACGCAGCAACGGCAGGTCGATGACGCCGTCGCCCATCATGCCGCGGTCGTTGAGCAGGTCGGTGGTCGGCACCAGCCAGTCGCAGATGTGATAGGCGAGCAGGCGCGACGGCGTCGCGTGGCCGGCGCGGATGATCTCCTCCGCCAGCCGCGGGTCCCACCAGACGTGATAGGCGTCGACCGCGATGCCGACGCCGGCCCCGAGCTCGTCGCAGAGGTCGTTGGCCTGGGCCATCGTGTTCACGCAGGCACGCTCGGCCGCATACATCGGATGCAGCGGTTCGATCGCCAGCGGCATGCCCGCCGGTCGCGCGTATTCGAGCAACTCGCCGATGCCGTCGCGGACCATCTCGCGCGCGCCGGGCAGGTCCTTCGAGGCGATCCGCCCGTCGCGGTCCTTCGGCAAGCCACCGACCACCAGCACCAGGCATTGCGCGCCAACGGTCAACGCCTCGTCGACAGCGCGGCGATTGTCGTCGCGCGCGGCGCGGCGGCCGTCGCGGTCGATCGCCGGAAACATTCCGCCGCGGCAGTAGCCGCTGACCGTGAGTCCGGCGCCGCGGATGCGCGCCGCCGTGTCCTTCAGTCCCGCGGCCGCGACCTGATCGCGCCAGGGCGAGATGCCGCGGATGCCGTGGCGGGCGCAGCCGTCGATGATCTCGGGCAGCGTCCAGCGCTGCCGGACCGTGGCGGTGTTGAGCGACAGCAGCGCCGCGTCCGGCTCGCTCATTGCGCGACGCCGTTGACGGCGAGAAAGCTGCGCATCCGCGCGGCCGCCAGTTCCGGATCGCGCAGCAACGCCGCGGCGTCGGCGAGGCGGAAGAGTTCGCACAGGTGCACGAGGCTGCGCGCGCTCTGCTGGCCGCCGACCATCGTGAAGTGCGTCTGGTGGCCGTTGAGCCAGGCCATGAACACGACCCCGGTCTTGTAGAAGCGTGTAGGCGCCGCGAAGATGTGCCGCGACAGCGGTACGGTGGGGGCGAGGATGGCGTCGAAGCGCGCGCGGTCGCCGCCGGCCAGCGCGGTCAGCGCGGCCGATGCGGCTGGCGCGATGGCGTCGAAAATGCCGAGCAATGCGTCGGAATGCCCGGAGGCGTCGCCGCCGATCAAGTCGGCAAAGTTGAAGTCGTCGCCGGTGTACATGCGCACGCCGGCGGGCAGGCGCCGCCGCAGCGCGACTTCCTTGCCCGCATCGAGCAGCGACACCTTGACGCCATCGACCGGGCCGCGCTGGCGGCGATCACCGCCGCGCAGACTTCGGTCGCGCGGGCATGGTCAGGATCGCTCGCCAGGCCGCCCTTGCCGACCCAGTAGCCGGCGAGCGCCGGGTCGAACATCTCGCCCAGCCAATGAATGATCACCGGCTCGCGAACCTGGGCGAGCACATGGGCATAGACGTGCGCATAGTCGTCCGGGCTGCGCGCGCAGGCAGCGAGCGCGCGGCTGGCCATGAGGATGATCCTGCCACCGGCGGCCTCGACCGCGGCGCACTGCTCGTCGTAGGCGGCGATGACGCGCTCGATGGAAAGCCCGCCATCGGGCGGCAGGTGATCGGTGCCGGCGCCGCCGTAGACGACCGCCCCCTCGATGCCGCGCGCGTCGGCGACGCTGCGCCGGATCAGCTCCAGCGACGTGGGCCAGTCGAGGCCCATGCCGCGCTGCGCGGTGTCCATGGCCTCGGCGACGCCGAAGCCATGCGCCCAGAGATGGCGGCGGAACGCGAGCGTGGCATCCCAGTCCACCGCGGCGGCCAGCCAGGGATCGACATTGGCGCGCGGGTCGGCGACGACATGCGCGGCGGCAAAGGCGACGCGGTTCCAGCGCGGCGGCGACGAGGGTCGGGGCCAGGCGGTGGCCGCCCGCGGCGTGTACCGTGCCAGCGTGCCGTCCGCGGCGGGGAGCGTGAGCGTGGTCATGGCCGTCATGCCGTGAGCTCCGGCACGTCGACCCAGCGGCGCTCGCGCCAGCTTTGCAGCCCCAGCTCGGCGAGCTGCACGCCCTTCGCGCCTTCGAGCAGGTTCCAGCGGAAGGGCCCTCCCGCGACGACGTGGCGCAGGAACAGTTCCCACTCGACCTTGAATGCGTTGTCGTAGACGCGATTGGCCGGCATCGGCTGCCAGGTGTCGAAATAGTCGACGGTCTTCGGCAGGTCGGGATTCCAGACCGGCTTGGGCGTCGCAGCACGGGGCTGGATAACGCAGTCGGTGAGCCCGGCGACCGCCGAGCCATGCGTGCCGTCGACGTGGAAGACGGCGAGATCGTCGCGGCGAACGCGCGTGCACCATGAACTGTTGACCTGCGCGACGATCGGTCCGTCGCGACCCGCGAGCTGGAACGTCGCATAGGCTGCATCGTCGGCCGTGGCCGCGTAGGCCTTGCCGCTCTCGTCCCAGCGTTGCGGAATGTGCGTGGCGCCCAGACAACTCACCGACTTCACCGACCCGAAGAGATTGTCCAGAACGTAGCGCCAATGGCAGAGCATGTCGACGATGATGCCGCCGTCGTCCTCCTTGCGGTAGTTCCACGACGGCCGCTGCGCCGGCTGCCAGTCGCCCTCGAATACCCAGTAGCCGAATTCGCCGCGCACCGACAGGATGCGCCCGAAGAATCCGGACTCCACCAGCATCGCGAGCTTCATCAGTCCGGGCAGCCAGAGCTTGTCCTGCACGACGCCGTGCCTGACGCCGGCCGCTTCGGCCAGCCGATGCAGTTCCAGCGCTGCGGCGACGCTGGGCGCCACCGGCTTTTCGGTGTAGATGTGCTTGCCCGCGGCAATCGCCTGGCGGATGAGCTCGGGGCGCAGTCCCGTCGACGCCGAGTCGAAGTAGATGCTGTCGTCCTTGTTGGCCAGCGCGGCGGCGAGATCGGTGGTCCAGCGCTGCACGCCATGCAGACGGGCGAGTTCCTCGACCTTTGCCGCGTTGCGGCCGACGAGGATCGGGTCAGGCATGATGCGCGTGCCGGCGTCCAGCGCGACGCCGCCTTGCGCACGGATGGCGTTGATCGAGCGGACGAGGTGCTGGTTGGTACCCATCCTCCCGGTGACGCCGTTCATGATGATGCCCAGTCGTATGGTCTTCACTGCTTGATCCTTTTCTGCATTGCCCGCGTGGGGCGCGCGTTCAGCGGTTTTCGGTCGGCGGCCGCCAGGCGCGGATGGTGTCGATGATCGCGGCGTTGTCCAGGTCTCCGGCGCCGTCGGCGATCGCCGCGTCGAGCAGCGCCGCGTGAGTGGTCGTCAGCGGCAGCGAGAGCCCAGCGCGCGCGGCGGCTTCGGCCATCAGGCGAAGATCCTTGCGGTGCTGGCGGACGCGCGACTGCGGCGGCGCGAAATCGCCGTCGATCATCTGCTGCCCCTTGGCGTCGATGACGCGCGAGTATGCGGGGGTCGCGCGCGCCAGGTCGAGAAACGTCGGCAGGTCGAGTCCCACGCCCTGCGCGAACGCCAGGGCCTCGGCGAGCGCGGCGCGGTTGAGCCCGAGCAACAGGTTGGTCGCGAGCTTGGCGCGCGCACCGCTGCCCGGCGGCCCGAGCAGGAAGCGACCGGGCGCGATGGCCGCAAGCACGGGCTCCAGTGCTTCCCAGTCGTCGCGATCGCCGCCGGCCATCATCACCGCGGTCCCGTCGCGGATCTGCGCGCTGGAACCGGACAGCGGGGCGTCGATCAGGCGGACGCCGCGCGCGGCCAGTCGCACTGCGAGCGCCACCGTCTGGTCCGGATCGCCGGTGCCGCAGTCGATGATGCGGGTTCCCGGGCGCAGCACCGGCAGCGCCTCGCGCACCACCACCGCAGTCTGGCCGCCGTCGTGCAGCGCCAGCACGATGTTGTCGCAGGCCGCGAAGACATCGTTTGCGCAGGGCGCCACGACGGCCGCGGCCGCGGTCAGCGCCTCGCAGCGCTTCGGGTCGACGTCGAAACCCAGCACCTTGATGCGCGCCGCACGCAGACGCTCGACCACCGCGAGACCGATCAGGCCGACGCCGATCACGCCCACCGGATGCGTGGCGGGGTTCATGCTGCGCAGACGCCGGTGCGCCGGGCGATCACTGGTTCGCTCATGTGTCTGCCGTCCTAGGGGGCCGTCGCGCTGCCGCGTCGGCGCAACAGCGCCCGCACGGCGGGAAACTTCAGCAGGATGACGATGAGAATCGTGACCCACAATACCGCGCAGATCGGCCGGGTCAGGAACGGGACGATGCTGCCGTCGGAGAGCACCAGGCCGCGGCGCAGGCCCTTTTCCATGAGGTCGCCCAGCACCAGTCCCAGCACCAGCGGCGCGATCGGATAGTCGAGACGGCGCATCGCGTAGCCGATGATCCCGAATCCCAGCATCACCCAGACATCGAACAGGCGCGAGGCGATGGCGAACGAGCCGACGACGCACAGCACGAAGATGATCGGCACGATGATGGCCTTGGGCACCATCAGCACCTTGGTCAGCAGCTTGGTGAGCGTGAGGCCGTAGAACAGGATGCCCAGCGAGGCGAAGAACATCATCGCCACCACGTCGTACACGAAACTCGGCGCCTCGATCATGATCATCGGCCCGGGGCGCACGCCATGGATCAGCATGGCCGCCATCAGCACGGCCGCCGGCGCCGAGCCGGGAATGCCCAGCGTGAGCACCGGGATCATCGCTCCCGGCACGCACGCGTTGTCGCCGGTTTCCGCGGCCATCAGGCCGTCGATCGAGCCCTTGCCGAATTTCTCGGGCTCCTTGCTCGCCCGCTTGGCCGCCGCGTAGGAGGACCACGCGGCGACGTCTTCGCCGACGCCGGGCAGGATTCCCATGAACGTGCCGATGACGCCCGAGCGCACGACGGTCCTCCAATGCGCGAGCAAGTCGGCGAGGCGCGGAATCACCGAGTCGAACCGGTCGACCACCACCGGTGCAGGTCGCTCGCGCGCGGCCATCAGCAGTTCCGCGAAACCGAATGCGCCTACCAGCGCGGGCACGAGATTGAAGCCGCCGGCCAGGTCGCGGTTTTCGAAGCTGAACCGCTCGTAGGCATAGATGCCTTCCTGGCCGACCGTGGCGCAGAGAATGCCGGCGAGCCCGGCGATCCAGCCTTTCAGCGGGTCGTTTCCGGTCAGCGTACCGGCGATGATTACACCGAACACTGCCAGCCAGAAGAACTCGTAGGCGCCGAACTTGAGCGCGACGTCGCCAAGTACTGGCGTGAACAACGCCAGGAAGAACATGCCGATCAGCGTACCCATGACCGAGCCGGAGGTCGCGATACCCATTGCCCGGCCGGCGAGTCCCTGCTTGGCCAGCGCATGTCCATCGAGGCAGGCAGCGGCCGAGGCGGGCGTGCCCGGGATGTTGAGCAGGATCGCCGAGCGCGAGCCGCCGTAGATCGCCCCGACGTAGGTGCACACCAGGACCAGCAGCGCCTGACTGGAAGGCAGCTTGATCGTGAGCGTCGTCATCAGCGCGATGCCCATGGTCGCGGTCAGTCCGGGCAGCGCGCCGATGATCACCCCGACCAGCGACGACAGCAGGATGATGCCGATCGACAGCGGATCGAGAAACGAGCCGATCGAGTGTCCGAACGCGATGAGACCATCGAACATCAGGGCAGGCGCACGTAGAACAGCTGCTCGAAGACGTAGGCGACCGCGATCGCGGTGATCAGGCCACAGGTCAGCGCAAGGGCCAGGTCCCGCCCGACGGAAGCGGTGGCGGCGCCGGCGCGATGCATCCGGCGGAACACGAACACGTAGACGGTGACGAACAGCGTGGTGCCGAGCCAGAACGGCAGGCCGCGGCCGACGAGCAGGATCGCGTAGGCGAAGAACATCGCGGCGGCCAGCGCGAACTGCCGTGGAGGAACGAGTCGGGGGTCGGCCTGCGTCGGGGTTGCCATCGCGGCGCCGCGGCTGCGCCGGTACGAACGCCAGACCAGTACGCCACCGAGCAGGGCCAGCATCAGGCCGACGATTCCGGGCCACAGTCCGGGCGCGCTGTAGATCGGCGCGCCCTGCTGCTCCAGCCGGTCCATCCGCCAGGCGCCGAACACGACGAGCGCACCCAGCGCGATCCAGAACAAGCCGCTGCGCAGGTCGCTTCCGGGTTCGGCGGTCGATGACGTCACGAAGGGCCCCGATGCCGCGGCAAGTCGAGCGCGGAAGGACGAAGGAACGCCGGGACGCCTGCGCGTCCCGGTGTCAGGGCAGTGCTATGGCCGGGCGATGCCGACCGTGTCCGGCGAGATCTTGGCCTTGCCGCCGTCGAAGGCCTGCCAGGCGTTGACCTGCAGGGCCGGCATCGCCGCGGTCATCGCGGCGGCGCCCGCGGACGGCGCGAACTGCGCGCCGCGGCTGGTCGCGTAGTCCTTCAGCGCCTTCGACTTGGCGATGTTGTCGTTCCAGACCTTTTCGACCGTGGCGATGACCTCGGGCGGCACGCCCTTCGGGATGAAGACGCCGAAATAGTTGGCCGGCTCCTTGAAGCTCGGTATGGTCTTGGTCAGCGGCTCGATCGTGCCGTAGCCGTCGATCTCGACCGGCGCCCCGCCGATCACGGCGAGCGGTCGCAGCTTCTTGCCACGGATCATCTCCGCCTGCTCGACGGTAAGCTGCGAGGTCGCATCGGTCTCGCCGGCGACGGTGCTGACCACGGCCGGATTGCCGCCGTCGTAGGTGACGTGCTTGTACTTGACGTTGGCGGCCTTCGCAATCGCCTCCATGGCGCTGTGTCCGCTCGAATTGACGCCGGCCGTGGCAACGCTGATCTGGCCGGGCTTGGCGCGCATCGCGGCAAGCAGTTCGTCGACGGTCTTGTAGGGTGTATTGGGGTTCACCGACAGCGTCGAGACGTTGGCGACGTTGAGGAACAGCACCCAGTCCTGGATCTTGGTGTCGAGCATTCCCAGCACGACGTAGGTACCCAGGTCCTTGGCCGCGCCGGCCGCCCAGGTGTAGCCGTCCTTGGGCGCTTCCAGCGCGTTCTTGGTGCCGATCGATCCCGATGCACCGGGCTGGTTGACGATGATGACCTTCTGGCCGAGCGCTTTTTCCAGCTCGGCGGCGGTCACCCGGGTGACCTGGTCCGTCGAGCCGCCCGCGGCCCAGGGAACGATGATGGTGATGGGCTTGGTCGGCTTCCAGGTCGCCTGCGCGAACGCGGGCGCGGCCAGCGCGATTGACAGGGCGGCGGCGGCGCCGGCGGCGATCCAGTTGCGTTTGCTGCGATCCATGGTGCTCCTCCTTGGTGGTGTCGACTCGGTCCTGAAAAGACGCTGCATTATGACGGCGCTCCCGCTCGACTGCCGGGTAACCGATTAGTTAATTAGCATAGCGCGATCGGCGTCATTGTCGCAAGCGGCGGGCCCCCGGGCCCGGGTGGGCGAGCGGGGGTCCGGTTGCAATGGTCGAGCGATCGCAGCCTCAGCGGGTGAGCGAACCCAACACCAGTGCCTCGATGTGCGCGAGACGATCGGCCTTGGCCGCAGTGCTCATCAGGTCGCGACCGAAGATCGTCGACAGCGTATGGTTGTTCGACAGGTAGAAATATCCCAGCGCGGCGATCGAAACATAGAGCTGGACCGGGTCGACGCCGCGACGGAACACCCGTTCGCGGACCCCGCGGTCGAGGATCTCCGACAGCGTCGCCACCAGCGGCGAATGCATGGCGCGGATCTTGCGCGAGCGCTTCAGGTGCGCGGCCCGGTGCAGGTTCTCGCTGTTGAGCAGCGTCATGAACTCCGGATGCGCCAGGTAGTAGTTCCAGGTGAAGGCGATCAACTGCCGCAGGCCCTCGTCGGGCTTGAGGTCGGTCAGGTGAAGCTGCTGCTCCTCGCTCCGGATATGTTCGTAGGCGCGCTCGAGCACGGCCAGGAACAGCGCTTCCTTGCCGCCGAAATAGTAGTAGAGCATCCGCTTGTTGGTCTTCGCGCGCAGCGCGATCCGGTCGACCCGCGCGCCGCCCAGACCGTGGCTGGCGAATTCCTGTGTCGCGGCGTCCAGAATGGCCGTCTGCGTGCGCTCGGCGTCGCGCGTCGGCCGGCCGCTGCCGTTGTCGCTGCGCGAGACTCGCGCCCGGGCATTCGTCGTGGCTGTGCGCGGTGGCGCGGCGCGAATGGCGGCAGGCATCTGCCGATGTTAACCAGTTGGTTACTTCGGTGCAACCGCGCGACCCGATCGCGCGTCGCGCGGTGCGAGCATCAGGTCGATGGAAGGTGCAGCGGCGCGGGCGACGATCAACGCGCGGTTGTCCGGCCGCACCGCGATCGCCATGCCGGCGGCTGTCGGCGCGAACGCGCTGCGCCAGACCGCGCCCCCTCGAGCCAGATCATGACGGATCAGCTCGAACGGCGGCGTGGCCGAGCGATACCAGATGGCATCGGCGGTGAGCAGCCAGTCGAAGCGATTGTCCTCGTCGATCGGCAACGGCAGCGCGTCGCAGCGAAACGTTGCGAGGTCGCACAGCGTCAGCCCCGGCAACTGCGGCTGCGCGTAGGCGATGCGGTTGCCCTGCACCTGGTATTGCGCCAGCAGCGGCAGCGCCAGCCGCTCTTCCACGCGCGCCGCGGCCGGAGTCGTCCGCCAGACTCGCACGGCATTGCCGGTCATCTCGCCGACGATCAGCGCTCTCCCCTGGTCGGCCTCGCGCACGTCGAATACCGCGTCGCCCAGCGCGGCAAGAACTTCGACCGTGCCCGTGGGCCAGCTGACGCGGATGGCCTGCTGGAGCCGCCGGCCGTCCTCGCGGCGGCTCGCGCGAATCGCGTAAATGGCCCGGCCGTCCTGCGCCCAGTGCGGGCGCAGGTAGAGATAGTCGTCAGACAGCGCGATGCGGCGGGCGTCCGCGTGCGTGCCGGGTGTGCCGACGTAGAGCGCAGGCACACCGTCGCGGTTGGAAATGAAGACCACCTCCCGGCCGTCGGGCGAATATTCTGGCTGGTTGGTGTAGCGCGTCGACGGCCACAGCTCCCTCGGCGGGCCGGTGCTCGCCTGCGGATCGAGCGCGAACAGGTTCGCGGTGTAGTTCGCATTCTCGTAGACGATGTTTCCCGCCCGATCGCTGTCGGGAAATCGCGCGCCGCGTGCGCCGACGGTTGCAGCCGTGCCGTCCCCGAGGTCGAGCAGATTGAGCGCCCGCTGCCCGGTCCAGTCGGCAGCCACCAGCAGCGGACCCTCCGCGCCCAGCCAGGCCGCCCCGTAGGTCAGTCCCGCTGGCGATCGTGCGGAACGCGCCGTCGACGGGTCCGCGGCGTCGACCAGCCAGACCTGGCGGTGCGAGGAGGTGCCGCGAAAGAACGCCAGCCGCCTGCCGTCGGGGGAATAGCGCGGGTTGAGGTCGTCGCCGCTGCCGGGCTCGGGAGCGGTCAGGATGCGTTCGGCGCCGGTGACCAGATCGCGCTCGACGATTCCCGCGGGGAACCGGGGACGGGTGACGGCGACATAGGCGATCCGCCTGCCATCGGGCGCCAGGTCGAAGCCCGGCAGTGGCCGTCGCCGGCAATCGACCAGCGTCTGCGTGGCGCCGTCGTCGATGCGTACGGCGACGATCGAACAGTCGCCATTCCTGTCGCGGCGATGGTAGGCAACGCGCTGGCCGTCCGGAAAGAAGACCGGAAAGACGTTCGCCTCCCCGGGATCGCCGAACAGGCGCGGCTGCCCGCCGCCCAACTCGCTGACGACGATCTGCGCGCGGTCGCCCATGGCCTTGGCGTAGGCGATTCGACGCCCGTCCGGGGAGAACCGCGGGCCGAGCTCCAGCGCCGGGTCGGAAGAAAGCGGCTCGGCGCGGGCGAGCTGGGCTTCCAGGCGTGTCCGCTGCGCGGTGAAGTCGGTGGGTGTACGCCAGGCGAGCAGTGCCGCAAAGGCGACACCTGCAGCGGCAGTCCCGGCGAGCACAAGGCGCGGCCATCGCCGGCGGCTGGCCGGCGCGGCGCCGGCGGGGGGCGCGGGACTCTGTCGTTCCGCGGTCGCAGGCGCATCGGCCGCAGTCATCGGCTGCGACGACGCCTGTGCAGCGCCCGGCGCGATCCGCGTCGCCGCTGGAATCTCCTGTCGAGGCGCTATCAGCCGATAGCCGATTTTGGGGATCGTTTCGATGAATCGCGGGGCGCGCGCATCGTCGCGCAGGACATCGCGCAGGTCGGTGATCACCCGGGACAGCACGTCGTCGTTGACCATGCGCCGCGGCCAGACGTCGTCCAGCAGCGTTCGTCGCGACAGCGGCTGCCCCGGCGCGGCGGCAAGGCGCAGCAACACGTCCATCAGCCGCGGCTCGATCCGGAGCAGCGCACCGCCGACCCCGAGTTCGTTGGATCCCGGGTAGACGTCGACGTCGTGCAGACGGAATGCCGTCGTCCCCCGCCACGCCGGCGGCGCGGGCGGTGTCAGCACAAAGTCCCGCCGATCAGGGACTTGGCGGTCCCGATCGCAAAGGGAGAAAAAAGGGAGGGATCGCTCAGGACCGGGCGACGGCACACGGGGCAGTCTCGCCTCGTCATCGTTTCCGTCCATTGGAGTCGCGCCATGATCAAGTATCTCCTTGCCCTGCTGTTGTCCGCCATCACCGGCCTGTCTGCCGCGCAGTCGAACCCTTGTCCCGCGCGACTATTCGTCAGCGGGTACTTCAGCACGGTCCACGTCTACGATGCCTGCACGGGTGCCTGGCTGCGTGATCTCGACGGCAACGAGCGCATCGCGGGCGCCCAGGCCGTGAAGCTGGGACCGGACGGGCTGATCTACGTGGTCAGCGAAATGAAGCAGCAGATTCTAAGGTACCGCAACGACACGCTGGCCTTCGTCGACGTCTTCGCGACGCTGCCGGGCGCCGACCCCACCGGCTTTGCGTTTGCGCCGGACGGCAGCGTCTATGTGGCGGCCTTCGGGACCAACAATGTGCGCCGGCTGTCGGCGACCGGGGCCGCGCTCGGCGTCGCCGTTCCCGGCGGGGCCGCCGGCCTCAGCGGTCCCGACAACGGCATCACCTTCGCCGCCGACGGCAATCTCTACGTACCGGGATACTACTCGCACAGCGTGGTTCGGCACGATCCGCGCACGGGCCAGACCGCGGTCGCGATTCCCCGCGCCGGCGGCGGGCTCGCTCAGGCGCGCGGATTGCTGCCCACCCGCGACGGCAACGGACTGCTGATCACCGGCGAGGGCTCGGGCCAGCTTCTGCGGCTGGATCTCGGCAGCGGTACGGTGGTCGTGCTCAACGGTGGACTGCTCAGCCCCACCGGAATCGAATACGGCGTCGACGGCAACCTGCTGGTGCTCGAGAACAGCGTGGTGCGCGTGCTCGACCCGGCAACCGGCGCGGTGAAGGGCTCGCTGCTCGCCGACGCCGACCGCATCAAGGGCGGGACATTCCTCGCCGTCATCGCGCATGCACCGGCGCAGACGGTCGCGGTGCCGGTGATCGAGTACTACAACGCGACGCTGGACCACTATTTCATGAGTGCGCTGCCCGCCGACATCGCCGCGCTCGATTCCGGTGCGCTGCAGGGCTGGGTCCGCACGGGACTCGGCTTCAAAGCCTTTGCGACCCCGGTGGTCGGCACCAGCCCGGTTTGCCGTTTCTACCTGCCGCCGGCATTCGGGGATTCGCATTTCTACTCGGCGTCGCCGCAGGAGTGCGCCGAAGTGAGCACGAAGTTTCCCGGCTTCGTTCACGAAGCCGCCGACGTCATGCACATCGGACTGCCCGATACGGTTTCGGGAAGCTGTCCTCCCGGAACCGCCATGGTCTTCCGGCTGTGGAATGCCCGCGCGGACTCCAACCATCGCTATACGACGGATGCTTCGGTCCGCAACGCCATGCTCGGCAGGGGATACGTCGCCGAGGGCTACGGCCCGGAGGCGACGATCATGTGCGCGCCAGTCTGATGCCCTGAAGAAAAGAGCCCGATCGCGGCGATCCGGCAAGCTAGAATCACGGCCTCGCGCCCGACGTCCCCGACCGGGGACGGGCGCGCCATCCCGGCCAGCCGTGACGCTCTTCCAGCTCCTTACCGGTTTTGCCCTGCGGCACTGGCGTGCCTACGCCGGCGCCGGGATCATGCTGATCGCCATCGCGGTGCTCACCGTCTGGGTGCCGCGTCGCGTCGGAGTGATCATCGACGGACTGATCGCCGGCAGGCTCGCCGACGGCGCACTGTGGCTCGAATTGGCGATCCTCGTCGCGATGGGCGTGGCGATCTACCTGCTGCGCGTGGGCTGGCGTCTGGCGCTGTTCGCCGCGGCGTTCCGGCTGGGCGTCGAATTGCGCGTGCGGCTCTACCATCGCCTGTCGCTGCAGGGCCCGCGGTTCTTCCAGCACCAGCGCACCGGCGACCTGATGGCGCGCGCGACCAACGACGTGGATGCGGTCGAGATGGCCGCGGGAGAAGCGTTTCTCGCCGGATTCGACGGTACGCTGACGCTGGTGCTGGTGGTGGCGATGATGACGCTCGGCGTCGACTGGCGGCTGGCTGCGGTGGCACTGCTGCCTTTTCCGCTGATGGCCTGGTCCTTCTGGCACATCTCGCGCAATGTGCACGATGCCTGGCGGCAGTCGCTCGACCTGTTCTCGCGGCTCAACGAGCACGTGCAGGAGACGATGTCGGCGGTACGCACTCTCCGGGCACTGGGACTGGAATCGCGCGCCGCCGGTGAGTTCGCAACCCGCGCCGAACGCGCCGCCGACGCGAGCTTCACGGCGCAGAAATGGGAGGCGACCTACGAACCTGCGGTCGGGCTCACGCTCGCCGCGGCGTCGGCGTTGACGCTTTCCGTCGGGGGCTGGCTGGTCTGGCAGGAACAGCTCACGATCGGCGCGCTCACCGCGTTCACCATGTATCTGGGCCAGCTGATCTGGCCGATGTTCGCCGCCGGCTGGGTTCTGTCGCTGATCGAGCGTGGCAAGGCGGCGTGGGCGCGGCTGTCGCCGCTGCTGAACGAACCCTTGTCGGTGGACGATCACGGCCACCTCGGCCAGGCGCCTTCGGGAACGCTGCGCCTTTGTGCCGTAACCTTTGCCTATCCGGTGCCGGCGCCGGTCGCGGCGGCCCCGATGGAGGCAATGGCGGCGATCGTGTCCGGAACGGATTCCCGGTCGCGGCCGGACAGCGCCGGCGATGGTTCCGCTGCCCGCGTCAATGACGCGCTGCACGATGTGTCCTTCGAACTCGAGCCGGGCCGAACGCTCGGCGTGGTCGGGCCGACGGGGGCGGGGAAATCGACGTTGCTGCACCTGCTGCTGCGCCACTACGAGCCGGCGGCAGGGCGCATCCGCTGGGGTGACGCCGCGCTGTCCGACCATACGCTCGATGCGCTGCGCGCCGCCGTCGCCTGGGTTCCGCAGGAAGCATTCCTGTTCTCGGCAACCCTCGCCGAGAACATCGCGCTGGCGAAAGCGAACGCGACCCGTGCCGAGATCGCCCAGGCGGCGGAGCTGGCCGATCTTTCCGCCGACATCCAGCGCCTGCCGCAGAGCTACGACACGCGCGTGGGCGAACGCGGGGTCACGCTTTCGGGTGGTCAGCGCCAGCGCGTCGCCATCGCCCGCGCGCTGCTGACCGACGCGCCGCTGCTGCTGCTCGACGACGCGCTGTCCGCGGTCGATACCGGTACCGAGACCAGGATTCTCGAGCACTTGCGCCAGGCACGTCGCGGGCGGACAGCGGTGATCGTCAGCCACCGGCTGTCGGCGGTCGCCGATGCCGATGCGATCATCGTCCTGAAGCACGGCCGCATCGTCGAGCGTGGCACGCACGCCGCGCTGCTGGCGCGGGACGGCTGGTATGCGGCGCAGTGGCGCTATCAGCAGCTCGAGGCGAGCCTCGAGGCCGAGGAGAGCCGCGGGGGCGCGGGGACGGTGCTGGCGGCCGCCGCCGCCGTGCCCGGAGCGCAAGCATGACCGCTGCCGACGACCACGCCGATCATCCGGACCTGCGCCGTGCGGGTCCCAGCGAAAGGCGCGATGCGCTCGTGCTGCTCTGGCGCGCGGCACGCCCGGACAAGTCGCAGGTCGTCACGGCGATGGTCTGGCTGGCGATCGCCGGCCTGCTGGATGCCGCCGGGCCGATCTTCGGCAAGATGTTCATCGACGAATACCTGCTGCCGCGCACGCTCGACTGGGGCGCGATGGCCCTGCTGGTCGCCGGCTACCTGCTCACCAGCTGGGGGGCATCGGTCGTGCGTTACTTCCAGCTCGTCCGCCTCGCCGGGCTGGCGATGCGCTCGGTGCGCCGCCTGCGCGAGGGCGTCTACACGCACGTGCTGCGGCTGCCGATGCCCTTCTTCGATCGCGCCATCACCGGCCAGCTGGTCAGCCGGATCACCAATGACACCGAAGCGGTCAAGCAGTTGTACACGCAGGTCCTGTTCGAGTTGCTCGTCGGCCTGAGCGTGCTGTTCGGCGTGGTGGTCGCGATGCTCTGGCTCGACTGGCGGCTGATGCTGCTCGTGCTGCTGCTCATTCCCGCCACCATCCTGATCGTCCTCGGATACCAGCGGTTGTCGGCCGGCGCGGTGACGCGATCGCGCGAGCTGCGCAGCGACATCAATGCGCAGATGGCCGAGGGCATCGCCGGCATGAGCGTGCTGCAGGCAATGGGGGCCGCCGGCCGGTTCCGGGCGCGATTCGCCCGGACCAACGACCTGCAGTACGCGGCGCGCATGGGCGAGGTCCGGGCGAATGCCTGGTTGCTGCGGCCGGCGCTGGATTTCGTGAACGTCCTGCTGATCGTCGTCATCATCGCCGCGGTCGGCACGAATCGCGTGGAGGGCGTCGAGATCGGCCTGCTCTACGCATTCATCACCTACGTCGCGCGGATCGTCGATCCGCTGATCCAGATCACCATGCAGTTCTCGTCGCTGCAGCAGGCGATCATCGCCGCGGCGCGGGTGAACACGCTGCTGCACGAAGGCGGCGACGACCGCGATGACGCCGGCAGGGCGATCTCGGAGGGGCGCGTCGAACTTTCCCAGGTCAGTTTCGGCTACGATCCGCAGCGCCCGGTATTGCACGACCTATCACTTGCGGTGGCGCCCGGCAGCTTCGTCGGCATCGTCGGCCACACGGGCAGCGGCAAGTCGACGCTGCTCTCGCTGCTGCTGCGCTTCTACTCGCCGCAATCCGGGCGCATCGAGATCGACGGCATCCCGGTCAAACAGATCGGCAATGCGGATTTCCGGGCCCGGATCGGCCTCGTGCCGCAGGAGCCCTTCCTGCTCGCGGCGACTGTCCGCGACAACATCGACATGGGCCGCGGATTGCCCGAGGAGGCCATCGTCGCCGCGGCGCGCGCGGCGCGCGTGGACGAGTTCATCGAGCGCCTTCCGCAGCGCTACGACACGCCGCTGGGCGAGGGTGGCGCGCGACTGTCCGCCGGGCAGAAGCAGCTGGTGGCGGTCGCGCGTGCGCTGGCCGGCCGGCCGCGCATCCTGTTCCTGGACGAGGCGACGTCGCGCATCGACAGCGAAACCGAGCAGCGGGTGCAGGCGGCGCTGACGGAGCTGTCTGGCGACACGACGGTCATTGCCATCGCCCACCGCCTGTCGACGATCCGGGCCGCGGACCGGATCGTCGTGCTCAATCACGGCCGGATCGCCGAAGAGGGCACGCACGAGGCGCTGATGGCGATCGACGGCGGCATCTACAAGCGGCTCTATCTGCTGCAGCAGATCGCCGACTGACGGCGGCGTGCCGCGCCCGGCGCCGCCGCGTCAGGCGCGCAGCTCGCCGACCCTGACGATCTTCATGGTGTTGGTCCCGCCGGACTTGCCCATCGGCTCGCCGATGGTGAGCACGACGAGGTCGCCTTCGCGGACCTGTCCCTTCTCGACCAGCAGCCGCTCGGCGGCAAGCAACACCTCGTCGCGTCCGCAGCTCTGTTCGAGGAACAGCGGCCGGACGTTGCGGTACAGCGCCATCTTGCGCTGGGTCTCGACCTTTGGCGTCAGCGCGTAGATCGGACAGCCGCAGTTGTGCCGCGACATCCACAGCGCGGTCGAACCGGAATCGGTCAGCGACGCGATCGCCTTGACCTTGAGGTGGAAGGCGGTGAACAGCGTCGCCATGGCGATCGACTGGTCGACGCGGGTGAAGGTCCGGTCGAGGAAATCGCGGTCCAGCTCGACGGCGTAGGACTTCTCGGCCTCGACGCAGACCTGCGCCATCGTTTCGACCGTCTCCACCGGATACTTGCCGGTAGCCGTCTCGGCCGAGAGCATCACCGCGTCGGTGCCGTCGAGCACCGCGTTGGCGACGTCGGAAACCTCGGCGCGGGTCGGCACGGGCGCGTAGATCATCGATTCCATCATCTGCGTCGCAGTGATCGTCAGCTTGTTGCGCTCGCGCGCGAGCTTGATCATTCGCTTCTGCAGGCCGGGCACCGCGGCGTTGCCGACTTCGACGGCGAGATCGCCGCGCGCGACCATGATGCCGTCGGAGGACTCGATGATCTCCTCCAGGAAGGTGATCGCCTCGGCGCGCTCGATCTTGGCGATCAGCAGCGCGCGACCGCCGGCGGCGCGCAGCAACTGGCGCGCCATGTACATGTCCTGCCGGGACTTGGGAAAAGACACCGCCAGATAGTCGGCCTGGAACTGCGCCGCCGTCTTGACGTCGTCCATGTCCTTGGCGGTGAGCGCGGGTGCCGACAGCCCGCCGCCCTGGCGGTTGATGCCCTTGTTGTTGGACAGCTTCCCGCCCATCATTACCCGCGTGATGATGCGCGGGCCGTCGACAGCCTCGACGTCGAGGCGGATCAGGCCGTCATCGAGGAGCAGCACCGCGCCCGGCGCCACGTCCCGCGGCAGTTCCTTGTAGTCCAGGCCGACCTGCGTCTCGTCGCCCAGTTCGCAGTCGGCGTCGAGCACGAAGGTCTGGCCGGGCACCAGGTCGACCTTGCCGGTGGCGAACTTGCCGACGCGGATCTTCGGCCCCTGGAGGTCGGCCATGATGGCGACTTCGCGGCCGAGTCGTTGCGCGCAGTCGCGCACCAGACGCGCCCGTTCGACGTGGTCGTCCGCACGGCCATGGGAGAAGTTGAGGCGTACGACGTCGACGCCGGCCGCAAGCACGCGCTCGAGCACTGCGGGTTCGCTGCAGGCTGGGCCGAGGGTGGCGACGATCTTGGTGTTGCGTTGCACGGGGGCGTCCTGGTCGGGATTGGCTGCGAGTCGTGGAACTGCGCCACGGGTAGCGGCAGATGGCAGATGTTACGGGGTTTGGGACGCGGGGCCGGCGGATGCCCGACCGCACCGGGGGCCGGGCACCGGCGCGGCGCGTCGTCAGGCTGCCGCGCGCTGTTCCAGGATTTCCACGGCGGGCAGCGTCCGGCCCTCCAGGAACTCGAGGAACGCGCCGCCTCCGGTGGAGATGTAGCCGATGCGGTCGCCGATTCCGTACTTGGCGATCGCCGCCAGCGTGTCGCCGCCGCCGGCGATGGAGAAAGCCGGCGATGCGGCAATCGCCTCGGCAACGGCCTTGGTCCCTGCGCCGAACGCGTCGATCTCGAACACGCCCACCGGCCCGTTCCAGACGATGGTGCCGGCCTGCGCAAGGATGCGCTTGACCGCGGAGATCGACGTCGGCCCGATATCGAGGATGAGATCGTCCGGCAACACGTCTTCGATCGCCTTGAGTTCCGCCTTGGCCGTGTCCGATAGCTCCTTGGCCACCACCGCGTCGATGGGAATCGGCACCTTGCCCGGAAACTCGTCCATGATGGCCTTCGCCTCCGCCACCAGGTCGGTTTCGGCCAGCGACTTGCCGATCCTGCCTCCGGCGGCGAGGATGAAAGTGTTGGCGATGCCGCCGCCGACGACCAGCGTGTCGACCCGCGCGGCCAGCGCCCGCAGGATGGTGAGCTTGGTCGAGACCTTCGACCCGGCGACGATGGCCACCAGCGGTCGCTTCGGATGCGCGGTCGCGCGGCCCAGCGCATCGAGTTCCGCCGCGAGCAACGGACCCGCGCAGGCCACGCTCGCGTGCCGCGCGATGCCATGCGTCGTCGCCTCGGCGCGGTGCGCGGTGCCGAACGCATCGTTCACGTAGACGTCACAGAGCTTCGCCATTTTCTGCGCGAGTTCGTCGACGTTTTTCTTCTCGCCCTTGTTCATCCGGCAGTTCTCGAGCAGCACGACCTGCCCGGGTTTCAGCGCCGTCAGCCATTCGCCGCCGTCGACCCAGTCGCGCACCAGCGGCACGGGCATGCCGAGCAGCTCGGACAGGCGCTGCGCGATCGGCGCCATCGAGTCCTCGGCCTTCCACTCGCCCTCGGCCGGGCGCCCCAGGTGCGAGGTGACCATCACCGCGGCGCCGCGCGCCAGCGCGTCCCTGATCGCCGGCACCGACGCGCGTATGCGCGTGTCGTCGGTGACCTTGCCGGCATTGTCCTGCGGCACGTTGAGATCGGCGCGGATGAACACCCGCTTGCCGCGGACGTCGACGTCGGAGAGCCTGCGGAAGGTCATTTCGCCGCCATCAGCGCGATGGTCGTGTCGAGCATGCGGTTGGAGAAGCCCCACTCGTTGTCGTACCAGCTCGACACCTTGACCAGCCGGCCCGACACCTTGGTCAGCGTCGCGTCGAAGGTCGACGATGCCGGGTCGTGGTTGAAGTCGATCGACACCAGCGGCGCCTTGTTGTAGTTGAGGATGCCCTTGAGCGGACCGGACTCCGCCGCCGCCTTCATGATGCCGTTGACCTCGTCGACGGTCGTGTCGCGCGCGGCGATGAACGACAGGTCGACGACCGAGACGTTGATCGTGGGCACGCGGATCGCGTAGCCGTCCAGCTTGCCGTTGAGTTCCGGCAGCACCAGCCCCACCGCGGCGGCCGCGCCGGTCTTGGTCGGGATCATGCTCATCGTCGCCGAGCGCGCGCGCCGCAGGTCCTCGTGATAGACGTCGGTGAGGACCTGGTCGTTGGTGTAGGCGTGAATGGTCGTCATCAGGCCGTTGACCAGTCCGATCTTGTCGTTCAGCGGCTTCACCATCGGCGCCAGGCAGTTGGTGGTGCACGAGGCGTTGCTGATCACCGTGTGCGCGGCCTTGAGCGTCTGGTGGTTGACGCCGTAGACGATGGTCGCGTCCACGTCCTTGCCGCCGGGCGCGGAGAGAACCACCTTCTTCGCACCGCCTTTGAGGTGCGCGCCGGCCTTTTCCTTGCTGTTGAAGAAGCCGGTGCATTCCAGGACGACGTCCACGCCGAGGCTGGCCCAGGGAAGCGCAGCGGGGTCGCGGTTGGCGAAGACCTTGATGCGATCGCCGTTGACGACCATGGTATCGCCGTCGACCTCGATCTTGCCCGGGAACTTGCCGTGCGCGGTGTCGTAGCGGGTTAGGTGCGCGTTGGTCTCCGGGCTGCCCAGATCGTTGATGGCGACGATTTCGATGTCGTGCTTCTTGCCGCCCTCGTAGTGGGCGCGAAGGATGTTCCTGCCGATGCGGCCGTAGCCGTTGATGGCGACTTTGATGGTCATGGCGTTGTCTCCGGGGTTGTCCAGAATAGGGTCAGTGGAACATTGCCGGCACGTCGCCGGCATGTATGAGATCGGTGAGGTCGTGCCAGCCGTAGCCGGTCTCGATCAGGTCCATCCCGTCCCAGGTGAACGGCTGCTCGATCAGCAACTGCGCGCCCAGCGCCTCGTAGAACGCGCGAGCCGGCTTGTTGCCGGCGATCACCCAGACGATGAGGCCGGTCGCACCGTGCGCGCGTTGTGCGGCGGCCACGGCGGCCACCAGTCTGCGGCCGATGCCGGCGCGCTGCGCTTCGCGGATCAGATAGACGGCGGAAAGCTCGGCGTCCATGCCGTGCTTCGGTTCGGCAAGCATCTGGCCGGCGGCGAAGCCCAGCACGGCACCGCCGCGCTCGGCGACAAAGGTGTTGGTGGTGTTGGGGGCGGCGGTGAGCACCTTTTGCCACAGCGCCGTGCTTTCCTCGACCTTCATCGCGGCGAGGTAGGTTTCCGGGATCATGCCGCGGTAGGTCGCCCGCCATGCATCGACGCGCACCTGCGCGATGGCCGCTGCATCGGCGGGAAGCGCGGGACGGATGACCGCCTGTTGCACGTTGTCCCCGTGTCTCCGGCTAAAGCACGCCGCGCACGGCCAGCGCCACGCGCTCGACCGTGAGCCCGAAATGCTTGAACAGCACCGGACCCGGCGCGGATTCGCCAAAGCTGTCGATCCCGACCACTGCGGCGCGCGGGTCGTCGGCGGCGCCGACATAGCGCCGCCAGCCGTCGGTCACGCCCGCCTCGACCGCAACGCGCGGCACGCCCGCCGGCAGCACGTTCGCGCGATACTCCGCGTCCTGCCGGTCGAACACGCTGGTGCATGGCATCGACACGACGCGTACGTTGACGCCTTCGGCGGCGAGCGCCGTCCGTGCGCCCAGCGCCAGCGCCACTTCCGATCCGGTGGCGAGTACCACGACCAGCGGTCCGGAGACCGCGGGATCGAAATCCGCGATCACATAGCCGCCGCGGGCGATGGCATCCAGCGCCTCGTCGGTGCGCGCGACGAAGGGCACGTTCTGGCGCGTGAACAGCAGGCAGGAGGGGCCGTTGTCCCGCTCGATCGCCGCGATCCAGGCGACTGCCGACTCGACGGTGTCGCAGGGCCGCCAGAGGTCGAGTCCGGGAATGATGCGCAGGCTCGCGGCGTGCTCGACCGACTGGTGCGTTGGGCCATCTTCGCCGAGTCCGATCGAGTCATGGGTGTAGACGAAGATCGTGCGCAGCTTCATCAGCGCGGCCATGCGCAATGCATTGCGCGCGTAGTCGGAGAAGGTGAGGAAGGTGCCGACATAGGGAATGAATCCGCCGTGCAGCGCGAGTCCGTTGGCGATGGCGCTCATTGCGAACTCGCGCACGCCGAAGGCGATGTAGTTGCCCGGCTGGCCGCGCGCGACCTGCACGCTGCCGGTCCAGTTGGTGAACACCGATCCGGTGAGGTCGGCCGAGCCGCCGATCAGCTCCGGCAGGTGCCGGGCCAGCGCCTCGATCGCCTGCTGCGACGCCTTGCGGGTCGCGACCGTTTCGCCCTTGGCGACCTGCGCGGCGACGAATGCCGCAGCCTGCGCCGCGAAGCCGGCCGGCAGCTCGCCGGCCATCCTGCGCAGGAACTCCGCGGCCCGATCCGGGAACTCGGCGCGATAGGCGGCGAACCTGGCGTTCCAGTCCTCCTCGAGCCGCGCGCCGCTTTCACGCGCGTTCCAGGCGTCGTAGATGTTGCGCGGGATCTCGAACGGCGGATGCAGCCAGCCCAGCGCGGCCCGGGTGGCGGCGATTTCCTTCTCGCCCAGTGCGGCGCCGTGCACCGCTTCGGTGCCGGCCTTGTTCGGCGAACCCTTGCCGATTACCGTCTTGCAGCAGATGAGCGTCGGCCTCGCGGATTGCGCCTGCGCAGCCTTGATCGCGGCATCCACCGCGGCGACATCGTGTCCGTCGACGCCGGCGACCACGTTCCAGCCATAGGCCGCGAAACGCGCCGGCGTGTCGTCGGTGAACCAGCCCTCGACGTGGCCGTCGATGGAGATCCCGTTGTCGTCGTAGATCGCGACCAGCTTCGAAAGACCCAGCGTGCCGGCGAGCGAGCAGGCCTCGTGCGAAATGCCTTCCATCATGCATCCGTCGCCGAGAAACACATAGGTGTGATGATCGACGATCGAATGGCCGGGCCTGTTGAACTGCGCGGCGAGCAGCGCTTCGGCCAGCGCCATGCCCACCGCGTTGGCCAGCCCCTGGCCCAGTGGTCCGGTGGTCGTCTCGATGCCGGGGGTCACGCCGTGCTCCGGATGACCCGGCGTCTTCGAATGCAGCTGCCGGAACTTGCGCAGTTCGTCCATCGGCAGGTCGTAGCCGGTCAGGTGCAGCAGCGCGTACTGCAGCATCGAGCCGTGACCGTTCGACAGCACGAAGCGGTCCCGGTCGTGCCAGTGCGGATTCGCGGGATTGTGCCGAAGATGGCGGTTCCACAATGCGACGGCGATCTCGGCCATGCCCATCGGCATGCCGGGGTGACCGGACTTCGCCGCCTCGACGGCATCCATCGCCAGCGCACGGAGGCTGTCCGCGAGTTCCTTGTCGGTTGCAGCAGTGATCGTGGAGTCGGTCATGGATGTCGGATTCGTCGCGGAAAGGGAGGCGCGCGGCGGCGATGATGCAACGTGCGCTGCGCTGCGGAACAACACCAAATTATCGCTTCGTTGCTACAGTTGTGCAATAATCACACCATTAGTCCCGGTTTCCGGCGTCGCTCACGGCACGGCCAATTCCCGTCGTGAGGCCGGTCATCACAGCCGGATCGGTACGATATCGCGCGACATCCCTGACCGTCCGGCGCGTCGAGCACTGCGGAGGGCGACGAATGGACGGAATTCACCTGTTGGGAGAGTGGTACGGCTGTCCGGCGGACACGCCGGAATTCACGCTCGCCGAGCCGTTGCGAAAGCTCTGCGTCGACGCGGCGCGGGCGTCGGGATTGACCGTTGTCGGCGAGTGCTTCCACCAGTTTCGGCCGCAGGGCGTGACGGGCACCGTGCTGCTCGCCGAATCGCACATTGCCATCCATACCTGGCCCGAGTCCGGCTTCGTCACCGTCGACGTCTACGTCTGCAACCTGACCACCGACAACACGGCCAAGGCCGATCAGGTGTTTCGCACGCTGGAAGCCGCATTGAAGCCGAGTCGGAAGCGATTCCAGGCCATCCACCGCGGAGGCATGGATGCCTGATGCCCCCAAGGACGGCAAGCTCCCCAGCCACCTCGGCTCGGGCGACGTCGCACCGGGCGCGATGACGGAGTACCTGACGGACGACTGGGCGTTCTTTGTCCGTTCGACGCGGCAGTACGAGAAGTTCCGCTCGCCGTTCCAGGCCATCGAGGTGCACGAGACCACGCCCTTCGGCACGCTGTTTCGCCTCGACGGGCACTTCATGACGTCCGAGAAGGACGAGTTCTTCTATCACGAGAATCTGGTGCACGTTGCGGCGGTGACGCACCCGCAGCCCGAGCGCGCGCTGATCATCGGCGGCGGTGACGGCGGTTCGGCCGAGGAACTGCTGAAGCACCCGTCGATGAAGTCCGTCACGCTCGCCGAGATCGACCTCGCCGTCGTCGACATCTCGCGCAAGTACCTGCACAACGTGCATCGCGGCGCCCTCGACGATCCGCGGCTCCTGCTGACCATCGGCGACGGTTTCGCCTTCGTGCGCGCCGACACGACGCAGTATGACCTGATCGTCCTCGATCTCACCGATGCCGGCGGACCGTCGCTCGACCTGTACACGCCGGAGTTCTATCGCGCCTGCGCGGCGCGGCTGACGGCGATGGGCGCGCTGACGCTGCACGTGGCAAGCCCGGTCGCGCATCCGGACCGTATCCGGACCACCATCGCCAGCCTGCGCTCGGCCTTCTCCATCGTCACGCCCTACCTGACGTCGGTTCCACTGTACGGCGGCATGTGGATGATGGCCTGCTGCTCGGCGACGCTCGATCCGCGCGGACTGACCACGTTGCAGGTCGACCGGCGAATTGCCCAGCGTGGCCTCACCGACCTCAAGTACTACAACGGCGACACCCACCGTGGCGCGCTGGCGCTGCCCAACTTCGTCCGGGCGCTGGTCGCCTGATCCGGTTCCGGTCAACCCCGGCGCCGGCTTGAATCGCCGCCCGCAGGCCCTCATTTAGGGAGTGGCGGTGGCCGCTGATGGCTACATCGGCCAAACGGAGGGAAAGGGCTCATGAGCATGGCCGAATCGATGCGCGATGCGGATTTCGTCCTGATCGACGGAGTGATCTGCGAGGCCGCCTACCTGCGCCTGCCCGACGAGGACATGGTGCCGGATGACATCGTGCTCGAGGCCCGGCACGGCGATACCGAGATCGCGTTCATCCGTTCCGATTTCGACGATGCACAGTATCTGGGCGACGGCGAATACCGTCTCGCCAGTGGACGCCAGCTGCGCTTCCTGACCAGCGCAACCGTGCACTGAGCCGCCTGGTTGCGGCTGCCGCTCGGGCGATCGGCCATTGTGCGCTGCACATTGACGCAGATCAATATGTGCGCATAAGCTTATTACCTATGGGCAGGACGCCATCGGGGGGAGCTGGTTCTGCCAAGCGCAAGGGTGGCGGCAGGCGATCGCGCGCCGCCGCGCCAGTCGATGCGATCGACGAGGAGCGCGAGCAGGTGTTCGCGCTGGTCGCACGTCACTTCGCGGTGCTGGCCGAGCCGACCCGGTTGAAGATCCTGCACACGATCTGCCACGAGGCGCGCTCGGTCTCGGCGATCGTCGCGATCACCGGCACGACGCAGGCCAACGCTTCCCGGCATCTGTCGATGATGCATCAGGCCGGCGTGGTCAGCCGCCGCCGGGAGGGCAATGCCGTGTACTACCAGGTCGCCGATCCGGAATTCGTGACCATCTGCCGCAGCGTATGCGTGCAGATCGCCGGACGGATCGAGGGCCAGAAGCCGTTGAAGCAGGGATTGCTGCAGTTCGCCGCCGCACACTGAACGACGGCGTGTCGCGCTGGAGCGCGGCTGCGGAGAAACCGGATTTCGGGATCGAAGAGCGAGCGGGTCGCCTGTCACCGGAAGGCGAGTTCGACGCCGCCTGCGGTACCAATGCGAGTAAATGGCTGGTTGGAGTGTGGTGATTCCGGTATGGTGGAGGCCATACCGGAAGCAAGAAATTGCCAGGGGGGCAGAGGTTCCTCCCGGGCGTGGCGAAGCATTCGGCAAACGACAGGAGGGTGTGGGATGGACATGCGACGCAGGGACGTACTGAAACAGGGGGGCGGAGTGACGCTGGCGAGTCTGCTGGTCGCCGCCGGCTGGCTGAAACCGGGCGAGGCCTTCGCGGCCGATCCCTGGAACAAGGCGGCGTTCGAGGCGAAATCGCTCGACGACGCGGTGAAGGCGCTGGGCGGCAGCGGTTCCGCGCAGAGCAGGGACATCACCTTCGTGCAGACGCCGGACATCGCCGAGAACGGCGCCGTGGTGCCGGTCGGGGTATCCAGCGCGATTCCCAAGACGACGGCGATCGCGATCCTGATCGAGAAGAATCCAAACGTGCTTGCGGCGGTGTTCGAGATTCCCGCGGGCACCGAGCCGACGGTGTCGACCCGCGTCAAGATCGGACAAAGTTCCAACGTCCACGCGCTGGTCAAGGCCGACGGCAAATTCTATGTCGCGACCAAGGAAGTGAAGGTCACGCTCGGCGGTTGCGGAGGCTAAGGAGAAAATCATGGCAGATCCGATGAGAATTCGCGCCAACGTCTCCGGCGACACGACGGAGGTGAAGGTCCTGATGAGTCACGAAATGGAAACCGGGCAGCGCAAGGACTCTTCCGGCAAGACGGTGCCGGCCTGGTTCATCCAGAACGTCTCGGCCAGCTGGAACGGCAAGAACGTCCTGTCGGCGCAGTGGGGCCCGGCGATTTCGAAGAACCCGTTCCTGTCGTTCAAGTTCAAGGGTGGCGCCAAGGGCGACAAGGTGCAGATCACCTGGACCGACAACAAGGGTGAAAAGCGCACCGACGAAGCCGTTATCGCCTGACGGCGGATGCAAATCCACTGGGGGAAAGCATGACGAATCCGATCAGCACCACCATCGTCGCGGGCGCTCTGGCGTTTGCGGCATTCGCGGGTCCGGCTGTTGCGGCGGATGGCCCCGTCAAGGTCGTCTACCACGTCAACGAGAACAACGCGCAGGCGATGAATGCACTGCGCAACATCAACAACCATCTGGTCGCGGATCCGACGGCCAAGATCGTCGTGGTTGCACACGCCGGCGGCATCCAGTTCCTGCTCGACGGGGCCGTGGACTCCAACAACGCGCCCTTCGAGGCCGCCGTCCAGACGGCCAAGGCAAAGGGCGTGGAGTTCCGCCTTTGCCAGTTCACTCTGCAACGCAACAAGATCGACCCGAAGCGGGTGATCCCGGAGGCGACGCTGGTGCCCTCGGGCGTCGCGGAAGTCGCAAAGCTGCAGTTCAAGGAAGGCTACGCCTACCTGCGGCCCTGAATCCGGGCGCCGGAGAGCGTAGTCCCGACCACGGCAGCCTCCGTCAGGCTGCCCATTAGGAGGACGTATGAAAAAGCACGCATTGCGTGCGGCCGCGCTGGCGGTCGCCGTTGCAACGGCCATTTCCGTGCCGGTTGCAACCGGGCAGAGCAAGGATCCGATGGCCGAAGGCATCGCCAAGTACCGCGAGGCGCTGCAGGGCGGCAACCCCGCCGAATTGTGGGAGGCGCGCGGCGAAGGGTTGTGGAAGACGCCGCGCGGCCCGAGCAAGGCCACGCTGGAGAAATGCGATCTCGGCCTTGGGCCCGGCGTCGTCAAGGGGGCCTATGCGCAGCTGCCGCGCTATTTCGCCGACGCCGACCGGGTCATGGATCTCGAGACGCGCCTGGTGTGGTGCGCGGTCAAGCTGCAGGGCATGAGCGAGGCCGACGCCAAGAAGAACCACTTTGGCGGTGCCAACAGGAAGTCCGACAACGAGGCGCTGGTCGCCTACGTCACCTCGGAGTCGCGCGGCATCAAGATGAATGTCGCGGTCAGCCATCCGAAGGAGCAGGAGGCCTTCGCGCTCGGCGAGAAGATGTTCTTCTTTCGCGGCGGCCCCTACGACTTCGCCTGCGCGACCTGTCACGGCGAGAACGACAAGCGCATCCGGCTGCAGGATCTGCCCAACCTGACCGAGAAGGCAGGCGCGCAACTGGCCTACAGCACCTGGCCGGCCTACCGAGTCTCGCAGGGCGAGTTGCGCACGTTCCAGTGGCGGCTGAACGACTGCTTCCGGCAGCAGCGCTTCCCCGAACTCGAGTTCGCGTCGGATGCGTCGATCGCGCTGACGATGTTCCTCGCCCGCAATGCGAACGGTGCCCAGTACGACGCGCCGGCGATCAAGCGCTGACAGGAGAGACCAGATGACCAGGAAGATCAAGCTTTGGACCGCCGCGCTCGCGGGTGCGGGTGTGCTGGTCGGTTGCGCCACCGGGCCGTCCGACGCGGACCTGAATGCCAAGGCCGTGCAGGTGATGAAGGCATCGTTCAAGGCCCGCGGCCAGGCCAAGCTGGACCGCCTCGACCAGGACGCGACGCAGAAGGCCTGCACGCAGTATTCGGGCAAGGTGCCGCCGAAGGACGTCGTCGACATGGTCGAGAAGTCCAACTTCGCGTCGATCAAGTGGCCGGCCGACGGCAGCTACGTTGGCGACTGGAAGAAGGGCGAGCGCGTCGCGCAGTCGGGCCGCGGCATGCAGTACTCCGACGATCCCAAGCAGCCCGCTGGCGGCAACTGCTACGCCTGTCACCAACTGGCGCCGCAGGAAGCTTCCTTCGGGACCATGGGCCCGTCGCTCTACCAGTTCGGCAAGCTGCGCGGCTACACCGATGCCACCCGCAAGTACGCCTTTGGCAAGGTCTGGAATGCGCAGGCCTACTCGGCTTGCTCGAACATGCCGCGCTTCGGCCACAGCGGCACGCTCACCGAGGCGCAGATCAAGGATGTCGTCGCGCTGCTGATGGACCCGGAATCGCCGGTCAACAAGTAAGGGTTCATCGACTGTGAATCGCCGCGAGTTCCTGCACACGCTCGGCGCGGCGGCCGCCGCCGGACTGCCCATCGGCAGCGCGGCGGCGCTCGACCTGGCCGACGGCGAGAGGTTCTACGACAGCCTCTCGCCGATCGGCAACGTCAGCCTGCTGCATTTCACCGACTGCCACGCCCAGCTGCTGCCGATCTATTTCCGCGAGCCCAACGTCAACCTCGGCGTCGGTGCGGCGGAAGGCAAGCCGCCGCACCTGGTCGGCGAGCATCTGCTGAAGCACTTCGGCATTCGCGCGAACACGCGCGAGGCGCATGCGCTGACCTATCTGGAGTTCGACAAGGCGGCGCGGGCCTATGGGCAGGTGGGCGGCTTCGCGCATCTCGCCACGCTGGTGAAGAAGCTGCGCGCCTCGCGGCCGGGCGCGCTGCTGCTCGACGGCGGCGACACCTGGCAGGGCTCCGCCACCGCGTTGTGGACCCGAGGCCAGGACATGGTCGACGCGCAGAAGCTGCTCGGAGTCGACGTCATGACCGGGCACTGGGAATTCACCCAGGGCGCCAAGCGCGTGCAGGAGATCGTCGACAAGGACTTCGCCGGCAAGGTCGACTTCGTTGCGCAGAACGTCAAGACCACGGACTTCGGCGACCCGGTGTTCAAGCCGTACGTGATCCGGCCGATCAACGGCGTTCCGGTCGCCATCGTCGGCCAGGCCTTTCCCTACACGCCGATCGCCAATCCCCGCTACCTGGTTCCCGAATGGACCTTCGGCATCCAGGAAGAGGAATTGCAGAAGGTCGTCGACGAGGCGCGCGGGAAGGGCGCGCAGGCGGTGATCCTGCTGTCGCACAACGGCATGGACGTCGACCTCAAGCTCGCGTCGCGGGTTGCCGGCATCGACGCCATCCTCGGCGGGCACACGCACGACGGCGTGCCGCAGCCCACCATCGTCGCCAACCGGAGCGGCAAGACCATCGTCGCCAACTCCGGCAGCAACGGCAAATTCCTTTCGGTGCTCGACCTCGACGTCAAGGGCGGCAAGGTGGCGGAATTCCGCTATCGGCTGGTGCCGGTGTACTCGACGCTGCTGCCGGCCGACCCGGCGATGGAGTCGTACATCCGGAAGATGCGCGAGCCCTACGCGGCCAAGCTCGCCGAAAAACTGGCGGTGACCGAGGGGCTCCTGTACCGCCGCGGCAATTTCAACGGCACCTCCGACCAGCTGATCCTCGACGCGCTGCTGGCCGAGAAAAATGCGCAGATCGCCTTTTCGCCCGGTTTCCGCTGGGGGACGTCGCTGCTCCCCGGGCAGTCGATCCTGATGGAGCACCTGATGGACCAGACGGCAATCACCTATCCCTGGGTGACCGTCAACGAACTGACCGGCGAGATGATCAAGACCATCCTCGAGGATATCGCCGACAACCTGTTCAATCCCGATCCCTACTACCAGCAGGGCGGCGACATGGTGCGTGTCGGCGGCCTCAGGTACGCGATCAATCCGCTGGCGGATTCCGGCAAGCGGATCACCCGGATGGAGTACGCCGGCAAGCCGGTCGAGGCGCAGAAGAAATACAAGGTCGCCGGCTGGGCGCCCGTCTCCGAGGAGGCGAAGGCGGCGGGCGGCGAGCCGATCTGGGATTTATGCGCGCGCTACCTGCGCGCGCAGAAGACGATCAAGCCGCGCACGCTGAACCTGCCGGTCATCGAGGGCATGAAGGGCAATCCGGGCATGGCCTGAGTCCGAAGCGGATCCGGGCCGCGCGACGTCAGGCGAGCGTCACGCGCGCGAACCTGCGCTTGCCCGCCTGCACGACGACGGTCTTCCCGGCGCCGATCACCAGCGCCTTGTCGGCAACGACGTCGCCGTCGACCTTGAGTCCGCGCTGCGCGATCAGGCGCAGCGCCTCCGACGTCGACTCGACCAGCCCCGCCTGCTTGGCGAGCTGGGCGACCGGCAGACCCGCGCCGCCGGCCTGCAGCGTCACCTCGGGCATGTCCTCCGGCATCGCCCCGTCGCGGAAGCGCGCCTCGAACGTCGCCAGCGCCGCCTGCGCCGCCGCGTCCGAGTGGAAGCGCGCGACGATTTCCTTCGCGAGCAGTACCTTGGCATCGCGCGGGTTGCGGCCGCCGTCGCATTCGCGCTTGAGTTGCGCGATCTCGTCCAGCGAACGGAAGCTGAGCAGTTCGAAGTAGCGCCACATCAGCGTGTCGGATACCGACATCAGCTTGCCGAACATCTCGCCCGGCGCCTCGGTGATGCCGATGTAGTTGCCCTTGGACTTGGACATCTTTTCGGTGCCGTCCAGGCCGATCAGCAGCGGCATGGTCAGGATGCACTGCGGTTCCTGTCCGTAGTGCCGTTGCAGCTCGCGCCCGACCAGCAGGTTGAATTTCTGGTCGGTGCCGCCGAGCTCGATGTCCGACTCGAGCGCGACCGAGTCGTAGCCCTGCATCAGCGGATAGAGCAGTTCGTGCACGGCGATCGGGTGCTGGGCGGCGAAGCGTTTGGCGAAGTCGTCGCGCTCGAGCAGGCGCGCCAGCGTGTACCGCGCGGCGAGCTTGATCATGCCGGCGGCGCCGAGCGGCTCGCTCCACTCGGAGTTGTAGCGGATCTCGGTGCGGGCGGGGTCGAGCACCTTCGACGCCTGCGCGTGGTAGGTCTGCGCATTGGCCACGATCTGTTCGCGCGACAGCGGCGGGCGCATGTCGTTGCGCCCTGAGGGGTCGCCGATCATCGACGTGAAGTCGCCGATGAGGAAGATGACCTGGTGGCCCAGGTCCTGCAACTGGCGCATCTTGTTGAGCACCACGGTGTGCCCGAGGTGGATGTCCGGCGCAGTCGGGTCCAGCCCGAGCTTGATCCGCAGCGGCTTGCTGGTTGCCTGAGCGCGCGCGAGCTTGGCCGCGACCTCGCTTTCGACCAGCAATTCGTCGGCACCGCGGCGAAACACGGCAAGCTGGCGGGCGATGTCGTCCTTGTTGACGTTCACGTCGACTTCTCCACGACGAGTCAGGCGGCCGTCGGCCGGCGCCGGAACAACATGGCCGGCGGCGCGCATCGACCGCCGAAGATGCGAAAGACCGGCATGTCGCAGACGACGGGACTCATCGAATTTCCCGCGGCGAATCGACGGCAGTTGTGGCCGATCGCATCAAGTTTGCTAGAATGGCCCGGCTTCTTGTCGAATTCACTTCCGAAACGATCCGTTGGCCGCCGATAAAACGCAGATTCTAGCGCACCGAGCGACCGCGCCCGGCGGCGCCGAGTCGCCACGGGCCCGGCGATCGCTGCCGGCAGGGCAATGGCTGGTGGTCGCCGTGCTTTCGCTGTCTGCGGTGGCGGCCTTCGGCCTGGCGCCGAACACCACGCTGGAAACGGTACCGACCCAACTCGTCGAGCGCGACCTGCCGGCCCCGCCGATCCTGGCCGTCGATCCGTCGGAAACGACCTATTGGCGCGAGGAGCGTGTGCGGCGCGGCGATACCATCGGCAGTCTGCTGGCCCGGGCCGGCGTCGACGACGCCGAAGCGATGCAGTTCCTGCGCGTTGACCGGTCCGCGCGCCCGGTCTACCAGCTGCGCCCCGGACGCGCGGTGCGCGTGGCAACCGATGGCGCGGGCCTGCTGCTGGGCCTCAAGTTCCAGACAGCGGATGGCGAGATGCTCGCCGTCGATCGCGCAGGCGACGGTTTTCGCGCCGAGCGCGTGGCGGCGGCCGAAGACCTGCGCACGACCATGCGCGCCGGCGAAATCCGTACCTCGCTGTTCGCCGCCGCGGATGCAGCCGGCGTCCCCGACGCCATCACCATCGCACTGGCCGAGGTCTTTGCCGGCGACATCGACTTCTATCACGACCTGCGTCTTGGCGACCGGTTCACCGTGGTCTACGAAACCCGGCTGATCGACGGCGAGGCCGTGGGCACCGGACGCATCCTGGCCGCGGAGTTCGTCAACAAGGGCGTTGCGCTGCGCGTATTCCGCTGGGCGGGCGATGACGGCGACGAGAGCTACTACCGCGAGGATGGCCGCAGCGCACGCGGCGCGTTCCTGCGCTCGCCGATGGAATTTTCCCGTGTCACCTCGGGTTTCTCGCTGGCGCGCTTTCATCCGATCCTGAAGCAATGGCGCGCGCACAAGGGCACCGATTACGCGGCGCCCACCGGCACGCCGGTGCGCGCAACCGCCGACGGCGTGGTGACCTTCGCCGGCGTGCAGGGTGGCTACGGCAACGTCATCTTCCTGCGCCACGACGGGAGCTATTCGACCGTGTACGGCCACCTGTCGCGCTTCGCGGCCGGCGTGCGCAACGGAGCCCGCGTGCGTCAGGGCGATACCATCGGCCATGTCGGCCAGACGGGCTGGGCAACGGGGCCGCATCTGCACTACGAGTTCCGGATCGGCGGCGAGGCGCGCAACCCGCTCACCGTCGCGCTGCCCGCTTCGCGACCGGTGCCGGCGGCTTCGCTGACGGCGTTTCGCGCCCACATCGCGGCCTCCGCGCAAACGCTGGAGCTGGCGCAGCAACTGAACGGCGCGACGCTGGCCGCCACCCAGTAGCAGGTCTCCGGTCCGGCCAACCGCCGTGTCCGCCGAGATCTACGCCGGCGTGATGTCCGGCACCAGCCTCGATGGCGTGGACGCCGTGGTCGCGGATTTCGCGCCGCGAAACGGTTGCGCCTGCGCGCTGCTTGGCGCCGCGCACATCGCGTTTTCCCCCGAGCTGCGCTTCGAACTCCTCGCCTTGCAGGACCCCGGCCCGGACGAACTTGCCCGTGCCGCGCGCGGCGCCAATGCGCTGGCCGATCTCTATGCCACGGCGCTGGCGAAAGCCTGCGCCGCCGCGGGCCTCGACCCACGAAGGGTGATTGCCGCAGGTGTCCACGGCCAGACGGTGCGTCATCGGCCGGACGAGGGCTGGACCGTGCAGATCAACAACCCGGCGCGGGTCGCCGAACAGGCAGGCATGCGCGTCGTTGCCGATTTCCGTTCCCGCGACATCGCCGCAGGCGGACAGGGCGCGCCGCTGGTGCCGGCATTCCATCACGCGCTCCTGGCGCGTGCCGACTGCCATCGCGTAGTCGCCAACATCGGCGGTATCGCCAACATTTCCGACCTGCCGCCAGGCGGCGCAGTGCGTGGGTTCGATACCGGTCCGGGCAACGTGCTGCTCGACCTGTGGTGCCAGCGCCATCGCGGGGTGCCCTATGACGCCGATGGCGCCTGGGCGGCAAGCGGGCGAGTCGACGCTCGGTTGCTGGCGGCGCTGCTGGTCGAGCCCTATTTCGCGTTGCCGCCGCCCAAGAGCACCGGCCGCGACCTGTTCAACGCCTCGTGGCTCGATGCGACGCTGACGCGGGTCTCGTGGAAAGGGAAGCCGGAAGACGGGGCGGCGACGCTGGTCGCGCTGACCGCGCGCACGCTCGCCGACGCCATCCGTGCACAACCCGGCGCCGTGCGCGAGGTGCTGGTCTGCGGCGGCGGCGCGCGCAACGCGACGCTGATGCAGGCGCTGGCGGTGGCGCTGCCCGGTGTGTCCGTGCGTGTCACCGATGCCGAGGGCGTGGCCGCCGACCACGTCGAGGCGCTGGCCTTCGCCTGGCTGGCGCGCGAAGCGCTGGCCAACCGTGCCGGAAACCTGCCGGCGGTTACCGGCGCGGCCGGACCGCGGGTGCTGGGGGCAATCTACCCGCGCTGATTGCGGGGCACCAACAAAAACGGGACCCGCAGGCCCCGTCTTGCCTCCGCCGATCCGGTATCAGGCCGAGAAGCTCGATCCGCAGCCGCAGGTCGTCGTCGCGTTCGGATTCTTGATCACGAACTGCGCGCCTTCGAGGCCTTCCGAATAGTCGATCTCGGCGCCGACCAGGTACTGGTAGCTCATCGGGTCGATCAGCAGCGTCACGCCGTCCTTGACCATCGCGGTGTCATCCTCGTTGGTCACTTCGTCGAACGTGAAACCGTACTGGAAGCCCGAGCAGCCGCCGCCGGACACGAACACGCGCAGCTTGAGTTCGGGATTGCCTTCCTCCTCGATCAGCATCTTGACCTTGGCCGCGGCCGAGTCGGTGAAGATCAGCGGGGCGGGCATTTCATTCATTGCGTTCATCGTTGACTCCGTGTTGCAGGTTCGGTGCGCTAATGATGCACCTGTTCATCTTGCCGCGCAAAGGGCCGCAGCCTCGATTGTCGGGCGCTACTCCGCGGCCCCGACGCGTTTCAATTCGACCACGCTGGCGCTGCCGGGTTCGGCGTGGCGCAGCCGGCCCTGGATCACCGCCCCCAGGTGCATCTCCAGCGAGCGGTACTGGACGTCGCCCACCACCCGGGCCTTGGCCTGCAGCTCGAGGAATTCGTTGGCGGTCACCGGACCGTTGACTGCGCCGTTGATGACCACGTGCGAAACATTGATTTCTCCGTCGATGCGGGCCTGTTCCGACACCACCAGCGTGCCCGACTCGCCATCGCTCGTCGATACGTTGCCGCGGACGATGCCGTCGATGCGCAGCCCGCCGGTGAAGATCACGTCACCGGCCACCGTGGTGCCGGCGCCGATCAGCGAATCGATGCGCTTTTGCGCCGGGCCATGCTTCTTGCGTTCGAACATGGGGCCTCCCTAGTTCAAGGTCAAGGTCCGCGTCGCGCGCGGACCCGGCTGCCCCGCCTCGAAGGCACGGACGGCCACAGCCGATACCCGGGTGCCGGGCGGGACTCGAAAACGTCCTTCAACCCGCTGATAGTACTTGAATTTGAGCTTGAGCGTCGAGGCGGTGGACGCATCGTCCTCGGGCAGGACGATCACCCGCGCCGGCGTGCCGGTTTCCGGCGCGCCGGTCACCGTCGCGCTCAGGACGACATTGCCGACGAATTCGTCCTTGGGGTTGCCGCCACGCACGACCAGCACCGACACGCGCCACATGTCCTCGCCGTCCGGCTCGGCGGTGATCCGCGGGATCTGCAGGCCCACCGTCTTGCTGGAGTCGGACACCAGTTTTTGCAGAAATGCGAGGTCTTCCTTGAGCTGCGCATTCTCGGTCGAGAACTGCGCCGCCTGCCGGGCCAGCTCGTCCTGCCGCCCGCGGGTCATGGCGATCTCGCTCTCCAGCACCGCGTTGCGGGCGCGAAGCTCCGTCGCCTCGGCGCGGAACTTGGCAGTGTCGGCCTCGGCGGTCGCCAGCCGCTGCTCGACCTCCTTGCGGTTGAATCCGCCGAAGATCTGCCCGAAGTCGTAGCCCCAGTACCACATGCCGCCGACGATGCCGAGCAGCACCAGCGTGAGTCCGGCACGGCCCCACCACGGCAGCGGGGTACGCACGGCCATGCGCGGGGCCGATATGCCGAAGTGCTGGCGCAGCCGGCGCCACCAGGAGGATGCAGCCATTGCGTGCCCCGGCTACGGCAGCACCGGAGGCGCCGTGAGTCCGACCGTTTCCGGCAACCCGCAGATGAGATTCATGTTCTGCACGGCCTGTCCCGCCGCGCCCTTGACCAGGTTGTCCTCGACCACCAGGACCGTGACCATGTCGCCGTTGCCCGGACGATGGACGGCGATGCGCGCCACGTTCGACGCACGCACGCTGCGCGTCTCGGGCGTCGAGCCCGCGGGCATCACGTCGACGAACGGTTCGTCGGCGTAGCGCTCCTCGAACAGCGCCTGCAGGTCGACGTCGGTGCGCGTCAGCCGGGCGTAGAGCGTGGCGTGGATGCCGCGGATCATCGGCAGCAAATGCGGCGTGAAGACCAGCTTCACCGGTGTCTTGCTGCGCAGCGCGAGCTCCTGCACGGTTTCCGGATGATGACGATGGCCGGCAACGCCGTAGGCCTTGAAATTGTCGGAGGCCTCGGCCAGCAGCAGGCCGACCTCGGCCTTGCGACCCGCCCCCGACGCGCCGGACTTGCAATCGGCGATCAGGTGCTCGCTGTCGACCACGCCCGCCTCGAGCAGCGGGACCAGGCCGAGCTGCATCGACGTCGGATAGCAGCCGGGGTTGCCGACGATTCGCGCCTTGCGGATGGCATCGCGATTGAGTTCGGGCAGGCCGTACGCCGCCTCCGCCAGGAGGTCCGGGCAGGCGTGCGGCAGCTTGTACCATTTCTCGAAGGTCGCCGCGTCGCGGATGCGGAAGTCCGCCGCGAGGTCGATGATCTTCACGCCCGCAGCGGTCAGTTCCCGCGCCTGCGCCATCGCCACGCCGTGCGGGGTGGCGAAGAACACCACGTCGCAGGACTTGAGGTCGGTCGCATCGGGGGCGGTGAAGGCCAGGCGGTCGTAGTGTCCGCGCAGGCTCTGGAACATGTCGACGACGCGCGTGCCGGCGTCGCCGCGCGAGGTGATCGCGCGCACTTCGGCATCGGGATGCGATGCCAGGATCCGCAGCAGCTCGACTCCGGTGTAGCCGGTGCCGCCGACGATGCCGATCTTGATCATGGTCTGACCTCGGGTCGGGGAAGAACGATTCTAACGGATGCGGTCGGCCACGGGTCTCGGGTTCGCCGCGACCGGGCGATTCGATCGGCGTCGGCGCGGGGACTCGGGCGCGGGAAAAGAAAAAGGCCGCCTCGTCGGCGGCCTTTCCGGGTGCGTCGCGGCGAGGGCGTCAGCGCTTCGAGAATTGCTTGCGGCGGCGCGCCTTGTGCAGGCCGACCTTCTTGCGCTCGACCTCGCGCGCATCGCGCGTGACCAGTCCTGCCTTCGACAGCGTCGGCTTGAGCATCGCGTCGTACTCGATCAGCGCGCGGGTGATGCCGTGGCGCACCGCGCCTGCCTGTCCCGATTCGCCGCCGCCGATGACGTTGACCATGATGTCGAACGTCGTCGAGTGGCTGGTCAGCACCAGCGGCTGGCGGACGACCATGCGTCCGGTCTCGCGGGTGAAGAATTCGTCGACCGGCTTCTCGTTGACGACGAACTTGCCCGTGCCCTGCTTGAGGAAGACGCGCGCCACCGAAGTCTTGCGGCGGCCGGTGCCGTAGTAGTAGTTTCCGATCATTGTCTGTGCGTTCCGTCTGGAAAGGGTTGGCGGTCAGCGCACCGGGTCGAGCGGCTTGGGTTG
This sequence comes from uncultured beta proteobacterium, assembly GCA_963699765.1. Taxonomy (GTDB): domain Bacteria; phylum Pseudomonadota; class Gammaproteobacteria; order Burkholderiales; family Casimicrobiaceae; genus VBCG01. Next base: position 308,772 of record CAVOVD010000004.1, on the reverse strand, counting down.
CTGCGCCGAATGCGGGTGCGAGGGCCCCGAGTAGTACTTCAGCTTCTTGAGCATCGCGTAGCCGAGCGGACCCTTCGGCAGCATGCCGCGGACCGCCTTTTCCAGCGCCCGGCCGGGAAAGCGCGCCTGCATCTTGGCGAAGGTTGTCGTCGAGATGCCGCCGGGGTAGCCCGAATGGCGGTGATAGAGCTTGCCTTCGGCCTTGTTGCCGGTGACGCGAAGCTTGTCGACATTGGTCACGACGATGAAATCGCCGGTATCCATGTGCGGCGTGTACGTGGGCTTGTGCTTGCCGCGCAGGCGCAGGGCGATCTGGCTCGCGAGGCGGCCGAGGACCTGGTCCGTGCCGTCGACGACGAACCAATCCCGCGTGATGTCGGAGGGCTTGGCGGAGTAGGTCTTCATGGCGTGTGCTTCTCTTCCACTGGTTCGTTCAGCAAAGTCGGCTATTTTACGATTTTTTGCCGACCAGCGTCAAGGAAGGCGTCCCCGGTCGGCCGAGGACGCAAAAAAAGGCGCGATCCTGCGGACCGCGCCTGAAGAATTCCACCATAGGAGGAGAATGGAGGAATGTGTCCGCGGGTGCCGCAGGAGGAGTGCAGCGAGGCCCGCGAACAGTTATGATTTTTCCATATTGCGCTGCACAACGCAATCTGATGCGGCGTTGCAGCATTGGACAAAGCCTGCGATTGCACCATGTTCGCAACAAAGTGAGCGCTTGCTCACGTCTAACCGCCAAAGGGCGACAGTGAGCGTATCGTGATGAAAACACGAATCAAATGGACCGAAGGCGTCAGTTTCGTCGGCGAAGCCGGCAGTGGCCACGCCTTGGTGATCGACGGGGCGCCGGAGCACGGCGGACGCAATCTTGGCGCGCGCCCGATGGAACTGCTGCTGATGGGCATGGCGGCGTGCACGGCCTTCGACGTGATGCTCATCCTGCGCAAGGCCCGGCAGCCGGTCGCCGACTGCGTCGTCAGCGCGGAAGGCGTGCGCGCCGACGACCCGCCGCGGGTCTTCACCAGGATCCACGTCGTCTACACGGTGGCGGGCCGGGGCCTCGACCGCCGTCAGGTCGAGCGCGCCGTCCGGCTTTCCGAAGAGAAATACTGCTCGGCCACCGTCATGCTGGCAAAAACCGCGCAAGTCACCTCCGAGGTGATCGTCATCGATGGCGACCGGGTTCCGGAGGCCCCTGCGGCTTCGTAACCGGGTCTTGGGGGCCGGTGCCGGCTACGGCCGCGGCTGCGCCGGCTGCATCGACGAAGCCGGCGCGGGCGTCGGCATCCCCGGCGCCGGCTGGTTCCCGGCGTCTGGCGCGGCGGGATTCACCGCAGCGGCCCCGGAAGACCGTTCCGCGCCAGCCTGCTCGGCGGCGGGTACCTGCCGTGGCGTCAGGATGCCGCGGACCATGACGTCGGTCGACGCCTGGATCTGCACACCCGCGGCACTGCGCAGATGCAGCGTCAGCGGAACCAGTTGGCCATTGCCGGCATCCTGCCGGATACCGGACAGGCGCAGATGGCTGCCGCGATAGGCGAGCCGGGTAGTGCCCTTCGGAATCGGCAATGTCGCCACCACGGTCTCGGATGCCGGATCGAGGCTCGGCGCAACCGTCACGATTTCCACGCGTTGCGCCAGCGGCGTCGAGGCGCCGGTGAGTTCAAATGCCTCGTCGCCGACGATGTCGACGTAGACCCGCGCCAGTTCTGCCCCGGCCGGCGCCGGCCGCATCCAGGCGTTCCTGAACTCCGGCGGCCCCGCCAAGACGCTGCCGCATGCCGAAGCGGCCACGAGGAGGAGCGCCAGGGCGCTCCGCCCGCGGCGAACGGTCACGAAGCGTCGCGCAGCAACCGGATGAGGCTGGAGGTGTCCCATCGTCCGCCGCCCGCCGCCTGCAGCCGCGAGTAGAACTGATCGACCACTGCGGTCACCGGGAGCGCGGCGCCGTTGCTGCGCGCCTCCGCCAGGCAGATCGACAGGTCCTTGCGCATCCAGTCCACGGCGAAGCCGAAGTCGAACTTGTCCGCCACCATGGTCTTGCCGCGGTTTTCCATCTGCCAGGACTGCGCCGCGCCCTTGCTGATCACGTCCAGCACCAGTTCCGCATCCAGCCCCGCGCGCTGCGCGAAATTGATGCCTTCGGACAGCCCCTGCACCAGGCCGGCGATGCAGATCTGGTTGACCATCTTGGTCAGCTGCCCGCTGCCGGGGCCGCCGAGCAGCGTGACCGCACGAGCATAGGTCGCCAAAACGGCTTCGGCGCGTTCGAATACCTTCGGGGCACCGCCGACCATGATGGTCAGCTTGCCGTTTTCCGCGCCGGCCTGCCCGCCGGAGACCGGCGCATCGAGGAATTCGACCGACTTCGCCTTCGCTGCGGCATGCACCTCGCGCGCGACCTGCGCCGACGCGGTCGTGTGGTCGACCAGGATCGTCCCGGCAGCCATGCCGGCCAGCGCACCGTCGGCACCCGTCGCCACGGCACGCACGTCATCGTCGTTGCCGACGCACATCATGACGATATCCGCGCCCTTGGCGGCGGCGGCCGGCGTGGCCGCGCTCCTGCCGCCGTGCGTCTCGACCCATTTGGCGGCCTTGGCCGCGGATCGGTTGTACACGGTGACGTCGTGACCCGCCTTGGCGAGGTGGCCCGCCATCGGATAACCCATTACGCCCAGACCGAGAAATGCGAGTTTCATGTCGTTCCTTCCTTCAGGTTGCGGTCAGCGATGCGCGTGCCGCGGCGGCTGCGGCGCGCACCTGCTTCGGTGCGGTCCCGCCAGGATGGTCCCGGCTTGCCACCGAGCCTTCGAGCGTGAGCACCGTGTGCACGTCGTCGTCGACGAGCGGCGAGAATTGCCTGAGTTCCGGTACCGAAAGATCGGCGAGATCGCAGCCTTTGCTCTCGGCCTGGCGAACCGCGCGCGCGACCGCCTCGTGCGCGTCGCGGAACGGCAGCCCGCGGCGCACCAGGTAGTCGGCGAGGTCGGTCGCCGTCGCGAAACCCTCGCGCGCCGCCGCGCGCATGCGCTCTTCGTTGGGCGCGATGCCGGTCGCCACCAGGTCCGCCATGATCGCCAGCGTGTCGGCCAGCGTGTCGACGGTGTCGAACAGCGGTTCCTTGTCTTCCTGGTTGTCCTTGTTGTAGGTCAGTGGCTGCGCCTTCATCAGCACCAGCAATCCGACGAGGTGGCCGACCACCCGGCCGGTCTTGCCGCGCACCAGTTCGGGCACATCCGGGTTCTTCTTCTGCGGCATGATCGAACTGCCGGTGCAGAAGCGGTCGGCGAGCGTGACAAAGCCGAAGCGGGGAGACGACCACAGCACCAGTTCCTCGGCGAAGCGGGACAGGTGAACCATGATCAGCGCCGCCGCCGCCTCGAACTCGATCGCGAAATCCCGGTCGCCGACCGCGTCCAGCGAGTTCGAGCAGATGCCGTCGAAGCCGAGCTCGCGGGCGACCCGCGCCCGATCGATCGGATACGACGTGCCGGCCAGCGCCGCGGCACCGAGGGGCAGCTGGTTGAGGCGCTTGCGGCAGTCGCCGAGACGGGCGGCGTCACGGGAGAGCATTGCGTCGTAGGCGAGCAGATGGTGACCGAAAGTGACCGGCTGCGCGACCTGCAGGTGCGTGAAGCCGGGCATGATGGTGTCGGCGTGGCGTTCGGCCAGGTCGATGAAAGCGCGACGCAGCGCGACGAGCTGCGCGAGCAGGGCGTCGATCTCCCCGCGCAACCAGAGGCGGACGTCGGTGGCGACCTGGTCGTTGCGCGAACGGCCGGTGTGCAGGCGTTTGCCGGCGTCGCCGACGAGCTCCGTCAGCCGCCGTTCGATGTTGAGGTGGACGTCCTCGTGGTCGCGCGACCAAGCGAAGGTCCGCTGCGCGATCTCGTCGCCGATCGCGGCAAGGCCTCGCTCGATGTCCGCCAGATCCTGCGCCGAAATGATGCCGGTCGCAGCCAGCATCCGCGCATGCGCGAGCGAACCGGCGATGTCGGCCGCGGCGAGGCGTTGGTCGAAATCGACCGAAGCCGTGTACCGTTTGACGCGTTCGGCAACGGGTTCGGCAAAGCGTCCGGACCAGCCGCCGGAGGCGGTCGGAGCAGGCGGAGTCGGATCTGGATCGGGCATCGAGGTGTCAGGGCGGTCGAGGCGGGGCAGGGCAGGGTGGGCGTTTCGTCTTGCGTCGGTCAGCGCGCATGCCGACAATGGCCGCAATGGCACCGTTCAGGGCCCCACGCAGCGATATCCCGGGCCACAGACGCGGGACCGGGCGGTGGCGGACCGGTGGTTGCTGGCTCGCGGTATACCGTCTCGGGCATGATGTTTGCATACCACCAGTGACATGAGGCCGATTATAAGGCAAACCGCCGACCCGCCCGGGCTGCCCGACCTGCGCAACCTGGGCACGATCCTGCGCATCCTGGTCGCCGTCAACGCCGGGGCGGCGGTGTTGGCGTTTGCCACCGAAACGACCCCGTCGGCGATGCTCGCGGCGTGGGCCCAGATCACGACCATCGTCGAACCCTGGCTGTTCGTGGTTCTCGCCGTGCTCTGGGCGGCGTCGCCCCGGCTCGCGCGCCTGCGCTACACGACGGCAGTGGCCATCGTGGTCCTGGTAGCGCTGGTCGCCGGACTGGCGTTGGCGCCGCTTTACGCGCAAATCACGCCGGTGACCGCGGGGCGGGTGCTGCGCTGGCAGGTCTGGGCGCTGCTCGCCGTCGGCGGCCTGCTGGCCTATTTCCACCTTCGCGCCCGGGCGCTTTCGCCGGCGATCACCGAGGCGCGGCTGCAGGCGCTGCAGGCGCGCATTCGCCCGCACTTCCTGTTCAACAGCATCAACGCGGTGCTGTCGCTGGTACGCACCGAGCCCAAGCGCGCCGAGGTCGCCTTGCAGGACATGGCCGACCTGTTCCGTGTGCTGATGCGCGACAACCGCAAGCTGGCGCCGCTGGCCGACGAGGTCGAATTGTGCCGGCAGTACCTGGAACTGGAGCAATTGCGCCTGGGCGAACGGCTGGTCGTCGAGTGGAACGTGAAAAGCATGCCGGGCGATGCGCTGGTTCCGCCGCTGGTGCTGCAGCCGCTGCTGGAAAACGCCGTCTATCACGGCATCGAGCCGTGGAGCGCGCCGGGTACGGTGTCGATCAACCTGTTCTCGGCAAGGGGCGAGGTGCACGCCATCCTGCGCAATCCCTACCGCACCGATGGCGGGACCCACCATTCGGGCAACAAGATGGCGATGGCCAACGTCCGCGAGCGGCTGGCGCTGCATTTCGATGCCGAGGCGAGCCTCGAGACGCGGGTCACCAAGGACGCCTACGAGGTGCACATCCGCATGCCCTACCGTGCCGACCGCCCGGCCGCGTCCGGCAGGGACCGGGTCGAGGCGCCGCCGCCCAAGCCCGATGCGGGCCCGGCCCGGCGCGACGCGACGCCTGCCCCGCGGCTGCGCCCGAGAACCGGAAGGATGGTCGCCAATGGCTGAGCCGTTGCTCCGGGTGATGCTGGTCGACGACGAGGCGCCGGCGCGGCGCCGGCTGCGCGAGTTGCTCGACGACTGCGCCGCCCGCTTGCCGCTGATCGTGGTCGGCGAGGCGCAGCACGGACGCGAGGGGCTGGACTTGCTCCAGTGCGCGCCGGCCGACCTGGTGCTGACCGACATCCACATGCCGGACATGGACGGCATCGAATTCGCGCGGCATCTGCTCAAGCTGCCGCATCCGCCGGTGGTCATTTTCACCACGGCGTTTCACGAGCACGCGGTGCAGGCGTTCGAGGTGAACGCCGTCGACTACCTGATGAAACCGGTGCGCGTGCAGCGGCTGCTGGCTGCGCTGGAAAAGGTGCCCCGGCTGAAGCCGGTGAGCGCCGAGCAGCTGATGCAGCTTCCGGCAGCGACACGTCGTTACCTTTCCGTCACCGAGCGCTCGCGCGTCGTCCTGGTGCCGCTGGACGAAATCATCTACCTCAAGGCCGAGCTCAAGTACATCACCATCCGCACGGCTTCGCGCGAATTCCTGCTCGAGGAGTCGCTGACCAAGCTGGAAGGCGAGTTCGGCGCGCGCTTCCTGCGGGTCCATCGCAACTGCCTGGTCTCCCGGGACCACATCCGCGGGTTCGAGCGCCGGGTCAACGACGACGGCGACTCGCACTGGGAAGTCCTGCTGTCGGGCGTCACCGAAACGCTGCCGGTTTCGCGCCGCCAGCAGTTCATCGTCCGCGACGTCGGCCGCGAAACCGCGGCCTGAGTCCCGCCGCGGCGCGCCGCGCCGCTTAGCCGGGGACGAAGTAAAATCGAGCCTGGGCGCCCGGGAACCGCCGGCTGACTCGCGCGCGACCCTCGAGGTTTTCTTCCGGCCACTACCGATTGCATCTGCCATGCGCACGCTCGTCTGCGGGTCCCTTGCCTACGACACCATCATGGTGTTTCCCGACAAATTCTCGCGCCATATCCTGCCCGACCAGGCGCAGGTGCTGTCCGTGTCGTTCCAGATCGGCGAGATGCGCCGCGAATGGGGCGGCTGCGCGGGCAACATCGCCTACAACCTGAAGCACATCGGCGGGAATCCGGTGGTGATGGCGACCATCGGCGACGACGGCCGCGACTACCGCGAGCGCCTCGACGCCTACGGCATCGGCATCGCCGGCGTGCGCGACGTGCCGGGCAGCTATACGGCGCAGGCGTTCATCATCACCGACCTCGACGACAACCAGATCACCGCGTTTCACCCGGGCGCGATGAATTCCTCGCACCAGAACCGGGTGCAGGATGTCGAAGGCATCGAGCTCGGCATCGTGTCGCCGGACGGACGCGACGGCATGCTTGCGCATGTCGAGCAGTTCGCTGAACTCGGCATCCCCTTCCTGCTCGACCCCGGACAGGCGATGCCGCTGTTCGACGGCCCCGAGCTGCTGGCGATGATCGACCGGGCAACGTACCTGGCGGTCAACGACTACGAAGGCAGGATGCTGGCCGAACGCACCGGCCTGCCGCTTTCCGCCATCGCCGAGCGCGTCGATGCGCTGGTGGTGACGCTCGGCGCCGACGGTTCGGTGATCCACGCCGGTGGCGACACCTACGCGATCGCTGCCGCGAAACCTGCCGCGCTGCTCGATCCCACCGGCTGCGGAGACGCCTATCGCGCCGGGCTGCTGTACGGCATCGCCCAGGGCTGGGACTGGGAGCGCGCCGGCGGCCTTGCCTCCGTGCTGGGCGCGCTGAAGATCGCCTCGCGCGGCGGGCAGAATCACCGCGTCGACCAGGGCCGCGTCGATGCGCTGCACTTCGCGACCTTCGGCAGCCGGCTCTGGTGAAGCGGCCCGCGCGCAACGGCGTTGCCCTGCCGGTGCGCTGTTATCGCTGGACGCGCACCTGCCTCCACGTGCTCGAAGGCGTGGCGACGACCATGCTGGTGTTCCCGCTGGTCAAGCCGCGGACGCGGCGGTCGCTGGTCAAGCGGTGGAGCGGCCGCCTGCTGCGCATCCTCGCCGTGCGCACCCGCGTGGAGGGCGAGATCGGCGCGCGCGGCGGCAATGTGATGGTCGTGGCGAACCACGTCTCCTGGCTCGACATCTTCGTGCTCAACGCCGTGCACCCGGTGCTGTTCGTCGCCAAGTCGGAACTGGAACGCTGGCCGGTGCTGGCGCAGATGATCCGCGGCGCCGGCACGGTGTTCATCGAACGCGATCGGCGCCGTGACACCCATCGCGTCAACCACCAGATGGCGCGCCTGCTCGCCGGTGGGGAAGTCGTCGCGGTGTTTCCCGAAGGCACGACGACCGAGGGCCTGGACGTGCTGCCTTTCAAGAGTTCGCTGCTGCAGCCGATCGTCGAGGCCGAGGGACACGTCCAGCCGGTCGCGATCCGCTATCGCGCGGTCGATGGCAGGCCCAGCCTCGCGGCTGCCTATGTCGGCGACATGTCGTTCGCGGCATCGTTCTGGCGCGTCTGCGGCGAGCGCGAGCTGCTGGTCGAACTGATCGCGCCGGCGGCGCTGCCGGCACGCGACGGCCACCGGCGCGAGCTTGCGCGCGCGGCGGAAGCGGCTATCCGAACGGTTTTGGCTGCACCGGGTGCCGGCTCGGCACCTGGTACACCCGCCGGTCGGACAGCCTGATCCCGGTCAGCGTGCCACCCCACAGGCAGCCCGAATCGAGCATCAGCACGTTTGGCGCCAATTCGAGGTCCAGCGTCGACCAGTGTCCGCAGACGATGGTGTGCCCGGCGCTGCGTCGACCCGGATGGCGAAACCACGGCAACGTCCCGTCGGGGGTGTGGCCGGGTCCGCGCTTCTCGTTCAGCTCCATCGTCCCATCGGCGGTGCAGAAGCGCAGCCGGGTGCAGGCGTTGACCACGACGCGCAGCCGGTCCCAGCCCTCGAGGTCGTCGCGCCAGCGGCGCGGCTCGTCGCCGTAGAGCACGCCCAGGAATTCGTGCGCCCGCGGACCCGCGAGCGCCGCCTGCACTTCGTCCGACAGCATCAGCGCCGTCGCCACCGTCCAGGTCGGCAGCAGGCCCGCATGGACCATCACCACGTCGCCCTCGGCCACCACCAGCGGCCGCGCGGCAAGCCAGCCGATCAGCGCGTCGCGATCGGGCGCGGCGAGAATCGCATCGAGCGTGTCGCCGCGGTGGGGCTTGCGATGATCCGCCGCGATCGTCAGCAGATGGAAATCGTGATTGCCCAGAACGGTGACGGCGGCATCGCCCAGCGCCATGACCTCGCGCAGCACCGCCAGCGATTCCGGGCCGCGATTGACCAGGTCGCCGACCAGCAGCAGCCGGTCCTCGCGCGGCGAGAAACCGATCAGGTCGAGCAGCTGGCAGAACTCGGCGTGGCAACCCTGGATGTCGCCGATGGCGTAGAGGGGCATTTGGGCGGGCAGTTATCGGAGGGGTTGTGCGCGTCGCCCACAACCGACGGGCGACGTTCTATGCAGCCGCATGGCTTCGCCGGATACTATCCGATCGGGATCGTGCGTTCCTGGTCGATGCCGGCGCCTGCGGGGAGCACGGCGGCTTTGCAGATGGGGATGCCGGCGTGCGCCGCCGGGTTCCTGTGGCCTTGCGTATCCCGGTTTCCGGCCCAACAGCCCGCGAGGGCTGGGGAAGTCAACTCATGCCGGATAGAACGCTCCTTTGCTGGTTAGGATGGATAAACTCCTGTTTTTCCAACTCTGCTGGAGCGAGCTGCTTGAATCCGCTGGTGAGGGGATCACCGGGGCACATAGGAAAAGTGGCAGTTGCAGTGTGCAAGTTGAAGCAGACAGCAGCGGGCGGTTTTTGCGGCATGAAGAATGGCCTGGTCGCCGAGCGAAGGTCGCCGGGAACTTGCCTCGCTGGCATGACACATGCGTAAATGAATACAATTCGTTGGGAATCGCGCGTGGGCGGTGTTATCATTTTCAATTTATGCAGCTTATGTCGGAGGGGCCATGAATTCGTTCCGAAAAAGCTTGAAAACGGGTGCGCAGGCGGTAGCGAAGAGCGTGTCGTGGTTTGCCTGCGCGACGGTCGCCGTTCTGATCCTGGGCTGCACGACGGCAACGTATCCTCCCGCCCCGCAGGGCGCGACCACGCCCGACTATGACTACGTTATCGGTCCGCTCGATATCGTCAACGTCATCGTTTGGCGAAACCCGGAACTGTCGATGGTAGTACCGGTGCGGCCCGACGGGAAAATCACCACGCCCCTCGTCGACGACCTTCCCGCAATCGGCAAGACTCAGACGGCGCTCGCCCGCGACCTTGAGAAGGCGCTTTCGAAGTACATCCGCGACCCGGTCGTGACGGTAGTCGTTACGACCTTTGTCGGACCTTCGAGCGAACAGGTTCGCGTTATCGGCGAAGCGACGAAGCCACAGATTCTCGCGTTCCGCAAGAACATGTCGTTGCTTGACGTCATGATCGCGGTCGGGGGGCTCACCGATTTTGCGGACGGCAACAAGGCGAGCATCTTCCGGGTCGCCGACGGGGGCAAGTCGTACAGTGTCCGACTGCAGGATCTCGTCAAGCGTGGCGACATTTCGGCCAACGTCGACATGCGTCCCGGGGATATCGTGATCATTCCCCAAAGTTGGTTCTGACATCGGTGCGGCGACGAACGCCGCCGCCAGCCTCTGCATCGGGCACAGGACTCGCAAAAAATGGATGAGCTACTTCAGCAGGCCCTCAGCGTACTGCGGGGCATGTGGCATCGCCGCTGGATCGGGCTGGGCGTCGCGTGGATCGCCGCGATCGTCGGCGTCACCGCCGCGTTGCGCATACCCGAGCGCTACGAGGCGAGCGCGCGCGTCTACGTCGACACGCAAACCCTGCTGCGGCCGCTGATGATGGGACTGTCGATCCAGCCGGACCTCGATCAGCAGGTCAGAATGATGAGTCGTACGCTGATCAACCGGCCGAACGTGGAAAAGCTCGTCCGAATGGCCGATCTCGATCTTGCGACGGCCTCCGATTCGTCGAATCAGGCCATTGTCGACACGGTGATGAGCGGGCTGTCGCTGGGCGGGAGCGTTCGGGACAATCTTTACGTCATCTCCTACCGTGACTCGAACCCCGAGAAGGCGCGCAAGGTCGTCCAGGCGCTGCTGACGATTTTCGTCGAGTCGGGGATGGGCGACAAGCGGGAGGACGCGCGAAGCGCGGTCAAGTTCGTGGACGAGCAGATCAGGCAGTACGAGGAAAACCTGAAGACCGCGGAGAATCGCCTCAAGGATTTCCGCCTCAAATACCTCGGTGTGGCGGGACAGGGCGGGCCGGACTACTTTGGCCGGCTGGCGAAGTTGAGCGACGACATCGCCAATGCGAGACTCGAACTGCGTGCGGCCGAGCAGGCGCGTGATTCGTACAAGAAGGAGCTTGCCGGCGAGGTGCCCGTGCTGATGCCGGAGGCGCAGCCTGCCGTGACCGCATCGATTGCCGTTCCGGCGATCGATGCCCGGCTGGCGACGCTCAAGTCGGACCTCGACGGGTTGCTGCGCAAGTATACGGAGCAGCACCCGGACGTGATCGCGACCAGGCGGCTTGTCGAAGAACTGGAGCAGCAACGGCGTGAGGAGCTTAAGGCAATCCAAAAGGCGGCTGCGGCGACGGGCCGGCCGGCCGAATCCATCGATCGCAATCCTGTCTTCCAGCGCCTGCGTTTTTCGCTGGCGGAAGCCGAGGCGAACGTGGCCTCGCTGCGGGCGAAGCTCGCGTCGTATGAAGGCCAGTACGCCCAGCTGCGTGCGGCGGCGCGACTGGTGCCCCAGGTGGAAGCGGAGTACACGCAGCTCAATCGGGACTACGACATTCAGAAGAAGACCTATGAAACACTGCTGGCGCGGCGCCAGTCCGCGACGATCGGCGAGGGTGTTCAGGACGCCGGCGGCACGCAGTTCCGGGTAATTGACCCTCCGCGCGTGTCGCCGAACCCCGTCCCGCCGACGCGGCTTGGTTTGCTTGGCATCGCCGTGGTGGCTGCGCTGGCGGCCGGTCTTTTTGCAAGCTTCGTCGCATCGCAGCTCATGCCCACGTTCCACGACGCGCGCATGGTGCGGGAAGCCACCAAGCGCCCGATACTCGGCATGGTGACGATGCTTCCGAGCGCAAGCATGAACAGGTCGCGACGCCGCAATTCGATGCTTTTTGCCGGCGGGGTCAGCGGGCTGGTGGCCGCGTTTGCCGCCATCTTTGCGTTTGTTATGCTGCTTTCACGCGCAGCATGAGGAGCCGACGATGAGCCTGATCGAACAGGCGGCGAAGCGGCTGGAAGCACTGCGCCGTTCCGGTGCCGAAACGGGTGCCCCGGTCCCGCCGCCGACCGCGGCCGAGGGCGCCGGAGCAGTCGCGTCCGAACACGTTCCCACGCCGGAGGCAGCGGTTCGCGAAATGGGTTCGCGCGGTCCGCTTTCCCCCGAGCGTGCGTCCGCGGTAGCCGAGGTAGCCAGGAACGCGCCCGAGACCAAGCCCGGAGCCGCCGCCGAGGAGCGGAAATCACGCCCGATGCACGAGGTGAATCTCGAGCGGCTGAGGAATCGCGGCTTCGTCACGCCGGATGCTCCGCGGTCGCAGATCGCCGATGAGTTTCGCGTCATCAAGCGGCCCATCATGCGCAACGCGGTCGGGCCCGCGGGAGTGAGAGTCCGCAACGGCAATCTCATCATGGTCACCAGTTCACTGCCTGGCGAGGGAAAGACGTTCACGGCCGTGAATCTCGCCATGAGCATTGCCATGGAACTCGATACGACGGTGCTTCTGGTCGACGGCGACGTCGCCCATCCGGACCTGCCGAATATCCTCGGTGTGCGCAACTCGCCCGGATTGCTCGAGTTGTTGACCCGAGACGATGTCGATGTCAGCGACGCGCTGGTGCGCACCAACATCGAGAATCTCTCGGTGCTGCCGGCGGGATCCCGTCACCGCAGGGCGACCGAGCTCCTCGCCAGCGAACAGATGGCGATTCTGCTCCGTGATCTCGGGACGCGTTATCCGGACCGGATCATCGTGTTCGACTCGCCACCGCTGCTTGCGACCACGGAGGCCCGTGTACTCGCGACGCACATGGGGCAGGTCGTGATGGTCGTGGCTGCCGACAGTACCCGGCGACAGGCGGTCAATCTTGCGCTGGGCACCATAGAAAGTTGCGAGATCGTGCTGATGATGCTGAACAAGGCGGACCAGACCGATGTTGGGACCTACTATGGCTATTACGCGGATGACGAACGGAAGTGACTCCGGTCCGCCCGCGCGGGACTCGCTGGTGAGTGGGGCGCGGGGCTGCCCCTGCCTTGGAATCCCGGCCAGGGCTGCGGCGATCGCGCTGACTCTTGCCGTATCCGCCGCTCCTCCGGCCATCGCGCAAACCTGGACGATTGATCCATCGATCGGGATCTCGGGAACCGCGACCAACAACGTCGACCTTGCCCCCTCCGAGCAGCGCGAGGGCGACTTTGTCACCCAGATCACCCCGACACTGGTGATCAGTGAAAGGGGCACGCGCACGAATCTGTCCGGGTTCATTTCCCTGCCGGTCGTCATCTACGCGCGCACCGGCAGCGAGAACAACAAGGTCTATCCGTCGGTGAGCCTCCTGGGTACGGTCCAACCCGTAAAGGACTTCCTGTTTGTCGAGGGCGCGGTTTCGGTCACCCAGCAGTTTTTCAATCCCTTCGGACCGCAACCCGAAGGCCTGACGAATGCGACCCGAAACCGCTACCGGTCCGACACCTACCGGTTGAGCCCCTATATCAAGGGAGTGACCCCGGGAAACATCAACTACGAACTGCGCAACGACAATGTCTGGACCAATTTGAGCGGCGCGCCGATCAGCGTCGACGAAGCGCGCTATACGCGGTTCTTCGCTTCCGCGTCGAATACGCAGCAGCAGCTGGGCTGGCGCGCTGACCTCGACTACAACGACACCAAGTTCAATGAACAGAATTCGATCATCACCCGGTTGGGCCGATTCGCTCCGGTCTATGCCGTCGCGCCGCAGACGCGGCTGGCGGCAAGCATCGGCTACGAGGACAACACCTACCAGCTGTCGAGTTCGCAGGGCGCGATCTATGGACTTGGAATCGAGTGGAATCCGACTCCGCGAACAAAGGTCCTTGGGTACTGGGAGCATCGGTTTTTCGGATCGTCGTACCGCGCAGCGTTCAATCACCGGACGCCGTTGTCCATCTGGAGCATCCAGGCCTCGCGCGACATCTCGACCTACCCGCAACAGCTCGCGACGGTGCCGGGCGGGGTTGACGTATCCGCGTTCCTGAACGGCTTGTACAGTTCCATTGCCGATCCGGTCGACCGGCAGCGCACGGTCGACGAGATCATCCAGAATCGGGGATTGCCCTCCACGCTCAGCGGCCCTGTGCCGCTGTACGCGCAACAGATTCTCCTGCAGCAACGCGCGAGCGCCACGGCGGGGCTGGTCGGCGCGCGGAATTCCATACTGCTCACGATTTTCAACCTGCGGAGCGAGCCGATTACCGGCTCCGGGACGCCATTGCCGCCCGAGTTGGCGGGCGCCAATGACAACACGCAGACCGGAGCCAGCCTCGTCTGGACGCACAATCTCACGCCCACGATGGTTCTGGTCGGATCGGTCAACGTTTCGCGCACCGTGGCCAATTCCGGGGCCGACTTCTCGACAAGACAAGGATCGGCGCAGGCGCTTCTTACGTATTCGGTTGCCCGCCGAACCAGTGTGTTCGGCGGTGCGCGTTATCAACAGTCGAATACCGAGTTCGGCTTTTCGGACTACAACGAAGCCGCGGTCTTCGCGGGAATTCGGCACACTTTCAAGTAGCGAAGCGATGTACGAGAGCTATTTCGGGCTGACGGGAAAGCCGTTTCAGCTCAATCCCGATCCCTCCTTCTACTACGGCAGCCGCGGTCACAAGCGGGCGTTCGCCTACCTCGAGTACGGCCTGTACCAGAGCGAGGGCTTCATCGTGATCACCGGCGAGATCGGCGCCGGCAAGACCACGATCGTGCGCAGCCTGCTCGAACAGCTCGACACGCGGCAAAGTCGTCGCCGCGCAACTCGTGAGCACCCAGCTCGATGCCGAGGACGTGCTGCGCGCGGTTTCCGTCGCGTTCGGGCTGCCGGTCAAGTCGGTCGACAAGGCGATGCTGCTCGCCTCGCTGGAAGCATTCCTGTGCCAGTGCGTGGTCGAGAAGAAGCGCGCATTGCTCGTGGTCGACGAGGCGCAGAACCTGACCGAGCGCGCGGTCGAGGAATTGCGCATGCTCTCCAATTTCCAGCTCGGCGATCAGGCCCTGCTGCAGAGCTTTCTGATCGGCCAGCCCGAGCTTCGCGACATGATGCGCAGTCCGCAGATGAAGCAACTGCGGCAGCGGGTGATCGCTTCATACCATCTTGGCCCGCTGGACAAGGTGGAGGCCCGCGAGTACATCGAGCACCGGCTGCGCCATGTCGGCTGGAAGGAGGATCCGAACTTCGAGCCGGATTGCTTCGACCTCATCCACACGCTGACGGGGGGCATCCCCCGCCGCATCAACACATTGTGCAACCGCCTGTTCCTGGCGGCATTTCTGGCCGAGAAGCATTTGATCAGGCTGGGAGACGTGCAGGCCATCGCCCACGAGATCCGCGAGGAGTTGGGGCAGGACGCGACACTTGCGCCGGTTGCCGTTGTCGGCGGCAACAGTCTTCCGGAGACCGTGCTTTCGTCCAAGATGGATGCCAACGCCCTGCACAAGCACATCGATCATCTGGAAGACCGCATCGATCGGCTGGACAAGACCGTTGCCGCCGCGGTCGATCTTCTGCACCGACTTCTGCACCCGGACCAGGCGTCCAAGCCGGGCACGCCCAGAGGGCGCTGATGGACGGGAATCCCCGCCCCCTGGGGCCCGTTGTCTGCGTCGTAGGTGCGCGGCCGAATTACATGAAGATGGCGCCGCTCGCGCGTGCGCTGGCGAACCATGCCGAGTTGCCGGCGACCGTCCTGGTGCATACCGGGCAGCACTACGATGTGGCGATGAACGAACGGCTGTTTGCGGATCTTGGCTTGCCGGCGCCCGATCTGAACCTCGAGGTGGGTTCGGGCACCGCATGCAGCGCAGACTGCCGAGGTGATGCGACGGTTCGAGCCCGTCCTGGACGATCTCAAGCCCTGTTGCATCATCGTGGTCGGGGACGTCAATTCGACGCTGGCTTGCAGTCTTGTCGCCGCCAAGAAACTCGTTCCGGTCGTGCACGTGGAAGCCGGGCTGCGCAGCTTCGATCGAGCGATGCCGGAAGAGATCAATCGGGTGCTTACCGATCAGATGGCGGACCTGCTGTTCACGACCGAGCCCGCGGCAGGCGACAATCTTCTCCGCGAGGGCATCGCCGAGAATCGCATCCGCTTCGTCGGCAACGTGATGATCGATTCCCTGCTGCGTCACCTCGATCATGCGCCGTAGAACCGCGTGAAACGCTGGCCCGTGCCGGCGTTGCGGATGCGCACCTGCGATCAGGGTGCCGGTTTTGGCGTCGTGACCCTCCACCGTCCGTCGAATGTCGACGATGCCGACGCGCTCAAGCAGGCGCTGCTGGTCCTGCGGGAAGTCGCGCGCCGGATTCCGCTGATCTGGCCGGTGCACCCGCGGACGCGCGCAAATATCGATCGATTCGGCCTCCGAACGCTCGTCGGGGAAAGCGCGATTACGCTTCTGCCCCCGCAGGGCTACCTCGAAATGCTCGGTCTGCTCGCAAAGGCGCAAGTCGTACTGACCGACTCGGGCGGCATCCAGGAGGAAACCACCGCGCTTGCGGTTCCGTGCCTCACGTTGCGCGAGAACACCGAGCGCCCGATCACCATCGAGCAGGGCACGAATACCCTGGTTGGCCGTGATTCCCGATTGGCGCTCGAGGCCGTCGATGCGATTCTTCGCGGTGGCGGCAAACGCGGGCGCGTTCCCGAACTCTGGGACGGGCGTGCGGCCGAACGCATTGCGGCCGACTTGCGCGTATGGTTGGGACGATCCCGCATCCGGAGCGAGGTCGCCATCGCATGAATGCCCATGCCGCCGCAGATGGCGCGATCATCAATGCGCTGACCATCGACGTCGAGGACTACTTTCAGGTCTCGGCGTTCGCAGCGCATGTCCCGCGCGCGACCTGGGACAGTCTGCCCTGCCGGGTCGAAGGCAATGTCGACCGGATACTTCAGCTATTGTCCGACGCCGACGTTCGCGCCACGTTTTTCACGCTGGGCTGGGTGGCCGAGCGCTATCCGGTTCTCCTGCGTCGGATCGTCGATGAGGGCCACGAACTGGCGAGTCACGGGTACGAGCATCTGCGGGCGACCGATCAGGGCTACGGCCAGTTCCTGGCCGACATACGGCTGGCGAAGGCAGTCCTGGAGGATCTGACCGGCGAGCGGGTGCAGGGATATCGCGCGCCCAGTTTTTCCGTCGGGCCCGCGAATCCCTGGGCCTTCGACTGCATCGCCGAGGCCGGCTATCGCTATAGCTCGAGCATTTACCCGATTCGCCACGATCACTATGGCGCGCCGGATTCGCCGCGTTTCGCGCACAAGATACGCCCGGATCTGCTCGAGGTTCCGGTGACCACCACGCGAATGCTGAACGCGAACTGGCCTGCCGGAGGCGGTGGCTACTTCCGTCTGTTCCCGTATTCGGTATCGCGCTGGTCGCTGCGACGCGTCAACGGCGTCGATGGCCAGCCAGCCATGTTCTATTTTCATCCTTGGGAACTCGACCCCGAACAGCCCCGGGTCGAAGGACCCGGCGCGAAGGCCCGGTTCCGGCACTACCTCAACCTGAGGAAGATGGATCCGCGCCTCCGCCGGCTGCTTGCGGATTTTCGTTGGGATCGTGTAGATCGGATCTTTCTAAGCGACGGCAATTGATGGAATCGCTGGCGATGGAAGTCGCGCGCGAGACGATTCCCGCAGGACGCGTATCCGTGCGAGCGTACTCGGAAGGCGATGCTCTCCGATGGGATGCGTTCGTCGAGCGGTGCCCCGAGGCGACTTTTTTTCATCGCAGTGGATGGCGATCGATCATCGAGGAGGTGTTTCGCCATCGCACGCACTATGTTCTCGCCGAGAGGGCGGGCGAACTGGTTGGCGTGCTCCCGCTCGCCGAGCGGCGCAGCAGGCTGTTCGGGCATGCGCTGGTGTCGCTGCCGTTCGCGGTATATGGCGGACCCGCGGCCATGGACGGTGAAGTCGAGCGCGCCCTCGTCGAGAGGGGCGAGGAACTCGCCGAGTCGCTCGACGTGGATTTCCTGGAGTTGCGGAACCGCTTGGCCAAGCGCCCCGATTGGCCGCGGCAGGATCTATACGTGACGTTTCGCAAGGCTTTGCTTCCGGATGTCCAGGAGAACATGCTTGCGATACCGCGCAAGCAAAGGGCGATGGTTCGCAAGGGCATCAAGCACGGACTGACAAGCGAGGTCGACGACGGCGTAGACCGGTTCTTCGCCTTGTACGCGGACAACGTCCACCGACACGGAACGCCACCCTACTCGAAGGCGTACTTCTCTCGCCTGCGCAGCGTGTTCGGGAAAGATTGCCGCGTGCTGATAATCAAGGACGCGCTGGGCCGACCGGTAAGCGGCGTGATGAGCTTCTATTTTCGCGACGAAGTGCTCCCGTTTTATGCAGGTGACACCGCCGCCGCACGCGACCTTGCCGCCAACGATTTCAAGTATTGGGAGCTCATGCGCAGGGCCTGCGAGGAAGGCCTGCGCGTCTTCGACTACGGCCGAAGCAAGCGGGGAACCGGCAGTTTCGCCTTCAAATCGAATTGGGGGTTCGAGCCGGAGCCGCTGCACTACGAGTACGTGCTGCGCAAGCGCGATTCGGTGCCGCAGAACAATCCGCTCAATCCGAAGTACCGCGCCATTGTGGCGATCTGGCGCAGGCTGCCGCGATCGGTCGTGAATGCAGTCGGCCCGCTGGTTGTCCGCAATCTGGGCTAGCGATGGCAGGCGCGCTCCGATGAATCCGTCGCCGCAAGCCGAAATGGGACCGGATTCGCCTGAAGCGCCGGTGGCGGCGGGCGGGACATCGGCTGCCGGGCCGAACGACGGAAGGGGCATCGGGTCCCTCTCGCCGCAGGGAGCGTTTTGGCTGAGTGCTCCGGTGCTCGCGGCCGCGGCCGCGGCCGTGGGCATTGTCCTCATCCACTGGAGTACGGCGGCGTCGATAGTCGCGATCTGGATCCGCTCGGAGACCTTTGCGCACGGATTCGTCATCATTCCGTTGTGCGCGTGGCTGGCCTACCGCAAGCGCGGGTCGATCCTGCGGGAGACAGCGCGACCATGGTGGCCGGGACTCGCGATCGTCTTCGGCGCGGGCGGCCTCTGGTTCGTCATGTCGACCGCCGACGTGCTTGGAATCACCCAGTTTTCGTTGGCGTTCATGGTTCAGGCCGCCATTGTCACCGTCGTCGGACTTCAGGTATCGCGCGCCTTGATGTTTCCGCTTGCGTTCCTGCTTTTCGCGATACCGGTGGGCGAGATTTTCGTGCCCATCATGATCGAATGGACGGCCGACTTCACGATATGGGCGCTGCGGCTCTCCGGCGTGCCGGTCTATCGCGAGGGAAACCACTTCGTGATTCCGTCGGGGGCCTGGTCGGTCGTCGAGGCCTGCAGCGGAGTCCGGTATTTCATTGCTTCCGTGATGGTGGGAACGATCTACGCCGCGGTCGCCTATCGCAGTCCGCGCCGGCGAGCCTATTTTGTCGCCGCGTCGATCATCACTCCGATTCTCGCGAACTGGCTGCGGGCCTACATGATCGTCATGCTCGGGCACCTGTCAGGGAACCGGCTCGCCGTCGGCGTCGACCACATCATCTATGGCTGGGTCTTCTTCGGCGTGGTGATGCTGCTGCTGTTCTGGGTCGGGTCGTTCTGGTCGGAGGACGCCGACGCGGCGGCGTCGGAACAGCCTGCTGCGAGGTCCGGAGATCGCGTAGCGGCCGGAACGCGGGCCAGTGCACCCGCATGGACGCTGTTCGCGGCCGCCTTGGCGTGCCTGTTGGCCGCGGGCGTGTGGGTGCCTCTGAAAGCGGGCGTGGCGAATGATCGCGGACAGGACGTGGCGGCAATGGCCCCGTTGCCGGCCGCCAATGGCTGGGAGCCCCTTTCGACGCCGCTCACCAGCTGGAAGCCGCATTACGCCGGGTATTCATGGGACCTGCGCCAGGCATTTCGCAACGGCGATCGCGAGGTCGGGATGTTTCTCGCCTTCTACCATGACCAGAGCAAGGGACGCGAGCTCGTCACGTCCGGCAATCGGCTGACTTCGCTGGGTGATTTCAGATGGAGGCAGGTATCGGAGGTGCCTGAAATCGTAGAATGGGCCGGTGACAACGTCCAGACGGAGCGCGCGCAGATCCTCGGCCCGGAGCAGAAGCTCGAAGTCGTTCACCTGTTCTGGGTGGATGGACGCGTCACCGCAAGCATGTACACCGCCAAGGCGCTGCTGGCATGGTCGCGGCTCACGGGTCACGGCGATGATTCCGCATTGATCGCCGTGTATTCGGCACGGCGGCCGAACGAGCAGGAGGCCGCGGCGGCGATCAGGGACTTCATGCGGAGCATGTCGCCGGCCATCGAGCGCGCGCTCAAGGACGTTCGGGCGGGTTCGCAGTGAGCGATCTTCACCGCCTGGCTGCCGCCAGCGGATGGTGCGAAGACCGCCGCCACGCCTGGCGGCCGGCGTGAGTATCACCCGAGGCCGGGCGGTGGCCGTCGCCTGCGGCTTTCACTGAAACAACAGATCGGAACAGACAACAGCATGTGCGGAATCGTCGGAGTTTTCGATACGAGAGGCCAGCGGGAAGTCAGTCGCGACCTTGTCGTGCGCATGAACGAGACGCAGGACTACCGCGGGCCGGACGAGACCGGACTTCACGTCGAGCCGGGACTTGGTTTCGGTCACAAGCGGCTTTCGATCATCGATCTGTCGACCGGGCAGCAGCCGCTGTTCAACGAGGATGGCAGTGTCGTCGTCGTCTACAACGGTGAAATCTACAACTACCAGTCGCTGATCCCGGAGCTGACTGCGCTTGGACACAGGTTCCGCACCCGCAGCGACACGGAAGTCATCGTGCATGCATGGGAATCCTGGGGTGCGGCCTGCGTCGACCGCTTCCGCGGCATGTTCGCGTTCGCGCTCTGGGATCGGAACTCGCAGACGCTGTTCCTTGCGCGCGACCGCCTCGGCGTGAAGCCGCTGCACTATGCGCTGCTGCCCGACGGGACATTCCTGTTCGGTTCCGAGCTCAAGGCGATGCTCGCCCATCCCGGGATGACGCGCGAGATCGACGATCGGGCAGTCGAGGAGTATTTCGCCCTCGGCTACATTCCGGACCCGCGAACGATTTTCACCCTGGCTCGAAAGCTTCCGCCGGCGCACACGCTGACGCTGCGTCGCGGCGAGCCGGCTGCACAGCCCGTGCAATACTGGGATCCGCGCTTCACGCTGGACCGCGCGATCTCGATGGACGAGGCGACGACCGAACTCTCGGCAATGATCGACGAGTCTGTTCGCCTGCGGATGATCGCCGAGGTTCCTCTAGGCGCGTTCCTGTCGGGCGGCGTCGACTCCAGCGCCGTTGTTGCCGCGATGGCCGGGCTGTCGTCCGAACCCGTGAATACCTGCTCGATCGCATTCGCCGATCCGGCGTTCGACGAGACCCGCTACGCTCAAATGGTTGCCGATCGCTACAGGACGCGGCATTTCGTCGACAAGGTCGAGAGCGAGGACTTCGACCTCATCGACGAGCTGGCACGACTCTACGACGAACCATTCGCCGACAGCTCGGCGATCCCCACCTACCGTGTCTGCCAGCTGGCCCGCAAACACGTCACCGTCGCGCTGTCCGGCGACGGCGGGGACGAGACGTTCGCCGGCTATCGGCGCTACCGGCTGCACCTGGCCGAGGAGCGGCTGCGCAGCGCGTTGCCGCTCGGGTTGCGACGGCCTCTGTTCGGGTTGCTGGGGCGGGCCTATCCCAAGGCGGACTGGGCGCCGCGCTACCTGCGCGCCAAGTCGACTTTCCAGGCCTTGGGGCGCGACTCGGTCGACGCCTATTTCAATGGTGTTTCGATATTCCGCGACGACATGCGCCAGCGGCTCTTTACCGGGGCGTTTCGTTCGCGACTGGGCGGGTATGGAGCCGCCGAGGTATTCCATCGCCATGCGGCGACTGCCGGCACCGACGATCCGCTGGCGCTGATCCAGTACCTCGACCTCAAGACCTACCTTGTCGGCGACATCAACACCAAGGTCGACCGCGCGAGCATGGCGCATTCGCTCGAAGTCCGCGAACCGCTGATGGACCATCGATTGGTCGACTGGCTGGGCACGCTGCCGTCATCGCTCAAGGTTCGCGGCGGCGAAGGGAAGTGGTTGCTGAAAAAATCGATGGAACCCCGGCTGCCTTCCGACGTCCTCTACCGGCCGAAAATGGGCTTCGCCGTCCCGCTTGCGCGGTGGTTTCGCGGCCCGCTGGCCGGACGCGTGCGAGAGTCCTTGCTCGGCGAACGGCTTGCCGCGACGGGAATCTTCGAACGCAGGTATCTCGCCGAACTGGTCGACCAGCACCAGTCGGGCCGTCGGGACTACAGCGCGCCGCTCTGGACGTTGCTCATGTTCGACGCGTTCCTGCGGAACGTTGTCGACGGTGGTGTTTCGCAGAGCCTGATCGGCAAGGCGGCGTGAGGCGGCTGCATGCGGATCCTGCATGTCCTCGATCATTCGCTGCCGCTGCACAGCGGCTACTCGTTTCGAACCGTGGCCATCCTTCGCGAGCAACGCGCGCTCGGATGGGTGACCGAGCAGCTCACGACGCCACGCCAGGGCCGTGCTTCGCAGGACGTGATCGAGGCCGAAGGCTGGCAGTTCCATCGCACACCGTTCCAGCCGAACGGCCTGTCGCGATTGCCGGGCATGATCTACCTGCAGGAAATGGCGGCCACCGCGAAGCGGATCGTCGAAGTGGCGAAGACGTTTCGCCCCGACATACTGCATGCGCACTCCCCGGTATTGAACGCCTTGCCCGCGCTTTGGGCCGGCCGAAAGCTCGGAATTCCCGTGGTCTACGAAGTACGGGCACTCTGGGAAGACGCGGCCGTCGATCATGGCACGACGCGCGAAGGGACGGCACGGTATCGCGTGTCCAGAGCTCTCGAAACGTTTGCGCTTCGTCGTGCCGATCGAATCACCACGATCTGCGACGGACTCGGCAGGGAAATCGCCGGGCGGGGCATCCAGCCGGAGCGAATCACGGTGATTCCGAACGCCGTCGATCCGAACGAATTCCGTTACGGCGCTCCGGCCGATGCGGACTTGAAGGAGCAGCTGGGACTCCGGGGCAAGGTGGTCATCGGATTCGCGGGATCATTCTATGCCTACGAAGGCCTCGATCTGCTCATCGAGGCCGTGGCGATGCTGTCGCCCAGGCTGCCGGATTTGCGCGCCTTGATCGTCGGAGGCGGACCCCAGGAGGCGAATCTGCGGGCGATGGTGATGGAGCGGGGGCTCACCGGCCGGGTGGTCTTTGTCGGCCGGGTACCGCACGCCGAGGTCCAGCGCTACTACGATCTGATCGACATCCTGGCCTATCCGCGCCATCGAATGCGCCTGACCGAGATCGTCACTCCGTTGAAGCCCCTGGAAGCGATGGCCCAGGGCCGAATGTTCGTCGCCTCCGACGTCGGAGGCCATCGCGAGCTGGTGCGCGACGGAGAGACCGGCTTCCTCTTTCCGGCCGGCGACCCGGAAGCCCTTGCGCGAGCCATCGAAATGGTGCTTGCGCGCAGGGAGGATTGGCCGCGAATCAGGGAGGCCGCGCGCAGATTCGTCGAGAGCGAGCGCACGTGGTCGCAGAGCGTGGCGCGTTACGCGGATGTCTATGGCCCGCTGGTCGCCGGGCGGCGGAGCGCGCAGCAATGAACGCCGAGCGTCGTCCGCTGGTGCTGCACGTCATTCATCATCTGTACACCGGTGGCATGGAGAACGGGTTGATCAATGTGATCGACGGGCTTCCCGAGTCCGAGTACCGGCACGCGATCGCATGCATAGAAGATGCTTCGGAGTTTCGTCGACGGCTGCGCCGCGCGGATGTCGAAGTGGTCGCATTGCATCGATCGCGGATCGGCATATGGCAGTTGCGGCGGAGGCTTTACCGGCTATGCCGCAGGATGCGTCCCGCGATCCTCCATAGCCGCAATCTCTCGGGGCTCGACGCGTTGTTGCCCGCCCGCCTTGCCGGCGTACGCGTCTGCGTTCATGGCGAGCATGGCTGGGACGTCGACAATCTGCGGGGGAACAAGTGGCGGCCGGCCATGCTGCGACGGCTGCATTCGCCGCTCATCGATCGTTACATCACTGTTTCCCGGGACCTGCAGCGCTATCTGGTCGAGCGCGTGGGCGTGGCCGAGTCCAGGATCACGCATATCTGCAATGGCGTCGACACCACCCGCTTCGCTCCGGCGGCGGAGAAACCGGTCGGCATGCTGCCGCCGCATCTGCGCGGCGAAGGACTTGTCGTCATCGGCACTGTCGGGCGCGTCCAGGCCGTCAAGGATCAGGCGACCCTGCTTCGCGCGGTCGCCGGGCTCGTCGCCGCGGATGCCGAGATGCGCAAGGTTCTGCGTGTTGCGGTCGTCGGTGACGGGCCGCTGCTGCCGCAGTTGCAGGAATTGGCGGCGGAGCTGGGAATCGCGGACATTGCCTGGCTCCCGGGCGCCCGGGACGACATCCCGGAAGTCCTGCGCCTGTTCGACATCTTCGTGCTGCCGTCGCTTGCCGAGGGCATTTCGAACACCGTCCTGGAGGCGATGGCCAGCCGGCTGCCCATTCTCGCGACGGGCGTCGGCGGCAACGTCGAGATCGTCGAAGACGGGTCCTGGGGCCGGATTTTCGCACCGGGCGATATCGCGGCGCTGTCGCGACTGCTGGGTGAGTATGTCCGCGATCCGGCCCTGCGCCTGGCGCATGCCGACGCGGCGCGGCGGGCGGCGCTTGCCAGGTTCGATCTGGCGACCATGGTCGAGCGCTATGGCGCGATCTACGCGTCTCTGCTTGGCGACGAGCGCGTGCGATGCGCCTGAAAGTCGCTGCCCGGTCGCCGGGGGCCGTCCGTCTCCCGTGGCATGCGCGTTCCGACGACGCTCGACCGGCGGGCGTTTCGCCGGCCGGGGCATTCGGGGAAACCTGACGCGATGTGCGGCATCTACGGCATCCTGCGGCACGACGGCGCTCCGGCCGAGGCGGACAACCTGCGGGCGATGGGGCGGCTGACCGTGCATCGGGGCCCGGACGACGAGGGCACGCACTGCGACGGACCGCTCGCGTTCGGCATGCGCCGGCTTTCCATCATCGACGTCGGCGGCGGCCACCAGCCGCTGACCAACGAGGACGGCTCGCTGTGGCTGGTTGCGAATGGAGAGATCTACAACTACCGCGCGCTGCGTGACGCGCTCGTTGCGCAGGGCCACAGGTTCCGGACCGGTTCGGACTGCGAGACCATCCTGCATCTGTACGAGGCCCATGGCGACGACTGCGTGCTGCATCTCAACGGGATGTTCGCGTTCGCGCTCTGGGACTCGAAGCGGCAGCGCCTGCTGATCGGCCGCGATCGGCTCGGGGTCAAGCCGCTCTACGTCGCCGGCGACGGGCAGCGTCTGCTGTTCGCCAGCGAAGCCAAGGCGATCCTGGCCGTGCCCGGATTGCGCGCCGAACTCGATCCGCACGCGCTGTCGTCCTACCTGACGCTCGGCTACGTTCCCGCGCCGCAGTCCATGTTTCGGGGCATTCGCAAGCTTCCGCCGGCGACGCTGCTGATCGCCGAGAAGGGCCTGGTCGAGGAACGACAATACTGGCGCGTGCCATCCGACGTCGATCGTTCCAGGACCGAGGAGGAGTGGATCGCGCAGGTCAGGGCGCAGCTCGAGGAGTCGACGCGGATGCAGATGGTCAGCGACGTGCCGATCGGCGCCTTCCTGTCGGGGGGCGTCGATTCCAGCGCCGTCGTTGCCTTCATGGCCGCGCACAGCGAGCGGCCGGTCAAGACTTACGCGATCGGGTTCGGGGGCGGCGATGCGGAGGCCTTTTACAACGAATTGCCGTACGCGCGCCGGGTCGCCGAGCTCTTCGGCACCGATCATCACGAGATCATGGTCAAGCCGGACGTCGTCTCGCTGCTGCCCCGCCTGTTGTGGCATATGGACGAGCCGATCGCCGACACCGCCTTCATCACCACCTATCTGGTATCGGAGTTCGCGCACCGCGACGTGACCGTCATTCTCTCCGGTGTGGGTGGTGACGAACTGTTCGGGGGATACCGCAGATACCTCGGCAGCCACTACCAGGCGTATTTCGACCGCCTGCCGCCGATGCTGCGCAGGGCCGCCGCGGCGATCGGCCAGCGGCTGCCCAGCGATCGGCATTCCCCGCTGCTCAACGTCGCCCGGCTGGCCAAGGGCTTTCTTTCATCCGCGGGACTCCCCCTCGACGAGCGCTACAGATCCTACGTCGAGGTCTTTTCCGACGACGTGGCGGCGGAACTGATGCGCGAGCCGCGGCCTGGCGACAGCGATGCCCTTGGGCGGGCATTCGCCAATGCGAAGAGCGTGGACGAGCTCAATCGGATGCTCGCCGTGGATCTCGATACGCAGTTGCCCGACGATCTGCTGCTGCTGACCGACAAGATGAGCATGGCCGTATCGCTGGAGTGTCGAGTGCCGCTGCTCGATCAGAATCTCGTCGAGCTTGCGGCGAGGATGCCGCAGGGCGTCAAGATCCGGGGTGGTCGCCTGAAACACGCGATGAAGGCCGCGTTGCAGGATGTCCTGCCGGCCGATATTCTCGACCGCAAGAAGCGTGGATTCGGGACGCCGATGGGCGCCTGGCTCAAGGGCGATCTGGCGCCGCTCTTGGGCAATCTCCTGTCGAAAGAGTCGGTCGCGGCGCGGGGGCTGTTCCGCTATCCGGCCATCGGTACATTGCTCGCCGACCACGCAGCCAACCGGATCGACGGCACGGATCGATTGCTGGCACTGGTCAACCTTGAGGTGTGGGCGCGGATCTTCCTCGACCGCCGGACGCCCGACGACGTCGCGGCTGAGTTGAAGGAGCACGTGGCATGAGGGTGCTGTACGTGTGCCACCGTTTTCCGTTTCCGCCGAAGCGCGGCGGGAAAATCCGGCCGTTCAACATGATCCGGCATCTGTCGGCCAGCCACGAAGTCAGCGTGGCATCGCTGGTTCGCTCCGAGGTCGAGGCCAGGGAGGGCGAGGGTCTCGCGCCCTATTGCGCCGAGTATGCGATGGCGCGGGTCGGCAACGCGGTGCAGGCCGCCAGGATGATCGCACGCCTGCCGACGCCCACCCCGTCGTCGATGGGGTACTTCTATTCGCCGCAGCTTGCGCGCGCCATCCGGGACATGCTTGCGCGAAAGCCATTCGACCTGATCTTCGTCCACTGCTCGTCGGTGGCGCAATATGTGGCGGATGTGCGGGGCACGCCGAAAATCCTGGACTTCGGCGACATGGACTCGCAGAAGTGGCTCGAATACGCGCAATACAAGCCGTTTCCGCTGTCGCTCGGCTATCTGCTGGAGGGGCGCAAGATGGAACGTGCGGAGAAGCGCCTTGCGGCACGCTTCGACCTATGCACCGCAACCACGCGCGCCGAATGGGAAACGCTCGAGCGCTACGGGACCGGCGTCGCTACGGACTGGTTTCCCAATGGGGTGGACAGCGACTATTTCGCGCCGGGCGACGAGCCCTTCGATGCCGATACGATCTCGTTCGTCGGACGCATGGACTATTATCCGAATCAGGAGTGCATGTTCGATTTCTGCGCCAACACGCTGCCATTGCTGCAGGCGAAGCGGCCTGCGCTCAAGTTGCTGATCGTCGGCGCCGACCCGACGCCGGCCGTGCGGCGGCTTGGAGCGTTGCCCAACGTTACCGTGACCGGATCCGTGCCGGACGTGCGGCCCTACTTGCGCAAGTCCGCGCTGATGGTCGCGCCGCTCAACATTGCGCGCGGCACGCAGAACAAGATACTGGAGGCGATGGCGCTTGGCGTCCCCGTCGTCACCAGCCGGGTGGCCGCCGGCGGCGTCGATGCGTCCGATCCCGAGCATTTTCTGGCGGCGTCCACGCCGGCGGAATATGCGGCCTCGATCGCGCGGGTGCTCGACGACCCCGAGGAACGGCAACGCCTTGCGCTGGCCGGGCGCGCGCGAATGCTCTCTCATCACGCATGGGACCGGTCGATGGAGCGCCTCGACGGTATCATCGACCGTTGCCTGGCTGCACGACCACGCCAGCGCGCAGAACCTCTCGCGAACAGCAAGGAAGCAAAGTGAAGATAAGCATTTTCGGACTTGGTTACGTAGGTGCGGTATCGCTCGCCTGTCTCGCGCGCGATGGCCATCAGGTCACGGGGGTCGACGTCGACCAGGCGAAGCTCGACCTCATCGCTGCCGGTCGAACGCCGGTGGTGGAGGAAGGCATGGTCGAGCTCATGGCCGACGTCGTGGCAAGCGGGCGGGTGGCGGTGTCCGGCGACGGACTCGCGGCGGTCCTGCAGACCGAGATTTCGCTCATCTGCGTGGGAACGCCGTCGGCGCCCAACGGAAGCCAGGACCAGTCGGCGATGGTCAGGCTGGCGAAGGATCTCGGTGCGGCCATGCGGGAGAAGACCTCGTCGCATATTTTCGTGTTCCGGTCGACGCTCGTTCCCGGAACCGTGGACGAGATCCTGCGTCCGCTGATCGAGTCGGAATCGGGCAAGAAGGACGGCGTCGATTTTCATGTCTGCTATCAGCCCGAGTTCCTGCGCGAGGGCTCGTCGATCAAGGACTATGACAAGCCGCCGTTTACCATCGTGGGAAGCGGCAATGAAGATGCCGCAACGAAGCTGCGCACGCTGTTTGGACATCTGCCATGTGCGTTCCACCTCACTTCGATCCGTGCGGCCGAGATGATCAAGTATTGCTGCAACAACTTCCACACGCTGAAGATCACGTTCGCCAACGAAACGGCGAGGTTATGCGAAGCGATGGGCGTGGACGCCTTCGAAGTCATGAACCTCGTCTGTCAGGACCGCCAGCTCAATATTTCCCCCGCCTACCTGAGGCCCGGCTTCGCGTTCGGCGGCTCGTGCCTGCCGAAGGATCTTCGCGCCACGATGTATTTCGCGAAGACCCACGATGTCGACCTGCCGATGCACGGCGCGATCGCGGCATCGAACCGCGTTCACATCGAGCATGCCATCGCCAAGGTGATGGCCTCGGGGCGGCGCAGGATCGGCATGATCGGACTTTCGTTCAAGACGGGCACCGACGACCTGCGCGAAAGCCCGCTGGTCCTGCTGGCGGAGCATTTCATCGGCAAGGGTCTCCAGCTGCTGGTCTACGACCCGGAGGTGCATCTGTCGAATCTGCTCGGTGCGAACCGCCGATTCATCGAGCAGCACGTCCCGCACATCGGGTCGTTGCTCCGGCGCGATATTGCCGAAGTCGTCGAAGCATCGGATCTGCTGGTGGTGGGACTTGGCGACAAGGCCGTGTCGGAGGCGCTTGCCAGGCACGTGCGTCCGGACCAGCTTGTTCTCGATCTGGTGCAGATGCCTGCCCGGGAACAGATGCGAGGGCAGTACAAGGGGCTGTGCTGGGAATGAGCGAGGCGCTGCTGGCCACCAATGTGGTGGCGCTCGCCGCGGCCGTCGTCTGGTTGGCGTTTCTCGTATTGCCGATGCGGCGGATGGTGCGCGCACGCAACGCCTTCCTGTTGCGCCGCGGACACGGTGCAGACTTCCTGTGGACGCCTGCGGCGATACCTTCCGGTTTCCGGGCCGAGCGCGAGAGCGCACCGAAGGTTATCGCGGACGCCGTAGCCGAGGCCGGGGTACTGGATCGTTCGGGCGACTGGCCGCGCGCGCTGGCGCTCGTGGACATGCTCGTCCGGCATTCGCGGCACGAGGGCGGCATCCAGGCCGACCTTGTCACGACCTATGAAAGCATCGTCGCAGGCAACGGCTACTGCGCGGATTTCGTGCGCGTGTACATGGCGGCCGCGCGGCAGGCCGATCTGTTCTGCCGGCAGTGGGCGTTCTCCTTCGATGGCTTCGGCGGGCATGGCCATACGTTCGTCGAGGTCTACGATCGGCAACGGGGCGCGTGGGTATTCCTGGATGTGCATAACAATGTCTATGCGGCAGTCGGAGACGAGGAGACCCCGGTGGAAGCGCTTCGTCTGCATGCCGCGTTGCTTGACTCGCCGTCGACCGTGAGATTTCTTCGGGCGGGGCCGGGCCGCCTCGGCTGGGAACATCCGGAGAAGCTTCTTGCGTACTACGTGCGCGGCGTGGATCAGTGGTATCTCTGGTGGGGCAACGACGTGGTGAGCCGCGAGCGCCATGGGCTGATCGGGGCCATCGGCAGGATGTCGGGCAGGCTTTCCTATCGGCTCGGCAATGCGCTCGGTGCAGTGCCGCCAATGGTCGTCCTCGCATCACCCTCGAACGAGCAGGCGATCATCCGGGCGGAACGGTTGCGGCGTTGGGTGGTTGGCGTTTCGCTGCTGGCGATCGGTCTTTTCGCGTTGCTTCTGGTCCGGCTTGGCTGGCGTTGACTCGCGCCTCGGCATGCATGGGCCACCTGCGATCATGAATACGCCGGAATCCGGCCCTGCCCTTGGCGCACGGCTGTGGCGCCCATTGCTCGGTGCGCTGTCGCCTCAGGGGGCCCGCGCACGTCTGACCATACTCATTTTCCACCGGGTGCACCCGGAGCGGGACGAGCTCTTTCCCAATGAAATGCATGCGGCGACGTTCCGCGAGCGAATGAACTGGATCCGCGGCTGGTTCAACGTCCTGCCCCTGGACGAAGCCGTGACCGCGCTCGGGCGCGGCGATCTGCCGGCGCGGGCGCTGTCGATCACCTTCGACGACGGCTATGCGGACAACGCAACCGTTGCCCTTCCGATTCTCCGCGAACTGGGCCTGCATGCGACCTTCTTCGTCGCGACCGGGTATCTCGACGGGGGCTGGATGTGGAACGACGCGGTGATCGAGACGTTCCGGTCCGCACCCGGACCGGCGATCGATCTGTCGGATCTGGGGCTCGGCGAGCATTCGCTTGCTTCGGCCAGGCAGCGCAGCGAGGCCATCAAGCTCGTGCTGCCCCGGCTCAAGTATCTGCCGTCGGCGGAGCGACAGGCCAGGGTAGAGGACATCGTCGCGCGGGCCGCGACGACACGGCGCAGCGACCTGATGATGACCTCCGCACAGGTCCGCGAACTGGCGGGGGCCGGGATGGGCATCGGCGGACATACCGCCACGCATCCGATCCTGACGAAACTCGACCAGAAGGAGGCGGCGCGCGAAATCGCCGACGGGCGCGATTATCTGGAGGGGCTGCTGCGGCAACCGGTGCGACTCTTTGCGTATCCCAACGGAAGGCCGGACGTCGACTATAACGATGCGCACGTGCGCATCGTGAAGGAACTCGGCTTTGTCGCCGCCGTGTCGACTTCGAGCGGCGCGTCGCGAGCGGGCGACTCTCCATTCGAACTCCCGCGTTTCACGCCCTGGGGCGGCACGAGTTCACGGTGGGCGATCCGGCTTGCCCGCAACCTCGGCGTGCGCGCGACCCGGGCCGTGACATGAGGTCGGACGCAGCGGTCGACGCGGGAGCTGCGCCGGTCGACACGGTCCGCCGGGCGACGATCGTCGTCGTCGGGCCATTGCCTCCCCCATCCGGAGGCATGGCCAATCAGACGCGACAGCTCGTGCGGCTCCTGTCGGAGGAGGGGTGTCCCGTATCGCTGGTGCAGACGAATGCTCCTTATTGGCCGGCTTTCATCGGGCGCATCCGCGGCGTGCGCGCGTTGTTTCGCCTGCTGCCCTACCTCGTCCGGCTATGGCGCGCCGCGGGCCGGGCCGACCTGCTGCATGTGATGGCCAATTCCGGCTGGGCGTGGCACCTGTCGGCCGCGCCGGCCGTCTGGATCGGCGGGTGGCGGCGGGTTCCGGTGGTCGTCAACTACCGGGGTGGCGAAGCGGCGGAGTTTTTCGCGCGCCAGTTTCGATGGGTGCGGCCGACGCTCAAACGCGCGACGAAGGTCGCGGTGCCGTCCGGGTTTCTCGAGCGTGTATTCGCGGAATTCGGAGTGGCCACCACGGTGGTGCCGAATGTCGTGAACCTGGACTCGTTCCGGCCGTCTCCCGCGCCACCGGTAGCGCCGCACATCATCGTGACCCGCAATCTCGAGCGCGTTTACGATAACGAAAGCGTGATTCGCGCCTTGGTGGCCGTGAACAACGTCCACCCGGAGGCGCGCCTGACCATTGCCGGGTCGGGCCCCGAGCGCAATGCGCTGGAGCGGCTTGCGGTGGAGCTTGGAGTTGCCGCCAACGTGCGATTCACAGGGCGTCTCGACAACGCCGAGCTTCCGGAACTCTATCGATCCGCCACCGTCATGGTCAATGCATCGGTTGTCGACAACATGCCCAATTCCGTCCTCGAAGCGATGGCCAGCGGCGTCCCGATCGTCACGACCGACGTCGGCGGCGTACCGTACATCGTCAGGCACGAAGTCACTGCGCTGCTGGTGCCTCCGCGCGCGCCGGCGGCGATCGCCGACGCTGTGATGCGCCTCCTGGCCGACCCGGCATTGGGACGACGGCTCGCGGATGCGGCGATCGAGGAAGCGCGGCTTTACTCCTGGGCAAGCGTTCGACCTCGGCTGCTCGGCGTCTACGCGCTTGCGCTGCAGGAAAAAGCCAGGTCGATCGGGAGCCGACGGTCATGAGCGGAACCAATGTCGAAGTCGACCTGCGCGCGCCCGATTGGAGCGCAAAGGGAACGACCTGGGCGCGCGGCCACGCACATCTGGACGATCGATTCCTGGCTGCGGCGGCGCTCGCCGAAATTCTGGACGCCTGTCCGACCGAGGAAAAGTGGCAACAGACCGTGTCGCGCCTCAACGGGTGTTTCGCTGCGGTCAGCCGGCGCGGCGGCGCCGTACTCGCCGCGGTCGACCGGGTTCGCAGCATTCCGCTTTTCTATGGGACGAAAGAGGGGCTGCGCAGGATCAGTGACAGCGCCTGCGCGATCGCCGGCGAAGCGGGAGGATCATCTGCCGACCAGCTCGCCGGCATCGAGTTCGAATTGACCGGCTACGTGACGGGCGCCGGCACGCTGGTCGAAGGCGTGTGCCAGATCCAGGCGGGGGAACTGCTGCATTGGAGCGCCGAGTCGTCCATGGTGCCGGAGCGAAGGTTCTACCACGTGTTTGCCCATGGCGATTATTTCAGGGCGGACACGCAGGACCTGATCGCGCGGCTCGAAATCGTTCATGGCAACGTGTTTCGACGCCTGGTCGCCGGCGCCTCCGGCCGCACGATCGTCGTGCCGCTGAGTGGCGGCTTCGATTCCCGTCTCATCGGCGTCTCGTTGCGCGATCTGGGCGTGCGTGATGTCATCTGCTACAGCTACGGACTGCCGGGGAACTGGGAAGCGAAGATTTCGCAGGAGCTCGCGAAATACCTGGGGTTCCGGTGGGAGTTCGTCCCTTACTCGCCGGAGCGCTGGCGCAAGTGGGCGGCGTCCGAGCAATTCGGTGCGTATGTTGACACTGCCGGAAACCTGACCTCGGTGCCGCATGTCCAGGACTGGCCGGCCGTCGCCGAGCTTCAGCGGGAGAAGAAGATTCCGCGCGACAGCGTGTTCGTGCCGGGGCACTCGGGCGATTTCCTGGCGGGCAGCCACATTCCGGCGCAATTCGCGTCCGCCAGGATGGTCCGGCGGGACCAGTTTCTCGATGCCCTGTACCGGGCACATTATTCCCTGTGGAAGTGGCCCGTCGCAGGGCGCGCGGAACTGCGCAGGCAATTCGACCGCCGGATCGAGGG
Organism: uncultured beta proteobacterium; assembly: GCA_963699765.1. GTDB lineage: Bacteria > Pseudomonadota > Gammaproteobacteria > Burkholderiales > Casimicrobiaceae > VBCG01. The sequence goes on along the minus strand of CAVOVD010000004.1, from coordinate 275,358 downwards.
CGTCGTAGGCGCGATCGGCGATTGCGCTGCTGCGCGTGCCGCGGATCTGTTCGAACAATGGGATCTGCAGGAACGGCAGGCCAAGTTCATCTGCAATTCCGTGCGCGTCTACGAGCAATTCGGGTATGAGTGGCGATTGCCGCTGTTCGATCACGAGCTGATGGATTTCTGGGCGCGCGTCCCGTTGCCGCTGCGGCTTGGGCGCAGGCTTTACATGCAGTTCGCACGCGAGCGGCAACAGTTGCCGGTGACCTCGGCGAACAGCGACCGCAATGCGTTTCTGCGAAGCGTAGTGCGCGGTGTCGAGATCGCGGGCCTCAAGCCGTTGGCGAGGCGCGCACGCAATTCATATCGTCAGTTGTTCTGGCGCGACGCCCACGAACGGTCATCGCTCGGCTGGCTGTCCCTGGTCGATCAGCAGTACTTCCGGCATTCCTATACCGGAACGGAGATTTTCCATTCCTACCTTGCCCGGGCCTATCGCGACCGGACGGTGCCGCCGGTCGGCGGTATCGAGGCGGGACGGCGCGTGATTCCGGCACTCGGCCGGCATCGACCGACGGAGCCCGGTTGCCCGGAATGAAGGGTCCGGTGAGTTGGTCCGGGCCCGCGCAGGAGGCCGCGAGCCCGGGAATGTCCACCAATTCAGACTGAATGCGGCCGCGAGGTCTACAGCGCTTCGTAGAACCACATGTGCGTTTGCTGCTTGCCGAACACGCCGCCGGAGAAACACACCCGGCCATCGGGCAGCGAGCACACCGAGTTGCCGATGAAGTTGCCGTAGCTCGGGACCTGGGTATCGACCATCCAGACCTTGGTGGCGGGATCGTAGACGTAGATGCCCATCAGGTTGCCCTCCGGCCCGTTGTGGAACGGCCAGACGACCTTGCCGTGGGAGGTGGCGAGGCGAATCTCCAGATCCCGGATCAGCTTGCCGTCGACCGGCGGTGGCGCCAACTCCTGCATGGTCTGGCTGTCGAGGTTCCAGCGCAGCATCAGCGGCGTTTGCGACGAGACGTCGCCATTGGTTCGATAGCCCACGATGTAGACGTCGCGGCCGATCTTCACATGCTTGCCGCGGGTGAAATAGGCGCCCCAGGATTGTTGCAGCGAGACGCTGAACTTGATGTCGGGAAGCCGGACCAGGTTGGCCACGTCCCAGCGGCGGACCGCGAAACCGGACCCCGAATCCGCGAACTCGACAATATGGTCATTGAGCTCGTCGAAGACGCCGCCGTTGGGGCTTCCGGTATTGGTCCCGTAGGTGCCGAACAGCGCGAGTTCCTGCTGGTAGGTGTTGGTCAAGGGGTCGAACCACCACATGCCCTTCGAATACTCGAGAATCGGGGATCCCGCCGCGTCATAGGCGAAATAGGAGCCCGGCCATAGCAGGAACTTGCCGCGCTTGGCCGACCAGGCGAAGCCGGCGCCGTCCTGGAGCGCGTGCGGCGCGGGCAGCGTCGGGTAGACCGGATTACCGACGTCCTGCCGCCACGTGCCGTCGGCGAGGCTCATGCTCCACGTCCCGTCCGTGGCGCCGAATGGGTCCAGTCGCCGCCCGAGACGTAGATCCGCTGGCCATCGCTGGCCATGTTGGTGTGCTTGCTCGACCCCTGCGAGGAGTAAGGCGCCGATTTCCCAAGTGCCGGAAGCGCAAAGCTGGTGATCTTGCCGACGTAGGGAATCGCCGGTGTTGCCGTCGGCGGCGGCGGCGGTGGCGGCGGCGGCGGCGGCGGCGGCCGGCGGTGGAGCTGGCGGGGCCGGCGGTGGTGGCGTCGGCGGCGCCGGCGGGGCCGGTGGCGTCGTCGGTGGCGTGGGCGGCTCCGGTGGCGGCGGTGGCGCCGGCGTGTCGGTGCCGGACGGATAACGATACGCCCAGGTGGACGGGTCGTAGTTCCCGGTGGCGCTGAGGCTGTGCAGGATCGTCTGCCGGCGGACCGGGTCGTAGCCCATCGCGTAACCGACGTAAACGGTGTCGACCGGCACCGTCTGCCCGCCGGCGAAACTGGCCGCCTTGGTCCAGACCATGGTCGAAAACGGCAGCAACCAGGTTTCGCGCGTCGTCCCGGTCACCGTGTCGCCACCGGCGACCCGCGGCGAAGCCGACCAGCCGACCAGCGCATCGTTGGCCGCGTCGTAGACGTACTGCGTCATGGCCGGCGGCGGCGTGCCCGTCGGGGTCAGGCGCTGCCAGCCGGTCAGCGTCAACGGCAGGGCCCACAGCGTCCCGTCGGTGTCGACATAGACGATCCGGCTGCGCGCGGTATCCAGCGCGCTGCGCCATTGCGTCATCTTCTTGGCATCCGGAGCGATTCCCCCATCCCAGGTCGGGCCGGGCGGAACGTTGGCGCTCACCATGGTCGACGCCGGAGGCGACACCGACCAGGTGTGTACTCCCAGTCGGTTCCAACCGCCAAATACGATGAACCGCTTGCCCGCCGCGTCATAAATCATCGTCGACTGTGTGCCCGGCGTCGCTCCCGTCATTGGATGGTTGATCCACTGCTTCGCATTCGGATCGAAGTAGTTGACCCCGACAAGTGTCGAGCCGGTACCCGTCCCCAGCCATACGCGGTCGTTGACCGGGTCGTAGGCAGTGGTCCGGTTGTGCACGCCGCCGTTGATGTTCGCAGACAGCTTGGTCCAACGACCGGCCGAGGGGCTGAACGCCGATATTTCGCCGCCCCATGACACGCCGTAGAACACGTCGCGCTTGGTGTCGTACGCCAGGTTGTACCAGGACTGATACTCGGCCTCGGTGCCGGCCGTATAGCTGGTCGCGTACTGGGTCCAGGTGCCCGGCGCGCCTACCGTCGGTGGCGGCGCCGGAGGGAGCGGCGGCGCCGGGGGGGGCGTCGGCGGCAATGGCGGAGCGGAAGTGACGACGGGGATCACGACGGTGATGTTCTTGGTTGCCGTCGTCGTGAGCCCCCTGCTGTCGGTGACGGTCAGCGAGACGAGGTAGGAGCCCGATGCCGGGTACTTGTGGGTGACCGAAGCGCCGGTTCCGGTATTCCCATCGCCGAAGCTCCAGGCATACGAGCTGACGGTGACGCCATCGGGAGTAGTGGCAACGGCGTCGAGCTTGTAGGTGTCGGCGGCCGCCATGGCCGCCGAGATGGTGGCAGTCGGGGGAGGCGCCACGGCCGCGGCGGTGGCGACTACCTTCTTGCCGGCGGTTGCCGACTTGCTCTTGCTGTCGGTCACCGTCAGCACGACAGAGTAGGTGCCCGGCCGCTGATACCTGTGCGACGACGTAGGACCGGTGGCGGTCGTGCCGTCGCCGAAATTCCAGGCGTGCCCAACGATCGCGGCGCCTGTCGAGGCGGTTGCGACGCTGTTGAAATCGAAGGTATCGGGAGCGACGTCGATCACGCTGATGCTTGCCGACGGCGGCTCTGCGATCTTGTCGACAGTGGCGGTGACGCCCTTGACTGCGACTGCGGTGCTGTTCTTCGTGCCCTTGACCGTGAGGACTACGGTAAAGGTGCCGGAACCCGCATATCGGTGCGAAACCGCTACTCCGGTGGCCGTGCTGCCGTCGCCAAAATCCCAAGTATAGGTGCTTGCCGCTTCACTGCTGCTGACGAAGGTCGCCTTGGCCAGAAAATCGAAGCTGTCCGGCCCGGTGGGCGAAACCTCGAAGCTCGCCGACGTGCCGGCCGGTGGTCTCGGAATGGGTACGCAGAAGGCAACCAGGCTTGGACCGTACCCTTCGGCGATGTAGCCCGACGCGAGCATGGCCAGGCGGATGGTAGCGCTGGTCGTGTAGCGATGGTTGGCATCGGTGCGATTGTTGAACAGACGATAGACCGGCATTGTGCCCGCCGGGCAGGCCCCGGTCTTGAGGTCGGGCAGGTGCGCCTTGAAGACGCTTGTCGATTCGAGCGACCAGCTCGAGGCGAATTTCTGCGCGACTGCGGCGCACTCGTCCGGCGAGGCGGAGTAGAAGTGTGAGTCGAGCCCCGCTTCGGGTCGTCCGTAGTAGCGGCACACCGGGTTCGGCGCAACGGTCACCGTGCCTTCCTGAGCGGCGTCGAACTGGTAACCCGTGCGCTGCCAGTCGCGGAAGGTTCCGTTGTCGAGAGCCGCGATTTCGACCGGGTTGCCGGTGATGAAGTAGTGCCGCAGATTGGGGTTGTAGAACTCGACGATCGGCGTCGCCGGTCCCGGAAGTACCGCATTCGGCTGGGGAGGAGCGGCCATTGCCGGCCCCGAGCCGCCAAGCAGGGTCCAGCCCAACAATGCGATCGACAGAAGACGGTTCAACATTTGCAGCCCCAGAGTTTGGTTTCCGGCAGTTTCGGCTGGAGGGAAAGTGGCCACGCGCTTCACGGCATTCGCGGTGCCCGATCTCCCCGGCGGTTTTCGTTTCCCATGCGGCCGCGGCTTGCCTTGTACATAACAAATCGGGCGACTGGGAAACTCTGGATGACAATTGCATATTCCATGCCAAAGTCATATCCGGGAACCAGACAAATGTATTGTAATGCAGTGGATTGCGTCATAAATGCGATTAGAACGCTAAGATATTGAAGTCATTGAGCCGAGCGACCATCCGGGCCTGGTGATGGCCGGGGGGCACCCGCAAACTGCGGACGCGTCTGGCCATGCCGGCGGTGATCGGGCAAGGCCGAACCACAGGCATGTTTGCCCGCCAAGGTCAGCCAGGCTTCAGGCTGGCAGCGACCAAAATGCAGTCGTTGGGGCGAAAAAGCGATGCGATAAACTCCAGGAGCACCGGAACGCGGCGATCGGAAGTCTGCTGCGGATCCCCGGAGCCGGCTCGAGGCGCGGTTGTCGGCTGCGTCGGCCGATTTGACCGATTCCCTGCCAGCAATCCCCGGGGGTGCGAATGCTCATTGAAGATGTGCAGATCGAGCCGATCGACGATGAACGCGTCGAAGTCCGCGCGATCTGCGGGGGACGTCCCCTCTACTACCGACTTCCGGCGTCGCGCCTTTGCCGGCAGGCGGTCGGTGACGCGCTGGTTGTCTCTGTACTGGCTCCCGCGATGCGTGCCGGGACGCCGTTGCGTTTGCCCGACAGCGTCCCGGTTTCCTCGCGGCTGGCGGCCAACCTCGATGGAATTCAGCGAATCTGGATGAGCTGGAACGCGGCATTGAAGAAGGTGCCGTTGCAAGCCACCTTGTACGAACCCGTACCGGCGACGAATGGCGGCGTGGGTCTCTTCTATGCCGGTGGCGTGGACTCGTCCTACAGCCTGATTGCCCATCAGGACGAAGTGGATGCGCTGATCATTGCATTCGGCTTCGACCATACATTGTCCGAGACCGAGGCTGCCCACAATCTGGAAAGAAATGGCCGCTTCTCCCGGCTGCTCGGCAAGGAACTGGTGCCAGTCGATACGAACCACAGCCGATTCGCGTTCGAACATGGTGTCAGCCGTACTTTCGTGTTCGGCGCGACGCTTGGCTTCGATTGCGTTGCTGCTGGGGCTGCGGCGCTGCTACATCGCGTCCAGCCATTCCGCGGCCAATGCGCTTCCGGAGGGCTCGCATCCGGTGCTGGATCACCGGTTTTCCAATGGTGTCACCGAGATCATTCACGATGATGCCTCGGTTACTCGTCTCGAAAAGACGAGGGTGGTCGCAGAGCGCCCGGACATTCTTGCGAACCTTCGGGTCTGTTGGGAAGATCCCAACGAGAACTGCGGCGCATGCGCCAAGTGCCTGCGCACGATGACGGCCTTGCGGCTTTGCGGCGTCAGCGGGCCTTTCCCGCCTCTGGACGACCTGCGGCGGATTCGCGGCATGGCGGCGCATTCCGAGGTCGAGTACGCCGTAGGCATGCTGACGGCCGCGCACGAGAAAGGCGATGTCGAAGTGGAACGGGAGCTGAAGAAGGGTCTGCGCATTCAGGACTGGAACAACGCGCTGCGCTATCTCGATCGGGCATTGTTTCGGGGTCGATTGCGACGCCTTCGCCGCCGCTACCGGGATCCCGAGTCGGAACTCGTGAAGGTGGAACTGCGGCCCGATCTGGATCTCTAGTGGCGGCCCGGGTGCGCAAGACGCGCCTGGAACCGGCCCGCTGTGCCTGTGCGCTCGGACCCATCGATCGTGTCGAGATTTTTTACAGCAGCCTTTACGGCTGAAAGCTAAGTCATTGTTTATTAATGTAAATGTTGAATGGTGCGCAAATTGCTTATTAGGTAGCGGGTAGACATTTCTTTCGGGAGAGCACCATGAAACTACGTTCAGTTATTGCCGCATGCGCCTTTGCGTTGACCTGTGCCCCGGCATTGGCCGACCCGACGCTGACATTTTCCATGATCAGCGGAACCTGGCAGAACCCGCAGCCCATTCCATCGGGTGGTGTTGGAGGTATCACGACCAACAACGTCGCCTCGCCGGGAACGAGCGAACTCCGCTGGGGCGACCCGTTCTCGCCTCCTGGCCTGCAGAGTGGTTATGACTTCACGCCCTCGGGTGGCGGCACGGTGGTGTTCACTGTGCCTGTGCCCGGCTCGTCGGCGACCAAAGAACTCGGCATTTTCGATCACCTGAATTTTCCGGTCTTTCAGCCGCAGTGGCTGACGGCGGTTGAACTCAAGGTTACCGCCAAGATCGTCATCGACGATGGCGTCAATCCTCCGGTCGATCTGGGCCTGCTCAATTTCGTGTTCGATTTCACGCATGACGAAACGCCGAACGGCGGCGTTCCTCCTGGGCCGTACTCCGGCACGTGCCCGTATGGTCCCGCCAATGGTACCGGCATCAACATCAACGGCTGTGCGGACAGGGTCACCATCACGTCCAATGCCTCGTCGCAGAACTTCCTTGTCAACGGTGTGTTGTACACGCTGGACATCCTCGGGTTCTCGCAGGACGGCGGCACCACGATATCCAACAATTTCCTGACGACCGAAAACCAGAGCAACAAGGCCGGACTCTATGCGATCGTGAGGGCTGTCAACCAGGTTCCGGAACCCGGCAGCCTGGCGCTGATCGGGCTGGCGTTGTTCGCGCTCGGCTTCATTCGGCGGAAGTCGATCGGCTAGAGGTCAATGCAGTACCGCCTCCCGGCGGTAATGGAAGCCCAACGGGTTCGAGCGCAGGCTCGGACCCGTTTCATTTGTGGCGTCCGCAACAGCTGTTCTGCGGTTCAGTCTCGTCTCGAGTACAGGGACTCCCGAGGCGTCCGCCGGCTTGCTAGACTGACGCACCCGGAACGCGTGCCGCACGATGGCGCGGCTTGCATCCGGATGGAATAGACCATCGGTTCTCATGGGCGCATCAAGCGGACGGGCGCCACCGTGGCGTCGGGTTTGATTGCGCATCAGGTCGGCCGGCACCAACGTTTCCCGCACTTCGTCTAATTTCCGGAGTTGACCTCGGATGGAACGCTGATGCTAGGCGCCAGAAAACTCAAAAACGCGGTCTACGCGTTCAACGCGATCAGGGACGCGTCGAGCCGGTACGACCTGGGGTTTTCGGTCGTGGCCAGGCGTTTCCTGCACTTGTATCGCAAGCGCCGGTTTTCACCGTTCGAGATGCATTTCTACGATCTTCTGAACCCGAGAATCACGGACGAGGCACTGGGGTTCTACATGTCGAGGGAGGAGATGTTCGCCTTCGATGAAAGGTATCTGCTCGGCGCCTACTTGTGCCTGACCTCGGACAAGACGGTCTTCTATTCGCTGTGCATGGCGGCCGGAATTCCGATACCACGCCTGCTTGCGGTGTTCGATCTGCCTGAGGGATGGGCCCCGGATGGGCGAATGTTGAGTTCCCCGGCCGAGTGGTGCGCGTTCATGCAAACCCTGCCGCAGGATTTCGTGATCAAGCCGGCACTTGGACTCCTGGGAAAGGGAGTCAACGCCTTTCGCCGGGAGGCCAATGAATTCGTCGATCATCACGGCTGTCGTCGAAGCGACGAAGCGCTCTACGATTACCTTTGTGGAGGGCGGGAGCTGAACCTGTTTACCGGAGGGTATGCGCATCACTCGCTGAAGCTGCCGCAAGGCAGCCACAAGACGATCATTCAGGAAAGGCTCAGCGCCCACCCTGAACTGGCGGAACTGACCGGGTCGCAGGCACTTTGCACCTGCCGCCTGTTCACCCGCGCCGATCGCATCGGAAACGTTCAATTGCTGGGCACGGTGCTCCGGGTGGTCAGCGGCAATTCACTGATAGACAACTTCGAGAAGGGCGCGACCGGAAACCTGTGGTGCAGCGTGGATCCGGAGTCCGGGCGCATTCTTGACGCGTTCTCCAAGCCCGCCGGCAGCGACCGATTGGAACTCCTGCGCCAGCATCCCGTCACCGGACGGGACGTTGTCGGCTTTCATATCCCCCACTGGGGTGAGGCGACAAAATTGGCGCTGCGCATGGCGTCCATTTTCCGTCCGCAACCTCTGATCAGCTGGGACATCGGAATTACACGCGACGGACCGGTGGCCGTCGAAGGCAATGTCGGGGGGCACTTGTTGCCATCGCCCATGAATCAGCCGGTCAGGACGCTGACACTCGATCAGTAGGGCGGCGCGCCGCTGGCTGCGAAGGTTCGGCGTACACCGTCAATGCCCGAATTCGGGGCTGGCGGGCGGCTGGTTCCGGAAGTTTCGTGGGGGGCTTGGCCAGAATCCGTCAGCAGCCCCGCAGGTCGGGGCACATCAACGCCCGTTCAACGAATTCCTGGATCACGACGTCGGGCTTCTCGCGTTCGATGAGCGCGCGGTCGAGCCTGCTTCCCTCCACCAGCACGGTTCGCCGGAAACGCTCGGCGAGGAATGGGGCAAGGTTCTCGTTGAACGAGTCGTGATTGATGACGACCCTCGGTCCGGCGCAATCCACGCATGCCAGGACCGAGGCGCCGCTTGATCCCGCCGACGCATCGGATACTTCGCGCACTTTGGCCGGCAGCGCCGGCACCCAGTCGAAGCGCTCTTCGGGAAAGCGATCCTCGAGCGCCAGGATGCGCGCGAGGTCGCCTCCACTCGCAGTGCTCGCGCGCAGCTTCCCGGACGGAGCCGATGCGTCAGTCTCGGGATACCAGGTCTTGAGGTAGGTGAGAATTTCATGAGCAGCGATCATCGCGCCAGCGTCGTTCCAGTGCGTATCGGTGGTGTGATAGACGCGCTGACGCGCCTTGGCGGCGATCAGTGCCCCGCGCAAATCGACGACATCGATTGCTGAATTGACCTTGAGGTACTCCAGCAGCTGGTCGAGGCGGCTGTCGGAGCGGACCTTTCGCAGCGAGGGCGGCATGAACTCACCGTAAATCGTCTCCTTGTTCGGGGCGACCACGACCAGGTACCGAATGCCCCTTTCCGCCAGCCAGGCGCGTCGACTCTCGAGGTCGTCTCGCCAACGCTCCAGTTCAGGCGTCGTGAACGGCCTGGTTCCGCGAAAGTAGTCGACCGATTGCTCACCGGCGTAGAACAGGTACCCGTTCTGCCCGACCAGCGCCTTTGGCGAAGGCGATACACCAAGCGCCAGCTTGGCAAGGCTGTGGGCGCGGATCAGGTACCAGCGAAACGCAAACGAGTCGTTCCAGTAACGCTCGAATCGCCGCGGAAAACTGACGATCGACCATCCCCAGCCCGCGCGGCCCAGCGATATCGTGGGAAAAGGCGCCGGGCGCCTGTTCTCGGTCAGCGCGAACGCCCCTTCGGTCGGCAGCAACTTGCCGGCGAACGGCAGGACGACGATCACCAGGAACACCGCAATCAGCGTGCCTTCAACCAGACGGCGAGTCGTGGAACCTTCCATCGATCAGAAGCGAAAGTAAATGAATGGGTTGTAGGTGCCCGCGGCAAGCAGCATTGCCGAAGCAACAAGAATCGATGGCAACGCCGCCAACTCGACGACCGCCGCACCGTAGGTGACCGCAGGGTTGTTCGAACGCGCAATCCAGTCCTTGACGGTCGGCAGGATCGGCGTCGATCCGACGATGCCGACCGCAAGTGCCAGCAATCGCTCGGGGTCGACGTACAGCGCAAGCGACTCCGAAGCCGCGGCGTGTCCCATGCCGGACATGGCCTTCAGCATGATCGACGCCTCCGGCAGCGTTTCGGCGCGAAAGAAAACCCAGCTGACCATCACCACCAGCATCACGTAGACGTGGCGCAGCGGCGCGGCCCACGTGGCGGACATCCAGCGCGTGATGCCCATGCGCTCGAGCACCAGGAACGAACCATGGTAAACACCCCAGAGGACGAAATTGATGCTCGCGCCGTGCCACAGCCCGCACAGGAAAAACGTGGTGACCAGGTTGAGGTAGACCCGCGGCAGGGGCACCCGGTTTCCACCCATTGGAATATAGAGATAGTCGCGAAACCAGTTGGATAGAGAAATATGCCAGCGGCGCCAGAATTCGGTGATGCTGCGAGAGATGTAGGGGTAATTGAAATTCTCGAGAAAGCGGAAGCCGAACATGAGACCCAGTCCGATCGCCATGTCGGAATAACCGGAGAAGTCGAAATAGATCTGCAGCGTGTAACACAGCACGCCGAACCAGGCGACCGGCGCCGAGAGCTGATCGGGTGGCAGGCTGAAGATCAGGTCAGCGGGAACGGCCAGCGTGTTGGCAATGAGGACCTTCTTTCCCAAACCGATGATGAAGCGCTCGACTCCGCGCGCGAACATCGATCGCGTCTCCTTGCGGCCGTGCAGTTGCGGCGCGATGTCATGGTAGCGGATGATCGGACCCGCGACGAGCTGGGAGAACAGCGAAATGTAAAGTCCCATGTCGAATGGATTGCGGAGCGCCGGCGCGTCGCGGCGATAAACGTCGATCACGTACGACAATGCGTGGAAGGTGAAAAAGGAGATTCCGATCGGAAGGGCGATCGTCGGAATGGCGATAGGGGTCATGCCCAGACCGCCGAACGCGATGTTGACGCCGTCCACGATGAAATTGGTGTATTTGAAAGCGACCAGCAGGCCGATGTTGACGACGACGGCAAGCGCGACGGCGAACCTGGCATCGCGGCGATTCTCGAATCGATCGATCCACAGCGCGAGCAGGAAGTTGATCACGATCGATGCGAGCATCACCACCAGAAACTTGGGTTCGCCCCAGCCGTAGAAGACGAGGCTTGTCGCCAGCAGCCACATGTTGCGGGTCCGCGCCGGCAACAGGTAGTACACGCCGAGGGTGATCGGCAGAAACAGGAACAGGAAGACCGGCGAGCTGAAAACCACGTTGGGATGCGGGTCTAGTAACCGGCGTTCGGGTCGATGGACGGCAGGCGGCATCCATCAGGCGCCGCACCTGTGCGCAGGTGAAACTCCGACTGCCCCGCGATCCGCCGTTCGCGTGTCATGTGATTCGCGTCGAAAATCGGACGCCCGTCGCCCGCTTGACGCGCAACAGCAGGTTTCGCAGCGGGGCGGGAAGTGCGGTCGCTGCGTAGGCCAGTGCAGAAGAAAACCTCCATTGATCGCGCATGCTCTGTGCGAAAAGGCGACGGGCCGCCTGCACGTCGCCGGCATTGAACGCAAGGACGCCGAGACGATAGTTCGACACCGGGCGTTCCTTGCGGAAATACTCCGCGGTGCCCGGCGGAAAGATTTCCGGGTGACTCGCTGCCTTCTCGCCCATGCGCAGACGTTCCAGGATCAGCTTGTCCCACTTTCGTGATGCATTGCCGTCCCACACCAGCGAGAGAACCAGGTTCTCTTCGATGGCGATCCCCCGCCAGCGGCGCAGCAGGCGCATCCAGCAATCCGCATCGTCACAGTAGCGAAAAGCCTCGTCGAAACCACCTATTTCCTGAAGCGCGCGCCGCCGGACGAGAGCGGTCGACGGTGAGATGAAATTGAAACGCACGACGGCTTCCCCCAGCGCCTGCGAAAGCAGATGTGCGTTGTTGCCAAGTGGATGTTTTTCCAGGGCCGCGTACGCCTCGGTGCTGAGCAGGAAGCCATCCTCGACGACGTGACCATCGCGCTCAAGCAGGCACATGTCGGTGAATACGATGCCGACGTCCGGATGGGCCTCGATCAACTCGAGCTGGCGAGACAGCTTCCCGGGCTGCCAGATGTCATCCTGGTCCAGCAACGCCACGTAAGGCGCGGTCGCGGCCGCGAGTCCGGTGTTCCGCGCGCCGGAAACGCCGCGATTCGGCTGCGAAATGACCGTCACGGCCGATCCGTACGACTGCGCGATGGCCGCCGAGTCGTCGGTCGAGCCGTCATCGACGACGATCACCCGCAAAGGGACATCCTGCGCCAGCGCGCTTTCCAGCGCCTTGCGTATGACCTGACTGCCGTTGTACGCCGGCAGGATCACGTCGAGTCTGGCGACCTCGGCTGGCGTTGCCGGTGCATTCATGTGTTGGCTCCGACTCGAGAACGCCCCCGCGAACGGTACTGCTCGATCGCCTCGCGATAGACGTCGACTGCCTGAGCGGCAATGACCGGCATTGCGCAGACCTGTTCGACGATGCGGCGGCCCCGCGCTCCCATTTCCTCGCGCGTCGCCTCCGGCATGGCGAGCAACTCCGATATTGCGGCGGCCAGGGCATCGGCGTTGCCGGGCGGAACCACGATCCCGCAGTTGCTCCGGGATACGAGTTCGGCCACGCCCGCGGTGCTCGTGACGACGCAGGGACGGCCGCACCCCATCGCCTCCAGCACGGCATTTGGATACACGTCGTGGTGCGAAGGCAGCACGAATACCGTGCAACTCCGATAGAGGGGTACCAGGTCAGGCTGCGGCAGCGGATCGAGGAAATGCACCCGCTCCAGCGTGCCCTGGTCGCGCAGGGTCTGTGTCAGGGCGAGTTTCAGCGATGTTCGATCGGGACCCGTTCGGGTGTCGTTCCCCACGAGCTGGAACTCGACGTCGGGGTGCCTGCGCGCAACTGTCGGCACGGCGGCCACAAGTTCGTGCAGACCCTTGAGCGGCTGAAGGTGGCCGACGAAAAGCACGCGCCGGCCCGTTCGACGAAAATCCGGCGCCGCAGGGCGGAATCGTTCCAGGTTCAGCGGATTGCGGACGATGCGGAAGCGGGACGCGTCGAGCGACCAGTCGCCCGCCATCTGATCGGCGAACGCCCGGCTCGCGCACATCAGAATGGGCGCACGGGAAGACGGCGTGCGCTCGAGCCAGGTCTCGATCCGCGCGCGAATGGGATTGAGTAGCCGACCGTCCCAACGCTGCACGACACTGGCTGGTCCTCCGAATCGAACGACGAACGGTACGAAAGGGGATAGTGCGAAGCGGAAACCCTCACCATACGCGTCCGGAAACACAACCACGTCGAGCGGCGTCTGGGCGTGCAGATGGCGAAGCGCCCGGTCGACGGCAAATGACCAGCGAATCCATGGTATCGGCACGAAACGGCCCAACTTCCACTGGCGGCGTGAACCTCTGGAGACGGCGTGCACCTGTATGGGGCCGTCGGACATCCGCCCCGGTGGGCCGGCGGCTTCGGCGATCACGGAGATGTCGTGGCCCAGTGCCGCCAGGGCATGCGCGAGCGCGTAGGAGTGAGCGCCTATGCCGCCTATTCCGCCATGCGATACCGTCGGATAGTCCGCGGAAACAAAGCATACCCGCAGCATTCGCGCGGCACTCGACGCAGTTGCGAGAGAGTCGGCCCCCGGGACCGCCGTGCGAGCGGCGATTTCGTTCATGGAAAGGTGGCATGCTCCGCTCCTTCCGGCCGGAGCTGAACGCTCTCCCATCTGTGCGGAAAGATGAAGTGCCCGCTCACTACCCGGGTTGCGACGCTCGGCCCGTCCACCATGAAAGTCACGGCCCGCGGGCGCATGTCGAGATAGCGCTGAATGTTGCGGTCCTGTATGGCTACCGTCAGCCCGTAGCTGCCGCGAGTGAACAGCACTGGCGACAATTCGAGCCGAACCGCGTGGGTGCCCGGCGTGCCATCGAGACGGAGACCGTCCAACCGGGACGTCAGCCCGCCCAACGGAAAATCTCGTGCATCCTGAAACGTCACCGACAGCACGGGGTCGTCTATGGGACTGGTCACCGTATAGGCGATTTCCACGGATGCCGGCTGACCATACTTCAGCTCTCCATGGGATTTCCCTTCGGCATTGCGAACCGCAACGCTGGTGATGTGGATGGGGCTGTCCGAACTGGCGGGTTGAGCCTGCAACGTGGCGCTCGCGCTGTGGGTATGAACGGTGCGCAGATAGCGTTCGACCGTTTCATCCGGATCGCCATAGGCCTGCACCGTGCCATGATCTATCCAGAGCACGCGCGACGAATGCTGCAGGATGCTGGGCATCGTATGCGAGACGAGCACGATCGTCTTCTCCTGCTCCTTCAGTTCCGCGATCTTGTTGAGGCACTTGGCCTGAAAGGCGGTATCTCCAACGGCAAGCACCTCATCGACAAGCAATACGTCGGGATTGATGTGAGCGGCCACGGAAAATCCGAGCCTCACCATCATGCCGGTCGAATAGAATTTCAGCGGCGTATCAAGGAATTTCTCGACCTCCGAGAACGCGACGATTTGATCGAACTTCGAATCGATCTCGCGCTTTCGCATGCCTATGATCGCGCCATTGAGGTAGACGTTTTCCCGGCCGGTAAGGTCGGGATGAAAACCCGCACCGACCTCGATCAAGGCGCCGAGCTTGCCGCGGACGGCAAAAGTTCCTTTGGTAGGCACCGTAACGCGTGCGAGGATCTTGAGGATCGTGCTTTTCCCGGCGCCGTTGGGACCGATGAGGCCTACCGTTTCACCGCGCTCGATCTCGAAATTGACGTCCTTCAGGGCCCAAAACAGGTTGTCAGGCTCCGGCCTTGCGGGATTGGGACGACGAATCATGCGGGCAATCGCGCCTCGAATGCCGCGCCGCAATTGGTAGCTTTTCGATACCCCGTCGAATCGAATGGCAATTTCTGGCATCAGGTGAGTTCTCAGATCACGTCGGCAAAAGTGCGCTCGGCTCGCTTGAAGAGCATATAGGCGCCACTCAGGAAAATCAGGACGGCCACGAACGCCACTCCGAGGGATACAAGATCCGGTTGGGCTCCATGCAACAGGGCGCGCCGGTATCCGTCAATGATTCCAACCATCGGGTTCAGGCTGTATATCGGCCTGAGCCAATCCGGAACGCTGCTCAAAGGATAGGCGATCGGGGTGGCATACATCCACAGTTGCAGCAGAAGCGGGATCGCGTGGCCGATGTCGCGAAAGTAGACGTGTATCGCGGATGTGACCAGGATCACGGTCAACACGACCAGTAGCTGCAGCAACAGAAGGGGAAAGACCCAGAGTGCGGTCCAGGAGAGTCCGATGCCGTAGAAGATGAACATTCCGACCAGAATCACCGCGGCAATTGCGAGATCGACCAGCGACGAGATAATGACCGCAAGCAGCAGCGTTTCACGGGGGAAGTAGATCTTCCGCACCAGATTCGCGTTCGCGGTCATTGCAATCGTGCCCTGCGAGAGGCAGGAGGCGAAGCAAATCCAGAATATGAGAGCGCTGTAGGAGAAAATCGGATAGGGCATGCCGTCGCTCGGTATGCGCGCGAACAACGAAAAAACAAAGGTAAACACCACCATCAGAGAGAGTGGCTGGATAACGGCCCACGCCACTCCGAAAACGGTTTGCTTGTACTTCGCCCGGATGTCCCGTTTGGCAAAGCTCAGCATCAGATGCCGGTTTTCGGCGAGCTCCTGCAAATAGGTCATTTCAAACACGCCTTCCGGTTGATTGAAGGAAGATCAGCTCGCGGCGGTGCAATTCGGCGGGGCGATGACACACGCACCCCATGTTGCAGCCCGCGATCCGCGCGGGTCTGCGCAGGCGGAAATCGCACAATGCACCGAATGCCGAGGCTGCAGTATAGTCGGGTACGGTAGCGCAGCAGGTGCAACGGAGAGGTTTCGCGACGTGCACGGTCCCAATGCAATTTGTGGTCTACCATGCGCCGCCAGGAACTCCTCCAGCCGAAAGGATTCCGGCATCCCCGGGACTCGACATCAGGCGCGGGACGACTGGCGTGCCGCGTCCCCGGTACTTGATCCCTTCCTGTTTTCTTGCCGGACCTGCATTGGCCAGGACGATTCATCAAAGCAAAAAATATACCATGCATGTGTTCATGGTCAGGCCAATCCGACCTGACCAGGACTTCCCATCCGGCCCTGGCGCATGGGCGCTCAGCGGCGGATGTGGATCCGGCGCTTGAGCCATCTCATCAGCGGCAACACGGCAAGAAGCAACGCGCTTAACGCGCCGCCCGGCGCAACCAGAAACGTCACGATCGCGGTGCGGTCGAGCCACACCCGATTCTTGAGTTGGTGATTCGCGGCGGCCAGCGAGTCCATCCAGCCGATGCAGTGGTTGTCGTGCAATCGGCGAATATTCTCCAGCTCGAGGAGCATTCCAGGCGAATACCTGGAATACTTCTCGTCAAAGGCGATCTTGAAGGCGTAACCGCCGCCGTTCACGAGAAAATTCAGCTTCATCGCTATGGGTTTGCCATCAAGACGTAGTGCCAGCATCATGAGCTGGCCGCGAGCCGCCGCAGCTTTCGTTGTCTCGAAGAGATAGTCGCGATGACTCTGCCTGGAGCCGAATGCCGTCTTGCGCTCTCCTTTCCATCCGCTTTTTTCAAGAGCGATGAATTCTTCGAGCCAAGCCGATAGATCGGAATCAGCCGAAAACTGGTCGTATCTGACATCGCCGAGCTCGGAAAGTCTGCGCTCCTGACGGCGCATTTCATGGCGATGCTTGGGGGTGCTGACCTGATCCAGGTAGCGCTGCGCATCCTGGCGAGGCCTGAACATCGCACGAGAGAACGCGCCGACGAATGAAGTCGGAACGCCATCCTCCCAGAGTACGTCAGTCAAGACACGAAAGAATTCGCTGTCCGCGCGGAGATTCGGGAACTCCAGCAGCGAGGGAAAAAGCCGCTCGGCCGTGGCCCAGGAAAAGTAGCACCGGATGCAGTCGTGCGCCGATCCTGCCCGCAACAGTGGAGCAGGAAAGAGCGAGTAGACGTGGTCCCAGATACGGATCGTTCGAATCGGGATTCTGGAATAGGAGGGAAATATCACCAGGGGAAACAAGCCGCACAACATGCCCCGTCCATCCGGCGCGTCGGCATCGTTCGCATGGATCAGGAGTACCTTCACGTTTGCCTCGCCGCCATCGTTCAGGTGGCGAAGCGCGGGAAGCAACATCCACGACTCGGATGACGGGCTTGCTTCGATTGCGGCTCCAGCGAGCGCGTCCCAGTCTCCTTTCATCGACTCGAGAAGGCTCCAGTCGTCGATCAGGTGCGCGACGAACTGCGGATGTTCCTGGGTCATCGCTGGCCGCCATCGGCGGGAAGTCTCGATGGCTTTCCGGTCGGGGTTCCTGCTTGAGCCTGCTGCAACATTCGCCTGTTCATTGTCTGGTTTGCGCGCGTGCACATCGAGCTGGTTCGGTCTGGCCGGTTGAGGCAGACTTCCTCGCTTCACGAGTCGTCTTCGAGCGGTGGCAGGTTACGCCCCGGCAAGGGGCGGCGGAACAGGCGCGGACAGACATTGTGCACCGGGTTCCGTTCGCGCACGCCTTGCGCGATTGTCGCGCCACTGAGGAGAATTGTAAGCCATGTGCGGCCTCTCGATGATGCGCATCCGGTTCAGGTCTGGAGCAGACGGTTTCGCCCCGCGTCCGTCGATCAAGGCGTATTGCAAAGGGCGGGCCGTCACGACGTGCGGCTCTTGACCTGCAATCTGCCAGCGAGGTCTAATTCGAGGCTCCCAAAGGCTACCGCGAGTCACCCGCGAATTGGCTGCGCGCGTTTGGCGAGAATCGACTGCTGAATTTCCAACAGGCGCTCAAATAGTGGCTGCACTGCGAGACATCGTCCTCACGGCGTTCATCCTGGGATTGCTCCCCGCGGTGCTGGTTCGTCCGCACTGGGGAATATTGCTCTGGACCTGGGTTGGTCTGATGAATCCTCACAAGATGACGTGGGGATTTGCGTACAGCTTTCCATTCGCGATGATCATCGCGATAACCACGGTGCTGGGAATATTCTTCTCCAAGGAGCCCAAGAGGCTGCCACTCCATCCGCCCGTTGTCGCCCTGTTGTTCCTGGTAGCGTGGATGACCACCACCACGGCGATATTCAGTCTGTATCCCGAGATCGCCTGGCCGAAGTGGGAAAAGGTGATCAAGATCCAGTTGTTCATTTTCCTGACGATCATTGTCATGCAATCGGAAGCGCGGATTCGCGCGCTCGTATTGGTGGCAACGCTTTCTATTGCCTATTTCGGAATCAAGGGAGGGGTGTATACGATATCGCGTGGAGGTGGAGGCATGGTGCTGGGTCCGGACGGCGGTTTCATCGCCGGTAATACCGAGATCGCCCTCGCGCTCGTCGTCACGCTTCCGCTCATGCGCTGGCTGCAGCTCCAGACCGAAAGACGATGGCTGAGGCACGTCGCGACGATTTGCATGGTCCTGGTCATAATCTCGGTTCTCGGCTCCTATTCGCGCGGCGGGCTTCTCGCGCTCACGGCGATGGGGGCGTTTCTTTGGCTCAAGAGTCGCAAGAAACTCGTGCTCGGCGTCGTGCTTGCCGTCGTTGTCGCGACGTTTGTCTCCTACATGCCGGATACGTGGCACGCGAAAATGGGCACGATCGAGGAGTACCAGGAAGACCGCTCGGCGCAAGGTCGGCTCGGTGCCTGGATCTTCGCGTTCAATCTCGCGCGAGACAGGCCGATCGGAGGCGGTGGCTTTGACGTCTTCCAACCGGGAGCCTACGAGCGGTACGCGCCGGACGAGCGGGTGCTCGATCCGCACAGCATCTGGTTCCAGGTGTTGGCCGAACATGGCTTCGTCGGACTTGGATTGTTCCTGATGTTTTGGGTGTTCAGTTGGCGCACCGGGTCCAGGATCATCGCGGAGTGTCGATCTCGAAAAGAGTTGACGTGGGCGCGCGATCTGGCGGGGATGATTCAAGCCGCACTGGTCGGTTTCTGGGTCGGAGGAAGCTTTCTGGGGCTGGCGTATTGGGACTATCCTTATATTCTCGTCGTCGTCCTGGTCTTGACCAAGGTTGTCGTGGACAAGCAGATAGCCGACGTCAATCCCATGGCAAGGGCGGCGAAAACGCCGGATCAGCCGGGGCTGCGAACGCAGGCGTGATAAGTTTCACCTGGTTCGACTAATGGAGAAGGGTGCTTGGACCCCGGGTTCGAGGATCAATGGCGAGCCAGGTTCGAGGAGTTCGCCGACTACAGCGACGACGATGCAGGTATCGCCGGCTGGACGAAGACGGGACTCGATACACGCCTGCGCCGTTTTCTGCGCCTCTGGAAATCGAGCAAACCGGAACAGCGGTGGCTGGATGCGGGATGCGGGGCGGGGACGTACTCGCGGATCCTGTCGGGGAATCGCCATCAAGTCGTTGGTGTCGATTATTCGGTGCCGACCATCCGCAAGGCGATGGCGCGCGGCATTGCCGGCGTGTCGTTCGCGATTGCCGATGTTCGCAACATGCCTTTCCGGGCAACGACGTTCGACGGTGTTCTCTGTTTTGGCGTCACCCAGGCACTCGAATCCAGCGAGCCGGCCGTCGCTGAGATCGCGCGGGTGCTCGCACCCGGCGGGCAAGTATGGATCGACGGTCTCAATCGGGCGTGCGTCATCCATCTGTACGGTGCAGCGCGTCGCCGGATTCTGGGGCGCCGCCGGCACCTGCGCTACGAATCTCCGCGCCGCGTAATCGAACTCTGCAGGCGGCATGGTTTCGTCGACGTCGAGTTGCACTGGATGCCGGTCCTGCCTGCCCGGGCCCAATGGTTGCAGCGCCTGATCGAGACACGCCCGTGCATGTGGCTTCTCAAGTACGTGCCGCTGCTTGGAGCCCTTGCTTCGCACTCCTTCATTGTCCGTGCCCGCAGGATGACGTCGGCGGAGCGGCAGTCGGCGGCCGGGTCGTAGGCCATGCCGACATGCGGGGCGGGGCCCGGGACTAGCGGCGATCCACGTGATGCTGAAACCACAATTCGAGCATCATGAGCACCCAGACCATGGTCCCGTAATAACCGGCATGCTCGTGCAGCCGGGTATCGACCAGTCCATCGAGAAATTCGCGCCTGAATATGCGGCGTTCGTTCAGGCTGGCGAGAGCGTCCCGCGACAGCGCGCGCAGCGGCGGATGCGTGGCCAGCCATGGCCCCGCCGGCAGGCCGAAGCCATGCTTCTGCTTGGTGATGATCGCGTCCGGCAGAAACCCGCGCAGCGCCTCCTTGAAGAAATAGCGCAACCGGGTGCCGCGCAATTTGAGCCGCGGGGGGAGGGTCGCCGAGAAGCCGACAATCGTATCGTGGAGCAGGGGAAATGCCACATCGACGCCGGCGCGATCGCACATCCGCGTGACCTTGGGCAGATCGTTGTCGGCGAGAGTGAACTTGAGGTCGATCGCGAGCAGGCGATTGACGAGGCTTGCGGCCTGTGCCCCGCGGTAGACCTCGGACATCATGGCGAGCGGCCGTTGCGTGTCGACGCCCTGGAGAAAATCCGGATCGAACACGTTTGCCGGACCGAAACGCTCCAGCAGGTTGTAGGTCTCGTATCGGGCGGGCATCGGCATGCGTGCCTGCTCGACATAGCTTTTTGCCTTGCGCAGCAGCGGCAGCTGTCCCGCCAGCCTGGTGCCCAGGACGGGCTCGAGCAGGCCGGTGCGCAGCACCGACGGCACCTTGTCGTACAGCGAAAACTGGTACTGGCGGGCATAACGCGAGTTGCCGGCGAAGAGTTCGTCGCCGCCATCGCCGGCGAGCATGCGCGCGATTCCGGCCTCGCGAGCGAGACGCGCGCAGTAATAGGCGGGCACCGCCGAGGAGTTGCCGAACGGCTGATCGTATTCGGACGCCAGCAGCGGAAGCGCGGTGAGAACGTCCTCCGGCGTCACGTAATACTCGCGGTGCTTGGTCGCGAAATGGCGCGCGGCGGTCCGTGCGTACTCCATTTCGTCGTATCCGCTGGCGTCGAAGCCGATCGAGTAGGTGGGGACCGGCGTGCCCGACAGTTCGGCGAGCACCCCGGTGATCGTGGAGCTGTCGGTTCCCCCGCTGAGGAACGTACCGGTGCGATCCGCAAGCGTGAACTGGCCGACGCCAGTGCGCAACGCCGACTGGAATTCGCGCCTGAGTTCCGGCGAGTCGGCCTTCGGTGTTTCGTCGAAATGCATCTGCCAATAGGCGCGGGCCTCGACATCGCGTTCGCGCGCCAATACGCAAGTGCCAGGCAGCAAGCGGCGGATGCCGCCATATATCGTGTCCGGGCCCGGGACCATGTGGAAGTAGGCGTAGTTGTAGATCGCCTGGGGGTCCACGACTCGCTCTGCACCCGGCAGACCTTGAAGCGCGTCCAGGTTCGCGGCGAAGGTCAGCAGCCCAGGCACATGGCGATAGACGAGATTGCGTACTCCCATGCGGTCGATCGCCAGCAGCGTCTGGCACTTCTCCCGATCGACGATCGCCAGCGCGAAATCGCCGCCGATCATGGCCAATGTCTCGGGCCCGCGCTCGCGGTACCCGTTCGCGATGAGGCCGCAAAGTTCCTGAACCGCGACGCCCCGGTCGCCACGGTCCCGCCAGACGCCATGCCCGTGAAAGGCGATGGCGAGTGGGCCATGCTCGAAGACGCCGATGGTTTCCGGTGCCCCGACCGCGGCGAGCGCGAATCTGTCGCCTACAAGACGCGCCAAGCCGGGCTCTCCGTTCCACGTGATTCGCGACCGCATCGCATCGATCGACGCGGCGGGGTTTGCGTCGGCGTCGGGAACGCCAAACCATCCGCAGATGCCGCTCATCTCAGCGAGGCGCCCGGTCTGCCCGGAAACGCGGTGAGCCCAAACGGAGTCGAAGACAAAAGCGCCTTGGCGCCGCCTCTGGCCATTGCCGGAAGAACCGGGCGATGTTCAATCATCTGCGGCCTCGATGGGGCGACTTCCGCGCCGCTGCAAGCGCGAGCGCATACGGACCAGATGCGGCTTCAACGCGATTTCCCACAGTGCCAGCACGCGGCCCGTCAATGTTCGACCGTAGGCGGTCAATTCAGTGACCGGTTCGACCCGGTCGGCCCAGCGATACTTGTACGCATTGTTTCCGGGTCCCATGTAATAGCGGTGCAGACCGCGGCCGAATAGCTGCTCGGTCATGTGGCGGTTGAGAAAGGCGCCCGGGGACAGATCCTCCAGCGTGGGATCGAAATCGGAGCGCAGACCGAACACGTCGCCGCCGGCAATGAGCTGGTACTCCATCGCGACGGGCCTGTCGTCCAGATAAAGGTACCAGACCGAAAGCCACCGCCGATGGTTGGCCAGCGCCGACAGACGGCGGATGAATGCCTGCGGGCCGGCGTTGTCCAGCGAATTGCCGGTCCTGGATTTCCAGCTTCTTGCGGAGATCGAAACGACCTGGTCCACCACGCCATCGATGTTCTCGGCGGTACCGCCGTCCGGTGAATGCCAGTCGACGCGTAGCGTGCCGGCCCGCCTGAGCCGGTTGGCCGCCAGATTGTTCGCCTTCTTGAGACTTCGGCTGCGGGTTGTGTAGTACTCCGCCCAGCTCGTGTCCAGAGCGATGCAGGGATTCCCGGGCCCTTCCGCGGCGCGCGTAGAAAAACCGGATCTGGCCAGCGCCTTCCGGAATTCGCGACCCGCCACCGATTGCGCCGAAAGGTACTCGAGGCGCAGCACATCCCAGTCGCGCCGCCGCTGCAACTCCGACGCCAGCGAGGTGGCCGCATCGGCCGCCTGGGTTTCCGAAACGATGAGATCGCACCACTGCGTATCCGGGACCGTGAGGAACGAAAGCTCGCGCACGGGAAAGCCGCGCACTTTCGCTGTCTGCGCAACCAACGGAAGAACCGCCGTAAGCCGCTGCGCGTCGAACAGGCACAGCAGGTGGAGTCGGGAACGGGTTCGCCGCCATTGCCAGGCGGCGTCGAACCATTCATGCGTGAGGAACACCGAACTGATTTCGGCGCGCACTAGCAGTTCGGTCCACGGCGCGCGCAATTCGGCGAACGCGGACTCGGACGAGACCAGTCTGACCATGGCGTCCGAAGAAACCGCAGGTGCCATCGCGACCATCGCAGGGCTTGCGGTCACGGCCCTTGCCGGGATACCGCCCGCATCTGCATCAAGCGACGGGAAGTCCGTCGCCACCTACTTGCCACCGGTCGCGCTTTTCGACGGTGTTGGCGCAGCGGCCCCGGAAGCGGGATTCTTGTTGGTTCGCACGGCGATCGGATCCACCGGATTCCAGTGGCCCGCCTGCTTGAGCCGGCTGCGCAGTCCGGGAAGGGTGGCGCCGAGCGCGTACGCGCGCTGCGCATGCGCATTGGCCAGATCGAATTGCTTCGTTTCAATGTAGGTCAGGGCGAGGTTGTAATGGGCATTGACCTGGTCCGCATCCAATTCGAGCGCCCTCTCGAAACTCTGGATCGCGCCCGGGTACTGCTTCGTGCGACTGAGGTAGATACCCTGTACGACAAAGGTGCCCGGTGCGGTCGGATTGACGCTTCTGGCGCGCTCGAACTTCTCTTCGATCTGGCAAACGCCGGACTTCCACTGCTCGCAGATCTGGGCTACGACCAGCAGCGCGGACGGATGATTCGGAAAGATGTTCAGGATGAAATTGCACTCGTTCATCGCCCGTGGCCAGGCGCGCTCGCGAGAGAGCTTCTGGCAGGGGCCGAGGTGATACGACTCGACGACTTCCAGGCGTTTCGAGCCGCGCGCGGCATAGTAATCATTCTCCTTTTCGAAGTCGACGGTACCAGCGGCGCTCTGGGCGGCGACGGTGCCCGGCAGGCACGCGGCCGTCGCGAGCAGGGCAACGTGCCAGACAATGCGCATGGTCTTGAACGAGAATCGAGGCCGGATCATTTGCATAAGTATAGCGATCTTTGCCCTGGGCCAGAGTCCCGGAGGACGCCTGTGGTGCCTGGGCTCGAGTTCGAAATCCGGCGGGGCCGGTCCCTGACCTCTCCATGCCGGTGGGCCCAGGTACCGAACTCAGTCGGCCCGGCACCCTATCGGCTTGCGTGCAACGACGACATTGTCGATGTAGAGGTGCATGCTGCGGTCGGCCGGGGCCGTTCCGCCGTGAAAGACGTTCATCCAGACGCGTTGGATCCGGATATGCGGGACGACGCGCACGCTGACCTGGGTCTGGTCCAGGGCCAGAACCCCATCGACCCAGGCCTGCATGATCCCGTCGCTGGCGCCGACGGCGTTGACCTTGAATCGTTGCTCGAGGCAGTACCAGCGATTGCGTTCGAGCACCCCGACCCCGTCCTTGACCCAGGACCAATGGTCGCCGTACTTGTCCTCCATCGCCGTGTGGTACGCATAGGTACTCACGGTGGTATGGCCGAAGAGCGGGTTCGACGGCGACGGTGCGCGGTTGAACCCTCCCCGCATCGACCAGCCCGTCGTCCCGTCGGCGCGTCGTCCGCCCCAGCCCGATTTTCCGTAGGTCCCCGAGATTCCGGGAAGCTTGCCGCCGTCGACGGTCGGGACCCAGTCGTCACCGAAGCGCAGATAGTAGCGAAAGTAGACTTCTTCCGGCTCGTATCCCAGCTGCTTCCTGAAATCGAAGCCCATGTCCAGGCCAAGATTGTCGCCCTGGGCGACCTCTACCCGCAGCGCGTAGCCGGACAGCGGCTCGAAGCGAAGCCCTTCGTCGCGCCTTACGCGATCGACATGGCTGTTCGGCGATACGTAGGTCCACGCGGATTGCCAGGTCGCGGATTCGAAATCCGTCGCCATCCAGACGTCTGGACTCCCGGCGATGCCCTGGTCGCGCGGATACGAGGCTGCAAGCCCGCGGTGGGGTCCGGGACTGTCGGCAACGCGCGGAGGATCGAGCTGGTAAATGCCGACCGCCGACCCCGAGCGTTGTTTGCCCGCGGTCGTCATCTGCAGTACCGCCTGATGTACGGAACGCCCCTTGAACCGGGAGACGTCGAATTGCAATGCGGCATGCTGCGTATCTCCGACCCGCAACCTGTCCCGGGTGCCGAGTGAGCGCACCGTCGAGCAATCGAGCCACACGTCCGCGGTCGGCGGGATCGATATGGGCTGCGCCGCCCCGTCGAGCGTGACGAGCAGACGGGGACGCATCGAGTCGGCCGCCATTTCCCGACTGGCGAAGTCGATCACGGCGGAAGGCGGTATTGCCGCCAACACCATGCCGCTCGCCGGGGCCGACCCGCTGACCCAATCGCGAACGAGCGGCGTAACGTCCCAAACGACAGCGCGCCCCTCGTCGCCCTGCGGAATGATCGCGGTGACAAATGGGCGATTTCCATGCGACTCTCCGGCTGCATCCCGCCAATCCCCCAGCGGGCGGCGCCATGGCAATCCGCCGCCGGCATTGAAGTACTTGCAGGTCGCGCCGTCGATGCCGTCAAATAGTTCGAGGCGCGGGTCCGCCGCGTCCGACCGGTTGGCGAAGGTCAATACGATGGCGAGGACGACACAGGGAGCGAGTCGACAAATCATGCTGGCCACTACCTACGAGCAGGGAAAGGCAACCCGTCTGCGTCGAGGCTATTCAGATGGGCGGATCATGATACCGAACCGGATCGAATGCAATTCGAACGAATGGACATGATTCAGCGTTGCTCTCCGGCAGGCGCACGGTAGCGAATGGGTGCCAATTCGATCGAGGAACTCAGGAAGCCTGTCGCCTGGGCGGCGCTTCTGTATCTGCTGTTCGTCGTCTACGGAAGTCTGATTCCCTTTGCGTTCACCGACCGTCCGCTTGACCAGGCGCTGGGCTTGTTCATGCCGCCGCAATGGATCCGAATCGGCGCTACCGACCGTGCGGATTGGATCGCCAACGCCCTTCTGTACATGCCGCTGGCGTACCTTTGCCTGGAGGCGGGTTGCGCCGGTGCGCGCGGTTCCGGCCGGGTGGGTCGCGCGGTCGTTGTGCTGGCCTCGATTGCGTTGCTCGCCATCGGCATTGAGTTTGCGCAGCTCTTTTTCCCGCCGCGTACCGTTTCGCTCAATGACCTGGCCGCCGAAGGCGTCGGCATCGTCGTCGGTGCTCTGGCATGGGTGGTTGCCGGGAACCGGTTGCGAACCGCCGTCGTCGAGTCCATGGCCAACAGGTTCCATGCGGGGCAGGCACTCGCGGCGGCGGCAGTGCTCGCGTACCTCGTGCTCATGGTGTTCCCGTTCGACTTCGTCGTCTCTCTCGACGAACTCGCCGCTCGCTTCAGGGGGCCCGCGATCGGCCTGTGGCTGGCGCCCCTGACCTGTTCCGGCGTGGCGGCATGCGTCGGTCGCGCTGGTCTCGAAACCGTCGCCGGCGCCGCATTCGGTGCCGCCTGGTATTGGCGGCGCAGGACTCCTTCCAGGGTGACGCCTGGAGGCGCGTTGAGGGTTGCGCTCGCTTTCAGCGTGGGAATCGAATTCATCCAGCTGTTCCTGGTTTCGGGCGTAGCCCAGGGGGCCTCCGTCATTGCTCGCGCCCTCGGCATTGCGCTTGGCTACCTGTTCGCCGCGCACATGCCAAGGCTGGTCGCCTGGTACGCGAACTGGCAGGGACTTCGGGTTTCACTCAGGGTGGGCTGGGTCGTCTACGTGACGGCGTTGTTCGCCACGACCCGGATTCTCGGTGCCAGGGTTGCGTCCGTGCAGGAGGCCTGGGCGAGGCTGGGTGAAATCCAGCTGATGCCGTTCTACTACCACTATTACGTTTCGGAACAATGGGCGCTGTTGAGTGCCGGTGTTCAGCTCGCGATGTACGCGCCGGTAGGCGGACTGATCGCGCTGGCGCGACTTGGTCGGTCGCCGGATGTCGGCCGATCCGGCCTTCTCGTGGTGCTGACGGCCGCGTTGCTGGCCCTGCTGGTCGAAGCCGGCAAGCTGTTTGCGGGCCGCCGGCCGGACCCCACCGATCTGCTGTTCGCGATGGCCGGAAGCTATCTGGCGTTTCGCGCCGTCAGTTATTTCCTTTCGGTTTCCGTACGTTCTCCGGCGATCGCCGAGGAGGCCTTCGCGGACCTGCCGCGTCCACGCCCGCTGGTCGCATTCGGACCGCTGACGGTGCTGGGCGGGCTGATGCTGCTGGCTGCGACCCTGGGATTGCTGCGCTATCCACTCCCGGCGATGTGGCTGGCAGTCGCCCTGGCAGCCTATGGGCTTGCGTTGTTGCGGTGGCCGGGCGCGTGGCTGGTCGTTCTGCCGGCGTTGCTGCCGGTACTCGACCTGAGCCCATGGACAGGATGGCTGTTCCTCGACGAATTCGACCTCTTCGTCATGGTGACGATCGCGGCCCTCTCGGTGGTCCCGCGGCGCGATGCGCCTGCGCGCTATCCGCGAGGACTGAAACTGCTGCTGGGGGCGGCAGCGGCGCTCGCCGTGCTTGCCCTCTTTCGGGGCCTGCTGCCGTTCGAGGAACTCTCTCCGGACATGTTCTGGGGACTGCATCGGCATGTCAACGCCTTGCGACCCGCGCGCGCGGTGCTCTGGGCCATGCTGCTGCTGGTACTGGTGCGCCACTGGAGTGAAGGCCCCGCGCGCGATCTGGCGCAGCTTGCGCGTGGATTGACGCTTGGCCTGATCGGTGCCGGATTGATCGTGATCTGGGAACGGACGACGTTCGCGGGATTCCTCGACTTCGGCTGGGACTATCGGGCCGTGGGCGCGTTTTCGGCAGCAAGCACGGCGGGGGCGCAGCTGGAGAGCTTCCTTGCGGCAGCGATGCCCTTTGCCGCACTTCTCGCCATGCGTCGCGGCGCCTGGCCATGGCGAGTGGCCGGCATTGCCGCTTTGGCCGTAGGCGCGTACGCGGTCGCGGCGACCATATCGCGGACCGCGTTGCTGGGCGCTGCGGTTGGCCTCATCGCCCTTGCCGTGGGGGTCATCGCCGGCAAGCGCCTGCATCCGGCGTTGTCGAAGCAGCTTCGGCCCGGCTTGGTGCTGATGGCGGTCCTGGGCACGGTCGCGGTCGTCGCAACGGCAGCGCTGGTCTCCGGCCGTTTCGCAACGGCCGGTGGCGACCTCCAGGCGAGGCGCGCGCATTGGACGCTTGCGGCGGGAATCTCCGGGTCCGATGCCGCCGGTGCGCTGCTGGGGGCGGGCTTCGGCACCTTTCCGGCCAGCTATCTATGGCATGGGCCAATGGAGAAGCGGCCGGCGTTGTTCAGCTACCGGCGGGAGCAGGGCCGAAGCTATGTGCGCGTGTCACCGGGCACCGGCACGTTCCTGGACCAGATCGTGAAGGACTCCGGATCGAACTACACATTGCGCGCGCGGATTCGCAGCTTGGAACCGGACGCGATCATCTCGTTCGCCCTCTGCGAGAAATGGATCCTGTACTCCAGCGATTGCCGGCACGTGAGCATGCGCACCGCTCGCTCGAACGAGTGGGAAACGCAGGAGACGAGGATCGCGTCCCCCGCGCCTTCGCGGCAAGGCGGATTTTTTCGCCCGGTGATCAAATTCGCAGTGAACGGTGGTTCCGTCAAGGCAACGGTCGATGTCACCGATCTGGCCTTGATCGACGGCAGCGGCAACAACGTTCTTGCAAACGGCGGCTTCAGCCATGGCGGTACGCGCTGGTTCCTCTCCGCCGACGACAATTGGTCATGGAACATCTCCAATCTCTTTGTCGAGTTGCTGTTCGAACAGGGCTGGCTGGGTCTGCTGGCTTTCCTGTGGCTGCTTGGATACGCGCTGGCGCTCCTTGCCAACAGGGCGCTGCGCGGCGATCCGCTTGCCGCAGCGAGCGTCGGCGCGTTGCTGGGATTCCTCGTCCCGGCGTGTTTCGACAGCGTCATCGACGATCCGCGCATGCGGCTGTTGCTGTTCCTGCTGATCGCGGTGCCGCTGCTGCTTCCGGGAAAGGCCGGGAATGCCGGCCCGTCCGCGTGACGGAGTCGGCGGGCCATATCCACTCGCCTGTTCTTCGATCTGCCCACACTGCGTGGCGCGCGCAAGGCTCGAATCCGCCAGCGGCTGACGCAGATTTTCTGCGTGCGATAATCGCTGCCCAATATGGTCAAAGTCTTCATCACCGTCGACACCGAAGTCTGGCCCGATTCCGAAGGGTGGCCGCACACGCCGCTGGCCGCCGATCACGACAGCTCGCGCGAGCTGAATTTCTACTTCCAGGGCGGTGACGGCCCCGATGCGAGGGGGCTTCCGTACCAGCTTCGAATTCTCGCGGCGCACGGTCTCAAGGCGACCTACTTCGTCGATCCGTTGTTTTCTTTCGCGCTGGGGATCGGCCCATTGCGCGAGGTGGTTGCGGGGCTGCGCGACGGAGGGCAGGAACTTGGACTTCACCTGCATCCCGAATGGCTTAGCGACCCGCGCTGTGCCGGACTGCCCGCGTTTTCCGGCCCGCTGCTGCACCGCTACGACCCTGGTGATCAGCAGGCGCTGGTACGGGCCGGTCTCGCGCGCCTTGTCGAAGCGGGGACTCCACCGGTGACTGCCTTCCGCGCAGGCAGTTGGGGCGCCAGTCGCGCAACGATCGCGGCGCTTGCCGACAATGGAATCCGCTTCGACAGCAGTCTCAATGCGCGTTTTTCAGCGTCCTTTCCCGACTTCGATGCCGTTGCGCGGGAATCCCTGACGCAACCATTCCTGCTCGAAGGCGTATGGGAATTTCCGGTCACGAACTTCGTCGATCGTCCTCCGTCGGGCTGGCGACCGCTCCACGTCTGCGCGACCAGCTTCGACGAGATGCGGATGGTGCTCGAGCATGCGCATGACAATGACTGGTACTCGGTCATGTTCGTGCTGCACAGCTTCGAATTCGTCCGCGTCGACCGCATATCCATGGAAAAAGCGGCGACGCCGCAGAGAC
Organism: uncultured beta proteobacterium; assembly: GCA_963699765.1. Classification (GTDB taxonomy): domain Bacteria; phylum Pseudomonadota; class Gammaproteobacteria; order Burkholderiales; family Casimicrobiaceae; genus VBCG01. Next base: position 245,556 of record CAVOVD010000004.1, on the reverse strand, counting down.
TCCTTGCCAATCGCTTCGAGCGTCTGTGCCGCTATCTCTCGGACAATCCGGATCGATACCGGACATGCCACTTTGCGGACGTCGACGAATCGGAGATCCCCCGCAAGGCGCCACCGACCGCCGCTGTGTCGTCGCGCGTTCGCACGACTCTCCGCCAGTTCCAGCAGCTTGCGTCGCGCGTGTATTGAACGCTCGCCCGCCTCCTGACGTGAAGTCTTCCGATACCCGCTGGGACCCCACGACGTTCACGCTCTCCTACCAGCTGGGAGAGATCACGCTTTGGCGCAAGGCATTCCGGGCGCTGTCGTTGAACGAACATTACTTCGACCTGACGGACGACTTGCTGATGCCGCCGCCGCCGTTCGAGCGCCTCGGCCGGGACGCCGAGGCGCTCGTTACGCGCTCGCACCCTTTCTGCGAGCCATTGGCGCAATTCACCGAGCGCGACGGCATCCTGCGCTATGTGCGGTCGCGCTATTCGCGCTTTCATACCGATCTTTCAGGCGGGTTCGATGACTACCTGGCGAAATTCAGCGCCAAGTCGCGCAGCACGCTTCGACGCAAGGTCCGGCGGTTCATCGAGCTTGGCGATGGATGCGGGATGCGCGAATTCCGGCGACCGGAAGAGATGGAGGAATTTCTGCTCCGCGCCAGGGAGGTCTCGGCACTTACCTATCAGGAGAAACTGCTCGACGCCGGCATTCCGGCGGAGCCGGAATTCCTGCGGGAACTGGTCAGCCAGGCGGCAGATGATTCCGTACGCGCGTACCTGTTGACGCTGCATCATGTTCCCATCGCCTACCTGTGCTGCTTCGCGACCAACCGGATACTTCTCTACGGTTACCTGGGCTACGACCCCAGGCACGCCGATCTTTCGCCGGGTACGGTTCTGCAATACTTGGCGTTCGAGTCGCTGTTTGCCGAAAAGACGTTTCGGGCGTTCGATTTCACCGAGGGCCAGGGCGAGCACAAGCGATTCTTCGGCACGCATGAAACCGCTTGTGCCGATATCTGCTATTTCCCGGCGTCGCCCGGCGCCCGATTCTGGGTGCGGCTTCATATCGGAATCGACCGCGTGTCGGCTGGTGCCGTACGCCTGTTGGATCGCCTGGGTCTCAAGTCGCGCATAAAGAACTTCCTGCGGCGATTTTGACTCCCGGCCATGCGGCGGGCGTGGTCAATGGGCCGCCGACGGCAGCACCAGGGCACCGCTGTCCGATCGGCTGAAGTAAACTCTTCGTTGGCGAGGGATGCAGACCGCGCCGGAGTTTGGATTGCTTCAAGTGGATACCTGGCCTATGGAAAGCTATCGCCGACGGCAATGCGCGGCGGGAGAATCGGCGCGGTCGGTTTCCTTTTGCTGGGCCGCAACCAGCGGTCTTTCGAAAGCTGGAATCGGGATCATGGCAATTCGCGTCTTTGGCCCGGCGTCCGATCGGGGCCGGAAATGTTGAGAGCCGGCCTGGCATTTCTTCGTCGGCTGGGATTCGACTACGCCTGTTTCAGGATCTACGTGAGCCCGCCTGCAGAGGGAGCGACGGGCGACGAGCCGGAGATGTTCCGTGATTATCGGGTCGCGGAAATCGCGGCGGCGGATCTTGAACGGTCGCCGCATGTCGAGATTCGCCAATGTGTCGACTACCTTGGCCCGGATGCGGTTGTCTACGGCGCATATGGCAGTGATGGTGACCTGAGCTGTGTACAGTGCTTCTGGTTTGGCGAGCGCTATCGGAAGATCAGCTTCTGGCCCCTCGAGGCAGACGAGGCGGCATCGATGCACCTCGTCACCGCGCCGCCGGCGCAGGGGAAAGGGCTCGCCACCTTTCTCAAACGCGAGACTGCGGCGCCGATGCGGCAACGCGGTTTTTCGCGGCTCTACAGCAGGATCTGGTGGACCAATCATTCCTCGCTGAGGGTGAGCGAGAAGGCCGGCTGGTCACATGTGGGCACGATCATCGAGGTGGTGCTGCCGGGAGTGCGTTCGCCGCTGCGCGTGGTCCGGCGGAAGGCCGGTGCTCCAGGGTTCAAGGCGCAGGCAGCGGCAACCGACTCACGCCCGGCCCGGTGACAAGCCAGATCTCGTAGTCGCGCGCGTCGCCCCAGGCGCGGTCATTGCAGTGAGTCGGCGATCGTGCGCAGGTTTCGTTTGGTCGGCAATGGATCCCACGTGACGTTGCCTTCGATCAGCGAGGGGCCAGCGTCAGTGATTGCGACGTCCCAACCGATGGTCCGCAGTGGTGCAAACGCCCGCGCCGCACGCGTCACCAGTCGGTGAATTTCCGCGGCAAATGGCAGTTTGAAGTCCGCAAAGCTCATGCCGGTTACCGGGTGACGCGTTAGCTCGATCACCCCACGTCCCGGGGGGCCGGGTGCGAGCACATGGTCGATGCTTCCGTCCGGAAGCTCGATGGTGGCGACCAGGTTCCCGGATTCACCGAAGTTGAAATTGTCGAAGGCCCCGGCCGACGCGATGATCCGCAGCCATGCGATCGGAATACGCACCTGGCCGTCCGGGTCCAGGCAACTGACGACTCGTGCGGTTTGCAGAAATTGAGATCCGGAAAGCTTCACCAAGGCGTGGTGCGGGTACAGTCGATCCTGAATCAGCCAGCTCCGATAGTCATAGCGCGCCGCCTCTGCCTGCAGGTCGCCGGCCGTGTATACCCTTTCATCGGTGCCTCTGAACACTCCGTGCTCCAGACGAAGGATCAACACACCCTGACCATGCACTCCGCCAACGGGTTTGAACACCAGATCCCGGGGTTCGTCAGTCGCGAGCAGGGCGGCCAGTTGCGAGGCGTCAGCCACAACGGGCACATCGCCGGCTTCGCGGGCTTCCGCGCATAGCGCTGCGTGAACGCGTGGTGTCGCGAGATCGTGCTCGACGCAGCGTCTGTAGAAGACGAGCTTGTCCTCTGTGAAATCGAAGCACTTCCGTGGATTTGCGCGCAACTGTACCGCGAGCATGCGCTCCTTGCTGATGAAGTTCGATTCGTCGACGAGACCCGAAGTACCGACGAACCCGAGCATGAACACCTCAGCGGGCGAGTACTGGTCTTTCAGAACCAGCCGCGCGAATCTTGCCAGTGCAGGCACGAATCCAACGTCGGTCGCGCGAGCTGTAACGCGAAGTCGCGCCAGATCGGAGAGTCGCCGCCGAATCCACGAATTGCCTTGACGATTTCCCACTGGATTCCTGTCTCGGTGTCGCCAGGAGGCGGATGCGCTGCTGCATGCGCAAATCAGAATACCTCAAGTAGCGCGATGATCCGGAGACATGGTTGCCGGACTCCGCCGTCGCAACCAGATCGATCAGAGGCCCATGGTCGACGGATGGCTGCGGCTGAAGCGCCGGCAGGTGAAGGTGCGTTCTGCGAAGTGGACCTCCTCTGGCCGTGCTTGGCGCGTGAGCAGCTTGGGCGCCGGCGCGCGGGGCCTCACGTTGGTCGTCGTTACCGCAGCGAGGCGCCGGAGCGTGTGAAAACGCGAGGGGCGGCAAATCGCCGCCCCTCGCTTCGATGCTGCGTCGCTTACGACGCTGTGCGGACGACGTGGGGTGCAGTCAATGCGGATCACCACACTGCTGAATTCAGACGGCGAAGTCTCGGTACTTTTTTACATGATCAAGATTCTGGCAGGGCATATCCTGTCGGACAATTTTTCGATGGGCACAACGGGCAATTTGATTGCCTTCGGTGATGATGACGGCGTGCGTCCTCGTATCCTTCACCATTGGCATCGCCGACGACCGCAGGTTTCGGGACTCCCATTCACCGTTGACCGCCACCTGATGGCAACCGAATAGCAACCCAATGGCAACCAAATGGCAAGAACGACGCCGCTGAAACGACGGATTCTGTCAGCCTACAGGAATGCCCGTATCGTCGCGGAGACGCAAGGGCATAGCCTGGCGCGGCAGGCGGCGGAAATCGCGCGGGTCAAGCGGTTGAATCCGACGCTGGGCGTCAGCGACTACTACTGGTATCGACTCTACGATCCAGGATTCACCGCGTCCGCGCGGATTCACGACTACCTGGGGTGGCGTGTCGAGGACGATTTGTCTCAGGCGTTGAACCCGCGGAATCTCATGATGCCGGCTTGGGACAAGTTCACTTTCGATCTGTTCGCCAAGGCCTACGGACTGCCGGTCCCGCGGCTGCACGCGTTGTTCAAGCCGGGTCCTCGATTGGCGATCGACAGCAGCGTCGACGCATTGACATCGCCGGATGCGCTGACGGAATGGTTGCGCAGCCGGCGCGAATGGCCGGTGTTCGCCAAGCCGTCGTGCAGCCGCCGATCGCTGGGGTGCTATCACTTTGTCGGATACGATGCGGCCGACGACACATTGCACACCAGTCGAGACGTCGCGATCCCCGTCACGCGATTCGTGTCGGAAATCTGCGACGACAGCGAGCGTCCGTTCTACAAGGCGGCGATGGGGTACCTGTTCCAGGAAGTCCTGCGTCCGCACGCTGCGATCGCGGAGATCCTCGGCAGCGATGCGATCTCCGGTGTCAGGGTTGTCGTTCTGCAGGATCGGCACGGGGTCGAGATCGTTTCGGCGATGTGGAAGATGGCGAGCGGCGACAATGAGCTCGACGTATTTTATGCGGTGACACCGGCACATTTCGGCCAGCGTGGATCCGGAAAGCGGCCGGGTCGGGAATGCCGTCGACGGCTGGTCGCCACGCGCAAGTTGGTCGATGCGTTCGCCGCGACGGGTCGTACGCTCGAGATTTCGTGTTGCCCGATGGCTGAGGTACTCGTCCAATGCCGGCGCGCTCAACCGTCTTTCCGATGATGCGGATTCTGCATTGGGACGTCGCGATCACCGACGAGGGTCCGCGGATACTTGAAGTCAACGACTTCGGCGCGCTGTCTGCCTTGCAGGTGTTTGGCAAGGGACTGCTCACGGACCGAATGCGGGAGTTGCTGCAACTGTTGGCGATTCGTCCAGATTTCCATGGATCGCACGCCTTTGTCGCTGACTGCGCAGGTCCTGGATCCGCAGGTCGAACCGTCGGCGCAAGACCGACGGTAGCTCGAATCCGCGCCTTCCAGGCTGTCCGCCGGTCGGCCGTTCCAGGAAAGCGTTCGCCGCCGTGCCTCCTGCGCCCAGGCTTGGGAACAAGAGAGGCTCCTGCCACCCGTCGTCCCGAATACCGCGTCCGGCGGAAACGCGGTATTGATGTCTTCGCCCGGTGTTAAATGGAATCTGGCTGATTTGCTGCCTCGGGCGAGGGGGTTGAGGCGAAGCCTCACTGGCGGATCGTCAATACATTGTCATAGTATTGAAATTTGCTGGCCTGGCGATCCTGTATTCACGAAGATACCTGTGATGAACAAGAAACACGCTTGCCGGCCCAGCATATACATATTGCAATAAGTAGCATACATATTGACCACACCGGGTTCGGTTTGTGACATTAATCAATTCAGAATAAGGTGGTTGAGCTCGCGCCGCAGATGGATTAAGATTTTGCGGCTGATAATGTCAACGGGAAGTGGAATGCCCGTTGATCGCCGGCGATGGCCGAGGCGCCGTCCGGTTGCAGGCAATGGTCAGGACCTGGTTGCAAACAGCGACGTTCGCCGGGCCTGAACGACGGGCGGTCATCGGCCGGTAACTGAATTCGGTCTACCTTCGGCATCTTCCCTGGCCAGGGTTGCGTCTGGCATTGACCCTGCCAAGTCACCTGTGTTTCCGCACCTGAACTCCCGCTTTTTTGGTCCCCGAAAGGCAACGGGACAACCGTCGGTAAGAACAGGCATGAAGTGAATGGAACTGGAGACGGAGTTTGATTTTACGAAGCCGCAGGCCAGGAACCGGCAAGAGCCAATGACCATGGCCCATCGCGTGTGCGATTTCGTACTGCGAGGTTCCCGTGGCTAGCCATGCGCGGTGGTACTCGACCGGCGCGATGGTCTTTCAGCTGCTGGCCGAGGCCTTGCTGGTGGTCGTCGCGGTCATGTTCGCGATCTTCCTTCGCGGCATCTCGATGGCTCCATTGCCCAAGGTCGTGTTGCCGGCCGTCATGTTCGCCATCGCGATGGTGGCGCTTCAATGGGCCACTGGGCTCTATCGCCGCAATCGCCGGCTCGGATTTGGCGCCTACGCCGGCCGATTGCTGCTGTGCCTGCTGATCGCGGCACCCATCGTCTATTTCACCGCCGACCTGCTGCCCGGCGGAGAACGATTCAAGCAGGTCGTCAGCGATTCCGTGCTGATTGCTTTTGCCGGGCTGCTGGTGGCGCGGCAATTGGTCATCTGGCCGCTGCAGAAGCTGGCGCTTCCAAGTCGCGTGCTGGTCCTGGGAATCGGGCCCGAGGCGCGATTGGTCGAGGCTTCGCTCACATCCACCAGTCGGCCGGGAATGCAGGTGGTCGGCTTCTATGCGCTTGAACAGGTGCAGGAAACCGCGGTGCCGGCCGAGCGCATCGTCGCGCGGAGCAAGTCGCTCCAGGACACGGTCCGGCGGCTGGGTGTCGACGAAATCATCGTAGCGGTCAGGCAACAGCGGGGAGGAGTCCTGCCGCTCAAGGACCTGCTGGAGTGCCGGCTGTCAGGCGTGCGCGTCACCGATCTCGCGCGGTTTTTCGAGCGCGTTCATGGCCAGATCCCGATTGAAGCGCTGAAGGTGAGCTGGCTGATCTACGGCAACGGTTTCCGCCAGGACTGGTTGCGCACGACCGTCAAGCGTACCTTCGACGTGGTGGTTTCCTTGATTCTTCTCGTCGTTACGCTGCCGCTGATGGTACTGGCGGCGCTGATCATTTTTCTGGAAAGTGGAGCGCCTGTCATCTATCGCCAGGAGCGTGTTGGATTGCGAGGCAGGACGTTCAGCGTTCTCAAGTTTCGCAGCATGCGACAGGATGCCGAGAAGGACGGCAAGGCGAAGTGGGCGACCGTCAATGACGGTCGAATCACCAGTGTTGGTCGTTTCCTGCGGCGGAGCCGGATCGATGAGCTGCCGCAGCTCATCAACGTGCTCCGAGGCGAAATGAGCTTTGTGGGTCCTCGACCCGAGCGTCCGGTTTTCGTGTCCATGCTCACCGAGCAGATTCCCTTTTACGCGGTGCGCCACAGCATCAAGCCGGGGATCACCGGATGGGCGCAAGTGCGGTACTCTTACGGTGCCGATGTCGAGCAGTCGATGAGAAAGCTCGAATACGATCTTTACTACGTCAAGAACCACACGTTGTTACTTGACCTGCGCATCCTGCTGGAGACCGTCAGTGTCGTGTTGCTCGGCAAGGGTGCGCGATAGCGCGGGAAGCGGGCGCGTCGTCGCGATTCGGGTTGGCGGTAGCGCCACCAACAGGCGGTTCCGGCGTCACCGGCGCGGGACTGCGCCAGCCCCCGCCAGGGACCGTGCGATCAGGGCTCCTCTTCATCGGCGGACGCCCGGAGTCCGGACGGATGGTCCGCGCTCCCCATGCCACGATTGACCTAGCGCCGTGACCGAGAGCGAGATCGCGACTGTTGCAGTTTGGAGCTACGGCGTCGCCGCAGCCATGTTCCTGGCGTTCGCAGTTCGCCTGAGTCTCGGCTGGCGCACCGGCGGGCGCGCGGCGCTGCTCCTGATGGCGACTCTGGCGACGGCAGTGTGGGCCGGAATGGGAGGGGTCGTCAGCTGGCGGCCAGGTTATTCCGCGTGGTTCGCGGCCACGGCGGCGGATGCGCTTCGCTATGCAATATGGTTCATATTCCTGGCAATCCTGCTGCAAGGCGACAAGGCGGGACTCAAACTGCGGAAGCAGACCGCGGTGCCCTGGTGGCTCGCCGCAGCGGCCGCCGTCGCTTTGGCGCTTAGCCTCATCGTGGAGAACGGGCCGCCATTCTCGCCGGTCGACGATGACGGAGGCCGGGTCGTCATCTACGGCGCGCATCTTGCCCTTGCCATTCTGGGGCTGGTTCTCGTCGAACAACTCATTCGCCGCGTCGGCCCCAAAGGTCGCTGGGCGATCAAGCCGCTGTGCATCGGCCTGGCCGGCGTGTTTGCCTACGACCTCTATTTTTTCGCCGATGCCATGCTATTCGGCCGACTGGACGCCGACATATGGGCGGCACGCGGTATCGCCAACGCGCTCGTCATTCCCTTCATTGTCGTTGCCACGGCTCGCAACCCCGGTTGGACGATCGAAATGCATGTGTCCCGCGGCGCCGTCTTCCATTCGACGGCGATACTCGTTTCGGGCGGTTTCCTGCTCGCGGTGTCGGGCGCCGGGTACCTGGTCCGGTTCCTTGGCGGCGACTGGGGGCGGGCTCTGCAGATTGAATTGCTGTTCGCGGCGCTGCTCGTCGGCGTGCTCGTGGTCTCCTCGGGCAGCTTCCGCTCCAAACTTCGCGTGTTCGTCAGCAAGCATTTCTTTTCGTACCGCTACGACTACCGCGAGGAATGGCTGCGGTTCACGCGCACTCTGTCGGCTGAAGAGTCGCAGCGCGGCGTCCAGGAGCAGTCCATCAAGGCGCTGGCGGACCTGGTCGAAAGTCCCGGTGGGGCACTGTGGCTGCTCCGGGACGACGGCGCCTTCGGGCAGGCCTCCCGCTGGAACCTGGCCGCGCCCGACGCCACCGAACCTGCCGATGGATCATTGCCCCGCTTCCTTGCCCGTACCGGCTGGGTCATCGATCTCGAGGAGTATGCCGCCGACCGGACCCGCTATCCCGACCTCGATATCCCGGGCTGGCTGGTGGGGATGCCCGGCGCCTGGCTGGTCGTTCCCCTCGTTTCGGGCACCGATTTGGTGGGTTTTGCGGTCTTGGCAAATTCGCGCGCTGCGATCGATGTAAATTGGGAGATTCGCGACCTGCTCAAGGTCGCCAGCCGGCAGGCCGCCAGCTATCTGGGGCAGATCCGGGCGTCGGATGCCCTGCTCGAAGCGCGGAAGTTCGAAGCTTTCAATCGCATGTCGGCGTTTGTAGTACACGACCTAAAGAACCTTGTGGCACAGCTATCGCTTATGCTGAGGAATGCCAAACGCCACCACGACAATCCGGAGTTCCAGCGCGACATGTTGACGACCGTCGAACATGTGGTCGGCCGCATGAATCACCTGATGCTGCAGCTTCGGACCGGAGCCACGCCGCCGGAAAAGCCGCGGCTGGTCGATGTAGAGGCGATCGTCCGGCGCGTTTGCGCCGCCCGAGCGGCCCCGAACCGGCCAATTGACCTCGACCTCGAGTCGGGAATTCTTGCGATGGGGCACGAGGACCGGCTGGACCATGTGATCGGGCATCTCGTCCAGAATGCACTGGATGCGACAACCGGGGGCGGGGATGTCCGCGTTCAACTCTCCCGGGATGCGACGTCCGCGGTACTGAAAGTGACGGATACCGGCACCGGCATGACGCCCGAGTTCGTCCGTGACCGGCTGTTCAAGCCGTTCGAAACGAGCAAGCCCTCGGGCATGGGCATAGGTGTCTATGAGAGCGCGCAGTACGTCGGGTCGCTCGGTGGCCGGATCCTCGTTGACAGCAAGCCCGGCGCGGGTACCTGCGTGAGCGTGCATCTGCCGGTGAGAGATGACGCCCTGCCGTCCGCCAAGGCCGAGGCGGTCTCATGAGCAAGACCAGGCGGCCCCTGCTGATCGTCGAGGACGACCCCGAGCTGCAGAAGCAAATGAAGTGGGCGTTCGACAAGTACGAAACCGCCTTCGCGGCCGATCGCGAAGCGGCGATTGCCCAGTTGCGCCGCTACGAGCCTGCGGTCGTCACGATGGACCTTGGATTGCCGCCGCACCCGGACGACCCGACCGAAGGACTGAAGCTGCTGGAGGAAATCCATGCGCTCGCGCCGGATACCAAGGTCATCGTGCTGACCGGACAGAACGACCGCAGCCATGCGTTGCGCGCCATTGCGCTCGGCGCCCACGATTTTTGCCCCAAGCCCTTCGAGCCCGAGCTTCTCACCTGGACGATCGATCGTGCCTTCCGCGTGCACGAGCTGCAGGAGGAGAACCGGCGCCTGCAGTCACTGCAGCAGTCGCCCGCGATGTCCGGCATCATCACTCGCGACCCGGAGATGCAGCGAATTTGTCGAACCATCGAGAAGGTGGCGCCCACGTCGGCGACCGTGCTGATCCTGGGGGAGTCGGGAACGGGCAAGGAACTGTTCGCGCGCGCCGTGCACGACCTCTCGCCGCGCAAGGATCATCGATTTGTGGCGATCAATTGCGCCGCCATCCCCGAAACGCTGCTCGAAAGCGAGCTGTTCGGTTACGAGAAAGGCGCGTTCACCGGTGCGGCCAAACAGACGATCGGCAAGATCGAGACCGCGAACGGCGGCACGTTCTTTCTCGACGAAATCGGCGACCTCCCCGTTTCACTGCAGGTGAAGCTGTTGCGATTCCTGCAGGAACGGGTGATCGAGCGCATCGGTGGTCGCCAGGAAATTCCGGTGGACGTGCGGATCGTTTGCGCGACACACCAGAGCCTCAAGGAACAGATCGTGACGGGGCGCTTTCGCGAGGATCTCTACTACCGGTTGGCGGAGATCGTCATAGAGGTTCCGCCGCTGCGGGATCGCAAGGGCGACGCAGCGCTGCTCGCTCATGCGTTCGTCCGGCGCTTCGCGGCCGAACAGCGCGGCAACGACATGACGCTGCTTGGTGATGCGATCGAGGCCATCGAGTCTCACCGCTGGCCAGGCAACGTGCGGGAACTCGAGAACGTCATCAAGCGGGCGGTGATCATGGCCGAAAGCTCGGTCATCACTGCCGCTGACATTGGGGGCATTACGGCAGCGAGCGACGAGGCGCCCGTGCTCAATTTGCGTCAGGTTCGCGAAGAAGCGGAGAAGGATGCCGTTCTGCGCGTACTGGGTCGCGTCGATGGAAACTTGAGCAAGGCGGCTGAATTGCTGGGTGTCAGCCGGCCGACGTTGTACGATCTGATGAATCGCTTCGGCATGCGTTAGCGCGGCCGAAATTGCATCCAACTATCGAGACGAACATGACCGCCCGATATTTCGTCAAACATCTCACGACGTTCTGTGCCGTCCTGTTGATCTCCGCTTGCGGTCGCAACGACCCAAGCTCGTTCATCGCATCGGCGCAGACCTACCTCGCCAGGTCCGAGTATCCGGCCGCGATAATCGAGCTCAAGAATGCCCTGAACCAGGCTCCCGACAACGCGCAGGCGCGATTCCTGCTGGCCAAGGCGCTGCTCGATAGCGGCGCGGTGATTCCCGCGGAAACCGAAGCCCGCAAGGCCATCGAACTCAAGTATCCGGTGGATGAGGTGATGCCGGTGCTGGTCTGGTCGCTGGCGCGGCAGGGTGAATACAAGAGGGCCATCAGCGAGGCGGAAAGCGTCAAGTTGAAGGCGCCGGAGGCACGAGCCGAGATGAGCGCCGCTGTAGGCATCGCGCTGCTTGCGCTTGACAAGCAGAAGGAGGCGCGCGCTGCGATAGATGCCGCGCTGGCCGATCAGCCCGCGAACGTGAATGCGCGAATCGCGAATGCGCGTCTGACCGCCATTTCCGGGGATTTGCCCGGCGCACTGAAGCTGGTCGATGCCGTGATCGTCGATGCGCCGAACAATCTCGATGCCCTGGTGTCGAAGGCGGACTTCGAGATCATGCTGTCCCAGCGTGACGAGGCGATCAGGACGATGGACAGGCTGATCGCGGTTGCCCCCAATTTCCTGCCTGCCCGCTTTTCGCTTCTGGCGAATCTCGTTCAGATGAACCGGATCGATCGTGCGGCGGAACAGCTGGAGGCCGTGAAGAAGATCGCCCCCGACGATCCGCGAACGCATTACTCGGAGGCGCTCCTGGCCTACGCGCGCGGCAATGTCGATGCCGCCTTGAATGCCGTTCGAAAGTCCGTTCAGGTAGCCCCTGACTATCTTCCGGCGCGCTATCTCGCGGGGATCATCGAGTTCAAGCGAGGCGCCTACGCCGCAGCCGAGGACTCGTTTCGAATGGTGCTTGCGAAGAAGCCCGACGATGAGGGCGTGCGGCGGATGCTCACTGCCACATACCTGCGCCGAGGCAACGCGGGGCGGGCGCTGGAGACCATAGAGCCGGCGCTGCGGCGTTCTCCGAATGACCCGGCGGTGCTCTACCTGATCGCCGAAGTGAACCTGGCGCTCAATCGGGCGAGCAGGGCGGCCGAATACTACGAGCGCGCCAATGCGCTGAACAAGCAGGATGTTTCCGGCCGCATTCGCCTTGCGCAGGTGCGCCTCGCCGCGGGCGATGCCGGACAGGGGTTGCGTGAGCTTGAAGCCCTTGCCGCGTCCGATCCGACGCAACGTGAACCGGCGCTGGCGCTCATCAGCGCGCATCTCAAGCGGAAAGAGCTTGACAAGGCACTGGCTGCGGCGAAGGCCCTGGTGGCGAGTCAGTCCGGCAATCCTCTTGCGCACAACACGCTCGGCGTTGTGTACCTGGCAAGACGGGACGCCAAGAGTGCCCGGGCGGAGTTCGAGAAGGCACTCGCCCTCGATGCCGACTTTGCCGCTGCAAACTACAATCTGGCGTTGCTGGACATCGCTGAGCGCAATCTGCAGAGCGCCCGCCAGCGTTATGAGCAGATATTGGCCAAGGACCCCAAGTCCGTTCAGGTGCTCATGGGCTTGGCGGAGATTCTGATCCTCAGCAACGCCCCGCAGGCAGATGTCGACAAGGCGCTTCGACGCGCCGTCGCGGCGGACCCGTCGGCGGTCGCTCCGCGGCTGATGCTCATTCGATACCTGGCGGCGTTGAAGGACTGGAAGGGCGCGCTTGCGGCTGGCCGGGACGCGGACAAGGCGATACCGGACTCGCCGCAGATTCTCGAGCTGTTGAGCGTCGTCGAAATTTCCGCGGGTGAGTCGAATCAGGCCATGGAGACGCTTCGCCGGCTCGTGGCGCTGCAGCCGGGCAACCCGGCGCCGCTGACGCAAATGGCCGGAATTCAGGCGAGGGCCAGGGATTTCACCGGCGCAATCGGTTCGCTGAATCGCGCCCTGGCGGTGGCTCCGGAAAATTCCGGGGTATGGCTCGCCCTCGCCGCCATGTATGCGGAAGCAGAGCAGCTGGACGCAGGCATCACGGAGGCGCGGAAGATCCAGAAGGACCGCCCGGGAAGTGTCGCCGGCTGGGCGCTGGAAGGCGAACTGCTGGCGCGAAAGGGAAAGATGCCCGAGGCCGCGGCGGCTTTTCGTACATCGCTTTCCAAGCAGTCGGTGCCGGCGCCGGTGGTGCGCCTGCATGCGGTGCTTGTTGCGCTGAAGAAGCCGGACGAGGCGGCAGCATTGATCAAGACCTGGATCAATGATCATCCGCAGGACGTCGTGGTGCGGACCTACCTCGGCCAGCAAAGCCTCGCAAGAAAAGATTACAAGACGGCGATTCCGTACTTTCGTGCGGCACTCAAGTACGACCCGGACAGCATAGTGCTTCTGAACAATCTCGCATGGTCGCTGGCCGAATCGGGTGGCGAAGATGCCCTCGAATATGCCGAACGGGCTTATCGTCTTGCTCCCAACAGTCCCGAAATCATCAATACCTATGGCTGGGTGCTGGTGAAGAAGGGCAACACCGGCCGGGGCGTCGAATTGTTGCGCAAGGCCGTGGAACTCGCGCCCACCGATGCCAGCAAGCGGGTGCTGCTTGCGCGTGGCCTCATGAAGGCAGGCGACAAGGCGGCAGCCAGGACCGAACTCCAGGCCGTGGTGAACGCCGGCGCCTCTACTGCGCGAACCGAGGCTGAGCTGTTGCTCAAGGAACTCTGACCTGCGGGGCGGCCGCATCGTCGCTTCGCCTGCCCACGACCCCCATCAACCATCGCTGACCAGATATCGTGCGGAACAATCATCCATGACGAGCAGTATGACAATCGCAGTGTGCGGACTGGGTTACGTCGGGCTTCCACTCGCAGTGGAGTTCGGCAAGAAATTCCGCACGATCGGTTTTGATCTTTCGCGGGTCAAGGTGGACTCGTATCGACGCTTCGTCGATCCGACCGGCGAAGTATCGTCCGAGGACCTCCGGAAGGCGACAATGCTCGCGGTGACCGACGACGCCGCCGAGCTATCGGTCGCGGACGTGATCATCGTCGCGGTTCCTACCCCGATCGACCATGCCCACCAGCCGGACTTCGGGCCGCTGCTCGGCGCGAGCGAGACGGTCGGGCGGCACATGAAACGCGGTGCGATCGTCGTGTACGAGTCCACCGTGTATCCCGGGGCCACGGAGGAGGTCTGCGTACCGGTGCTCGAAAAGCACTCGGGGATGCGGTGGCGCGACGGTTTTTTTGTCGGCTACTCGCCCGAGCGCATCAACCCCGGCGACCGCGAGCACACGCTCACCCGCATCGTCAAGGTCGTTTCCGGCGACACGCCGGCCACGCTCGAGCGTGTGGCCGAGGTGTACGGGAGCGTGATCACCGCCGGCGTGCACCGGGCGAGCAGCATCAAGGTCGCCGAGGCGGCCAAGGTCATCGAGAACACGCAACGCGACCTCAACATCGCGCTGATGAACGAGCTTGCGCTCATCTTCCACCGCATCGGCATCGACACGCTCGAAGTTCTGGAGACCGCCGGGACGAAATGGAATTTCCTGCCGTTTCGCCCGGGACTGGTCGGCGGCCACTGCATCGGCGTGGATCCGTATTACCTGACGCACAAGGCCGACATGCTCGGCTACCACCCGCAGGTGATCCTGGCTGGACGCCGCATCAACGACGGCATGGGCAAGTACATCGCCGACGAGACGGTGAAGCACCTGGTTCGCTCCGGCGTGGCGGTCTGCGGAGCGCATGTCAACGTGCTCGGCCTGACCTTCAAGGAGAATTGTCCGGACCTGCGCAACTCGCGAGTGATCGATGTCGTGCGCGAACTGGAATCCTTCGGTGCCATCGTGCACGTGCACGACCCGGTGGCCGACCCGGAGGAGGCGCGCAGCGAGTACGGCATCGAGCTCGAATCCTGGGACCGGTTGCCGCGCGCCGAGGCGATCGTTGCCGCGGTCGCGCATCGGGAATACCGGTCCCGCGCGATCGACGATGTGGTCGCGAAGGTCGTGCAGAACGGACTCTATGTTGACGTCAAGTGCCAGGCCGATGCCGCCGCGTTGAAGGATCGCGGCATCGCGGTATGGAGGCTGTGATGAGAGTGGTCGAAAAGGACAGCGACGCCTTTGCGGTCGCGCGACAGGGACTTCGCGACAAGCCTTTGCGTTGGCTGGTGACCGGCAGCGCCGGCTTCATCGGCTCGCACCTGCTCGAGGCGTTGCTGCGCCTCGAGCAGGACGTGGTGAGTCTCGACAATTTTGCCGCCGGGTATCGGCGCAATCTCGACGAGGTCCGGGCCAATGTCGGCGAGACGCTGTGGCAGCGCCACAGGTTTATCGAGGCCGATATCGTCGATCCGGACGCGTGCGCGAAGGCGTGCCAGGGCGTGGATGTGGTGCTTCACCAGGCGGCGCTGGGCTCGGTGCCGCGGTCGATCGCCGATCCGTTGCGCACGCATGCCGCCAACGCGACGGGTTTTCTCAACATGCTGGTCGCGGCGCGCGATGCCGGCGTGGCCCGATTTGTCTATGCAGCGTCGAGTTCGACCTACGGCGACCATCCGGCGCTGCCCAAGGTCGAGGATCGCATCGGCCGCCCGCTGTCGCCCTACGCGGTGACCAAACTGGTCGACGAACTCTATGCGGACGTCTTCGGACGCTGCTATGGCCTGGCGACCATAGGGCTGCGCTACTTCAACGTCTTCGGCGCGCGGCAGGACCCGGAAGGAGCCTACGCCGCGGTCATTCCGCGCTGGGTCGACGCGATGCTGCGCGGCACGCCGGTGGTCATCCATGGCGATGGCGAGACGACACGGGATTTCTGCCATGTCGCCAACGTCGTCCAGGCCAATCTGCTCGCCGCGGTAGCCGCGCCCAACGAGGCCTGCGGGCAGGTGTTCAACGTGGCGGTTGGCGGGCGCACGTCGCTCAATGATCTTGCCGGCGTGCTGCGCGAATTGCTGGTCGAGCGGCATCCGAACCTTGCGGTGCCCTTGCCTCAGCATGCGGAGTTCCGTCCCGGCGACATTCGCCATTCGCAGGCGGACATCGCCAAGGCGCGCCGGCTGCTCGGCTACGCGCCGGTGTTCGACGTGCGTTCGGGGCTGCGCGAGGCGCTGCCCTGGTACGAGGCGCGCTCCGCCGCCGACGCGCAGGATGCCTCGCGCCAGCGGGGTGCCGCCTGAGATGCGGACGCGCCTGGTCCCCGGCGGCCGAGCGCGGGCCCTGCTGGCGCTGACCGCGCTGGGCCTGGCGGCGGGTGCGGGTGCCGCGCAGGATGCGGCGACACCGGCGTCGCAGCCGAACGGCCATGGGGAAGCGCTCGCGCAGGCGCGCGCCTACGAGCACGGCGAGGGAGTCGAGCGGAACCCGCTCAGGGCGGCCGCGCTGTACTGCGAGGCGGCGCGGGCCGGCGATGCCGAAGGTCAGGTCGGCCTGGCCTGGATGTACGCGAATGGCCGCGGCGTCACCCGCGACGATGGCGCCGCCGCGGCGCTGTTCGCGCTGGCCGCAGCTTCCGGCAACGAGTACGCGCGACGGATGCAGTCATTGTTCCGCGCCGAAGGCGCGGCATTGCCGCCGTGCATGCGCCAGCCGGAGCCGGCGTCTGCCGGCATTCCGCCATCGGCGGATTTCGCGATCGTGTTCGACGACCCCAATCCCTTTGCCGGTCTGCCGCGCTGGAAGCAGGACATCGCCGACACCGTGAACCGGATGGCTCCGACCTACGCGATCGACCCGCGCCTCGCGCTCGCGATCATCACCGTCGAGTCGAACTTCGACACGGCGGCGCTTTCCGAAAAGGGCGCGCGCGGACTGATGCAGCTCATTCCCGAGACCGCCGCGCGCTTCAATGTGCGCGACGCCTACGACATGAAGGAAAATCTGCGCGGCGGGCTCACCTACCTGCGCTGGTTGCTGGCGTACTACCAGGGCAGGGTTCCGCTGGCGACCGCGGCCTACAACGCGGGCGAGAAGGCGGTGGACCGGTACGGCGGCATTCCGCCCTATCCGGAAACGCGCGCCTACGTCCAACGCGTGCAGCGATTGTTCCGCTTCGACTACCATCCCTACGACGGCAGGCTGGTCGAACCCTCCCCGGTCGTGTCCGCGGCCGCGCGGCCGGGATCCTGACCATGTCGTGCCGCCGCTTTGCGCGGGCAGTGGCGGGCGTGTTCGCGCTCGCTGCGGCGCTCGGCGCCACGGCGACGTCCGTTCGTGCCGCCGAGGATGCCACCGGCACCGTCGAACGTGTCAAGCGCTCGATCGTGGCGGTCGGCACGTTCGAGCGCACACGCTCGCCGCAGTTCGCATTCCGAGGGACGGGTTTCGTCGTCGATGACGGCAGGCTGGTCGTCACCAACGCGCACGTGCTTCCGGACAAACTCGACTCCAAGCGACTCGAGGTGGTCGGAGTGCTGATTCCGGAACCCGGAGGCGCCACCGCGGTGTTTCGCGAGGCCAAGCAGGCGGCGGTCGACCGCGGCATCGACCTCGCGCTGCTGGCGCTGAGCGGAGACCCGCTGCCTGCGCTGCAGATCGGTGACTCGGATCGGGTCAAGGAAGGGCAGAACATCCTGATCACGGGCTTCCCCATCGGCGCGATGCTCGGGCCGTTCGCTGCGACGCACCGCGGCATGATCGCGGCCGTTGCGCCCATCGTGATCCCGCAAGGGCATTCGTCCCGCCTCACGCCCGGAATCATGCGTCGGCTGGATTCGGGTGCCTTCAACATCTTCCAGCTCGATGCGACCGCGTACCCGGGGAGCAGCGGCAGCCCGATCTACGACCCCCAGTCCGGCCAGGTGTTGGGCGTCGTGAACATGGTGCTGGTGAAGTCGACCAAGGAAGCTGCGCTGTCGAGTCCCAGTGGAATCACCTATGCCGTTCCAGCCAAGTACGTCCTGGAGCTGCTGCAGAAGGCACGGTGATCGATCCCATCTGGGTCAAGGCGGTCATCAAGGCACTGGTCCTGCCGCCGACCGGACCGCTGCTCATTGCGCTGGCCGGTCTGATGCTCATTCCGCGCCATCCGCGCCCGGGTCGGGCGCTTGCCGCTACGGGCGTTGTTCTGCTGCTGGCGCTTTCGCTGCCTGTGGTCGCCGCGGCATTGCTGCGGCAGGTGAGCGATGCGCCGCCGTTCGACCCTGAACAGGCGAGAGAAGCCCAGGCAATGGTGATTCTCGGCGGCGGCGTTCGACGCGACGCCGTCGAATATGGTGGCGATACGCTTGGACGACTGACGCTCGAGCGAGTTCGCTACGGAGCGCGTGTGGCGCGGCAGACCGGACTTCCGGTTCTGGTCACCGGCGGGTCGGTGTCTGGAGGCGAGACCGAAGCGAAGCTGATGCGCGATGCTCTGGAGCAGGAATTCGCCGTGGCCGTTCAATGGGCCGAAGATCGCTCGCGTACGACGCACGAAAATGCGGTCTTTTCCGCCGAGATGCTCCGCGGCGCCGGCATCGATCGCGTCGTGCTGGTCGCGCATGGCATGGACATGCGCCGCGCCAAGGCGGAGTTCCTGGCGCAGGGCATTACGGTGATTCCGGCACCCACCGGCGTGGTCAGCACCAAACCCGCCGTGGCGCTCGATTATCTGCCGAGCCTTTCCGGGCTGCAGGGCAGCTACTACGCGCTCTACGAGCTGCTGGCCAACGCCGTTCTGTGGGTGTCACGCGCAGCGCGCTGACCACGCGAGGAAAAAAATCGCGGGTCCTGCGCCGATGGCGCCTTGGACCCGCGGATTCCGCTGCAACCTTGCCGCGGCGGATGCTGCCAGGCTGGTCGGCCGATGCGTCAGGCGGTGATGCGCGACCGCCTGCGGGAAACCGCGAACATCGCGCCCAGCGCCGCCAGAATCAACCACAACCCGTTCGGCTCCGGAACCAGAAACCGGAAAGCCTTGCTCGCTGTTACGAAGTCCTGATGACCCCTGTTTCCGTTGACGCCGGCGCTCAACAGCAAGGTCAGGCTGTAGTTGTCGGTATTGGCGTTGCCCAGATTGTCCAGCAGCGCCTGCGCGGCCGTCACGGTCGCCCAATTGGTCCCGCTGGAAGTCGCCGGGTTGGTGATGTAGAAAACGCCCTTGTTGGCGCCGGTCAGCTGCAGGTTGGTGTGGTCGTAGATGATTTCCCAGATCGCGAGCTGGAACGCGGCCGAATTCACCACAGTACTCGTGGCAGTCGGGTAGGCGGTTTCGAACAACTTGTCGAGCAGGATCATCGAGGCCGTGTTCGGCGCCGCCGATGCGACGTAATCGGTATAGGTGTTGTTGAGGCCGAAGTATTCGTCGAGCTGAATGCACCAGAAGATGATGTCGTCGCCGTTCCAGGTGCCCTTGAAGCCGCCGGTGCGCGGCGAACTCGTCTGGTTCGTCGGGAAGGCCACTCCAAACGTCTGATATCCGGGGGACGGAGCGGCCCATCCCAACGTCTTGAGCGTGTCGGCAGTCACCGCAGGCGCGACGCCAAGCAGCGCAGCTGCACCGGCGGAGATCATGAACCGCTGAATTATGGTTTTGATTTTCACGATTGGATTCCTCGAGTGCTTTCGCTCCATTGGCCCTTGGCGCGGTTGCTTCGGGCCATCAGCCTTGCCGCCCACCTCGGGACGTAGCTGTCATCATCTACCAAGCAATCGCCGCGCCAACGCCGAGGTCATGGAAATACAATGGATAAACAATGAGTTATATCTGTTTTTTGACTGTTACTCGATGTAGGATACGAAGGTTGTAAGAAACGCCGACGACCCGACGTTGGGCGGTCGGAGTGCGGCTCTCCAGGAGGGTGCTTGCCCCTGTCCAGCCGCAAACTGGCACGCTGTTTCCCCCGGGCCGGTCCCGTCCTTCCGGACTGCTACCATTCGTGCCGCGATCTGCCGATTCACCCGATGTCCTTCCCCCTCAATGCCCCGCAGCGCGAGGCCGTGCGCTACCGCGACGGCCCGCTGCTGGTGCTCGCCGGCGCGGGCAGCGGCAAGACCCGCGTCATCACCGCCAAGATCGCCCACCTGATCGAGGCGGGCGTCGACCCGGCGCGGATCGTCGCCATCACCTTCACCAACAAGGCGGCGCGCGAGATGCGCGAGCGCGCGCAGGCGCTGCTCAAGGCGCAGGGCAGGGGCGAGCTGGCGCCGAAGGTGACGATCTCCACCTTCCACGCGCTGGGCTTGAAGATCGTGCGCAGCGAGGCGAAGGCGCTTGGCCTGAAGCCCGGCTTCTCGATCTTCGATCCCGCCGACCTCGAAGGCATCGTCGCCGAACTGGTCGCCACTGCCGATCGCGGTCGCGCCCGCGCCGCGCAATGGCGGATCAGCGCCTGGAAGAACGCGCTGGTGACGCCGGCCGCCGCGCTCGCCGCGGCGGCGACCGACGACGAGCGCGCCGCAGCGCGCGCCTATGCCAACTACGACGAGGCGCTGGCGGCCTACCAGGCGGTCGACTTCGACGACCTGATCGTGCGGCCGCTGGCGCTGCTCGAAGGCGATGCCGAGGCGGCGCGCGCGCTGGCAGGCGCGCATCGCGCACGTGCTCGTCGACGAGTACCAGGACACCAATCCGGCGCAGTACCGGCTGCTGCGCGCGCTGGTCGGCAACGAGACGCCGTTCACCGCTGTGGGCGACGACGACCAGGCGATCTACGGCTGGCGCGGCGCGACGCTCGACAATCTCGCCGCGCTGCCGCGCGACTATCCGGCGCTCAAGGTGGTCAAGCTCGAGCAGAATTACCGCTCGACCGTGCGCATCCTGCGTTCGGCCAACGCGCTGATCGGCAACAACCCCAAGCTGTTCGACAAGCGGCTGTGGAGCGAGCTCGGCAACGGCGACGTCATCCGGGTGACGCCGGTGGCCGACGACGAGGCCGAGGCCGAGATGGTCGTGCACCGGATGTCCGCGCTGCGCTTCGAGCGGCGCGCGAAGCATTCCGATTTCGCGATCCTCTACCGCGGCAACCACCAGGCCCGGGTGTTCGAGAAGGCGCTGCGCGCGCAGGGCGTGCCCTACGAGATCTCCGGCGGCCAATCGCTGTTCGACAAGACCGAGATCAAGGATCTCGTCGCCTACCTGCGCCTGATCGCCAACGACGACGACGATCCGGCCTTCGTCCGCGCGGTCACCACGCCCAGGCGCGGCATCGGCCAGACGACGCTCGCCCGCCTGTCCGAGCTATCGGCTGCGCGGCAGGAAAGCCTGTTCGCCGCGGTGTTCGCGCCCGAGCTCGCCACGCGCGTGCCGGCACGGCAGGGCGAGGTGCTGCGCGAGTTCTGCGCGCTGATCAACGGGCTGCGTTTTCGTGCCGAACGCGAGCCGGCGGGCCGCCTGCTCGACGAGCTGCTGGCCGCCACCGGCTACGAAGCCTGGCTGGTCGACACGCTCGATCGCGCCGATGCGGTCGCCCGCACGAAAAGCGTGCAGGATTTCGTCGGCTGGCTGGGACGCAAGGGCGAGACCGACGGCCGCAACCTGCTCGAACTCACCCAGACCATCGCGCTGATCACCATGCTCGAAGGCCGCGACGGCGATGGGCCGGACGCGGTGCGCCTGTCCACGCTGCACGCGGCCAAGGGCCTCGAGTTTCCGCACGTGTTCCTGGTGGGGCTGGAGGAGGGCATCCTGCCGCATCGCGAGGCGGTCGACCGCGACGACGTCGACGAGGAGCGTCGCCTCATGTACGTCGGCGTGACCCGCGCGCAGGCGAGCCTGCACCTGTCGTGGTGCCGCAGCCGCAAGCGGGCGGGCGAGCGCGCGACCTGCCAGCCGTCGCGCTTCATCGGCGAGCTGGCGCAGGAAGACCTGCGCTATGCCGACACGCCGCTCTCCGGCGAGGATGCGGCGCAGGCGAAATCGGCGGGGATGGAGCGCCTGAAGGCGCTCAAGGCGATGCTCGGCAACTGATCGCTGCGGCGGGCGATCCGGCGCGGCGCCGCGCGGCGGCCGCGCCGCCCGCCGCGGCGACTATTTTGCTGCCGCGGCCATGTAATCGACCGCCGCCTTGACGTCGGCATCGGACAGCGCGGTGTTGCCGCCCTTCGGCGGCATCGCGCCCTTGCCCTTGAGCGCGATGGCGTAAACCGCATCCATGCCGGCCTTGAGCCGCGGTGCCCACGCCGCCTTGTCGCCGAACTTCGGCGCGCCGGCCACGCCCGTCGCATGGCAGGCCACGCAGGCGGTGTCGTAGGTCTTCTTGCCGGCGCCGGCTGCAGCGGCTGCAGGAGCCGCAGCAGGCGCAGCGGCAACGACCGCCGCCGGTGCCGAGGCGAGCGGCGCCGCGCCGGCGTTCATCATGTACTCGACCGCGCGCTTGACCTCGGCGTCGGACAGGTCGGCCATGCCGCCGCGGGCGGGCATGCCCGCGTGGCCCTTGAGCGCCGACTGGTAGAGCTTGTTCAGGCCCAGCTTCTCGCGCTGGATCCAGGCGGCGCGATCGCCGATCTTCGGCGCTCCGCCCTCGCCGGTGGCGTGGCACTTGGCACAGGTGGCGTCCGCGACTTCCTTGCCGGTGCGTTCGGCGGCGGCGGGCGCGGCAGCCGGCGCCGCGGCCACGGCCGGGGCCTTCCAGTTCGCGCCTACGGCACTGGTCATGTAGACGACGGCGCGCTTGACCTCGTCGTCGGTGAGTTCGCTGTTGCCGCCGCGCGGCGGCATGGCCTTGATGCCCTTGATCGCGTGCTCGAACGCGAGCGTTTCGCCGGCCGCGACGACCTTGGCCCACGCCGCCTTGTCGCCGAACTTGGGCGAGCCGGCGATGCCGCCGTCGTGGCAGGTCTTGCACACCTGGGCGTAGACCTGCTCTCCGGTGAGCATCCCCTTCGGGCCGCTGGGCGCGCCCAGCACCACGGTGCCGACCGGCTGGATGCGCGCGAGGATGCTCGCGTCGTCGTCGTTCGCGCCTTTCTCGCCGCTCGTCACCAGCTGCGAAATCAGCGCGGCCAGCGTGATGGGCACGATGAACGCCAGCAGCACGACGATGATCAGCTGTTTGGGGGTCTTGATCGGGGACGAATGCTCTTCGGTCATGGTCGCGTCGCGTTGTTCGTGGCGGAACCCGCCGCAAAGGACGGCGGGCGCGCGCGGACCGGCGGCCCGCGCTCAACTGATCATTATACCGGGCGGGCCGGGCGCCCGGGTTGCACCCGCTGGGCCGAAACCCCGCGATGGACGGTCCCTGGGCCGAAACGCTACAATATGCGGTTCACGCGCCCGTAGCTCAGTTGGATAGAGTATTGGTTTCCGAAGCCAAGGGTCACAGGTTCGAATCCTGTCGGGCGCGCCACCTTTCCGGTTCCCGGGACATCGCCGACCCCTCCGGCACGGTCGTTTCCGGTGCTGCCGAACCGTTACTTCTTCTCCGCCAGCAGGGACTTCTTCGCGGCCGCCAGCTGGCCGAGCTTCTCGTCGTCGACCTTCGGATAGTGGAGGTCGAGCGAGGCGAGCGCGTCGACGATCGCCGCCGACACGACGATCCGCGTGAACCACTTGTTGTCGGCCGGCACCACGTACCACGGCGATTCCGGCGTCGCCGTCTCGCGGATCATGTTCTGGTAGGCATCCTGGTAGTCGTCCCAGAAGCCGCGTTCCTTGACGTCGGCCGCCGAGAACTTCCAGTTCTTCTCGGGCTCGTCGATGCGCTCGAGGAAGCGCTTCTTCTGCTCGTCGCGCGACACGTGCAGGAAGAACTTGCGGATCAGCACGCCGTTGCGCGACAGGTAGCGCTCGAAGGCGCGGATGTCCTGGTAGCGCTGGTCCCAGATCTTCTTTCCGACCAGCTGCGGCGGCAGCTTCTGTCCGGCGAGGATGCCCTGGTGCACCTTCACCACGAGGACTTCCTCGTAGTAGCTGCGGTTGAAGATGCCGATGCGTCCGCGCTCGGGCAGGCACTTCGTGCTGCGCCACAGGAAGTCGTGGTCGAGTTCCTCGTGGCTGGGCGCCTTGAACGAGTACACCTGGCAGCCCTGCGGATTGACTCCCGACATCACGTGCTTGATGGTGCCGTCCTTGCCGGCGGCGTCCATCGCCTGGAACACCAGCAGCACCGCCCAGCGGTCCTGCGCGTAGAGCATGTCCTGCAGCTCGGCCAGCGCGCTGGAGCCGATGGTGAGCGCCTCGACGGCGCGCGGCTTGTCCTCGCGCCCGAGCGCCCCGGTGTCCGCCGGGTCGATGTCCTTCAGCCGAAAGCCGCGGCCCCGGTCGATCCGGTACGGGCGCGAGAGCTTGCGCGCGACCTTGGCGACGCGCTCGAGGTCGGGTTGGTCTGCGCTCATGGAAGCATGCTACGAAATAGCGTCGCCGGAAACAAGGCCCACCGCGTGCACTCGCCGCCTTGTCCGCTACGGCTGCGCCGCCCGCATGTCGGCGACCATCGCCGACGTCGCGTTGGGCGCGGCCGAGTTGCCCCAGCTGGTGCGCACGTAGTTGGCGATGTCCGCGGTCTGCTGGTCGGTGAGCTGGGTCTTGAAGGCGGGCATGGGCACGTAGCCGCCGCGCGCGACGACGCCGTTGTCGACGACCTTGATGATGTCGGCGGGATCGCTCGCCAGCACGACGCCGTTGCCGGCCAGCGGCGGGAAGACGCCCGGGATGCCGCGCCCCTTCGCCTGGTGGCAGGCGCTGCAGTTCTCGAGATAGAGCGCGGCGCCCCGCGTCTGCCGCGGATCGACCGCCTTGCGCCCGGTGCGCAGCGTTGATTCCGGCGGCAGCGACTTCAGGTACTCGGCCATCGCCCTGCGGTCGGCGTCGGTCAGGTGGCTGGTGCTGTTGCGCACCACCTCGGCCATCGGGCCCAGCGTCGTGGTCTTGCCCTTGACGGCGCCGGTTTTCAGATAGGCCGCGATGTCGTCGACCGTCCACGAGCCCAGGCCGGTGGCGATGTCCGAGGTGAGATCGAGCGCGAACCAGCCGTCGATCACCGCGCCGCTGAAATCCTTGCTCTTCTCGATGCCGCCCAGCAGGTTGCGCGGCGAATGACAGTCGCTGCAATGCCCGAGGCCTTCGACCAGGTAGGCGCCGCGGTTCCACGACGCCGGGCGCGAAGCGTCCGGCCGGTAGACGCCCGGGCGGAAATACAGCTCGCGCCAGGTGCCCATCGTCCAGCGCAGGCTGAACGGAAAGTCGAGATGGTTGACCGTGACCGCGTTGACCGCCGGCTTGATGGTCCTGACATAGGCATAGAGCGCGGCGATGTCCTCGTCGGTGATCCGGGTGTAGAAATCGAAGGGCATGGTCGGGTACATGTCCTTGCCGGCGCGGTTGACGCCGTCGCGCACCGCGCGCGCGAATTCCGCGGCGGTCCACCTGCCGATGCCGGTGGCCGGATCGGGCGTGATGTTCGGCGACAGCATGTAGCCGAACGGCGTGTCCAGCCGCAGACCGCCGGCGAACGGCGCGCCGCCCGGCGCCGTGTGGCAGGAGATGCAGTCGCCGGCGCGGGCGAGATAGGCGCCGCGCTCGACCTGGGACTGCGCCTGTGTCTGCGCCGCCGCTGCGCCCGCGAGCAGCAGGCCGACGGCGATGACCGGCAGCGTCATGCGACGAACGTGGGCAGGCGATGGCGTGGTCATTTTCAGGGTCCCCTCGAAGAACTCAGCGCGTGTTCAAAGCGCGGTCAGCACCTGCGTGCCCCGCCAGGTCGCGCCCGGCGCGACCTCGACCGGAGTCCGCGCGACGGCCGCCTCGACGCAGAGCATGTGCGCATGGCCCATGGGCTCCAGGTCCTCGAGCTTCGCGCCGATTGCCGGGCCGGGATTCCACACCACGGTGTCGGTGAAGCCGGTGGCGCCGACCGTGGTCACGCGGTCGCGCTCGACGACGGCGAGACCGGGTGGCGCGGCGTGGTAGACCCGGTCGATCGGCCGGTCGATGACCAGCTCCTTCGCGGTTTCCGGCACGTCGTCGAGGCGCAGGAACTTGTCGCGATAGCGGACGCCCTGCAATCCGCGCACATGCGTCTGGCGGATGTCGGCGACGCGCAGATAGGTGTGCAGCGCCGCGGTGAAGGCGAAGGCCGCCGCTCCGTCGTTGGTCACCGAGAGCTCGAGTTCCAGCGTCCGGCCGTGCGCGGTCACCGCATAGTCGAGTACGAACGCGTGCGGCCACAGCGCGCGCGTCGCGGCGCTGGAAGAAAGAGCGAACCGGGCCTGCGCCGCGCCGCTCCGGAGCGCCCCGGCCGCCTTGCGTTGCCAGTCCAGCGTCCGCACGAAGCCGTGCATCGGCAACGGGCCCTGGTCGGCGAACTGCGGAAAGCAGATCGGCACGCCGCCCCGGATCGGCGCGTCCGGCGCGAAATGCGATGCCGCACTGACGAACATCCGGTCCGCCGTCTCGCCCGCGGGCACCCACGACGTGACATGCGCGCCGTGCAGGTGGATTTCGGCGCGCGCGCCGTCGGGGGCCTCGATGACGCATCTCGGCAGGCGATCCATCAGTCGTAGCTCCGGCGAAAGTAGATGCCCATGCTGCTGACCACGCCGGCCTCGGCACGCAGCGTCACGAAGCGTGACAGCCGGTATTCGAGACGCAGCGCATTGTTGGCGACCGTCAGGCCCTGTTCGTAGACCAGCGACAGGCGGTCGGTGATGCGCTTGCCGAAGGCGATGACCTGGGTGTTCGTGCCGGACGTGGCGCCGGCCGTGCTCGACGAGCGCACTGAGATGTCGTCCAGGCCGATGCTGTTGGCGAGCGTGGTGGTGATGGGCTTTTTCCCCTGGCCGAGCAGCGAGGCCGACGCGGCCGAAAGCGCGGCCATTTCCGCGCCGCTGGCCCTGTCCACGCCCTGGCCGGTGATGAGCCACGACAGCTTCTCGCCATCCGGTACCGGCGGATTGGAGACGAGGCGCACCCGCGGCACCTTGACCGTGCCGGTGACCTCGACCCCGGCCTCGACCGCGAGGTTCTTGCGCAGGGCCACGATGTCGAGTGCCGGATTGTCGGCGGGACCGTCGAAGATGAGCCGGCCGCGGTCGATGACCAGCCGCTGGCCGAAGACGAAATAGGTGCCGTCGACCGCCCGGATCGCGCCCTTGGCAGTCAGCGTGCCGTTGGCAGCCGTGGTGACCCGCACCTTGCCGGCCAGCCGCGTCTCCAGCCCTTCGCCGCTGAAGCGGAAGTCACGGCCCAGCGCCACTTCGACATCGAGCTTCAGCGGAAGGCCGGCACTTCCGCCGTTCGCGGTCGGCGCCGGCGGGCGGCCGACGATCACCACGTCGTCTGACAGCCTTCCGGAAGTGGTTGCCGCATAGATCACGCGGCCCTCGTCGAGCGTGATGTTGCCGTCGAGCGTCAGTTTCCCGTCGGCTACGGCGATCTTGCCGGTGCCGTCGGCGACGATGCGCAGGTCCGGCCGATTGACCAGCGTGAAATCCTTCGCCCGCCAGTCGACGCTGGCGGTGCCGGTTGCGCCCGCGCGGACCAGCGTGCCGTTGGCGGAAAAGGTGCCGCCGCCGCCGCTGAACGAGAATTCTTCGAGGTTGACCGTGCGGTCGGCCAGCCGGGCGCGCAACCGGCCATCCCGGAGGTGCACGCCGTATTGCGGCAGGTCGAAACGCAGGTTCTCGCCGTTCAACTGGCCGGCAAGCAGCGGATCGGCCAGCGTGCCCTGTGCCTTCAGGTCGGCGCTCACCCTCCCGTCCATGGCGGCGAGCGTGCCCAACCAGGGCTGCAAGGGCCGCAGCGACGGCATCGACGCGGTCAAGGATGCCTCGATTGGGGCATCCGTCGACAACCGCCCCGGTGCCTGGCCGGCAGCCAGCGTTGCCTGGAGGTCGGCATTGCCGAACCGCGTCGACACGAATCGCGCATTGGCGGCGACGGCGTCGTCGACGAACTGCACGTTCACGTCGAACACGCTGATGCCCAGCGCGAGCTCGGACGGGTCGAGCAGAGTGCTTTCGCCGGCATAACCGTCGCCGCGTTCGCGGCGGATGCGGACCGTCCCGTTCAGGCGGGGCGACGCGGCGAGCGACCAGTCGCCGCCGAGCTCCAGCGTCGACGCGAACGGCAGCCGGTTGCCGGCGAGCCTGGCAATGGCCGAGGCCGGTATCGCCGTGAACGAGCCGCGCGTCGAGATGCGGCCCTCGTCGATCGCCAGCTCGGCCAGCTCCGCGCGGCCTTCGGCGACGGTGACGCGCGCGCTGCCGACACGCACACGACCGGCGGCCAGCTCCACGGTGGCCGGGGCCATGAGCTCCAGCGCGTAGTTCCCGCGATTGCTCAGCGTGTCGAGCGTACCGGTCCACGCGGACTCGAGACCGCCGCCGTCACCGCGGCGCTCGGCGACGCCGCCGGAGAAACGCGCGGCGAAATCGAACTCCGCGCCCTCAGCCGCGAAGCTGCCGGTGTGCCGCGCCAGCGTGCCGCCGACCTGACCCTGCAGCGACTTGAAGCCGACGGTGGCGATTCGGCCATCGGCGACGTTCAGCGAGATCTCGACCGGCCGTGAGGAAAATTCGGCTGCATTGCGCTCCGGCGACGCCCGGGAAACCCGGACGGTACCGGCGAGCGTCCTGGCGGCGATGCTGTGGCCCCATTGCAGGCCGTTGCCCGAGAGGGTTGCGTCCAGGCCCGCGCCCTCGGCGACGCCGCGCACGGTGCCGCGGGCGCGCAGCGAGCCGGCCAGCGGATCATCGGGAGGAAGGCCGGCGTGGCGGGCGAGCAGCTTCCGGAAATCGGCCAGCTTCTGCACGTCGAGCGCGAACGCGAGCGTGTCGTCGCCGCTGCCGTAGGCGCCGGAAACCGTGGCCTTCGCCGAGGCGATGCTGATCGCGGCCTCGATGTCGCGCACGCGTTCCGCGGTCGCCGCCGCGCGCAGCGTTCCTGCGACCGCCACTTCCGCGAAACGGCTGCCGGGGCTGACCGACACATCGGCCGAGACATCCCAGGCCGGCTCGAGCACGCCGCGCGCGGCGATCGTGCCGTCGATCTTCCCCGCCGGCAGCGATGCGAAGCGCGCCGGGTCGAAACCCTGCGCGCGCGCATCGACGGTGAACTTGCGCGGGCCGTCGAGCTCCAGCATCCCGCTGCCGGCGAGCTGGCCGCCGCCGGTTTCGGCGCGGAATCGTTCCACGACGACGCGCCGGTCGGCGATCGTCGCCGCGAACGAAAGTCCCATGTCCGCCTGGCGAAGCTCGCCGCGCACGGTCTGCCGCGCCTCGCTGACCCTCGCCGAAAGCGTTCCCGACAGGCGGGTGGCGACCAGCGAGGATTGCAGGCGAAGCAGGTCGACGTCGCGCAGCGCGAGTTCGAATTCCAGCGGCTTGCCGTCGAGCGGCAGGCGGGCGCGCCCGCTGGCGGCGCCGCCACCGGCCAGCTGCGCGCTGAGGCCGTTCAGGTCGACCCGGTCTTCCGCGTAGGCATATCGCGTCTCGAGCGCAACGATGGGTATGCCGCCGCCGTCGAGCGGACCTGGCGACTCGTTGCGCGCCGTCAGCGATCCGGCGATCCCCGTCCCGGCAGGCGCGGCGGTTGCGGTGAGCGCAAGCCGGCTCCTGGGCAGCTCGGGCATGAAGCGCGCGAGATCAACGTCCTGCGCGTTCAGCTCGGCGGAGGAGAACATGGACGCGGCGAACGGCGTCACCGTGGCCTGCAGGCGCAGGTCGGCATCGTGCCAGCGGCCGCGCAGGTCGACCCCCAGCTGTTCGAGCACGCCGGACAGCGTTGCCTGCGCGGTGAACTCCCGCAGGTCGCCGTCGCCGGCGAAGGCAAGCGCGCCGCGCGCCGCGAACGGCGGCAGCGTGTCCAGGCCGATCTCGCCGGTCAGCGTGCCGGAGGTTGTCACGAAGGAGAGGTTCCGGACGCGATGCGCCTTCGCCCCGCCGGCGTAATCGAAGGCGATGCCGGTCACGGCGCCCGAGCTCGTGGAATCGCGCCACTCCAGCCGCTCGACGCCGACGTTGCGTACCTCGACATCCACGGGCAGCGCGAGACTCGCCGGCGGACCGCCGGTCGGCGTCGGCTTGATGAACAGCGCGATGCGCTTGGCGCCCAGGCCGCTGACGGCGATCCGCCGCGAGAGCAGCGCGGTCGGGCTCCAGGTGAGGGCGATCGCCTCGGCCTCGACGTCCACGTCGTCGCCGCGCCAGGTGATCCTGCCGACCTGCACGGTGGAAAGCAGCGAGCCCCGGGCGCCGTCGATGGACAGCCGGCCCTGCGTTTCCGCGACCGCGCGTTGCAGCACCCAGTCGAGCGCGGTCTGCGTGCCGAGGAAGGCGTATCCCGCGACCGCCAACGCCGCCAACAGGACCGCCAACGTCAACAGCACGCCGGGCCAGCGGCGCCGCCGCGTCGGCACCGGGCCCGCCGGATCAGGCGAGGCGGGCGCGGTGGCGGCGGTTCGATCGGACAAGGGCATCAGAAGCTCAGGCCGACGGAAAAGTGGATGCGCACGTCGCGGTCCTCCTGACCATACGCCAGGTCGAGTCGGAACGGTCCGACCGGCGTGCGCACGCGCGCGCCGATGCCGTAGCCGTACACCGGCCGCAGATCGGACAGCGAGTCGGCGGCATTGCCGGCGTCGACGAAGGCCGCAACGCCCAGCGCCTCGGTGATCCAGTGCGTGGCCTCGACGCTGGCGACGGCAAGATAGCGCCCGCCGACGATGGCATCGCCTTGTTTCACGCCGAGGCTTTCGTACGCGTAGCCGCGCACGGTGGTATCGCCGCCGGTGCGGAACAGGAACACCGACGGGATGCCGACGCGCGAATCGGCGATGACCGCACCCACGTCGACGCGGGCAGAGAGTTGATTCGATTCAGTCAGCGGCCACCAGCCGACGGCGCGGCCGACGAAGCGGCCGAAGTTCTCGGTCGACGCGCCGGGGATGCCGGCGCCGGCCTTGACGTTGACCATGTAGCCGCGCTCGGGCAGCAGCAGGTTGTCGACAACCCGCCACGTGTACTCGCCGTCGACGTACAGCGCGTGCGAAGACGTCGTGGGCGCGCCCTGCGGCGCCTGTTCGTCGTTGTAGAAGCCGATCCCGAAGGCAGGCGTGCGTCGTTCATCGAGCGAGCGTCGTCGCGCCGTCACGTAGGCGGTGCGGGTCACCAGATTCTCGATGTCGGTGCGCAGCGCGCCGGTCGCGAAGGTGTCGATCCAGCCGCGACTGATCGGCGCCGGAACGAAGCGGATGTCGATCTGCTGCAGCTTGGACTCGAGGCGCAGATCGGCAAAGAACTGCAGCGCCCGGTCGGCGACATTGCGGTCGCTCCACGACGCACTGACCCGGTACTGCGTGTCGGTGGAAAAGCCTGCGCCGAATTCAAGTCGGCGCGATGGCGCCTCGATCACCGCCAGCGTCACCGGCGCATTCGCCGTGGACTGCGGGTCGGGGTCGATCGTCGCCTGCGCGCCCGCGAAGTAGCCCGAGCCGAGCAGGCGGCGGATCCATTGGTCGAGCACCTCCTCGCTGTAGAGTTCGCCGCCGGTCAGCGGCGAGTAGGCGTCGACCAACTCCGGTTGGTAGCGGCTGAGGCCGGTCACGGTGATCGCCCCGATGTGAAACGGCGGGCCGCTGGCGATGGTGAGCGAAAGCGTGGCTTCGCGGGTCTCCGGGTCGATGCGCGCTTCGCTTGCCGTCAGTTTGGCTGCGGCGAACGGGCTGGCGGCCAGCGTTGCGACCGCCCTCTGCTTGGCCTGCGTCCAGGCCGACTGGACGAACACGGCGCCGATCGGAAGCCCCCATTGCGCCTCGATCCGCGCGATCGCGGCCGCACCCTCGGGCAGCGACCGGGCGTCGCCCTGAATGTCGAGGTTCACCTTGGCGATGCGCGTCGGTGCGCCTGGCACCACGGCAAGCCTCACCTTCCACGGCTTGGCCGTCCGATCGACGGTGATCTCGACGTCGGCGGAGAAAAAGCCCTGCGTGGCGGCAGCCTCGCGTGCCTGTGGCGTCGCGGCGGCACGCAGCCGCTCGAACAGATCGACGGTCATGTCCGCGAAGTCCTGCCAGCGGACGAGGTCGACGCTGTCCTTGACGGCGGCGGCAATCGCTTCGGTAGCGACGACTTCGACCCGATAGGAAACCGGGTCGTCGGCGCGAGCGGACTCCCCCGCGCTGGCGGGTGCGGGCGTGGCGGTTTGGGCGCTAGCGGGTGGCGGAAACGCGGACGCTGCTGCGAACGTCAGCGCGAGCAACCACGACAGCGCCGGACGCAGCAGGGTCACAGGCAATGGCACAAAGGCCATTATCGCCCAGAGCGTTCGCCGCCGTCGGTGACGGCGGTGTCCACCGTGCCCACGGCGACATGTCGAGCGGCTCGGAGGTCGGCGGCAGGGTCCATAGCGGATCCACCGGCTTGCCTCGCGGCAGGATGGGCAGGCGCGGATTCGAATAGTCGACGGTGGTCGACAGGTCCTGGCCGAACTGCCAGACATAGACCTCGTTGCCCTGGGCGTTGAAGCGCGTCGCGCAGCCGGACAGGAATAACCCGACGGCGCACGCGGCGGCGACGCGGAGAAGGTCATAGCGATCGAGCCTGAACATCGGAGTCTCCCTTGCGCGAGCGGGCCGTCAGAACCGATGCTGGAATGTCACCCCCAGCACCGGGGCCGTCGCATAGTCCTCGCTGCTGATATCGTTTCCTTCTGGATTCTTCACCGAGAGCCGGCCGTTGACAAGGGCGGCCGCATAGAAATCCAGGCGGGACTGCCGATCCAGGAGGCGGCTGATGCGCAGGAACAACGGAATCATCCGCTGTTCACCGATGCCGTCGGGTGTCGGACCCGCCTGATCGAGCCGGAAGCGGTAGGACCGGTAGGCGCCGCCGAACCCGGTTTCCCAGGCGTCGCTGACCTTGTAGCTGAGTTCCAGGCCCGCGCCGCCGCCAGGACCCGCGGG
Organism: uncultured beta proteobacterium; assembly: GCA_963699765.1. Taxonomy (GTDB): domain Bacteria; phylum Pseudomonadota; class Gammaproteobacteria; order Burkholderiales; family Casimicrobiaceae; genus VBCG01. The sequence goes on along the minus strand of CAVOVD010000004.1, from coordinate 212,732 downwards.
CAGCGGATTGGACAGGCGCCAGCGATCGTCGATCTTCCAGTCGATGGCCAGAAACGGGAACGCCTTGGTCTCGTAGAGCTGACGATAGACGGCTGCACCGATGCCCAGCGTCAGCGACGGCGAGAAGGTTCGGGAGGCGATCGCCACGGCGCCGTAGATCGTCGCGTCCGCCGTGTCGGCGCCGTTCTCGTAGGCCCATTCGACCGAGGGCGCCAGAACGATCCGCCAGCCGTCCGCAGGAGAGAAGACCGCGCTGGCGCCCACTTGCGGGCGGTTGACGTTCGACCACGGCGCCTGGCCGCCGAATGCCGTCGGGTTGCCGAAACGCCATTGCTCGTAGTCATATCGCAGCGTGATGCCGGCGGCAAACTGGGGCGTGAACTGGCGCAGGACACTGCCGGTGGCGTAGGCGCCGTACCAGCCGAAGTTGCCACCGGAATCGAGGTCGGTGTCGAACTGCCCCAGCGCCGTCAGGGAAGCAGAGGAGACGGTCGAACCGGGTGGCAGCGTCTGGGCGACGGCGAGTCCGGCGAATCCGGCGAGGAGGACGGGGCAAACACGCTGCATGACTTTCATCGAGGTTTCCTGGTTGGTTGCGGTGATGGTAAGCGCAGCGTCGCCCAAGTGTCGATACGACACTTCGGCAATCTCATGCCGCCGGCATCAACATTGCCCGCCGCGGTCGCCTTGCCTCCGACGACCCGGCGAAGCCGATATTTGGTGACCGGGCCCCGTTGATCGGGTTCATGAAGAACGTTCGTTCGACTGCCGGCGTCTTCACTGCGAAATTCTTAGCAAAACACTTGCGAAAACACGTCTAAGTCTATCTTTTTTCAATGAAAAGAGTTTTGTTGTACTTTCGACGCTAAGTCATTGTTCAGAAAACAGAAAACGGTTGACCGTCACGAAACCTCCCGCGTATAGTTCGCCGAAGTGGTAAAAAGTGGGTCAAAGTGGGGTCCGGTAGGCATCGGTGCAGGTTCTCGATGCCTGCGAACACCCCGCCCGATCCCGACGACGAGGAGGCGAGGGCGTGGCGGCACAGACCGACAATGCGGCAGGACCGGCCGGCACCGACATGGTCGCCGCGCCGGCCCCGGTCGAATTCCGCGGCGTCACCGAGCTCGCGCTCGACGCCAAGGGCCGCCTTGCCGTGCCGTCGCGCTATCGCGACGCGCTGGCCCCGGCCGGCGCGCCCCGCGTGGTACTCACCGCCGATCCGTCGCGCTGCCTGCTGCTCTACCCGATGGCGGCCTGGGCGCCGATCCAGTCGCGCCTGATGGCGCTGTCGTCGTTCAACGAGAAGATCCGCAGCCTGCAACGGCTGATCGTCGGTTATGCCGACGACGTCGAGATCGACGCCGCCGGTCGCATCCTCGTTCCGCCGGCGCTGCGCCGCTATGCGAATCTCGACCGGCGCGCGGTGCTGGTCGGGCAGGGCCGCAAGTTCGAGTTGTGGGACGAGGCGCAGTGGCAGGCGGAGACCTCCCAGGCGATCGCCTTCCCCGAGGGCGGCCTGCCGCCCGAACTCGACGGCTTCACGCTCTGATGCCCGATGGCGGCCATGTCCCCGTCCTGCTCGATGAAGCCGTGGCGGCGCTGGCGGTCAAGCCGGGCGGCGTCTACGTCGACGCCACCTTCGGCCGCGGCGGCCACGCGCGCGCCGTGCTGTCCCGCGTCGGCGATGCCGGTCGCGTCGTCGCGCTCGATCGCGATCCGGCCGCCGAGCGTTCGGCGCTGGACCTCGCCGCCGCCGAGACCCGCTTCGTCTTCCGGCGGGCATGGTTTTCCGAACTGCCGGAAGTCCTCGCCGAGCTTGGCCTCGGCGCGGTCGACGGCGTGCTGCTCGACCTCGGCATCTCCTCGCCGCAGATCGACGACGCGACCCGCGGTTTTTCCTTTCGCCACGACGGTCCGCTCGACATGCGGATGGACCCGTCGCGCGGCGAATCCGCCGCGGAATTCCTAGCCCGCGCCACGGTGCGCGAACTGACGGAGGTCATCCGCACCTATGGTGAAGAACGGTTTGCTCAATCGATTGCAGGTGCAATTGCGGCGGCGCGCGGAGTCCGGCCCCTCCTCGGCACGCGCCAACTCGCGGATGTCGTGGCCAAAGCCATCGGCGCGCGGACGCGGGGTGATTGGGGTCAGGATCCGGCCACGCGGACTTTCCAGGCTCTTCGGATTTTCCTGAACCGGGAGTTGTCCGAGTTGCATGCCGCCCTTCCGCGTATCGTCCCGCTGTTGCGTCCCGGCGGGCGCCTGGCGGTGATCGCCTTCCACTCGCTCGAGGATCGCATCGTCAAGCGCTTCTTCGCGCGCGCGACGCAACCCTTCGCCGGCGATTCCGGAAGGCGCCAGGCTGGCGATACGCGACGGCGGATCTTCCCGGCGCGCCGCTGGCGCTGGTCGGCCGCGCCGTCAAGCCCGGCGGCCGACGAGGTCGCGCGCGAATCCGCGCGCGCGCAGCGCGGTGCTGCGTGTCGCCGAGCGCACCGCGCATCCGCTGCCGGCCGGCTGGCCGAAGGGCTACGTCGAGGACGTCGCGCCGTGACCCGCGTCAATCTGCTGCTGCTCGGCGTGCTGGTCGCCTGCGCGATCTCGCTGGTCACCTCGCGCCACCAGGCCCGGCGGGCTCTACGTCGAACTCGAGCGGGCGCAGGCGCAGGCGCGCGCCTACGAGACCGAGTACGGGCAGCTCCAGCTCGAACAGGCGACCTGGGGCATGCCGGCGCGGGTCGAGAAGGTCGCGCGCGAACAGTTGCGGCTGCAGCTGCCGACGCCTGCGCGCACCGAGATCGTGGCGATGCCCGAGAAAGCGGAGGCGGCGCGATGAAGCGCAACGCTCCGGTCGCTCCGGGTGCTGCGCGCGCCCGCAAGGCGCGTCCGACCCAGCCTGCCGCGGGTCACGCGCTGAAGCTGCCGAGATTCCGTGCGCCATTCGTGTTCGGCCTGTTCGCACTGCTGTTCGCCGGCCTCGTCGGGCGCTCGGTGTATCTGCAGTGGATCGACAACGAATTCCTGCAGGGACAGGGCAGCGCCCGTCACTCCCGCGACATCGAACTGCCCGCGCATCGCGGGCGCATCGTCGACCGCTTCGGCGAGGCGCTCGCGCTGTCCACGCCGGTGAAGACGCTGTGGACGTTTCCGGACAAGTTCAGCGCCAGCCGCGAGCAGATCGCGGAACTCGCCCGCATTCTCGACACGACCCCCGCCAGGATCGTGGCAAGGCTGCAGGCGAACGAGGATTTCGCCTTCGTCGCCAAGCAGCTTCCGCCCGAGATCGCGCAGCGGGCGATGGACCTTGCGCATCGCCGGACTGCACGACCAGAACGAGTACCGGCGCTACTACCCCGGAGGCGAGGTGACCGCGCACGTCGTCGGCTTCACCGGCGATCGCGACGCCGGCCAGGAAGGCATCGAACTCGCGCAGCAGGCATGGCTGGCCGGCGTACCCGGCAGCCGCCGCGTCATCATCAATCGTCGCAACGAGGCGGTCGAGGACGTCGCCTCGATCCGGCCGCCGCAGGCCGGACGCGACCTCGCGCTGGCGCTGGATTCGCGGCTGCAGCACGTCGCGTTCCGGGAACTCAAGGCGGCGGTCGAACAGCACAGGGCCAAGGCCGGCGGACTGGTCATTCTCGACGCCAGGACCGGCGAGATCCTGGCGCTGGCCAACCTTCCCAGCTACAACCCCAACCGCCGCGACAAGGTGGCGCGCGAGCGCATGCGCAACCGCGCGCTGACCGACGTGTTCGAGCCGGGATCGACGCTCAAGCCGTTCACCGTCGCCGCCGCGCTGGAGGCCGGCAAGGTGCGGCCGGAAACGGTGATCCAGACGGCGCCCGGCACGCTGACCATCGGCGGGCACACGATCAATGACGTGCATCGCCAGAACGCGCTGACCGTCGAGCAGGTGATCCAGAAGTCCTCGAACGTCGGCGCGGCGAAGATCGCGCTGTCGCTGCCCCCGGAAACGCTGTGGACGATGTTCGCCGAGGCCGGCTTCGGCACGCCGCCCAGGACCGGATTCCCGGGCGAGGTCGCCGGGCGCCTGCGCCCCGCCAAGTCGTGGAAGCCGATCGAGCAGGCGACCATGTCCTACGGCCACGGAATATCGGTGAACCTCGTGCAGCTGGCGCGCGCCTACACGATGTTCGCCACCGACGGCGAGGTGATGCCCGCGACGCTGTTCAAGACCGATGGCAACGTTGCCGGGCGCGCGGTGCTGCGGCCGGAAACCGCGATCGCCGTGCGCCGGATGCTGGAACTCGCCGCGCAGCCGGGCGGCACCGCGCCGCGGGCGCAGGTCTGCCGGCTATCGCGTGGCCGGCAAGACCGGAACCTCGCACAAGCTCGAAGGCCGCGGCTACACCAACAAGTACGTGTCGTCGTTCGTCGGCTTCGCGCCGGTCTCGCGGCCGCGGCTGATCGTCGCGGTGATGATCGACGAGCCGTCGGCGGGTCAGCACTACGGCGGCGCGGTTGCCGCGCCCGTGTTCGCCAATGTCATGGGCGCGGCGTTGCGCGCGCTGGGTGAGCCGACCGATGCGCCGGTCGGCAACGTGATCCTTCCGGCCGGCGGCGGCGAAATCCGCGAGGAGACGTAAGCGCCATGAACGCCGAACTGGCCGCTGACTTCGACGTCCCCGCGATGCTCGCACGGCTTGGCGTCATGCCGCGGCGGATCACGACCGACAGCCGGCGCGTCGAACCCGGCGTTGCGTTCGCCGCCTACCCCGGGCTCGCATGCGGATGGCCGCAGTTTCGTGCCGGAGGCCATTGCCCGCGGCGCCTGCGCCGTGCTGTGGGAGGCGCAGGGATTCCAGTGGGATTCGCAATGGCACGCGCCCAATCTGCCGCTGGAGGGCTTGCAGCAGCGCATGGGGGCGATCGCCGATTTCATCTACGGCAGCCCTTCGCAGGCGATGTGGATTGCCGGCGTTACCGGGACCAACGGCAAGACCACCTGTGCGCAGTGGATCGCGCAGGCGCTCGAACTCTGCGGACGCCGTGCGGCGATTCTCGGCACGCTGGGCAACGGCCTGGTCGGCGCGCTGGCGCCGGCGACGCACACGACACCGGACGTCGCGGTCCTGCACGAACTCCTTGCGCAGTTCCGGGCCGCGGGTGCGCAGGCCGTGGCGATGGAAGTGTCCTCGCACGGACTCGACCAGGGCCGCGTCAATGGCGTGAGCTTCGACGTCGCGCTGTTCACCAACCTGTCGCGCGATCACCTCGACTACCACGGGACGATGGCGGCCTACGGTGCGGCGAAGGCCAGGCTGCTGGCGTGGCCGGGACTGCGCACCGCGGTGGTCAACGCCGACGATGCCTTCGGGCGCAGCCTGATCGACGAGGCGCGCGCGCGCGGGGGCCGGCTGCTCACCTACGGGTTTACCGCTGCGGACATCGTTGCCACCAGCATCTGCCATGGACAACCGCGGCATCGAACTCGAGATCTCGACCCCGTCGGGATCGACGCGGTTGCGCACGGCGGTCGTTGGCGCGTTCAATGCGCACAACCTGCTGGCCGTGCTCGGCGTACTGCTTGCCGGCGAAGTGCCGCTCGACCAGGCGGTCGCGGCGCTGGAACGGCTTGCTCCGCCCGCGGGCCGGATGCAGCGCCTCGGCGGCGACGGCAAGCCGCTGGTGGTGATCGACTATGCGCACACGCCCGACGCGCTGGAGCAGGCGCTGATCGCGCTGCGTCCGGCGGTGGTCGAAGGCGGCGACCTGGTCTGCGTCTTCGGCTGCGGCGGCGACCGCGACGCGGGCAAGCGCCCGCAGATGGGTGCGGTCGCCGGCCGTCTCGCCGACCGGGTGATCGTCACCAGCGACAATCCGCGCGGCGAGGACCCGGCCGCAATCGCCGAGGCGATCGTCGAAGGCATCCGGACCACCGAGAATCGCCGCTGGTTCGTCGAGGTCGACCGGCGCGCAGCCATCGATGCCGCGGTGGCGGCGGCGCACTACGGCGACATCGTGCTGGTTGCCGGCAAGGGCCACGAAACCTACCAGGAGCGCGACGGCGTGCGCGTTCCGTTTTCCGACGCGGCCGAGGCGACGCGCGCGCTCGCGGCACGGGATCGCGGATGATGGACGCCGCCACCGCAGCCGCTGCGGTCGCCGGACGGATGATCGGTCCGAACGCCCGGTTCACGCGCGTCACCACGGACAGTCGCTCGCTGCGTGCCGGCGATCTGTTCGTGGCGCTGCGCGGCGAGCGCTTCGACGGCCACGACTTCGTTGCCGGCGCCTTCAGCCGCGGCGCCGCGGCGGCGCTGGTCGCCGAGGATCGCGTCGCCGACCTCGCCGGCACGCTGGTAGCCGTGCCGGATCCGCTCGCCGCGCTGGGAACGCTGGCGGCGTTCTGGCGGGCCAGGTTCGCACTGCCGCTTGCCGTCGTCGTCGGCAGCAACGGCAAGACGACGGTCAAGGAAATGCTCGCGGCCGTCCTGCGCGCGCATTTCGGTTCCGACCGCGTGCTGGCGACGGTCGGAAATCTCAACAACGCCATCGGGCTGCCGCTGACGCTGCTGGCGCTGCGCGAAGCCCACCATGCCGCGGTCGTCGAGATCGGCATGAACCATCGCGGCGAAACGCGCGTGCTGGCCGAAATGGCGCGGCCGACCATCGCGCTGGTGAACAACGCCCAGCGCGAGCACCAGGAATTCATGGCCGGTGTCGCGGAAGTCGCCGCCGAGCATGCCGACGCCATCGCCGCGCTGCCCGCCGGAGGTTGCGCCGTGGTGAACGCCGACGATGCGCATGCCGGCCTGTGGCGCACCACGGCGGCGCGGGCCGGCGCGCGCGTGACGACCTTCGGCCTGGATGGCGAGGCCGACGTCACCGCGCGCTGCACGTTTTCGGGCGGGGGCGTCGTGCTCGAACTGGCGACCCCGGCGGGACGCGCCGACGCGCGCATCGCGGTGCCGGGCCGGCACATGGCGCGCAATGCGCTCGGGGCGGCCGCGGCAGCGCTGGCGGCGGGCGCGCCGCTCGAGGCCATCGTCGCCGGTCTGGCGTCGTTCCGTCCGGTCGCGGGTCGGTTGGCGTCGACGCGCGCCGCCTGCGGGGCGCTGCTGCTCGACGACAGCTACAACGCGAATCCGGATTCGATGCGCGCGGCGATCGACGTGCTGGCCGACGCCCCCCGCGAGCGCTGGCTGGTGATGGGCGACATGGGCGAGGTCGGCGTCGACGGCCCCGCGTTTCATCGCGAGATCGGCGACTACGCGCACAAACGCGGCATCGAGCGCCTGTACGCGACCGGCGATCTCGCCCGCGAGGCCGTAGCCGCGTTCGGACCCGGCGCAGCGCACCTGCCGACGGTGGACGCGCTTGCCGGCGCTCTTCGCAGCGACCTGCGTGCGGACGTCACGGTGCTGGTCAAGGGCTCGCGCTTCATGCGCATGGAACGCGTCGTGGCTGCGCTGGGCGGCGCGCCCGGCGAAGGAGCGCACTGATGCTGCCGCTGCTGTTCGAATGGCTGGAGCAGCACGTGCGCGCGTTCAACGTGTTCAGCTACATCACGCTGCGTGCGGTGCTGGCGACCATGACCGCGCTGGTGATCTCCTTCGTCATCGGGCCGCGGATGATCACCTGGCTGACGCGCATGAAGATCGGGCAGTCGGTCCGTGACGATGGGCCGCAGACCCATCTCGCCAAGGCCGGCACGCCGACGATGGGCGGCGCGCTGATCCTGGTGTCGATCGTCGTCACCACGCTGCTCTGGGGCAACCTGGCGAACCGCTTCGTCTGGGTGGTGCTGCTGGTCACGCTGGGCTTCGGCGCGGTCGGCTGGATCGACGACTGGCGCAAGGTCGTCTATCGCAACCCCAAGGGACTGTCGGCGCGCGCCAAGTTCCTGCTGCAGTCGGCGATCGGCCTTGTCGCCGCGATCTTTCTCGCGTTCGCGATCTCGGCGCCGGACAACTCGCAGCTGGTGCGGTTGGTCGCCGACTGGGTGCAGTCCGGATTCAACGTCGACCTGTCGCCGAAGACCGACCTCATCGTGCCGTTCTTCAAGTCGGTGTCCTATCCGCTGGGCGTCTGGGGCTTCATCGCGCTGACCTACTTCGTCATCGTCGGCACCAGCAACGCGGTCAACCTGACCGACGGCCTCGACGGACTGGCGATCATGCCGACGGTGATGGTGGGCGGCGCGCTCGGCATCTTCGCCTACGTCGTCGGCAATGCGATCTTCGCGCGCTACCTGGGTTTTCCGCACATCCCCGGCGCGGGCGAGCTGACGGTCATCTGCGGGGCGATCGCCGGCGCGGGGCTGGGCTTCCTTTGGTTCAACGCCTATCCGGCCGATGTGTTCATGGGCGACGTGGGCGCGCTGGCGCTCGGCGCCGCGCTGGGCACGATTGCGGTGATCGCCCGCCAGGAGATCGTGCTGTTCATCATGGGCGGCGTGTTCGTGGTGGAGACGCTGTCGGTGATGATCCAGGTGATCTCGTTCAAGACCCGCGGCAAGCGCGTGTTCCGGATGGCACCGATCCATCATCACTTCGAGCTCAAGGGCTGGAAGGAGAACCAGGTCGTCGTCCGGTTCTGGATCATCACCATGCTGCTCGTCCTGTTCGGACTCTCCACGCTGAAGCTGCGCTGATCATGACATTCGAGAACCGTTCCGCCGTCGTGCTGGGCCTGGGATTGACCGGGCTCTCGCTCGCGCGCTACCTGGCGCGCGAGGGGGCGACGGTGCGCGTCGCCGACACCCGGGCCGACCCGCCCAACGAAGCGAAGCTGCGCGAGCAACTGCCCGGAGTCCACCTCGAATGCGGCCCCTTCACCGCCGCCACGTTCGCGGGCGTCGATCTGATCGCGATCAGCCCGGGAGTGGCGAAGGACCAGCCGGCGATTGCGGCCGCGGTGGCCAGGGGGGTGGAACTCGTCGGCGACATCGAGCTGTTCGCCCGGGCGTTGCCGGCGGGGCAGAAGGTGCTGGCGATCACGGGCTCGAACGGCAAGACCACCGTCACCGCGCTCACCGGCGCGCTTTGCCGCGCGGCGGGACTCGATGTCGCGATCGCCGGCAACATCGGCGCAGCGGCGCTCGATGCTCTTCCCGGCGCGCACGGCGGCCGCTGGCCCGACGTGTACGTGCTGGAATTGTCGAGCTTCCAGCTGGAAACGACGAATTCGCTGGCGCCGGTCGCCGCAGCGGTTCTGAACGTCACCGAGAACCACCTCGACCGGTATCCGGACTTCGACGCCTACGCGGCGGCAAAGGCACGCATCTTTGCCAACGGCGGCGTGCAGGTCATCAACCGCGACGACCCGCGCTCCTCCGGCATGCGCATTCCCGGCCGCACGGTCGAGTCGTTCGGTGCCGCTGTGCCCGCCGGCCGAGGGCGAGTGGGGCCTGGTGAGCTTCGACGGCGAGACCTGGCTCGCCTGCGGCGGCGGACTGCTGGTGCCCGCGAACACGCTGGCCCTTGTGGGCAGGCACAACGCGCTCAACGCACTGGCGGCGCTGGCGCTGACCGCCACCGTGGCGCGCATCGACCGCGCGGTGCTCGACGCGCTCAAGTCGTTCCAGGGACTGCCGCACCGGATGCAGAGAATCGCCGAAGCAGGCCGCATCGTGTTCATCGACGACTCGAAGGCCACGACCGTCGTGGCGACGCATACGGCGCTCGATGGCATCGAGAGGCCGGCCGTGCTGATCGCCGGAGGCGACGGCAAGGGCCAGGACTTTCGCCCGCTGAAATCGTCCGTCGACGCCGATTGCCGCGCCGTGCTGCTCATCGGCCGCGATGCCGAAAAGATCGCCTCTGCGCTCGAAGGTACGCCGGCGCGGGTCGAGCTGACCGCGACGCTGGACGCCGCGGTCGAGCGGGCCTTCGCACTCGCCGAGCCGGGCGACGCGGTGCTGCTGTCGCCCGCCTGCGCGAGCTACGACCAATTCCGCGACTACGTGGAGCGCGGCGAACGCTTCAAGGCGCTGGTCGACGCGCGGCTTGCCCGGGAGCTGATCGATGCGTAGGCAGCTTGCCTATTCGGCGACCAGGCCCGCAACCCGGCTGTGGGAAGGCCTGTTGCCGGTCTCCGGCCGGTCGGCGCGTGCGATGGCGCCCTACGACGCCTCGCTGGCGTGGGCCGCGCTGCTGTTGCTCGCCATCGGACTGGTGATGGTGTATTCGTCGTCGATCGCGATGGCGGAGATCTCCGCCCACACCGGCAAGCGCGCCTGGTACTTCCTGGCCCGGCACGGCGCCTTCGTCGCGGTGGGGCTCGCCCTCGCCGCCGTCGCCTTCCAGGTCCCGGTGCGCGCGCTCGAGCGCCTCGCCCCATGGTTGTTCGTGGCCGGTGCTCTGCTGCTGGTGCTGGTGCTCGTGCCGGGAATCGGCAAGTCGGTCAACGGGTCGCGGCGCTGGCTGTCGCTGGCCGTCGTCAATGTGCAACCGTCGGAATTCATGAAGCTCGCGGTCGTGCTGTACGCCGCGAGCTATGCGGTGCGCCGCGCCGCGTTCCTGCACGCCGAACAACCGCTGAAGCAGACACTGCTTCGGGGCTTCCTGCCGCTGTTCGCCGTCATGGTCGTCATCGGCGGGCTGCTGCTGCTCGAGCCGGATTTCGGCGCCTTCGTCGTCATCGTCGCCATCGCTTTCGGCATCCTGTTCCTGGGCGGGCTCGACTGGCGGTTGTTTGCCGGACTCGTCCTGCTGCTGCCGGTTGCACTTGCCGCCATCCTCGTCTCCGCACCGTACCGGCTGCAGCGCCTGACGGCGTTCCTCGACCCCTGGTCGGACCCGTTGGGCAAGGGCTACCAGCTGTCGCATTCGCTGATCGCCTTCGGCCGTGGCGAATGGTTCGGCGTGGGACTCGGAGCCAGCGTCGAAAAGCTCCTTTTCCTGCCGGAGGCCCACACCGATTTCCTGCTTGCCGTGATCGCCGAGGAACTCGGCTTTCTCGGAGTGGTGGTGGTCATTGCGCTGTTCACGTGGCTGCTCGCGCGGTCCTATGCGATCGGCAGGCAGGCCGCGCACCTCGAGCGTCCTTTCGCCGCGCTGGTGGCGCAGGGCATCGGCATGTGGATCGGCGTGCAGTCGGTCATCAACATCGGCGTCAACATGGGCGTGCTGCCGACCAAGGGGCTGACGCTGCCGCTGATGTCCTTCGGCGGCAGCGGCATCGTCGCCAATTGCGTGGCGATGGCGATCCTGCTGCGCATCGACTACGAGAACCGGCTGCTGCTGCGGGGCTACCGGCCATGAGCGGCACCGTGATGATCACCACCGGCGGCACCGGCGGGCACATCTTTCCCGGCCTTGCCGTCGCGGCGGAACTCGCCGGGCGCGGATGGGGCGTGTGCTGGCTCGGCACGCGCGACGGCATGGAGGCGCGGCTGGTGCCGAAGCATGGCATCGACTTCGAAGGCATCGCCTTTCGCAGCGTGCGCGGCAAGGGACTGGCCCGGCTGCTCTTCGGGCCGTTCGCGATTCTCTCGGCCTGCGTGCAGGCCTGGCGCGTGCTCGCGCGCCGGCGTCCCAGCGTGGTGATCGGCTTCGGTGGATTCGCGTCGTTTCCCGGCGCGCTGATGGCGGTGGCGCGCAATACGCCGTTCGTCGTGCACAACCTCGATGCGAAGCCCGGACTTGCCAACCGGATCCTGCGCCATGGCGCCGACCGCGTGCTGACCGGGTTTCCCGGCGTGCTCGGCGAGGGGCGGGACAAGCGGGTGACCTGGGTCGGCAATCCGGTGCGCGCGGACATCGTCGCCGTCCCTCCGCCGGAAGAGCGCTACGCCGGCCGCGGCGGCCCGTTGTCGATCCTCGTCGTCGGCGGCAGCCTGGGCGCGGTCAGCGCTGAACGAATGCGTGCCGCGCGCGCTGGCGCTGCTCGCGCCGGAGACGCGGCCGGTGGTGACGCACCAGTCCGGCGAACAGCACATCGATGCGCTGCGCGCGGCCTACGCGCGCAGCGGCGTCGAGGCGAACTGCGTGCCTTTCATCGACGACATGGGCGGGCATTACGCGCAGGCCGACCTCGTGATCGCGCGTGCCGGGGCGACGACGGTCGCCGAACTCGCCGCCGCCGGCGTCGCCAGCTTGCTGGTGCCCTATCCGCATGCGGCGGACGACCATCAGGTCGACAACGCGCGGCAGCTCGCCTCTCGCGACGCGGCGGTGATGATTCTCGAGCGGGATCTCTCGCCGGAAGCGCTGGCCGACTGGCTGCGCGGCGCGACGCGCGAACGGCTGCTCGACATGGCGTGCGCGGCACGGGCGCTGCGCAAGGCCGATGCCGTCGAGCGCGTGGCCGACGTCTGCATCGAACTGGGCGAGCGCCGATGAAGCACAAGGTCAAGCGCATCCACTTCGTCGGCATCGGCGGCGCCGGCATGAGCGGCATCGCGGAGGTGCTGGCGACGCAGGGCTATCGCGTGTCGGGGTCGGACCTGGCCGATAGCGCCGTCACCCGCCGTCTGGAGAAGCTCGGGGTCGCGGTGGCGATCGGCCACGCGAGCGCAAACATCGCGCAGGCCGACGTCGTGGTGGTTTCCACTGCGGTGGCGGCGGACAATCCCGAGGTGGTCGCGGCACGCGAGCACGGCATTCCGGTCGTGCCGCGGGCGCTGATGCTCGCCGAGCTGATGCGGCTGACCAACGGCATCGCCGTCGCGGGGACCCACGGCAAGACCACGACGACAAGCCTCATCGCCTCGGTGCTGGCCGAGGGCGGGCTGGATCCGACCTTCGTCATCGGCGGGAGGCTTCTCAGCGCGGACGCCAACGCGCGCCTGGGAACCGGGGAATTCCTGGTGGCCGAAGCCGACGAGTCAGATGCGTCGTTCCTGTACCTGACGCCGGTGCTCGCGGTGGTCACCAACATCGACGCGGACCACCTCGAGACCTACGGGCACGATTTCTCACGCCTGACACGCGCCTTCGTCGATTTCCTGCAGCGGCTGCCGTTCTTCGGCGTGGCGGTCGTTTGCGTCGACGACCCGAACGTGCGCGCGATCATTCCCGCGCTCACCAAGACGCTGGTCACCTATGGACTGGACGAGGCTGCCGATCTGCGCGCGACCGAGGTCGTCAACGTCGGCGGACGCATGCGCTTCGTGGCCCGGGCCGAGGGCGCGCCCGACCTGCCGGTGGAACTGGCGATTCCCGGACTGCACAACGTGCGCAACGCGCTGGCCGCGGTCGCCGTCGGCCGCGAGGTCGGCGTCGACGACGCCGCGATCGCCCGGGCGCTCGCCGAGTTTCGCGGCGTGGCGCGGCGTTTCCAGCGCCATCCCGACGTCGCGCTGCCGGGCGGCGGGACCTTTGCGCTGATCGACGACTACGGGCACCACCCGGCCGAAATGGAGGCGACGCTGGAGGCGGCGCGCGCGAGCTTTCCGGGACGGCGGATCGTGCTCGTGTTCCAGCCGCATCGCTACTCGCGCACGCGCGACCTGTTCGAGGATTTCGTCAGCGTGCTGTCGACTGCCGATGCCGTCGTGCTGGCCGAGGTCTACCCGGCGGGCGAGGCGCCGATCGTCGCCGCCGACGGCCGCGCGCTGGCGCGCGCGCTTCGCGTGGCCGGCAAGGTGGAGCCGGTCTTCGTCGACGACATCGCCGGCATCCCGGCGGCGATCCGCGCGATCACCCGCGACGGCGACGTGGTGCTCACCATGGGCGCCGGTTCGATCGGCACGGTTGCGGCGCAGCTGACGCGATGATGATGCACGAGCCCGCTCACTTCACCGGCCTGCGCGGCGCCCTTGCGCAGGACGCGCCGCTGGCGCGGCACACCAGCTGGCGCGCAGGCGGTCGCGCCGACCGGCTCTACCTGCCGGCCGATCGGGACGATCTCGCCCGCTTCCTGCGCCAGCTCCCCGACGCGGAGCCGCTGCTGGTGCTCGGACTTGGCAGCAACACGCTGGTCCGCGACGGCGGCGTGCGGGGAACCGTCGTGGTCATGCACAACCCCGGCGCTGCGCTGGCGGTCGCCGACGGACTGATCTTCGCCGATGCCGGCGTGGCCAGCCCCAAGCTCGCCAAGTTCGCCGCGAACCACGGCTGCGCCGAAGCGGAATTTCTCGCGGGCATTCCAGGCACCGTCGGCGGCGCGCTGGCCATGAACGCCGGCTGCTACGGCGGCGAAACCTGGCGCCACGTCGCGCGGGTCGAGGTGCTCGGACGCGACGGCGACTTCGTCGTGCGCACGCCGCAGGACTACGAGATCGGCTACCGCCACGTCGTCCGCGCCGACGGCGCCGCGCCGGATGGCATCTTCACCGCGGCGTGGTTCCGTTTTCCGGAGGGCGATGCCGGCGCGGGCCCGCGCGCGGATCAAGGAACTCCTTGCCCGGCGGATCGCCACCCAGCCGCTGTCGCTGCCCAACGCGGGCAGCGTGTTCCGCAATCCTCCCGGCGACCACGCGGCGCGGCTGGTCGAAGCCTGCGGACTGAAGGGACACTCGATCGGCGGCGCGCAGGTGTCTGCGAAGCACGCGAACTTCATCGTCAATCCAGGCGGGCGGGCGAAGGCGGCCGACATCGAGGCACTGATCGGCCTGGTGCGCGCCACCGTGCGCGAACGGACCGGCGTCACGCTCGAGTCCGAGGTCCGCATCGTCGGCGAGGTGGCGGCATGAACGGTGCGGGGCAGGACTTCGGCAAGGTTGCCGTGCTGCTTGGCGGGCCGTCGGCCGAACGCGAGATCTCGCTGCTGTCGGGCAACGCGGTCCTCGCCGCCTTGCGCGAGAAGGGCGTTGACGCGCAGCCTTTCGATCCGGCGGAACGCGACCTGTGGGAGTTGAAGCGCGATGGCTTCGCGCGCGTGTTCATCGCGCTGCACGGGCGCTTCGGCGAGGACGGCACGGTCCAGGGTGCGCTCGAGACGCTGAAGATCCCCTACACCGGCAGCGGCGTCATGGCCTCGGCGCTGGCGATGGACAAGTGGCGCACCAAGCTGGTGTGGCTGCAGTCCGGCGTGCCGACGCCACGCTATCGGATGGTCGACGCGGCCACCGACTGGATGCGGGTGGTCGCGGAGCTCGGGCTTCCGTTGATCGTCAAGCCGGTTCGGGAGGGCTCCACCATCGGCATCACCAAGGTCACGCGGGTCGATCACGACGAGTTGTCGATCGCCTACGGCGTGGCGGCGCGGCACGATCCATTGGTGTTGGTCGAGGAGTTCGTCGAGGGTCAGGAACTCACCGCGTCGATCGTCGACGGCCGCGCGCTGCCGCTGATCCGTATCGAGGCGCCGCAAGGCAACTACGATTACCACAGCAAGTATTTCTCCGACGAGACGAAGTATTTCTGTCCGGCCGGCCTCGCGGATGCAAAGGAGCAGGAAATCCGCGCGAGTGCGCTGCGCGCCTTCGACATCATCGGGTGCAGCGGCTGGGGCCGCCTCGACCTCATCCTGCGCGCCGACGGCAGCTTCTCGTTCCTCGAAGTCAACACATCGCCGGGGATGACCGGGCACAGCCTGGTCCCGATGGCCGCGCGGGCGGCCGGAACGTCGTTCGCCGATCTCTGCGTCGATATCCTGCGAGGCGCGCATGTGGGATGACGCGCGACAGATGAATGCGCTGGCCCTGACGCTGATGCTGCTCGCCGGCGCCGCCATCGCCGGCGCGGCCCTCTCGTGGCTCATCCGGCAGCCGGTCTTCGCGCTGCGCGAGGTCGTGGTCACCGGCGCGCTCGAGCGCGCCAACGCCGCCTACCTCGAGGCGGTGATCCGCGACGACCTCGCCGGCACGTTCTTCACCATGGACATGTCCCGGGCGCGCAAGGCCATCGCCCAGGTCCCGTGGGTCCGCGGCGTCTCCCTGCGCCGGCAGTGGCCACGGCGCCTCGAGGTGACCGTGGAGGAACACGTGCCGCTCGCGCGCTGGAACGACGCGGCGCTGGTCAACACGCACGGCGAGGTCTTCAACGGGCAGTGGAGCGCGCCGCTGCCGCTGTTCGAGGGACCCGAGGGGCGCGCCGGCGATGTGGCAGCGCGCTACCGCGCCTGGTCGACCGAACTTCGACCGCTCGCGCTCGACCTGTCGGAGGTGCGCATGTCGCCGCGCGGCGGCTGGCGCCTGCGCGCGACCGGCCCCGCCGGTCCGCTGACGCTCGAGCTGGGCCGCGACGAGGCGGACGCCAGGCTCACGCGCTTCGTCTCCGCGCATGCGCGGACTCTGGCTCCGCTTGCGCGCGCCGGCACGCGGGTCGAGGCGGTCGACCTGCGCTACCGCAACGGATTCGCGGCGCGGGTGCCTGGCTTCCGGGAAAAAAACGCCAGGCCGGCCGGCTGAGCGAAGGGAACACGAGGACATCGAATGGTGAAGGAAGTCAAGAACCTGATCGTCGGCCTGGATATCGGGACGTCGAAAATCGTGGCGATGGTCGCCGAGATCATGCCTGACGGCGCGCTCAACGTGATCGGACTGGGCACGCAGCCATCCCGCGGCCTGAAGAAGGGCGTGGTCGTGAACATCGACGCGACGATGGCGTCGATCCAGCGCGTGCTGGAGGAGGCCGAGGTCATGGCCAACTGCCAGATCAAGGAGGTCTACACGGGTATCGCCGGAAGCCACATCCGCTGCTACACGTCGCACGGGATGGTCGCCATAAAGGAGAAGGAAGTCACGCAGGCCGACATCGATCGCGTGGTCGAGACGGCCAAGGCGATCCCGATTCCCAACGACCAGCAGATCCTGCACATCGTGCCTCAGGGCTTCACCATCGACGGCCAGGAGGATGTGCGCGAGCCGATGGGAATGAGCGGCGTGCGGCTCGAGGTCGACGTGCACATCGTCACCGGCGCCGTGTCCGCCGTCGAGAACGTCACCAAGTGCATCAGACGCTGCGGGCTGGAGGTGCGCGAAGTGATCCTGCAGCCGCTGGCATCGGCGATCGCCGTGCTGTCCGATGACGAGAAGGATCTCGGCGTATGCCTGATCGATATCGGTGGCGGGACCTCGGACATCGCCATCTTCGCCGGCGGTTCGATCCGTCATACGGCGGTGATCCCGATCGCCGGGGATCAGGTCACCAATGACATTGCGATGACCCTGCGCACGCCGACCAAGGATGCCGAGGAGCTGAAGGTTCGCTACGGCTGCGCCCTGCGCCAGCTCGCCGACCCGACCGGGGTAATCGAGGTTCCGGGCGTCGGAGAGCGCGCGCCGCGCAAGCTGTCGCGGCCGATGCTCGCGGAGGTGATCGAGCCGCGCATCGAGGAGCTGTTCCAGTTCGTACAGTCGGAGATCAGGCGCAGCGGATTCGAGGAACTGATTTCTTCGGGCGTGGTGATCACCGGCGGCGCGGCGCAGCTCGCAGGCATCACCGAGCTGGGGGAGGAAGTGTTTCACATGCCGGTACGCATCGGCGCGCCGATGTACGCGGGCGATCTGGCCGAGGTCGTGCGCAACCCGCGCTATGCGACCGCCGTCGGGCTGCTGCTCGAGGGCCGCGAGCAATTCCTCCGGGGGCAGGCGGCGCGCGCGCAGGTGGCCGGGATCGGTGGGGCGGCCGAGCGCATGCGGCAATGGTTCAAGGCGAATTTCTAGTGGGGGGGACATGAACCAGACTCTTCATGTCGGACGGAACTCCGGCGAACCGCAACTTCACCGTCCGCCGGGATTCCGCGCCTCCAGGCGGAAACGAAGACGAAAAAAAGAGCAGACATCAGGGCCGGGTAATTTCATTGCAACGATTTGACAGGAGAAGGAGCACAACATGTTCGAAATCATCGATCAGGCAGCACAGGAGGGCGCAGTCATCAAGGTTATCGGTGTCGGGGGCTGCGGCGGCAATGCGGTGGAGCACATGATCGAGCGCGGCCTGTCCGGCGTCGAATTCATCTGCGCCAATACCGACTCGCAGGCGCTGCGACGCTCCACGGCGCGTACCCAGCTGCAGCTCGGGTCGACGCTGACACGCGGTCTGGGCGCCGGCGCCAGGCCGGAGATCGGACGCGACGCGGCCATGGAGGATCGCGACCGCATCGGCGAGATGATCAGTGGCGCGGACATGGTGTTCATCACCGCCGGCATGGGTGGGGGCACGGGCACGGGAGCGGCACCGGTGATCGCCGACATCGCGCGCAGCCTCGGGATCCTCACGGTGGCGGTCGTCACGCGCCCGTTCCGCTTCGAGGGCAAGCGGCAGAAGGTCGCGCACGCGGGAATCGAGGAGCTGTCGAAGAAGGTCGATTCGCTGATCATCATCCCCAACGACAAGCTCATCGAGGTGCTGGGAGAGGATGTCGGCCTGCTCGAAGCCTATGCCGCCGCCAACGACGTGCTGCGCGGCGCCGTCGCGGGCATCGCCGAGGTGATCAACAATCCGGGCCTGGTCAACGTCGACTTTGCCGACGTGCGCACGGTCATGGGCGAGGTCGGCATGGCGATGATGGGCTCCGCGACCGCGAGCGGGATGGAGCGTGGCCGCGTCGCCGCGGAGCAGGCGGTGAAGAGCCCGCTGCTCGAGGACGTGAACCTGGCGGGCGCGCGTGGCGTGCTGGTCAACGTCACGGCGTCGGCCGGGCTCAAGATGAAGGAGTACTACGAGGTCATGAACACCATCAAGGAGTTCACGGCCGAGGACGCGATGGTGATCGTGGGCACGGTGATCGACGAGGCGATGGGCGACGACGTCCGCGTCACGATGATCGCAACCGGCCTCGGCGGCGCTGCCGCTGCCGCCAAGCGCCCGCCCAAGCTCGAGATCCTGGAGTCGGCGGTGATCGAACAGCGGACCGGAACCGACGGCATGGGCATGCGGGTCGATACCATCGACTACGAGCGGCTCGACCAGCCGGCGGTGATGCGCAAGGGGCGTACCGCACCGGCGGCCGGACCCTCGTCGTCGTTCGATGCCTCGGAAGTGCCGGCGTTTCTTCGCAAGCAGGCGGATTGAGGCGGCCCCTGCCTCCCGGACGGGCATCGCCGCCGTCCGGGAGGATCGTCCCGGCCATCTTTTCGGCGGGGCCGCCGCGTGCTAGACTGTGACGTTAACTCGTTGAACCTAAGCAAGAATCGACTTTCCGCATCGCACCACTCGCCATGCTCAAGCAGCGCACGCTCAAGAATGCGACCCGGACCACCGGGGTCGGCCTGCATACGGGTGTACGGGTGGAAATGGGTCTGCGGCCGGCGCCACCGGACACGGGCGTCGTCTTTTTCCGAACCGACCTAGACGACACGACGGGAGTTGCGGCGGCTGCCTCCAACGTGGGCGACACGCGGTTATCGTCGACGCTGTCCTCTGGCAGGGTCAGCGTTTCGACAGTCGAGCACCTGATGTCGGCGCTTGCCGGTCTGGGCATCGACAATGTCTACGTCGACGTCGCCGGCCCCGAGTTGCCCATCATGGACGGGAGCGCAGGGCCGTTCGTGTTCCTGCTGCAGAGTGCCGGCCTCGCCGAACAGCCGGCGCCGAAGCGCTACGTTCGGGTGTTGGCGCCGGTCGAGGTCCGCGATGGCGACAAGTGGGCGCGATTCGAGCCGTTCGACGGCTACCGGCTCGACTTCACCGTCGACTTCCCGCATCCGGTTTTCGGCTCCGAGAATCGCAACGTCGTCGTCGATTTCGCGCAGCATTCGTATGCGAAGGAAGTCGCCCGGGCGCGCACCTTCGGATTCATGCAGGACGTGGAAGCCATGCGTGCAGCCGGCCTGGGCCTTGGCGGCAGCCTGCAGAACGCCGTCGTTCTCGACGACTTCGGCGTGCTCAACAGCGAAGGCCTGCGCTTCGACAACGAGTTTGTCCGCCACAAGGTGCTCGACGCCATCGGAGATTTGTACCTGCTCGGGCATCCGCTGATCGGCCAGTACACGGCGTACAAGTCCGGGCATGGGCTGAACAACCTGCTCGTGCGCGCGCTGCTTGCGCGCCCGGAAGCGTTCGAGATCGTGACCTTCGCCGACGAGAAGACGGTGCCGTCCGCGTTTCACGACTGGACGCTGAACCCCGTCTAGCACGGCGCGCGCAGGCGCGTCGTACCGACCGCTCTTGGTCCTTGTCAGACTCCTGCTGTTTCTGGCCATCGCGGCGATCGTCGCGGCTGGCGTTCTCTACGTCTTCAAGAAGGACCGCCGCTACCTGCGGTTCATCGTGCAAGTCGTCAAGTACACGATCTATCTGCTGTCCGGCGTGCTGGTCTTCTATCTGTTCGAGCGACTGCTGATCGTCGTCTGAGGATCGACCGCCGGGTGGCCGGCGGGCGCCTCAGCCGCAGCGGCGGATGAGCCTGGCAACCGCCAACCGCAGCGGTCCGTCCGGCAAACTGTCGGCAAGTTCCGACAACGCCGCCGTATTGACCTTATCTCTCTGAATTTTCGGAGGATTCGAGGTTGGCCGGGAGTCAGCGCTGACTTGCACCCGGACCCGCAATTCAGTAAAGTCCCATCCTTCCCGGTGAAGTTCGGCCAGGATGGCGGGAGTTCGCTGGCGCAGGACCGCAGCAATGGCGCCCGCCGCAACCGCCAGGTGGATGACCGGCGGCGTCGCCTCGCTGACCCGCACGCGCTCGGCCAGAGCCCGCGGCACGTGCCTGCGCACAACGGAGTTCAGACGGGCTTCCCGCTGCATCCGATGGTGCCACGCGGCGATCTGCGGGTCACCGGCGAGGATCCGGGCAAGCGGTCTGGCGGGGGCTGTTTTCACGTTTCGGGGACACCCTGATTCGGCGCGTTTCGTGGTTGGAGGGTACACGAGTGAATATCATTCTGGTCGCTGGTGCCGATGCCAAGGCGCGGGTCGTTTCACTGGATTGGCGGCACTGGACGATCGGCGGCACCTTGCTGCTGGCGCTGTTCCTGCTGTTTACCGTCACTTTCAATTTCGTCACGCTCAAGTGGGCCGCGGCGGTTCAGCATCCGTGGCTCGCGGCGATCGTGCTCGCCGACCAGCGCGAAGAGGCGGCGCGGGTGCAGGAGCGCGTGCAGGGACATCTGAACGCCATGGCGATGCGCCTGGGCGAAATGCAGGCGCAGATGCTCCGGCTGGAGGGCCTTGGTGAACGGCTGGCGCGTACCGCGGGGTTGAAGCCGCAGGAGTTGCAGTCGCTGCAACCGGGAACTGCACCGGGCCGGGGCGGCGCCGTGTCGTCGTTGCCGTCGCGCGACCTGACCGTGCGCGAATTCGCCGACCTGCTGGACAAGCTCGGCCAGTCCATCGGCACGCGGGCGGACCAGCTCTCGGTCCTGGAGGCGCTGCTGGTGCACGATTCGGCGAATCGCAAGTTCCTTCCGACGCTCTATCCGATCGTCGACGGCTGGTATTCATCGAATTTCGGCTATCGGATCGACCCGTTCAATGGCCAGCAATCGATGCACGAGGGCATCGACTTCCAGGCCGAGTCCGGAACGCCGGTTGTTGCGGCAGCCAGCGGCAAGGTGATCTTCGCCGGCCGGCACCCCCAATATGGTAAAATGATCGAATTGGACCACGGCAACGGCTTGGTGTCGCGGTATGCCCATGCATCGCAGTTGATCGTCAATGACGGCGACGTCGTGGTGCGCGGGCAGCGGATCGCAAACGTCGGATCGACGGGGCGATCGACCGGTCCCCATCTGCATTTCGAGGTGCGGCTGAACGGGGTCCCCCAGAATCCGGCGCGATTCCTCCAGTCGCCGAACTTGAGCTGACAACGATCCGGTACGGTCTGACGACAGGGGTGAGGCGGTCCTCACCCCTTGTTTTTTGCCGTTTCGGCGGAACCTCCCTGCGATGATCTCCAACATCCTCACCCGCATCTTTGGCAGCCGCAACGAGCGGCTGCTCAAACAGTATGGCCAGACCGTTCGCCAGATCAACGCGCTCGAGCCGGCCATCAGCGCCCTCTCCGACGACGAACTGCGGGCCAGGACGGCGGAGTTCAAGGGTCGAGTCGCCAACGGAGAAACGCTCGACGCGATTCTGCCCGATGCCTTCGCCGTAGTCCGCGAGGCGGGAAAGCGCGCGTTGTCGATGCGCCATTTCGACGTTCAGCTTCTGGGCGGCATGGCCTTGCACAACGGCAAGATCGCCGAAATGCGCACGGGCGAGGGCAAGACGCTGGTCGCCACGTTGCCCGCGTACCTGAATGCGCTGGCCGGCAAGGGCGTGCACATCGTCACGGTGAACGAGTATCTGGCGCAGCGCGATGCCGACTGGATGGGCCGGATCTACCGGTTCCTCGGTTTGACCGTGGGCGTCAACCTGGCGCAGATGGGGCACCCCGAGAAGCAGGCGGCGTACGCGGCGGACATCACCTACGGCACCAACAATGAATTCGGCTTCGACTACCTGCGCGACAACATGGTGTTCGCGGCGACGGAACGTGTCCAGCGCAGTCTGAACTTCGGCATCGTCGACGAGGTCGATTCCATCCTGATCGACGAGGCGCGTACCCCGCTGATCATCTCCGGGCAGGCCGACGACAACATCGACATGTACTACCGGCTGAACGAGATCGCGCCGAAACTCAAGCGCCAGGCCGAGGAGAAGGGCCCGGGGGATTTCTGGGTCGACGAAAAGGCGCACCAGGTCCTGCTGTCCGAGGAGGGCCACGAGCATGCGGAGGATATCCTTGCGCAGGCCGGCCTCATCCCCGCGGGATCTGGACTGTACGACGCGCAGAACATCTCGCTGATGCATCATCTCTATGCGGCGCTGCGTGCGCACTCGCTCTACCATCGCGACCAGCATTACGTCGTGCAGAATGGGGAAGTGGTGATCGTCGACGAATTCACCGGGCGGCTCATGTCCGGCCGGCGCTGGTCCGACGGGTTGCATCAGGCGGTCGAGGCAAAGGAAGGCGTGCCCATCCAGCGCGAGAACCAGACGCTGGCCTCGATCACCTTCCAGAACTACTTCCGCATGTATGCGAAGCTGGGCGGCATGACGGGGACGGCCGATACCGAGGCCTTCGAGTTCCAGCAGATCTACCATCTCGAGACCGTCGTCGTTCCGACGCACATGCCGATGGTGCGCAAGGATGCGAACGACCTGGTGTTCCGCACGTTCCAGGAAAAGGTCGACGCCATCATCGCCGATGTCCGTGACTGCAATGCGCGTGGGCAGCCGGTGCTGGTCGGCACCACGTCGATCGAGAATTCCGAGATGCTGTCGACGTATCTGCAGAAGGAAAAGCTGCCGCACGAGGTGCTGAACGCCAAGCAGCATGCGCGCGAGGCCGAGATCGTCGCCCAGGCCGGCAAATCCGGCGCGATCACCATCGCGACCAACATGGCCGGTCGCGGCACCGACATCGTCCTTGGCGGTACGCTCGAGCCGCTGATCCTCAAGCTGCGCGACGACGAATCGCTGCTTCCCGAGGAAAAGGACCGCGAGATCGCGAAAATGCGCGCGGAATGGCAGACGCGTCACGACGGGGTCGTGAAGGCCGGTGGCCTGCACATCATCGGGACCGAGCGGCACGAATCGCGGCGCATCGACAACCAGCTCCGCGGACGGTCGGGACGCCAGGGCGACCCCGGGTCGTCGCGCTTCTACCTTTCGCTCGAGGATCCGCTGTTGCGGATCTTCGGCGGCGAGCGCCTGGGCGTCATCATGCAGAAACTGAAGATGCCCGACGGCGAACCGATCGAGCATCCGATCGTCAATCGCTCGATCGCCAAGGCACAGAACCGGGTCGAAGCCCGCAATTTCGACATCCGCAAGCAACTGCTCGAATACGATGACGTCGCCAACGACCAGCGCCGGGTGATCTATCAGCAGCGAAACGAATTGCTCGAAGGCGACGATGTCGCCGAAACCGTTCGCAACATGGTCCGCGGCCAGATCGAGGATGTGGTCAAGCGCTACGTTCCGCCCGATTCGGTCGAAGAGCAGTGGGATGTCCCCGGCCTCGAGTCGACGCTCGCTGGCGATTACCAGATGCACGTTCCGGTAGGCGAGTGGGTCAGGAACGAGGCCGAGCTCAGCGACGAGGGCATGCGCGAGCGCATCGCGAAACTGGGCGTCGAGGCATGGCAGGCGCGCGAGCAGAGTATCGGGACCGAGCTTATGCGCCAGTTCGAGCGCAGCCTGATGCTGCAGACGCTCGACCATCACTGGCGCGACCACCTCGCGGCGCTGGACCACCTGCGGCAGGGGATTCACCTGCGCGGCTACGCGCAAAAGAACCCGAAGCAGGAATACAAGCGCGAGGCGTTCGAGCTGTTCTCCGACATGCTGGATCGGGTGAAGCAGGATGTCGTGAAGTTCGTGCTTACGGTGAGCGTGCGCACCGAGGAGGACGTCCAGGCAGTCGAGGAACCGCAGCAGGTCAGCAACGTGCGCTACCAGCACGCCGACTACGACGACGCGCTTGCTGCGGCGGCCGCAGAAGACAGCGACGTCGCGCTCGCGCCGCCGCCTCCGTTCACCCGGGCCGGCGAGAAAGTCGGCCGCAACGACCCCTGTCCCTGCGGATCGGGCAAGAAATTCAAGCACTGTCACGGCAGGATCTGACGGCGAGCCGATGCCCGTCCGCTACACGCCCCCGACGGCCGGATCGCTGCTCGCGGTTCCGGGCGTCACGCTCGGCACCGCGGCCGCGCGGATCAAGAATTGGGACCGCGACGACGTGCTGCTCGTTCTCTGCGAGCCGGGAACGAACGCCGCCGGCGTCTTTACCCGCAACCGGTTCTGCGCGGCCCCGGTGCTGCTGTGCAGGGAACATCTGGGCATTCAGCATACGCAGGGTTCGGACATGCGCGCGCTGGTCGTCAATGCGGGCAACGCGAACGCCGGAACCGGCGAGCCCGGCCTGACCGACGCGCGCGCGGAGTGCGTCGCCGTGGCGCGACTCATCGGCTGCGCACCGGAGCAGGTGCTTCCCTATTCGACCGGAGTGATCATGGAGCCGCTGCCGGTCGAGCGGATCGTCGCCGCGCTGCCCACCGCGATCTCCGCGGCCCGGGCGGACGGCTGGTTCGCGGCGGCGAATGCCATCATGACCACCGACACCGTGCCCAAGGGTGCATCGCGTCGGATCGTCGTCGAAGGCGTGCCGGTCACCGTGACCGGAGTCGCCAAGGGCGCCGGGATGATTCACCCGGACATGGCGACGATGCTGGCGTTCATGGCCACCGATGCGCCCCTTGCCGCGCCGCTGCTTGCCGCCATCGTCCGCGAGGTTGCCGACCTGTCGTTCAACGGCGCCACGGTGGATGGCGACACCTCGACCAACGACAGCTTCGTCCTGGCGGCGACGGGCCGGGCGCCGATGGCGCCGATCGCCGACGCCGCCGATCCGCGCCTGCCCCCGGTGCGCGCCGCGATCGAGGAGTGCGCGATCGCGCTTGCGCAGGCCATCGTTCGCGATGGCGAGGGCGCGACGAAATTCATCGCCATTCGCGTCGAAGGCGGCGGCACGGTCGACGAGTGCCGGCGTGTCGCCTTCGGCATCGCCCATTCGCCGCTGGTGAAGACCGCGTTTTTCGCGTCGGACCCGAATCTGGGCCGGATCGTCTGCGCGATAGGCAATGCCGCTGCCGAGGATCTCGACCCGGGTGGAGTGTCTTTCTGGCTCGACGACGTGCTGGTGGTGGATCGGGGCGGACGCGCCGGATCCTACCGCGAAGAGGACGGGCAGCGGGTGATGAATCAGGAAGAGATCGTGATCCGGGTCGACCTCGCGCGAGGCAAGGCGGCGGCAACCGTATGGACCTGTGACTTCTCGCACGAGTACGTGAGCATCAATGCCGACTACCGCTCCTGATCCGGGAACCGGGCTTGCGACACTGATCGCGCGCACAGAAGCCGTACTGGCCAGGGTCGAGGCGCTGTTGCCGACACCGGCGGCCGATCCGGACTGGCGCAAAGTCATCGCCGCGCGCTGGCGCAAGCGTTCGGGCAGCGGTCATCTGCAGCCCGTCGCACATCCCCATGCCGTTCGCGTCGACGACCTCGTCGCGGTCGATGAACAGAAGCACGCGATCGACGCCAACACCCGGCAGTTCGTGGCCGGGCTGCCGGCCAACAACGTGTTGCTCACCGGGTCGCGCGGGACCGGGAAGTCGTCGCTGGTGAAGGCGATGCTGGCGAAGTATTCCGGCCGCGGCCTGCGCCTGATCGAGGTGGACAAGGCCGACCTGGTCGATCTGCCTGACATCGCCGACCGGGTCGCCGGCCTGCCGCAGCGCTTCATCGTGTTCTGCGACGACCTGACCTTCGATGCCGGCGAAGCGGGGTACCGTACGCTCAAGGTCATGCTCGATGGTTCGATCGCCGGGGGCGCGGTCAATGTGCTGATCTATGCGACCTCCAATCGGCGGCATCTGCTGCCGGAGTACTTCAGCGAGAACCTCGAAACGCGGCATGTCGGCGACGAAGTGCATCCGGGCGAGTCGGTCGAGGAAAAGATCTCCCTGTCGGAGCGCTTCGGACTCTGGATCTCGTTCTATCCGTTCACGCAGGACGACTATCTGGCGGCGGTTGCCGGCTGGCTCGCCTACTTCGGCGTCAAGCCGCCGGGCTCGGCACGCGCCGCCGAAGGCCGCACGCGCGAGGCGCTGCAATGGGCGCTGCAGCGCGGTTCGCGCAGCGGCCGCGTCGCCTGGCAGTTCGCGCGCGACTTTGCCGGAGCGCAGGCGCTGAAGGCACGGCGCCGCGCGTGAGCGACGGCATCGTCAAGGTCGCGGCGGCGGTGCTGCTGCGCGACGGCGGCGAGGTGTTGCTCGCGCAGCGGCCGGCCGGCAAGCCCTACGCCGGATACTGGGAGTTTCCGGGCGGCAAGTTCGAGCCGGGCGAAGAGCCGCGCGCGGCGCTGGTGCGCGAACTGCGCGAGGAACTCGGCATCGAGGTGACCGACGCGGCGCCCTGGTTCCTGCAGGAATTCGTCTATCCGCACGCGCACGTCGAGCTGCACTTCTTCCGGGTGTTCGCGTGGCGCGGCGAACTCGTCGGGCACGACGGCCAGGCGTTCGCCTGGCAAACGCCCGGGCGCTTCACCGTGAGCCCGCTGCTTCCCGCGAACACGCGCATCCTCGCGGCGCTCGAGTTGCCGCCGGTGTACGGAATCACCTGCGCGGCCGAATGTGGGGAAGAAGCGTTTCTCGACCTCGCCGACCGGGCGCTGGATGCCGGCCTGCAGCTCATCCAGGTTCGCGACAAGAACTGGCCGCCGGAGCGTAGACAGGCGCTTGCGCGCCAGCTGATTGCGCGCGCCGGCGGTCGACGGGTGACGGTGATGTGGAACGGCACTGCCGACGAGGCGCGCAGCGCCGGCTGCAAGGGCGTGCACTGGACCGCCGCGTCGCTGATGCAGGCGCGGACCCGACCCGGCGACCTGCTGGTAGGGGCGTCGTGCCACACGCGCGCCGAACTCGAGCACGCGGCCGCGGTTGGAGTGGACTTCGCGGTGCTGGGCAGCGTCCTGCCGACGCCGACGCATCCGTCGGCCACCCCGCTGGGCTGGAGCGGATTCGCCGAACTCGTGCGCGACGCGCGCCTGCCCGTGTATGCGTTGGGCGGATTGTCCTGCGACGACCTGGACACGGCGATCGCCCATGGCGGCCACGGCGTGGCGATGCGGCGAGGCGCCTGGCCGTCCTGAATTCCGTCAGGTGGCCGGGGTGCGAGGCACCGCAGGCAAGCCGTCGGCGTCTTCCCCGGACTCCGCGGCCACCGGCAGGCTGTAGCGCTCGCTCGCCCAGGCCGCGAGGTCGATCAGCTTGCAGCGCTCCGAGCAGAAAGGACGCGATGGCGAGACCTCGGACCAGGTGACCGGTGAGCCGCAATTCGGGCAGGCGACAGTGCGGGGTTGCGGCACGGTGCTGGCTACAGGTTGCAGAACATCAGCTCGAATTCGACGTCGCCGTCGTAGACGCTGCCGCGGTCCATGCCCGACACGCCGATGAAACGGATGTTCAACGCGTATTTGTTCGCGCTGATCTCGGGTACGCAGGACAATTGCGCGTCCATCGACAGTCGCAGCAACTGCGCGACCTTGGTCGTGGTGAGCATCAGCTGGAATACGCCTCGTGAAGCCTTGTGACGGCTTGCGCGGCCGTTGTCGCGGAGCAGCTTCAGCACGATTGCGGAGCCCTCGCGAATCGGCAGGAACGGAGAGATCCAGGCCTGCAGATCGTTGCGCCGTGTTTCGGGCTCCTGATGAAGCCACCAGTGGTAGGCGGGGAGGTCGAACTCGCAGACCCCGCCCGGGATCGCCGTGCGCTGCTTGATCGCCATCAGCCATTCGTTGTCGCGCAGGTGAACGCCGATCTTTCCCGGCTGCGCAAGCATCCGTGCGTTGACCGTGTCGATCTGCGCAAGCAGTTCCTCGAGCGCGTGCTGTTCAATCTGCGGGTTGTGCCGGAGCGGCCCGAGCAATTGTTTCTGCCGCTCGAGTTCCTGCAGGATGTCGGTCTTCAAATCCGCCCGCGCGGCGACGTCGGTGATCTCGAACAGAGCCAGCAATGCCGCATGATGATCCGGCGCCCCGTTCTGCGATGCGAAGTATCCGACCCGCGCGAACAGATCCTCGAGCCGCATCAGCGTGCGCACTCTTTCGTTCAGCGGATGTTCATATCGGATCACGACGAGTTCGCCTGCCGGAAGGACGTGTCATTGTCACGGGAACCGCGCCCTGGTTCAAGCGAGCGCTCCTGTGCCGTGCGCGCCGCCTGCGCGCGATAGAACCCATCGAGCCGGGCAACCTGCGGCGCGATCGCCTCGGGAGGGCCGGCGTTGTCGATCACGTCGTCGGCGCGGGCAAGCCGATCGGCCCGCGAGAGCTGCGTCGCCATGATCGCGCGCACCTCGTCGGGGGCAAGGCCGCTTCGCAACGCGACCCTCGCCACCTGCTCATCCTCCGGGCAGTCGACCACCAGCACCCGGGCGATGCGGCCGAGCAGCGTGCCGCGCTCGAGCAGCAGCGGCACCGACAGGATACCGTAGGGGCCGGTCCAGCCGGCGACCGCCGCGGCCAGCGCTTCATTGACCAGCGGATGCAGGATGCGCTCGAGTCGCTGGCGCGCTTCACGATCGGCGAACACGGCGCGCCGCAGCCAGGCGCGGTCCAGGTTGCCTTCCGGACCGACGGCGTTCGCCCCGAAGGCCTCGACGACCGCGCGGTAACCCGGCGTGTCACGAACCGTTGCCGCGTGCGCCGCGTCGTCGGCGTCGGCGATTTCCACGCCCCGGGCGGCGAATGCCCGAGCCACTTCGGATTTGCCGCTGCCGATGCCGCCGGTCAACCCAACCAGGTAGGGCGCGCTCATCCCGGCAGGTACAACCGGATGATGGAGGAGCCCCAGAACATCGCGATCGCCCCCGCGATGGCCAGGAAAGGCCCGAACGCCAGCGGAACATTGTGATCGCGACCCTTGATGACCACGAGCGCGATGCCGATGGCGGCGCCTACGACCGAGGACAGCAGCACGATCAGCGGCAGCATCTTCCAGCCGAGCCAGGCGCCCAGCGCGGCCAGCAGCTTGAAATCGCCCTGGCCCATGCCCTCCTTGCCGCGGATGATGCGAAACAGCCAATACACGGTCCACAACACCAGGTAACCGGCGATCGCGCCCCACACTGCTTCCGCGAGCGGAACGAACAACCCATACAGGTTCGCGATCAGGCCTCCCCAGAGCAGCGGCAACGTCAGGTCGTCGGGAAGAAGTTGGGTGTCGAAGTCGATGAACGTGAGCGCGAGCAGCGTCCACAGGAAGCAGCAGGCCGCAACGCCCTGCCACGTCGGTCCGAAGCGCCAGATGGCGCCAGCCGCGACCACGGCACCGAGCAGCTCCACCAGAGGGTAGCGCACGGAAATCGGCGCGCTGCAGGCGCTGCACTTGCCGCGCAACGCCAGCCACGAGGCGACCGGAATGTTCTCCAGCGCGTTGATGCGATGGCCGCAGGCCGGGCATGCCGATCGCGGCACGATCAGGTTGTAGCGCGGGGCCGGTTCCGCCGCCGTTCCCTGCAACTCGGCGCATTCGGCAGCCCAGGCGCGCTCGAGCATCCGCGGCAGCCGATGGATCACGACATTGACGAAACTGCCGACGCACAGGCCGACGATCGCGGCCGTGACCATGGCGACCGTCGGGTCGAGAAAAAACAGCGGCATCCGTGGCCGGCGTCAGACCACTGCGCCGAGCTTGAAGATCGGCAGGTACATGGCGACGACCAGCCCTCCGATCACCACGCCCAGGAAGACGATGATCATCGGCTCGAGCAGGCTGGAGAGCGCGGCGACAGCATCGTCGACCTCGCGTTCGAAATAGTCGGCGATCTTGCCCAGCATGTTGTCGAGCGAACCCGACTCCTCGCCGATCTGGATCATCTGCAGCACCATCGTCGGGAAGAGATTGGTGTTGCCCATCGAGTTGGTGAGACTGGTGCCGGTGCTGACCTCGGTCTGGATCCGCTTGGTGGCGGCCGTGTAGACCGCATTGCCGGCAGCTCCACCGACCGCGTCCAGCGATTCGACCAGCGGCACGCCGGCCGCGAACATCGTCTGCAGCGTGCGCGTCCAGCGGGCGATCGTGGCCTTCTCGAGAATGGGGCCGATGACCGGGAATTTGAGCAGGATCCGGTCGAAGCCGTAGCGGAACGCCGCCGAACGCTTGAGCATCACCATGAAGCCGAAGATCGTGCCGACGATCGTCAGGAACATCAGCCACCACCAGGACACGAAGAACTTGGACATGGCAATCACGATCAGAGTCGGCATCGGCAGATCGGCGCCGAAATTCGAGAAGACCTTCTCGAACGCCGGGATGACGAAGATCATGATCACCCAGACGACGACGATCGCGACGACGACCACCGAGATCGGGTAGAAGAGCGCAGACTTGATCTTGCTCTTGATCGCGAGCATCTTCTCCTTGTAGGTCGCGAGCCGGTCGAGGATCGCGTCCAGCGTTCCGGAGGCCTCGCCGGCGGCGACGAGGTTGCAGTAGAGCGGATCGAAATGGCCCGGATGCTCGCGAAATGCCTGCGACATCGACGAACCGGCCTCGATCTTGTTCTTGATGTCCATCATCAGCCGCGAGAACCGCGCGTTGCTGTGTCCGCGCGCGACGATCTCGAAGGACTGCAACAGCGGCACGCCCGACTTGAGCATCGTGGCCAGCTGACGCGTGAAGAACGTGATGTCCTTCTCGTTGACCCTGCGGCCGCCGCGGAACGTCTGCCGCTTGATCTTGGTGATGCGGATGCCCTGCCGGCGCAGGTTGGTCGTGACGACCGTCTCCGAGGCGGCCTTCGACTCGCCGCGCACCTGGCGGTTGTTGCGGTCGATGCCTTCCCAGAGGTAGGTGTACTCCTTGACGTCGCGGCGCTGTGCGGTGGTAGCGGTAGCCATGGTTGGTTGTCCTTGTCGACGGCCGTCGCCGTCACTCGTTGGTGATCGCCTCGATCTCTTCGAGCGACGTGACTCCGGCCTTGACCTTCAACAGACCCGACTGGCGCAGGTCGCGCACGCCTTCCTTGCGGGCCTGGTCGGCGATGTCGATCGCGTTGCCGTTGCGCATGATGACCTGGCGCATGTCGTCGGTGATCGGCAACACCTGATAGACGCCGACCCGTCCCTTGTAGCCGCTGCCATTGCAGTTATCGCAGCCGATCGGCCCGTAGGCCTGCCAGGAGCCATCCAGATCCTCTTCCGAGAAGCCCGCCCGCAGCAGCGCCTCTGGCGGAATGTCCTCGGGCTTCTTGCATTGCGAGCACAACCGCCGGCCCAGCCGTTGCGCGGTGATCAGGATGACCGACGAGGCGATGTTGAACGGGGCGACTCCCATGTTGAGCATCCGCGTCAGCGTCGTCGGTGCGTCGTTGGTGTGCAGCGTCGAAAGCACGAGGTGGCCCGTCTGCGCCGCCTTGATCGCGATATCCGCGGTCTCGATGTCGCGGATTTCGCCGACCATGATGATGTCCGGGTCCTGCCGCAGGAAGGACTTCAGGGCGACCGCGAACGTAAGCCCGGCCTTGTCGTTGACGTTCACCTGATTGACGCCGGGCAGCTGGATTTCGACCGGGTCCTCCGCGGTCGAGATGTTGACGCCGGGCTGGTTGAGGATGTTGAGACAGGTGTACAGCGATACCGTCTTGCCGCTGCCTGTCGGCCCGGTGACCAGGATCATCCCGTAGGGCCGGCCGATCGCATGCACCAGCGCCTGTTGCTGATCGGGCTCGTAGCCGAGCGCCTCGATGCCGAGCTTCACGCCCGACGCATCGAGAATCCGCATCACGATCTTTTCGCCATAGAGCGTCGGCATCGTCGACACGCGAAAGTCGATCGACTTGGTCTTGGACAGCACCAGCTTCATGCGGCCGTCCTGCGGGACGCGTTTCTCGGAAATGTCGAGTCGCGAAATCACCTTGATGCGAGAGGCGACCTTGTCCTTGATGGCAAGCGGCGGCTGCGCGATTTCGGAGAGCATGCCGTCGACCCGGTAGCGGACCCGGTAGAACTTCTCGTAGGGCTCGAAGTGGATATCCGACGCGCCCGCGGCGATCGCGTCGGTGAGCAGTTTCTGCAGGTACTTGACGATCGGCGCATCCTCGATGTCCGAGTCGTCCTCGATCGACGCGGAGGGCGCGCCATCCTCCAGGCCGACCTCCATGTCCTCGAGGTTGGCCATTTCCTTCAACGTCGCGCCGGTACTCTCGACGATCGCGGCGATCAGCTTGCCGAGCTTGTCGTCCTCGACGACAACGGGCTCGGGCACCAGATTGGTCTTGAAGCGGACCTCGTCGAGCGCCTGCAGGTTGGCAGGGTCCGAGATGGCCACGAAGAGCTTGTTGTTGCGCTTGAACAGCGGCAGCACGCGCCGCGATTGCGCGATCTTGATGTCGACGTATTCCCGGTTGATCTGCTCCGGGTCGAAAGCGGCGAGATCGAGAAGCGGCGTCCCGAAGGCTCGTGACGCGAAAATCGCGACCTGCTGGGCGGTCATCCGCTTGCCCAGCAGCACCTGCTCGACGAAGGTGATTCCCGAGGTCTGCGCCTGCGTCTGCAGGCCTTCGGCCTCGTGCTCCGACATCAGCCCCTGCTGCGCCAGCGCGCGCGCGAGACCGCTGATGTTCCGGGTTGCGGCGTGCGTGGCCATGGCGGGTGGTCAGGGTCGTGGAAAGGGTCGGGCGACGGTACCGATCGAATGGACAAGCAAGAAACGTACCGACCCCCTGCCGGCACCCTGCTATTCCAAGTGCATAAAAACTATGACTTCGATGATGCCCGCTCGACGGGGGTTTGTAAAGGCGACGCACCTTTGCCGACCGGACTCAGCAGCTTGACCACCTTCACGGCGCGGTCCTGGGTCTGCAGGATTTCGAGGGCCTGCTCGCCAAGCCGGAATGTCAGCCCGGCCTCCGGAATGTAGCCCAGATGCTCGACAATCAGTCCATTGAGCGTTTTTGGGCCATCGAGGGGGAATTGCGTGCCCAGGCGGCGATTGAGGGCGCGCAGCAGCGACATGCCGGCGACGACCACGGTACCGTCGACGTCGCGGCGAAAAGTCTCCACGCCACCCGGGGCCTGGGTCGTGAACTCGCCGATGATCTCCTCGACGATGTCCTCGATGGTCACGAGTCCGAGCAGTTCACCGTACTCGTCGACCACGAGTCCCAGGCGCTGGCGGTCGTTCTGGAACTGGGTGAGTTGCGTTAGCAGCGGCGTCCCGGCGGGAATGAAGTACGGCGGACGCAGCAACGGGCGCAGGCGTTCGCCGTCGATCTCGCCGGCCTGGAGTTGCAGGTGAACCACGGATTTCAGCGGCAGGATGCCGATGATGTTGTCGAGCGAGTCCTCGCAGACAGGGACCCGCGAATGGTAGGACGTCGCGAGTTGCTGGCGCAGCAGCGCGGCCTTTTCCGTGAGATCGAGGGCGTGAATGCGATTTCGCGGCGTCATCACGTCGTCCACGGTGATGGCCTCGAGGTCCATCAGGTTGGCGAGCATCGTCTTGTGCTTGCCCCGAAAGTACTGGCTTCCTTCGAGCACCAGCGAACGCAGTTCCTCCTGCGACAGCTGTCCGCCACTGTCGACGGTCGTCTTGATCCGCAACAGCCGAAGCAGCCCCTGCACGAAGATGCCCACGAACCAGACGATGGGCGTCAGGAGCTTGAGCAGCGGCGTCAGTACGAATGCGGCCGCCGGCGCGATCGAATCCGCATGCACCGCGCCGATCACCTTCGGCGTGATTTCCGAGAAAACGAGGATGAGGAAGGTCACTGCGAGCGTTCCGGCGGCCAGCGCCAGCTCGCCTTCGCCGAAAAGCCGCGCGGTGATGACCCCGGCGAGCGTCGCCGCGCCGGCATTGATCAGATTGTTACCGAACAGGATTACCCCGAGCAGCCGGTCGGTCTGGGCCAGCAGCGCGACGGCCAGCTTGGCGCCGCGGTTGCCGCGCTGCGCCCGGTGCTTCAGCCGATAGCGGTTGGTCGCCATCATGGCGGTTTCGGCGATCGAGAAAAGGCCGGAGGCGATGAGCAGCACCGCCAGCGCTGCGCCGAGCGTGCCGAGCGAAAGGTCGTACATCGGGCCGTCGCGAGCCGGTTAGCGGCCGAGCAGGACCTCGGCAACGAACTTGCTGCCGAGATAGCCCAGAACCAGGAGCGCCGTGCCCGCGAGAATCCATGCCAGCGCGCGCCGCCCCCGCCAGCCGTAGCGCCAGCGCCCGGCCAGCAGGATCGCGAAGGTCAGCCAGCCGGCGAGCGAGAAGATGTTCTTGTGGTTGAGCGTCATCGGCCGGCCGAACATCTGCTCGGAAAAGAGAAAGCCGCTGACCAGCGTGAGGGTGAGCAGGACGAAGCCGATGCCCACCAGACGGAACAGAAAACGCTCGAGCGTCAGCAGCGGCGGTGTCCCGTCTCCGGCGGGGACCAGCCCCCGGTGCAGGCGCTTCTCGATACCGGTGAGCAGCAGGGCCTGCAGCGCGGCGACGACGAAGGCCGCGTAGGCAATCAATGCCACCGCGATGTGCGCGGTCGCCCAGGGTTCCGAAGCATAGGGAAAGCGGTGCGCACTGCCGCCCACCAGCGGCGCAAGCGCGCACAGCGCGGCAACCGGCAGGATCACGTTTCCCGCCACCGGCAGCTGCCAGACCGCGCCCGACGCGCCCGCGACGATGACGGTCAGCCAGGCGACCAGCGACAGGGCGTGCAGGAAGGAGAGATCGAGACCCTCCGGAGTCCATACGGATTTCGCCAGCGCCACGCCGTGGAGCGCGATCGCGACGACGACAAGGACGGCGGGGAGCCGGGCGTGGGGTTTGCCGCGACTGCGCAGCAACGCGGCGCCCGCGTAAAATGCGGCGACGGCCAGGTACAGTAGAATCACTGGTTCGGAATCCTCGGCGCAATCAACGCGCCGCAACGTGCGCGAGCACGCTCAAGTGTACCCGAAGCGCGCTGCCGCGCCCGATCTCCACCGACCCGACCGAAGCAGACCCCGATGCTCGAGAACCTGACACAACGACTTTCGCGGGTCGTCAAGGGCCTGCGCGGCCAGGCGCGACTCACCGACGCCAACATCCAGGACGCGCTGCGGGAGGTGCGCCTGGCGCTGCTCGAGGCGGACGTTGCGCTACAGGTCGTACGCGATTTCATTGCGGCGGTGCGGGAGAAGGCGCTCGGCGAAGAAGTGGTCGGCTCGCTGACCCCGGGGCAGGCGCTGATCGGCGTCGTCCACCGCGAGTTGACGGCGCTTATGGGGGGCGCCGCGAACGCACTGTCGTTCTCGACCCAGCCTCCGGCGGTCATCCTCCTGGCGGGGCTGCAGGGCGCCGGCAAGACCACCACCGCCGCCAAGCTCGCGCGCCTGCTGCGCGAGGATATGAAGAAGAAGGTGCTGGTCGTCTCGGCCGACGTCTATCGTCCCGCCGCGATCGAGCAGTTGCGTGTGCTCGCGGCGCAGGTGGGCGTCGATTTCTTCCCGTCGGCGGCAACCGAGAAGCCCGAGGCGATCGCCCGGGCAGCGCTCGACTGGGCGAAGCGGCACTACCACGACGTGCTGCTGGTCGACACCGCCGGCCGACTGGCGGTCGACGAGGCGATGATGCGCGAGATCGCCGACCTGCACGCGGCGCTTTCTCCCATCGAAACCCTGTTCGTCGTCGACGCCATGCAGGGTCAGGATGCGGTGAACACGGCGCGAGCGTTCCGCGACGCGCTGCCGCTCACCGGAGTCGTGCTGACCAAGCTCGACGGCGACGCCCGCGGGGGCGCAGCGCTGTCGGTCCGTCAGGTCGCTGGCGTGCCGATCAAATTCGCCGGCACCGGCGAGAAGGTCGGCGGACTCGAAGTGTTCCACCCCGAACGCATGGCCTCGCGCATCCTCGGCATGGGCGACGTGCTGTCGCTGATCGAGGACGCGCAGAAGGGCGTCGACGTCGAAGAGGCGCAGAAGCTGGCGAAAAAGGTGAAGTCCGGCAAGGGCTTCGACCTCGCCGACTTCAAGGCGCAATTCAGCCAGATGCGGAAGATGGGCGGCATCGCGGGGCTGATGGACAAGCTTCCGGCCGAGCTCGCCCGCGTCGCGCAGGGCACGGCCGTCGACGAGCGGCGGATCGCGCGCCTCGAGGGCATCATCGACTCGATGACGCCGGCCGAACGGGCGAAGCCCGAGATCCTCAAGGCCTCGCGCAAGCGCCGGATCGCCGCGGGTGCCGGCGTCTCCGTGCAGGAGGTCAACCAGCTGCTCAACCAGTTCGAGCAGACGCAAAAGATGATGAAGATGGTCGCCAAGGGCGGCATGCAGAAGATGATGCGCGGGATGAAGGGCATGCTCCCCGGCATCCGCTAGCCCGCGTTGGCAAAAGACGATAATAAACAATTGTTTATCGCATCAACTTGGCTGATGCCGCGGTCGGGGGCCGTTCCGGGCGGGCACCCGTCGGAATGCCGCCGGCCGGTTGCCAAAGACACTGAAATAGAAGTAGAATCATCGTCTTTTTCCGCTTTTCGCGGACCTCAGCGAGATTCCAAGCCATGGTCGTAATCCGTCTTGCCCGCGGCGGCGCCAAGAAGCGCCCCTTCTACAACGTGGTCGTCGCCGACTCGCGCAGTCGCCGCGACGGCCGATTCATCGAACGCGTCGGTTTCTACAACCCGATCGCCAACGAAGGCGAGGAAAGCCTGCGCCTGTCGGCCGACCGCATCGCCTATTGGCAGGAGCGCGGCGCGATTCTGTCGGAAACGGTTGCCGGCCTCGTGAAGCGATCGACACGAGCGCCAAAATCCGCTCCCGCTGCGGCGCCCGCTGAGGCACCGGCGGCGACAACGGCCTGAGCGCGCCGGATATTGTCGTGATGGGGCGCATCGTCGCCCCGTTCGGAGTCAAGGGCTGGTTCAAGGTGAAGCCGTTGACGGCCGAAGCGCAGACATTGCTGTCGTACCGGAAGTGGTGGTTGCGGTCGAGGGCGGCGGATTCGGATTGGCAGGACCACGAAGTCGGCGAGGGCCGGATGCACGGCGGCGTCCTGCTGGTGCATCTAGAAGGCATCGAGGAGCGCGAGACTGCGGCCAGGTGGGCCGGCGCGGATGTGGGCGTGCCGCGGGATGCGCTGCCGGCGACAGCCGAGGGCGAGATCTACTGGGCGGACCTCGAAGGTCTGGCTGTCGTGAACGAGCAGCAGGTGGTACTGGGACGGATCGTCGCGGTCGAGGAATTCGGTGCGCATCCGGTGCTTCGGGTGGTCGACGAGTCGGGTGCCACGAGGCTGATTCCGTATGTCGACGCCGTCGTGATCGGCGTCGATCTGCGGTCCGGACAGGTCGAGGTCGATTGGCAGCCGGATTATTGAGCGGCGGGAGGTGCCGGTGCGCATCGACGTCGTGACGTTGTTTCCCGACGTGGTCGCGCAGGTTGCGGCGATCGGGGTGACCGGACGGGCGCTGGCGCGCGGGCTGTGGAGTCTCGGGGTGTGGAATCCGCGCGACTATGCCGTGGACAACCACAAGACCGTCGACGATCGGCCCTATGGCGGTGGTCCCGGGATGGTGATGCTGGCGGCGCCGCTGGCGCAGGCGATCGGCGCGGCAAGGGCGGCGCAGCGGCAGGCCGGCGTGGCGGCGCCCAGGGTCATCCACCTGACGCCGGCCGGGACGCCGCTGACGCACGCCAGGGTGGCGGCGCTGGCGGGAGCGCAGGCGGCAGGTTTTGTGCTGGTGGCGGGGCGGTACGAAGGCATCGACGAGCGGCTGATCGAGCGCGAGGTCGATGAAGAATTGTCGGTTGGCGATTTCGTGGTGTCGGGAGGTGAGTTGCCGGCGCTGATGCTGATCGATGCAATGACCCGGTTGTTGCCGGGTGCGTTGAACGACGAGCAGTCGGCAGCCGAGGAGTCGTTCGTTGCCGGCCTGCTGGACTGTCCGCACTACACGCGTCCCGAGGTCTACGAGGGCAGCGCGGTGCCGGAAGTGCTGCTGTCGGGGCATCACGAAAGAATTCGCCGCTGGCGGCTCGAACAGTCGCTGCGGCGAACGCAGGAACGCCGGCCGGATCTGCTTGCGGGGAGATCGCTGTCGGAGGAAGAACAGGCGCTGCTCGCAAAGATTCGTGGGGAGCGGCGCAAGCAGCGGTAGCCTGGGCGGTGGCGCGGTCGCGCTCCATCCGGTTGCCGAAACACAACCGCGCGCATCAGGGTCGACCCTGCGCTGCGCGACAGGGACAAAGAAGGAAGTGCAATGAACATCATCGAACAACTCGAGAACGAAGAGATCGCCCGCCTGGGCAAGACCATTCCCGAATTCGCTCCCGGGGACACCGTGATCGTCAACGTGAAGGTCGTCGAAGGCGAGCGCAAGCGCCTTCAGGCCTACGAAGGCGTGGTGGTCGGCAAGCGCAATCGCGGCCTCAACTCGTCTTTCACGGTTCGCAAGATCTCCAGTGGCGAGGGCGTGGAGCGGACGTTCCAGACCTACTCGCCGCTGCTGGCCTCGATCGAGGTGAAGCGCAAGGGCGATGTTCGCCGCGCCAAGCTCTACTACCTGCGTGCGCGCTCGGGCAAGTCGGCGCGGATTCGCGAGAAGCTCGCGCACAAGGTCAGCGCCAAGGGCGAATAGCCCCTTTTCCAAGCCGGCGCAACGTTCGCCGGAAGACCAGAGAAACGGCCCCGCGGGGCCGTTTTTCATTTTTCACGAGCCGGTTCGCCGCCGTCGCTCCTGGATCCGGTCCCGACGGCGGTCCATGGGCGGCCCGCTTTTTGCTTGATGCCAACTTGCCTTGGGGTCACTTTTCGCCCAAGATTCCAATGGCATAATTGCCACCCTTGAGCCGATCGGCCGCATGAAGGCTACGCTGTACGAAGCCCTCGGAATACTGCCCACTTCCTCGGACGAGGACGTGCGGGCGGCACTGCGCCGCCTGATCCGCAAGTATTACGCGAAGACACGCGACGGCCAGGGCAATGTCGAGGAAGCACTGCGCTTCATCAACCACGCGAGCCGGATTCTCTCCGACTCCGAACGCCGGGTACGCTACGACCAGGAACTCGCGGTTTCCTCGGGAACCACCGAGCAGCGTATCGCGCACGTGGTGAGCAACGCGGTGGCCGACGCCGGCGAACAGACCGACGTCGGTGCCATCGAGGAACCGGCGAGCAGGAAATCGCCGGAGGCCATGGACGCCGAACTCGAGACCGGCCTGGACATGGCCGAACCCCTGGTGGCGGCGAACCTGCACCATCCGGGATTGACCGAACGGGTGGCTTCGTTCGGCCGCTCGCCGATCGTGACCATCGGGCTGTGCGCGATGTTCGGCGCGTTCATCGCCGCGGCCATCGTCTTCGTCACGCCCGCCGACACCATCCTTGTCGCCAAGCAGGTGCTGGTCTGGCTGACCATCACGCTGCTCGTGCTTACGCTGGTCTACGGCATCGTGCATGGCGTGTCCTGGTTGCGCCGCCGCCGGGGCGCACCCCAGCAGGTGCTGGTGCCGCAGACCGATCTGGCGATCCTCAACTGGCGTCGCGAGAAGAGCGTGTTCCTCGGCACCAACCAGCCGCAGGAGGACGCGAGCTGGATCTTCCAGTTGCGGATGGCCGAACTCGAGCGGGCGAAGTCCGGCCGGACCAGCGAACCGCGCCCATGGCAGCGTCTCGCCGCTCGCGTGTTCGATTACGCGATCTGGGGACTGGTATTGGCGCTGCTGCTTTCCGAATTGCGCGGACTCGGCGTCGTCCCGCCCGACGTCGCCTTCTGGCTCGGGCACCCGCTGGCCGCTCCGGTGCTCATCACGGGTTCATGGATACCGATCGAGGCGTTGCTGATTGCCTCCATCGGCACGACGCCGGGCAAGTGGCTGTTCGGCGTGTTCCTGCAGTTCTCCATATCCGACGCCTACGCGCGTCGAGACACGAGCGCACAGCTCGATCGTGCGCTGCGCCGATCCTTCCGGGTTTGGTGGGAAGGGGTGGGTTGTGGCTTTCCACTGCTGGCGCCGGTGCTGATCGCGGTCGCCTACGAGAATCTGGCGCAGAATCAGGAGACCGACTGGGATTTCGCCCAGGACGTGCTGGTCACGCATGGCCCGCCGGCCATACTGAACACCGTTACCGGCGTCTGCGGACTTGCCGCGATGCTCTGGCTCTACGGCGTGGCGTGGCACCAGCCGATGGCCGATTCGATTGCCTGGGCAAGGACGACGATCGCCGACGCACTTCCTTCGGCTTCGACATTCACCGGCGGCTTCGCCGGTGGCGCGGGACGCATCTCCGGGTTGCCGCAACCGCCCCCGGATTCCTCCCCGCCGCCGGCGCGCGCCTCGCTTCCCATCACCGGTACGATCACCCCAGGCGGCGCCAGGCCGCCCGACAGCGCGCCGATCGACACCGACGTCGCGAAGATGTTTGCGCAGCGCAAGGCGAAGATTGCGGTGGTCAGTGCCGAGGGACCGCGAATGCTGCGGGCCGGGAACTGGCGCCGCGCAGCGGAACTATGCAAGACCTGGACCGAACTGGAACTCGGCAACGCCGAACCGTATCGTTGCCTGGGCATGGCGCTGCAGGCACAGGGCTACCATCAGGACGCCATCGCCGCGTTCCGCAAGGCCAAGCAGTACGATCCGTCCGATCGCACGCTCGACGCCGCGATCGACCGGTCGCAGAAGGGCATCGTCGCCGATTTCCTGGATCGCTACCGGCGCTGAGGCAGAAGCCGGGCCGACGCGCTTGCGGCGGTGGCCGGCAGCGGGAACCGACCGACGATCCGACGGCGCTTCAGCGATCGCGGATTCGCGCCAGCAGCGAACTCGTCGAGCGGTCGAAGGCAAATGGAATGGCGACGAATCGCCCGCCATTGGCAATGACCTCGGACGCGCCGGCCGTCGTGGTCGCGTCGTAGTCTCCGCCCTTGACCAGGATGTCGGGCATCGCCGCAACGATCAGTTCGCGCGGCGTGTCGCCGTCGAACGGCACGACCAGATCCACTGCGGCCAGCGCGGCGAGCACTGCCATCCTGTCGGCAAGCGCGTTGAGCGGCCGGTCGTCACCCTTGCCCAGCCGGCGCACCGATGCGTCCGAATTCACCGCCACGACCAGAGCCGCACCAAGCGCGCGAGCCTGCTCCAGGTAGGTCACGTGTCCCCGGTGCAGCAGGTCGAAGACGCCGTTGGTCATCACCAGCGGCCGCGGCAGGCGCGCGATGCGCGCGAGCGCGTCGGAGGCTGTCGCGATCTTCGCCGGGTACGCGGGTTCGGGCAGCGCGGATGCTTCGGACAAGGCGGGCGGTCCGCGCGACGCCGTCAGGGGCGGTAGTCAAACAGCTTGACGACGCGAACGACGTCCTTGGTCGCCGCGGCGATGTTGCCCGCCGCGTCCCCCTCGGTTCTGCTGACGATGCCCATCAGGTAGACAACACTGCGCTCGGTCACCACCTTGACCGCGTTCGGCGGAAACTTGTTGGCTTCGACGAAACGCGACTTGACCATCGACGTGATGTAGCTGTCGTTGGTGCGCGCGGACAGCGACGCAAGCGGCGCGACGACCGTCTCGTTGTGCACGATCCGGACCTTCGGCGTTTGCTTGGCGAGGCTGCCCAGGCTGGACCAGACGCCCTGGTCCGGAACCTCGCCGGACAGCAGGACCACGCCGTTGTAGCTGGTGACGTTGAGATGGATGCGGTCGCCGTACAGCTCGTTGGCCCGGGTGATGACTTTGAGTTCGATGCTCTCGTCGTCGACCTGCGCGCCGGCGGTGCGTCGGTCGGCGGCGACCATCGCCGCGCCGCCGACGCCGACGGCGATCACCGCGGGCACGCAGCCGGCAAGCACGATGCAGCAGGCAAGCGCCGCCACGGCGGTTGCGCGCACGAACGTGCCGGTTCCGGGCTCGG
The DNA here is from genome assembly GCA_963699765.1 of uncultured beta proteobacterium. Classification (GTDB taxonomy): domain Bacteria; phylum Pseudomonadota; class Gammaproteobacteria; order Burkholderiales; family Casimicrobiaceae; genus VBCG01. The sequence goes on along the minus strand of CAVOVD010000004.1, from coordinate 170,511 downwards.
CCGCACTGGCGCGCGCATCGGACCCGGAAAGTGCGCCGTGCCGGCCGCGGAACCCGGCGACTGCGCTCACGTCTCGTCTCCGAGCAGTGTGGCGTCGATGGCGTCGCACAGACAGTGGATCATCAGCAAGTGGACCTCCTGGATGCGTGCAGTCCGCGGATGCGGGACGCAAAGATGGACGTCTTCCGGCCGCAGAAGTTCACCGATCCGGCCGCCGCTCTTTCCGGTGAACGCGATCACCCGCATCTCGCGCGCATGCGCGGCGTCGATCGCGGCGATCACGTTGGCTGAGTTGCCCGACGTCGAAATCGCCAGCAGGACGTCTCCCTTGGCCCCCAGCGCACGAACCTGTTTCGCGAAAATCTGCTCGAACGAGTAATCGTTGGCGATCGCGGTCAGCAGCGACGTGTCGGTGGTGAGCGCGATCGCCGGCAGTTCCGGGCGTTCCCGCTCGAAACGGCCGACGAGTTCGGCGGCGAAGTGCTGGGCGTCCGCTGCGGAGCCGCCGTTCCCGCAGGCGAGCACCTTGCCGTCGGCGAACAGCGACTCGGTGATGACGCCTGCCCCGCGCGCGATTTCCGGTGCGAGGGCATCGACGGCATCGAGCTTGAGCTGTGCGCTCTCGGCGAAATGGCCGCGAATTCGCTGCAGATGATCGATCATGATCCGCCGATTCTAGCAGGGCGATGTCAGTCGTCGATGATGCCGCGTTCCCAGGTGATCCGGGTCGCGTCGAGGCCATCGAGCAGGATGGCGTCGAACCGGCACGGTGGTTCCTCCGGCAGCCGGGAGAGATAGGCCTGTGCGGCACGACGCAGGCGGGCCTGCTTCGCCGGCGTGATGCTCGCGGCGGCGCCGCCGAAATTCGCATTGGTCCGCAGGCGAACCTCGGCAAACACCAGCGTGGCGCCGTCGCGCAGGATGAGGTCGATCTCGCCGTGGCGGATGCGAAAGTTGCGAGCCACGACGACCAGCCCCTGCGCCGTCAGGAACGCTTCCGCAAGCCGTTCCGCGCGGGCTCCGGAGGCGAGCGCGTTCGGGACTCGCGCGTCGCGGTCAGCGCTCGCCGTCAAGGGGCACAGGCTCCCCGTTGCGGTAGATGACCAGGCGCCCTTCGCGCGAGAATTGCTGGCCATCGACCAGCGTGATCCTGCCGGTGGCGCCGTCCAGCGTGTAGCCCGTCGGCGCACCGTTGCGGAATGCCCGGGCAATGCGAAACGCATCCATGCCGAACGCGTACAACCGGGTCAATGCCGCGCTCGGGTAATCCTGCCGCGGCAGGCCGGCGAACTGCGGGGCATCGGGGGTCGCCAGCCAGGGGACCTCCACGATCGTCAACCCGTCCAGATCCCGCGCCACGGCCGGCGCCACCTGTTCGAACAACAGTCCGCTGGCGTAGGCGGGGACCGTGCCCAGATACGCCTTGGCCAGCGTCACGCCGGTGCCGTCGAGCGCGACCAGCACCGCATCGGGCGCCAGACGAAGGAAATCGCGCCGCAACGCGGTCATCGTCTCGGGCGCGGCGTCGAAGCGAAACACGTTCGGAGCCGCGCCCCCTCCGGCCAGCCACTCGGCGGCGAAGGCGACGCCCATTCGGCGCGAAACCGGGGTCTCGGCATTCACGACCGCAACGTTTCGCACGCCTTCGGCGCGCATCCTCCGCGCAACCAGGCGCGCATCGCTTTCTGCCGAAAGCGCGAACGCATGCAAATTGCGGGGTGCGGCCACGCCTTCTTCGAGTTGGTTGAGAGCGATGGTCGGCGGCAGCTCGGCCGCGAGCTGGGCGACGACATTCACATCATCGCGAGCGAGTGGCCCGACGATCACCTTTGCTCCCGACGAACGCGCCTCCTCCATCGCTGCCAGCACACCGTCCGTTCCGTGCGCGAACACCTGCGTGCGCAGGCCGGACTCCGCGACGCCGGCCGCGGCGAGGAAACCCGAGCGGACCGCATCGGCGGCGCGGGCGAATGCCGGCGTGTCGAGCGGCAGCACCAGCGCAATGTCCACCTCGCGCATCGGCACGGGCTGCGTCTCGCCCGCGGACGGTTGGGTGGGCGGCTCGCTTGCCGCTGGGGTTTGGGCGGCGGACAATGCCGCAGCCAGTGCGAACGTCATGCCGGTGAGCAGGGAGACGAGCCTCGCCATGGCAATTCGCGGCTGGGGGATGGCATGCATGACGATGGGAGGCAGGCGTGACGGCAGCGGTCGATGAGCCGGAAGGCGCCGCAACGCCGCACAATGTGGCGACGCGCTACGGCGCCCGCAGCGGGACATTATATGTGGTGGCGACGCCGCTCGGGAATCTGCGCGACCTGACGCTGCGGGCGCTCGACATCCTTGCCACCGTCGACGTGGTCGCCGCCGAAGACACGCGAACGACCGCCATACTGCTGCGGCACTACGGCATCTCGGTGCGCATGCTTTCTCTGCATGCACACAACGAGGCGCAGCGCGTGGCGGCGGTGACCGATCTGCTGCGCGCAGGCAGCAGCGTGGCGCTGGTCAGCGATGCCGGAACGCCGGCGATCAGCGATCCGGGCGCGCAGCTGGTGCACGTGGTGCGCGCAGCGGGGTTTCCGGTCGTGCCCATACCCGGCCCGTCGGCGGTCGCCGCCGCCCTTTCCGCCGCCGGACTGGCGGCGGAAGCCTTCCTGTTCGTCGGCTTCCTGCCTGCGCAGGCCAAGGCGCGTCGCGCGCGCATCGCGTCCTGCGCGCAGTTGTCCGCAGCGCTGGTCTTTTTCGAGGCTCCGCATCGCGTGGCCGCGACCGCCGCGGATCTGCTGGACGTGCTCGGACCCGGGCGCGAGCTGGTCGTCGCGCGGGAACTGACCAAGACCTTCGAGACCATCACCCGCCTGCCGCTGGCGCAGGCCCCGGCGTGGTTCGCCGGCGACGCCAACCGGCAGCGCGGGGAGTTCGTGCTGCTGGTGGATGCGCCGCCGCCGCGCGAAAAGGCGGATGCACTGTCCGTGGACGATGAGCGCTGGCTGATCGCGCTGCTCGCCGAGTTGCCGCCGGCGCGCGCGGCCCGGGTGGTCGCCGCAGTCGCCGGCGTGCCGCGCGAGGCCGTCTATGCCCGCGCGCTGGAACTCAAGCGGGACTAGGGCCGGCGCCGATCGGGAGGTCGAAGAGGCTGGTCGCCTCGAGATCGAGCACCGGTTCTCCACGCTGATTGGACAGGCGCCAGCGCCAGCGGACGATGCCGAGCTTCGGGTTGCTTTTCGCTACCCGCCGGTCGAGCACCTCGATCACCAGATGCAGCACGTCGCCGGCGCGCACCGGCGCCTCCCACTTGAGATAGGCGAGCCCTGGCGAGCCGAAAGACTCGGAATCAGCGAGCACCCGGTCGCAGGCCAGGCGCATGGCCAGGCCGCAGGTCTGCCAGCCGCTGGCGATCAGGCCGTCCCACATGCTCGCCGATGCGCGCTCGCGGTCGACGTGAAACCACTGCGGGTCGTAGTCGCGCGCGAAGGCGACGATCTGCTCCTCGTCGAGGCTGGCGGAACCGCAGTCGATCATCCGGCCCGCGGTCAGTTCGGCAAAGCGCATCGCCGGGCTCCCTCAGTAGGTTTCGAGATGGTAGCGCCCGCCGTCGCGAAGCGCGGGCAGCAGCGCGTCCCAGTCGAGACCATGCACGTCGCAGATGTCGCGCATCGCCGCGGCGACGCCTTCCTCCATGCCCTTGAGTCCGCAGATGTAGATATAGCAGTCCGGGTCGCGAAGGCGCGCGGCGACGTCGGGACCACGCTCGCGCAGCAGGTCCTGGACATACCGGCGCGGCTTGCCGGGAACGCGCGAGAACGCGAAATTGATGTCGATGAATTCGCCGGGCAACTTGAGCAACGGACCGAAGTAGGGCAACTCCTCGGGTGCCCTGGCGCCAAAGAAGAGCATCAGGCTGCCGCCTTCGTCGTGCGCGATGCGCCGCCGGCGTCGCTCGGTCATCGCGCGCATCGGCGCGGAACCGGTGCCGGTGCAGATCATCAGCAGGCTCGACCCCGGATGGTTGGGCATCAGGAAGCTGGCTCCGAACGGCCCGACGACGTTGACGGTGTCGCCTTTGGCGAGGTCGCACAGGTAGTTCGACGCGACGCCGCGCACCGGCCGGCCGTCGTGGTCCTCGGTCACCCGTTTGACGGTCAGCGCGACGTTGTTGTAGCGCGGACGCTCGCCGTCGCGGGGGCTGGCGACCGAATAGAGACGGATATGGTGCGGCCTGCCCTGGTCGTCATGACCAGGCGCGACGATGCCGATGGTCTGGCCCTCGAGAACCGGGAATGCGGTGGCGCCGAAGTCCAGCACGATATGGCGGATGTCGCTGCTGGCGCCTTCGGCGGTCAGGCGAAGATTGCCCGAGACCGTCGCGAGCGCGGGGCGGGCCAGCGTATGCAGGTTGACATAGGGATGCGCCGCCGACCAGGGCGGCGCGGCGGCGCCGCCCTGGCCCGCCGACGCCAGCGCGGTGATGCGGGCGACTTCCTGCGGCACCTCGGTCTGGGCGATTTCGTCGTCGCCGCCCTGCGCGGGCAACACGTCCCAGGTGAGCTGGTCGGCGACCGTGTAGGCGCTGGCGCGTGCCACCCGGCGCCAGTTGTCGATGGCGCCGGTGGGGCAGGGTCCGATGCAGGCGTTGCAGGCCTCGCAGATCGCCGGATCGACGACGTAATTGCGCTCGTCGTGGGTGATCGCGTCGATCGGGCAGGTTTCCTCGCAGGTGTTGCAGCGGATGCAGATCTCCGGATCGATCAGGTGCTGGCGGATGACCTCGGTCGCGGCTGCGGGTGCGCTCATCGCGTTCTGGTTCAGCCGAAGCGCACGTACTCGAAATCGACCGGCTGGCGGTTGATCCCGACCGAGGGCGGCGCAATCCAGTTGGCGAATTTTCCCGGCGCCGTGACGCGGCCCATCAGCGAGGCGACGAAGGCGCGGTCCTCCGGCGTGGGCAGCCACTCGCGCTCGTTCTTCGCCCACTGCGCCTCGTCGACGACGCGACCGTCGGGCGACACGCGCAGGCTGGCGAAGGTGCCGATCCGCCGATTGAACGCCTTGTGCGGCACCGAGAGCCGGAAGGGGATGCCGGCCTTTTCGATCACCCTGTTCCAGCGGTTCACGCCGCCGATCGAATCGCGGATGTAGTCGTCGCGCAGCACTTCATTGAGCGCGTTGAGCATCGGCGCTTCGCGCTCGACGATACGGCCATCCTCGACGTCCTGCACCATGTAGCTGGCGCCATGCAGACGGTGGTCGTCGTCGCGCTTGCCTTCCTCGAAGCGGCCCTTCAATCCAGAACTGTAGAAGATCGCCGCATTCGACGACTGGTCGGCGCCGAAGAGGTCGATGGTCACCGCGAAGTGGAAGTTCAGGTAGCGCTGGATGGTCGGCAGGTCGATCACGCCGGCGGCGCGCAGCGCGGCGGGATCGTCGGTCTTCAGTTCGTTCATCACCGCGCAGGTGCGCTGGATGATGCGCGATACGCCCGACTCGCCGACGAACATGTGGTGCGCTTCCTCGGTCAGCATGAAGCGGGTGGTGCGGGCCAGCGGGTCGAATCCGGATTCGGCCAGCGCGCAGAGCTGGAACTTGCCGTCACGGTCGGTGAAGTAGGTGAACATGAAAAACGCCAGCCAGTCCGGCGTCTTTTCGTTGAACGCACCCAGGATGCGCGGATTGTCGGTGTCCCCGGAGCGCCGGCCGAGCAGCGCCTCGGCTTCCTCGCGGCCGTCGCGGCCGAAATGCCGGTGCAGCAGGTAGACCATCGCCCACAGGTGGCGTCCTTCCTCGACGTTGACCTGGAACAGGTTGCGCAGGTCGTACTGCGACGGACAGGTCAGCCCGAGATGGCGCTGCTGCTCGACCGACGCTGGCTCGGTGTCGCCCTGGGTGACGATGATCCGGCGCAGGTTGGCGCGGTGTTCCCCCGGCACGTCCTGCCAGGCCGGTTCGCCCAGGTGCTCGCCGAAGTGGATCTTGCGCTCGGCGTCGGTGGGGGTGAGGAAGATGCCCCAACGGTAATCGGGCATTTTCACGTAGTCGAAATTCGCCCAGCCGGAAGGCTCGACGCTCACCGCGGTGCGCAGATAGACGTCGAAATCCTGGCTGCCGTCCGGCCCCATTTCCGCCCACCATTGCAGGTAGTTGGGTTGCCAATGTTCGAGCGCGCGCTGCAGCGTGCGGTCGCCGGCGAGGTCGACGTTGTTCGGGATCTTTTCGCTGTAATCGATGCTGCCCATGTCGGTGTCCTTCCGTTCGTCGCGCTAGACGCGCTCGAAGTCGAATTGCGCCTTGCCGCCCTTGCCGTAGACCTTGAGCGCGCCCTTTTCGCCGACGGCGTTCGGCCGGATGAAGATCCAGTTCTGCCACGCCGACAGGCGGCCGAAGATGCGCGTTTCCATGGTCTCGACCGCGCCGAAGCGAAGGTTGGCCTCCATGCCGGTCAGCGCGTCGGGCGACATGCTGGCGCGCTCTTCCAGTGCGATGCGGATTTCGTCGCCCCAGTCGAGGTCGTCCGGGGTCGCGGTCACGAGGCCCAGGCGCTCGGCATCGTCGGGTCCCAGCGGCTGATCGGCGACCATGCGCACAGCGGCCAGCGCGGAAGCGTCGTCGTAGAAGCGCCGCGCGAGGCGGGATTTGCCGTTGACCATCGGATAGGCGCCGAAATTCTGCGCTGACGCCGCCAGCCGCGGCTCGTCGGCGTCGCCCGGGAGGCGCTGCATGTAACTGCGGTCGGCGGCCAGCGCCAATTCCAGCAGCGTGCCGGCGAAGCAGGACTCGCGCTCGATCAGAGCGAACAGGGTTCGCGACGAGACGTCCAGGCGGGCAAGCGTCCGACGCAGCATGCCGACGGTTTCGCGTACCAGCCAGTGCGCCTCGTGCCGCGCCAGCGTGGCATCGACCGCAAGCACCGCCGCGGCATCGCCGCGGGTGGCGAGCAGCCAGGTCCCGACGTCGAGTTCATTGGTGCGCATGGTCAGGATCGCGTCGTCGAGTTCGCGCGCCAGCGCCAGCGGCCACCAGGCGGCTCCCGCGGCTTCGATGCCGGCGATGTCCTCGGGCTGCGGCGTCTCCGGCGCGCGGATCGTGAACCTGGCGGTGCGCGCGGTGCGGTCGATCGCGACGTCGACGTGGCCGTAGCGATACCCGTCGGCGTCGTCGGTGCGCTCCAGCGCGGTCAGCGGCACGCCGCGCGCGTCCGTCGGCCGGTGGCTCGTTCGCGCCAGTTCCGTCGCGCGCTCGCGCACCGTCTGGGCGAACTGGCCGGGCTTGACGACCTCGTCGACCAGCCGCCAGTCGACGGCGCGCTGGCCGCGCACGCCTTCGGTCAGGGTGCAGAAGATGTCGGCGAGATCGTGACGGACGTGCCTTTTGTCGGTCACGCGCGTCAGCCCGCCGGTGCCTGGCAGGACGCCCAGCAGCGGCACTTCGGGCAGCGCCACGCTCGACGAACGGTCGTCGACCAGCATGATCCGGTCGCAGGCGAGCGCCAGTTCGTAGCCGCCGCCGGCGCAGGCGCCGTTGATCGCGGCGAGGAATTTCAGGCCCGAGTGGCGGCTGGCGTCCTCCAGGCCGTTGCGGGTTTCATTGGTGAACTTGCAGAAATTCACCTTCCAGGCATGCGAGGACAGGCCGAGCATGAAAATGTTCGCGCCGGAGCAAAAGACCCGATCCCTGCCGCTGGTAACGACGACGCTGCGCACCTCGGGGTGCTCGAAGCGGATGCGCTGGACGGCATCGTGGAGTTCGATGTCGACGCCGAGGTCATAGGAATTGAGCTTGAGCTTGTAGCCGTCGCGCACGCCGCCGTCCTCGGCGACATCCATGACCAGCGTGGCGACCGGGCCGTCGAAGGTCAGCTTCCAGTGCCGGTAACGGGTGGGATCGGTTCGATAGTCGACGCGGGGTCCGGTCGGCATGGCGTTCCTCCTGGGACGACTTCGGACCGCGCAAGGTGAAATCCAGGGTCCGGCGATAGTGCATAATAATGCAGTTTCTTGATTTGCGTCAAGCATTGGAATGCATAAACACTCCAGCCAGCTTGCCGCAGGTCTTCAGTCGGCCGGCGGCTGCACCGCTTCCAGGCGGTCGCGCAGCTCGAGGAACGCCGTGGCCAGCGACTTGCCGCCGGTGTCGAAGGTGAGGTCGGCCTGCGCGTACGCGCTCTCGCGTCCGGCGAGGATGCGTTTCAGGTCGGTCATCGCCTCGCCGCTTCCCGCCATGGGTCGCAGGTCCCCCTGCGCGATCACCCGGCTCATGTGTTCTTCGGGCGTGGCGCGCAGCCAGACGGCGTAGCAGCGCGAGCGCAGCAGATCGAAGGTTGCCGGCTGGCTGACCAGGCCGCCGCCCGTGGCGATGACGGCGCGCGGGTGCGTGGTGATGGTCTTCTCAAGCGCGCGCGCTTCGTAGCGCCGGTAGGCCTCGCCGCCGTAGAGCGAATGGATCTCGCGGATGTCGCAGCCGGCGAGCTGCTCGACGATGCGGTCGAGTTCGACGAAGGGCACGCGCCGGTCGTCGGCCAGCATGCGGCCAAGCGTCGACTTGCCGGCGCCGCGCAGGCCGATCAGCGCGACGCGTCCGGTGCGCTGCGGGTCGCGGCCGACGCCGCCGAGCATTTCCACCAATGCCTCGCGCGCACGCCTGAGCGTCGCCTCATCGCGTCCACGCAGCAGGTCGCGGATGGCGCGCCCCTCGCGCGTCTCCGGCGGGTCTTCGCCGACCAGCTCGGCGATGCTGCAATCGAGCGCCACCGCCAGTTGCTTGAGAAGCAGGACCGACGCGTTACCCTGTCCCGTTTCCAGGTTGGCCAGATGACGTTCGGAAATGCGCGCGGCCTGCGCCAGCGAGCGGCGCGTGTCGCCACGCAGGAGTCGCAGCCGGCGAACGCGCTCGCCGAGAACGACCAGAAAGGGGTCCCGGGAAACTGCCGCCGATGTGCCGGCACTCTGGTTCAGGTCGGCCAAGGCCTTTTCACGCATTAGTGAAATGGAATTCTTGACAAAATGAATTATGCTGCACTAAGTTAACAGAGCCGCTGTCAGGGAGCAATATGGTCGGACGCGCTCGTCGGGCTCCCGCAAGGCGAAGCCGGTTAACAGGCCCTAGGAGGAAACCATGGACAGGCCAAGGCAGGCGCCGCCGTCGCGATTCAACTTCGCCGCGCATGTTATCGAATTGAATGCCGGACGGGAGGCGAAGATCGCCTATGTCGACGATGCCGGCAGCCTTTCCTACGGCGAGCTGGCCGCGCGGGTGCGCCGGGTGGCCTCCGGACTGCGCGCGCTGGGCCTGCGCCGCGAGGAGCGGGTGCTGGTCTGCATGCACGATACCGTCGATTACCCGGCGGCGTTCCTCGGGGCGCTGTATGCCGGCATCGTTCCGGTCGCCGTGAACACGCTGCTGACTGCGGACGACTACGCCTACATGCTGGCCGACAGCCGCGCGCAGGCGCTGCTGACATCCGGTCCGCTGCTGGCGACGCTGAACAACGCGATGGCCAAGGGACCGCACGAGCTGCGCCACATCGTCGTGTCGCAGGCATCCGGGCCGCTGCCGGCCGGCGTGTTGCCGTTCGCGTCGCTGCTCGACGCGCAACCGCTGCCGCAGGCGCTGCCGACGGGTGCCGACGAGATCGCGTTCTGGCTGTATTCCTCGGGCTCCACCGGACGTCCGAAGGGGACGGTGCACACCCATGCCAATCTCTACTGGACCGCGGAGTCCTTCGCCAAGCCGATACTCGGCATTCGCGAGGACGACCTCGTGTTTTCCGCCGCCAAGCTGTTCTTCGCCTATGGGCTGGGCAACGCGCTGACCTTTCCGCTGACCGCCGGCGCCACCGTGCTGCTGATGGCCGAGCGCCCGACGCCGCAGGCGGTGTTCAAGCGGCTGACCGAGCGCAAGCCGACGATCTTCTATGGTGTGCCGACGCTGTTCGCGGCGATGCTGGCGGCGCCCGACCTGCCCGCCGCGAAGGATGTGGCGTTGCGCCTGTGCACGTCGGCCGGGGAAGCGCTGCCGCGCGAAGTCGGCGAACGGTTCGCAGCGCATTTCGGCTGTGATGTCCTCGATGGCATCGGTTCGACCGAAATGCTGCACGTCTACCTGACCAATCAACCGGGCAAGGTGCGCTACGGGACCACGGGCGTGCCGGTGCCCGGCTACGAGATCGAGCTGCGCGGCGAGGACGGTCTGCCGGTCGGCGATGACACCATCGGCGAACTCTATGTGCGCGGGCCCAGCGCCGCGCTGATGTACTGGGGCAACCGCGAAAAGTCGCGCATGACGTTCCAGGGCGAGTGGACCAAGAGCGGCGACAAGTACTCGCGCGGTGCCGACGGCTACTACACGTATGCGGGTCGCAGCGACGACATGATGAAGGTCGGCGGCCAGTACGTATCGCCGTTCGAGGTCGAAACGGCGCTGATGCGTCACGATGCGGTGCTGGAAGCCGCCGTGGTCGGCAAGGCCGATGCCGATGGGCTGACCAGGACGCTTGCCTATGTCGTGCTCAAGCCGGGCCGAACCGGCGACGACGCGCTGGCCGACACGCTCAAGGCGTTCGTCAAGGATCAGCTGGCGCCATTCAAGTATCCGCGCGAGATCCGCTTTCTCGCCGAACTCCCGAAGACAGCCACCGGCAAGATCCAGCGCTTCCGGCTGCGCGAGGCGGCGGCGGCGGGATGACGTCCGGCGCGACGGTCGGGGCCGTTCGCCGCATTCCGGCCGACGCGCTCGTCCGGGTGGCCGCGGACGGCCGCGAACTGGAACTGGAGGCTGCGTTCGTCGGCGACGCTGGTCGGTTGGAGCCGCTGGTCGTGTTCCTGCACGAGGGCCTGGGTTCGCTGGCGAGGTGGCGGGACTATCCGGGGGATTTTTGCGCAGCCGCGGGGTTGCGCGGACTGGTCTACTCCCGGCCAGGTTATGGCCGCTCGACCGTGCGGCGGCCGGGCGAGCGCTGGGCGGTGGATTACATGCATCGCCAGGCCGAGGCGGTGCTGCCGGCACTGTTGGCGGCGCTTGGCATCGGTTCACCCGTCTGGCTGTTCGGGCACAGCGACGGCGCGTCCATTGCGCTGCTGTACGCGGCGGCCTTTCCCGACCGCGTCGCGGGCGTCGTCGCCGTCGCGCCGCACATCATGGTCGAGGACGTGAGCATCGCCAGCATCGAGGAGTCGCGCACGGCCTACGCGGAGACCGACCTGCGCGAGCGGCTGGCGCGATACCACGACGACCCGGACTCGGCGTTTCGCGGCTGGAACGACATCTGGCTCGACCCGCCGTTTCGCGCCTGGTCGATCGAGGATCGGCTGGCGGACATCCGCTGCCCGGTCCTCGCCGTGCAGGGCGAGGATGACGTATACGGGACCATGGCGCAGATCGAGGGAATCGGCCGGCGCGTCGCGCAGGCGAGTCTGCTGAAAGTCCCCGCCTGCGGGCACTCTGCTGCATCGCGATCAGCCGGACATCCTGACCGCGGCCGCGGCGGCCTTCATTGCGCGATCGGAGGGGCCGCAATCGTTGCCGGCGAGGCCTGCCGGGGCGAAGTTCCGATGAAACTCCTGATCGGGATCAAGGCGGCGGGAGATGCCCATTCTTCGCTTCGCCGCCGCGTTGCGGTATGTTTCGTTTCACGCGGCGCGAATGCCGCACCGGAGCCGGGCCTGCGCCGGGCTTTGCGTTCACAACAGCCTGTTGGCTCAAGGAGGAGAGGATCATGCACAAATCACGATTGTTCACCGCGCTGGCGGCAGCGGCCCTGCTGGCATTGCCGACCGGCGAAGCGCTCGCCCAAGGCAAGCTCAAGGTCGGCTTCATGCTGCCCTACACCGGCACGTTCACTGCGCTCGGCATCGCGATCGAGAACGGCTTCCGGCTCTACGTCAACGAGCAGGGCGGCAAGCTCGGCGGACGCGAGATCGAGTACGTCAAGGTCGACGACGAGTCCGATCCCTCGAAAGGGGCCGACAATGTCAACAAGCTGATCAAGCGCGACAACGTCGACGTGGTCGTCGGCACGGTCCATTCCGGTGTGGCCATGGCGATGGCCAAGGTCGCCAAGGAAACCGGCACGCTGCTGGTGATTCCGAACGCCGGCGCGGTCGCCATCACCGGCCCGATGTGCTCGCCCAACATCTACCGCACGTCGTTCTCCAACTGGCAGCCCGGCTATGCGATGGGCGTCGTCGCCGCGGAGAAGGGCCACAAGAAGGTCATGACCATCACCTGGAAGTATGCCGCTGGCGACGAGTCGGTCGGCGGTTTCAAGGAAGGCTTCGAGAAGGGCGGCGGCAAGGTCATCAAGGACCTGACGGTGCCGTTCCCCAACGTGGAGTTCCAGGCGCTGCTGACCGAGATCGCTGCCGCCAAGCCGGATGCGGTCTACACGTTCTTCGCCGGCGGCGGCGCGGTCAAGTTCGTCAAGGACTATGCGGCGGCGGGCCTCAACAAGACCATCCCGCTGTACGGCGCGGGCTTCCTCACCGACGGCACGCTGGAAGCGCAGGGTGAGGCCGCGCAGGGGCTGCTGACGACGCTGCACTACGGCGACGGTCTCACGGTGCCCAAGGACAAGGCGTTTCGCGCCGCGTACCAGGCCGCGTACAAGATGCCGCCCGACGTCTACGCCGTGGGCGGCTACGACGCGGCGCAGCTGCTCGGGATCGGACTCACTGCGGTGAAGGGCGACTTCTCCAAGAAGGCCGAGCTGTACAAGGCAATGGGGGCGGCGAAGATCGACAGCCCGCGCGGCGCCTTCACGCTGGGCAAGAACCACGATCCGGTGCAGGACCTCTATCTGCGCCGCGTCGAGGGCAAGGAGAACAAGGTGATCGGCGTCGCCGTCAAGGCGCTTGCCGATCCCGGGCGCGGATGCACGATGTGAGGATTTCGCGCCGGGCTTCGCGGGCAACGCGCCCGCGGGGCCCGGGGCGACGGGGAACTCCTGCGTCCCAGTCGCGATAGTCCGGCCCCGGCATGGATTTCGCGACGTTTCTCGTTCAGTGCCTGAACGCGCTGCAGTACGGGCTGCTGCTTTTCCTGGTGGCCAGCGGCCTCACGCTCATCTTCGGGATCATGGGCGTGATCAACCTGGCGCACGGCAGCTTCTACATGATCGGCGCGTACATGGCCTACGCGCTCGCGCCGCTGTTCGGCGGCAACTTCTGGATCACGCTGGCCGCCGGCCTGGTGCTGGCGGTGATCTTCGGCTACCTGCTCGAGTGGGGCTTCGTCTCCTATCTCTACCAGCGAGACCACCTGCAGCAGGTGCTGATGACCTACGGCCTGATCCTGGTCTTCGAGGAGCTGCGCAGCATCCTCGTCGGCAATGACGTGCACGGCGTTCCGATACCGTCGTTGCTCGCCGGCAGCATTCCGCTGGGCGACCTGATGCAGTACCCGGTGTACCGGCTGGCGATCTCCGGAGTCTGCCTGCTGGTCGCGGCCGGACTGTACGTGGTGATCGCGCGTACCCGCCTGGGCATGATGGTGCGGGCAGGCAGCTCCAATCGCGAGATGGTCCAGTCGCTGGGCATCAATATCAAGTTTCTCTACCGGGTGGTCTTCGCGGCGGGCGTCGCGCTGGCCGTGCTGGCGGGGATGATCGCCGCGCCGATCTCCTCCGTCTACCCGAACATGGGCGCGCAGGTGCTGATCATCTGCTTCGTCGTCGTCGTCATCGGCGGCATCGGTTCGGTGCGCGGCGCGTTCCTCGCCGCGCTGCTGGTAGGCATCGTCGACACGTTCGGCAAGGTGCTGTTCCCGCAGGTCGCCGGCATCGCCGTCTACCTGCTGATGGCGGCGATTCTGCTGTGGAAGCCCGAAGGCCTGTTCCGGCAGGGCTGAACAAGCGATGTCCGCCAACCCGCGCGCCTGGGTCCTGCCGATCGCCATCCTCGCGCTGCTGGTCGCCTTCCCGCTGGTCACCACCGGGTTCTACATGAGCTTCACGACCAAGGTGATGATCCTGGCGATATTCGCTCTGTCGCTGGAGCTGCTGGTGGGCGCGACGGGCCTGGTCAGCCTCGGGCATGCGGCATTCCTGGGCATCGCCGCCTATGCGACGCTGCTGCTGTCGCCGCAGTACGCGGCGGCCAACATCTTCCTCCTGCTGCCCGCGTCGATCGCCTGCGCGGCGGCCTACGCCTTCGTCGTCGGCGCGCTGTGCCTGCGCACGCGGGGCGTCTACTTCATCATGGTCACGCTGGCCTTCGCGCAGATGGCGTACTACGTGTTCCACGACACGCCGCTCGGCGGTGGCACCGACGGGATCTACCTGAACGTCAAGCCGGCGGTCGAGGTCTTCGGCATCAAGCTGTTCGACATCGGCAGGCCGCTGGTTTTCTACTACGTCGTCGTGGCGTGCCTGGCGGGCGTGTTCCTGTTCCTGGCGGTGCTTCTGCGAAGCCGCTTCGGCCGAACGCTCGCCGGCATCAGGAGCAACGAGCAGCGGATGCGCGCGGCGGGCTTCGCGACCTTTCCCTACAAGCTGGCGGCGTTCACGCTGGCGGGTGCGCTGGCCGGGCTGGCGGGATTCCTGGTCGCGGTCAAGGACGGTTACGTCAATCCGGAGATGCTGTCGTGGCATGAATCGGGGGCCGTGCTGCTGATGCTCATTCTGGGCGGCATCGGACGCCTGGGCGGCGCGGTGCTCGGCGCATTCGCCTTCGCGCTGCTGCAGCTGTTCTTCCAGTGGGATGCGGTGTTCGGCGACTTCGCCAAGCACTGGCAACTGCTGCTCGGCGGCACCATCATCGCGTCGGTCGCGCTGATGCCCAACGGGCTGATCGGCTTGCCGGCGCAATGGCGCGCGCGGCGCCGTCGTCTGGCGGAGGAGGCCACGCGTGAGTGACGCGACGCCCCCGCTGATGCGTGCGAACGGCGTGACCCGCCGCTTCGGCGGACTCACGGCCGTGTCCGGCGTGACGCTGGAACTCGTCGAGGGCGAGATCCATGCGGTGATCGGAACCAACGGCGCCGGCAAGTCGACGCTGATCAACGTGCTTGCCGGGGAAATTCCGATCACCAGCGGCAGCGTCGAGTTGCTCGGGCGCGACGTGACCGGATGGTCGCAGCCGGCGCGTGCGCAAGCAGGCCTGGGCCGCAGCTACCAGCGCACGACCATCTTTCCGCAATTCACGGTATTCGAGAATTGCCGCCTGACCGCGCAGGCGGTCCGGCAACGGCCCTGGAACTGGTGGACGCCGGCGGCGTCCTGTCCGGTGAGCGTGGCGGCGGCCGGCGAGGCGCTGCAGCGCGCCGGTCTCTCTGGCCTGGCGCAGCGGACGGCGGGGCAGCTCTCGCACGGCGAGAAGCGCCAGCTGGAGATCGCCATGTGCCTCGCCACGCGCCCGCGCGTGCTGCTGCTCGACGAGCCGCTCGCGGGCATGGGTTCGGAGGAGACCGAGCGGATGCTCGAACTGCTGGCCGAGATCAAGGCCGGACACGCCATTCTGCTGGTCGAGCACGACATGGACGCGGTGTTCCGCGTGTCGGACCGGATCACGGTGATGGTCAACGGCTCGGTGATTGCCAGCGGCCGTCCGGAGGATGTGCGCGCGGATCCGGAAGTGCAGTCGGCCTACCTGGGGGACGTCCATGCCGGATGAGCGGCGGCTGGTCGATGCTCGCGGCGTGCACGTTCACTACGGCGAAAGCCACGTGCTGCGCGGCATTTCGCTGACCATCGGCGCCGGCGAGTCGATCGGACTGCTGGGTCGCAACGGCATGGGCAAGACCACGCTGATCCGCTCGATCATGGGACATGTGCGGCCGTCGCGCGGGCGCATCGAGGCGGTGGGCCTGGATGCGACCCGATCCGCGCCGGATCGCATCGCCCGCGCCGGCGTCGCCTATGTCCCGGAAGGCCGCCAGATCTTCCCCAATCTCTCCGTGCGGGAAAACCTGCAGGTGGCCGCGCGACGCGGTACCGGCGGACGCGACGACTGGCCGATGGAGCGCATCCTGGCGACGTTTCCGCGCCTCGAGGAGCGCCTCGACCACGGCGGCCAGCAGCTCTCCGGCGGCGAGCAGCAGATGCTCGCCATCGGGCGCGCGCTGTCGACCAATCCGGATCTGCTGATCCTCGACGAGGCGACCGAGGGACTGGCGCCGCTGATCGTGCGCGAGATCTGGCGCATCGTCGGCACCATCCGGAAAACCGGCATCGCGTCGCTGATCGTCGACCGCGATTTCCGCACGGTGCTGGCGAACGCCGATCGGGCGGTGGTGCTGGAAAAAGGCTGCGTCGTGCTGGAAGGTCCGGCATCGGCGCTGCTCGCGCAGCCGGACGCATTGGCGGCGCGCCTGGGCGTCTGACACGCGCGCCTGCCAGCGGCGCGCTCCCGGCAGCGCGAGACCAGTCGCCTCGAGGGCGCCGGTCCCGGGACAGTCGTCGCAGCCGATTCCCGAAACGCGATCCGGCCGGGCGACGGCCGTTCGCGTCGCCGCGTGTTCGAAACTGGTGCGACGGCATCGCCGACGCACCGAATTGGGTTGATGCACCTGCACAAACCCGGGCATTGCGGAAGCCGCCGGCACGGGCTTTTCGATTATTCATTCATTGAATCATGATGATGCGGAACGGTCCGCGCGACTGGCATGCGTCCTGCAATGCAATAACACGAAGCAGGGCAACAACGCGTGTGCACCCGGGCGCGCGATGGAATGCCGCTTCAATGGACGCATCGTACGAACCAATCGGAAGGGGACCCAACATGCAACGCAGAACTTTCTTCACGCGACTCGCGCTGACCACTGCGCTGGCCGCAGCCGGGTTGTCGGTCGGCTTGCCGGCACGCGCCGCCGATACCATCAAGGTCGGCATCCTGCATTCGTTGTCCGGCACGATGGCCATCAGCGAGACCGCGCTCAAGGACGTGGCGCTGATGACCATCGAGGAGATCAACGCCAAGGGCGGCGTCATGGGCAAGAAGCTCGAGGCGGTCGTCGTCGACCCGGCGTCGAACTGGCCGCTGTTCGCCGAGAAGGCGCGGCAGCTGCTCACGCAGGACAAGGTGGCCGTGGTGTTCGGGTGCTGGACCTCGGTGTCGCGCAAGTCGGTGCTGCCGGTGTTCGAGGAACTGAACGGCGTGCTGTTCTACCCGGTCCAGTACGAGGGTGAAGAGCTGTCGAAGAACGTGTTCTACACGGGCGCCGCGCCGAATCAGCAGGCGATTCCCGCGGTCGAGTACCTGATGAGCAAGGACGGCGGCGGCGCCAAGCGCTGGGTCCTCCTGGGCACCGACTACGTCTATCCGCGCACGACCAACAAGATCCTGCGTGCCTACCTGAAATCGAAGGGCGTCGCCGACAAGGACATCGACGAGAAGTACACGCCGTTCGGGCATTCCGACTACCAGACGATCGTCGCCGACATCAAGAAATTCTCGGCCGGCGGCAAGACCGCGGTCGTGTCGACCATCAACGGCGATTCCAACGTTCCGTTCTACAAGGAGCTCGGCAACCAGGGCCTGAAGGCGACGGACGTTCCGGTGGTGGCTTTCTCGGTGGGCGAAGAGGAACTGCGCGGCGTCGACACCAAGCCATTGGTCGGCCATCTCGCGGCGTGGAACTATTTCATGTCGCTGAAGAACCCGGTGAACGACGACTTCAAGAAAAAGTGGGCCGCCTACGCCAAGGCGCAGAAGCTGCCGGGCGCGGACAAGCCGATCACCAACGATCCGATGGAGGCGACCTACATCGGCATGTGGATGTGGAAGCAGGCGGTCGAGAAGGCCAAGTCCACCGATCCCGACAAGGTGATCGCCGCGATGGCGGGGCAGACCTTCAAGGCGCCGGGCGGCTTCACCGCCAAGATGGACGAGAAGAACCACCATCTGTGGAAGCCGGTGTTCATCGGCGAGGTCCAGGCCAACGGCCAGTTCAACGTCGTCTGGAAGACGCCGGGTCCGGTGCAGGCCAAGCCCTGGAGCCCGTTCATCGCGGGCAACGACAAGAAGAAGGACGAGCCCGAGAAGAAGTGATCTCCGCGGTCCGGACACGGCTTGCCAGGCGGCGCGCCGTGTCCGGGGGCCGCGACCCGCAAATGGTCTGGCGCCGGCAAGGCGCCGACGGCCGGAGCGGGATGAACCGCGGGCAGGGCGCGGCAGTCGGCGCCCGCAACTCGTGCCCGTCGCAGCGCAATCCCCGTCCGACTTCCCTGTGCATTCACGACCCATGGCCCATGCAATGATGCCGGCGCACCGCTGCACGCGATTCCTTGGGCACATGCTTGCGACCATCGCATTCGCGCTGCTGGCGCAGGTGGCCAATGCGCTTCCGGCGGAACTCGTCCGCGAACTGGCTTTCGGCGACGGCGATGCCAAGGTCAAGGCCATCGGCGACATCGCCGACAGCGGCGATCCGTCGGCGCTGGCTCTGTTGCGGGCGATGCAGGACGGCGAGGTCGTCACCGTCGGCAACGAGCGCGTGCTGATCGTCCGCGGTGACGCTGCCACCGATGCGGTCACCGGAGCCGCCGTCAGTCCCGTTCCGGAGGACCGCAGCGACGTCATGGTCAACAACCGGCTTCGCCGCGCGCTGACCACGGCGATCGCGGCGCTGAAGCTCGCATCGCCAGACCGCAACGAACGGCTGAACGCGGCGCGCGAACTGCAGAACAATTCCGGCGAGGATGAACTCGCGGTATTGACCAAAGCCGCGGCGCGGGAGACGGATCCCGAGATCCGCAGCCTGGTCGTGCTCACCAAGTCGGCCATTGAACTGAACAGCCCGGACCGGGCGACGCGACTCGCCGCGATCCGCGCGCTGGCCCAGAGCGACAACGGCGCGACGCGCACGCTGCTGCTGAAGATGGTCGACAAGAAGGACGGTGCTTTCGTCGAGCGCGACGACGAGGTGCGCGCCGAGGCGCAGCGCTCGCTCGCCGAGGTCGAGCGGCGGCTGATGGCCGGCGACATCGCCGCGCGCGTGTTCAGCGGGTTTTCGCTGGGCACGATCCTGCTGCTGGCGGCGCTCGGCCTGGCGATCACCTACGGGCTGATGGGCGTCATCAACATGGCGCACGGCGAACTGATCATGGTCGGCGCCTATGCGACCTATCGTCGTGCAGAACCTGTTCCGGCAGTACCTGCCCGGAGCATTCGACTGGTACCTGCTGTTCGCGATGCCCGTGGCGTTCGCGGTCAGCGGCCTCGTCGGCGTCGCGCTGGAGCGCACGGTGATCCGCCACCTCTACGGCCGTCCGCTGGAGACGCTGCTGGCCACCTGGGGCCTGAGCCTGGTGCTGATCCAGGCGATGCGCACGATCTTCGGCGCGCAGAACGTCCAGGTCGAGAATCCGGCCTTCATGTCCGGAGGCATCGCGATCATGACCGACGTGGTGCTGCCGTGGAACCGGATCGTGATCATCGCCTTCGCGGCCGGCGTCCTGCTGCTGGTCTGGCTGCTGCTGACGCGCACCCGGCTGGGGCTCTGGGTCCGCGCGGTGACGCAGAACCGCGCCATGGCCGGCGCGCTCGGCGTGCGCACGCCCAAGGTCGACATGCTCGCCTTCGGCCTGGGCTCGGGCATCGCGGGACTCGCCGGCTGCGCGCTGTCGCAGATCGGCAACGTCGGGCCGGACCTCGGGCAGAGCTACATCGTCGACTCGTTCATGGTGGTCGTGCTCGGCGGCGTGGGCCAGCTCGCCGGAACGGTCTACGCGGCGCTCGGCCTGGGCGTGGCCAACAAATTCCTCGAGGCCTGGCAGGGCGCCGTCCTCGCCAAGATCGCCATCCTGGTGTTCATCATCGTGTTCATCCAGAAGCGACCCCAGGGGCTGTTCGCCCTGAAGGGCCGGACGGTCGAGGCATGATGCCGCTGGCGCGCGGCTTCGTGCCGACCGAAGGCGGTCACGGGCACCGGCGCGATGCCGCGGCTGTGGTCCGGCGCCGTCTGGGGCGCGTTCGGCGCGACCGCGGCGCTGCTGTTCGTGCTGGTGCCGATCGCCAACCTGGTGATTCCGGCCGGCAGCATCTTCCACGTCTCCGACTACACGGTTTCGCTGGTCGGCAAGATCATGTGCTACGCGATCGTCGCGCTGGCGATGGATCTGATCTGGGGCTATGCCGGCATCCTGTCGCTCGGGCACGGGCTGTTCTTCGCGCTCGGCGGCTATGCGATGGGCATGTACCTGATGCGCTCGATCGGCCACGACGGCGTCTACGGCAGCGACCTGCCGGACTTCATGGTGTTCCTCGACTGGAAGGCCTATCCCTGGTACTGGAGCTTCACCGACAATTTCTGGTACTGCGCGCTGCTGGTCGTCCTGGTTCCGGGCACGCTCGCCTTCGTCTTCGGCTACTTCGCCTTCCGGTCGCGGATCAAGGGCGTCTACTTCTCGATCATCACGCAGGCGCTCACCTACGCCTTCATGCTGCTGTTCTTCCGCAACGACACGGGCTTCGGCGGCAACAACGGCTTCACCGACTTCAAGCGCATTCTCGGCTTCCCGATCGCGGCGCCGGAAACGCGCATGGTCCTGTTCATGCTCACCGGCGCCGCGCTGCTGGGCTTCCTGTGCCTGGGTCGCATGATCGTCACGTCCAAGCTGGGCCGCGTGCTGACGGCCATCCGCGACGCCGAGACGCGCGTCATGTTCTCCGGCTATGACCCGGTCTATTTCAAGCTCTTCATCTTCACGCTGTCGGCGGTCATCTGCGGCATCGCCGGCGCGCTTTACGTGCCGCAGGTCGGCATCATCAATCCGAGCGAGATGTCGCCGGCGAACTCGATCGAGATCGCGATCTGGACTGCGGTCGGCGGGCGCGGCACGCTGATCGGGCCGGTGATCGGCGCGGGCGTGGTGAACCTGGCCAAGAGCTGGTTCACCGTCGCGCTGCCCGAGTACTGGCTGTTCGCGCTGGGAGCGCTGTTCATCGTGGTCACGCTCTACCTGCCGCGTGGACTGGCGGGATTGTGGCAGCGGAGGCGGGGATGAGCGCCGCGAGCGCGCCGGCGCAGTTGCACGCCGACGCCAGCGCGAAGGGCGGCGGCTATTCCGATGGCCACCTGGTTCGCGAGGGCGTCGACACCAGCCACCGGGGAATCCTCTACCTCGACGCGGTGTCGGTGAGCTTCGACGGCTTCCGCGCGCTGAACGAACTGTCGCTGGTCGTCGACGCCGGCGAACTGCGCTGCGTGATCGGACCCAACGGCGCGGGCAAGACCACGATGATGGACGTCATCACCGGCAAGACCCGGCCGGACTCCGGGACCGTGTTTTTCGGCCAGACGATCGACCTCACGCAGCTGACCGAGCCGCAGATCGCGCACCGCGGCATCGGACGCAAGTTCCAGAAGCCGACCGTGTTCACCGACCATACTGTCTTCGAGAATCTCGAACTGGCGCGAAAGACCGACAAGCGGGTCTGGCCGACGCTGACCGCGAAGCTCGACTCCGCCGCACGCGACCGCATCGCGGATGTGCTCGAGACGATCGCGCTGGTGCCGCAGGCGCGCAGTCCGGCCGGGCTGCTGTCGCACGGCCAGAAGCAATGGCTGGAGATCGGCATGCTGCTGATGCAGGAGCCGCGCGTCCTGCTGCTCGACGAGCCGGTCGCCGGCATGACCGACGACGAGACCATGCGCAGCGCGGAGCTCTTCCTGACCCTCGCCGGCGATTACACGCTGATCGTCGTCGAGCACGACATGGACTTCGTCGCGAAGATCGCCGATCGTGTCACGGTGCTGCACGAAGGCCAGGTGCTGGCGGAAGGCTCGATGCAGCAGGTGCAGAACAACGAGTCGGTCATCGAAGTCTTCCTGGGGCGCTGATGCTCGCCGTCGACAGACTCAACCAGTACTACGGCGGCAGCCACATCCTGCGCGACGTCAGCTTCGACGTGCCGGCGGGCAAGTGCACGACGCTGCTGGGACGCAACGGCGTGGGCAAGACCACGCTGCTGCGCTGCCTGATGGGCCTGCTGCCCATCCGCTCGGGCGAGATCCGGCTGGGGCAGACATCGATCGGCGCGCTGCCGTCGTATGCCCGCGCGAGCCTGGGCATCGGCTACGTGCCGCAGGGCCGCGATATCTTTCCGCGGCTCACCGTGGCCGAGAACCTGCAGATGGGCCTGGCCGTGCAGCGCCGCGGCACCGGCGATCCCCGGACAGATCTTCGAGATGTTTCCGGTGCTGAAGGACATGCTCGGCCGGCGCGGAGGCGACCTCTCGGGCGGGCAGCAGCAGCAGCTTGCCATCGGCAGGGCGCTGGCGATGCGGCCGAAGATCCTGATCCTCGACGAGCCGACCGAAGGCATCCAGCCGTCGATCATCAAGGACATCGAGCGGGCGATCCGCAAGCTGACCGAAAGCGGCGAGATGGCCATCCTGCTGGTCGAGCAGTACTACGATTTCGCCAAGTCGCTGGCCGATCACTACGTCGTGCTGTCGCGCGGCGAGGTCGTCGCCCGCGGCGAGGGGTCGCAGATGGACGCCGACAACGTCCGCGCCCGGCTCGCCGTCTAGGCCTCGGACAATCCGGCGCCGGTGCCGGAAGCAATGCCGCGCCGGGCCGCCATTTCGGCGCCGATCGCGGCGAGCGTCGCGGTGTCGAGCAGGCGCGCGGCCTCGGGAAAGACCCTGCCGTCCTCGCGCGCGATGTGCGCGGCATAGGCTGCGCACAACGAATGAACCTCCGCCGGCGGCAGGTGCGCGCCGGTGCCGCAGGCGATCGCCGCCAGCAGCGGGCGCAGCCTGCGCCAGCGTGCGTCGAGTCGGACATGCTCGCGCTCGAGGAACTTGATGTCGTCGAGGAGCTGGCCGCCAGCGGAGCGCAGGCGCGGGAACAGGCTCTCCTCCTCGTCGGCGTGATGGTTGACCGCGGCGGTGTCGAAGTAACGCAGGATCGCCCGGGCCGCCGCGCGGGCATCCGCATCGGCATGGTTCTGCGGCAGGTGCGCCAGCAGGCGGACCAGCGTGTCCAGCTGTCGCTCGATGCGCCGATGGCAGGCCTGCAGCACGCCGAGCGGGTCGTCGAAGCCGGGGGCCGCTGCGGAAAATGGATCGATGCTCATCCGGGGATCAGCGGTCGCTGCGGGCAGCATCGAGCGACTCGCGCAGAGCAGCGATCTCGCTGCGAAGCAGGGCGATCTCTCCCTGCAGGTCCGAAGTGGGGGCCGGAGAGGGTGCGCCGCCGGCGGCGAGATGTTCGATCTCGGCACGAAGGCCGGCGATCTCCTCGTTGAGCTTTTTCGCCTTCTGCTCCTCGGCGCCGACGAAAAAGGACACGACGTTGGCGGTGAACAGCGTCATCAGCGCGACGCCGACCAGGACCATCAGCGCCGCGAACACGCGGGTGGCGCCGGTGGTGGGAACCACATCGCCGTAGCCGACGGTGGTGCCCGTGATGAAGGCCAGCCACAGGCCGTCCCAGTAGTTTTCGATCGCCGGGTCGAGCCAGAAGAAGACCGCGCCGGCGCCGAGCAGCGTCAGGAAGGTGATGCCTATGAGGATGGGCGCGCCGCGGCGGGTGAAGAGGATGCTCGTCTCGGTGACCATCCGCACGACGACCAGCAGCGCGATCGCCGCGCGCATCAGGCGGACCACCGCCACCCAGTCCGTCCCCGCGCCGAAGATCGCGGCGCCCGCACCGGCGATGATGATCGCGTTGAGCCAGTTGTCGAACAGGTAGCGCCACGGAAAACTCGACAGCTTGAGCATGAACACCAGCTCGACCAGGAACGCGCCGAAGATCAGGATGTCGATGGACGTGGAGATCTGGTGAAACGCCGGATGCTGCGAAGCATCGAGCAGATAGGCGGGGATCGCGAGCAGCGCGACAGTCACCATGACCCAGTGCAGCCGATGCTGCCAGTGGTGCGCGCGCGGGTTGTCGTCGGGCGCCACTCCGCCCAACCCCATCCAGACGAGGGGGTTGTGGGTCATCGTGGTCCGCTTGTCACCGTGGCCAGGCCGCATACAGGCAAGGCTGCCGCCGCCGCGGCAGCAGCGATGGGCACGGATCAGCGGTCTGTACATGGCGCGGGGCGGGAGCGGGGCGGTCGAACCCCGCCATTCTATGCAAATTCTCCCGCCGGCTGTGAAGCGCGATGCCTAGTACGTCACGACGCTGCGGATCGATTCGCCGGCATGCATCAGATCGAAGCCTTCGTTGATTCGCTCCAGCGGCAACACGTGGGTGATCAGGTCGTCGATGTTGATCCTGCCCTCCATGTACCAGTCGACGATCTTCGGCACGTCGGTGCGGCCGCGTGCGCCGCCGAAGGCGGTGCCCTTCCACACCCGGCCGGTGACGAGTTGAAACGGGCGCGTGGCGATCTCCTGCCCTGCACCCGCGACGCCGATGATCACCGACACGCCCCAGCCGCGATGGCAGCACTCGAGCGCCTGGCGCATCACGTCGACGTTGCCGATGCATTCGAAGCTGTAGTCCGCGCCCCCGCCCGTCAGGTCGACCAGGTAGGGCACGAGGTCGCCTTCGACCTCGCGCGGATTGACGAAGTGGGTGAGGCCGAACTTGCGCGCCAGCGCCTCGCGGGCGGGATTGAGGTCGACGCCGACGATCATGCTGGCGCCGACCATCCGCGCGCCCTGCACGACGTTGAGGCCGATCCCGCCCAGGCCGAACACCACGACGTTCGCCCCTGCCTCGACCTTCGCGGTGTTGATCACCGCGCCGATGCCGGTGGTGACGCCGCAACCGATGTAGCAGACCTTGTCGAAGGGCGCGTCCTCGCGGATCTTCGCCAGCGCGATCTCCGGAAGCACCGTGTAGTTCGCGAACGTCGAGCAGCCCATGTAGTGGTGGAGCGGCCGGCCGTCGAGCGAGAACCGGCTGGTGCCGTCGGGCATCACGCCCCGGCCCTGCGTCGCGCGAATCGCGGTGCACAGATTGGTCTTGCGCGACAGGCAGGACTTGCACTGCCTGCACTCGGGCGTGTAGAGCGGAATCACGTGGTCGCCGCGCCGCAGCGTGGTCACGCCGGGGCCGACGTCCACCACGACGCCGGCGCCCTCGTGCCCCAGGATTGCGGGAAACAGGCCTTCCGGATCGGCCCCCGAGCGCGTGAACTCGTCGGTATGGCAAATTCCGGTGGCGTGAATCTCGACCAGCACCTCGCCAGCCTTCGGCCCATCCAGCCGTACGGTCTCTACAACCAGTGGTGCTCCCGCGCGATGCGCGACGGCTGCCTTGACATCCATGGTCCGATTCCTTTCGTGCGCGAAGGTGGTGCCACAACGGCTTGTACCGGAAGTTTGTCCCCCGACGTCGTGGTCGATGCGGACGCGGGGCGCGCGTAGGCCATCGAAGGACGGTGAACTCTGTCATTCTATGCAAAATCGCCGCCCGACCGCGCGAAGGTGGCGATCGGTCGCCAGCCCGGTTCGGATCCGGAGTCCTGACGAACCTGGTCGTGCGCCCGGCGACTTGGTAAATTGAGATCATATGGATGGTTCCGGGACATTGAAGTTCGGCCGTTTCGAGTTGCAGGCCGACCAGCGCCGGCTGCTCCACGGCGGCGAGCCGGTGGCGGTCGGTGCGCGGGCGTTCGATCTGCTGCTGGCGTTGACGCGGCAGCGCGACCGGGTGGTGACCAAGTCCGAGCTGCTGGACGTCGTCTGGCCGGGCCTGGTGGTCGAGGAGAACAACCTGCAGGTGCAGATCAGCAGCCTGCGCAAGCTGCTCGGGCCGCAGGCGATCGCCACGGTCCCCGGCCGCGGCTACAGGTTCGCTGCCACGGTCGACGCGACTGCGGTCCACAATCCATCTATCGCGGTACCGAGTGCGCTTCAAGCGGAAATGCGGGACGTCGCGCCGTCCGCGCCTTCGACCAATCTGCCTGCGACCCTTGCCGCCGCTCTACGGACGCGATGCGGACCTGGCCGCGCTGCGCGCGCTGATCGACGAGCATCCGCTGGTGACGGTCGTCGGCGCAGGCGGCATCGGCAAGAGCCGCCTCGCGCAGGCCGCCGCGCAGGCGCTGTCCGGCCGCTGGCCGGACGGTGCGTGGATGGTCGAACTGGCCGGCCTGTCCGACCCGGCACTGCTGCCGAACGCGGTGGCGCAGGCGCTCGGCATCAAGCTGACGGGGTCCGGGACGGCGCAGGATGCGCTGGTCGCGAGCCTCGCGCAGCGCGAAATGCTGCTGGTGCTCGACAACTGCGAGCATCTGCTCGATGCGGCGGCGGCCATGGCGCAGGCGATCCTGCAGGGCGCGCCGAAGGTCCGGCTGCTCGCGACCAGCCAGGAGCCGCTGCACCTGCCTGTCGAGCAGCAGTTCCGGGTGATGCCCCTGCCCGTGCCAGCCGACGCCGGCGCAGGGCGACGTGCGCGATTTCGGCGCCATCGCACTGTTCGAAGCCCGGGTGCGGGCCGTGGACCCGCGATTCGAGTTGACCGACGACAACCTCCCGATCGTGATCGACATCTGCCGCCGGCTCGACGGCCTGCCGCTGGCGATCGAACTGGCGGCGGCGCGGGTGGCCACGCTCGGCCTGCGTCAGGTGCGCGACAAGCTCGATGCGCGCTTCCGCCTGCTCACCGCGGGTTCGCGGGCGACGCTGCGCCGGCACCAGACGCTGCGCGCCGCGCTGGAGTGGAGCCACAACCTGCTGGATGGGGCCGAGCGCGCGGTGTTCCGGCGCCTGGGCGTGTTTGCCGGCGGCTTCACGATGGAGTTGGCGCAGGCCGTTGCCGCCGACGCGCAGCTCGACGAATGGGCAGTGCTCGATCGGTTGTCCGCGCTGGTCGACAAGTCGCTGGTCGTGGCGGACGCCGGCGACCCGCCTCGCTATCGCCTGCTCGAGTCGGCGCGCGCCTTCGCGCTGGAACAGCTGGCCGAGGGCGAGATGGACGACGTGCTCGAGCGGCACGCGCTGGCGATGCTGGAGTTTCTGAAGCGGATCGACGACGCCAATCTCGACGGCGAACTGCGCACCGACCAGTACGCGGCGCTGGTGCTGCCCGAACTGGACAATCTGCGGGCGGCGCATGCCTGGGCGACTGGGTGGAACGGGCGATCCGCAGGTCGCCGTCGGGCTCGCGGCGCATGCCGGCGCGCTGATCGACTACGCGCTGGAATGCGCCGACTGGCTGCTGTCGTTGCCGCGGCAGGTGGACGACAATGAGCTGGGGCCCGCCGTCGCCGCGCGCTACTGGCGGGCGATGGCCGCGGGCAACATGACGGGCCGCGTGCCGCTTGCCTATCAGGTCGACGCGGCGTCGCGTGCCGCGCAGCTGTACCGGACGCTCGGCCAGCCCCGGCGCGTCTTCTCCAGCCTGATGCAGCTCTCGCGCCATCGCGGGCTGCAGCAGGGCGACGTGGCCGCACAGGCGGCGCTCGACGAGGCACGCGCGCTGATGCGGCCCGACTGGCCCGCCGAGTTCCGCATTATGCTGCTGCGCAGGGACGGCGTGCGCGCCCGCAATGCCGGTCGCCTCGACGAGGCGCTCGCGATCCATCGTGATGCCGTCCACGCCAGCGCGGCGGCCGGCGACTGGCGGCTCGAAGTGATCGCCCGCGCCAACTTTGTCGACCTGCTGTGGGAAGCGGGGCCGATCGACGAAGCCGCACGCGAGGCCTGCGCGCTTGCCGATGCGCTGCGGGCAAGGCCGGCTACTGACGGTGACATGGACGTTCACTTCGCCAATGTCGTGGGCATCCTGAGCGAAATGGGACGCATGGGCGAGGCGGTGACCGCGGCGCGCGACGCACTGCCGATCATGCGGCGCTCGCGGCATCTCTACGTCGAGGGATGGGCGTACCTGTTCTGGCGCAGGGGGCAGCACGCTGTTGCCGCGTTGCTGCTCGGCGCTTCCGATGCGGAGCTACTCCGGGCCGAAGCGCCGCTGCAGCTCAACGAAGCCCGGCTGATGGCGGCGGCGCGTGCCGGACTGGAAGCGCAGCTCGCGCCCGAGGCGCTGGCCAAGGCTCTCGCCGACGGCGCCCGGCTCGACGTGGACGGAGTCTTCGCGGTGATCGACGAGGCGTTGGCTCACCAACCGGGGAGCGCCGGATGACGAGAGTGTCCGTATTTTTGTCGCGCCTGCGGGCGAGCGGTCACAGCGTGGCGGCCATCCGGAGCTGGATTGCAATCGGCGGCGTCGCCATGGGCATTGCACTTGGCGCGAACGCGACGGCAGCGGAGTTCGGCACGCCGGGAGGACCGGAGCCCGCCAACCTCCGCGAGATCGCCGGCGTCCTCGAGCAGGATCCCTACGACCTGGAACTGCTGATCAGCTTCGGCACCTCCAAGGGCGGCTCGGCGGGCCATCTGGCGCTGGCCGTTCGCGACCGGGCGAGCGGCGGGGAGACCGTCTGGTCGGCCAACTTCTACGCCGACCGCAAGAAGGAGCACGACCGAGCACCACTACACCGGCGACCTCATGGTCGGCATCCCCAAGTGGGAGTACCTGTACGGCACGACGTCCACGCTGAGTCCCAAGGCCTCGTTCGGCCTCGACTTCGGCGAGGTCTACAAGCGTTCGGTCATCGGCATACGCGTCTACGGCGTGCCGAGACAGGAGCGGGACGGACTCGTTGAATTCTTCCGGCGCATCAACGACGACTATCATGCGCGCGCGCGCGGAACCGACTATCACGATGGCGAGGTGAAGTACGACTACCTGCGGATGAACTGCGCCAAGACCATCGGCACGGCGTTCAAGTTCGGGGCAGGTTACCGGGACCTCGAGGTCGACAGCGCGGCGCTATTCCGCCGGAACAGGCTGGTGGCTGCCCTCAACGCCAACATCCCCACCGAGATGGCGATGAAACTGCTGCGCGAGTGGAGCGCGCGCGGGTACGGCATGGACGTGGTGCTGTACCGGAAGTATCGGGGTTCGAACTACGTCGATCCGCTCGAGGAGGAAAAGGTCGCGTTCCGGGACCTGCCCAACCGTTTTCCCTCGGTCCTGTCGCGGGACTTTCGCAAGGAGCAGGGCGAGTACGAGGACGTCGACAACCTGTTCGCGATGTACGTCCTGTTCAACATGGCCAGGACCGGCGTGCGGGTGAACGACGCGACCAGGCTGCTCGAGTTCGGCGGGGCCAAGCGCCCGATGGCCTACGCCGAGGCCGCCGAACTCGCGCTGAAGAGCGCGAAGTCGGACAGCGAGAACTACGGCCGGCAGCAGCCGTTCCGGGCGCAGGGGACGAGGATCGGGGAAGGGACGGACAACTAGCGTCGCGACCGTTGCGCGGAGGCGGCGGGAACACTCCGGATTCCGGATCGTTCGCCCGATGTCTTTGGTGGGCCTGGCTGGATGCCCGGCTGGATTCGAACCAGCGACCAAGGGATTATGAGTCCCCTGCTCTAACCGTCTGAGCTACAGGCCCGGGTGGTCGAGGACGATCGCCGGGTACGCGCAACTGCCGCGGCGATTATAGTGGATCGCCGATCGCCCAACGCGCCGCGTTGCCGGCGTGTCGACCGGACTGTGCGCTAGACTTGCGATGCCAGGCCCACCGGGCAAACCGTGCAGCACTATCTCGCGCCACTTCTGAATCCGCAGACCGTCGCCCTGGTCGGGGCGTCCGATCGGGCGGGTTCGCTTGGCCGCACGGTGTTCGAGAACCTGCTGGCCGGTGGCTTCACCGGCGAGATCTTCGCGGTCAATCCCAATCACCGCCGGCTGTTCGGACGCCGGTCGTATGCGTCGGTGGGCGCAATCGGCCGCGCGATCGACCTGACGGTGGTCGCCGCACCGCCCGCAAACGTGCCGAAGATCCTCGGCGAGGAACGCGCGAAAATGCGCACGGTCGTGCTGCTGTCGTCGCCCGACAGCCCCGATCCCGCGAAATCCCGGGCCTGGTTGCGCGAAGTGACGGAGATCTCGCGCAAGCGCGGCATCCGCATCGTCGGCCCGGGCGCGTTCGGCGTCATCCGCACCGATAGCGGCCTCAATGCGACCTTTTGTGCGCCGCCCGCCCGACGGGGCAAGCTCGCGCTGGTCGCGCAGTCCGGCGCCGTGTGCACGGCGATGCTCGATTTCGCCGGTCCGATGCAGATCGGTTTCTCGACCGTCGTTTCGCTGGGAGGCGGCATCGACGTCGACTTCGGCGAATTGCTGGATGCGCTGGTGCTCGATCCCCTGACCGACGGTATCCTGCTTTACCTGGAAACCGTCGGCGATGCCCGTACCTTCCTGTCGGCATTGCGCGCCGCCGCGCGGACGAAGCCGGTGATCGTGCTGAAGGCCGGCCGCTCGCTGGAGCGCCTGCGCGCCAGCGACGAGGTCGGCGAGCCTGAAGTCTCGCCCGACGTCGTGTTCGACGCAGCGCTGATGCGTGCCGGAACGGTGCGTGTGCACAGCTACACGCAGCTGTTCGCCGCCGCGCGGATTCTCGCCATGGGCAGGATCCCCAGCGGCGACCGCCTGGCCATCGTCGCCAATGGCCGGGGGCCCGGACTGCTGGCGGCGGACTCGACCGCGGATGCCGGCGTGACGCTGGCGCGGTTTTCGAAGGAGACCGTAGCGGCGCTCGACGCGCAGCTTCCGCCAGAAACAGCCCGAGCCAATCCGGTGGACGTGCGCGCCGATGCGCCGCCGGCGCGCTTCGCCGCCGCGGTTGCGACCGCATTGGCCGATCCCGGCACCGACGCCGTGCTGGCGATCCATGTTCCCCGGCCAATCATCGGCGGCATCGATGCGGCCCGGGCAATGGCGGAGGCGGCCCGGGGTTCGGTCAAGCCGGTGCTCGCCGCCTGGCTCGGCGCGGTGAATCGTGAGGACGTGCATGCGGCGCTGGAAGCCGGTGGAGTCGCGAATTTCTTCACGCCGGAAAACGCCGTCCATGCGTTTTCCTTTCTGGCCGCCTACCGGCGCAACCAGGAGTGGCTGCTCGAGGTTCCGCCATCGCAGCCGGAGCCCGCGCCGCCGGATCTCGACACCGCGGAGAGCATTCGCGTGCGTGCGGCGTCGCACAGGGGCGGGGTGCTGTCGATCGCGGAAACGCACAAGCTGCTGGACGCCTTCGGCATCGCGACCGTGCCACGCGTCGTCGTGGCGACGCTGGCCGAGGCGCAGGCGGCGGCGCGTCGGATGCGTTACCCGGTGACCCTGTCGCTGGACACGAGCCTGCCGGGAAGTCATCGAGCGGGATTGCCCAATGGACGCGCGGTCGCGCGCGCGCATGGGCAGTTGCTCGAACTGGCGCGGACGATGCCTGAAGGGGAATGGAACGGCGCCTTCGTCGTGGGCCGCGCGACGCCCGCCGGAGTGACGGGCGCCGCAGCCGTCGTGCTGGAAACCGACGCCGTGTTCGGACCGGTCATCGCCGCAGGCACGAGCATGCGCGGTCGCCCCGGTCCGCTGTTCCGCGCGGTGATGCTGCCGCCGCTCAACCGTCGCCTTGCCACCGACCTGCTCGCGCAGGCGGGGCAGGCCTCGGCGCCTGCCGAGCTCGTCGATCTGCTGCTGCGCGTGTCGTCGATCGCCTGTGCGCTGCCCTGGGTGCGCTCGCTGGCGCTCGATCCGATCACGTTGACCGACGGCGGCATCGCCATCACCGATGCGCGTGTTGCCGTCGACCCGCGCCGGGTGTCGCAGCAGGGCTACCGGCACATGGCCATTCACCCCTACCCGGCGGAACTCGACTCGTCGCTGGCGCTGCCGGACGGAACCGTGCTCGTGATGCGGCCGGTGCGGCCCGAGGACGCGGAGCTCGAGCGGCATTTCGTCCGGGGGCTGTCCGAGCAGTCCCGCTTCTTCCGTTTCTTCTATCGCCTGAACGAGCTCACCGATGTGATGCTCGCCCGTTTCACGCAGATCGACTACGACCGCGAACTGGCGCTGGTGGTGATTGCTCCGGACAAGGATGGAATCGGCGGCGAGGCGATCGTCGGCATCGCCCGCTACGTCGCCAACGTCGACGAGGAGAGCGCCGAGTTTGCGATCGTCGTGGCGGACGCCTGGCAAAAACGCGGCGTCGGCACTGGGCTGATGCAGGCGCTGATCGACAACGCCAGGCGCCGGGGCCTGGCAAGGCTGACCGGGACCGTGCTGCGCGTTAACCAACGGATGCTGCGGTTCGTGCAGGCACTCGGTTTTTCCGTTCGCGACGACTCGGAGGACCCGGAGCAGGTCGTGGCGGAACTGCGGTTGCGCTGATTGGCCGGTCGCGTGGCAGTCAACTGCTTTCTGGCGCTCGCCGAAGTTTTTCGTGGCGGTGGAATAGCGTGGAGTCCGGATCTGTTCACCTGATGTTCGCGACGCGGAGGTCCGCGTCGGGGCGCCTCGGGAGGCAATTGGATGAAACATCGAATGATCGTCGTCGTCGCGGCGATGGCATTGGCAGGCGCGGTCGGCGCGGCATCCGCGCAACAGGCGGAGATGGGCTTCTTCGTCACCAGCACCGGTTCAGGCAAAGGGGCCGATTACGGCGGACTCGCCGGCGCCGACAAGCATTGCCAGACGCTGGCCGCGGCGGCGGGGGTGGGGGGCAAGACCTGGCATGCCTATCTTTCGACCCAGGCCGCGGGGTCGACGGCGGCGGTCAACGCCCGGGACCGCATCGGCAAAGGCCCCTGGAAGAACGCCAAGGGCGTGGTGATCGCGAAGGATGTCGCGGAACTGCATGGGACCAACAACCTGACCAAGCAGACCGCGCTCACCGAGAAGGGGATGGTCGTCAACGGTCGCGGCGACACGCCCAACGAGCACGACATTCTGACCGGAACCCAGCCTGACGGCACGGCGTTCGCCGACGCGGCGGACAAGACCTGCGGCAACTGGACCAAGAGCGGCGACGGCTCCGCGGTGGTGGGTCACCACGACCGCATGGGCCTCAATACCGAGCCGCCGGCACTGTCGTGGAACTCCTCGCACGGCTCGCGCGGCTGCTCGCTCGACCAGCTGAAGGCCAGTGGCGGCGCGGGCTACCTGTATTGTTTCGCGGCGAACTGAACGAACCACCGATCTGAACGAAAAAACGCCCCGGGGACACCGGGGCGTTTTTTTGTCGCCTTGCCGTCGTGCGGAGGCTACTCGCCCTCGATGAAGCTGCGCAGCTTCTCCGACCGCGACGGGTGGCGCAGCTTGCGCAGCGCCTTGGCCTCGATCTGGCGGATGCGCTCGCGGGTGACGTCGAACTGCTTGCCGACCTCCTCCAGCGTGTGGTCGGTGTTCATCTCGATGCCGAAGCGCATGCGCAGCACCTTGGCCTCGCGCGGCGTCAGCGTGTCGAGGATGTCCTTGCAGACGTCGCGCAGGCTGGCGTTCACCGCCGCATCCGACGGCGCCACCGTCGACTGGTCCTCGATGAAGTCGCCCAGGTGCGAATCGTCGTCGTCGCCGATCGGCGTCTCCATCGAGATCGGTTCCTTGGAGATCTTGAGGATCTTGCGGATCTTCTCCTCGGGCATCTCCATCTTCTCGGCGAGCGTGGCCGGATCGGGCTCCTGGCCGGTCTCCTGCAGGATCTGCCGGGAAATGCGGTTCATCTTGTTGATGGTCTCGATCATGTGCACCGGGATGCGGATGGTGCGCGCCTGGTCGGCGATCGAGCGGGTGATCGCCTGGCGGATCCACCAGGTCGCATAGGTCGAGAACTTGTAGCCGCGGCGGTATTCGAACTTGTCCACCGCCTTCATCAGGCCGATGTTGCCTTCCTGGATCAGGTCGAGGAACTGCAGTCCGCGGTTGGTGTACTTCTTGGCGATGGAGATCACCAGGCGCAGGTTGGCCTCGGTCATCTCGCGCTTGGCGCGGCGGGCCTTGGCCTCCCCGGTGGACATCTGCTTGTTGATCTCCTTCAGGTCCTTCAGCGGGATCATCACCCGCTCCTGCAGGCCGAGCAGCTTCTGCTGCAGCTCGACGATCGCCTGCCGGTACTTGGCGAGCTGCTCGCTGTAGCCGTGGTTGGCCGCGACCTCGCGGTCGATCCAGCGCAGCGATGTCTCGTTGGTCGGGAAAGCCTTGATGAAGTCCGCGCGCGGCATGCCGCTCTTGTGCACGACCAGGTCCTGGATCTTGCGCTCGACCTGGCGAATGTTGTCGACCTCGGTGCGTACGGAATCGCACAGGCGCTCGACCTGGCGCGCCGAGAATCGGATCTGCATCAATTCGGCCGAGATCTTGCGCTGGAACTCCAGATACTTCGGCGCCTTGTGGCCTTCCTTGGTCAGCACGACCAGCATCCGGGCGAAGTGCCGGCGGATCACCGCGAATTTTTCCAGTGCCGCGACCTTCAGCCGTTCGAGGTTCTCGGTGGCGATGGCGACCTCGTCGACCTCCTCGTCGTCCTCCGACTCCTCGTCGTCGGACTCGCTGTCGTCGACCGTGGTCAGTTCTTCGTTGAAATCGACCAGGCCGTCGACGAGATCATCGATCTTGAACTCGTCCTTCTCGATCTTTCCGGCCATTTCGAGAATCTGGGCCACGGTCATCGGGCAGGCCGAGATCGCCATGATCATGTGCTTCAGGCCTTCCTCGATCCGCTTGGCGATCTCGATCTCGCCTTCCCGCGTCAGCAACTCGACCGAACCCATCTCGCGCATGTACATGCGGACCGGATCGGTCGTGCGACCGAATTCGGAATCGAGCGTCGAGGCGGCGGCCTCGGCCTCCTCTTCGACATCCTCGGCCGGCGACGACGACGGAACCTCGGTCATCAGCAGCGTGTCGGCGTCGGGCGTCTCGTCGTAGACGCGAATGCCCATGTCGCCGATCATCGAGATCACGCCCTCGATCTGCTCGGCGTCGAGGATGTCGTCGGGCAGGTGGTCGTTGATCTCGGCGTAGGTCAGGTAGCCGCGTTCCTTGCCGAGGACGATCAGCGTCTTCAGGCGCCACTTGCGCGCCTCGACGTCGGCCGGCGTGAGTTCGCGCGGCGGCGAGTCGGACGGTTTGCCGTTGCGGCCCCGGCGCGAGGCATCCTCGGCGCGCTTGCCGGCAAGCTTGGCGGCGATTTCGCTGGGGGAGGCAAGAACCTTCGCCACCTTGCCCTTGCCCTTGGCTGCCGCGCCCGCGGCGGTCGTCGCGGCGGCCGTCTTGCCGCCCTTGGCCGGCGTAACCGCGGCGCTCGCCTTGGCGCCCTTGGTCGGCGCGACCGTCTTGGCACCCTTGGGCGGCGCCTTGGCGACCGGCTTGGCTGCGGGCCTGGTCGCAACCTTCGCGGCCGGCTTGTGGGCAGACTTGGCTGCCGCCTTCGGCGTCGACTTCGGCGCGGCTTTTTTCGCTGCGGGCTTCTTCGCCGCCGGCCGCGCCTTGGGCGTTGCCTTCCTGGCCGCCTTGGGCGTGGACTTGCGGGTTGCCGCTTTGCCGGCGGCCGGGCGTGCCGGTTTCTTCGCTGCGGTCTTCTTCACCGCCGGCTTGCGCTTGGTCGCGCCGGCGGGCTTGCTGCCCTTGGCGACCTTGCGCGCAGCCGGCTTGGCCGACCGCGGCTTGGCCTTTGCCTTGGTCTTGGGCTTGCTTTTCCGGATGGGCTTCGCGGGCGATTTGGCCATGGTTGTCCTAAGTGTTGCGCGGCGGCGTGCGCCGCTCGCGTCCCCGCCGGCGCGGCAGTGCCACGGTGCGGCAATGGGGCTACATGGGGCCGGCGCGGGAAAACCACAAATTTTATCACGATTGTGGCCCCGCCGATTCCGGCGGCTCCCCACCGTCCGGCAGTTGCGCGCCACGCTCGCCGCCGAGCCGCTGCCGGACCAGATCGAGTTGCGCCAGCCGGCGGGCTTCTTCGGGGCGCAGCGACTCTTCCGTGGCTGCCGGCGCCGGATCGCCGGCCCGGCGCGCCGCCGCCCACCAGCGGTCGAGCCCGGCGCGCAATTGCGCCTCGGCCGCCTCGGCGCCCAACTGCTGGTCATCGGCGGCCGCAAGCACCGCGCCGAGCAGGTCCGCCTCGGGGGTTCCCTGGAAGGCCTGCAGCACCCCCGCCGGCGTGAGATCCCCCGGCGCCTGCGCGCAGTAGGCGACCAGCGCGCAGAGCGCGTTGCCTTCGGGCGAGCCGTCGTCCGGCCGCGGAAAGGGCAGGCTGCGGGCCAGTTCGGGTCGCAGCAACAGGCCGGTCAGAAGTTCGCGGGCCAGCGAAGGCGGGCGTCGTCCCCCGGGCGTCGCGCGCGAAGCGCGGGCGCGGGCCGGGGCCGCCTGGTTCCCCGGGGGACGCTCGGCGGGCGCCGGAGCGCGTGCCGGACCGGTGGCCAGCAACGGCCGCAGCTGCGCCTCGGGGAGCCCGGAGAGCGCGGCCAGGCGCTGGCGCAGGATCGCCGAGAGTACCGGCGCCTGGATCTGCGCAAGAAAGGGGCGGGCCGCGGCTACCAGCGCCGCGCGGCCTTCCGACGACGTCGGCGGATGGCGCACCGCGAGTTCCGCCAGCAGGAATTCGGACAGCGGGACCGCTGCGGCCGCTGCCTGCTCGAAGGCCGCGCGGCCTCGCTGGCGGATGAAATCATCGGGATCCATGCCGTCGGGCAGAAACAGGAATTGCGCGTTCTTGCCATCGGCAAGCGCGACCAGCGTGTTCTCGAGCGCGCGCCACGCCGCCTTGCGCCCCGCCGAATCGCCGTCGAAGCAGTAGACGACGCGGTCGGTGAGCCGGAACAGCTTCTCGACGTGCACCGGAGTGGTCGCCGTGCCGAGCGTGGCGACCGCATGGTCGACGCCGTGCTGGGCCAGCGCGACGACGTCCATGTAGCCCTCGACGACCACGGCCATGCCCGCATCGTGAATGGCGTTGCGGGCAAGAAACAGGCCGTAGAGCTCGCGCCCCTTTGAAAATACCGGCGTTTCCGGCGAGTTCAGGTACTTGGGCTCGCCGTCGCCCAGCACCCGGCCGCCGAAGCCGATCACCCGGCCGCGGGTATCGTGGATCGGGAACATCACCCGGTCGCGAAAGCGGTCGTAGCGCTTGCCGGCGTCGCCGGAGATGACCAGCCCGGCGGCGTCCAGCGCGGGGTCGTCGTAGTTCGGGAACGCTTCGGCGAGGCCCTGCCAGGCGTCCGGCGCGTAGCCGATGCCGAAGCGAGCGGCGATTTCGCCGGTGAGCCCGCGGCGCTTCAGGTACTCGACCGCGCGCGCGGCGTCCTTCAACTGACCGCGGTAGAAGCGCGCGGCGGTCAGCAGGTGCTCGGTCAGGTCCTGTGCCTCCTCGCGCCGCTCGCGCTCGCCGGCGCGTTCGACGCGCGGCACCTCGAGTCCCGCGTCACGGGCCAGCTCCTCGACCGCGTCGGGAAAGGCCTTGCCCGAATGCTCCATCAGGAAGCCGATGGCGGTGCCGTGCGCGCCGCAGCCGAAGCAGTGATAGAACTGCTTTGCCGGGCTGACCGAGAACGATGGCGTCTTCTCGCTGTGGAACGGACAACAGGCGACATAGTTGGCGCCGGCCTTCTTCAGCGGCACGTATCGGTCGATGACCTCGACAATGTCGACCCGCGAGAGCAGCGTCTGGATGAAATCGTTGGGAATCATGACGCGCGCCCGAGGGGGCCGTTCAGGCGAGCCGCGCCTTCACCCGGGCGGATACGCTGGCCATGTCGGCGCGTCCGGCCAGCTTCGGCTTCAGCCAGGCCATGATTTTGCCAATCTCCTTGCCCATGCCGGAGGCGCCGGTGGCCCCCGTAGCGGCGAGGGCTTCGGCGATCAGCGCGTCGACCTCCAGCTCGGTGAGCGACTGCGGCAGGTAGGACTGGAGGATCGCCAGTTCGGCCTGCTCGATGGCGACCAGGTCAGGTCGCTTGCCGGCCTCGAACTGCGCGATCGAATCGCGTCGCTGCTTGACCATTTTGTCGAGGATGGCGAGCACGTCGGCATCCGCCTGCTCGCGGCGTTCGTCGACTTCCCGCTGCTTGATCGCCGCCAGCAGCAGCCGGATGGTCGACAGCCGCGCGCTGTCCCTGGCGCGCATGGCGTCCTTCATGTCCTCGGTGATGCGGGCCTTGAGCGTCATGCGGGCTCCCGACGGCGGGTCGTTCGGTGGTGGAAAAAGCAAGAGGGGCGAATCGCTTCGCCCCTCTCATGGGTGGTTCCGGTGCTGCAGGCCTTCAGAAGAGCTTGGGCGGCAGTTGCTGGCTGCGGATGCGCTTGTAATGCCGTTTCACCGCGGCAGCCTTCTTGCGCTTGCGCTCGGACGTCGGCTTTTCGTAGAACTCGCGGGCGCGCAGTTCGGTCAGCAGGCCCGTCTTTTCGATGGTGCGCTTGAAACGGCGCAGCGCGGCCTCGAAGGGCTCGTTTTCGCGGACACGGACGCTCGGCATGTGGTTTCTCTTCCTTGGCAGATTCGTTGCTGGATTTGCGGATTCGCTCCGGATTCGGGACCGGCCTGACTGCGCTCGGTGCGGGCAGGGAGCGAATTCAATGAATCAATAACTATATCCGAACCAGGAGATCCCTGCAAGCCCCTGTATGATCTCGGGTTTTGGCGCTCCCCCGGCCCCGATGCGCGTCCTCGGCATAGAGACCTCCTGCGACGAAACCGGCGTGGCCGTCTACGACACTGCGGCGGGCCTGCTCGCGCATGCGCTGCATACCCAGGTGGCGATGCACGCGGACTACGGCGGCGTGGTACCGGAACTCGCCTCCAGGGATCATGTGCAACGGGTCGTTCCGCTGACGCAGCAGGTGCTGGCGTCGGCCGGCCTGACGCTGGCGGACCTCGACGGCATCGCCTACACGCAGGGGCCGGGACTGGCCGGCGCGCTGCTGGTGGGCGCCGGGGTGGCGACCGCGCTCGCCTATGCGCTCAAAATACCGGCCATCGGCGTCCACCATCTCGAAGGCCATCTGCTGTCGCCGCTGCTGGCCCGGCCGCGCCCGGAATTTCCCTTTGTGGCGCTGCTGGTATCCGGCGGCCACAGCCAGTTGTTCGAGGTCACGGGCGTCGGCCGCTACCGGCTGCTCGGCGACACGCTGGACGATGCCGCCGGCGAGGCCTTCGACAAGACCGCCAAGCTGCTGGGTCTGGGCTACCCGGGTGGCCCGGCGCTGGCGGCGCTGGCCGAGCGCGGCGCGGCGGGCGCGCATCGCCTGCCGCGACCGATGCTTGCCTCCGGTGACCTGGATTTCAGCTTTTCCGGGTTGAAAACCGCGGTGCTGACGCTGGCGCGCAAGGAGGCAGGCGACGCGTCCATCGAGGACCTGTCCGAGGCGCGCAAGGCCGACATCGCCTGCGAATTCCAGGCTGCCGTCGTCGACGTGCTTGCCGCCAAGGCGATCGCCGCACTGATTGCATCCGGTCTTTCCACGCTGGTGGTGGCCGGAGGCGTCGGTGCCAATCGCGCGCTGCGCGAGCGCCTGGTCGACGACGCGCGCGCGCGCGGTGCCAGGGTCTACTTCCCCGACCTCGAGTTCTGTACCGACAACGGTGCGATGATCGCGCTGGTGGGTGCGCTGCGCCTGGCGCAGGCGGCGCCGGAGCCAGGCGCGTTCGAGGTCCGGCCGCGCTGGGCGCTGGCCTCGCTCGAACCGCCCGGGCGGGAAGATCGGGACGCGCGAACCTAGCGGCCGATCGTCCGCTCGTGGCCCGAAAGCAGCTGGCGAATGTTGGACCGATGCCGCCAGAACAGCAGCGCGCAGATCGCCACCATGGCCCAGGCGGTCGGCGTGTTGCCGAAGACATAGAAGCCGCCCAGCGGTAGCAGCGCGCTGGTGGTCAGCGCCGCCAGCGACGAGATCTTGAATCCGAACGCCATCGTCGCCCAGACAACGGCCAACGCCAGGCCCAGCGGCCAATGCAGTGCGAGCACGATGCCGGCTGCCGTGGCCACGCCCTTGCCGCCGGCGAAGCGGTGAAAGACCGGGTAGAGATGGCCCACGAACACGGCCAGTGCGACGAGCGGGATCGTCCACGCCGGGGCATCGGTCGCCGGCGCGAGCAGCTGCGCCAGGAACACCGCAAGCCAGCCCTTGGCACCGTCGCCGACCAGCGTGAGCAGCGCCGCCGCCTTGTTGCCGGTGCGCAGCACGTTGGTCGCTCCGGGATTGCCCGAACCGTAGCCATGCGGGTCGGGCAGCTTGAACAGCCGGCTGACGACCACGGCAAAGGACACCGAGCCCAGCAGGTAGGCGCCAGTGACGATGAGGAAGGCAGCAGTCAAGGCGGGGAGTGGGGGGACGGCGAAGGGTAGAATCCGGGGCGATTCTAACGTATCGAAGAGGTTTCGACCGGAGCAGGACCGCGCTCATGCTGCGTCCGGATCGCATGCCGAAGTTCACCGCAGGACGCTCCCGGACAGCCATGGACACGATCTTCATCCACGACCTCAGGATCGAGGCGCGCATCGGCGTCTACGAGTGGGAGCGGCACCTGCCGCAGACCATCCGTCTCGACGTCGAAATCGGCGTGCCGTCGGCCAAGCCCTTCGCCACCGGCAAGCTCGCCGACGCGCTGGACTACTCGCTGGTGGTGGCGCGGCTGAAGGCGTTTGCCAAGGACTCGCCGCCGCCGCTGCTGGAACGATTTGCCGAAGTCGCGGCGCAGCTGCTGATCGACGAGTTCGGCGTGCCGCTGGTGCGCCTGCGCGTGGCCAAGCTTGCGCCCATCGCGGGCGTCAAGGAAATGGGCGTGGCGGTCGAGCGCAGTCGCGGCGACTGAATCTTCACTGAGTTTCCGCCGAGTCCCCGGTACGCGCCCGCGAAGCCGAAGTCGTTCAGCCGCCGGACCCACCGGCGCGCGCCATCGTTATAATTATTCGCTGTGGGCCTTTTCGCCGGCCTCTGCCATGATTGCGCGCCTTCCCGTTTTCCCGCGATCGATCGTGCCTGTGCGCCGACCGACAGCAATTCGACCCATGGCGATTAGACCCATGACGACTCATATCGAAGGAGCCCTCGTGAAAAGCCTCCTGTTACCTCGCCTGTTGCGCGCCTTGGCGATCGTGCTCGCATTTGCGCTGCCCGTTTCCTCGGGCGCGCAGGGCGGCGACAAGCCGTTCTCCAAGGAACAACTCGACCAGATGACGGCGCAGGTGGCGCTGTATCCGGACTCGCTGCTGTCGCAGCTGTTCATGGCGACGACCTATCCGGACGAATTTGCGGCCGCGGTCAAGTGGGCCAAGGCGCATCCGGATGCCAAGGGCGACGACGCGGTGAAGATGGTCGAGAACGAGCCCTGGGATCCGTCGGTCGCGTCGCTGGTCGGCTTTCCCGAGGTATTGATCACGCTGGGCGACAAGCCGGATTGGGTGAAGAACATGGGCGACGCCTTCCTGGCGCAGCCCGAGGACGTGATGGATTCGGTGCAGCGGCTGCGGGCGCAAGCGGAGAAGGCAGGCAACCTCAAGTCCAACGAGCAGGTGAAGGTCACGACCGAAGCGGCGCCACCGTCGCAGACCACGGTCGTGCAGCAGGCGGCGCCGCCGCCGCAGGTGATCGTCATCGAGCCGGCGCAGCCGTCGGTCGTCTACGTGCCGGCGTACAACCCGGCCGTCGTCTACGGGCCGTGGGCCTATCCCGCCTATCCGCCGTACTACTATCCGCCGCCGCCGGGCTACTGGTGGTCGCGGACCATCGCCACGGGCATCGCCTGGGGCGTGGGCATCGGCGTTTCCAACGCGCTCTGGGGCGGCTTCAACTGGGGCCGCGGCGACGTCAACATCAACGTCAACCGCTACAACAACATCAATGTGAACAAGAGGATCAGCGCCAACGGCAACCGGGCCAACTGGAAACACAATCCCGAGCATCGCGGCAATGCGGCTTATCGGGGCGGCAACGCGACCAGGCAGCAGCTCGACAGCAAATACAAGGCCGGCACGCGCGAGCAGTATCGCGGCAAGGATGCGAGCCGCGACGCCAGCCGCGAGCGGGCCGCGCAGACCATGCAGGACCGGGGAGTGAAGTTCGACCAGTCGAGCGCGCGCGATCGCGCGCAGAGCATGGAAAGATCCGGTGCGCGCGACCGGGCGCAGACCATGGACCGGTCCGGCGGCGCAGAACCGCGCGCAGACCATGGACCGGTCGGCGGCGCAGAACCGCGCGCAGAACGTGGACCGGTCGGCGGCACGCGACCGTGCGCAGAGCGCCGATCGCAGCGCCGCGCGGCAGCGGGCGCAGTCGGCGAGCCGCGACAACGCGTTGCGTGGCGTGAACAGTCCGCAGGCCAGGGCCCAGGTCGATCGCGGGGCGTCGAGTCGGGCGTCGGCGCAGCGCGCGAGCGGAGGTGGCGGCGGAAGGGCGGCGCGTGCCGGCGGGGGTGGCGGTGGAGGCGCTCGTGCCGGCGGCGGCGGGGGTGGTCGCGCAGGCGGTGGTGGCGGCGGACGGCGTCGTTGAGACGGAGCACACAGACATGACGAAATTCACGAATCTCCTTGCCGTACTGTCGCTGGCCGCGGTGCTGTCGGCAACGCTGGCCATGGCCTCTCCCGCGTTTGCGCAGGCGATCTACCCCACGCCCGAAGCGGCAGCCGACGCGCTGGTCGACGGCATTGCGCGGCACGATGACGATGCGATCAAGGTTGCGGTCGGACCCGACTACGAAAAATTCATCCCGTCCGAGAACAGGGATCCGGAAGACGTCACCAACTTCCTCGAGGCGTGGGCCCGCGCGCACGCCATCGTCAAGGCGGGCCCGGACAAGGCCTTTCTCGGCGTCGGCACGCACGGCTGGACGCTGCCGATCCCCATCGTGAAGACCGCGGCCGGATGGAAATTCGACACCAAGGCCGCGCCCGAGGAGATGCGCACCCGCCGCATCGGCCGCAACGAACTCGCCGTGATCCAGGTGATGCTCGCCTATGCCGACGCGCAGGACGAATACCGGGAGAACGACTGGAACGGCGACGGGATCCGCGAGTATGCGATGCGCCCGCTTTCGTCGCCGGGCAAGCGCGATGGCCTGTACTGGGCATCGTTGCCCGGCGAGCCGGAGAGTCCGCTTGGCGCCGGATTCGCCGATGCCAGGCGGGGGCAGCCCTACCACGGCTATGTGTACAAGATTCTGACCGCGCAGGGCAAGGACGCGCCCGGCGGCGCGCGCAGCTACGTCAAGGACGGCCACATGACCGAAGGCTACGCGCTGGTGGCGTGGCCGGCAAACTGGGGCGACACCGGCGTGATGACCTTCATCGTCAGCCGCGACGGCGTCGTCTACCAGAAGGACCTGGGGCCGAATTCCGCCAGGGAAGCCAAGGCCATGACGGTCTTCAATCCGGGTGCCGGCTGGGAAAAAATCGCCACCAGATGACGCACGAGCGGGGCCCCGGGGCCGGCCGGATCCAACGTCAGGCGGCGATGTCGCCCAGTGTCGGACGCAGCACCCGGATCAGGTCGGCGGGCGCCATGCCTACCAGGTAGCCGCGCCGGCCGCCATTGACGTACAGATAGGGCAGGTCGGCGATCGTGCGCTGCAGGTAGACCGGCATCGCGCGCCGCGTGCCGAAGGGGCTGGTGCCGCCGACCTGGTAGCCGGAGTGGCGGTCCGCCACGGCCGGCTCGCAGGGCGCGATCGTCTTCACGCCCAGCAGCCGCGCCAGGTTCTTGGTCGAGACCTCGCGGTCGCCGTGCATCAGGACGATCAGCGGACGCCTGTCCTCGTCCTCCATCACCAGCGTCTTGATCACCGCATGCTCGGGCACGCCCAGTTCGCGGGCCGACACGGCGGTGCCGCCGCGCGCCTCGTATTCGTACGGATGGTGGGTGAACTCGATGCCGTGCTCGCGCAGCGCGCGCACCGCGGCGGTGACGGGTAACTTGTCCCTGCCCATCGTCCCGATCGGTCAGGCGTAGGCGACCATCGGCACCGACCACGGCACCGGCCAGTGGATGCCGAAGGGCAGCCAGGGCTCGTCGGCGACGCGCATGCGCGCGAATCCGGCGGCGGCGAATTCGCGCTCCAGCGCCGCGCGCGAGAACAGGCGCATCTCGAGCGTCGATCCCGGTCCGCCGTGGAACACGAGGTCGTCGAAGCGCTGCTCGCGGCCGTCGCGGGTCCGGTTGGCCAGCGTCCAGCGGCCGTCGCGCTCGTCGACCGACCAGTCGTGCAGGTCCGGGAAGTGCTCGAGCGTGTCATCCTCGAAATTGAACGGCACCGAGAAGATGAACTTCCCGCCGGGCTTCAGCATGCGCCTGGCGTTGACGAAGGCCTGCGCGACCGGCGGCACGACGTGTTCGAAGACGTCGCTGGCGATGACGAAATCGTAGCGGCCGAGGTGCTCGTCGCCGACGTTGGCGATGTCCAGGTGCGGTTGCGTGTGATAGAAGGTGTTGCGGTAGGAAAACCTGGTCGCCAGCGGCCCGGCATACGCCGGCGCATCCGACAGGCCGATGCCGACGAGGTCCTTGCGCGCCGGCAACTCCGGCAACGCCACGGAACGGCCGAGCACTTCGCGTGTGACCAGGTGGATCATCGACCGGAAGCGCACGTTGGAGCCGCAGCGGCTGCAGCTGGGATCCTCGCGGGTCAATCGCCGCAGAGGAAGGGCGTTGGCACCGCCGCAGAGGTTGCAGCGAAAGGGCACAGGCGCGCCATCGCGGAATTCGTCGGGGTCGCCGCCGTCCTTCGCATGGCGCCAGCGCCGGTCGACCCGCCATCCCAGCATCGGTTGCGGCAGTCGGCGGCGTAGGAAGGCGAGCGGCGTCGTCATCGTGGCGGAGAGGCGGGGAGCGGCGTCGCAATTCTACGCGAGCGCGGCAGCGACTCATCCGCGGGGATGATGCTGCTCGTGCAGCCGCTTCAGCCGCTCGCGCGCCACGTGCGTGTAGATCGTCGTCGTCGTGATGTCGGCATGGCCCAGCAGCAGCTGCACGACCCGCAGGTCGGCGCCGTGGTTGAGCAGGTGCGTGGCGAAAGCGTGCCGCAGCACGTGCGGCGATAACGTTGCCGCGGGGATGTCCGCCTTGACCGCATGGCGCTTGATCAGCGCCCAGAATGCCTGCCGTGTCATCGGTGCGCGCCGCGCGGTGAGGAACAGGTGGTCGGTCTTCGCGTCGGCGGCC
Source organism: uncultured beta proteobacterium (assembly GCA_963699765.1). GTDB lineage: Bacteria > Pseudomonadota > Gammaproteobacteria > Burkholderiales > Casimicrobiaceae > VBCG01. The sequence continues at coordinate 125,690 of CAVOVD010000004.1, read as the reverse complement.
AGCACGGGGACGCGCCGACCTGGCGTAGCGCCTCAGCCACTCCACCGCCTCGTCGCCCAGCGGCACCAGGCGCTCCTTGCTGCCCTTGCCGAGCACGCGCACCACGCCCGCGTCGAGCGAGACCTGCACGATCTTGAGTCCGACCAGCTCGGACACGCGCAGGCCGGTGGCGTAGAGGGTTTCGAGCATTGCCCGGTCGCGCAATCCGAGCGTGCCGTCGACATCGGGCGCAGCCAGCAATGCCTCGACCTGGCGCTCGGTGAGCAGCTTCGGCAGGTGGCGCGGCTTCTTCGGCGCGCGCACCCGCACTGTCGGGTCCTCCTCGACCGTGGCGCGTTCGAGCTGCAGCCGGTAGAAGCGCCGCAGCGCCGACAGGCGCCGCGCGACCGAGGTCGCCTTCGCCTTGGCGCGGAACTGCGCGGCAAGCCAGTCCTCGACATCGGCGCGGCCCGCGGCGAGCATGCCGCGCCCCTTCAGCCACGCGGACCATGCGGCCAGGTCACGCCTGTAGCTTGCCAGCGATGAAGGGGCGAGGCCGTCCTGCAGCCAGAGGTGGTCGCAGAAGGCGTCGATGAGCGCGGGATCGGCGGCGGGCATCGGTGTCAGCGCCCGAAGCGGTAACCCTCGTGGCGCAGCAGCCAGCGCTTGATCGCGACGGGATCGCCCTCGGCCGCGTTCATGAAGCCGCCGAGCGCGCCCTGCGCGCCGACGACCCGATGGCAGGGAATCAGCAGCGCGATGCGGTTGGCGCCGCAGGCCTGGCCGACCGCGCGCGGAGCGCTGCGCACCATGCGGGCGACCTCGCCGTAGGTCCGCGATTGTCCCGGAGGAATCGCGGACAGCGCTTGCCAGACGCGCTGCTGAAACGGCGTTCCGCCCGGGGCCAGCGCAACCTCGAACCGGAATTCGGGGTCGTCGAGATAGCGCCCGAGTTCCCGGGCCAGGGCCTCGGCCGTCGCGTCGGTTGGCGCCAGCGCGCGTTCGGCCAGCGGCAGGTAGGTCAGTTGCGTGACCGCGCGACCGGCGGTGCGCACGCCCAGCACCGCAAACGGCGTTCGCAGCTTCGCGGCCCATGCGACCGCCGATGGTACGCCGTGCACGCCTAGCCCATCTTCATCTGCCGCGGCAGGAAGGTGACGAGCTCGGGCACGTACCAGATCAGCAGCACCGCGACGACCATCAGCAGGAACATCGGCAGCGTGTGCCGGCCGATCCAGGTGATCTGCTTGCCGGTCATCCCCTGCAGCACGAACAGGTTGAAGCCGACGGGCGGCGTGATCTGCGCCATCTCGACCACGATGACGATGAAAATGCCGAACCAGATGAGGTCGATGCCCGCCTTCTCGACCGTCGGCAGGATCACGCCCATGGTCAGCACGACCATCGAGATGCCGTCGAGAAAGCAGCCGAGCAGGATGTAGAAGCCGGTCAGCGCGAAGATCAGCGCCAGCGGCGACAGACCCAGCGAGCCGATCCACTCGGCCAGATCCCGGGGCAGGCCGATGTAGCCCATCGCCAGCGTCAGGAACGCGGCGCCGGAGAGGATCAGCGCGATCATGCAGTACAGCCGCGTCGCGCCCATCAGGCTCGATGCGAAGGTCGCACGCGTGAGCGAGCCCTGCGCGGCGGACAGCACCAGCGAGCCGACGACGCCGAAAGCCGCTGCTTCGGTCGCGGTCGCCACCCCAGCGTAGATCGAGCCGAGCACGAGCCCGATCAGCACGACGACCGGGATCAGGTGCCGCGACGCGTACAGCTTCTGCGCAAAGCTCGTGCGTGTCTCGATCACCGGAATCCGGCCCGGATGCGTCAGCGCCCAGACGACGATGTAGCCGGAAAACAGCGTCGCGAGCATCACGCCGGGGATCACGCCGGCGATGAACAGCTTGGCGATCGACACCTCGGCGGTGACGCCGTAGACGATCATGATGATCGATGGCGGAATCAGCAGGCCGAGCGTGCCGGCACCGGCCAGCGTGCCGATGGTGATGCCCTCCGGATAGCCGCGGCCCTTGAGCTCCGGCAGTGTCATCTTGCCGATGGTCGCGCAGGTGGCTGCCGACGACCCGGACACCGCGGCGAAGATCGTGCAGCCGATGATGTTCGTGTGCAGCAGCCGGCCCGGCAGGCGTTCGAGCCAGGGGGCCAGTCCGCGAAACATGTCCTCGGACAGCCGGGTCCGGAACAGGATCTCGCCCATCCAGACGAACAGCGGCAATGCGGTCAGCGTCCACGACGATGCGGAACCCCAGATGGTGACCGCCATCGCGTCGCCCGCGGGGCGCGTCGAAAACAGCTCCATGCCGATCCAGGCGACGCCGGCGAGCGCAAGGCCGATCCAGACGCCACTGCCCAGCAGCGCGAACAGCGCGACGATCAGCAGCGTGGTGATCGCGGCTTCATTCATTGCGCAAGGCCTCGCCGGGAACCTTCGCCAGGCGCCTTCCGCGCCATTCGAGGACCAGTTCGTCGAAAACGGCGACCAGCAGGACAATGGTCCCGAAGGCCATCGTCAGCTGCGGAATCCACAAGGGCGTCGCGTCGTTGCCGGTCGAGATGTCGTTGAACTGCAGTGACTGCCAGGCCAGGCGCGTGCTGTAGAAGGCGAACAATCCGGCGAGCAGTGTCGCGACCGCCAGCGCCCACAGTTCCAGCGCGCGCCGGGCGCCGGGCGGAACGTGATCGATCAGCAGCGTCACGCGAATGTGCTCGCCGCGCTTCAACGTATGCGCCAGCGCCAGGAAGCCGGCCGCGGCCATGCAGTAGCCGGCGTACGAGTCCGTGCCCGGGACGTAGAAGTCCAGCAGGCGCCCGCAGATGCCGATCAGCACCATGGCGAGCGTACCCACCATGAACAACGCCGCCAGGACCCCGGCGGCGTTGTACAGGCGGTCGAGAAAACCGCGCACGACGACCTGGGCGTCTACTGCGCGCGGTAGGCGTCGATCACCTTCTTGCCGTCCGCGCCTGCCTTGCGCTGCCATTCGGCGAGCAGGTAATTGCCGACCTTGCGCAGGTCCGCCGTCAGCTGTTCGGAGGGCTTCTGGATGTTCATGCCCTTGTCCTTCAACTGCGCCAGGTACCAGCCGTTCTTTTCTTCGGACACCTTCCAGCCGCGTGTTTCGGCTTCGGCGGCGGCCTTGAGCACCGCGGCCTGCGTCGGCTTGTCGAGCGCCTCGAACGCCTTCATGTTGACGATGATCGCGTTCTTGGGCAGCCAGGCCTGCGTGTCGTACCAGTTCTTGATGTGCTCGTAGGTCTTGGAATCGTAGCCGGTCGCGCCGGAGGACATGTAGGAATCGATGAGGCCGGTGGCCAGCGCCTGCGGCACTTCGGCAGCCTGCACGGTCACCGGCTGGGCGCCGACCAGTTCGGCGATCTTCGCCGTCGCCGGGCTGTATGCCCGCCACTTGAGACCCTTCATGTCCTCGGCCGAAGCGAGCGTCTTTTTCGAGTAGATGCCCTGCGGCGGCCACGGAACCGTGTACAGCAGCTTCATGCCCTGCTTGGCGAGCTTGTCGTCGAGTGCCTTTTTCGACGCCTTGTAGAGTTTCATGGCGTCCGGATACGACGTCGCCAGGAACGGAATGCCGTCGATGCCGTAGAGCGGATCCTCGTTCTCGAAATTGACCAGCAGGATCTCGCCGATCTGCGCCTGGCCGCCCTGCACCGCGCGCTTGATTTCCGGCGCCTTGAACAGCGACGCGCCCGGGTGCACCTGGATCTTCAGCTTGCCGCCCGAGCCCTTTTCGACGTCGGCCGCGAACTTGGCGATGTTCTCGGTGTGGAAGTTCGTCGCCGGGTAGGCGGCGGGGAGGTCCCACTTGGTCTGGGCGGCAGCGGGCAGCGCGACGGCGAATCCGATCGCGGCGGCGACGGCGGTCAATCGTTTCATGTCAGGTCTCCTGGGCGGCGCGCGTAAGAGGCCTCATGCCGAGGCGCGCCAAGCCTGCGAGTTCTACCACAAATTGCGGCGGGCGTAACGCGGGCCGGTGCCGGCGATTCCGGCATGGAACCAGGCGAGCAGCTGCGCGGCATCGAACACCGGCAGTTCGATGGCTGCCTCGACGGCGTCGCGGTAGGGGGGCATGTTGGCGCATTCGAGGACCACCGCGCCGACATCCTTGTGCGCGGCGACCAGGCGGCGGGCGGCGGCGACGACGTCCTCGGCCATCCGGTCCGAGTCCAGCTGTGCGCTGCCGTGCCGGATCGTCCGCATGAAATACCCCTGCGGCTCGACGCCTTCGATCGGCGTGTAGGCTTCGGCGCCGGCCGCCGCCAGCGCCGCCGGGGTCAGGTCGGCGGCGGAATAGGTGACGATGCCGACGCGGCGGCGCCTGGGAAGGCAGCGCTCGACCAGCGGGAGCTGCAGCAGCGCCGAGGTCAGCACAGGCACCGGCAGCTCGGCGGCCAGTTCGCGCTGCCAGCGGACCAGGAAGCCGCAGGTGGTCGCGATACCGATACAACCTTCGTCGACCAGCCGGCTGGCCGCGGTGACGAACAGCGGAAACAGCGCATCGTCGCCGCGGTGCACGAGGTCCTCGACGCTCGCCCCCGACACGGTTGCATAGCGCACCGGAAAGTCGAAGGTCTCGGGGGCGCCGACGTCGCCGCGGATGCGCGGAAACGCCGTGTCCAGCTTCAGGATGCCGAGCGGTGGGGGCGGATGCTTGTGGACGGCGTGCGCAGGCATGATCGGCAGGGTCCTTATACTATGCGGGCTTCGCCACCGCTGTGCGCGCCGCGCGCATGTCCCCCCGAACTTCCAGGCTTCCACTCATTCCCATGTCCGACCGCTGGCAATTCTGGATCGACCGTGGCGGCACGTTCACGGACATTGTCGCGCGACGGCCCGACGGGACGTTGACGACACACAAGCTGTTGTCGGAAAACCCCGAGCGTTACGCGGACGCGGCGGTGGCGGGCATCCGGGCGCTGCTCGGCATCGCCCCCGGCGAGCCGGTTCCGGCCGAGCGCATCGACGCGGTGAAGATGGGCACGACGGTCGCCACCAACGCGCTGCTGGAACGCAAGGGCGAGCGCACCGCGCTGGTGATCACCGCGGGATTCGCCGATGCACTGCGCATCGGCTACCAGAACCGGCCGAAGCTCTTCGTGCGGCGGATCGAACTGCCGACGCTGCTCTACGAGCGGGTGATCGAGGCCGACGAACGCATTGGCGCGCACGGGGCGGTCCTGCGGCCGCTCGACCTCGCCGCCGTCGAAGCGAAATTGCGTGCCGCGCGTGCCGACGGCGTGGGCGCGGTGGCGGTGGTGCTGATGCACGGCTACCGGTTCCCGCAGCACGAGCAGGCGATCGCGGCGATCGCCAGGCGCCTCGGCTTCGGCCAGGTCTCGGTTTCGCACGAGGTAAGCCCGCTGATGAAGCTGGTGTCGCGCGGCGACACCACGGTGGTGGACGCCTATCTGTCGCCGATCCTGCGCCGCTACGTCGGCCAGGTGGAGTCCGAACTCGCCGGCATTCGCGACGGGGGCGCAGGCCCGCAGGGCGGTCCGCGGCTGCAGTTCATGCAGTCTTCCGGCGGGCTCACCGATGCGCATCTGTTCCAGGGCAAGGACGCGATCCTGTCCGGGCCCGCGGGAGGCATCGTCGGCGCGGTCGAAGTATCGCGCGCGGCCGGATTCGACCGCATCATCGGCTTCGACATGGGCGGCACGTCCACCGACGTCACGCACTGGGCGGGCGAGTACGAGCGCGCCTTCGTGACCGAGGTCGCCGGCGTGCGGCTGCGCGCGCCGATGATGAGCATCCACACGGTGGCCGCGGGCGGCGGCTCGATCTGCAGCTTCGACGGCGCGCGCTTTCGCGTCGGCCCGGAGTCCGCGGGGGCGAACCCCGGACCCGCCGCCTACCGTCGCGGCGGGCCGCTCACCGTCACCGACTGCAACGTGATGGTGGGCAAGCTCGACCCGGAGCTGTTTCCGCGGGTGTTCGGACCCGACGGCGACGCGCCTCTGGATGCCGGGGTGGTGCGCGGCAAGTTCGCCGCGCTCGCCGCCGCGGTCGCCGAAGCCACCGGCGTCGTGCGTAAACCCGAGGAAGTCGCCGCGGGCTTCCTGGCCATCGCGGTCGAGAACATGGCCAACGCCATCAAGCACATCTCGGTGCAGCGCGGTTACGACGTGACCGAGTACACGCTGTGCTGCTTCGGCGGCGCCGGCGGGCAGCATGCCTGCCTGGTCGCCGACGCGCTGGGGATGACCCGGGTCTTCATTCATCCGCTCGCCGGCGTGCTGTCGGCCTACGGCATGGGCCTGGCCGACGTGCGCGCGCTGCGCCAGCAGGCGCTCGAGGCGCAGCTGTCGGTCGCCGCGCTCGCCGCCGCCGATGCATTGCTCGGACCGCTGGAGGCGACCGCGCGCGCCGAGGTGATCGGACAGGGCATTCCCGCCGAACGCGTGCGCTGCCGGCGGACGCTGCACGTCAAATACGACGGCACCGACACCACGCTGGAGATCCCCCTCTTCGCCGAGACCGCGCCCATTGTCGCGGAATTCGAGAAACGCTACCGGCAGCAGTACGGCTTCCTGATGCCCGACAAGGCTCTGGTCGTCGAGGCGGTCGCGGTCGAGGCCATCGGCCAGTCGCAGGGCGCCAGGGACGAGGAGCCGGTCTTCGCCGACCGCGACGGCCCGCTCGAGCCGATCGCGATCAACCGCGTCTACACCGAAGGCGCGTTCCGCGACGCGCAGGTCTTCGAGCGCGACGACCTGCGGCCGGGGGACACCATCGCCGGCCCGGCGGTGCTGCGCGAGCGCAACGCGACGACGGTGATCGAGCCGGGCTGGCAGGCGAGCCTGACGCCGCGCGACCATCTGGTGCTGGAGCGCGTCGAGGCGGCGAGGCGCGTGCACGCCATCGGCACCACGGCGGACCCGGTGCTGCTCGAGGTGTTCAACAACCTGTTCATGGCCATCGCCGAGCAGATGGGCGTGACGCTGGCCAACACCGCGTACTCGGTCAACATCAAGGAGCGGCTGGATTTCTCCTGCGCGCTGTTCGACGCCGAAGGGAACCTGATCGCCAATGCGCCGCACATGCCGGTGCACCTGGGCTCGATGGGCGAATCGGTGCGAACGATCATCGACCGCCGTGACGGGACGATGCGCCCGGGCGACGTGTTCGTGCTGAACGCGCCCTACAACGGCGGCACCCATCTTCCGGACGTCACGGTGATCGCGCCGGTGTTCCTCGACGCCGACGCGCCTGAGTTCTTCGTCGCGTCGCGCGGCCACCATGCCGACATCGGCGGCATCACGCCGGGCTCGATGCCGCCCGACTCCACTCACGTCGAGGAGGAGGGCGTGCTGCTCGACAACGTGCAGCTGGTGGATCAGGGGCGCTTTCTCGATGCGGAAATGCGGGCGATCCTGTCGTCGGGGCGCTATCCGTCGCGCAACGCCGACCAGAACCTGGCCGACCTGCGCGCGCAGGTCGCCGCCTGCGCGCGCGGCGCCGAGGAACTGGCCAAGATGGTCGCGCACTTCAGCCTGCCCGTGGTGCGCGCCTACATGGGCCATGTGCAGGACAACGCCGAGGAGGCGGTCCGGCGCGTGCTCGGCGTGTTGAAGGACGGCCGCTTCGAATACGAGATGGACAGCGGCGCGCGCATCGTCGTGGCGATCTCCATCGATCGCGCGGCGCGCGAGGCGACCATCGACTTCACCGGCAGCAGCGCGCAGCAGCCGACCAACTTCAATGCGCCATCCGCGGTTTGCAAGGCAGCGGTGCTCTACGTGTTCCGCACGCTGGTCGACGACGAGATCCCGATGAACGCCGGTTGCCTGAGGCCGCTGAAGATCGTGATTCCCGAGGGTTCGATGCTCAACCCGCGCTTCCCCGCGGCGGTGGTCGCCGGCAACGTCGAGACCTCGCAGACGATGACCGATGCGCTCTACGGCGCGCTGGGCGTGCTGGCCGCTTCGCAGGGCACGATGAACAACTTCACGTTCGGCAACGACGCCTACCAGTATTACGAGACGATTTCCGGCGGCGCCGGCGCCGGGCCGGATTTCGACGGCGCTTCGGTCGTGCAGACGCACATGACCAACTCGCGGCTCACCGATCCGGAGGTGCTCGAATGGCGCTTCCCGGTCGTCCTGGAGTCCTTCGCCATCCGCGCCGGCAGCGGCGGGCGCGGCCGGCATCGCGGCGGCAGCGGCGCCACGCGGCGGGTGCGCTTCCTCGAATCGATGACCGCGGTCATCCTGGCCAACCATCGGCGGGTGCCGCCCTTCGGCGTGGACGGCGGCGCGCCGGGCGAGGTCGGCCGCAACTGGGTCGAGCGCAGCGACGGCAACCGGGTGGATTTTGGCGCCACGGCGAAGATCGAGATGCATCCCGGCGACGTCTTCGTCATCGAGACCCCGGGCGGCGGCGGCTTCGGCGCGCCGGGATGACGTCGAGCCGGCGCGCGCCGCGCCGACGCACAGGGGGTCGCGGCGCTGGTCCCGGAACAGCTGCCGACGGATAATAGGCGGTTTGACGCCGTCCTCGCGACGGCACAGGAGAATCACGATGGCCACCAGGAATGCTTCCATCTACGACTTCACCGTCGACGACATCGGCGGCAAGCCGGTCAAGCTCGACCGCTATCGCGGCAAGGCGATGCTGATCGTCAACACCGCCAGCAAGTGCGGCTTCACGCCGCAGTACAAGGGGCTCGACGCGCTGTATCGGAAGTACCACGATCAGGGGCTCGAGGTGCTGGGCTTTCCCTGCAACCAGTTCGGCGGGCAGGAGCCGGGCACCGAGGACGAGATCGCGCAGTTCTGCGAAGTGAACTATGGCGTGACCTTTCCGCTGTTCGCCAAGATCGACGTCAACGGCAAGGACGCCGCTCCCCTCTACAAATACCTGAAGGCCGAAAAGCCGGGCCTGCTGGGCAGCGAGGCGATCAAGTGGAACTTCACCAAGTTCCTGATCGGTCGCGACGGCAAGGTGCTCAAGCGCTACGCGCCCAACGACACGCCGGAATCCATGGCCGCCGACATCGAGGAGATCCTTTGATGCGGACGCGGCTCGCCCCGCTGGTCCTCGCCGCCGCGCTGGCCGCCAACGCCGGCGCCGCGCTGGCGCAGGCCGACCCGAACAAGGTGCTCAGGGTCGCGTTCCTGATCGCCGAGACGGGCTTCGATCCGCAGGCTTCGTCGGACGTGTATTCGAACTACGTGAACCGGGTGATGTTCGACCCGCTGTTCCGCTACGACTACATTTCCCGGCCGTACAGGATCGTTCCCAACACCGCGGCGGCGCTGCCGGAGATCTCCAGGGACGGACTCACCTGGACGATCAAGGTCAAGCCCGGCACCTATTTCATCGACGACCCGGCGTTCAAGGGCAAGAAGCGCGAACTGACCGCCGCCGACTATCTGTACGCCTGGAAGCGCATTCTCGACCCGCGGATGCGCTCGCCGCAGCTCGAGCTCTTCGACGGCAAGATCGTCGGCATGGACCGCGTTCTGGCCAAGGCGAAGGAGACCGGCAAGTTCGACTACGACGCGCCGGTCGAGGGCATGCAGCTGGTCGACAAGTACACGCTGCGCCTGAAGCTCAACCTATCCGTCCTACGACATGCTCGCCGACCTGACGACCACCGGCACGGCGGCGGTCGCGCGCGAGGTGGTCGAGGCCTACGGCGACGGCAGCGGCTGGGTGATGGCCAATCCCGTCGGCACCGGACCCTACCGGTTGAAGGAGTGGCGGCGCGGACAGAAGATCGTCCTCGAGGCCAACCCGGGCTTTCGCGAGACGCGTCTATCCGGAAAGCAGCGATCCCGCCGACGCCGCGCTGATGGCGAAGTTCAAGGGCAAGCGCACTTCCGCTTCATCGGCCGCATCGACATCTCGGTCATCGAGGAGGCGAACCCGCGCCTGCAGGCCTTCGAAAAGGCCGACCTCGACTACATCGAGGTGCCCGTCGACCTGGTCGCCAACGTCATGGAGCCGGACAACCGGCTGAAGCCGCGCTTCACCAAGGCCGGCGTCGTGCTCCAGCGCGGCATCATTCCCGGGATCACCTACACCTGGTTCAACATGGACGACCCGGTGGTCGGCGGCTATTCCAACGAGAAGATCGCGCTGCGCCGGGCGATCGGCATGGCCTACAACGTCGACGAGGAGGCCCGCGTCATCCGGCAGGGCCAGGCCGAGTGGGCATCGCAGGTGATCCCGCCCGGGGTATCCGGGCACGATCCGAAGTTCGTCGGCAACACCCGCTACGACCCCGCGTCCGCCAAGGCGCTGCTCGACAAGTTCGGCTACGTCGACCGCGACGGCGACGGCTGGCGCGACCTGCCGGACGGCAAGCCGCTGGTGCTGAAGAAGGGCACGGTGCCGTCCGCGCTGGAGCGCCAGTACGACGAGCTGTGGAAGCGCAACATGACCGCGGTCGGCATCCGGATCGACTTCGTCACCCAGAAGTGGCCGGACCTGCTCAAGATGGCGCGCGCCGGCAACCTGCAGATGTGGCAGCTGGGCAACCGCGGCACGACCACCGAGGGCTACGGCTTTCTCGGCCTGCTCTACGGCCCGAACGCCGGGCTCGCCAACCTGGCGCGGTTCAGGCAGGCCGACTACGACCGCGCCTACGCTGGCGTCGAAGCAGCTGCCGGACAGTCCGGAGCGCGCGAAGCTGATGCGCGAGATGTCGCAGATCGTCGCCGCGTACGCGCCCTGGAAGATCAACGCCTATCGCTACGAGAACGTCATGGGCTATCCGTGGGTCGAGGGCTACAAGCTCAACGTGTTCAACATCCATCCGTGGCAGTACCTCGATGTCGACATGAAGTCCCGGCGCGTGCCGGTCCAGTGATGGCGGTCGTGCGCGCATTGCTGCTGGCGCTTTGCGCCGCGCTGTCGACCGGCGCGGCGGCGCAGGCCGATCCGGCCAAGGTGCTGCGCGTCGTGTTCCGCGCCGCCGAGACCGGGTTCGATCCGCAGGCGGTGTCGGACCTGTACTCGAACTACGTCAACCGGGCGATCTTCGAGTCGCCGTTTCGCTACGACTTTCGCGCCCGGCCGCACGAGGTCGTGCCCAACACCGCGGCGGCGCTGCCGGAGCACTCGAAGGACGGAACGCAGTGGACGATCCGGATCCGCCCGGGCATCCATTTCGCCGACGATCCGGTGTTCAAGGGGAAGAAGCGCGAGCTGACCGCGGCCGACTACGCGTACTCGTGGAAGCGGATCGTCGACCCGAAGCTGCGCTCGCCGTCGCTGGATCTCTTCGACGGCAAGATCGTCGGCATGGACGCGCTGGTCGCGAAGGCGAAGGCCACCGGCAAGTTCGACTACGACGCGCCGGTCGAGGGCCTGCAGGTGGTCGACCGCTACACGCTGCGGCTGAAGCTCACGCATCCGTGGTGGGACCTGGTCGCCGACCTGACGTCCTCTGTCGGCGGGCGCGGTCGCGCGCGAGGTGATCGAGACCTATGGCGACGCCAGCGGCTTCGCGATGGCCAATCCCGGTCGGTACCGGCCCGTATCGGCTGAGGAGTGGCGGCGCGGCCAGAAGATCGTCGTCGAGGCCAATCCGGATTTCCGCGGCATTCCCTACGCGGAAAGCGCGGACCCGGCGGACCAGCGAGGCCAACGCGCGCATGCGCGGCAGGACGCTGCCGCTGATCGGCCGCGTCGAGATCGCCATCATGGACGAGGGCAATCCGCGCGTGCTGGCGTTCGAGAAGGCCGAGATCGACTACCTCGACCTGCCCACCGATCTCGTCCCCAACGTGATGGAGCCGGATCACACGCTGAAGCCGCGTTTCGCCAGGGCCGGCGTCGTGCTGCTGCGCGGCGTGCAGCCGTCGATCGTCTACACCTACTTCAACATGGAGGACCCGGTCGTCGGCGGCTACACGAACGAAAAGATCGCGCTGCGCCGCGCGATCGGCATGGCCTACAACGTCGAGGAGGAGATCCGCATCCTGCGCAACGGGCAGGGGCTGCCGGCGACGCAGATCCTGCCGCCCGGCGTGTCGGGCCACGACCCCAAGGTCCGGTACAACACCGGGTTCGACCCGGAAGGCGCGAAGGCGCTGCTGGACAAGTTCGGCTACGTCGACCGCGACAAGGATGGCTGGCGCGAACTGCCCGACGGCAGGCCGCTGGTGCTCCAGCGCGGCACCTCGCCCAGCGTGCTCGAGCGCCAGTACGACGAGCTGTGGCAGCGGAACATGACCGCCATCGGCGTGAAGATCGAGATGGTGACGCGCAAGTGGCCGGACCTGCTCAAGATGGCGCGCGGCGGGCAGCTGCAGATGTGGCAGCTGGCCAACACGTCGACGTCGACCGAGGGCTACGGCTTCCTCGGCATGCTCTACGGCCCCAACGCCGGGCTGGCCAACCTGTCGCGGTTCAGACAGGCCGATTTCGACCGCCTGTACGTCGAGTCGAAAAAGCTGCCCGACGGCCCGGAGCGCGCCAGGCTGGTCGGCGAGATGTCGGCGATCGCCGCCGCCTACGGCCCGTGGAAGCTCAACTCGTTCCGGATCGAGAACGTGGTCGTCTATCCGTGGGTCATCGGCTACAAGTACAACCCGTTCAACCAGCATCCGTGGCAGTACCTCGACATCGACGCGAAGCTGCCGCGCCGGGCGGTGCAATGAGCCGGCTTCCGGATGCGGCATTCGCGGCCGCCCTGGCCGCGCGCAGCTAGTCCTGGAACGGATACACGGCCGGCAGGCGCAGGAGCCGCGTCAGCGCGTCCAGCGCGCGGCGTGACTCGTCGAGCAGCAGCGGGTCGGCGAGGTCGGCGGGCGCCAGGCGATCGCGGTAATGGGTGCGGATCCAGCTTTCGAGCGCAGTGGCCAGCGCCTCGTCGAGAAACACGTTCGGACGCACGGCGGCGCGCTCGGCGTCCGACAGCGGCACGCGCAGCCGCAGGCAGGCGGGACCGCCGCCGTTGCGCATGGATTCGCGCAGGTCGAAGCGGAGCACTTCGCGGATCGGACCATCGCTGCCCGTCAGCGTCTCCACGTACTGCGCGACCTTCGGCCGCGAGGAAATTTCCGCGGGCGCGACCAGCAGCAACCCGCCGCCGGGTCGGTCGACCAGCTGGCTGTTGAACAGGTAGGTGGCGACGGCGTCGGCGAGCGGAACCTCGGCATCGCGGACGACGATCGGCGTGAACGCCGGGCCGACCGCGCGGGCGAGCGCGGCGAGCGTCGCGTGCTGGTCGACCCAGGCGCGCTCGTGGCAGAAGAGCACGGCGCGGTGCCCGACCGCGATGACGTCATTGTGGAACACACCGGCGTCGATGGCCGTCCGGATGCTGTTGCGCGTACACCGTCCGTTCGGGAGCGAAGTCCGTGTCGACGCGCGACCGCCTGCCGACGCCTCGAGCGTCTGCCGGCCGGCGAGAGCGGCGCGGAACCGGGCCGCCGCCGAAGCCGTGCCGGCCATACACCAGGAAATTCGACGCCGCCCCGCGACAGGTCGACGAAGCGCGTGTGGTTGGCCGCGCCCTCGTCGCCGAACTGCGCGGCGGAGGGCAACGGGTCGTGCACGACGAAGTGCGCGGGGTCGGCGAAGATCGCGCGCAGCACCCGGGTGGTGGTGCCGGCCTCGAGCGACCGGTGAAAGTGGGCGATCAGGTTGGCCGGCGTGAAGTGGACGCGACCGTCGGCGGTGTCCGCGGCGGCGCTGACCGTCGCCGCATTCGCGACCCACATGCTCGCTGCCGACGCCGACGCGCCGAGCAGGCGCGGCGCGCTCCGAGCCGCCGCGGCCAGCACGTCGGCGTCGTTGCCGGAGAAGCCCAGTGCGCGCAGCGCGCCCAGCGCCGGGCGCTCCTGCGGCGGCAGCACCGCCTGCGGCAGTCCCAGGCGTGCCAGCGCGCGCATCTTCGCCAGCCCCTGCAACGCCGCCTCCCGCGGATTGGACAGCTGCCGCGCATGGCGTTCCGCCGCAGGATTGTCCGGCGCCAGTCCCGAGTAGTTGTGCGTCGGCCCCGGAATGCCGTCGAAGTTGAACTCGGTCATCGGTCGCGGCGCGACAGCGGCACCGCGCGCACGGTGTCGCCTTCGCGCACGCCCAGCGCGCGCGCCGCGTGCGGCAGCAGCGGCAGGCGGTCGCCCGGCCGGGGGCGCTGGCCAGCAGCGCGCGAAAGTCCTCGAAGGCGCGATTGCACACCAGCCAGACGATGTCGTCGGTCAGGCTGTCCGACAGCGGATCGCTCTCGCCCACCGTCACCGTCAGGATGCGCGACGTGCGCACGGCATGGATGTCGTCACGAAAGCACTCGAGCGTCGGGCCGGCGTCGAAGATGTCGACATAGCCCTCGTAGCGAAAGCCTTCCTGCTCGAGCATCCGCCGCGCGGGCTCGGTGTCTGCGTGCACGGCGCCGATGGCGCCGCGGGCGCCCGGCGACAGCAGATTGACGTACACCGGGTGCTTGGGCATCAGTTCGGCGACGAACGACTTCTGGCCGATGCCGGTCAGGTAGTCGGCCGTCGAATACTCCATCGCGAAGAAATGCCGGCCGAGGCCCTCCCAGAAGGGGCTCCTGCCGTCCGGGTCGAGACGGCCGCGCATTTCGGCGATGACCTTGGGCGCGAAGCGCTGGGCGAATTCGGCGATGAACAGCAGCCGGCACTTGGCCAGCAGCGGCCCATTGCGGCCCTGACGGTATTGGTGGTCGAGGAACAGCGAACACAGTTCGGTGTGTCCGGTGTGGTCGTTGGCGAGAAACAGCGTGGGTGCGACCGTGTAGACGTCCAGCGCGCGCGATGCATGCACCAGCGTGCCGACGTGATAGTTGTACCAGGGTTCGGCGAGTCCGACCGCCGCCTCGATGGCGCTGATGCCGACGACGCGCTCCTCGCGCGCCGCGCCGTTACCCTCAGCGCTCACCAGCACGAACATGTAGCAGGTGTCCGCCGGCGTTGCAGTGCCTTCGAAGGACGACAGCGAGCGGTCGATGCGCGCCGCCAGGCGCTCGGCTGTCGGCGGGCAGCGAGGTCAGTCCGGTGCCGGTGCGCTCGGACAGTTCGAGCACGCTGGCGAGGTCGTCGCGGGCGACCGGCCTGATCCAGAACATCGTGCCGCGCCTTCGGCTGCCGGCGCTAGGCAGCGCCCGCCCCAGCGCGGTCTCGAGCCGGGCGAGTCCTTCGAGGATCTCGTCGAGCGAGATGACCAGCGACGGCGCCAGGCGCACCACGTCGGGCCCGGCCACCAGCAGCATCAGCCCGGCGTCGCCGGCGGCGTGGACGACATCCATGGCCTTGCCGCGCCAGGCGTCCTCGAGCTCGCAGCCCAGCCACACGCCCTCGCCGCGGATGTCCGAAAACACCCTGCGGCGCGCGTTGATCGCCTTCAGCCCTTCGACGAACAGCGCGTGCCTCGCCTTGACGCCTTCCAGCACCTCGGTGGTGTTGATGACGTCGAACACCGCGCCTGCGACCGCGCAGGCCAGCGGATTGCCGCCGAAGGTCGAGCCGTGCACGCCCACGCCAAAGGCGCCGGCGATGTCCTCGGTGGTGAGCATCGCGCCGATGGGAAACCCGCCGCCCAGACCCTTGGCGCTGGTCAGGATGTCCGGAACGACGCCCTTGTTCATGTAGGAGAACAGCGCGCCGGTGCGTCCCATGCCGCTCTGGATCTCGTCCAGGATCAGCAGCGCGCCGTGCTGCGTGCACAGCCGCCGTGCGGCCTGGAGAAAGGCCGGCGTGCCCGGCGTCATCCCGCCTTCGCCCTGCATCGGTTCCAGGAACACCGCGCAGATCGAGCCTCCATCCTCGGCGAACACGCGCTCCAGTTCGGCGACGTCGTTGTAGGCGATGTGCGTGATGCCGGCCGGGTTCGGGCCGAAGCCGGACGCGTACTTGGCCTGCCCACCGGCGGTCACCGTGAACAGTGTGCGGCCGTGGAAGCTGTTGTGCGTGGAAATGATCCGGATCCTGTCGGCGCCGCGCCGGTCGTGCGCATAACGGCGGGCGAGCTTCAGCGCGGCTTCGTTGGCCTCGGCGCCGGAATTGCAGAAGAACACCCGCTCGGCGAACGTGTGGTCGATCAGGCGGCGCGCCAGCCGCAGCGCCGGCTCGTTGGTCAGCCAGTTGGACACGTGCCACAACGTGCTCGCCTGATCGGTGAGCGCGCGCACCATCGCCGGATGGCAATGGCCGAGCGCGGTGACGGCGACGCCGCTGGCGAAGTCGATGTACATGCGGCCGGCCTGGTCCCAGACGCGCGAACCCTCGCCGCGCACCGGCACGAACGGCGCCGGCGCGTAGCAGCCGACCATCACCTCGTCGAACGTCGCGCGCGTGACCGGCAACGTCGCCGCGTTGCTGGGAATGGGCGCGGCGTCGCGGCGCGCGGTGGCGGCGATGATCGCCTTGGCGGAATTCTCGTTCATGGCTTCGGCCGCACGCTCAGGCGGCGGGCGCGGTCGCGACCACCTGGATCTCGACCTTGTAGTCGGCACTGGCGAGCTTTGCCTCGACCGTCGCCCGTGCCGGCGTATGGCCGGCCACCACCCAGCCTTCCCATACCGCGTTCAGCGCCGGAAAGTCGGCCATGTCCGGCAGGAAGATGGTCGCGGAAAGGATGCGCGTCTTGTCGCTGCCCACCTCACCGAGTAGACGGTCGATCGCCGCCAGCACCTGGCGGGTCTGCGTGCGTCATGTCGGCCTTGCCGTCCTCGGCGACCTGACCGGCGAGATAGACGACGCGCTCGGCGCCGGGAGTGAAGACGACGGCTTCGGAAAGGCGCTTGCCGACGTGGCGGCGTTCGATGGGCATTTTGCTATCCTGCGGAAGGAAGTGACGAACGCGACAGTTTAAGGCAAATGAAGCCGATGAATGCCCGATTCGCACTGACGCTGGGCGCCGCGGCGATGTTCGCGGCGGTGGCGCTGGGCGCGTTCGGCGCGCATGCGCTGAAGACGCGTCTTGCGACCGGAGATGATCGAGGTCTGGCGCACCGCCGTCCAGTATCACGCCTGGCACGCGCTGGCGCTGGTGGCCATCGGCCTCGCGCTGCGCGCCAATGCGGCGGGCGGGGCCTGCGCGCTTGCCGGCTGGCTGTTCGCTTCGGGGATCGTCCTGTTTTCCGGCAGCCTCTACGCGCTGGCGCTGACCGGCGATCGCGGCTGGGGCGCAATCACCCCGATCGGCGGCGTGGCCTTCCTCGCGGGGTGGCTGGCGTTCGCCTGGGCCGCTGCCAGGCGCTGACGACGCGACCATTTCCCGGGCCAGGCCGGCGGGCCTGGAGACCGTGGGGCGCCGACGAAGTCAATTGCCGGTCGCGGCTGGGCACGCGCATAATTGCCGATTGGCCGCCGGGCGGGGTCTGGTCGGCCCGCGGATGGCCTATCGTCGCGCAAACCATTGCCATTGATCGAACCGTCACCGATGAACAAAAGTATCGCCGTTGCCGTCATCCTTTGCGTGCTGCTCGCCGGTGGCGCCGGTTACTGGTTCGGTACCCAGAAGGCGCCCACGCCGGGGCCCGTTGCCGGTTCCGGCCCCGGCGCACCGGGCGCGGCGCCCGGTGGCGGCAAAGGCGGCCCCCCAGGGGGCAAGGGCGGGCCCGGAGGCGGGGGCGGCAATGCGGTGACGGTCGAAGCGGCCAAGGTCGAGATGCGGCCGATGCCGACGGGCATCACCGCGGTCGGCAGCCTGCGTTCGGACGAGTCCGTGACGTTGCGGCCCGAGGTCTCCGGCCGCATCAGCGCGATCAACTTCCAGGAAGGGCAGCGCGTCGCCAAGGGTCAGATGCTGGTGCGCCTCGACGCCACGGTCAACGAGGCCGAGCTGCAGCAGGCGCGGGCCAACCTCAAGCTCGCGAAGACCAAGTTCGACCGCGCCGTGGACCTGGCCAAGAGCAATTTCATCTCCGGCCAGGCGCGCGACGAGGCGGAGAACAACCTGCGTGTCGCCGAGGCGGTGCTGCAGGTCGCCGAGGCCAAGCGCGCCAAGATGGACCTGATCGCGCCCTTTTCCGGCATCATCGGCCTGCGCTCGGTGTCGGTCGGCGACTATGTCAAGGAAGGTGCCGAACTCGTCAACCTGGAGTCGGTGGATCCGCTGAAGGTCGACTTCCGCGTGCCGGAAATCTACCTGCGCCAGGTCCAGGTGGGCCAGTCGCTGTCGGTGAATCTCGACGCCGTTCCCGGCAAGACCTACGAGGGCAAGGTGTTTGCGGTCAACCCGCTGGTCGACGCCGCGGGCCGGGCGATCGTGATCCGCGCCATGGTCCGCAACACCGACGCCGCGCTGCGGCCCGGAATGTTCGCCCGAGTGCGCCTGTTCACCAGGGAGGCGAGCGACGCAATGGCAGTGCCGGAGACCGCGCTGGTTCCTTCCGGAGACGAGCAGTACGTGTTTCGCATCGTCGACGGCAAGGCGCTGCGCACCAAGGTCGACATCGGCCAGCGGCGCGACGGCATGGTCGAGATCCTGCGGGGCGTCGAACCTGCCGATGTCGTGGTCACGGCCGGACAGCTCAAGATTCGTGAAGGCTCGAGCGTGAAGGTCGCCGGAGCGGAGGGCAAGCCGCCCGCAGAGGGAGCCGCGGCCAAGGCCGCCGGCGGCGGCAGTAGCGGTTCCGGCGGTCCCGGCAGCTGATCGCGCCACGAGGCTCCCATGACGCTTCCCGAGTTCTGCATCAAGCGCCCGGTCTTCGCCACGGTGCTGTCGCTGGTCGTCCTGCTGGTCGGCACGATCTCCTACACCCGCCTGGCGGTGCGCGAATACCCGAAGATCGACGAGCCGGTGGTCAGCGTGACCACCATCTATCGCGGCGCCTCCGCCGAAGTCGTCGAGTCGCAGATCACCAAGCCGCTCGAGGACTCGCTGTCCGGCATCGAGGGCGTCGAACTCATGACCTCGCAAAGCCGGTCGGAACGCAGTCAGATCAACGTCCGCTTCCGACTGACGCGCGATCCGGACGCGGCAGCCGCCGACGTGCGCGACAAGGTGGCGCGGGTGCGCAACCGGATGCCCGAATCGGCCGACGATTCGGTCATCGCCAAGGTCGAGGCCGACGCCTTTCCGATCGTCTACATCGGCGGTCGAGTCCGGCAAGCTGCCGCAGATCGAGGCCACCGACTACGTCAACCGCTACGTCAAGCCCCGGCTGTCGGTGCTGCCGGGCGCGGCCGACGTGCGGGTGTTCGGCGAACGGCGCATCACCATGCGCATCGAGATCAACCGCGAGCGGCTGGCCAGCTACCGCCTCACCGTGCAGGACGTCGAGGACGCAATCCGCCGCCAGAACGCCGAGATTCCGGCGGGTCGCATCGAGTCGACGGCGCGCGAGTTCGCGGTGGTGGCCGAGACCGACCTGCAGTCGACCGAGCAGTTCGGCAGCGTCATCATCGCCAACGTCGGCGGCTATCCGGTGCGCATCCGCGACGTCGCCAGGGTGCTCATCGCGCCCGCCGACGAACGGGTGATCTCGCGCTACGACGGCAAGCCGGCGATGAACATCGGCGTCGTCAAGCAGTCGACCGGCAATCCGCTCGAATTGTCCAAGGCGGTGCGCGCGGAGGTCGAGGCGATCAACGAGAACCTGCCGGGAGGCATGAAGCTGACCATCTCCTACGACTCGTCGCGCTTCATCGACCGCTCGATCAACGCGGTGTTCCGCACCATCGGCGAGGCCATCCTGCTGGTGGTGCTGGTCATCTTCTTCTTCCTGCGCACGCTGCGGGCGACGTTCATTCCCATCGTCACGATTCCCGTGTCGCTGATCGGCGCCTTTGCGCTGATGTACGTGTTCGGCTTCACCGTCAATACGCTGACGCTGCTGGCGATGGTGCTGGCGATCGGGCTGGTCGTCGACGACGCGATCGTGGTGCTGGAGAACATCTACCGGCACATGGAGAACGGAATGCCGCGGATGCAGGCGGCGCTGCAGGGCTCGCGGGAGATTTCGTTCGCGGTCATCGCCATGACGCTGACGCTGGCGTCGGTGTTCGCGCCGCTGGCGTTCGCGACCGGGCGCACCGGGACGCCTGTTCATCGAATTCGCGCTGACGCTGGCCGGCGCGGTGCTGGTGTCGGGTTTCGTCGCGCTGACGCTGTCGCCGATGATGTGCTCGCTGCTGCTGCGCCACGAAAAAAAGCACAATTTCCTGTACAACCTGGTCGAGCGCTTCCTGGTCGCGCTGACCAACGGGTACAAGGTGGCGCTGGCGGCGACGCTGCGCGCGCGCCCGCTGATGGTCGTCGCCTGGCTGGCGTTCGCGCTCGCCGGCGGCCTGCTGTTCACGATGCTCAAGTCCGAGCTGACGCCGATCGAGGACCGCGGGGTCATCTTCGGGCTGATCAGCGGACCGCAGGGTTCGACCGTCAAGCACACCGCCGACTACACGCGCCCGATCGAGCAGATGTACGCGAAGCTGCCCGAGATGGCCGGATTCACCGCCATTTCCGGCTGGCCGACGGTTTCCGACGGCAACGCCATCCTGCGCCTCAAGCCCTGGGAGGAGCGCACGCGCAAGCAGCAGCAGATCACCGACGAACTGCGGCCGAAGTTCGCGCAGATCCCCGGCGTCATGGCGTTTCCGGTGAATCCGCCGTCGCTGGGCCAGTCGCCGCGGTCGACGCCGATCGAGTACGTGATCATGTCGCAGATCCCCTACCCGGAGCTCGCCCGGCTGACCGAGCGCTTCATCGCGGAAATGCGGCAGCTCCCGGGCATCCAGAATCTGCAGATGGACCTGCGCATGAACACGCCGGAGGTGCGGGTCACCGTCAACCGCGACAAGATGGCCGACATCGCGGTCAACGTCGACACGGTCGGGCGCACGCTGGAGACGCTGCTCGGCGGCCGCCAGGTCACCCGCTTCAAGAAGGACGGCGAGCAGTACGACGTCATCGTCTGGGCCGGGTCCGGCGAGCGCTCGTCGCCGGCCGACATCACCGACATGTACGTGCGTGGCCGCAACGGCGAGATGGTCCAGCTGGCCAACCTGGTCGACGTCCGCGAAGGCGTGTCGCCGCAGTCGCTCAATCACTTCAACCGACTGCGCGCGGTCAAGATCACCGGCACGCTGGCGCCCGGCTACACGCTGGAGGAAGCGCTGAACGCGTTCGACGCCGCCGCCAAGCGGCTGCTGCCGGACACCGCGCAGACCGGCCTCGACGGCCAGTCGCGGGAATTCCGCGCCTCCGGTCAGGAAATCTACTTCACCTTCGTGCTGGCGCTGCTGTTCATCTACCTGGTGCTGTCGGCGCAGTTCGAGAGCTTCGTCTCGCCGTTCGTCATCATGCTGTCGGTGCCGCTGGCGATGACCGGTGCGCTGTTCACGCTCTGGCTGACGGGAGGCACGCTCAACATCTACAGCCAGGTCGGGCTGATCACGCTGGTGGGCCTCATCACCAAGCACGGCATCCTGATCGTCGAGTTCGCCAACCAGCTGCGCGACCAGGGTCGCGACATGACGAGCGCCGTACAGGAGGCGGCGGTGCTGCGGCTGCGGCCGATCCTGATGACCACCGGGGCGATGGTGCTGGGGGCGCTGCCGCTGGCGCTGGCCGCCGGCGCCGGTGCCGAATCGCGGATGCAGATCGGCTGGG
Organism: uncultured beta proteobacterium; assembly: GCA_963699765.1. Taxonomy (GTDB): domain Bacteria; phylum Pseudomonadota; class Gammaproteobacteria; order Burkholderiales; family Casimicrobiaceae; genus VBCG01. The sequence goes on along the minus strand of CAVOVD010000004.1, from coordinate 104,140 downwards.
TGATCGTCGGCGGTCATGTCCTTCGGAACCGTGCTCACGCTGTTCCTCGTGCCCACCGCGTACACGCTGCTGGCCGGACGGCGCGGAGGCACCGCCGCTGCCGCGACGGTGACCGCGCCCGCACCCGCTGCGGCGCCCGGCCACGCCGACTGATGCCGCGGCGGTCGGGCCCACCCTGCCGCCGTCGCGGGAATTGACATAGAATCGCCGCATTACAGAGGCAGAATGCCCGGCTGACGGCCCTTTCCCGATCGACCCACGAGGAGATTCCATGAAGCATCCCGTTCCCGGCTTCGCGCGCGTCGCGCTCGCCGCAGCGCTGTTCGGCATGGCCACCGCGGCCAGTGCGCAAACCGAGATCCAGTTCTGGCATTCGATGACCGGCGCGCTGGGCGACCGGGTCGGCAATCTCGCCAAGAGCTTCAACGACAGCCAGAAGGACTACAAGATCGTCGCCGTCTACAAGGGCAGCTATCCCGAGTCGATGGCGGCGACGATCGCCGCCACGCGCGCCGGCAACCCGCCGCACGTCGTGCAGATCTTCGAGGTCGGCACGGCGACCATGATGGCGGCGAAGAAAGTCGATCAAGCCGGTGCACGAGGTGATGGCGGCCGGCGGCGTCAAGTTCGACCCGAAGGCGTACATCCCCGCGGTGGCCGGGTACTACTCGACGCCCTCCGGGCAGATGCTGTCCTTCCCGTTCAACAGTTCGACCGCGGTGTTCTACTACAACAAGGACGCCTTCAAGAAGGCAGGGCTCGACCCGAACGACCCGCCCAAGACCTGGGCGGCGGTCGCGGCGGCTGCGGCCAAGCTCAAGGTGTCGGGCGAGAAGTGCGGCTACACCACCGGCTGGCCGTCGTGGGTGCAGTTCGAGAACTTCAGCGCCTGGCACGACCTGCCGTTCGCCTCCAAGCAGAACGGCTTCGGCGGCGCCGGGGCGAGGCTGGCAATCGCCAATCCGCTGCAGATCAAGCACGTCGAGAACCTCGCCGACTGGACGAAGAAGGGCTATTTCACCTACGGCGGGCGCACCAACGAGGCGGAGTCGAAGTTCTTCAGCGGCGAGTGCGGAATGCTGACCTCCAGTTCCGCGGCCTACGCCAACATCAAGCGCAACGCCAAGTTCGAATTCGGCATCGCGCCGCTGCCCTACTATCCCGACGCGCCGGGTGCGCCGCAGAATTCGATCATCGGCGGCGCGTCGCTGTGGGTGATGAACGGCAAGAAGGCCGACGAGTACAAGGGCGTCGCCAGGTTCTTCGACTACCTGTCGTCGCCGGCGATCCAGGCGCAGTGGCACCAGGAGACCGGCTACCTGCCGATCACCATCGCCGCCTACGACATCACCAAGAAATCCGGCTTCTACGACAAGAACCCCGGCACCAACGTGTCGGTCGAGCAGATGATCGTCAAGACGACCAACAACTCGCGCGGCATCCGCCTCGGCAACTTCGTCCAGGTCCGCGACGTGATCCAGGAAGAACTCGAGGCCGCGCTGTCCGGCAAGAAGAGCGCGAAGGAGGCCGTCGAGACGGCGACCAAGCGCGGCAACGAGATCATCGAGAAGTTCGAGAAGGCCAACAAGGGTTAGTGCGTCGTCGGCTGCGCCGCCGACGCACTAACTCGCCGGGATCGAACGGCGCCCGCTGGGCGCCGCTCATCCCGGCGGGGGTTGGGCGCCGGCTTCGCCGCGCCCGGCAAGGACTGTGGCGTCGTCGCGTCGGCGTGAGCTTCGCCACGCCTTGAGTCAGTTCACAGCATTGTCTTAGGCGCCGACTCAGATACGCCGCATAGATGGAAAAACGCGCTCGCTTCAACTCCCGCTGGCTGCCCTACGCGCTGGTCGCGCCGCAGATCGCGATCACCATCGTGTTCTTCTTCTGGCCGGCGGCGCAGGCGCTGTACCAGTCGGTGCTGCTGCAGGATGCGTTCGGCACGACCACGCAGTTCGTCGGCCTGGACAATTTCGTCACGCTGTTCAACGACGAGCAATACCTCGCCTCGTTCCGCACTACGGCCATCTTCTCGCGTGGCGGTGGCGGCATCGGGGCTGTCGATCTCGCTGGTGCTGGCCGTCTTCGCCGACCGCGTGATCCGCGGCGCCACGGCGTACAAGACGCTGCTGATCTGGCCGTATGCGGTGGCGCCGGCGGTGGCCGCGGTGCTCTGGCTGTTCCTGTTCAGCCCGACGCTGGGCGTCGTCGCGCACATGCTGATCAACCTGGGCGTGGACTGGAACCCGCTGCTCAACGGGCAGCAGGCGCTGGTGATGGTGATCGTCGCCGCGGTCTGGAAGCAGATCTCCTACAATTTCCTGTTCTTCCTCGCCGGCCTGCAGTCGATCCCGAAGTCGCTGATCGAGGCCGCGGCGATCGACGGCGCCGGGCCGCTGCGCCGCTTCGTCACCATCGTGTTTCCGCTGCTGTCGCCGACGACCTTCTTCCTGCTGGTCGTCAACATCGTCTACGCCTTCTTCGACACCTTCGCCATCATCGACGCCGCCACGGGCGGCGGGCCGGCGAACGCGACCGAGATCCTCGTCTACAAGGTCTACCACGACGGCTTCAAGGGACTCGACCTCGGCGGCTCCGCCGCGCAGTCGGTGATCCTGATGTTCATCGTGATCAGTCTGACGGTGGTCCAGTTCCGCTTCGTCGAGAAGAAGGTCCAGTACTGATCATGATGGCATCCACGCATCGCGCCGGGACGGCCCGCCCATGATCGAGAACCGGCCCTGGCTGACGTTCCTCTCGCACCTGGTGCTGCTCCTCGGCGTGGCGCTGGTGGCGCTGCCGGTGTACATCACGCTGGTCGCGTCGACGCTGACGCCCGAGCAGGTGCTCGAGGCGCCGATGCCGCTGCTGCCCGGCGCGCAGGCGATCGAGAACTACGGCCAGGTGCTGGCGCACGGTTCGGAGCGCCTGTCGGCGGCGCCGGTGCAGCCACATGATGTGGAACAGCCTGGTCATGGCGCTGGTCATCGCCATCGGCAAGATCGCCATCTCGCTCATCTCGGCGTTCGCGATCGTCTATTTCCGCTTCCGGTTCCGGATGTTCTTCTTCTGGATGATCTTCGTCACGCTGATGCTGCCGGTCGAGGTGCGCATCCTGCCGACCTACAAGGTCGTGTCCGACCTGGGGCTGCTCGACACCTACGCCGGCCTGACCGTGCCGCTGATCGCCTCGGCGACCGCGACCTTCCTGTTCCGCCAGTTCTTCCTGACCATTCCCGACGAGCTCGCCGAGGCCGCGCGCATCGACGGCGCCGGGACCGCTGCGCTTCTTCTGGGACGTGGTCGTGCCGCTGTCGCGGCCGAACATCGCCGCGCTGTTCGTCATCCTGTTCATCTACGGCTGGAACCAGTACCTGTGGCCGCTGCTGGTGACCACGCAGGAGTCGATGTACACGATCGTCATCGGCATCAAGCGGATGATCGCCGGCGGCGACGCGGCGACCGAGTGGAACCTGGTGATGGCCACGGCGATCCTGGCGATGCTGCCGCCGGCGCTGGTGGTGATCCTGATGCAGAAGTGGTTCGTCAAGGGCCTGGTGGACACGGAAAAATGAGCGGCGGCGAAAAGAACCCTCCCGCGAACTATGACCCGGGCCGCGATCGCGACGTCCTGCTGCGCCTGCTGTCGGTCACCGCGTCGCTTGCGGGCCTGTGCATGGCCGCCCTGGGATTCATCGAGTACTCGTCGCCCGACGCCACATTGCGCACCCTGGCCGACGAGCTGATCGCCATCGACGCATTCCTGTTCGTGATCTGCGTCTATCTGATCCTCTGGTCTCTGCGCACTTCGAACCTGGTCCGCGCGCGAATGCTGGCGCGGACCATCGACGCGGTGTTCCTGTTTGCGCTGACGACCATGCTGCTGTCGGCCGCCTACATCGTCTACTGGATCTTCTGACATGGCCAAGGTCGGTTTTCGCGAAGTCCGCAAGAGCTACGGCAACCTGGAGGTGATCCACGGCGTCGAGCGCCGAGGTCACCGACGGCGAGTTCGTCGTCATCGTCGGCCCGTCCGGCTGCGGCAAGTCGACGCTGCTGCGCATGGTCGCCGGGCTGGAGGCGATCAGCGCGGGCGACATCACCATCGGCGACCGCGTCGTCAACACGCTCGAGCCCAAGGACCGCGACATCGCCATGGTGTTCCAGAACTACGCGCTGTATCCGCACATGAGCGTGTTCGACAACATGGCCTACGGCCTCAAGATCCGCGGCTTCGCCAAGGCCGACATCCGCGCGCGGGTCGACCGCGCGGCGGGCATCCTCGAGCTGGGGCCGCTGCTCGAACGCAAGCCACGCGAGCTCTCCGGCGGGCAGCGGCAGCGGGTGGCGATGGGCCGCGCCATCGTGCGCGAGCCGGCGGTGTTCCTGTTCGACGAGCCGCTGTCCAATCTCGACGCCAAGCTGCGCGTGCAGATGCGCTTCGAGATCCAGAAGCTGCACCGCCGGCTGTCGACGACCAGTCTCTACGTGACGCACGACCAGGTCGAGGCGATGACGCTGGCGCAGCGGATGATCGTGATGAACGCCGGGCGTGCCGAGCAGGTCGGCTCGCCGATGGAGGTCTACGAGAATCCGGCCACGCTGTTCGTCGCCGGATTCATCGGTTCGCCGGCGATGAATTTCCTGCCTGCGAAGGGCGCAGGCGGGGCGGATTTCGCGCTGCTCGCCGGCGGCGCGCATCCGGGCCGCGGCCGGCGGCGCCGCCGCGGGCGCGGCGGTGACGGTCGGCGTGCGCCCGGAACACCTCGCTGCCCTGCGGGGAGTCCGACGCACTGGTCTGGGGTACGGTGGAAATGGTCGAGCAGCTCGGCGCCGACACGCTGGTCCACGTCGGTCACGGCGCCGCGACGATCATCGCGCGCCAGCCGCACGGCTTCCACCCGGACGTCGGCTCGACGCTGCACCTGACTGCCGACCCGGCAAAGGTATTCCTGTTCGACAGCGCCAGCGGAGCGCGGCTGCGTTGAGCGCGCCCCCGCTCCCCGCCTGGGGCTATCCGCGGCTGTGCGCGCACCGCGGCGCCGGCAAGCTGGCGCCGGAAAACACGCTGACCGCGATGCGCGTCGGCCACGCGCACGGCTATGCGATGGTCGAGTTCGACGTCAAGCTCGCCGCCGACAACGTCGCCTTCCTGCTCCACGATGCGACGCTCGAGCGCACGACCAGCGGTCGCGGCCGTGCCGACGCGCTGCCGTGGCGCGAGCTGGCGCGGCTGGACGCCGGCGGCTGGCACAGCGCCAAGTACGCCGGCGAGATGCTGCCCAGCTTCGCGGCGATCGCCCGCTGGGCGCGCGCGCACGGCGTCGCCTGCAATGTCGAGATCAAGCCCATGCCGGGTCGCGAGCGCGAGACCGGCGCCGCGGTGGCGCTCGACGCCGCCGCGCTCTGGCGCGACGCCGAACTGCCGCCGCTGCTGTCGTCGTTCTCGGAGGCCGCGCTGGAGGCCGCGCGCGACGCGGTGCCGGGGCTGCCGCGCGCGCTGCTGCTCGACGAATTGCCGGCCGACTGGCCCGAACGGCTGGCGCGCCTGCAATGCGTCGCGCTCGACGCCAACCATCTCGCGCTGTCGGCGGATACCGTCAGGACTGCGCATCGCGCCGGCTTCCGCGTCTGCTGCTACACGCCCAACGATGCGGCGCGCATCGGCGAGCTGGCCGGCTGGGGCGTGGACACGATCATCACCGACGCCATCGACCAGATCCCCGCCGACAGCCTCGCGCCGGCGGGCTGACGTCGGGGCCGGCGATCAGACTGCTTGCGCGGCCGCGCGCTTGATCGGCCGCTCGTCGATGGGCAGGTTGAGCAGGCCGGCGACGATGCCCAGCGCGATCGACAGGTACCAGACCACGTCGTAGCTGCCGGTGCTGTCGTAGAGCTTGCCGCCCAGCCAGGCGCCGAGGAAGCTGCCGATCTGGTGCGAGAAGAAGGTGAAGCCCGTCAGCATCGCCATGTAGCGGACGCCGAAGATCTGCGCGACCATCGCATTGGTCGGCGGCACCGTCGACAGCCACAGCAGGCCCAGCGCCATTGCGAAGGCGTAGACGGTGGCGATCGACAGCGGCAGCCAGAAGAACAGCGCGAACACCATCGCGCGGCCGAAATAGATCGCCGACAGGATGTATTTCTTGCTGAACCGTCCGCCCAGCCAGCCGGTGGAGTAGGTGCCGATGATGTTGAACAGGCCGATCAGCGCCAGCGCCGTCACCGCCACGTGCGCCGGCAGGCCGCGATCGGCGAGATAGGCGGGCAGGTGCACGCCGATGAAGACGACCTGGAAGCCGCAGACGAAGAAGCCGAGCGTCAGCAGCACGTAGCCGCGATGGCCGATGGCCTCGCCCATCGCCTGGCCGGCGGACTGCGCGAACGCATGCGCATGCGTCTCGCGCCGCTCGACCATCGCCGCGGCCAGCGGCACGATCAGCAGGGCGACGCAGGCCAGGGCGAGCAGCGCGCCGTACCAGCCGACGGCGGACAGCAGCCACTGCGTCAGCGGCAGCATGACGAACTGGCCGAAGGACCCCGCCGCGGCCGAGATGCCCAGCGCCATGCTGCGCTTCTCCGGCGGGAACCGGCGCCCCAGCACGCCCGAGACGACGCTGAAGGTGACGCCGGAGAGTCCGAGGCCGATCAGCCCGCCGGCGGTGAGCACGAACAGCCAGGGTGCGGTGACCGTGGCCATCAGCGCCAGGCCGAGCGCATAGCACAGGCCACCGGCGATCATGACCCTGGCCGACCCGAAGCGGTCGGCGACCATGCCGGTGAACGGCTGCGTCACGCCCCACACCAGGTTCTGCACGGCGATGGCGAGCGCGAAGGTCTCGCGGCCCCAGCCCAGGTCCGACGAAATCGGCTGCAGGAACAGGCCGAAGCCGTGGCGAACGCCGAACGCCACGGACAGAATCAATCCTCCCGCGATCAGGACGATGGTTGGAGTGCGCCAATCGGCGCGGGATCTGTCGTTCATCTGCAGGGCGCTAGCCGCTTCTCGTTGCGGTACAGGTTAACCGAAGGCCGTCAGGCCCAGCCCCTGGCGCGCGACACGGCCTCGTCCCAGCCCGCGCGCAGTTCCGCCGCGCGATCGCGCGGCATCTGCCGGCTCGAAGCGGCGGTCGACCTGCCAGTTGGCGCCGACATCGGCATCGCTCGCCCAGTAGCCGACCGCGAGCCCGGCGAGGTAGGCGGCGCCCAGCGCGGTGGTTTCCGCCACCTTCGGGCGCACGACGGGCACGCCGAGCAGGTCGCCCTGGAACTGCATCAGCAGGTTGTTGGCGGTCGCGCCGCCGTCGACGCGCAACTCCGTCGACACGATGCCGGCATCCTTCTCCATCGCCGCCAGCAGGTCCGCGCTCTGGAAGGCGATCGCCTCCAGCGCCGCGCGGGCGATGTGCGCGGCCGTGGTGCCCCGGGTCAGACCGGAGATCGTGCCGCGCGCATACGCGTCCCAGTGCGGGGCGCCGAGCCCGGCGAACGCCGGCACCAGGTAGACGCCGCCGTTGTCCGGGACGCTCGCCGCCAGCGCCTCGACCTCGTGCGCGTGGCGGATGATCTGCAGCCCGTCGCGCAGCCACTGCACGACGGCGCCGCCGATGAACACGCTGCCCTCCAGCGCGTATTCGAGGCGGTCGCCGCGCCGCCAGGCGACGGTGGTCAGCAGGTTGTTCTTCGACGCGACGGCGGTGGCCCCGGTGTTGAGCAGCAGGAAGCAGCCGGTGCCGTAGGTGTTCTTCGCCAGGCCCGGCGCGAGGCAGGCCTGGCCGAACAGCGCCGCCTGCTGGTCGCCGGCGATTCCGGCGATCGGCACGGCGACGCCGTCGAGCACCGCTTCGGCGCAGATGCCGGACGAGGGCACGACCGGCGGCAGGACCGCGCGGGGGATGTCGAGCAGCGCCAGCAGCTCGTCGTCCCAGTCGCCGGCGTGGATGTCGAAGAGCATGGTGCGGCTGGCGTTGGACGCGTCGGTGCAGTGGACGCGGCCGCCGGTCAGTTGCCAGACCAGCCAGCTGTCGACGGTGCCGAAGGCGAGTTCGCCGCGCTGCGGCGCGCGCGCGCGCGCCGGCGACGTGGTCGAGCAGCCAGCGGAGCTTGGTGCCGGAGAAGTAGGCGTCGATCACCAGTCCGGTCCTGCCGGCGATCAGCGGCCCGTGCCCGGCTTCGCGCAGCGCGTCGCACATCGGCGCCGTGCGCCGGTCCTGCCAGACGATGGCGTTGTGCAGCGGCCGGCCGGTGGCGCGCTCCCAGAGCAGCGTGGTTTCGCGCTGGTTGGTGATGCCGATGGCGGCAAGATCGCGCGCGGTCAGCCCGGCCAGGGCCAGCGCCTCGCGCAGGACGCCCGACTGCGTCGCCCAGATCTCGGCGGGGTCGTGCTCGACCCAGCCGGGCTGCGGAAAGATCTGCCGGAACTCGGCCTGCGCCTTGGCGATCGCCGTGCCCGCGTGGTCGAACACGATGGCCCGCGAACTGGTGGTTCCCTGATCGAGCGCGAGGATGAACGACATGACCTGACCCTCCGGTTGCCGCCTGGGTGCGCCGCAGCGTAAAATCCTGCGGTTTGCCGCATTCTAGCGGTTTGCCTGCGGATCGCCGGCAGTGCGCCGATGTGACCCCCGCCTCATTCCCGCGCCCAGCCCATCCGGACGATGCCACTTTCCACGCCCAACGCGACCCGTGACCGGCTGCACCGCCGGACCGTCACCTTCGACGGTTTTCGTCGCGCGGACGGGCTGTTCGACATCGAGGCGCACCTGGTGGACGTGAAGGATCAGGACTATCCGCTGCTGTCGGGCGTGCGCCGGGCCGGGGAGGCCGTCCACGACATGTGGGCGCGGGTCACCATCGACCGCGAGTTCTTCATCCGGTCGATCGAAGTCGTCGTCGACCGGATGCCCTATCCGGGCGGCTGCGACCGCATCGTTCCCGACTACGGCAGGCTGGTCGGCGCCAATCTCGTCGACGGTTACCGCAAGCAGCTTGCGCGGCTGTTCGCCGGCGTGCACGGCTGCACGCACATCACCGAAATGCTCGCCCAGATCCCGACTGCGGCCTTCCAGACGTTCGCGAGCCTGGTCCGCGAGGACAGCGGACAGCACAAACCCGCCCAGCTCGATCGCTGCCACGCGCTGGAGTCCAGTTCCGACACCGTTCGCCGCTACTACCCCAGGTGGTACCGCGGCGCCGCCTGACCTAGCCACATCGAGGAACCGATCTTGAAAATCCACGAATACCAGGGCAAGGAAATCTTCCGCAAGTTCGGCATGCCGGTGCCGCGCGGCATTCCGGTGTTCAGCGTCGACGAGGCCGTCAAGGCGGCGCAGTCTCTGGGCGGACCGGTGTGGGTGGTCAAGGCGCAGATCCATGCCGGCGGCCGCGGCAAGGGCGGCGGCGTCAAGGTCGCCAGGTCCATCGACGAGGTGGCCGCGCGCGCCGGCGAGATCCTCGGCATGCAGCTGGTCACCCACCAGACGGGCAAGGATGGCCAGAAGGTGCGCCGGCTGCTGATCGAGGAGGGCGCCGACATCAGGCAGGAACTCTACGTCGGCATGGTCGTCGACCGCGGCACCCAGCGCGTCGCGCTGATGGCCAGCTCCGAAGGCGGCATGGACATCGAGCACGTCGCCGCGACGACGCCGGAAAAAATCCACAAGGTGTTCATCGACCCGGCGCGCGGACTGACGGACGCGGAAGCCGACGACGTGGCACGGAAGATCGGCGTGCCGGAAGGCAGCGTCGCGCAGGCCCGGGCGATGCTGCTCGGCCTCTACCGCGCCTTCGTCGAGACCGATGCGTCGCTGGCCGAGATCAATCCGCTGGTCGTCACCGGCGACGGCAGCGTCGTCGCGCTCGACGCCAAGCTCAACTTCGATTCGAACGCGCTGTTCCGCCATCCGGACATCGTCGAGATGCGCGATCTCGACGAGGAGGACCCGGCCGAGATCGAGGCATCCAAGTACGACCTGTCGTACATCTCGCTCGACGGCAACATCGGCTGCCTGGTCAACGGCGCCGGACTGGCGATGGCGACCATGGACACCATCAAGCTCTACGGCGGCGAGCCGGCCAACTTCCTCGACGTCGGCGGCGGCGCGACCGCGGAGAAGGTGACCGAGGCGTTCAAGATCATGCTGCGCAATCCCAACCTCAAGGCGATCCTGGTCAACATCTTCGGCGGCATCATGAAGTGCGACACCATCGCCGAGGGCGTGGTCGCGGCGTCGAAGGCGGTGTCGCTCAAGGTGCCGCTGGTGGTGCGGATGAAGGGCACCAACGACGAAATGGGCAGGAAGATCCTGGCGGAATCGGGACTGCCGATCATCACCGCCGAACAACATGGCGGAAGCGGCGGAAAAAGTCGTCGCCGCGACGAAGGGGCAATGACGATGGCGATCCTGATCAACAAGAACAGCAAGGTCATCACGCAGGGGATCACCGGCAAGACCGGCCAGTTCCACACGCGGATGTGCCGCGACTACGCCAACGGGCGCAACTGCTTCGTCGCCGGCGTCAATCCGAAGAAGCCGGGCGAGGACTTCGAGGGCATTCCCATCTACGCGACGGTGAAGGAGGCGAAGGAGGCCACCGGCGCGACGGTCTCGGTGATCTACGTGCCGCCGCCCTTCGCCGCGGCGGCGATCGACGAGGCGGTCGAGGCGGGGCTCGAGCTGGTCATCTGCATCACCGAGGGCATTCCGGTGCGCGACATGATCGCGACCCGGCACCGGATGCACGGGAAAAAGACGCTGCTGCTCGGGCCCAACTGCCCCGGCGTCATCACCCCCGACGAGATCAAGATCGGCATCATGCCGGGCCACATCCACAGGAAGGGCCGCATCGGCGTGGTGTCGCGCTCGGGCACGCTGACCTACGAGGCGGTCGGGCAGCTGACCGACCTGGGTCTGGGCCAGTCGACCGCGGTGGGCATCGGCGGCGACCCGGTCAACGGCCTGAAGCACATCGACGTCCTCAAGCTGTTCAACGACGACCCGGAGACCGACGCGGTGGTGATGATCGGCGAGATCGGCGGCAGCGACGAGGAGGAGGCCGCGCTCTGGGCCAAGGACGCACATGAAAAAGCCGATCGTCGGCTTCATCGCCGGCGTCACGGCGCCGCCGGGCAAACGCATGGGCCACGCCGGCGCGATCATTTCCGGGGGGAAGGGGACCGCGCAGGAAAAGCTCGAGGTGATGGAGGCCTCGGGGATCAAGGTCACCCGCAATCCGGCCGAGATGGGCAAGCTGCTCAAGGCGGCGATCTGAAGGGCGGGGTCGGGATCCCCGCCAACGACCGCCCGCTCGCCTGCGAACCTCCGGACCGCTACACTCGGCCTCCTGCACCAACCACGACCTCCGTCATGCCCGAAGCCGCCCTCGACGTCGCCAGCCTCTCCCATCCGGGGATGGTGCGCGCGCACAACGAAGATTCCGTGTTCGTCGACGGCGAGGCCGGCATCGCCGTGCTGGCCGACGGCATGGGCGGCTACAGCGCCGGCGAGGTCGCGAGCGGCATCGCCGTCAGCGTCGTGACCAACGGCATGATGCCGGAGCTCAAGTCCGGCCGCGAACTGTCGAAGATCGACGTCGCCACCGGCCTGACGCACGGCGCGCTGCTGCTGCAGCAGCAGATCGCCCAGGCGAACAAGGGCATTTACGAGGCGGCGCAGGCGCGGCCCGAGTGCGCGGGCATGGGCACCACGATCGTTGCGTCGGTCTTCTGCGGCAATCGCGTGTCCATCGGCCACATCGGCGATTCGCGCTGCTACCGGCTGCGTGGCGAGAAATTCGAGCAGCTGACGCGCGACCATTCGCTGCTGCAGGAGCAGATCGACAGCGGCGTGCTCACGCCCGAGCAGGCGCGCTATTCGCTCAACAAGAACCTGGTTACCCGCGCGCTGGGCATCGAAGCCATCGTGCCCACCGACATCTCCGAATACCGGATCGAGGCCAACGACATCTATCTGCTGTGTTCCGACGGGCTCACCGACATGGTCGACCCGGAGGTGATCCATTCGGTCGTCGACGAAAAGCGCTCGGACCTGGCGCTGGCCGCCGCCGACCTGATCGAACTGGCCAACCAGAACGGCGGGCGCGACAACATTTCGGTGATCCTGGTGCGCGTTACTCCGGAGTTCCTGCCAGCGACCGGCTGGGCGCAACGCTGGCTGGCGAAGAAGAAGGGCTGACCAGACATGGGCAAGCTCGTGCTGTTCCTCGTGGACGGAACGACGCTCGATGTCCCGCTCGACCGCGAGCGCATCACCATCGGCCGTCGCGCCGACAACGACGTCTGCCTGCCCTTTCCTGCCGTGTCCGGCGAACACGCTGCGGTGGTGACCATCCTGGCCGATTCCTTCCTGGAGGATCTGGGCAGCACCAACGGCACGCTCATCAACGGCAAGCCGGCGCAAAAGCACTTCCTGCGCGACCACGACCAGATCGACATCGGCCGGCAGCGCATCACGTATCTGTCCGACAACGATGCCACGGTCGAGCCGCTGCCCGCGGACATGTTGCGCCAGCAGATTCGCGGCCTGACCGAGCTGGTGACCCCTGCGCGGCTGGCCTCCAAAGTCGTGCTGGGCACTGCGCCACGGACGGCGGTCGGTGGTGCCGGCGCGCCGTTGCTCGCCGACCTCGAGCGGCACATGGGCGAGGGTGGCGTCACACCGGGCGAGGTCGCGCCGGCCGCGCCACCTTCGGCTGGTTCGGCCGAGCGTCCGCCGGCCGCGCCGGGGCGCGCCGAAAGGCGCCGCGAACGCGCTGGCGCAATCGTGACCACCGAGGGCGCGACGGCGCCGGCAGCGGAGCCTGCCGCCACGCCGGCCCCCGCGGCAACCGCTTCCGCAGGACCCGCGGTCCCGGTCGTGCGGGTGCTGTCGGGTGCCAGCCTCGGGCGCAGCATGGCCATGCACAAGGATGAACTGTCGGTCGGGCGGGTCGGCGTCCAGGTCGCGCTGCTTCGCAGGGAATCCGGCGGGTTCCGGCTGATCCCCGTCGAGGGCGGTCTGCCGCCACGCATCAACGGCGCGGCGGTGCCTGTCGAGGGCGCGCCGCTGCATCCGGGCGACACCTTCGAGGTCGCCGGCGTCCGGCTGGAGCTGTCGCTGCCGGCATGACGGCAGGACCGGCCGGCAGGTGACGCTGGGCGTCACTTTGCGGCTTCCGCACAGGGGCAGTACGCCGGCTCCGGGGGCCGGCCTCCCGTCGCGTGCAGTCTTCGACCGGCCGACCGTTCGTCCGGAGATAAAATAAAATCAATAGTTATTTCAGATTACTTACGGCGACGAGCTCGACGCCGTTGCGACGTTGATGACTTTGGCATATCGCTTGCTCCGCTAGTGACAGCATCGCTGGGTGCCGGGTTATCGGGATCGTCATCAACCAAGGAGACTTACAATGAAACGGATTCAAAAAGGCTTCACGCTCATCGAACTGATGATCGTCGTCGCCATCATCGGCATCCTGGCGGCCATCGCGCTGCCGGCGTATCAGGACTACACGATTCGCGCGCGGGTGTCGGAAGGCATCGCGGCTGCTGGCGGTTGCAAGGCGGCGGTGGCCGAGTACACGGCGTCCAACGGCGCCCTGCCGGCCGACCTCGCGGCGTCGGGTTGCCAGTCGGTGGCCACCAAGTACGTGGCTTCGCTGAACGTCGCCGCCGGCGTGATCACGGTGGTGATGAGCGGCGACGCCGCGCTTGGCGGTGCGACCGGCATGACGGTCACGCTGACCCCGGGCGCGCTGGTCAACAACGCCATCGCGTCGTGGACCTGCCGCGGTTCGGTCGACAAGTACGTGCCGGGTTCCTGCCGCGCGTAAGACTTGCTCCACGTTTTTCACCGACGGGCCGCCTTCGCGGCCCGTTTTTCTTGGACGCTCGGCCGGCAGGTTGCGCTCCCAGGTCCACCTGCAATGCTTCAATCGCTCGAACTGCCGACCTCGCGTATTGATGTAACCTCGTGACCATGCAACTGCTGCGAAGGCTGCTTGGCGCCAGGACCACCGATCCGCCGGAATCGGGCAAGGTCGCTCCCGTCGCAGCGCCTGCGGACCCGACGGAGGTGGTCGCGACCAGCGAGCGGCACGTCGCCTCCGGCCGCCTGCCGGCAGCGCTTGCCGCCCTCGACGCCGCGCTGTCCGTACGTCCCGACGACGCGCAGTTGCAGCTGGCACGGGTGGCGACGCTGCTCGCCTGGGGCCGGTACCACGAAGCGCGCGCCGGTCTGGCTTTGCTGCCGGAGCTTTCGCAGCAGCGCCCCGAGTACTGTGCAAAGCTGGCCGGCGCCATGCTGCATCTGGGCAACCTGAAGGATGCCGAAGTGTGGATGCGCAAGGCGATGGCCGGCGATCCTTCCTCTGGCGCCTATGGCGCAGGGCTCGCGGCCGTGCTGCACCGGCAGGACCGGCTGGACGAGGCCGCCGCCGCGTATGGCCGGATCCTGGTGCAGCAGCCCGACGACTTCGACGCCGCAATGGGGCTGGGCAGCTGCGAACTCGACCGTCGCAATCCTGCTGCGGCGGAGAGGAGCTTTCGCCGCGCGGTCGCGATCGACGGCGAGCGCGCGGTCGCCTGGATGTTCCTGGGCGTCGCGCTCGATCGCCAGGATCGCGGCACCGAGGGTCTTGCCGCGCACCAACGGGCGGCACAGCTCGAACAGGCGCAGGACGAGGATGTCGACGCCTATCTTGGCCTGGCCGGCAGCCTGCGCGATGCCGGGCGATTCGCCGACGCGCTTGCGCTGCTCGAACCCAACCTGCAGCGGCGGCAGGGCGCGGAAGCGCAGATGCTGCGCGCGCAGATGCTGCTTGCGCTGGGCCGCCTGCCGGAAGGCTGGCAGCAGAACGAATCGCGCTGGATGACCGGGTTTTTTCTTGCGCGCCGGGCGCCGTATCGGTTGGCGACGCCGGTGTGGGACGGGCAGGACCTGACCGGCAGGACGATTCTTCTGCGCGCCGAGCAGGGCATGGGCGACACCATCCAGTTCGTCCGCTATGCGCCGCTGGTCAAGGCGTTGGGCGCCACGGTCATTCTGGCCGTCCCGCCCGAGCTCATGCAACTCGCGCAGGGCATGCACGGTGTCGACCGGGTCGTGGACCTGTCGCGCGAAGATGCCTTGCCGGCATTCGACTATTACATCTCGCTGCTCAGCCTGCCGCGGGTGTTCGGGACCGACCTGGCAACGGTCCCTGCCGCCGTTCCCTACCTGGACGTCGGGCCCGGACGCGCGCAGCGCTGGGCGGCACGCTTCGCCACCGAGCAGCGGGTGTTCAAGGTTGGCCTGGTCTGGGGCGGCAATCCGGTCAACCTGGAGGATCGCTATCGCTCGTTGCCGCTGGCGATGCTGGCACCGCTTGGCAGGGTGTCCGGCGTGCGCTTCTATTCGCTGCAAAAAGGCGCGCGCGAGCGGGATGCGCGCACGCCGCCGCCGGGTCTGGACCTGGTCGATCTCGGTCCGGAGCTTGCCGATTTCGCCGACACGGCGGCCGCCATCGGCCAGATGGATCTGGTCATCTCCGTCTGCACGTCGGTTGCCCACCTTGCCGGTGCGCTGGGGAAGCCGCTGTGGGTCCCGCTGCACCGTGCGGCGGACTGGCGCTGGCTTACGGAGCGAACCGACAGTCCCTGGTATCCCACGGCACGGTTGTTCCGCCAGACCAGGCGAGGGGATTGGGCGGATGTCGTGGATCGCATCATGGCCGCGCTCGAGGATCGGGTACGTACGGGCGCGCCACCGTCGACCATTCCTGCGCCCATCGTTCGTGCACTGCCCAACGTAACGAAGCCCGCCGAGGCGCCAGGCTTCCGGCCGGGCCATTCGGCGGTCGCGCAGGTGCGTGCCGGCACGCTCGAATTCTTCCCGGGCGACGACGGCGTCGGCGACTCGGTCGGCTGGTACGGCGAATGGCTGCAGCCGCAGCTGGACCTGCTCGCCGAACTGATCCGGCCCGGGTCGACGCTGCTCGAAGCCGGCGCGGGGGTCGGCGCGCACGCGGCATTGCTGGCGCGAATTCTCGGCGACGGGGGACATCTGTTCGTCTACGAATGGCGCGACCGCCTGCCGCGGCTGCTGCGCCAGAATCTGGCCGCCAACGATGTGGCTGCCGTGACCATCATGCGCCGCCGGCTCGGGCCGGGCGCCGTGACCGCCGACGGTAACCCGCGGGTGGCCGCGGACGCGACGTCCGGCGCGCCGGCATCCGAGTCGCTCGACGAATTGCGACTCGCCCGGCTGGATTGGCTCAAGGTCGCGGACGGCATCGCCGCTTCGGAGGTGCTCGCCGGTGCAGCGGACACGCTGTGGCGCCTGCGCCCGGCGTTGTTCCTGGCCGCGGCCGATGCGGCGGAAATCGACCGGCTCGCCGGTGTCGCAAAGGTGCATGGCTATCGCTGCTGGCGGCACGAGTGCGCGCTGTTCAACGCGGCCAATTTCAACCGGCGCGGCAACGACATCTTTGCGGGACGTACGGCCCTGTCGCTGCTGGCGTTCCCGGAAGAGGTTGAGGTCGACGTTCCGCCCACCGGTTGCGTCGCGTTGCCATGACCGGTCGACTTGAAAGCATCGTGGCAGGCCCGGCTGCCGACGCGAAGGGCGTGCGGTGTCACTGCTGAAGCGCCTGTTCGGTTCGGGATCGAATCCCGGCGCATCCGCGAGCGATGCGCGCGGCTCGGCGACCAGCGCGCCGACAGGCGACGTTCGCAACGCCGGACGGCAGCTTTCGGGGGGCCGAGGTGCCGGGGACGCCGTCGCGCAGGCGGGTGAGCGCACCGCGGCAGGACGCTACGGTGACGCGCTTGCGCTGCTCGATGCGGCGTTGGCGCTGGCGCCCGACGACGCGGCGTTGTGGTTCGCTCGGGGCAAGACGCTGCTGGACTGGGGACGGACCTGGGAAGCGCAGGGCGCCTTCCTGCACGCGGAGGCCAAGGGCGCCCGGAACGGCGACCAGATGCTGCAGCTCGGACTCGCGCTGTTGCAGACCGGACGCGCCAAGGAGGCGGAACCGTGGCTGGAGCAGGCACTGCGCTCGGGTACCTGCTGGTCGGAAGCGCAATGCGCGCTGGCCACGTCGCTGATCGGGCAAAAGCGCGAGGACGAGGCGCGGCGGCGACTGGCAGGGCGCGTTGCGCGAACGCCCCGACGACGACGGACTGCGGATCGCGCTGGGCAACTGCCTGATCGAGCGTGGCGACCATGCGGCGGCGGAAGAGCACTTTCGCCATGCCGTCGGCCTGGCCGAAACCAGTGCCGTCGCCTGGGTGCATCTGGGCGTCGCCATGGACCGGCAGGGGAAGGTCGTCGAGGCGTTGGAGGCTTTCGAGCGTGCGCGCCAACTTGAGCGGCCGGAAGACCGCGACGTCGACATTTTCGTCGACCAGGCGATCACGCTGCACAATCTCGGCCGCAAGCGCGAGACGATCGAACTCTGCGAGCGCCACCTGGCGCAGCGGCCGTCGGCACGCGGGTACTTCACCTACGCCACGTCGCTGCTGGCGGATGGGCGGCTCGCCGATGCCTGGCAATACTTCGACTTCCGCTGGCTTGCCGAGCCGCAGCTGTCGTTGCGCCCGCAATTCGGACGCCCGGTCTGGACCGGGCAGGACCTGCAGGGCAAGACCATCCTGCTGCACGTCGAACAGGGCATGGGCGACGTCATCCAGTACGTGCGCTACGCGCGCATGGTGAAGGCGCTGGGCGCCACCGTATTCCTGGTGACGGGCAAGGCGCTGGGCAAACTGATGCATGGCGTTCCGGGAGTCGATCGGCTGCTCGGGCCGGGCGAGGCGTCACCCGATTTCGATTTCTACGTGCATCTCCTGAGCCTGCCGAAGATCTTCGGGACCGACCTGGATTCGATTCCGGCGCAGGTGCCCTATCTGTCTTCGGATCCCGAACGCCTGCGCGATGCGCGCGCCGCAGTGGAGCGCGAGGCCGCGGGAAAGCTCACGGTCGGCCTGATCTGGTCCGGCTCGGCTGCGAACGCCTATAACCTTCGCCGCGCCTGCCCTCTCGAAGCCCTCGCGCCGCTGTTCGAGATTCCCGGCCTGCGCTGGTTTTCGCTGCAGCGGGCGGGAGAATCGCTGGCGACCGGAGATGCCGACGCGGACGTGCCGCTGGCGTTGCTCGAACAGCGCAACGACATGGCCGGGACGGCCGCGCTGGTCGACGCGCTCGACCTGGTCATCAGCGTCGATACGAGCATCGCGCATCTGGCGGGAGCGCTGGGCAAGCCGGTCTGGCTGCTGTTGCCCAGGATCCCGCACTGGACCTGGCTCGACGATCGCGACGACAGTCCCTGGTATCCGACGATGCGGTTGTTTCGGCAGCCGGAACGCGGCGCGTGGGGGCCGGTGGTCGAGCAGATGAAGGCGGCGCTCGAACGCGTGCTGAGGGACGGGGCTGCGTCGTCGCTGCCGCGGCCGCCGAAACACGCGACGGCGACGCCCTCGCCGATGCAGTTGCCGAAGACGCGGCCCGAGCCCGGTCCGGGACATCGTTGCGGCCTCGGCGCCGTGGCCGAGGCGCGGCACGGCATTCTGCAGTACCTGCCGGATGCAGGCGACGAAGGCATTGCGCTTGGCTGGTACGGCGAATGGCTGCAGGCGCAACTCGATCTGCTCGCGACGCTGCTGCGAACCGGGTCGACCGTGCTCGAAGTGGGAGCAGGCGTCGGCACTCATGCGCTTTGGCTGGGCAGGGCGCTCGGCGATGAAGGCCACCTGATGCTCTGCGAGCCGCGACCGGTTCAGCAGCGGATATTGCGGCAGAACATCGCGGCGAACCGCATCGCCAATGTGACCCTGCTGCGCGGCGCCCTCGGCGGATCGGATGCGGACGGCGAAACCGTCGACAGCCTGCGGTTGCCACGTCTGGACTGGTTGAAAGTCGCTGCCGGCGAGGATCCGCTGCCGGTGCTCGGTGGCGCTGCCGATACCCTGTGGCGGCTGCGTCCGGCGTTGTGGCTGGCATGCGGCGACGACGCGGCGTTGGCGCAGGTGGCGCTGGCCGCAAAGTCCTTTGGATATCGCTGCTGGCGGCACCAGAGCACGCTGTTCGATTCGCGGAATTACTATCGGCGGGCGGAGGACATCTTCGCCGGCCGCGCTGCCCTCGCGGTGCTCGCGTTTCCGGAAGAGGTGGACGTCGATGTGGCGCTCCCCGGTTGCGTCGAGCTATGATGCTCTCGGAAGCTGGATCAGGTGGTGCCGCGACCGGCGGCAACGAACGGTGATCAATGTCGGGCGGTAATAGCATGGCCATACTGAAGATGTTCGATACCAAGGAGCTCGAGGATTTCGCCATCGGTCTGGCGACCGATCTCGGTCGCCGCTATCCGCCGGCCTCCGAGGCGCGGACCGACACCGGCGCGACGCATCAGATCAAGGTCATCCTGGACGGGCTCTCGGCGCGCGCCCTGCGTTACCACCAGGAAAACAAGCTCGGCATCTACAAGAAGGCGAAGCTGGGCAACGTATTCAAGTGGAAACTCAAGGAACTGGGGTACAGCGACGATTTCGCCGAGAGCGCCACCAAGGAGATCGTCACCCGCCTTGCGTTGAAGTAGGCGCCGGCGTGGCGTTGCATCGTGGATCGGAACGGAGTCGATCTGCGACCGGCTGCGAGAGGGTTTCTCCGGTCGTGGCGACTGTCGGGTGGAAGCAGCGATGAAACTCAACCTGGGCTGTGGGCACAACAAGCTCGACGGACACCTGAACGTCGATCTTTTTCCGGAATGCAGCCCCGACCTCGTCTGCGATCTCGAGGCGCTGCCCTGGCCGTGGCCGGATGATTCCGCCGAGCGGGTGGTCTTTCATCATTCGCTGGAGCACCTGGGGCAGGACACGCGCGTTTTTCTGGGCATGATGAAGGAGCTCTACCGCATCTGCCGCGATGGCGCCGAGATCCAGATCGACGTCCCGCACCCGCGGCACGACGATTTCCTGAACGACCCGACCCACGTCCGCATCATCACGCCGCAGCTGCTGCTGCTTTTCGACCGCAGGATCAACGACCAATGGCAGCAGATGGGGGCATCCAACACGCCTCTGGCGCATTACCTCGGCGTCGATTTTGCGATCGCCCGCTACGATTTCGTTCTTGCCGAACCCTACGCGACGCAATACGGCACCGGCCAGCTGACCGCGGACGACATCCAGACCATGAGCCTGGAGCGGAACAACTTCATCCGCGAGTACCGGATCGCCATGACCGCGCGCAAGTCGGGATGACGCCGAGGCAATAACCGATGAAGTATTCATTTCAGTACAAGTTCTGGGGCCATGCACAGACACCGGCCCGGAAGGAATACGAGACGCCCGCCCCGCGCGTGTCTACTTTGGAAAACTGGGACCGACTCGCCAAGTTCGACGCGATGTGGACCATTCTTACCGACCCGGCGAAGATCGGCGGGAAGTGGGATCGCGAAGAGTTCTTTGCCACCGGTGCGGACGTTCTTGCGCGCCTCAAGACGGTCGAGAGCCTCGGCGTCCAGATCAACAACGGCGTTGCCGTCGATTTTGGCTGCGGTGTGGGACGGGTATCGCATTGGCTTGCCCGGCGATTCTCGCGGGTTGTCGGTGTCGACATTTCGCCCCACATGCTGGAACTCGCCGAGCGGTACAACACTCAATCGGCTGCAATCACGTTTGTATTGGGCAACGAGCAGAATATCCCCCTCGCAACATCGTCGGCAGATCTTGTCTACAGTTTTATTGTGTTGCAGCACATTCCGAAGGCCATGCAGGAGAAATATCTGAGAGAGTTCAGTCGCATCGTGCGTCCGGGCGGCCACCTCTGTTTTCAGACTCCCTCGCATCCTCTCGACGGAGGAGAACCGAACTTCTCGGTCGAACTCATGACCGATTCCGGTCCAGCCACAATGGAAATACACACCTATCCCCGTGCGGAACTGGAATCGCACCTGGAGCGCTGTGGCTGCAGAATTCTCCTTGTGCAGGACGATGAAAGCTGTGGAAGCGGGATGAAAAGTTACTTCTATATTGCCCAAAGGCAGCGCTGACGTCGTATCGCCGGCAGCACCCTGATGGCCAGGCGAGGATTCCTGCGCTACCCCCGGCAGGCCGGCCATCCGATTGCACTTCGTGGCGCCGGAGGCCCACCGCCTCCGTTTCCCGATCCGCTCAATACGCCGTCCTGCGCCGCAGCAGGTACAGCCGTCCGGGCAGCGCAGCTTCGGATTCCTTGCGGATCACCGCCGGCTCGGCGACCGACACGGTGAACGCGGCCTCGGCCAGGCGCCTGATGTAGCGTTGCGACTGCGCATAACGCCCGGTTGACAGCAGCGCGTGGTCGCCGTCCGCGCATTCCTCGGTGCTGAACGCGAACCAGCCGCCCGGGCGCAGGATGCGCGCCACGTCGAGGAATACCGTTTCGAGCGCGCCGATGTAGATGAACACATCGGCGGCGATCACCAGGTCGAAACCCGCAGGGGGGGCCGTCGCCAGCCAGGCGCCGACCTCGCTTTCGTGCAATTCGTCGTAGACGCCATGCCGGCGCGCCATGACGAGCATTTTCCCGGAGAGGTCGACGCCGGTGAGCCTTCCCTTGTGCGTCGCCAGCGCGCGGCCGCACATGCCGGTGCCGCAGCCCAGGTCAAGCATGTGGAGCGGGCCTGGCGCATGTGCGTCGAGCATCGCTGCGAGCCTTCGCGGCACGTCGTACCCCAGCGCCTGCAGCCGCGTATCGAAGGTCGGCGCGAAATTGTCGAAGGTGGCGCGCACCCAGCGGTCGGGCGCCCGATCGGTCGATCTGCCCAGCACCGCGGCGAGGTGGTGGCCGAAGCTGGTCGGGTCGAGTCCGCGGGCGATCGCTCGCTCGTAGAGCCTGGCCGCGTCGTCGGACCGACTCTGTTTCTCCAGCAGATGGCCGAGGTTCAGGTAGGGCTGCTCGAGGTCTGGATCGAGTTCGAGCGCGCGCGTGAAGGCGCGCTCGGCGTCGCCCAGGCGGCCGATCATCTGCAGCGCGGAACCGCGGTTGTTATGCACGCGCGCGCTGTCCGGCTCCAGCGCCAGAGCGGCGTCGAGACAGGCGAGCGCGTCGCCCGGCCGCGCGGTGTCGACGAACAGAAGCGCCAGGCGGAAATGGACCAGCGTGCTGTCGGGCGCCAGGGACCTGGCGCGGGACAGCGCCGCATGCGCGGCGTCGAAGCTGCCGGCTTCGAGCAGCGCATAGCCCTCGTCGCACAGCCGTTTCGCTTCGGCGGATTCCGGCGCGCGCATCACTATTGTCCTGACCGGCGATCGGGATGGCTTGCGGTGGTCTGGCGCGTGCCTGACCGGTCAGCCCGACCTGACCGCGCGGACGTAGAACTGCAGCGTGGCGAGTTCCTTCCGGTCCGCCGGCGAGAGGTCGTTCAGCGCCAGCGAGCCGATCTGCACATTGGCTTTCCCCTGCGCCGGGTCGATGTCCCAGATCGGCCGCAACGCCGGATCGACATTGTGCTCGACGGCCGTGACCGCATAACCGGTCTGCGCGAACATGGCGTGGATTTCCCGGAGCGTGAAAAAACGGATGTGCGTGATATCGAGCAGCCCGCCGCCCTGATAGGTCCAGCTGCCGCCGACCAGGCTGTGGATGAGTCCGAGGTTGCGCACGTTGGGGATGCTCGCCAGCACCACACCGTCGTCGGAGAGCAGCGGCCGCAGCGTGAGCAGCGCCTGCCACGGATTGAAGATGTGCTCCAGGACGTCCGCCAGGATGATGGTGTCGATGCTTCCCGGCTCGATGCCCGCCTGCGCGAAGTCGACCGATTCCAGCGTACCGGTGATCACCTGGTCGATGCGCGGGACGGCAAGCGCCGCGGCCTCGGCCAGCGGCTCGATGCCGATGACCTTCGCGCCGGGCCAGCGGCGCTTGATGGTCTCGCCGGTGGCGCCGCAGTAGCAGCCGACGTCCAGCGCCAGCCGCGGTGCGCGCTCGACCAGGTCGAGCAGTCCGGCCTGGACGTGGTCGGGGTTCAGGAAATACAGGTGCGATCCGCTGGCCGACGACAACAGTTTCCAGACCAGTGCCGGATCCTCGTCGGCTCCGCCGGTCGGGCCTGGCGGCGTCTCCGCCTGCGGTTTGGAATTCGCGCTCATCGCCCCGTGCTGCCGAACCCGCCGGCCGCCCGATCGCTGGCGGCAAAATCGGCGACGATTTCAAAGGCCGCGCGCACCACCGGCACGATGACCAGCTGTGCCAGGCGGTCGAGCGGATTCAGCGTGAACGCGGTATCGCCGCGATTCCAGCAACTGACCATCAGTTGCCCCTGATAATCGGAGTCGATCAGCCCGACCAGGTTGCCCAGCACGATGCCGTGCTTGTGGCCCAGCCCCGAGCGCGGCAGGATCATCGCGGCCAGCCCCGAATCGGCGATGTGGATGGCGATGCCGGTGGGTACCAGTTCGGTCCGCCCCGGCGCGAGCTCGAGCGGCGCGTCGAGGCAGGCGCGCAGGTCGAGGCCGGCCGAGCCGGGCGTGGCGTAGGCCGGCAGGTGGGGACGGATGCGCTCGTCGAGGACGCGCAGCGCGATGGTCGTCGCCATGGCTGCGGACTTCAAGCCGGCGACAGCCGGCGCGCGATCTCGGCCACCAGCCGCCGCGCGAGTGCCAGCTTGTCCATGCGCGGCAGCGGATGCGCGCCGCGGTCGTCGAGCAGCGTGACTTCATTGTCGTCGCTGCCCAGCGCGTCCTGGACGCGGTTGGCGACCAGAAGCGGCAAATTCTTGCGCTTGCGCTTTTCCTCGGCCAGGCGCTCGACGTCGTGGCTTTCGGCCGCGAAGCCGACGCAGAAGGGCGCCTTCGGCAGGGCGGCGACGGTCGCGAGAATGTCTACGGTCGGTGCCAGCGTCAGGGTCAGCGGCTCGCCGGTCTTCTTCAGCTTTTGCTCGTACATGGTCTGCGGCGCGTAGTCGGAAACGGCGGCAACGGCGATGAACACGTCGTTTGCGTCGACGCGCGCCATGACCGCTGTCGGCCATCTGCGCCGCGCTGCGGACATCGACGCGCTCGACCGCGTGCGGCGTGGGCAACGCCGACGGCCCGGCGACCAGCGTGACGACGGCACCCGCCTCGGCCGCGGCCTGCGCCAGCGCGAAGCCCATCTTGCCCGAACTCGCATTGGTGATGCCGCGCACCGGGTCGATCGCCTCGAACGTGGGACCCGCCGTCAGCAGCACGCGCCGGCCGGCGAGAACCTTCGGCTGGCGGAAGGCTACCAGCGCCGCGAACAGGTCGGCCGCCTCCAGCATCCGGCCTTCGCCATGTTCGTTGCAGGCGAGTTCGCCGGTATCGGGGCCGAGGATGGCGACGCCATCGGCGGCGAGTTGATCGACGTTGCGCTGCGTGGCCGCGTTGGCCCACATCTGCCGGTTCATCGCCGGCGCGACCAGCAGCGGGCATTCGCGTGCGAGGCACAGCGTCGACAAGAGGTCGTCGGCGCGCCCCTGCGCGAGCTTGGCGATGAAATCCGCGGTGGCAGGCGCAACGACGATGGCGTCGGCGCCGCGCGAGATGGCGATGTGGCCCATCGCGTTGCCGGCGCCGGACTGCCAAAGGTCGGTCAGTACCGGGCGCCCGGACAGCGCCTGGAACGTGGTCGAGGTCACGAAATGCATCGCCGCCTCGGTCATCACCACGTCGATCGCGACGCCGGCCTTGACCAGCAGGCGGGTCAGTTCGGCGGCCTTGTACGCGGCGATGCCGCCGGTGACGCCCAGCACCACGCGCACGAGGCCCGTGGCGGTGCTGGCGGAGACTGCGGCGTCCATGGTCACGGTCGTCTGTTCGGTCGATGCGAAGGCGTGCGCGGCAAAGTTTACACTCCTCGGCGCCGTGGCTCATCCGGTGGCGGGTGAGGGCGGCGAAAGGAGGCCCGTCATGGATGCAGCGATGCACGCCCGCGCCGAAAGGCCGAGGGAGCGCCTGCTGGCGATGGGCGCCGGAGCGCTCACCGACGCCGAACTGCTGGCGGTGATGCTGCGCACCGGCGCACCCGGCCGGCCGGCGCTGGAACTCGCCCGCGACCTGCTGGCGGGCTTCGGCGGCGTTGCGGCGCTGCTCGCGGCGGGCACCGCCGACATCCGGGCGCAGCGGGGCGTCGGTCCGGCGCGGGCGGCGGAATTCAAGGCGATGGGCGAGTTCGTGCGCCGCGCCATGCTGGAGGAGGTCGCCGCGCGTGGCGCGCTGGCCTCGCCCGACGCCGTGCGCGACTACCTGCGGCTGACGCTGGCGCCTTTGCCCCACGAGGCGTTCATGGCGCTGTTCCTCGACAGCCAGAATCGCCTGCTGGCGGCGCGCGAGCTGTTCCGCGGCACGCTTGGCGCAGACCAGCGTCTATCCGCGCGAGGTGGTCAAGGCGGCGCTCGCCCACAATGCCGCCGGCGTCATCTTCGCCCACAACCATCCCAGCGGCGTGGCCGAGCCTTCGCGCGCCGACGAATTGCTGACAACCGCGCTGAAGCAGGCGTTGGCGCTGGTGGACATCCGTACGCTGGACCATTTCGTCGTTGCCGGCTCGCGGGTGGTCTCCTTTGCCGAGCGGGGACTGTTGTAGGTTGGTCGGGAGCCGTTCCCCGATTCCGCGCAGATCCGGCCTGCCGGCCACCGCTGCGGGCCCACAAGTCACTGATTCATAAGGGCTTGATCCAAACCCCATTTCGGGAGATAATATTTGGCTTTCCGAACCCTTTTCCGGCCTGCCCCAGTTGGTGCGGCCGGTGAGCACCCGAACCGAGGAGCGAGCGATGGCTCGAGTCTGTCAAGTCACTGGCAAGGCCCCGATGGTGGGCAACAACGTTTCGCACGCCAACAACAGGACCAAGCGGCGTTTCCTGCCCAATCTGCAACGCCGTCGCTTCTGGGTCGAGAGCGAGAACCGCTGGATCAACCTCCGGTTGACGACCAACGCGCTGCGCACCATCGACAAGAACGGCATCGACGTCGTCCTGGCCGACCTGCGCGCCAAGGGCGAACGGATCTAGGAGACCACCATGCGCGAAAAGATCAAGCTCGAAAGCTCGGCCGGCACCGGCCACTTCTACACGACGTCCAAGAACAAGAAGCTGATGCCGGAAAAGATGGAGATCAAGAAATTCGATCCCGTCGCCCGCAAGCACGTCATCTACAAGGAAATGAAGCTGAAATAGGCTTCGATTTCCGAAAGACAACCCGCTGCCGGCGGGTTTTTTTTCGCCAGTCCGTTGTCTTCCGGGGAGACTCCCTGGCGCCGCCGGGGCGCAGGTCGAACGCTGCCAACATGAGCTGGCGCAACCCTGGAACGCAAACGCGAAAACAAGCCCATTTCCTGTGCTTTCCTGATGCCGGTCAATTCCCGAATGGTCGGTCGACATACCATGCAACTGTCGTGCCGGTCGTCAAGCGGTCCGTGACTGATTGTCGGCGCGCGACGCTGCCGGTGACAAGGCCAGCGGCGTCCGACGCGACGGCGTGCGTTCAAGTCGTTGCAAAAGGGGCGAAATCGCGACTTTGACGTTTGCTTCGGCTTCTTCTACGATCAAGGTCCCTCTCGGTCCACCCGCCGCAATCTCACCCATCGATGGCGCTTTCCGACGCACTGCCGTTTCTTCGCGCTTGGGTCTCGAATCCGCTCCGGGTTGCGG
Organism: uncultured beta proteobacterium; assembly: GCA_963699765.1. Taxonomy (GTDB): domain Bacteria; phylum Pseudomonadota; class Gammaproteobacteria; order Burkholderiales; family Casimicrobiaceae; genus VBCG01. Next base: position 77,515 of record CAVOVD010000004.1, on the reverse strand, counting down.
CCATCGCGCCCTCGGGGCCGTTGCTCGCCGAGCTGCTGACACGGGAGATCTCGTCGGCCTCCGGGCCGGTGATCGAACTGGGTCCGGGCACCGGTGCCGTCACGCATGCCTTGCTCGCCCGCGGCGTGCGGCAACGGGACCTGACGCTGGTCGAATGCAGCACCCATTTCGCGCAACTGCTGCGAAAGCGCTTTCCGGAGGCGCGGATCGTCTGCGCCGATGCTTCGCGTCTGGCGCGCATGCCGCTGTTCGACAATCTGCGGGCAGGCGCGGTGGTCAGCGGCCTGCCGCTGCTGACCATGCCCCGGCGACAGGTCTACGGCCTGCTTGCCGGCGTATTCGGCCATGTGCGTCCGGACGGCGCTTTTTACCAGTTCACCTATGGCCCGTTCTGTCCCGTTCCGCGGCCGATGCTCGAGCGGCTGGGACTGGAGGCGCGGCGCGTGGGCCGCGTCGGCCGCAATCTTCCGCCGGCCGGTGTCTACCGCATCCGGCGCACGGCGCGGGGACGCGAGGCCTCGTTCGGCATCTGAGTGCCTCGTCGGGAACTGCGCTGCGCCCGAGCCATGAAAAAACCCGCCGTCCGGCGGGTTTCTCCGGGAGGCGGTAACGCGCCCTACGCGTAACGCTTCAACTGCAGCGAAAACTGGGCAAGAGGGGCGATGCCCGATGCTTCGGCCCGCTTGCACCAGTCCTGCAGGCGCGCCAGAAGTTGCTCGGACGATTCGGTCGAGCGCTCCCACAGCGTCGACAGTTCCTGCCGCATGGCGTAGATGGTCGCCAGCGCACGGCTGCGGGCGAGCGCCTCGTCGAGTTTCGCGCGTTCCGCCGCCGTCAGCTTGGCAGGGTCGGCGAGCAGCCAATGCTTGATGCTCCGCGCGCTGGGCACGTCGGGGTCGCCGTTCGTGCGCGGCCTGGACTTGAGATGCGCCAGTTCGGCAACGCAGGCCGCCTTGAGCGAACTCGCGTAGGTGGTCACCACGTGATAGCGATGGGTGATGACGGCGTGCAGCGTGGCGAGATCGGGGGCGGTCTTGTCGCGCGCGAATTTCACCTGCGGCGCCACCTTGCGCACCGTGGCCAGCCGGAACGCCGCCAGCATGCGGATGTACATCCAGCCGATGTCGAACTCCCACCATTGCGACGACAGCTTCGCCGACGTCCCGTAGGCGTGATGGTTGTTGTGCAGTTCCTCGCCGCCGATCAGGATGCCCCAGGGCACGATGTTGGTCGACGCGTCGGCGCTGGCGAAATTGCGGTAGCCCCAGTAGTGGCCGATGCCGTTGATGACGCCGGCCGCGGTCACCGGGATCCACATCATCTGCACCGCCCAGATGGTGGCGCCGATCGGTCCGAACAGCGCCAAGTTGACGACCAGCATCAGGCCCACGCCCTGGAAGGTGAAGCGCGAATAGAGGTTGCGCTCGATCCAGTCGTCCGGCGTGCCGTGGCCGTACTTTTCCAGCGTCTCCTGCACCTTCGCTTCGGCGCGGTAGAGTTCGGAGCCTTGCCAGAACACCGTCTTGATGCCGCGGGTCTGCGGGCTGTGCGGATCGTCCGGAGTCTCGACCTTGGCGTGGTGCTTGCGATGGATCGCTACCCAATCCTTGGTCTGCATGCCGGTCGTCAGCCACAGCCAGAAGCGGAAGAAGTGCGCGACCGACGGGTGCAGGTCCAGCGCCTTGTGCGCCTGGCTGCGATGCAGGTAAATGGTCACCGCTGCAATCGTCACGTGCGTAAGCGCCAGCGTGACGACCACATAGCCCCACCAGGGAAGGTCGATCAGGCCGTGGGACGCAAGACTGAGAAAATCATAACTCATTGATAATCCTATATATTGTGGCTGCGCGGCACCGCTTCCGCCAATATGGCGCCGCTTAACCGGACCATTTTACGCGACAGCGGCCTGGGTGACCAACTCTAATGAATTTCCGCGGCCAGGCGGTCCGGACCAGGGAAAACCCAAACCGCAGGTCCCAGACAGCGCATTTGCGGAGAAAATCGCAGGTGTCGGCCATTCGACCGTAGACCGGCCTGCCGGTTCTGCGATCACAGGGAACGTTGCCCGATGCTGGAGTTGCCGGATGTCACGTTGGTCTGCATCGATACCGCCAACCATCGGCTGGCGCTGCGCGCGCTCGCCCGATCCTGTGCGCATATCCGCTATTCCCGTGCGCTGCTGTTGACGGACAGGCTTCCGGAAGGCATCGACACGCCTCCCGGCGTCGAGGTGGTCGCCGTCGGTTCCATCGCCTCCCGGGACGCGTATTCGCGCTTCGTTCTGAAGGAACTGCTCCCGCACGTGACCACCGGGCACGCGCTGCTGGTGCAATGGGACGGCCATGTGGTCAATCCGCAGGCCTGGACACCCGCGTTTCTCGAATGCGATTACCTGGGCGCCACCTGGTTCTGGCACGACGACCACATGCGGGTCGGCAACGGCGGGTTCTCGCTTCGCTCGCGGCGTCTCCTCGAGGCCTTGCTCGATCCGCGCATCGAACTGGTGGAAGCAGAGGACGTGACCATCGGCCGCGCCTTCCGGCCGCTGCTGGAGCGCGAATACGGCATTCGTTTCGGCAGCGAGGCATTGGCCGACAGGTTTTCCTTCGAGGCCGACTACCCGGTCGGCCAGCCATTCGGTTTTCATGGCCTGTTCAACTTCTGGCGCGTCATGCCGGCCGTCGAACTCGCTGGGTTGCCGCAGCTTCTTCCGGACAGCGTGGCGCGCTCGCCGCAGTTCGAGCAACTGCTGCACAACTGCATGATTCATCGGCTGTGGCTGCCTGGCGCAGCCATCGGCCGCAGGATTCTCGCCGCCCTGCCGGGCAGCGATGAAGTGCGCGCCATCGTCGACGACGCGGAGGCGCAACTCGCCCGCATCGCCGCCGTGCAGGGCGACGACCCGTGCCTCTGCGGAAGCGGCGCGCTCTACGCCGCCTGTCATGGCGCGCCGGGCGCGCCGTCGCTGCTGGAGCCGCGGTGGAGTCCGCCTACCCCCGACGAGTACGTCGCGCGTGGAGTCGGCTTGCATCGTCGCGGCGAGCTCGTGGCCGCCGACCGCGAGTACCGCGCCGCGCTGGCGCTGCAGCCCGGACATCCCCTAGCGCTGCACAATCGTGGTCTCGCCTGCCTTCAGCGCGGGAGGGCCGGCGAGGCGGTCGAACTGCTCGAGCGCGCCGTCGCGGCGCGGCCGCAGGACGCGCAGTTCCGTCTGAGCCTCAGCCAGGCCCGGACGGCGTCGGCGCAGCTGCGGCGCCCAGCAACTGAACTTCGCGACGGGGATAGGGAATGACCACGCCGTTGGCGCGGAAGGACGCGAAGATGCGGCGGTTGATCGCGCTGCGCAGCGCGAGCAGGCCGCTCTCCGGGTCGCGCAGCCAGACGCCGAGTTCGAGGTTGATGCCGCTGTCGGCGAAACCCATCATGAAGGCAGTCGGCGCGAACGGCCCGGTCACCACGCGCGGCTCGGCGCGCGCCGCCTCCTCCATCAGGCGCAGCGCCAGATCGACGTCGCTGTCGTAGGAGATCTGCACGGTCACGGCCATGCGCACCTCGGGCGTGGTCGACGAGTGGTTGAGCACCGTGGTCGTCACCAGCGTCTCGTTGGGAACGATCGCCTCGATGCCGTCCAGGCTGCGCACGACGACGTAGCGCGAGGTCACGCGCGCGACGACGCCATAGCGGTTGTCGACGGTGATCATGTCGCCCAGCCGGATCGAGCGGTCGAGCAGGATGACGAAGCCCGAGATGTAGTTGGCGGCGAGCTTCTGCAGGCCGAGGCCGATGCCCACGCCAAGCGCGCCGCCGAACACGGCGAGCAGCGTCAGATCGAAACCGATGGCATTCAGCGCCACCATTACGCCGACGACCAGCAGCACCGCCCGCACCACCTTGGCCAGCACGGCCTTGGTGCTGGTGTCCAACGATGCATTGCCCATCACCTTCTGCTCGACCATGCCGGACAGCCACAGCGTGACGATCAGCGTGAAGATGATGGCGACCATGCCAGTGCCGATGGTCAGCAGCGAAACCGAGGACTGGCCGAGCGGGATGACGATGCCGTCGAGTTCCCTGCGGATCTCCGGCAGCGCGCCGACGAAATGGAGCACGACGAAGGCCCACATGGTGAAGGCGATCGCCCACTCCGAAGTCCCGAGCCAGGCGCGGTCGGCGAAGATCTTGCGCATGACGTAGACGGTGATGCGGATCGCGGCGAGCGCGACGAGCATCGGAATCGCGATGTCGATGAAGATCGTGTCACCGCCGAAGCGGCGATAGCCTGCACGCGCGCCTATCAGCAGCGCAATGGCCATCAGCGAGAACAGGGCGCGGGCCACGCCGGCGCGCAGGCGCTGATGGCCAACCGGCGCCGGTCCGGACGTCCTGGCGCGAGCGTGCCGCGCGACCCGGCGGTCGAACAGCCAGGCGATGGCGAGGCAGACCAGCACGACGGCGAGGTCAAGCCAGCCTCGCGGGCCGGACAGCATTTCTTCGACGCGGGAAAATTCGATCGGGGCGAGCATCGGCGTAGGATCGGGTCGGGAGCGGAGGCGAAGGAAGGAGCGGGAGGTTCGACCGGTAATCTATCAGCGCCGACGTTCGAGCAGTGCGGCGAAGAAGCCGTCGCAGCCATGGGTGTGCGGAAACAGCCGCAGCGTCGGGCCGGTATCGAGGCCGATGCCCGCGCGGCGCAGTTCGGCGGCGGCGTCGCCCTGCATGTACGCCGGGTTCGACGCGAGAAATGCCGCGACGATCGCCTCGTTCTCTTCCGGCAGCACGCTGCAGGTCGCGTAGACCAGCCGGCCTCCGGGCTTCACCAGCGTCGCCGCCGCCGCCAGGATCGCCGCCTGCTTGGCGGCGAGTTCCGCCACCGCGGACTCGGGTTGCCGCCACTTGAGGTCGGGATTGCGCCGCAGCGTCCCGAAGCCGGTGCAGGGCGCGTCGACCAGCACCCTGTCGATCTTGCCGGCGAGTCGCTTCACCTTGGTGTCGCGTTCCCCGGCGAGCACCTGCGGATGCACGTTCGACAGTCCCGAACGCTTCAGCCGTGGGTCGAGGCCGGCCAGCCGCTTCGCGGCGACGTCGAACGCGTAGAGCCGCCCCTGCGAGCGCATCAGCGCGCCGAGCAGCAGCGTCTTGCCGCCGGCGCCGGCGCAGAAGTCGACCACCATTTCGCCGCGACGCGGCGCGACGACGTAGCCGATCAGCTGGCTGCCTTCGTCCTGCACTTCGAGGCGGCCGTCGGCGAGCCAGGGGTTGCGCGCCAGCGACGGCCGACCGCCGACGCGAATGCCCAGCGGCGACCATGGCGTCGGCGCGACGTCCAGGCCTTCGGCAGCGAGCGCGGCCAGCGCGTCGTCGCGTGTGGCCTTGATCGGGTTGACGCGCAGGTCCAGCGTCGCCGGCTGCTGCCAGGCGCGCGCCAGCGCGGCGCGTTCGGCATCGCCGTACGCAGCGCCGAGCCGCTCCCACAGCCAGTCGGGCAGGTCGTGCGCGACGGCCGGCGGCAGCGCGTTGGCCAGGCGGGACTTGAAGCCCTTGACCCATGCCGCATCGGCGCCGCTCAGCACCGGCTCGAGATCGCGCAGCGAATGGCCCATTTCGCGCACGACCACCGCCAGCGCCAGCCGGCGCGGCTCGCCCGATTCGGCCAGTGCCTCGAGCGAGCGCAGCCGCCGCAGCATGGCGAACACGCCTTCGGCGACGAAGGCGCGGTCGCGCTGGCCCAATGCCGGGTGCGCGCGAAAGAACGCGGACAGGCCGGTGTCCGACGGCGTGTCGAAGCGGCGCACGCGCTCGATCGCCGAGGCCAGCATTGCGAGCTGATTGGCGCGCAAACTCATTGTCCGGTCATTTCCGGAAATGTTGCCGATGGCTGGTAGGTCTGCGTCGGCCCCGCGTCCCGCGGCGGCGTGCCCGTGGACTCCGACAGGATTGCGAATTCGGGCAGCCCGTTGCCGATCGCCGTGGCAGTCTCGTCGACGCGGATGGCGTCGAGCAGCACCTCGATCGTGCCGCGAACGGTATGCGACACGCGCATCTTGACCGCGATGTGCCGCAACGACGGCGCCAGCCAGACATAGGCATCGGTCCTGCCGTCCTCGCTGCGCCGGTGCCAGCGCTCGGCCTCCACGGGCCCGTGCGGCAATTCGATCGTGTCTGTCGCCTCGCGCGTCATCGTGTAGCGGTAGACCCGCCTCGGCGTCGCGACCGTGAAGCTCGCGCGGTCGTCGGTCGGCGGCGTGAAGTAGTACTGCCACATCAGCGACAGCGGGTCGAAGGTCGGCAGGTCCAGCGCCGCGGTCTTTTCCTGATGCAGACTGACGATGCCTGCTTCCCAGTCGAAGACCGCGGTTTCGACCCGGTCGGGGCCGCCGCGTTCGACGCGGAACGACTGCGGCTGCAGGCCTTCGTCGGTGATGATGCCGCGGCTTTCGATCTTGCCCTGGCCGCGCAGCACCAGCGCGGCCAGGCCGCGTGCCTCGCCCAGCGTGGCGATCCGGTAGCGGTTGCCCGCGTGCTCGAACCGGTACACGGCCTCGCCGATCATGAAGCCTTGGGTGCCGTAGAACACCTTGTAGGCGAGATCGACCCGCGGCGGCAGTGTCTTGCCGGCGACGACGTCACCCGGAATGATCTCTTCCCGCTCGACGGGCGGCGCTTCGGCGACCGGCGCTGCGACCGGGGCCGGCGCAGGGAGCGCCGCGGTCTGAACCGGCGCTTCGGCAAACGCCTGCTCCGGCACGGGCTCCGGCGCCGGCGGCTGTCGGGCCGGGACGCGTCCGCCGCGGCTTGGGCGCGGCCGGTTTTGCCGCGGCCACCGATGGCTTCGGCGGCGGCGGCATTTCGGTGATGGTCGCGGTCAGAGGCGTCGACTCGGGGGAGACCGGCGGGTCGACCGGCCACAGCGTCAGCGCCAGATGCGCGGCCAGCGACAGCGCGAGGGCGGCCAGCAGCAGCCTGCGCGTCCGCGTGCCGGCGAGCGCAGCGGCGGCGGCAAGCGTTTCGCCGAGGCTATCGAAGGTCGCGATGCGGGACGAGGCCATGGGCATTACTGCCCCGATCAGGGGCAGGCGCGAACAGGACCGACGGCGCGCTTGCCGGCAGCGCGTCCGCGACATGGACCTGCGAATCGGAGAGCGTGATGCGCCCGGCGCAGTACCAGCGTACGACCGCCGGCAGCAGGCGATGTTCCGCGGCGAGCACGCGCGCGGCCAATGCGGCCTCGTCGTCGTCGGCGTGCACCGGCACCGCGGCCTGGGCGATGATCGGACCGACATCCACGTCCGGGGTGACGAAGTGGACCGTGCAGCCGGCGAGGCGCACGCCGTCGGCAAGCGCGCGGCGGTGCGTTCGCAGGCCTGGGTACGCGGGCAGCAGCGACGGGTGGATGTTGATCAGCCGGCCGCTGTAGCGGCGCACGAAACCGGCGCCCAGCACGCGCATGAACCCGGCGAGCACGACCAGGTCCGGTGTCGCCGCATCGACCGCCTCGGCCAGCGCGGCGTCGAACGCCTCGCGCGATGGATGATCGCGGTGATCGACCACGTGCGGTGTCGATGTCATGCGACCGCGCGACGGCCAGACCGTTGGCGTCGGCCCGGTTGCTGAGCACGCGAACGATCAGCCCGCCCAGCCGGCCATTCGCCATTTCATCGAGCAGCGCGCCCAGGTTGGAGCCGCGGCCGGAGATCAACACGACGATGCGGGGCTGCGCCATCGGCGGCAGCAGGCGTCAGACGACGACCGTCGCCGGCGCGTCGGGCGGTCGGGCGACGATGGTCCCGATCCTTTGCGATCGCTCGCCGGCCTCGTCGAGGCACTGCAACGCGCGCTCGGCGTGCTCGGCGGCGACGATCACCACCATGCCGATGCCGCAGTTGAAGACGCGGTGCATCTCGGTGTCGTCGATGTTGCCGTGACGCTGCAGCCATTCGAAGACCGCCGGGCGGGACCAGTCGGCGCGCGCAAGCCGCGCCTGCAGATGCGCGGGCAGGACGCGCGGGACGTTTTCCAGCAGACCGCCGCCGGTGATGTGCGCCATGCCCTTGACCGGGACGTCGCGCATCAGCGCCAGCAGCGGCTTCACGTAGATGCGGGTAGGCGCCAGCAAGGCGGCGCCGAGCGTGACGCCGTCGAATGGCGAGGCCGAGGTCGGCTGCCGCTGTCGGCGACGATGCGGCGAATCAGCGAGTAGCCGTTGGAGTGCGCGCCGCTCGATGCGAGGCCGAGCACCACGTCGCCTGCGACGATCGTGCTGCCGTCGATGATGCGCTCCTTCTCGACCACGCCGACCGCGAAACCCGCGAGGTCGTATTCGCCGTCGGCGTACATGCCGGGCATCTCGGCCGTCTCGCCGCCGACCAGCGCGCAGCCGGCGTCCAGGCAGCCGGCGGCGATGCCCTTGATCACGTCGGCCGCGACGTCGACGTCGAGCCGGCCGCAGGCGAAATAGTCGAGGAAGAACAGCGGCTCGGCGCCCTGGACCAGGATGTCGTTGACGCTCATCGCGACCAGGTCGATGCCGATGGTGTCGTGGCGGCCGAGGGTGAAGGCGAGCTTGAGCTTGGTGCCCACGCCGTCGGTTCCGGCGACGAGCACCGGGTCGCGGAAGCGCTTGCCGATCTCGACCAGCGCGCCGAAGCCGCCGATGCCGTTCAGGACCTCGGGGCGCATCGTGCGCCGGGCGAAGGGCTTGATGCGCTCGACCAGCGCGTCGCCCGCGTCGATGTCGACGCCGGCGTCGCGGTAGGAAAGGCGATGGGGTACGGTGTCTGGCATGAGGTTGGTCGGGCGCGGTGGCGCCGTCCTGCGATGGGGCGCTGGATTGCGTGGCGGGCGGACCCGGCAGCGCCACCATGGCGCTCGCGTCGTCGAAACCTCTACAATCGATGGGTCGCCGAACTGCGCTGCGATCGATGAGCGGCCCCGGCGAGAGCCACCGATTCTACAAGAAATGAACGAGCCTCGTCCGACCCCAGACCTGCCGCCGACGCCGTCACCCGCTGCGCAAGCATCCCCGGCGCCGGATTCGGCTGCGCCCGGAACGGAATCGGCAGCCTCCACGGCACCCGCGGCGGAAACCGGGCTGCAGCGGCGGGCGCGCCTGCGCTCCAGCTACGTGTGGATTGCCGGCGCGACGCTGGTCGTCGCGCTGAGCCTGCACTACCTCGGCCCGGTGCTGACGCCGTTCCTGCTCGGCGCCATCCTCGCCTATCTCGGCACGCCGCTGGTCGACTGGGCGGCGCGCCGAGGCGTGGCGCGCTCGCTGTCGACCGTCGTCGTGGTGATGCTCTTCGGCCTGCTGCTGCTCGCGCTGTTCCTGGTGCTGGTGCCGTTGATCCAGGCGGAGGTCACGCTGGCCGCCAGGAAGCTGCCCGAACTCGTGATCGCGGCCAACGCCCGGATCGCGCCCTGGCTGCAGCAGCAATTCGGCATCACGCTGGGTATCGACCTGGACCTGGTGAAATCGCTGCTGGCGCAGAACATGAGCGCGGCGCGGGATCTCTCGCTGCGCCTGCTGTCGGGCGTGACCGCCGGCGGGCTGATCGTCATCGCGGTGCTGGTCAATCTGGTGTTGATCCCGGTGGTGATGTTCTATCTGCTGCGCGACTGGAACATGATCGCCGGCAAGCTCGATGCGCTGATTCCGCGCGGCTGGCATCGCAAGATCACGACCATCGTCGCGGAAATCGATGCGGTGCTCGCCGAATTCCTGCGCGGGCAACTGCTGGTGATGCTGGTGCTGGCGGCCTACTACGCGATCGGGCTGACCATCGCCGGCCTCGACCGGGCGCTGGCGATCGGCATCCTGACCGGATTGCTGGTGTTCATCCCCTACGTCGGCTTCGGGCTCGGCCTGGTCCTGGGCATCATCGCCGCGCTGCTGCAGTGGAGCGGCTGGCCGGCGTTCATCGGCGTGCTCGCCGTCTACGGCATCGGCCAGCTGCTCGAGGGCTACGTGCTGCTGCCCTGGCTCGTCGGCGACCGCATCGGCCTGCATCCGCTGGCGGTGATCTTCGCGCTGCTCGCCTTCGGGCAACTGTTCGGTTTCGCCGGCGTGCTGATGGCGCTGCCGGTGTCGGCGGCGATTCTCGTCGGGCTGCGCCATCTGCGCGCCGCCTACGTCGAGTCGCCGGTCTACCGCGACGTCCGTTGACGCGGACGGCGATGCAGCAACTCACCTTCGAGCTCGCGCCGGCGGAAGCCCCGTCGTTCGCGAACTTCCTCCCCGGATCCAACGGCGAGGCGCTCGCCGCGCTGGCGCGGCTCGCCGCCGGCGAGCTCGAGGAAACGGGCGTCCTGCTGTGGGGCGCGCCGGGCAGCGGCAGGTCGCACCTGTTGCGCGCGAGCATTGCCGCCGCAGCCGACCGGCGGCCGGTGCTGCTTCTGGCCGGGCCGGATCTGGCGCCGGCCGACCCGCCGGGTCCCGCAGCGCTGGTTGCGGTCGACGACGTCGGCGGTGCCGGCCCGCAGGCGCAGGGACGGCTGTTCACGCTGTTCAACCGGCTGAAGGAGTCGGGCGGACAGCTGTTGTGCGCCGCCGACGTCCCGCCGGGCCGCCTGCCATTGCGCGACGACCTGCGGACCCGGCTTGGCTGGGGGCTGGTCTTCGAGGTGCTGCCGCTGGCGGACGCCGACAAGCCGGCCGCGCTCGCCCGCTATGCGGGCGAACGCGGTTTTCAGCTATCCGACGACGTCGCCGGATACCTGCTCGCGCACGGACGGCGGGACATGACCAGCCTGATGGCCGCGCTGGCGGCGCTGGACCGCTATTCGCTGGCCAGCAAGCGGCCGGTGACCGTGCCGTTGCTGCGGGAGTGGCTGCAGCGCGCGCTGATCGACAACGACCGGTCCGAATGAACCAGCCGCCCGCGGACGCGGCGGGTGCGGGAGTCTGGCGAGGGCCGCCTGTCGCGGCCATTTTCCCGGGCGGCCGGCAGCGCCCGTAGCGGCGGGATCCGGCAAGGGCACGGGTCGGGAATCGGGCCGGGCCTGGGGCAGGTTTGTGGCAGGAATGCCGCGCTGTCGCCGGAAAACGACAGGCTCAGCACCGAATTTCCCCTTAGCCCATTGATTGTTCAGCTAAAATGGGGCCCGTCGCCAGATGACTTCCGCAATGCGGCATGTCAACCGTTCACTGAAGACGACCGTTATAGGCGTCGACACGTGTAATTGGTGTCGTATTCTGGCTACTATAATGAGGTAATGGTCGATGCAGGATCTGGCAATGGCATTTGGCGGGTACGTTATCTGCCGTTGTAGTTGTGCGGGCAAGCTCACCGGCACTGCCGGGCAGCGAAAGTGACACAGCCAGCGCCAGCGGTTCCTGTTGAATTGGAATCGATGCAGACCAGGAAAAGAACGTCCAAGACAAGCGCCGGAGGGACCGGCGTGGACTCGACGACGCCAGCGAAGTGACCGGTAGTCCAATTTGTCCACTGTAACCACAAAGGAAATGCACATGAACAAGCTCCTCGTTGCACTGATCGCCGGCGCCTTCGCCACCGTTGCCGCCGCGCAGACCGCCCCCCCGAAGATGACCAAGGAAGAGCGCCGGGCCGCGACCCAGCAAGCCACGCAAGCGGGTTCGGGCAGCTCGGCCAGCACCGCGGCGACCGACGCGATGCAGAAGAAGAACGTCGAGGAGTCGAAGAAGACTGCGAAGACGACCAAGGAAGAGAAGAAGGCCATCGCCAAGGAACTGCAGACGACGACCATCAACCCGAACAACCCGACCGGTACCGCCGGCACGGCGCAGATGCAGAAGGCGAACGTCGCCGAATCGAAGGGGCAGCCGAAGGCGAACGTCGAACTGAAGACCAAGGAAGGCCAGAAGGAAATCGCGAAGGGACTGGAAAAGGCCGCGACCAAGTAATCGGTCCCGCGTCCGCAAGTCCGAGGGCAGGGCGTTCGCGCCCTGCCTTTTTCTTTTTCCGGTTGGCCATGCTTCCTTCCCTCCGATGACCGAGAACACTTCGACCCGCCCTGCGCTGACCGTCGCCACCGTCGTCGAGCGCGACGGCCGCTTCCTGCTGGTCGAGGAGGAGACGCGTGCCGGGCTGCGGCTCAACCAGCCGGCGGGGCACCTGGAGGCCGGCGAATCGCTGCCGGAAGGGGCCATGCGCGAGACGCTCGAGGAGACCGGCTGGCGCGTGCGTCCGACCGCGCTGATCGGTCTCTACCGCTGGGAGGCGCCGCAGACGGCGGCAAGCTTCGTTCGTTTCGCCTTCGTCGCCGAGGCGCTGGCGCACGAGCCGGCACGGCCGCTCGACCGCGGCATCGTCCGCGCGCTCTGGTTGAGCCGCGACGAGATCGTCGCGCGTCGCGCCGCCCTGCGCAGCCCGCTGGTGCTGCGCTGCATCGACGACTTCCTGGCCGGGCGGCGCTGGCCGCTCGACCTGGTGATGGAAGTGACGTGACGGCGCGCCGGCGCAAGGTCGTGGTCGGCCTGTCGGGAGGCGTCGACTCGGCGGTCGCCGCATGGATGCTGAAGCAGCAGGGCTACGACGTCGTCGGCGTGTTCATGAAGAACTGGGAGGACGACGACACCGAGGAATACTGCACGTCGCGCGAAGACCTGGTCGACGCGGCGGCGGTCGCCGACGTGCTGGGCATCGAGATCGAGGCGGTCAACTTCGCCACGGAATACCGCGACCGCGTGTTCGCGCACTTCCTGCGCGAGTACCGCGCCGGACGCACGCCGAATCCGGACGTGCTGTGCAACAGCGAGATCAAGTTCAGCGCGTTTCTCGACCATGCGCTCGCGCTGGGCGCCGACCATATCGCGACCGGCCACTATGCGCGCCTGCGGCCGGCGGCGGACGACCCCGCCCGGGTCGAGTTGTGCAAGGCTGCGGACGCGACCAAGGACCAGAGCTACTTCCTGCACCGGCTGACCCAGCGGCAGCTGGCGCCCGCGCTGTTTCCGCTGGGCGGCATCGCCAAGCGCGAGGTTCGCGCGCTCGCCCGGCGCGAAGGCATCCCGACCTGGGCGAAGAAGGACTCCACCGGCATCTGTTTCATCGGCGAGCGGCCGTTTCGCGACTTTCTCGCGCGCTACCTGCCGCGCGAGCCCGGACCGATGCGCACCCCCGAAGGCGTCGAGGTCGGCCGGCATGAAGGACTTGCCTACTACACGCTGGGACAGCGCCAGGGCCTGCGCATCGGCGGCACCAGGGACGGCAGCGACGCGCCGTGGTTCGTCGCCGGCAAGGACCTGGCGAGCAACGCGCTGATCGTCGTTCAGGGACACGACCATCCGCGGCTGTACGGGCGCGAAGTCGACGCCTGCGAAATGCACTGGATCGCCGGCGCGCGCGCCGGCGCTGCCGGCGCGCTTCGGCGCCAAGACGCGCTATCGGATGCCCGATGCGGGCTGCGAGGTGACCGCGGTCCCGGGGGGCTGCCGCGCGACGTTCGAAGCGCCGCAGTGGGCGCCGACGCCCGGACAGTACCTGGTGCTCTACGACGGCGACGTCTGTCTCGGCGGTGGCGTCATCGCGGCAACCGATTCGCAGGCGGGCATCGCCACCGAAGCCGTTGCCGCAGGGAGTCGGACGCGCCCGCGCTACTGCGCGCTAGAACGGAATGTCGTCGTCGAAATCGTCGGCGTTCTTCTTGCCGCCGCCCGCGGGCTTGCCGCCGCCGGCGGATCTTCCGCCGCCGCCGCTGCTGCCGCTGCCGCCACCGCTGCCGCTCTCGCGCCGGGCCGGCGCGTCGCCGCCACCGGAGAAGTCGGTATCGCCGCCGCCTTCACGCGAGCCGCCGATCAGCTGCATGCGATCGCCGACGATCTCGGTCGAGTACTTCTCGACGCCATCCTTGTCGGTGTACTTGCGCGTCTGCAGCCGGCCCTCGATGTAGACCGAGCGCCCCTTCTTCAGGTACTCGCCGGCAACCTCCGCCTGGCGGCCGAACAGGACGACGCGGTGCCACTCGGTGCGCTCCTGCTTTTCGCCGCTCTTGTCCTTCCACTGTTCGGAGGTCGCGATGTTGAGGTTGCAGACGGCGTCGCCGCCCGTCGTGTAGCGGATCTCCGGATCGCGGCCGAGATTGCCGAGCAGAATCACCTTGTTGACCGAGGCCATCTCACGTTTCTCCCATCGAGTAATTGCGCCCGTAGCGCGCGGGCGGGACTGTCATGGTCGCGCTGGCCGCGAACCAGATTGCGGTCAGCGCGACACCGAGAACGAAAACCGCCGCGCCGCCGTAACGCTGTGCCAGCCAGCCACCGGCGAGTCCGCCCGCGAAGGTGCCGAGGAACTGCAGGCACGAATACACGCCGACTGCGGTGCCCCGGATGTCCTCGGGCGCGTACTTGGAAATGAGCGAAGGCAGCGTGGCTTCCAGCAGGTTGAACGCGGCAAAGAACAGCGTCAGCGCGAACACCAGCGCGGCCAGCGCATGCAGCGACAGCGCCAATGCAACCTGCGACGCCAGCAGCGTCAGCACGGCGCCGGCGAAGATCGTCTTGCTGCGCGCGGGGCGGTCGGCCTGGCGCAGGAAGGGCAGCATGAGCAGCACCGAGACGACGAGCACCGGCAGGTAAACCAGCCAGTGACGCTCGAGCGCCAGGCCGTTGTCGCGCAGCGCGAAGGGAACCTGGACGAACAGCGCCATCAGCACCGCGTGCAGCGCGAAGACGCCGTAGTTGAGGCGCAGCAGCTGGCCGTCGGCGAGCACCCTCGCCAATGCGCCCGCCGGAGCGTGGCGGGAACCGGCAGCGCGCGGCGGGTCGGGGATCGCGAAGCGGATGAGCAGCATCGCGCCCAGCGCCAGCGCCGCAGTCAGGAAGAAGATGCCGGGCACGCCGATCAGCGCGGTGAGCACCGGCCCGGCCACCAGCGACAGCGCGAACGTGGTGCCGATGGTGATGCCGATGACCGCCATGGCGCGGGTGCGCACCTCGTCGCGCGTCAGGTCGGCGGTCATCGCGATGACCACGGCGGAAATCGCGCCGGCGCCCTGCAGCGCGCGACCGGCGATGATCCAGCCGATGTCGGCCGCCAGCGCGGCGATCGACGCTGCCGGCGGCGAAGATGACCAGCCCGACGTAGATCGACCGGCTTGCGGCCCCAGCGGTCCGAGGCCCAGCCGAAGGGAATCTGCAGCGCGGCCTGCGTCAGGCCGTAGATGCCCAGCGCAATGCCGAGCAGCAGCGGACTCGCGCCGCCAGGGAGCGTCTCGGCGTAGAGCGCGAGCACCGGCAGGATGATGAACATGCCCAGCAGCCGCAGGCCGGAAATGCCGGCGAGGCCGGCCGTGGCGCGTCGCTCGGCCGCGGTCATGCGCACCTTGGGATTGGGCGGCGCAATGGGCGGCGCGGCGGCTGCGTTCATGGGAAGAAAATATTGAGCTTCAGGCGGACTTGCGAAACGCAATATACTAACAGGTTCGGTTCGGCGTCCTTCGGTCGTACGGACGAGGCGGGCGGCAACGCGGCGATGATCTCGTCGGCGCGGCGCGGCCCGGGCAATGACCCGGCAACAACATAAGCCTTGCATGGACTCAATCCGGATTCGCGGCGCACGCACGCACAATCTCAAGAACCTGAACCTCGACCTGCCGCGGCACCGGCTGATCGTGATCACCGGCCTGTCCGGGTCGGGCAAGAGTTCGCTCGCCTTCGACACGCTGTACGCGGAAGGTCAGCGCCGCTACGTCGAATCGCTGTCGGCCTACGCGCGGCAGTTCCTGCAGCTGATGGAAAAGCCCGACGTCGACCTGATCGAGGGGCTGTCGCCGGCGATCTCGATCGAGCAGAAGGCGACCTCGCACAATCCGCGCTCGACCGTCGGCACCGTCACCGAGATCCACGACTACCTGCGCCTGCTCTACGCGCGCGTCGGCGACCCGTACTGCCCGGACCATCCGGAACAGAAGCTGGCGGCGATGACCATCTCGCAGATGGTCGACGCCACGCTGGCGCTGGGCACGGCGGCGGCCGACGGCGAGGACCTGCGCCTGATGATCCTGGCGCCGGTCGTGGTCAACCGCAAGGGCGAGCAGCTCGAGCTGTTCGTCGAACTGCGCGCCAAGGGCTTCGTGCGGGTGCGGGTCGACGGCAAGGTGTACGAGATCGACGCGGTGCCGAAGCTCGCCAAGACGACCAAGCACACCATCGAGGTGGTCGTCGACCGGCTGAAGATCCGCGAGGAATTCAAGCAGCGGCTGGCCGAGTCCTACGAGACCGCGCTGCGCCATGGCGACGGCCGCGCCATCGCCGTCGAGATGGACACGGGCGGCGGAGCACCTGTTCTCGGCCAAGTTCGCCTGCCCGGTCTGCAACTACTCGCTGGCCGAACTCGAGCCGCGGCTGTTCTCGTTCAACAACCCGATCGGCGCCTGCCCGCGCTGCGACGGCCTGGGCTCGATCACCTTCTTCGATCCCAAGCGCGTGGTCGCCTTTCCGCAGCTGTCGCTGGCCTCCGGCGCGATCAAGGGCTGGGACCGGCGCAACCAGTTCTATTTCCAGATGCTGGGCAGCCTCGCCAAGCATGTCGGCTTCGACGTCGACCGGCCGTTCGAGAAGCTGCCCGAGCGGGTGCAGAACCTGATCCTCTACGGTTCCGGCGACGAGAAGATCCCGTTCACCTACCTGACGGAGCGCGGCAAGCCGATGCGTGCGCGAGCATGCGTTCGAGGGCATCGTCCCCAACCTCGAGCGCCGCTACCGCGAGACCGACTCGGTGATGGTGCGCGAGGAACTCGCCAAGTACCTGAACAACAAGCCCTGTCCGGAATGCAACGGCACCCGCCTGCGGCGCGAGGCGCGGTTCGTCAAGGTGGGCGAGGGCGCCGGCGCGCAACCGATCTACGCGGTGTCCGGGTTGCCGCTGAAGAGCGCCATGGACTTCTTCCGCACGCTGCACTCGACGGCCAGAAGGCGGCGATCGCCGATCGCATCGTCAAGGAAATCGTCAGCCGGCTGCAGTTCCTGAACAACGTCGGCCTCGACTACCTCGCGCTCGACCGCTCGGCGGAGACGCTTTCCGGCGGCGAGGCGCAGCGCATCCGCCTGGCCTCGCAGATCGGCTCGGGCCTGACCGGCGTCATGTACGTGCTCGACGAGCCGTCGATCGGCCTGCACCAGCGCGACAACGACCGCCTGCTCACCACGCTCAAGCACCTGCGCGACCTGGGCAACAGCGTGATCGTCGTCGAGCACGACGAGGACGCGATCGACGCCGCCGACTACGTCGTCGACATGGGTCCGGGCGCGGGCGAGCACGGCGGCCAGGTGGTGGCGCAGGGCACGCCGGACGACATCCGGCGCGCGGCGCATTCGCTGACCGGCCAGTACCTCGCCGGGCACCGCAGCATCCCGATTCCCGCGCGCCGGCATCGCGCCGATCCGCAGCGGACGCTGACCATCACCGGCGCGACCGGCAACAACCTGCGCGGCGTGACGCTGAAGCTGCCGGTGGGCCTGTTCGTCTGCGTCACCGGCGTGTCGGGCTCGGGCAAGTCCACGCTGATCAACGACACGCTCTATCACGCGGTGGCGCGCCACCTGTACGACAGCTCGGAGGAGCCCGCGGCGCACGGCGAGATCGACGGCCTCGAGCATTTCGACAAGGTGATCAGCGTCGACCAGAGCCCGATCGGCCGCACGCCGCGCTCGAATCCGGCGACCTACACCGGGCTGTTCACGCCGATCCGCGAGCTCTTCGCGCAGGTCAGGGAGGGCCGCGAGCGCGGCTACGGGCCCGGACGCTTCTCGTTCAACGTCAAGGGCGGGCGCTGCGAGGCCTGCCAGGGCGACGGCCTGATCAAGGTCGAGATGCACTTCCTGCCCGACGTCTACGTCCCCTGCGACGTCTGCCACGGCCAGCGCTACAACCGCGAGACGCTGGAGATCCGCTACAAGGGCAAGAACATCCACGAGGTGCTGGCGATGACCGTCGAGCAGGCGCACGCGTTCTTCGAGCCGGTGCCGGCGGTGGCGCGCAAGCTCGCCACGCTGCTCGACGTCGGCCTGGGCTACATCACGCTCGGCCAGTCGGCGACCACGCTGTCCGGCGGCGAGGCGCAGCGCGTGAAGCTCGCGCTGGAACTGTCCAAGCGCGACACCGGGCGCACGCTCTACATCCTCGACGAGCCGACCACCGGGCTGCACTTCCACGACATCGAGCTGCTGCTCACCGTGCTGCACCGGCTGCGCGACCACGGCAACACCGTGGTGGTGATCGAGCACAACCTCGACGTGATCAAGACCGCCGACTGGATCATCGACCTCGGACCGGAAGGCGGTGCCGGCGGCGGCATGATCGTCGCGGAGGGCTCGCCGGAATCGATTGCCAGGACCGTGGCGAGCTACACCGGGCACTACCTGCAGCCGGTGCTGGACAACGAGGCGAAGCGCCGCGCGGCGAAGCCGTCCACCACCGCAAAGGGCGGGCGCGACCGCAAGGTGTCGGGGGACCTGCTGGGCTGAGTCGAAGCAGGACGCTAGCGCGGCGCGTCGGCCGGGCGCTCCGGCGTCCGGATTGCTGCGAGGATGCCCCGCAGCAGGGCCGTGGGCGTCGGCGGGCAGCCGGGAATCTCGACGTCCACCGGAATGACGTTGGCCACGCGCCCCAGGCTCGCATAGCTCTCGCCGAAGATGCCGCCCGTGCAGCCGCAATCGCCGACCGCGACCACCAGCTTGGGGTCGGGCGTGGCGTCGTAGGTCCGGCGCAGTGCGATGGCCATGTGCCTGGACACCGGGCCGGTCACCAGCAACAGGTCGGCGTGCCTCGGGCTGGCGACGAAGCGGATGCCGAGTCCTTCGATGTTGTAGTACGGATTCCCCAGAGCGTGGATTTCCAGCTCGCAGCCGTTGCACGATCCGGCATCGACCTGGCGAATGGCCAGCGCGCGGCCGAGGGTGCGCCGCACCTGTTCCTGCAGGCGGGCCTGCAGCAAGGCCTCGTCGGCGGGTTCCGGCGCGGGCTCTGTCGGAATTCCCGTCCGGACGATCTGCTTGAGGATGTGCAGCATCAGGGTCGATCCTGGGCGAGTGGCACCGCGTTGGTTGCCGCGGCGCGCGGCGCGTTCGCGTTCATGGCGTCAACATGACCTAGAGATCGTGCCCGCTGTAGGACAGGTTGAACGACTTGTTGATCAGCGGGAAGTCCGGGACGATGTTGTCGATGATCGCATGTTCGAGCACCGGCCAGTTGAGCCAGGACGGGTCGTGCGGATGGCAGCGGCGGATCGTTCCGTCGGGACCGCTGGTCAGCGCGATGAGTACCGGGCCGCGCCAGCCTTCGACCAGGCCGAGCCCGGCCTTGCCCGCGGGAATCTCGGGCAGCGCCGCGCGCGTTTCGCCATCGGGAAGCCCGTCGAGGATCAGGCGCACCAGGCGCAGCGACTCGGCGAGCTCGTCGAAGCGCACGGCAACGCGCGCGGCGACGTCACCCTCGGTGCTTCCCGCCTTGCGCACGGCCAGCCGGTCATAGGGCGCGACCGCGTAGTCGCAGCGCAGGTCGCGCGCCTGCCCGCTGGCGCGTCCGGCGAGCCCGGTGAGGCCGAGTCGCGCTGCGAGCGCCGGCTTGACGCGGCCGCAGTTGCGGAAACGGTCCTGGACGCCGGCGTGCTCGTCGACGATGTCGCGCAGGACGCGCAGTTCGCGCTCCAGCGCCGTGCACTGCTCGCGCATGCCCTCACGCTGCCCTTCGTGGAGGTCGGCGGTGACCCCGCCCGGCACGACGGCGTCCATCAGCAGCCGGTGGCCGAAGGCCGCGAGGTTGACGCGCAGCACGTCTTCCTTCAGCCGGGAGAACTGCGCCAGCGCGAACGCGAAGCCGGCATCGTTGCCCAGCGCGCCGAGGTCGCCCAGGTGGTTGGCGATGCGCTCGCGCTCGAGCAGCAGCGCGCGCAGGCAGGAGGCGCGGTCGGACACGCCCACACCCGCGATGGCCTCCAGCGCCTGCGCATAGGCCCAGGCATAGGCGACCGTGCTGTCGCCGGAGATCCGGCCGGCGAGGCGGAACCCCTCGGCCAGGGCCAGGCTCTCGAAACGCTTCTCGATGCCCTTGTGCACGTATCCCAGCCGCTCCTCCAGCCGCAATACCTTTTCACCGACGACCTGGAAACGGAAATGGCCGGGTTCGATGATGCCGGCGTGCACCGGCCCGACGGGGATTTCGTGTACGCCGTCGCCTTCGACCCGGATGAACGCGTATTCCTCCTCGCCGGGTTCCCACTTCGGCGACGCCACGAAGTCGCGCCGCAGCGGGAACTGGTCGATCGGCCATGCGGCGAGCCAGAGCCAGGGCCGGCGGTCGTCGGAATCCGAGGGTATGCCGACCAGGTCGTACGCCGCGCGCTGCATGCGGTTGGCGGCCGGGAAGATCGGCGCGAGGTCCGGATAGAAGGCGTCGCCGTCGGGCATCGTGTGCTCGAGCAGCGTGAAGCCGTCGCCGTCGTGCAGCAGCACGCGCAGGCAGAAGCCGCGCCGCCGCTCGCGTTCGTCGTCGAGCCACAGGGAAACCAGCTGTCCGCCCTGCTCCCAGGCCACGCGACAGGCGCCCAGCAGCGCTCCGCTTCCGGCGGCGGCCCGGCGCGCCGGAAACAGCGAGGCCAGTGGGACCGGGGTCAGGCCGAGGGGTGAAAGTTCCATGCGGTCAGCCTTGTCCGGGTCAGCCGATGAGCGCCGCCGCCTGCCGGTACCAGCCGGCGAGAAATGGCGGAATCCACAGGCCCAGCATCAGCACGATGGCGAGATGCGCGAACACCGGCAGCAAGGCCGGGCGCACCGTCAGGCGCTTGGCCGTCGTCTGCGCCGAAGACCATCGGCTGGACCTTGGAGAACACCGCCGCGAACGCCAGGCCCAGCGCTCCGAGCAGGAACGGCGTCGCCCACGGCTGTTCGCGCATCGCGGTGGTGAGGATCAGGAATTCGCTGGCGAACACGCCGAAGGGCGGCATGCCGAGGATCGCCAGTGCGCCGAGGATGAGCGCCCAGCCGAGCGCCGGACTGATGGTGACGAGGCCGCGTATGTCGTCCATCACCTGCGTGCCGGTCTTTTGCGCGGCATGGCCGACCGCGAAAAAGATTGCCGACTTGGTGAGCGAATGGACGGTCATGTGCAGCAGGCCGGCGAAATTGGCGATGGGTCCGCCCATGCCGAAGGCGAAGGTGATGATGCCCATGTGCTCCACCGACGAATACGCGAACAGCCGCTTGATGTCGCGCTGGCGCGACAGCAGCAGCGCCGCGACGACCACGGACAGCAGGCCGAAGCCCATCATCAGCCCGCCGGCGAACGGCGACTGCAGCGAACCCTCGACCAGGACCTTGCAGCGCACGACCGCGTAGAGCGCGACGTTGAGCAGCAGGCCCGACAGGACCGCGGACACCGGTGTCGGACCCTCGGCATGCGCGTCGGGCAACCAGTTGTGCAGCGGCACGAGGCCGACCTTGGTGCCGTAGCCGACCAGCAGGAACACGAAGGCGAGCAACAGTACCGTGGGCTCGAGTTGCGACTTGACCGCGTCCAGCTCGGTCCACAGCAGCGCGCCGCCCTCGGCGCCGAGGACCTTCTCCGCGGCGAAGTAGAGCAGGATGGTGCCGAACAGCGCCTGGGCGATGCCGACGCCGCAGAGGATGAAATACTTCCACGCGGCCTCGAGGCTCGCGGGCGTCCTGTACAGCGAAACCAGCAGCACCGTGGTCAGCGTCGCCGCCTCCATCGCCACCCAGAGGATGCCGAGGTTGTTGGTGAGCAGCGCCAGAAGCATCGTGAAGCTGAACAGCTGGTACATGCTGTGATAGAGGCGCAGCCGCGCCCGGTTGACGCGCTGGTGCTCCTCCTCGATTCGCATGTAGGGCTGTGAGAACACCGATGTCGTGAAGCCGACGAAGGCCGTCAGCACGACCAGGAAGACGTTGAACGGATCGACGAAGAACTGCCGGTCGAGCACCAGCAGCGGCCCCTGGCCGACCACGCGGACCGCCAGCGCGACCGCGGCCAGGAAAGTGCCGAGGCTCGCCGCGATGTTGACCGCCGGCGCCGACCGGCGCTCCCCGACCAGCGCGAGCAGGGCGGCCCCGGCCAGCGGTACGCCGAGCACGAGCAGGATCTCGATCAATCGTGTTCCTTCAGCTTCTCGAGATGGCTCAGGTCGAGGCTGTCGAACTGCTCGCGGATCTGGAAGAAGAACACGCCGAGAATGAGCATGCCGACCAGGACGTCGAGCGCGATGCCAAGCTCGACCACCATCGGCATGCCGTAGGTCGCGCTGGTCGCCGCGAAGAACAGGCCGTTTTCCATCGACAGGAAGCCGATGACCTGCGGGATGGCCTTGCGCCGCGTGATCATCATCAGGAATGACAGCATGACCGTGGCCATCGCGATGCCCAGTGTCCCGCGGGTCACCGTGCTGGCAAGCTGCGAGATCGGCACCGCCAGATTGAAGGCGAACACCACCAGCACCAGGCCGATGATCATGGTCGTGGGCACGTTGATCAGTCCCTCGACGTCCCAGCGCACGTCCAGCTTGCGGACCAGCCGATGCAGCAGCCAGGGCAGCAGCGCGACCTTGAGCAGCAGCGTGAGCCCCGCGGAAAAATACAGGTGCGTCTGGCCGGTGGCATAGCCGACGATGGCCGTCGAGCAGCTCAGCGCGAGACCCTGCGCGGCAAACAGGTCGATCAGGCTGACCACGCGGCGCTGGGCGAGCATGGCGAAGGCGAGCAGCAGCAGGATCGCCGCCAGCAGGTTGATCAGTTGGGCGTAGAGAGGCAGCGTCGCCATCGGCTCAGGCGCCCAGCAGCAGGTTCACGAGCATCGCCAGCACGGCCAGGATGAACGCCGTGCCGAGGAACTCCGGTGCGCGAAAGATGCGCATCTTCGCCGACAGCGTCTCGATCAGCGCCAGGGCCATGCCGCCGACGCAGAGCTTGAGCGCCAGCAGGCCGAGCGCGATCGCCAGCGCCGGGATGCCGGCGCCGGCCGTGGCGATCCCGAACGGGAAGAACAGCGCCAGGCCGATGCACGAATAGTTGAAGAGCTTGAGCGCCGCCGCCCATTCCAGCAGCGCCAGGTGGCGGGCCGAATATTCGAGCAGCATGGCCTCGTGGATCATCGTCAGTTCGAGGTGCGTGGCCGGGTTGTCGACCGGAATGCGCGCGTTCTCGGCGAGCGAGACCATGGTGAAAGCCACGCCGGCGAAGGCGAGCGACGGGTAGATGCCGATGTCGCGATGCGCCAGCGTGTCGACGATCTCCGGCAGCGACGTCGAGCCCGAGATTAGCGACGCGGTGAACAGCACCATCAGCAGCGCCGGCTCGGCGAGGAAGCCGATGAAAACGTCGCGCCGGGCGCCGAGCGTGCCGAAGGCGGTGCCGATGTCCATGGCCGCCAGCGCCATGAACACGCGCGCCAGCGCAAACAGGCCGACCAGCGCGATGGCGTCGGCGGCGCGGGCGAAAGGAAGGTCGGTCACGAACGACGGCACGATGGCCGCGGCGCAGCACATCGCGCCGAAAACCACGTAGGGCATGAGCCGGAACAGCGCCGACGCATTGCCGGCGACGACGGCGTCCTTGGCAAACAGCTTGCGGATCGTCCGGTAGGGCATGAGCAGCGGCGGCGCGCGCCGGTTCGACAGCCAGGCGCGGCACTGGTTGATCCAGCCGACCAGCAGGGGCGCCAGCGCCAGCGCGACCGCCACCTGCAGCAACTGGAAGAGAACGCCCGTGACGTTCATCGCACGAGTAGCAGCAGCGCGAGCAGCGTCACGAAGCTGTAGGTCAGGTAGACGGCGATCCGTCCCTGCTGGATGCGGCCGACCAGCCGGGCCAATGCCTCGGCGCCGCGGGCCACCGGCAGGTATAACCAGTGCCAGAGCGGATCCTCGACCTTCACCGCATACTTTGGCTTGGCGTCGAAAGGCGTGGGCAACGTCCGCTCCATGCGGAAGAATGGCTCGAACACCGTGCGGATCGGCTGGCCGAAGCCCTCGGCGGTGTCCTGCATGCGCGGGGTCTGGCCGGGATAGCCGCAATCCCAGGGCGGTGCGCGGCGCACCCGGCCGTGGTAGAGGCGGTGCACGACCTGCATCGCGAGCAGCACGACCGCGACGATCACGACGAGGACGATCAGCGGGCTGTAGCTCGAGCGGTCCGCGTTGACCGGCGCGAGCATCAGCCAGTTGCTTCCGCCCTCGCGCAGCGCACTGGTACCGACCAGCATCGCATTCACCGGGTCGAGCAGCGTGATCACGCCGACCGGAAACAGTCCAAGGGCGAAACAGCCGGCGGCGAGATAGACGAGCGCCGCGCGCTCCAGCGGCCCGGCGTCGCGCGCATGGGCCAGGCCGGATTCCCGCGGCCGGCCGAGGAACACGATGCCGTAGAACTTGACCATCACGTAGGCCGCCAGCGCCACGGCCAGCACCAGCACCGCCGCCGCCAGCGGTACCAGCATGTTGACGAAGGATTGCGGCAGGCTGGGCGTGAACAGGAAAGCCTGCAACAGCAGCCACTCCGACACGAAGCCGTTGAGCGGTGGCAGGCCGGCGATGGCCAGCGTGCCGACCAGGGCGGTGCCGGCGACCCAGGGCATGCGGTGGATCAGGCCGCCGAGCCGGCCCAGGTTTCGTTCGTGCGTTGCATGCAGCACCGAGCCGGTGACCAGAAACAACAGGCTCTTGAACAGCGCATGATTCAGGCAGTGATAGAGCGCCGCGGTCAGCGCGATGGCCGCGAGCAGCGACTTGCCGTAGGCGTGAAACAGGATCGCGAGCCCGATGCCGGCGACGATGATGCCGATGTTCTCGATCGACGAATAGGCCAGCAGCCGTTTCATGTCCGACTGCACGGCGGCGAAGACCACGCCGAACAGCGCTGTCGTCAGGCCGAGCGCCAGCGTCACCACGCCCCACCACCAGAGCTGGCCGTCGAGCAGATCGAAGGTCACGCGCAGCAGTCCGTAGACGGCGGTCTTGAGCATGACCGCGCTCATCAGCGCCGAGACGGGCGACGGCGCGGCAGGATGCGCCTCAGGCAACCAGACGTGCAGCGGCAGCAAGCCGGCCTTGGCGCCGAAACCGGCGAGCGCCAGGAAGAACGCGACGCTGGGCCAGTAGGCGCCGAGCGTCGCCTGCCGCATGCCGTCGAACGTGTAGTCGCCGCTGCCGCCCTGAAGGACGCCGAAGCACAGCAGGATGCCCAGCGCGCCGACATGGGCGATCAGCAGGTACAGGAAGCCGGCGCGGCGGATTTCCGGAATCCGGTGCTGCGTGGTGACGAGGAAGTAGGAGGCGAGCGCCATCGACTCCCAGGCCACCATGAACACATAGGCGTCGTCGGCGACGAGCACCAGCGCCATCGCCGCCAGGAAGACGTGATACTGGCAGCACAGGAGCCCGGGCGCCGTGCCCTCGCTGGAGCGGAAATAGCCTGCCGAATACAGCGATACCGCGGCGGCGGTGGCGCCCAGCAGCAGCAGGAACACCGACGAAAGCGCGTCCAGGCGCAGGTGGAAGGGAAGGTCCGGCAGCCCGAGCGGAAGCACCAGCGTCTGCGCCGGCATCGCGATCGCCGTCGCGGCGATTCCGGCCAGCAGCAGGGCCACCCCGGCACCCGCCGGGAAACAGCGTGCGGCTGACGAAGCGCAGCGCGTCCGGGCGAGCGAGCCCGAGCGCCCCGATCGTGAGCCAGGCCACGATGGCCGCGACAACCAGATCGAGCGCGCGCAGTTCCAAGGTCAGGCCGTTGCGGCCTCCTCGCGAAGGCGGGCAGGATCCACGCTGCGCGTCGGGATCATTTCACCCGCATGCCCGGTTGCGCGCCATCGTCGGGCGCGAGCAGGAAGATGCCGGGGCCATCGCCCGACGCGGCCAGCACCATGCCTTCGGACAGGCCGAATTTCATCTTGCGCGGGGCGAGGTTCGCGACCATCGGCGTCAGGCGGCCGATCAGCGCGGCCGGATCGTAAGCGGACTTGATGCCGGCGAACACCGTGCGCCGGCCGTCCGCGCCAAGATCGAGCGTCAGCTTCAGCAGCTTCTCCGCACCTTCGACGTGCTGGGCGTCGACGATGCGCGCGATGCGCAAATCGACCTTGGCGAAGTCGTCGATGGTGATCGCGGCGGCACCGGCGCCCAATGCCGCGGCGGCGGGCGCGGCGGAAGCCTCGGGCGTCGACTTTGCGGCGGGCACAATCGCCGGCGCTGCCGCGGGCGTGGCGGCGGCGGGCGAGGCCACGCCGAGCAGGGCATCGATCTGTTTCGGGTCGACGCGGGAGAGCAGATGGGCGTACTCGCCGATCCGCGCCGGCAGCGCCGCACCGTCGCTCCAGACGAAGTCGCGGTCGAGTCCGAAGAAGCGGCGCGCCACCGCCGAAGCGGTCACCGGGAGGATGGGCGCCAGCAGGACGCTGAGGAGCTGGAAGCCCTGCAATGCGCGCGAGCAGATCTGCTGCAGTTGCGCGTGGCGCGCCGGGTCCTTGGCCATCGCCCATGGCTTCGCCTGGTCGAACGCCTCGTTGATGCGATCGGCAATGGCCATGGCGTCGCGCACCACCTGCCCGAAGCGGCGCGTCGTGTACGCCTCCGCCGCGAGATGCAGGCTGCCCGTTGCGCCGCTGGTCAGCTCGGCCGCGGCCGCTTCGTCGAAGGCGAGCCTGCCGTCGAAGTGCCTGTTGACGAACCCGGCCGCCCGGCTGGCGATGTTCACGTACTTGCCGATCAGGTCGCTGTTGACGCGGGCGACGAAATCGTCGGGATTGAAGTCGAGATCCTCGACGCGCTCGTTGAGCTTGGCCGCGAGGTAATAGCGCAGCCACTCCGGGTTCAGCCCCAGCTCGATGTAGCGCTGCGGGCTGATGCCGGTGCCGCGCGACTTGGACATCTTCGCGCCCGAGACGTTGATGAAGCCGTGGACGAACACGTTGTTCGGCGTCTTGCGGCCGGAGAAGCGCAGCATCGCCGGCCAGAACAGCGTGTGGAAGTAAACGATGTCCTTGCCGATGAAATGGTACTGCTCGACCTTCGGGTCGGCGACGAATTCGTCGAAACTGCGCGTCTCTCCGGGATAGGCGCGCCGCGCGGCGCCGGAATCGAAATGCTTCTTCAGCGCGGCCAGGTAGCCGATCGGCGCGTCGAGCCAGACGTAGAAATACTTGCCTGGCGCATCCGGTATCTCGATGCCGAAGTAGGGCGCCTCGCGCGAGATGTCCCAGTCGTTGAGCGTCTTGCCTCCGTCGGCTGCGTCGCCGCCGAGCCATTCCTGGATCTTGTTGTAGACCTCCGGCTGCAGCGGCGTGTCCCTGGTCCACTGCTCGAGGAAGGCGACGACCCTCGGGTCGGACAGGCGAAAGAACAGGTGGTCGGACGCGCGCATCTCCGGCGTGGCGCCGGTGATCACCGAGCGGGGATCGACGAGCTCGGTCGACGCATTGGTCGTGCCGCAGCGTTCGCAGCCGTCGCTCGCGTACTGGTCGGCTTCCCCGCATTTCGGGCAGGTGCCCTTGATGTAGCGGTCGGCCAGGAACATGCCCTTGACCGGGTCGTAGAACTGCTCGACGCTTTTCTCGCCGATCAGCGACGGCTGGTGATCGCGCAGCTTGCGGTAGATCGACTGCGCGAGTTCGACGTTCTCCGGCGAGTGCGTGGTGTGCGTGGTGTCGAAGCTGATCGCATAGCGGCGCCAGTCCTCGACGTGCGAGGCGCCGACGCGGGCGATCAACTGCTCGGGCGTGATGCCCTCGGCCTCGGCCTTGAGCATGATCGGCGCGCCGTGGGTGTCGTCGGCGCAGACGAAATGGACCTCGTGGCCCTGCATCCGCTGAAACCGCACCCAGATGTCGGCCTGGACATATTCCATGATGTGGCCGATGTGGAACGGCGCGTTCGCGTACGGCAGGGCCGTGGTGACGAACAGTTTGCGCGGAACCGCGGCGGACGTGGCGGACATGGAAAAAACCTTGTGCATCGCAGGGGGAACGCACGATTCTAGCAAGAAGAAGCAGGCGTCGGCCGTCGGCGGCCCGGGAATTCCGTTAGAATTTCAAGGTTGCGAACCCCGTTCGTGCCCATTGATTCCCGGAGTTGCAGATGGCCCTGTCCGAATCCGCTGTCCAAGCCTGCCTGAAGGGCGTGGTCGATCCCAATACGCAGCGCGACTTCGTCTCCGGCAAGTCGGTGAAAAAGATCACGGTGACCGGTACAGACGTCGCCGTGGACATCGCGCTCGGGTACCCGGCGAAGAGCCAGCACGAGACGCTGCGCAAGCTGGTGCAGGATGCGGTCGCGGCGCTGCCGGGCGCGGGTCGCGTTACGGTGAACATGACGACGAAGATCGTGTCGCATGCCGTCCAGCGCGGCGTCAAGCTGGTGCCGGGCGTGAAGAACATCGTCGCGGTCGCCAGCGGCAAGGGCGGCGTGGGCAAGTCGACGACCGCGGTCAACCTCGCGCTGGCGCTGGCGGCCGAGGGCGCCACGGTCGGCGTGCTCGACGCCGACATCTACGGGCCGTCGCAGCCGACGATGCTGGGCATCTCCGGTCGGCCGGAGTCCACCGACGGCAAGACGCTGGAGCCGCTGGAAGCCTACGGCGTGCAGGCGATGTCCATCGGCTTCATGATCGACGCGGACACGCCGATGGTCTGGCGCGGGCCGATGGTGACGCAGGCGCTCGAGCAGCTGCTCAAGGACACCAACTGGCGCGAGGTCGACTTCCTGATCGTCGACATGCCGCCCGGCACCGGCGACATCCAGCTGACGCTCGCCCAGAAGGTGCCTGTCACCGGGGCGGTCATCGTCACCACGCCGCAGGACATCGCGCTGCTCGACGCGCGCAAGGGCCTCAAGATGTTCGAGAAGGTCGGCGTGCCGATCGTCGGCATCGTCGAGAACATGAGCATCCACGTCTGCACCAAGTGCGGCAATGCCGAGCACATCTTCGGCGAAGGCGGCGCCGAGAGGATGTGCAAGGACTACAACGTGCCGTTCCTGGGCGGGCTCCCGCTGGACATCCGCATCCGCGAGCAGGCGGATTCGGGCCGGCCGACGGTGGTCGCCGACCCGGACAGCAAGGTCGCGGAGATCTACCGCGAGATCGCGCGCAAGGTGGCGATCTCGGTGGCCGAGAAGGCCGCCGATTTCTCGGCGAAATTCCCCAGCATCGTCGTCCAGAACACCTAGCGCCGCCGGGTCCCAGATGATCAAGTCCGACAAGTGGATCCGCAGGATGGCGCAGTCGACCGCCATGATCGAGCCTTTCGAGACGGGGCAGGTGCGCGAAGTCGACGGCCGGCGCATCGTGTCCTACGGCACGTCGAGCTACGGCTACGACATCCGCTGCTCGCGCGAATTCAAGATCTTCACCAACATCAATTCGACCATCGTCGACCCGAAGGCCTTCGACGCGGGCTCCTTCGTCGACTTCATCGGCGACGTCTGCATCATCCCGCCCAACTCGTTCGCGCTGGCGCGCACCATCGAGTATTTCCGCATTCCGCGCAACGTGCTGACCATCTGCCTCGGCAAGTCGACCTACGCGCGCTGCGGGATCATCGTCAACGTGACGCCGTTCGAGCCGGAGTGGGAGGGCTATGTGACGCTCGAGTTCTCCAACACGACGCCGCTGCCGGCGAAGATCTACGCCAACGAAGGCGTGGCGCAGGTCATCTTCTTCGAGTCCGACGAGGTCTGCGAGACCTCGTACAAGGACCGCGGCGGCAAGTACCAGGGGCAGAAGGGCGTCACGCTTCCCAAGATCTGAACGCGTTGTCCGGGCGCCTGCGGGCGCGCCGATTCGACGCGGAGGCTGGTTCGGATTTCGGCGACGTCGCGGAGAGCAGGCCGCCGGCGACGCTGAATTGCACTGCCGACTTCGTTGCCGTAGGCTGAACGCCGCTTCAAACGGACGCATCCGCGGGAGGCGGCAACATGACGGCAACCTCCAAGCTCGCATCGGTCACGATCATCGCGCTCTGCCAGGTCGCGGCGCTTGCGCTGTGGTTCTCGGCGTCGGCGGTGGTCCCGTCGCTGGTCGCCGAATTCCGTCTCTCGGGCTTCGCGCAGGCGGCGCTGACCAGCGGCGTGCAGGCGGGCTTCGTCGTCGGCTGCCTGATCAGCGCTTACTTCGGACTTCCGGACCGCGTCGATCCGCGGCGCCTCTTCGCGGTGTGCACGCTGATCGGCGCCATGGCCAACGGACTGCTGCTGGTGGTCGATCCCGCGGGGGCCGTCACGCCGCTGCTGCGTGTCGTCACGGGCGTCGCGATGGCCGGCGTCTACCCGGTGGGCATGAAGATGGCGGCCACCTGGGCCAAGGGCGACATGGGCCTGATGGTCGGCATCCTGGTCGGCGCGCTCACACTGGGCTCGGCGCTGCCGCACCTGTTCAACGCGCTGGGCGGACTCCAGTGGCGCATTCCCGTGGCGGTGTCCTCGCTGTCCGCGCTGGCCGCGGCGGTGCTGATCGGCCGTGCCGGCCTCGGCCCCAATCGCGCGCCGTCGCCGCCCTTCGATCCCCGAGCGGCGCTGAATGCGTGGCGCGACCGGCCGCTGCGGCTCGCCAATCTCGGCTATCTCGGGCACATGTGGGAGCTCTACGCGATGTGGGCGTGGATCGGCGTGTTCCTCACCGCCAGCTTCGCGCTGACGTCTCCGCCCGGCACCGCGCCGGTCGCGGCCAAGCTGACGGCGTTCGCGACCATCGCCGCCGGCGGCATCGGCTCGGTGGCGGCCGGGCTGCTGGCCGACCGGCTCGGCCGTACGGCGATCACGATGGCGGCGATGACGGTTTCGGGCACCTGCGCCGCGACCATCGGCTTTCTGTTCGGCGGCGACCCGGTGTGGCTGGTGGCCGTCTGCATCGTCTGGGGCGTGAGCATCGTCGCGGATTCGGCGCAGTTCTCGGCATCGATCGCCGAACTGGCCGAACGCACGCGCGTCGGCACCATGCTCACCGTGCAGACGGCGCTGGGCTTTACGCTGACGCTGCTGACCATCCACCTGATGCCGTACTTCGTCGAGGCGGTGGGCTGGCGCTACGCGTTCATGCCGCTCGCCGTGGGTCCGGCGCTGGGCGTCTGGGCGATGGCGCGGCTGCGCGCTCACCCGCGGGCGGTGGAACTCGCCGGCGGGCGGCGCTGACGCGCCAGGCTGGAGGACACCGCAGGCGGATCCGCCGGGTTGTATCGTCCGCCGATGGGCGTATCATCGGCCGTTCGTCGACGCTCAGAGCATGCCGGCGCCCGTTTATCCGTCATCAATTTACGGAGGAACCATGGCCTATCATCTCGAAGGACGATTGCTTGAAGTCTGCAACTGCCGGGTCCTGTGCCCCTGCTGGATCGGCGAGGACCCCGATTTCGGCACCTGCGACACGATCATCGCGTATCACATGGACAAGGGTACGGTGAACGGCGTGGACGTCGCCGGACAGACGATCGCGATGATCGCGCACGTACCCGGCAACATTCTCCAGGGCAACTGGAAGGCCGCCGTCTACCTCAACCAGGACATCAAGCCCGAACAGGAGCAGGCGCTGCTCGGCGTTTTCACCGGCAAGCTCGGTGGCCCGGTCGCGGAGATCGCCAAGCTGGTCGGTGAAGTCGTTTCGGTGGAGAAGGTCGCGCTGACCTTCGACGTCCAGGGCGGCCGCGGCACGATCAAGCTCGGCGATGCGGGCTATGCGGAACTCGAGCCGTTCAAGAGCGCGGCGGGGAACACGACGACGCTGACCGATACCGTGTTTTCGACGGTGCCCGGCGCGCCGGTCTTCGTCGGCAAGTCGCCGCATTACCGGGCGAAGAACGCCAAGCTCGGCATCGACCTCGACATGAAGGGTCACAACGCGCTGCAGAGCACGTTCGTGTTCGACGCCTAGCGTGCGTGCCGTTGCGCCGCCGCGACGGCGCGAGCACGGACCCTGAACGGTGGCGGTGATCGCGAAGCCGGAGGCCGGATCGCCCGGCGTGCGCTGGCGGCACGCCGAGCGTCCTTTCGTGCTCGCGGCATTGCTGCTCGCGCTCTCCGCGGGCGCCTGGGCGGCGCTCTGGTGGTGGAGCGCCAGCGCCTACGGCAGGTACCTCGCGCACGGAGGCTGGGCGGAGTTCGGGGCGTTGGCCGCGCTCTGCAGCGCGGTCCCCGGCGGGGATACGGTCGTGCCGGCGGTCCTGCACGCGCTCGCCTGGGTGCTGATGATCGCCGCGATGATGCTCCCGACGACCTATCCGGTGCTGGCGCTGTTTCGCCGCCTGGTCGCGGGCCGGCGCGACGCCGGCGTACTGGCGGCGCTCGTCGTGCTCGGTTTCTTCTGTGCGTGGTTCGCGTTCGGACTCCTGGCGCACGCGGCCGATGCCGCGCTGCTGTGGAGTGCCGCGAGGGTGCCGGCGCTGACGACGCATTCGTGGGTCATCGGCGCGGCCGTCCTGGCCGGCGCCGGAGCGTTCCAGTTCAGCGAACTCAAGTACCGCTGCCTCGAGCAATGCCATACGCCATTCGCGTTCATCGCCGCGCGCTGGCACGGGGTCGCCCCGAGGCGCGAGGCCTGGCGACTGGGGCTCGAGCACGGCCTGTTCTGCGTGGGCTGCTGCTGGGCGCTGATGATGCTGATGTTCGTCGTCGGCATGGGCAACCTGGGTTGGATGCTGGCGCTTGCCGTCGTGATGGCCGCCGAGAAGAACCTGCCCTGGGGCCGACGACTGCGCGCGCCGCTGGGGCTGGCGCTCGCGGGCGGTGCGGTCGCGATCGTCGTGGCGCACGCCTGACCCCGCTCCCGGCCAGGCCTCCGCCTGCGCCTCCGGCTCGCGGTGTTGCGTTCGCGCCGTCCGTGGCGCGGTTTGCCTGGAAAATCGCCGTGCCGGCCCCCACATTCCGGGTGAAGGGGCGCACAATTCGGGCCTTGAGAGGGGCGTCGCGATGCATCGCGCGCCCCCATTTCCTTTCATGCAACGCGTCCGTCGCAGGAGTGCAGGATGAAATTCCGTTTTCCCATCGTCATCATCGACGAGGACTTCCGCTCCGAAAACACCTCGGGACTGGGCATTCGCGCGCTGGCGCAGGCGATCGAGAAGGAGGGCATGGAGATCCTCGGCGTGACCAGCTACGGCGACCTGTCGCAGTTCGCCCAGCAGCAGTCGCGCGCGTCGGCCTTCATCCTGTCGATCGACGACGAGGAATTCACCCGCGGACCCGAGCTCGACCCGGCGGTCGTCAACCTGCGCAGCTTCATCCGTGAAATACGCTTCAAGAACGCCGAGATCCCGATCTATCTCTACGGCGAGACGCGCACGTCGCAGCACATCCCCAACGACATCCTGCGCGAGCTGCACGGCTTCATTCACATGTTCGAGGACACGCCGGAGTTCGTCGCCCGGCACATCATCCGCGAGACCAAGTCCTACCTCGACTCGCTGGCGCCGCCGTTCTTCCGCGCGCTGGTCGACTACGCGCAGGACGGCTCCTACTCCTGGCACTGCCCGGGGCACTCGGGCGGCGTCGCCTTCCTGAAGAGCCCGGTCGGGCAGATGTTCCACCAGTTCTTCGGCGAGAACATGCTGCGCGCCGACGTGTGCAATGCGGTGGACGAGCTGGGCCAACTGCTCGACCACACCGGTCCGGTCGCGGCGGCCGAGCGCAACGCCGCGCGCATCTTCAATGCCGACCACTGCTTCTTCGTCACCAACGGCACGTCGACGTCGAACAAGATGGTCTGGCACGCCAATGTCGCGCCGGGCGACATCGTCGTCGTCGACCGCAACTGTCACGTGTCGGTGCTGCACGCGATCACCATGACCGGCGCGATTCCGGTCTTCCTGCCGCCGACCCGCAATCACCTGGGCATCATCGGACCCATTCCGCTCGAGGAGTTCAGGCCGGAGAGCATCGCCAGGCGGATCGAGGCGAACCCGTTCGCGCGCGAGGCGAAGAACAAGAAGCCGCGCATCCTGACGCTGACGCAGAGCACCTACGACGGCATCGCCTACAACGTCGAGATGCTCAAGGCCACGCTCGGCAACAGCGTCGAGACGCTGCATTTCGACGAGGCCTGGCTGCCGCATGCGGCGTTTCACGAGTTCTACCGCGACATGCACGCGATCGGCCGCGACCGGCCGCGCAGCAAGGAGGCGATGATCTTTGCGACGCATTCGACGCACAAGCTCCTCGCCGGCATTTCGCAGGCCTCGCAGATCATCGTGCAGAACTCCGAGACCCGCAAACTCGACCTGCCGATTTTCAACGAAGCCTACCTGATGCACACGTCGACCTCGCCCCAGTACGCGATCATCGCGTCCTGCGACGTGTCGGCGGCGATGATGGAGCCGCCGGGGGGCACCGCGCTGGTCGAGGAGTCGATCATCGAGGCGCTGGATTTCCGGCGCGCGATGCGCAAGGTCGAGGAGGAATGGGGCAAGGACTGGTGGTTCAAGGTATGGGGGCCGGAGCGCCTCGCCGCCGAAGGCATCAAGCGGGAGGATTGGCTGCTGCGCGCCAACGAGAAATGGCACGGCTTCGGCAACCTGGCTTCGGGCTTCAACATCCTCGATCCAATCAAGGCGACGGTAATCACGCCGGGGCTGGACGTCTCCGGCCGTTTCGCCAAGACGGGCATTCCGGCGTCGATCGTCACCCGTTACCTGGCCGAGCACGGGGTCATCGTCGAGAAGACCGGCCTGTACTCGTTCTTCATCATGTTCACCATCGGCATCACCAAGGGCCGTTGGAACACGCTGCTGACCGCGTTGCAGCAGTTCAAGGACGACTACGACAAGAATCAGCCGCTTTGGCGCATCCTGCCTGAGTTCTGCGCCAAGCAGCCCAGATACGAGCGCGTCGGGCTGCGCGACCTGTGCCAGCAGATCCACGAGATGTACAAGGCCAACGACGTCGCCCGGGTCACCACCGAGATGTACAGTTCGGTGATGCAGCCGGCGATGAAGCCGTCGGACGCGTTCGCCTGCATGGCGCACCGCGAGATCGACCGGGTCGAGATCGACGATCTCGAAGGGCGGGTGACCGCGGTGTTGCTGACGCCCTATCCGCCGGGCATCCCTCTGCTCATCCCCGGCGAGCGGTTCAACCGGACGATCGTCGAGTATCTGCGCTTCGCGCGGAGCTTCAACGAGAAGTTTCCCGGCTTCGACACCGACATCCACGGCCTGGTCAAGGTGCGGGAGGATGCGAAGACGCACTACTTCATGGATTGCGTGCGGCAGCGCTAGGCGCGCGGCTGCCGTCAGGCGGCGGGCTTTGCGGCCAGGTCGCGGCGCAGGCTGCCGTCCGGCAGATTGGTCTCGCATTCGGAGAAGACGCGCACCCGGCAGCCGGCACAGGTGGCGGCATCGAGCCGCGAATAGATCGCCCGGATCGCGTCGGTCTTGGTCGCATGGACCCGGTTCTCGCCGATTTCCTCCAGGAAACCCCCACGGACGAGCGCCGAGCGCACTGCAGGCTTGAGATTGCAGAGGTAGAGCGTGGCCCTGGACTCGCGCAGGATCCGCGCCGCATGGCTGAGGAACTCGCAGCCCGCGACATCGATGAAGTTGACGCCGCTGCACACCAGCAGGACGTGCCTGGCCTCCGGACGCGCGCGCCGCGCCGCTTCCAGTTCGTCGTGCACGTGCTCGACGGCGCCGAAATACAGCGACCCTTCGATGCGCAGGATGTCGAGCTGCGGGCAGGGCACCGCGGAACCGGCCAGCGGCACGAAGCGGCGGTCCGGTGAGTCCGCCGACGGCAGCAGCCGGATCAGCCGGACGCGCGTGGTGCGGTTGAGATAGACCAGCAGCGAGGCGAGCACGCCGACGAATATGGCGAACTCGAGCTCGATCGCCAGCGTCGACAGGAACGTCACCGCGAGCACCCCGAAGTCGCCGCGATTGGTTCGCGCGATCCGCCGCATTTCCCTGAAATCGAGCAGGCCCCAGGCGACGATGAACAGCAGCGCGGCCATGACCGGCAGCGGCAGGTAGGCGGACAGCGGACCGATGGCGAACAGCACCAGGACCAGGGAAACGGCCGAGAACACCGCCGACAAAGGCGTGCGTGCGCCGGCTTCGTAGTTGACGCCGCTGCGATTGAACGACCCCGAGGACGGGTAGGCGGAGGTGAACGCCCCGGCAAGGTTCGACAGCCCCTGGCCGATGAATTCCTGGTTGCCGTCGATGCGCTGGCCCGACTTCACGGCGATCGCACGGGCGATCGAGACGGCCTCGGTCAGGCCCAGGACGGTCAGCGCAAGCGCGGCCGGCGCAAGCTTGCGCCAGTCGTCCGGATTGAACGACGGCAGTGACAGCTGGGGCAGGCCGGAGGGCAGCTTGCCGACGGTGGGGATGTGGCCCACTCCCGCGAGCGACAGCAGCCAGGCGAACAGGCTTCCCGCCACCATCGCCACCACCATGAACGGCACGCGCTCCAGGTTCCGCCTGGCGACCAGCGCCACGGCCAGCGTGACCACGCCGGTGGCGGTGGTCCAGGGGTCGGCCGTCGCGATATGGGTAACGAAGGCATGGATGTTCTCGAAAAACGCCGCGTGGCCCTCGGCGCGCACGCCGAAGAACGTGCGCAGCTGCGCGGCGATGATCAGGAGGCCGGCGCCGGCGGTGAAGCCGACGATCACCGTGTGCGAAATGAAGTTGACCAGCGTACCCAGCCGGGCCAGTCCCATCGCGAACTGAAACAGGCCGACCATCAGCGTCAGCGTCAGCACCAGAGACACGTATCCGGAGGACAGCGGCGCCGCGAGCGGCGCGACGGTCGCGAACACCACCAGCGACAATGCGTTGGTCGGGCCGCTGATCTGGTGCCAGGATGAGCCCCAGAGCGCGGCCACGATCACCGGAACGATCGCGGTGTACAGCCCGAACTGGGGCGGCAGGCCGGCCAGGGTCGCGTAGGCGACGCCCTGGGGCAGCACGACCAGCGCGCCGATCAGCCCGGCGACGGCGTCCGCATGCAGCGACTCCTTGGTGACGCGAGAACGCCAGGCGAGAAACGGCAGAAGTTTGACGACGGCAGGGGACAAGGGACAGGAAAAATCGAACCAGCGGAACCGATATGATGCAGGTACAACCTGCGCCCACGCAAATTCGCGGACGAATCGTCCGGTTGCGCCGCGCGCGGCGCGGCGTCAGGCGACGGCGCTGACCGCCTCGGTCCGTTTCTCCGCCGCGGCGGGCGGCATGGTTCCGGCGAGCTCCGGAAGCGCAGCGGAGAGCAGCGAAGCCAGCACGCAGGACGCGATGCGTACGTCCATCGGATCGTTGCGGGCGGGAACGATGATCGGAACGCGCGCGCCGAGTATCAGGCCGGCGGCGAGACAGCCGGTCACCGCTTGCAGGGTCCGCAGCACCATCAGCGAAGCCTCCATCGTCGGACCGACCAGGATGTCGGCCTGGCCCGCGACGTCGGAGGTGATGCCGTTCATGCGGGCCGCCTCCGCCGACAGCGCGCTGTCGGGCGCCAGCGGCCCGTCGGCGATCGCGGGGCCGAACATCCCGCTGTTCGGCCATCGACTTGAGGGCGACGGCTTCGTGGGTCGACGGGAATGCGGACGCCGGGCCATCCATTGCCGCGAGCAGCGCGACGCGGGGAGTGGCGACCCCGAGCGCCGCCGCGAACCGCACGGCGTTGTGCACGATGTCGCGCTTTGCGGCGAGATTCGGCGTGACGTTCATGTACGCGTCGGTCAACACGACCCCGCCTGAGCGCCCGGGCAGGTCGAGAAAATAGGCATGCGAAAGCCGGCCGTCGCCGCGGAGTCCTTCCTCGGCGGCGACGACCGGCTTCAGCAGGTCGTCGTTGCCGAGCATGCCCCGGACCAGCGCCCGAACCGTGCCGCTGCGTGCCAGCCTGGCGGCGCACAGGCCCGCTGCTGCGGGGTCGTCGGCGGTATCCACCACCGGCAATCGCGCGATCTCCAGCCCGGCCCTGCCGGCCACGTCGCGGATGCGGGTTTCCGGACCGACCAGGACCGGCGCGAGGAATCCCGCAAATGCCCCGGAAAGCGCCAGCTGCAGCGAGTCGCTGTCGCAGGGGTAGACGATCGCCGCAGGAAGCGGTGGCGACAACCGGGCGCGGTCGGCAAGCTTCTGCATTTGCGGTCGGGCGACCATGGCCGCAGCGTGGCCAGCGGGCGGCGACTTGTCAACGGCCGGCCGACAGGAGGCCGCGCGGACCCAACGCCCGGTCGCCGCCCGGGCGCCGACCTTGCCCGCAACCGGCGAGGTCGGTCGCTGCCGCCGGGAATCTAGAGCGCCTCGAGCGTGCTGCGCAGGATGTCCACGATCGTGTCGATGTGGCTTTTCTCGGCGATCAGCGGCGGCGCCATGATCCCGCAGTCTCCAGTGGCCTTGAGGTGCAGTCCGTTGTCGAACAGCCGCTTCTGCAGCAGGTGCCCGCGGGCTCCGGGCGCGCCCTCCGGGCGGACCTCGATCGCGCCGAACATGCCGTAGCCGCGGATGTCGGCGACGACCGGCAGGTCGCGCAGCGAGAAAAGCGCGTCGAGCCAGTAGGGGGAAAGCGCCCGGCCGCGGGCGAAAAGATCCTCGTCGCGGTAGATGTCCAGCGCGGCGAGCCCGGCGGCACAGGAGGCCGGATTGCCCGAATAAGTGTAGCCGTGGAAGAACTCGATCGCGCCTTCCGGGGAAGCGCCGATGATCGCGTCGTGGACGCGTTCGGCGACCGCGACGGCGCCCATCGGCAGCGCGCCGTTGGTGAGACCCTTGGCCATGGTCATCAGGTCGGGCGTCACACCGAAGCTCTGCGCGGCGAAATTCTGGCCGGT
The DNA here is from genome assembly GCA_963699765.1 of uncultured beta proteobacterium. Taxonomy (GTDB): domain Bacteria; phylum Pseudomonadota; class Gammaproteobacteria; order Burkholderiales; family Casimicrobiaceae; genus VBCG01. The sequence goes on along the minus strand of CAVOVD010000004.1, from coordinate 38,781 downwards.
GCGGCCGAACCCGGTGATGACCTCGTCGAATACCAGCAGGATGCCGTGCTGGTCGCAGATCTCGCGAAGCCGGGCGAGGTAGCCCTTGGGCGGCACGAGGCAGCCGGTGGATCCGGCGATCGGCTCGACGAAGCAGGCGGCGATGTTCTCCGGGCCGTAAAGCGCCGCGATGCGCTGCAGATCCTCGGCCAGTTCGGCGCCGTGCGTGCCTTCGCCGGGGGTGAAGAAATTCTCCGGCAGGTGCGTATGCCGCATATGCGCGATGCCCGGAAGCGTCGGGCCGAATTTGCGCCGGTTGTTGGCCATTCCGGAAAGCGACACGCCGCCGAAATTCACGCCGTGATAGGCGCGCTCACGCGACACGAACATGTTGCGGCCGCCCTGGCCGCGGGCCTGATGGTAGGCCAGCGCGAGCTTCATCGCCGTGTCGACGGCCTCGGAGCCGGAACTGGTGAAGAAAATGCGGTTCAGGTCTCCTGGCGTCAGCGCCGCGACCCGGGCGGCAAGCTCGAACTGCTTCGGGTGCCCGCGCGTGAATGGGGCGACGAAATCGAGTTCGCGCAACTGCGCGCCGACCGCGTCGGCGATCTCCCTGCGGCCGTGGCCGGCCGCGCAGCAGAACAGCCCCGACGAAGCGTCGATGATGCGTTCACCGCGATCGTTCCAGTAGTACATGCCTTCGGCGCGCACGACCATCTTCGGCTCGTGCTTGAAGTCGCGGTTCGGCGTGAACGGCATCCAGTACTCGTCGAGCGAAATCCGTCGCTCGACGGCCTGGTCGTGCAGCTTAGGCTCGGCCTTGCCCATTGCCATCTCCCTGGAGGACGACTTCCGGCAGGCGCAGGAGGTCGACGATGGTCATTATGGCCCCTTCGCCGCGGCAAGGCTTCGGTCCCGGGACCAGGACGCGGCAGGGGTGAGCTGCCCGGTTCGACCGATGCAGTCCCGATCGCGCATAATTGCGCCCGGATGGATCCATACGGGGAGAGTCGTTCATGCGCGTCGGCGTGCCGAAGGAAATCAAGGTTCTCGAAAACCGCGTCGGCCTGACGCCGGCGTCGGTGCGAGAGTTCGTCGCCCACGGGCATGAGGTCGTGGTCGAGCACGACGCCGGCGTCGGCATCGGCATGGGCGACGATGCCTACGCCGCGGCGGGCGCGTCGATCGCCGCCGATGCCGACGCGGTGTTCGCGGCCGCGGACATGATCGTCAAGGTGAAGGAGCCGCAGCCGGCGGAATGCCGCCGCCTGCGCAAGGGGCAGATCCTCTTCACCTACCTGCATCTGGCGCCCGACCCGGAGCAGACGAAGGCGCTGGTCGCCAGCGGCGCGGTGTGCATCGCCTACGAGACCGTCACCTCGCCATCCGGCGGCCTGCCGCTGCTGGCGCCGATGTCCGAAGTGGCAGGGCGCATGTCGGTGCAGGCCGGCGCGCACTTCCTGGAGAAGCCGCATGGCGGCAAGGGCATCCTGCTGGGCGGCGTGCCTGGCGTGGCGCCCGCCAAGGTGGTCATCCTGGGGGGCGGCGTGGTCGGCACGCATGCGGCGATGATCGCGCTGGGCATGGGCGCCAACGTCACGGTGCTCGACCGCAGCCTGGAGGCGCTGACGGTGCTTTGGCGCCAGTTCGGCGCGGCGCTGAAGACCGAGTTCTCGTCGCATGACTCGGTCGAGCGGCACGTCACCCGCGCCGATCTGGTGATCGGAGGGGTGCTGATTCCCGGCGCCTCCGCGCCCAAGCTGGTCTCGGCGCAGATGGTGCGCGCGATGCAACCCGGATCGGTGGTCGTCGACGTGGCCATCGACCAGGGCGGATGCTTCGAGACCGCGCGCGCGACCACGCATGCCGAGCCGACCTATGTGGTCGACGGCGTCGTCCACTACTGCGTGGCCAACATGCCGGGCGGCGTGCCGCGCACGTCGACGTTCGCGCTCAACAACGCGACGCTGCCCTATGGGCTGGCGCTCGCCGACAAAGGCTGGAAAAAGGCGCTGACCGAGGACCTGCACCTGCGCAACGGGCTCAACGTCGCGCTCGGGCAGGTGACCTGTGCGCCTGTGGCGCAGGCGCTGGGCTATGCCTTCGCCGAGCCGACCGCGGTGATCGGCTGACGGCTACGCCGGAACCCCCGGATGCCGGCGCGACCCTCCGACGGCTTCTAGGACTGCAGCTCGGTGAAGCGGCGGAAAATGTCGGACTCGGTGATGATGCCGACGAGCGCGCCATTCTCGACCACCGGCAGGCCGCCGACCTTGTTCTCCAGCATCAGGCGGGCCGCGTCCTTCAGCAGAGCGCCGGGCGCGACCGTCACGAGGCGCTTTTTCATGATGTCCGAGACCTCGACCCGCGATTGCAGGAACCGCGTTGCCGCCAGCAGGAGGTCGCGCTCGGCGACGATGCCCACCAGCGCGCCTTTGGCGTCGACGATGGGAAGACGGCGCAGCTTGCGCCGCTGCATCAGCGCCAGCGCCGTCTGAAAATCGGTATCGGTCGGCACGGTGACGACCGGACTCGACATGCGTTCTGAAACGATCATGATGACGCTCCTTCGGATCGTGCGTCCGGCCTTGACCAAAGCCTCACGCTAACGCCGTCCGGACCCGCCCGCTTTGACCTTGATCAGCCGGCGGGCACGGCGCATCTGATCAATGCGCACGCCGCGGGACGCGCGATGGTTCGCTCGACCCCGAATGACGGTGGCGGCTCCGGGTGCGCCGTTTCAACCCGTTGCCGGCCGGTCGCTGGAGCGCGCGGCGCACCTGAAGCTGCCGGGGTCGAGTCCAAACCGGGCCTCAGGCGGCGGCCAGGGCGAGCCGCGGGGTGTCGTACGATCGTGGCCAGCCCCACCCCGCGACGGGTCGGATCAACGCACCATCTTTTCGCGGACCTTCTTCAGCGCGTCGATGAAGCTGTTCAATCCGGTCTTGTCCAAGCCGTCGGGCTTGGTGTCGAACTCCAGCAGCAGGTGCTTCCTGTTCTCGGAAAGATGCAGCGTGACGCTGCCACAGCGCCCGAGGTCCGCCTTCTTCGCCGTGTAATCCTTCGGTTCTTTCATGCCTTGCTCCCTGTTGCTCATTGCCGGCCGCCCGGCGCCAATTTCTGGATGCGACGACGGACGAGAACGATTGGCCGTCGCGGAAACGCAATGGTCGTTCGGCCGATCGCTGCCGATCGGGTGCGTTCCCTTGCCCGGATATTCAATGCAGTCGATGCGGATGCCGCGCCACGCTCGCTACCATGCCTTCGCGAACTCCGGTAGCGTCGCCGCAGTGGAGGATTTATACCCGAAATCAGGCGATGCCGGTGTCACAATCCAGGAACGGTGAAATGGGAGGTCCATCGCCCCGGACATTGCCGGGAGCGATGGCGCGACACGGGTCGATCGGACATGCGCAGGGCGTGACCGAAGGGACTTTCGCGGCGTCCGCGGACTGCGTTGCCGCGCCCCGCCAGCCGCTAGTGGTCCCTGACCGGTTGGTTGTCCTTGCAGGCGGGGCAGACCCAATACCGGTCGGCGATTCTGCCGTCATCCTCGATGGCCGGGCACCATTCCGCGCGGCACGCCAGGCAGGCCAGGCGGATGGGCATTGTTCCGGCTATTCGAACCCCGACACGCAGGAGCTCCGGGAGTATGAAACGCCGAGGCGCGGCTGTTTGAATGGATCGGCTCATGGCATCGCTCGGGCAGGTGGGAAGGAGCGAACGATGGTAGTTGCCGTCGATGGCGGCTTGATGTCAATTGCCGAGCGTCATGGGAGATTGGGAGCCTTTTCCGGCATGTCCCGGAGACTTGCCAGGCGCGCAAGCAGTGCGAGGGGGCGCTCGCTGATCATCCGAACGGCGCCGGCGTAGACGGCTCCGGAGTTGCCGTCGAGGGTCAGGAGGTCACCCTCGCGCAGCGTCCGGTCGCCCAAGCGAACGAGCCGCGCGGGGACATCGATGTCGAGTGCGCTGCAACCGACCAGGCACACTTTTCCGAGCTGCCGCGCGACGACGGCGGCATGCCGGATTGCTGCACGCGACACAAGAAAAAATGGCCGCACGGAGTGCGGCCGAATTCGACAGGCAGGAGAACAGAGGCAGACGTGACGGTCGAGTCCGACAGGTGCCGAGCCCGCGCCGCTCGTTGCAGGCCTCTGACAGTCACGATACCGGCGAAATGCTGCGCCCGCGTTTGCACCGCGTTACGACCTTGTTTCAGTGGCCCTAGAGCCAGCGGTAAAGCGCGTAGTACAACGATCCGACTCGGCTCTCGAGCAGGCTGCGCCGGGCGCGCTCGACGAGTTTCCAGCGGTCCACGCGGAACGTATATGGTTCGATCTGCGAAACTGAGCCCAGCACGGCGTCTTCGGTCACGACCGGTGGCTGGAGCACGGCTACCCGTGGCCCTGCCTGCGTGGCATTGCCGCCGAGGAAGTGGTCGATCGGGACACGCAGTCGCAGATCGGGGGTGGCGAAGAAGCGATCGACGAAGTCGGCCGAAACCACATACGCCCAGGTGTTGAGTACGGTTCCGACCGGCTCGTGCAGCCAGCGATCGCCGACGCGGACGCGGCGTCTTGCGGAAATGTTGCGCGACGACGTGCCGAGATAGACGATGTCGTAGACGACGTCTCGCGAGAGCGCCGCGACGGCGTCGGGGAAGGCGCGCGACAGGACCACGTCGTCTTCGATCACTGTAGCCGCGCGCAGCGACCGGCAGTTGCGCAACCGGTCCCACGCCGAAAGATGCGAAAGCCAGCACCCTATCTCGGCGCCGCTCAGGTGCTCGAAGTCGAAGCTGACGTTGCCGAACCGCTCGCTCGACCATGCCTCGATCTCGCGCACTGTTCTGTACCGGCCGTCGAAGCCGACGCGATCGTACGCCAGCTTCATCGCTTCGAACTGCGCGAGCATGTGATGGCGCCTGTCCGCAGCAGTGTCGAGATTGATGAGAATGAGCACGGTTGGCATTCCACAATGGGGCGGTCTGCGCGGCACCGCCTGACCGCAATGTGCCCGACGGAAATTACGCCTGCATGGCTGATTTGTGGCAAATCGGCTGCCACGGCCCCGGGACCAGCCGCTTTCACCGGAGCGTCATCAGTCGGTCATCGTGGTGACGCGTCGCCCCGGTACGTTCGCCGCTCATGCGTTCGATCAAAGGCTTGTCCCGGCCAGTTGCGGCGGATGATGAACATCGCCGTCGAGCCGACCCGGACGACGACGAGGTTCCAGTCGCGCAGGTCCGGCATTTCCGGGCAATTTTCATTTCCGACTGCCATCTGGGGACGCCGGGTTGCCAGGCGGCGGCCCTGCTCGATTTCCTGCGTCGCACGGAATCCGACTACCTGTACCTGGTCGGTGACATCATCGACGGCTGGCAGCTCAAGCGACGCTGGTACTGGCACCAGTTGCACAATGACGTCCTGCAGAAGGTGCTGCGCAAGGCACGCAAGGGAACCCAGGTCGTCTACGTGCCGGGAAACCACGACGAGGCGGCCAGACACTACGTCGGCGTCGACTTCGGCGGCATCGCGATACGCGCCGAGTCGACGCACTTCACGTCGACCGGACTCAGGCTGCTCGTCACCCACGGCGACCGCTTCGACGCGGTTGTCACCTACGCCAGGTGGCTGGCACTGCTGGGCGACCGGCTCTATACGCTGACGCTCAAGCTCAACCAGCATTTCAACGCCGTGCGCGGCCGCATGGGCCTGCCGTACTGGTCGCTGGCGCGATTCCTCAAGCTGCGGGTCAAGAACGCGGTCAAGTACATCAATGCGTTCGAGGACGCGCTGGCGCGCGAGGCGCGCACGCATGGCTATGACGGTGTCGTGTGCGGTCACATCCATCACGCGGAGGTCCGCCTGATTGGCGACGTGCTCTATTGCAACTCCGGCGACTGGGTCGACAGCCTCACCGCGCTGGTCGAGTCGAAAGACGGCACGCTGTCCGTCCTGCGCTGGAATCAGGGCGCACCAGGAGCCGGTCCGCAGGGGTCCGCGGCGACCGATCCGCACGTCGCGATGGCACAGGAGGTGTGAAGCGATGAAAGTGGAATCGATGCCGGCGGCGCGAGCGCCGGGCCTACAGCCAGGCTTCGGACAGCGATCGTTGCGCGTCATGATCGTCACCGATGCGTGGTCGCCGCAGATCAACGGCGTGGTGATCACGCTGCGCAACACGATCCAGGAGCTTTCCCGCCTCGGGCACGCGGTGGCGACGATCACGCCGAACGATTTTCGGACGGTTCCCTGCCCAACCTATCCGGAGATTCGCCTGTCGCTGTTTCCCGGCCGCCGTGTCGCGCGGATGATCGAAGCGTTTTCGCCGCATGCGCTGCACATCGCCACCGAAGGGCCGCTCGGCATCGCCGCGCGTCGCCATTGCCTGCGCCATGGCCGGCCGTTCACCACCGCCTATCACACCCAGTTTCCGGAATACGTCCACGCGCGCTGCCGTCTGCCCGTCGAGTTGAGCTACCGCTGGATGCGCTGGTTCCACGCACCGTCCCGTGCGCTGATGGTCGCCACGCCGGATGTCGAGCGCCGGCTGGCCGAGCGCGGTTTCGGCAGCCTGGTCCGGTGGTCGCGCGGGGCGGACATGCGCCTCTTCCAGCCGGGCGGTCGCGCTTCGCTCGAGGTCAGGCGCCCGGTATTTCTTTACGTGGGCCGCGTGGCCGTGGAGAAGAACATCGAGGCCTTCCTCGCCCTCGATCTGCCGGGTACGAAGTGGGTTGTTGGCGACGGCCCGGCCCGTGCCGCGCTGCAGCGCAAGTTCCCGGAAGCGGCGTTTCTCGGCGCGAAAAAGGGTGCGGATCTCTCGTGGCACTACCGGCAGGCCGACGTTTTCGTGTTTCCGAGCCGCACGGACACGTTCGGTCTCGTGATGCTTGAAGCCATGGCCTGTGGAACGCCGGTGGCGGCCTATCCGGTCACCGGACCGATCGACGTCGTGCGACAGGGCGTGTCGGGCATTCTCGACAACGACCTGCGCGCCGCCGCCATGGCAGCGCTCGATCTGCCGCGCGATGCGGTACGGGAGCACGCGCTCGCGTTCTCGTGGGAGCGCGCGACCGCGCAGTTCCTCGGCAACCTCCACCCGGTCGACGCCGCATTTTGACCGGGCCGGGGCGCCGCTGCGTCAGGGGTGCGGTCGTAACTGCTTGTATTGTCGACGAAAAACCTGGATCGCGTTGGCGCTGTCATTTTCTGTCTTGCCTGTGTCACAACGCCGTAACAGGCGACCGTCAAGCTTCATGGCGTCAATTCTTCGTGGAAAGCGAACCATGACCCGCACATCGAAATTTCAAGGTTTCATCGCCGCCGCCGCCTTGGCGTTCGGCGTCCAGGCCAACGCCGTCGACATCACCGGCGCCGGCGCGACCTTTCCGTATCCGATCTACGCCAAATGGGCCGAAGCCTACAAGCAGAAGACCGGCACCGGCATGAACTACCAGTCGATCGGCTCGGGCGGTGGCATCGCCCAGATCAAGGCCAGGACCGTCGACTTCGGCGCCTCCGACATGCCGCTCAAGGCGGAGGATCTCGACAAGGCGGGATTGATGCAGTTTCCGGCGATCATCGGCGGCGTCGTGCCCATCGTCAACGTCGAAGGCCTGGCGCCCGGTGCGCTGAAGCTGACCGGCCCGTTGCTCGCGGACATCTATTTCGGCAAAGTCAAGACCTGGAACGACAAGGCGATCGCCGACCTCAATCCCGGACTGAAGCTGCCCGCGGAGCCGATCACCGTCGTGCGCCGTTCCGACGGCTCCGGCACCACCTTCCTGTGGACCGACTACCTGTCGAAGGTGAGTCCGGACTGGAAGACCAAGGTAGGCGCGTCGACCGCGGTTGCCTGGCCGGAAGGCGTGGGCGGCAAGGGCAACGAGGGCGTCGCTGCCTATGTCCAGCGGATCAAGGGCTCGATCGGTTATGTCGAATACGCCTACGCCAAGAAGAACAAGATGTCGCATGCCAGCGTGAAGAATCGCGACGGCGAATTTGTCCAGCCCGACGATACGTCGTTCCAGGCGGCTGCCGCCGGGGCCGACTGGAAGAATGCGCCCGGATTTGGGCTGATCCTGACCGACCAGCCGGGCAAGGCAAGCTGGCCGATCACCGGCGCGAGCTTCATCCTGATGTACACCAAGCAGGACAAGCCGCAGAACGCGGCGGAGGTGATGAAGTTCTTCGACTGGTCGTTCAAGAACGGCCAGAAGATGGCCTCGGAACTCGACTACGTGCCGCTGCCTGAGCCGCTGGTGCGCCAGATCGCCGACGCCTGGAAGTCGCAGGTCAAGGATACCTCGGGCAAGACCATCTGGAACTGATCGCGGCGCCAGCCTGAAATCCCGTGGCGGGGCTCCACCCGCCGTTCCTTCCTCCGGCCGCAAACCTGCGTTTGCGGCCGGGCCTTCAATGCGGGGTACCATGACGACCTCTACCGCCCCGACCGTCCTGCCGATGTCTGGTGCCGCACCCCATGTCCAGCACCAGCCGGGTCCACCGGCAGCACGGCGCTCGGCCAGCCACTGGCAGGACTGGCTGTTCGAGCGCACGACGCAGTTCTTCGCGCTTTCCGTCCTGCTGACGCTGCTCGGCATTCTCGGCGCGCTGACCTGGGCGGCGCTTCCGGCGCTGGAGAAGTTCGGCTTCGGCTTTTTCACGACCAATGTCTGGAATCCGGTCACCAACGACTACGGCGCGCTGGCGCCGATCTACGGCACCCTGGTCACCTCGGCCATCGCCCTGCTGATCGGCGTGCCGGTGAGTTTCGGCATCGCGCTGTTCCTGACCGAGATGTGTCCGCCGGTGCTCAAGCGCCCGCTGGGCACGGCCGTCGAGCTCCTGGCGGCGATTCCGTCGATCATCTACGGCATGTGGGGGCTGTTCGTGTTTGCGCCGTTCTTCGGCGACTACATCCAGCCGGCGCTGCGGGCGGCGTTCGGCGACCTGTGGCTGCTGGGGCCGTTGTTCGAAGGGGCGCCCAACGGCATCGGCATGCTGTCGGCCGGCGTCATTCTGTCGATCATGGTGATTCCGTTCATCGCCTCGGTGATGCGCGACGTGTTCGAAATCGTCCCCCCGGTGCTCAAGGAGTCGGCCTACGGCATTGGTGCGACCACCTGGGAGGTGGTCTGGAACATCGTCCTGCCCTACACCAAGGTCGGCGTCATCGGCGGCATCATGCTGGGCCTCGGCCGCGCGCTCGGCGAGACGATGGCGGTGACCTTCGTCATCGGCAACGCGTACAAGATCAGCGCGTCGCTGTTCGAGCCCGGCAATTCGATCGCCTCCGCGCTCGCCAACGAGTTCAATGAGGCGGCGGACCCGGTGCACCGGGCGTCGCTGATTGCGCTGGGCCTGGTGCTCTTCGCGCTGACCTTCATCGTCCTCGCCCTGTCGAGGATGCTCATCGCCCAGCTCGCCAAGGGCGAGGGCAGGAAGACCTGAGGCCGCCCGCGATGATCTCGATCTACCGCAAACGCCTGCTCGTCAACCGGATGAACCTGGTGATGTCGCTCGCCACCATGGTGTTCGGCATGGCCTTTCTGCTGTGGATTCTCGTCGTGCTGTTCTACAAGGGCTTCGGCGCGCTGTCGCCGACGCTGTTCACCCAGATGACGCCGCCGCCGGGATCGGCCGGCGGCCTGCTGAACGCCATCGTCGGCAGCCTGGTCATCGTCGGCGTGGCGACCTTCATCAGCACGCCGATCGGCATCCTGGCCGGCATCTACCTGGCCGAGTTCGGCAGGAACGGCTGGGCCGCCCGCGCCACGCGCTTCATCAACGACATCCTGCTCTCGGCGCCGTCGATCGTGATCGGCCTGTTCATCTACACGATCTACGTCGCCCGCGTCCAGCACTTCTCCGGGTGGGCCGGCTCGTTCGCGCTCGCCCTCATCGCCGTCCCCGTGGTCGTGCGGACCACCGAGAACATGCTGCTCCTCGTTCCCAACAGCCTGCGCGAGGCGGCGGTCGCGCTGGGCGCGCCGATGTGGAAGGTGATCCTGCTGGTCACGCTCAAGGCGGTTCGCGGCGGCGTCATCACCGGCGTCCTGCTGGCCGTCGCCCGCGTGTCGGGCGAGACCGCGCCGCTGCTGTTCACCGCGCTCAACAACCAGTTCTGGAGCGCGGACATGAACGGGCCGATGGCGAACCTGCCGGTGGTGATCTTCCAGTTCGCCATGAGCCCGTTCGAGGACTGGAAGTCGCTGGCCTGGGCGGGCGCGCTGCTCATCACGCTTGCCGTGCTCGCGCTCAACATACTCGCCCGCTCGGTGTTCCGGCAGGCTTCGGTCCGATAGGAAAGACGAGATGAACCAGACCGCCAGGGTTGCGCGGCCGGAGGCGGCGACAGCCGTCCCCGCGCCGGCCGCGCCGAAGATGACCATCAGGAAGCTGGATTTCTACTACGGCGATTTCCACGCGCTGAAGGACAACAGCCTCGACATTGCCGAGCGGCGCGTGACCGCGTTCATCGGTCCGTCCGGCTGCGGCAAGTCGACGCTGCTGCGCACGTTCAACCGGATGTATTCGCTGTATCCGGGCCAGCGCGCCACCGGCGAGATCAGATTCAACGGCCAGAACATCCTCGAACCCGGCATCGACCTCAACATGCTGCGCGCCAAGGTCGGGATGGTCTTCCAGAAGCCGACGCCGTTCCCGATGTCGATCTACGACAACATCGCCTTCGGGGTTCGGCTGTACGAGAATCTCGGCACGCGGGCGATGGACGAGCGGGTCGAGTGGGCGCTGACCAAGGCGGCGATGTGGGACGAGGCCAAGGACAAGCTGAAGCAGAGCGGCATGGCGCTCTCCGGCGGCCAGCAGCAGCGGCTGTGCATCGCGCGCGCGGTTTCGGTCAAGCCCGAGGTGCTGTTGCTCGACGAGCCGACGTCCGCGCTGGACCCGATCTCCACCGCCAAGATCGAGGAGCTGATCACCGAGCTCAAGGTGGATTACACGATCGCCATCGTGACGCACAATATGCAGCAGGCGGCGCGAGTGTCGGACTACACCGCGTACATGTACCTTGGCGAACTGATCGAGTTCGGCGAGACCGACCAGATCTTCCTCAAGCCAAAGCGCAAGGAAACCGAGGACTACATCACCGGGCGCTTCGGCTAGTCCGACGCCGGCGGCGGGAGAGTGAAATGACCGAGCACACGCACAAGCAGTTCGACAGCGAGATGGAGGCGATCCGCAGCGGCGTCCTGACGATGGGCGGCATCGTCGAGACGCAGCTTTCGCGCGCGATCGTGCTGCTCGAGGCCGACGAGGATGATTCGGATCTGGATCGGGTCGGAGCCGACGAGGAGGTGATCAACCGGATGCAGGTCGACCTCGACTACCAATGCAGCCAGATCATCGCCAAGCGCCAGCCCGCGGCGATCGACCTGCGGATGATTCTGACGGTCACCAAGATCGTCAACGACCTGGAACGCGTCGGCGACGAGACCAAGAAGGTCGCCCGTCGCGCCGTCACGGTGGTCGACCACCAGCGACTGGCGCAGGTTCTCAACTACGATGTCGCGCGTTCGGCCGAGCGCGCGAAGGAAATGCTGCAGCTGGCGCTCGACGCCTTCGCGCGGCTCGACGTCGAGGCCGCGGCCGAGGTGATCGAACTCGACGAGGAGATCGACGCCGCCTTCGCCGCCATCCTGCGCCAGTTGATCAGCTACATGATGGAAGATCCGCGGACGATCACGTCGGCGCTGGACATCGTGTTCATCGCCAAGTCGATCGAGCGTATCGGCGATCACGCCAAGAACGTCGCCGAGGCCGTCGTGCAGGTGGTGATGGGCAAGGATGTCAGGCACGCGACCGCCGACGCGATTCGCGCGGAGGTCGACCAGGAATGACGCCGACCATCATGGTCGTCGAGGACGAGCCGGCGATCCTCGAGTTGCTCAAGGTCAACCTGATCGACGCAGGCTACGAGGTGCGCGCGGCCGGCGACGCGGAGTCGGCGCAGGCGATGATGCGGGATGCGCTGCCCGACCTCCTTCTGCTCGACTGGATGCTCCCGGGAATTTCCGGCCTGGCGCTGGCAAAGCTGCTTCGTGCGGAGACGCGCACCAGGGATTTGCCGGTGATCATGATCACCGCGCGGTCGGACGAGGCGGACCGGGTGGCCGGTCTCGAGGCATGGGTTGACGATTACGTCACCAAGCCCTTTTCGCCCCGTGAACTGAAGGCACGGATCAAGGCCGTGCTGCGCCGGCGGGCGCCGGAGGCCGCGCAGCTCGCGCTTACCGCCGGCCGCCTCTGCCTCGATTCCTCCACGCATCGGGTGACCGTCGATGGCCAGCAGGTGGCGTTGGGGCCGACCGAGTTCCGCCTGCTGCGCTATTTCCTGGCGCGGCCCGAGCGCGTGCACACGCGCGCGCAGCTGCTCGACCAGGTCTGGGGCGACCACGTCTACATCGAGGAGCGCACGGTCGACGTTCACATCCGCCGGCTGCGGCTGGCGCTCGAGCCCTACGGGGAGTCCGGATTGATCCAGACCGTCCGCGGGGCCGGCTATCGGCTCGCGTTGCCGGCCTGACGCCCGAGCGAAATTGTCCGAGTCGACCGCACGCGTCCTGCACGGATTGTTGCCGCCGGCCGCGGTGCTGGTCGGCGCGCTGGTGCTGTGGGCGCTGCTCGGCGCTGTCTGGGCGCTGCCGGCGTTGGCGCTGGGCTGGGGCGTGCTGTGGCTTCGCGAGATGCGCGCCGTCGACCGGCTGACCACGTGGGCGGGCGGTCCGCTGGATGCGCCGGTGCCCGAAGGGACCGGCGTGTGGAACGGCGCATTCGCCGCGCTGCACCGGCGGGCGCGGACGCGCGATGCCACCGAGCGCGACCTGTCGCACACCATCCGCCGTTTCCAGAACGCCGCCGAAGCCATTCCCGACGGCATGGTCGTGCTCGACCGCGCCAACCGGATCCGCTGGGCGAACGCCAGAGCGCAGGCGCTGCTGGCGCTGGACATCGAGCGCGACATCGGCGCGCCGCTGGTCAATTTCACCCGCCAGCCAGAATTCGTGCGCTACGTCGAGTCCGAGGACCAGGCGGACGGCATCGTGATCGAATCGCAGCGCGACGCCGGCGTCACGCTGTCGCTGCAGATCGTGCCGTTCGGCATCGCGGAAAAACTGCTGATCGCGCGCGACGTCACCCGGCTGGAGGCGGTGGCGCGGATGCGCCGGGATTTCATCGCCAACGTCTCGCACGAGCTGAAGACGCCGCTGACCGTCATCAGCGGCTTCGTCGAGACGCTGCAGGAACTCGATCTCGACGAGCGTCAGCGCCGACGCTTCATGCAGCTGATGGCCGAGCAGGCAGCGAGCATGCAGCGCCTGGTCGACGATCTGCTGACGCTCTCGGCGCTGGAAAGCGAGCAGAATCTGCTGGTCGACGAGACCTTTGCCATCGAGCCGCTGCTGCTCGAAGTCTCCGCGGATGCGCGCAACCTCGCGCAGGGTCAGCATCAGGTGTCGCTGGAACTGCGCGACGCGGCCACCGTGACCGGCAGCCGCGACGAGCTGAAAAGCGCGTTCGGCAATCTGGTGTCCAACGCGGTTCGCTACACCCCGGCGGGCGGGGCGATCACGCTGTCCTGGCGGATCGATCCCGACGGCTCGGGCGTATTCGCGGTGACCGACACGGGCATCGGCATCGCCGCCGAGCACCTGCCGCGGCTCACCGAGCGTTTCTACCGCATCGACCGCAGCAGGTCGCGCGCCACCGGCGGCACCGGCCTGGGGCTGGCCATCGTCAAGCACGTGCTGTTCCGGCACCAGGCCGATCTGGAGATCGAAAGTGAACCGGGCAAGGGCAGCACCTTCGCCGTCCGCCTGAAGCCCGCGCGGGTGCGCGCCGTCGCGGCCGATGCGCCCGCACCGGAGGTGGCGGCTACCAATACCGCATCGCCGAACCGAACAGGCTCCTGAGTTCCTCGCGCCCGACGTCGGCGGGGGCATTGCGGATCACCCGGTACTGCGGCTCGGCGCCGGTGGCGAGCGCATCGACGTCGCCCGGGCCGAAGCCCAGCGCCGACAGTCCGTTGGGCATGCCGGTCGCCTGCATGAGTTCGATTACCCGCTTCGCCAGCACCTCGCCCGCGTCCCCGGGGCCGGCATCGCGGACGTCCGCGCCGAGGCAGCAGGCGCAATGCAGGTGGCGCTGCGGATGCGCGGGCGCGGTGAACCGCCACACCGACGGGTTGTTGAGCACCACCGCCATGCCGTGCGGCACCAGGGACTTGCCCTCTGGATAGCCTTTTACATGCCAATCGCGCGTCTGGGCCGAAACCGCATAGGACAGGCCATGCGGCAGGTGGCAGCCCGCGGCGTTGAAGGCAATGCCCGCGAGCATCGCCGCGTACATCATCTCGGTGCGCGCCTCGGCGTCGCCGGCGTCGTCGACCGCGCGCACCAGGAACTTGCCCACGCTCTCCAGCGCCTGCCGCGCCAGCATGTCGGAGAACGGATTGGCGCCCTGCGACACCGGCCGGTCGATCCCTTTCAGGGGGTTGAGGCGCCGCGGCCAGGCACGCGCGGTGATCGACTCCAGCGCATGGCTCATGCAGTCGAAGCCGGTCGCCGCCACCGCCGCCGACGGCAACGTCCGGGTCACGTCGGGATCGACCAGCGCGACCGTCGGGATCAGACGGCGCGAGATGATGCCCGTCTTGGCGTTGATCGACTGCAGCGCAAAGATGGCGATGCCGGTCATCTCCGAACCGGTGCCCGACGTGGTCGGGCAGGCGATATGCGGCTTCACCGGGCCTGGCACCTTCTGGCCCGCGCCGATGGGCGCGTTCACATAAGTCATGAATTCGGCGGGGTGGGCGGCGTAGAGGTTGGCGGCCTTGCAGGTATCCATGACCGACCCGCCACCCAGGGAAAGGTAGCCGTCGGCCGCTGCCTCGCTCGCAAAGCGCGACGCGTTCCGGAAGGAGGCATCCGTGGGCTCGATCTCGATCTCGTCGAAGACCACGGCGTCGACCCCGGCCTTGGCGAGCGAGGCGGCGACGGTGGCGAAGGCCTCGGATGCCCGGATGCGCCGGTCGGTGAAGACCGCAACCCGGCGCAGGCCCAGGTCGGCCGCCTGCGGCCCGGCCTCGGCGAGGACGCCGGAACCGAAGGTGAAGGTGGGCATGCCCACCGTGAAGCCGCGGTCGCTGCCCTCCAGCAGGGCGAAGTCGGCGTGACAGCAGGGCATGGCGTCTCCTCGAAAAGGTTGTGGGCCGGGACAGCCGCATTATTGCGCACGGCGGTCTGGCCACCGGATGCGGCGAACAAGTCATTGAAAATTATGATAAAATGCTCGACCGCTGCAAACAGCTCGGAGCGGCGTCCCGTTTGACCGGTTTCGACAAAACCTGCTAGAATCGCGCGTTTCTGCGGTCGTAAGGCGCGGAGGGGTTCCCGAGCGGTCAAAGGGAGCAGACTGTAAATCTGCCGGCTCTGCCTTCGAAGGTTCGAATCCTTCCCCCTCCACCAAAGGAATGTCTCGGCGGGTGTAGCTCAATGGTAGAGCAGAAGCCTTCCAAGCTTACGACGAGGGTTCGATTCCCTTCACCCGCTCCAGGTTACTGCAGCACAACAGGAAAGACGCGCGGCACGACGGATTGCAGGACGCCCATGTAGCTCAGTGGCAGAGCACTCCCTTGGTAAGGGAGAGGTCGCGTGTTCAATCCACGCCATGGGCACCAGGTCCGCAGCTGCAGTGCAGAAAGTTGAGTTCGAGGATCAGGGTCGCAGGCAAACAGAGGCGAGCCCTTGTTTGCGACCGATGTCAGTCAGTCTCGATTCGGGCGGCGGCGCCGGACGAATCGAGAGGCAAAAACCGACGGAAAAGCTGGAGATAGCAATGGCTAAAGGCAAATTTCAACGGACGAAGCCGCACGTGAACGTGGGGACGATTGGTCACGTTGATCACGGGAAGACGACGCTGACGGCGGCGATCACCTTGGTGCTGTCGAAGCTGTTTGGCGGCGAGGCGAAGGCGTACGACCAGATCGACGCGGCGCCGGAGGAGAAGGCGCGGGGGATCACGATCAACACGGCGCACGTGGAGTACGAGACGAAGAACCGTCACTACGCGCACGTTGATTGCCCGGGTCACGCGGACTACATCAAGAACATGATCACCGGCGCGGCGCAGATGGACGGGGCGATTCTGGTGGTGAGCGCGGCGGACGGGCCGATGCCGCAGACGCGGGAGCACATTCTGCTGGCGCGGCAGGTGGGGGTTCCGTACATCATCGTGTACATGAACAAGGCGGACATGGTCGACGACAAGGAGCTCCTGGAGCTGGTCGAGATGGAGGTCCGCGAGCTGCTCTCCAAGTACCAGTTTCCGGGGGACGACACGCCGATCGTGATCGGCAGTGCGAAGCTGGCGCTGGAAGGTGACAAGGGTGATCTGGGCGAAGGCTCGATCCTGAAGCTGGCGGAGGCGCTGGACGCATACATACCGCAGCCGCAGCGGGCGATCGACGGGCCGTTCCTGATGCCGGTGGAAGACGTGTTCTCGATTTCGGGCCGGGGGACGGTGGTGACGGGCCGGGTGGAGCGGGGGATCGTGAAGGTTGGCGACAACCTGGAGATCGTGGGGTTGAAGCCGACGCTGGCGACGGTGTGCACGGGGGTGGAGATGTTCCGCAAGCTGCTGGACCAGGGGCAGGCGGGGGACAACGTCGGGGTGCTGCTGCGGGGGACGAAGCGGGAGGAGGTCGAGCGGGGTCAGGTGCTGGCGAAGCCGGGGTCGATCACGCCGCACACCAAGTTCAGCTGCGAGGTCTACATTCTGAGCAAGGAAGAGGGTGGTCGGCACACGCCGTTCTTCCCGGGTTACCGGCCGCAGTTTTATTTCCGGACGACGGACGTGACGGGGAGCTGCGAGCTGCCGGCGGGGACGGAGATGGTGATGCCGGGGGACAACATCGGGATGACGGTGACGCTGATCCAGCCGATCGCGATGGAAGAGGGGCTGCGTTTCGCGATTCGCGAAGGCGGCCGCACGGTCGGCGCCGGCGTCGTCGCCAAGGTCATCGAGTAGCAAGCGGGCTCTGCAACAGAAGGCCAGTAGCTCAATTGGCAGAGCGGCGGTCTCCAAAACCGCAGGTTGGGGGTTCGATTCCCTCCTGGCCTGCCACTTTCAGGGAACGGGTACCCGGCAACAGGTATCGCAGTGCGGACCCGGAATGTGGCGGCAATTGGTGAAGACAGTTGAAGTCGAGGCGAAAGGTTGAATGCGGAAGGCGGAAAACCGAATCGAGATGCGCAGGAATGCGCTTTGTTCTCCGATTCCTGATTCCTGATTCCTGATTCCTGACATGGACAAACTGAAGATCTTGTTGGCGGCGGCGTGCGTGGTGGCCGGTGTCTGGGGCTACTACTACTTTTCCGAGCTCGCGCAGGTGCTGCGCGTGCTGATGGTGCTCGGCGGCATGGTCGCCGCGATGGCCGTCGGCTGGCTGTCGGCGCCCGGAAAGGAATTCTTCGCCTTCGCGCAGGAGGCGTGGGCCGAGGCGGGACGGGTGTCCTGGCCGACGCGCAACGAGACGCTGAAGACGACGGCAATCGTGTTCGTCTTCGTCGCGGTCATGTCGCTGTTCCTGTTCGCGGTCGACACGACGCTCGCGTACATCATCAAGTTGCTGACTGGCAGGACCGACGGATGAGCAAGAAATGGTTTGTGGTCCACGCCTACTCGGGTTTCGAGAAGAGCGTCCAGCGCGCATTGCTCGAGCGCATCAAGCGCTCCGAGATGCAGGATCTCTTCGGGCAGATCCTGGTGCCGGTCGAGGAAGTGGTCGAGATGAAGAACGGCGCCAAGGCGATTTCCGAGCGCAAGTTCTTCCCCGGCTACGTGCTGGTGGAAATGGAGATGACCGACGACTCCTGGCACCTGGTCAAGAGCACGCCGAAGGTGACCGGGTTCGTCGGAGGAACGGCCAACAGGCCGACGCCGATCAGCCAGCGGGAGGTCGATGCGATCCTCCGCCAGGTGCAGGAAGGCGTCGAGAAGCCGCGACCGAAGGTGCTGTTCGAGTCGGGCGAGGCGGTGCGCGTCAAGGATGGTCCGTTCACCGACTTCCACGGCAACGTCGAGGACGTGAACTACGAGAAGAGCAAGCTGCGCGTGTCGGTGACCATCTTCGGACGGTCGACGCCGGTGGAGCTGGATTTCAGTCAGGTCGAAAAGGCGTAGTCCGGCGCGCGTTGCGCGACGGACTACGTGTCCACGTTGGAGCGTCGCCTTTGGCGACGCTCATCGTGGACGAGGCCCCCGCCGTACGCGGGGGCGTTGAAGAGTCGAAGGCCAGTGCCTTTGGTTGGTAACCGGGGAGGACGCCGCAGGCGTCCGTTCGAACCCGCAAGGAGAACGTAATGGCGAAGAAAATCGTCGGTTTCATCAAGCTGCAGGTGCCCGCGGGCAAGGCCAATCCCAGCCCGCCCATCGGCCCCGCGCTCGGCCAGCGCGGCCTCAACATCATGGAGTTCTGCAAGGCGTTCAACGCCCAGACGCAGAAGGTCGAGGCCGGCCTGCCGATCCCCGTCGTCATCACGGCGTACGCGGACAAGAGCTTCACCTTCATCATGAAGACGCCGCCGGCGACCGTCCTGATCAAGAAGGCGGCGAAGGTGGAAAAGGGCAGCGGCAAGCCGCACACCGACAAGGTGGGCAAGCTCACGCGCGCGCAGGCCGAGGAAATCGCCAAGACCAAGATGCCCGATCTGACCGCGGCCGACATGGACGCGGCGGTCCGCACGATCGCCGGCAGCGCCCGCAGCATGGGCATCACGGTTGACGGAGTGAAATGATCATGGCTGAACAGAAGACTCCGCGCCTCTCCAAGCGCATGAAGACGGTCCGCGGCAAGGTGGATCGCAGCAGGTTCTATCCGGTCGACGAGGCGCTGAATCTCGTCAAGGAAAACGCCATCGCCAAGTTCGACGAGTCGGTCGACGTCGCGGTCAACCTCGGCGTCGACGCCAAGAAGTCCGACCAGACGGTGCGCGGCTCGGTCGTGCTGCCCGCCGGCACCGGCAAGTCGGTGCGCGTCGCCGTGTTCGCCCAGGGCGACAAGGCCGCGGACGCGACGGCCGCCGGCGCCGACATCGTCGGCTTCGAGGACCTCGCGGCGAAGATCAAGGGCGGCTTCATGGACTTCGACGTCGTCATCGCCTCGCCGGACGCCATGCGCGTCGTCGGCCAGCTGGGCCAGATCCTCGGCCCGCGCGGCCTGATGCCGAACCCGAAGGTCGGCACCGTGTCGCCGGACATCGTCCAGGCGGTGAAGAACGCCAAGGCCGGTCAGGTCCAGTACCGGACCGACAAGGCGGGCATCGTGCAATGCACGATCGGCCGCGCGTCGTTCACGCCCGAGCAGCTGAAGACCAATCTCGTCGCGCTGATCGAGGCGCTCAACAAGGCCAAGCCGCAGGGCACGAAGGGCATCTATCTTCGCAAGATCAGCCTGTCGTCGACGATGGGCGCCGGCGTGCGCGTCGACCAGGCGTCGCTGGTCGTGGCGCCGAGCGCGCACTGACGAAGGAACAATGAAATTTTGAGGGACGCCCGGGCCGAAGAGGTCCGGGCGGGCCGTCAAAGACCGCTGGAGCGAAAGCTTGAACCGGGTGGTGCATGTCGGATTCGGATAGCGGTCTTCCGACCCTGATCCCGACCGCGAATCCCGATCCGGCGCAGATGGTGCCCTTAGGACAGGTTCAACCTGGACGAATGGTCGCCGCAGGAGCCCGCGCAGCATCGGCGGGCGGGTTTGGCGAAGGCGCGCGGTCTGCCTCCTTCGCCTGAAAGTGAGGTGACACTTGAGTCTCAATCTGCAGGAGAAGCAAGCGGTAGTCGCGGAAGTCGCGAAGCAGGTCGCCGGTGCTCAGGCCATCGTGATGGTCGAGAACCGGGGCATGCCCGTCGCGGCGATGACGCAGCTGCGCGCGAAGGCGCGGGCTTCCGGCGTGTATTTCAGGGTGGTCAAGAACACCCTGGTGCGCCGGGCGGTCGCCGATACGCCGTTCGCCGGTCTGGCCGACAAGATGGTCGGCCCGCTGGCCTACGGCATCGGCACCGACCCCGTTGCCGTGGCGAAGGTCCTCAACGACTTCGCCAAGGGCAACGAGAAGTTCGTGATCACCGGTGGTGCGATGCCGGGCCAGATGATGTCCGTCAAGGACATCGCGGCGCTGGCGACGCTGCCGTCGCGCGACGAGCTGATCGCCAGGCTGCTCGGCACCATGCAGGCGCCGGTCGTCAAGCTGGTCCGCACGATGAACGAGGTGCCGTCGAAGTTCGTGCGCGCACTCGCCGCCGTGCGGGATGCCAAGCAGGCAGCCTGATTCACCGCGAACGCCAATTCAATTTCAATCGTTACGTCCCAGGAGCAAGACATGTCCGCAGTCCAAACTGAAATCCTCGAAAAGATCTCGTCGATGTCGGTCCTCGAGCTCTCCGAGCTCATCAAGGCGATGGAAGACAAGTTCGGCGTCTCCGCCGCCGCCGCGGTCGCGGTCGCGGCCCCGGCCGGCGGCGCCGCTCCGGCAGCCGCCGCCGAAGAGCAGACCGAGTTCACCGTCATGCTGACCTCGTTCGGCGAGAACAAGGTCAACGTCATCAAGGCGGTTCGCGAACTGACGGGCCTCGGCCTGAAGGAAGCGAAGGACCTGGTCGACGGCGCGCCGAAGCCGGTCAAGGAAGGCTCGAACAAGGCCGATGCCGAAGCCGCGAAGAAGAAGCTGGAAGAAGCGGGCGCAAAGGTAGAGATCAAGTAGTAGATAGGTCAGATGGGGTCGCAGGGCTAACGCCGCGACCCCATGGAAAAATCACTGCGCTGACTGGCAGTGGGCAAGCTGAAATGGGGTGAATCGCGGGCGAAGCCCGTCGATTCACTCTAGTAGACACGCAACACCGGGACTGTGGTAATGGAACGGTCCCGCTTCGATCGGTGATCGAAGCGAAGTGGATTCGCGGCAGTTGCCGAGTCCGCTTCGCTTCGCTTTCTGAGTCGACTGCAGAAGGCAGGTTTGGTCGGACGTCGCTGCAATGGCGACGTTGTCCGCCAGCGGCTGGTAGAGGCCAGCCACCACGCCTGGGAACGCAAGGTTTCCAAGTCAGTCGAGGCAACACGGCGCGGCGCAACCGCGCCGGACCCGCACCACCCTGTTTGGGCCGCGCACGGCGTGCGGCCCCGGACGAACCGGAGATCGACCCTACGCTATGGCGACTACCACGGCTACTCCCTATACCTTCACCGAGAAGAAGCGCATCCGCAAGAGCTTCGCGAAACGCGCGAGCGTGCTCGAGGTGCCATTCCTGCTCGAGACGCAGCTCGCGTCCTACCGCGCGTTCCTGCAGGAATTCACCCCGGGCGACCAGCGCAAGAACGAGGGCCTGCAGGCCGCGTTCACGTCGATCTTCCCGATCTCCAGCCATTCGGGCAATGCCCGGCTGGAGTTCGTGAGCTTCTCGCTGCTGGCGCCGGCCTTCGACGTCGTCGAGTGCCAGCAGCGCGGCCTCACCTACTGCTCCGCGCTGCGCGCCAAGGTCCGCCTGATCATCATGGACAAGGAAGCGGCGGTCAAGGACACGGTCAAGGAGGTCAAGGAGCAGGAGGTCTACATGGGCGAGATCCCGCTCATGACCGGCAACGGCTCGTTCGTCATCAACGGCACCGAACGGGTGATCGTCTCGCAGCTGCACCGCTCGCCGGGCGTGTTCTTCGAGCACGATCGCGGCAAGACGCACAGCTCCGGCAAGCTGCTGTTCTCGGCGCGGGTCATTCCCTACCGCGGCTCGTGGCTGGACTTCGAGTTCGACCCGAAGGACTTCCTGTTCTTCCGCGTCGACCGCCGCCGCAAGATGCCGGTGACCACGCTGCTGAAGGCGATCGGCCTCACCAACGAGGACATCCTCAGCCACTTCTTCCAGTTCGACACCTTCCACCTGTCGAGCAAGGGCATCAATCTCGACTTCGTCCCCGAGCGCCTGCGCGGCGAGCTGTCGCGCTTCGACGTGCTCGGCAAGGACGGCAAGGTCGTCGTGGCCAGGGACAAGCGCATCACCGCGCGCCACGTCCGTGAACTCGTCGACGCCGGCATCAAGCGCATCGCGGTTCCCGCCGAGTACCTGGTCGG
The DNA here is from genome assembly GCA_963699765.1 of uncultured beta proteobacterium. Lineage (GTDB taxonomy): Bacteria > Pseudomonadota > Gammaproteobacteria > Burkholderiales > Casimicrobiaceae > VBCG01. The sequence goes on along the minus strand of CAVOVD010000004.1, from coordinate 16,649 downwards.
CCGCACGCTGGCGACCAACGTCATCGACAAGTCGACCGGCGAGGTGCTGGCCAAGGCCAACGACGAGATCACCGAGGAATCGCTGGAGAAGCTGCTCGGCGCCGGGGTCGCGACGCTGCAGACGATCTTCACCAACGACCTCGACCAGGGCCCGTTCATTTCGCAGACGCTGCGCACCGACGACACGCCCGACCAGTACGCGGCCAAGGTCGGCATCTACCGGATGATGCGGCCTGGCGAGCCTCCGACCGAGGAAGCGGTCGAGGCGCTGTTCCACGGCCTGTTCTTCGCCGAGGAGCGCTACGACCTCTCCGCCGTGGGACGGATGAAGTTCAACCGCCGCATCGGCCGCGACGAACTGAAGGGCCCGGCGACGCTGACCAACGAGGACATCATCGCCGTCATCAAGATCCTCGTCGACCTGCGCAACGGGCGCGGCGAGATCGACGACATCGACCACCTCGGCAATCGCCGCGTGCGTTCGGTGGGCGAACTCGCGGAAAACCAGTTCCGCTCCGGCCTGGTGCGCGTCGAGCGAGCGGTCAAGGAGCGCCTCGGCCAGGCCGAAAGCGACAACCTGCTGCCGCACGACCTGATCAACGCCAAGCCGATCTCGGCGGCGATCAAGGAATTCTTCGGCAGCTCGCAGCTTTCGCAGTTCATGGACCAGACCAACCCGCTGTCGGAGATCACCCACAAGCGTCGCGTGTCGGCGCTGGGCCCCGGCGGCCTGACGCGCGAACGCGCGGGCTTCGAGGTGCGCGACGTGCACCCGACGCACTACGGCCGCGTCTGCCCGATCGAGACGCCGGAGGGCCCGAACATCGGCCTGATCAACTCGCTGGCGCTGTATGCCCGGACCAACGAGTACGGCTTCCTCGAGACGCCGTATCGCCGGGTGATGGACGGCAAGGTGACCGACAAGATCGACTTCCTTTCCGCCATCGAGGAAGGCCAGTTCGTGATCGCCCAGGCGAACGCGAAGATCGACGCCAAGGGCCTGCTGGCCGACGAACTGGTCTCCTGCCGGTACAAGAACGAGTTCATGCTGTCGACCGGCGACAAGGTCAACTACATGGACGTGGCGCCGTCGCAGATCGTGTCGGTGGCGGCATCGCTGATACCGTTCCTCGAGCACGACGACGCGAACCGCGCGCTGATGGGCTCGAACATGCAGCGTCAGGCGGTCCCCTGCCTGCGTCCGGAGAAGCCGCTGGTCGGCACGGGTGTCGAGCGCACCGCCGCCGTCGACTCGGGCACGGCGGTGATGGCGCGCCGAGGCGGCAAGGTCGACTACATCGACGCTTCGCGGATCGTCGTGCGCGTCAACGACGACGAGGCCGCGGCCAGCGACGTCGGCGTGGACATCTACAACCTGACCAAGTACAAGCGGTCGAACCAGAACACCAACATCAACCAGCGGCCGCTGGTGAAGGTGGGCGACATCATCTCGCGCGGCGACGTCATCGCCGACGGCGCCTCCACCGACCTGGGCGAACTGGCGCTCGGGCAGAACATGCTCGTCGCGTTCATGCCCTGGAACGGCTACAACTACGAGGACTCGATCCTCATCAGCGAGCGCGTGGTCGGCGAGGATCGCTACACGTCGATCCACATCGAGGAACTTTCCGTCGTCGCCCGCGACACCAAGCTCGGTCCCGAGGAAATCACCCGGGACATCTCCAGCCTCGGCGAGGCGCAGCTGGGACGCCTCGATGATTCCGGCATCGTCTACATCGGTGCCGAGGTCGAGGCCGGCGACGTGCTGGTCGGCAAGGTCACGCCGAAGGGCGAGACGCAGCTCACGCCCGAGGAGAAGCTGCTGCGCGCGATCTTCGGCGAGAAGGCGTCCGACGTGAAGGACACTTCGCTGCGCGTTCCGTCCGGCATTTCCGGCACGGTGATCGACGTTCAGGTGTTCACCCGCGAGGGCATCGAGCGCGACAAGCGCGCCGCGCAGATCATCGACGACGAACTGAAGAGCTACCGCAAGGACCTGAACGACCAGCTTCGCATCGTCGAGAACGACGCCTACGCGCGGATCGAGAAACTGCTGACCGGCAAGGTCGCCAACGGCGGCCCCAAGAAGCTCGCCAAGGGCACCAAGATCAGCAAGGAATACCTGGAGACGGTCGCGCGTCACGACTGGTTCGACATCCGCCTTGCCGGCGAGGACACCGCGCAGCAGCTCGAGGCGATGAAGGAGTCGCTGGCGCAGCTTCGCGTCAAGTTCGACGCGATGTTCGAGCAGAAGAAGAAGAAGCTCACGCAGGGCGACGAACTGCCGCCGGGCGTGCAGAAGATGGTCAAGGTCTACGTCGCGGTTAAGCGCCGCCTGCAGCCCGGCGACAAGATGGCCGGCCGGCACGGCAACAAGGGCGTGGTGTCGAAGATCGTTCCGGTCGAGGACATGCCCTACATGGCCGACGGCACCCCGGTCGACATCGTCCTCAATCCGCTGGGCGTGCCGTCGCGGATGAACGTCGGGCAGATTCTCGAGGTTCACCTCGGCTGGGCGGCGAAGGGGCTGGGCCAGCGCATCGACCAGATGCTCCGGGCCGAGGCCAATGCCGCGGAAGTCCGGAAGTTCCTCGACAGGATCTACAACTCGACCGGCCGCAAGGAGGATCTCAAGTCCTTCGACGACGTCGAGATCCTGCACCTCGCCGAGAACCTGCGGTCCGGCGTCCCCTTCGCGACGCCGGTGTTCGACGGCGCGAACGAGGAGGAGATCAAGAGCATGCTCGAACTGGCCGGTCTGCCGCGCAGCGGGCAGGTCACGCTGTACGACGGACGCACCGGCGAGGCCTTCGACCGCTCGGTCACGGTCGGCTTCATGCACATGCTGAAGCTGCACCACCTGGTCGACGACAAGATGCACGCCCGTTCCACCGGCCCGTACAGCCTCGTGACCCAGCAGCCGCTGGGCGGCAAGGCGCAGTTCGGCGGCCAGCGCTTCGGCGAAATGGAGGTCTGGGCGCTGGAGGCCTATGGCGCCGCGTACACGCTGCAGGAGATGCTCACCGTCAAGTCCGACGACGTCAACGGCCGCACCAAGGTCTACGAGAACATCGTCAAGGGCGAGCACAAGATCGAGGCCGGCATGCCGGAATCGTTCAACGTGCTGGTGAAGGAAATCCGCTCGCTGGCGATCGACGTCGACATGGAACGCGACTAGCGTCGCGTTCCGGGGACCAGCAATCAGGGATCAGGGATCAGAAACATCCAAACCGCGCGTCGTCACCGGCCTGGTGACTGACGGCGGAACTCGGAGAGTTCGCAAATGAAAGCACTGCTCGATCTTTTCAAGCAGGTCACGCAGGAAGAGGAATTCGACGCCATCCGCATCGGTCTGGCGTCGCCGGAGAAGATCCGCTCGTGGTCGTACGGCGAGGTCAAGAAGCCGGAAACGATCAACTACCGGACGTTCAAGCCCGAACGCGACGGGCTGTTCTGCGCCAAGATCTTCGGGCCGGTCAAGGACTACGAGTGCCTGTGCGGCAAGTACAAGCGCCTGAAGCACCGTGGCGTCATCTGCGAGAAGTGCGGCGTCGAGGTCACGCTGGCCAAGGTGCGTCGCGAGCGGATGGGCCACATCGAGCTCGCCTCGCCGGTCGCGCACATCTGGTTCCTGAAGTCGCTGCCGTCGCGGATGGGCATGGTGCTCGACATGACGCTGCGCGACATCGAGCGCGTGCTGTACTTCGAGGCGTTCGTCGTCACCGATCCGGGGCTGACCCCGCTGAACCGCGCCCAGCTCCTCACCGAGGACGACTACCTCGCCAAGCTCGAGCAGCACGGCGACGACTTCCAGGCCTACATGGGCGCCGAGGGCATCCGCGAGCTGCTGAAGTCGCTCGACGTCGATCACGAGATCGAGAAGCTGCGCAAGGAGCTGGAGACGACCGGCTCGGACACCAAGATCAAGAAGATCGCCAAGCGCCTGAAGGTGCTCGAGGCGTTCCACAAGTCGGGGATCAAGCCCGAGTGGATGATCCTCCAGGTGCTGCCGGTGCTGCCGCCGGAGCTGCGCCCCCTGGTGCCGCTGGACGGCGGCCGCTTCGCGACCTCCGACCTGAATGACCTGTACCGCCGCGTCATCAACCGCAACAACCGGCTGAAGCGGCTGCTCGAGCTGAAGGCGCCGGACATCATCGTGCGCAACGAGAAGCGCATGCTGCAGGAGGCCGTCGACTCGCTGCTCGACAACGGTCGCCGCGGCAAGGCGATGACCGGCGCCAACAAGCGGCCGTTGAAGTCGCTGGCCGACATGATCAAGGGCAAGGGCGGGCGTTTCCGCCAGAACCTGCTCGGCAAGCGCGTCGACTACTCGGGCCGTTCGGTCATCGTCGTCGGCCCGCAGCTGAAGCTGCATCAGTGCGGGCTGCCGAAGCTGATGGCGCTCGAGCTGTTCAAGCCCTTCATCTTCAACAAGCTGGAGACGATGGGTCTCGCCACCACGATCAAGGCGGCGAAGAAGATGGTGGAAGCGCAGGAGCCGGTGGTCTGGGACATCCTCGAGGACGTGATCCGCGAGCACCCGGTGATGCTCAACCGGGCGCCGACGCTGCATCGCCTCGGCATCCAGGCATTCGAGCCGGTGCTGATCGAGGGCAAGGCGATCCAGCTGCATCCGCTGGTCTGCACGGCGTTCAACGCCGACTTCGACGGCGACCAGATGGCCGTGCACGTGCCGCTGTCGCTCGAGGCGCAGATGGAGGCGCGCACGCTGATGCTCGCGTCCAACAACGTGCTGCTTCCGTCCAACGGCGAGCCCTGCATCGTGCCGTCGCAGGACATCGTGCTGGGTCTCTACTACGCGACGCGCGAGAAGATCGGCGCGGCGGGCGAAGGGCAGATGTTCGCCGACATCGCCGAGGTCTCGCGCGCGTACGAATCGCGCCAGGCCGAGCTGCACGCCGGCGTGAAGGTGCGCATCCGCGAGGTCGACATCCGCATCGGCGCGGACGGCAATCCCGAGAAGGTCGAGAAGATCACGCGCTACGACACCACGGTCGGCCGCGCGCTGCTCTCCGAGATCCTGCCGCCGGGGCTGCCGTTCTCGTTCATCAACAAGCCGCTCAAGAAGAAGGAAATCTCGCGGATCATCAACGCGAGCTTCCGTCGCTGCGGCCTGCGCGAGACGGTGATCTTCGCCGACAAGCTGATGCAGGCCGGCTACTCGCTGGCCACGCGCGGCGGCATCTCCTTTGCCGCCGACGACATGCTGGTCCCCGCCGAGAAGGCCGGGATCATCAGCGACTCCGAAAGGCAGGTGAAGGAGATCGAGGCCCAGTACACGTCGGGCCTGGTCACGCAGGGCGAGCGCTACAACAAGGTCGTCGACATCTGGGGCCGCGCCGGCGACGAAATCGCCAAGGCGATGATGAAGCAGCTGGGCGAGATGGAGGTCACCAACAGCGAAGGCGTCAAGGTGAAGCAGGAGTCGTTCAATTCCATCTTCATGATGGCCGACTCGGGCGCCCGCGGCTCGGCGGCGCAGATCCGCCAGCTGGCGGGCATGCGCGGCCTGATGGCCAAGCCGGACGGCTCGATCATCGAGACGCCGATCACCGCCAATTTCCGCGAAGGCCTGAACGTGCTGCAGTACTTCATCTCGACGCACGGCGCGCGCAAGGGTCTTGCCGACACCGCGCTGAAGACCGCGAACTCGGGTTACCTGACCCGCCGCCTGGTCGACGTGACCCAGGATCTGGTGGTGATCGAGGACGATTGCGGCACTTCCAACGGCGTGGCGATGAAGGCGCTGGTCGAGGGCGGCGAGGTCATCGAGCCGTTGCGCGAGCGCATTCTCGGCCGCACCACCGCGTCCGACGTCGTGCATCCCGAAACGCAGGCCACGCTCTACCACCCGGGCACGCTGCTGGGCGAGGACGAGGTCGAGCAGATCGAGGCGCTGGGCATCGACGAAGTCAAGGTGCGCACGCCGCTGACCTGCGACACGCGCCACGGGCTGTGCGCCAACTGCTACGGCCGCGACCTGGGCCGCGGGCACCTGGTCAACGTCGGCGAGGCGGTCGGCGTGATCGCCGCGCAGTCGATCGGCGAACCGGGCACGCAGCTGACCATGCGGACCTTCCACATCGGCGGCGCGGCCTCGCGTACCGCGGCGGCCTCGCAGGTCGAGTCGAAATCGGCCGGCACGGTCCGGTTTTCCGCGCTGATGCGCTACGTCACCAGCGGCAAGGGCGACCTCGTCGTCATCGCGCGTTCCGGCGAAGTGCTGATCCACGACGACAACGGACGCGAGCGGGAACGCCACAAGGTTCCCTACGGCGCGACGCTGCAGATCAAGGACGGCGACGTCATCAAGGCCGGCAAGGTGCTCGCCACCTGGGATGCGACCGCGCGGCCGATCATCACCGAGTACGCGGGACGGGTGAAATTCGAGCACGTCGAGGAAGGCGTGACCGTGGCCAAGCAGGTCGACGACGTCACCGGGCTGTCGACGCTGGTCGTCATCGACCCCAAGCGCCGCGCGACGAGCACGGCCAAGGGCGTGCGTCCGCAGGTGAAGCTCCTCGACGACAACGGCGAGGAGATCAAGCTGGCGGGCTCCGACATGGCGGTCAACATCACCTTCCAGCTGGGATCGATCATCACGGTCAAGGACGGCCAGCAGGTCGCCGTGGGCGAGGTGCTCGCGCGGATCCCGCAGGAAACGTCCAAGACCCGCGACATCACCGGCGGCCTGCCGCGCGTGGCCGAGCTGTTCGAGGCGCGCTCGCCCAAGGACGCCGGCATGCTCGCGGAAGTCACCGGCACTGCGTCGTTCGGCAAGGACACCAAGGGCAAGCAGCGTCTGGTCATCACCGACCTCGACGGCGTCGCGCACGAGTTCCTGATCCCCAAGGACAAGCACGTGACCGTCCACGACGGCCAGGTGGTGAACAAGGGCGAGACCATCGTCGACGGGCCGGCGGATCCGCACGACATCCTGCGGCTGCTCGGCGTCGAGGCGCTCGCGCGCTACATCACCGACGAGGTGCAGGACGTCTACCGGCTGCAGGGCGTGAAGATCAACGACAAGCACATCGAGGTGATCGTTCGCCAGATGCTGCGCCGGGTGATCATCACCGAGCCGGGCGGCACGCGCTTCATCCGCGAGGAAGGGGTCGAGCGCTCCGAGCTGCTGGACGAGAACGATCGCGTGGTCAAGGACGGCAAGGAGCCGGCGCAGTTCCATCCGCTGCTGCTGGGCATCACCAAGGCGTCGCTGTCGACCGACTCGTTCATCTCGGCGGCGTCGTTCCAGGAGACCACGCGGGTCCTGACCGAAGCCGCGATCATGGGCAAGAAGGACGACCTGCGCGGGCTGAAGGAGAACGTGATCGTCGGCCGGCTGATCCCGGCGGGCACGGGACTCGCGTACCACACGGCGCGCAAGAAGGCGAAGCTGGCGGGTCCGGAGGCGGCCGAGGCCGCGTTCATGACCGGCGAGGAGCAGGCGGCTGCGGCTGCCGCCGCGGCGTCGGGCAGCGAGGTGTCGGTGGACGCGGCCTGACGCGGCAGGTCCAGCGGTTGGTCGGAAAAGATTGGGGCCGGCAGGCGACTGCCGGCCCCTTTTTCTATGGCCGAACCGGCTGCCGCCGCGTCATTTGATCACGCGGGCGCCGCCGATGTTGCCGCGGAACTCGCAGCTGCTGTCGAACCCCGTGTAGTTGCCGACCAGCCCGCCATTCTCGAAGCGCAGCCCCGAGTACTTGACTCCGCCGATCGCCCCGTTCGTGCACTCGTAGCGACCGTCGAGGCTGCCGACCTGGCCGGTCTGCCGCCACTCGCCCTCGTAGTAGCAGGTGGGCGCCTGAATTTTCATGTCACTGCCGTCGAGCGTGATCGTGAGCGGCCCCGGGTCGGTGGTGACGATGCCGTTGCGCGATGCATTCTTGCAGTTGAAGGTGACGTCGGTGGTGCCGCCGATGAACGTGCCGACCGGCGAGATCGTCGCAAAGGTCAGCCGGCTGATCTGCTTGACGATCACCTTGTTGTCGACCGTGTAGCGCATCAGCGCATGCGCGTCGTCGCCGAACTCCAGCGTGATGGTGCCCACCTGGCGGTACTTGAGCAGCGCCGGGTTCCAGGGCGTGCCCTGAGGCGAGCCGGAGGTCTGGTAGAGGTCCCCGCCCCATACCACGACGTTGTCGGCGCCGGTGTACTGGTAGGTGAAGGTCGCCGAGTACCAGCGCGCCTGCTCGCCCTCGCCGTAGACGAAAAGCGTCCCGAACATGGCGTCCGCCTGCCTGGACAGGTTGAGTCCCCAGCCGGACTCGTCGGAGTTGCCCCAGAGGTCGCTGTAGTCGCCGGGAGGCGGCGTCGACGCCACGGCGGCGAGTCCGTATGCGCACAGGGCGATGGCGGACAGGATCTTGCGGAATGGACGAAGCTTGGTCGATCGCATGGACGGTCTCCTTGTGGTTCTGGCAGCCAAAGCGCTGCGGAACGGGCGTTCGCTTCGCGGCTGGCCCGGGCACCGGTCCCAGGCTCCCGCGGGAGCGCGACGCGGTGAAAAGCATACCGCAACCCGCGGCGCCGCCGCCCGGTCGTTGCGCGGCGCAGCATGGAGTTGACCCACCCGGGGAAATACGTCTATAATTGCGGTCTTTTCGCCCTCCGGCCGCCAAGCAACCTCGACCGGAACGGCACGCGTACCTGGCCGCGGATTCAACTGCATGCGGGTCGGCCATGGCGCTCAAGAGTGGCCCGGGTGCTGCGCTGGCGGAAATTTCGACGGCGCGTGCGTGGGCCACTTTGATTTGCTGGACGAAGTTGCGGTACCGAACGAAGCAAGTGCAATACCTTCACGCGCGTGCGTGGGCCACTTGATTTGCTGGACGAAGTTGCGGTACCGAACGAAGCAAGTGCAATACCGGTAAGCGAAGCAGTTTCGCGAAGCCGGCAGCGTGACAGGTCGAAAGCAGCATTTCGAGTCGCGCCGCCGAGCCCTAGGCCATGCGGAGTGCCCCAAGCGGGCAACCCGCACGAAACGGACAATCAGGATGCCAACGATCAATCAGCTCGTGCGGAAGGGCCGCAAGGCCGCCGTGACGAAAAGCAAGGTACCGGCGCTGAAGCAGAGCCCGCAGAAGCGCGGCGTGTGCACGCGTGTGTACACGACGACCCCGAAAAAGCCGAACTCGGCGCTGCGCAAGGTCGCCAAGGTGCGCCTGACCAACGGCTTCGAGGTCATCAGCTACATCGGCGGCGAAGGCCACAACCTCCAGGAGCACTCGGTCGTGCTCATCCGCGGCGGCCGCGTCAAGGACCTGCCGGGCGTGCGCTACCACATGGTGCGCGGCGCGCTCGACACCGCGGGCGTCAAGGACCGCAAGCAAGCCCGCTCGAAGTACGGCGCCAAGCGCCCCAAGGCCGCGTAATCGCGACCAGCCCATCGGACGAGTACATCCATGCCACGACGCAGAGAAGTCCCCAAGCGCGAGATCCTTCCGGATCCGAAGTTCTCCAACACCGACCTCGCCAAGTTCATCAATGTGCTGATGGAAAGCGGCAAGAAGTCGGTCGCCGAGCGCATCATCTACGGCGCCTTCGAGTCGATCTCGAAGAAGGGCGGCAAGGATCCGCTGGAAGTCTTCAACCAGGCGCTGCAGAACTCGCGCCCGATGGTCGAAGTGAAGAGCCGCCGCGTGGGTGGCGCGAATTTCCAGGTCCCGGTCGAAGTGCGCCCGGTCCGGCGCACCGCGCTGGCGATGCGCTGGCTTCGCGAAGCGGCGCGCAAGCGCGGCGAGAAGTCGATGGGACAGCGCCTGGCGGCGGAGCTGCTCGAGGCCTCGGAAGGCCGCGGCGGCGCCGTCAAGAAGCGCGAGGAAGTGCACCGGATGGCCGAAGCCAACAAGGCCTTCTCGCATTTCCGTTTCTAGGAACCACGACGCGCTTTAGCGCGACCACACCGACAAAAAGAGGCGCGGCAGGCAGCACGGACCCGATTCACGAGCCCGATCTCCCGGCCGCAACGTAAGGCGAAGACACCAAGTGCCACGAACTACCCCAATCAACCGGTATCGCAACATCGGCATCAGTGCGCACATTGATGCGGGTAAGACCACGACCACCGAACGCATCCTGTTCTACACGGGCGTCTCGCACAAGATCGGCGAAGTGCACGACGGCGCGACGGTCATGGACTGGATGGAGCAGGAGCGCGAGCGCGGCATCACGATCACTTCGGCCGCGACCACCTGTTTCTGGAAGGGGATGGACAACAACTTCCCCGAGCACCGGATCAACATCATCGACACGCCGGGCCACGTCGACTTCACGATCGAGGTCGAGCGGTCGATGCGCGTGCTCGACGGCGCGTGCATGGTCTACTGCGCGGTCGGCGGCGTCCAGCCCCAGTCGGAAACCGTTTGGCGGCAGGCCAACAAGTACAAGGTGCCGCGGCTTGCTTTCGTCAACAAGATGGACCGCCAGGGCGCCAACTTCTTCAAGGTCATCGACCAGATGAAGTCGCGGCTCAAGGCCAATCCCGTGCCCATCCAGGTGCCCATCGGCGCCGAGGAGAAGTTCGCGGGCATCGTCGACCTCATCCGCATGAAGGCGATCTACTGGGACGAGTCGTCGCAGGGGATGAAGTACGAGATGCGCGACATCCCGGCCGATCTGCTCGACACGGCGAAGGAGTGGCGCGAGAAGATGCTCGAGAGCGCGGCCGAGGCCAACGAAGAGCTGATGAACAAGTACCTCGAGTCGGGAGACCTGACCGTCGAGGAGATCAAGCTCGGCCTGCGCACGCGCACGATCGCCAGCGAGATCGTGCCGATGCTGTGCGGCTCGGCATTCAAGAACAAGGGCGTCCAGGCGATGCTCGACGCCGTCATCGAATACATGCCTGCGCCGACCGACATCCCGCCGGTCAGGGGCGAACTCGAGAACGGCCAGGAAGGCCAGCGCAGGGCCGCCGACGACGAGCCCTTCGCGGGGCTCGCGTTCAAGATCATGACCGACCCCTATGTCGGCCAGCTGATCTTCTTTCGCGTCTATTCTGGCGTCATCAATTCCGGCGACTCGATCTACAACCCGATCAAGGGCCGCAAGGAGCGCATCGGCCGCATCCTGCAGATGCACGCCAACCAGCGCGAGGAACTGAAGGAAGTGCGCGCCGGCGACATCGCCGCCGCGGTGGGCCTCAAGGAAGCCACGACCGGCGACACGCTCTGCGACCCGGCGCACATCATCACGCTCGAGAAGATGATCTTCCCGGAGCCGGTGATCCACGTCGCGGTCGAGCCGAAGACCAAGGCCGACCAGGAAAAGATGGGCATCGCGCTCAATCGCCTGGCGCAGGAAGACCCGTCGTTCCGTGTCCGCACGGACGAGGAATCGGGGCAGACGATCATCTCCGGGATGGGCGAGCTGCATCTGGAGATCCTGGTCGACCGGATGAAGCGCGAGTTCGGCGTGGAAGCCAACGTCGGCGCGCCGCAGGTCGCCTACCGCGAGGCCATCCGCAAGCAGGTGCAGGTCGAAGGCAAGTTCATCAAGCAGTCCGGCGGCCGCGGCCAGTACGGTCACGTCTGGCTCAAGATGGAGCCCAACGAAACCGGCAAGGGCTACGAGTTCGTCGATGCCATCAAGGGCGGCACCGTGCCGCGCGAATTCATTCCGGCGGTCGCCAAGGGCCTGATCGAGACGCTGCCGAACGGCGTGCTGGCCGGGTTCCCGGTCGTCGACGTCAAGGTCACGCTGTTCGACGGCTCGTCGCACGACGTCGACTCGAACGAAAACGCCTTCAAGATGGCCGCGTCGATGGCCTTCAAGGACGGCATGCGCCAGGCGAGCCCGGTGCTGCTCGAGCCGATGATGGCGGTCGAGGTCGAAACGCCCGAGGATTTCATGGGCAACGTCGTCGGCGACCTGTCGTCGCGCCGGGGCATGATCCAGGGCATGGACGACCTGCCGGTCGGCAAGGTGATCAAGGCCGAGGTGCCGCTGGCCGAGATGTTCGGCTACTCGACCACGCTGCGCTCGCTGTCGCAGGGACGCGCGACCTACACGATGGAATTCAAGCACTACACCGAGGCGCCGAAGAACGTCGCCGAGGCTGTGATCAACAAAAAAGCTTAAGGACGAAATCATGGCTAAAGGCAAATTTCAACGGACGAAGCCGCACGTGAACGTGGGGACGATTGGTCACGTTGATCACGGGAAGACGACGCTGACGGCGGCGATCACTTTGGTGCTGTCGAAGCTGTTTGGCGGCGAGGCGAAGGCGTACGACCAGATCGACGCGGCGCCGGAGGAGAAGGCGCGGGGGATCACGATCAACACGGCGCACGTGGAGTACGAGACGAAGAACCGTCACTACGCGCACGTTGATTGCCCGGGTCACGCGGACTACATCAAGAACATGATCACCGGCGCGGCGCAGATGGACGGGGCGATTCTGGTGGTGAGCGCGGCGGACGGGCCGATGCCGCAGACGCGGGAGCACATTCTGCTGGCGCGGCAGGTGGGGGTTCCGTACATCATCGTGTACATGAACAAGGCGGACATGGTCGACGACAAGGAGCTCCTGGAGCTGGTCGAGATGGAGGTCCGCGAGCTGCTCTCCAAGTACCAGTTTCCGGGGGACGACACGCCGATCGTGATCGGCAGTGCGAAGCTGGCGCTGGAAGGTGACAAGGGTGATCTGGGCGAAGGCTCGATTCTGAAGCTGGCGGAGGCGCTGGACGCATACATACCGCAGCCGCAGCGGGCGATCGACGGGCCGTTCCTGATGCCGGTGGAAGACGTGTTCTCGATTTCGGGCCGGGGGACGGTGGTGACGGGCCGGGTGGAGCGGGGGATCGTGAAGGTTGGCGACAACCTGGAGATCGTGGGGTTGAAGCCGACGCTGGCGACGGTGTGCACGGGGGTGGAGATGTTCCGCAAGCTGCTGGACCAGGGGCAGGCGGGGGACAACGTCGGGGTGCTGCTGCGGGGGACGAAGCGGGAGGAGGTCGAGCGGGGTCAGGTGCTGGCGAAGCCGGGGTCGATCACGCCGCACACCAAGTTCAGCTGCGAGGTCTACATTCTGAGCAAGGAAGAGGGTGGTCGGCACACGCCGTTCTTCCCGGGTTACCGGCCGCAGTTTTATTTCCGGACGACGGACGTGACGGGGAGCTGCGAGCTGCCGGCGGGGACGGAGATGGTGATGCCGGGGGACAACATCGGGATGACGGTGACGCTGATCCAGCCGATCGCGATGGAAGAGGGTCTGCGTTTCGCGATTCGCGAAGGCGGCCGCACGGTCGGCGCCGGCGTCGTCGCCAAGGTCATCGAGTAATTTCAACCGGTCGGGGGCAGGCAGGACCGCCCCCGCGGGAACGAGGCATTCATGAACAACCAACGCATCCGCATCCGGTTGAAGGCGTACGACTACAAGCTGATCGACCAGTCGGCGCTCGAGATCGTCGAGACGGCCAAGCGCTCGGGCGCCGTCGTCAAGGGGCCGGTGCCGCTGCCGACCAGGATCGAGCGCTTCGACGTGCTGCGCTCGCCGCACGTCAACAAGACGTCGCGCGACCAGTTCGAGATCCGCACGCACCTTCGCCTGATGGACATCATCGATCCCACCGACAAGACGGTCGACCAGCTGATGAAGCTCGACCTTCCGGCCGGCGTGGACGTGGAGATCAAGCTGCAGTAACGGGTAATGGGCCGGACGGAAAAGAGCTTTCGCCTCCGTTCGAATTGCATGGCCGGCCAATTGCAGCCGGCGCCCGGAGCGATCCGGGATACGAAAAAGTGAGAACGTAATGTCACTAGGACTTGTCGGTCGCAAAGTCGGCATGACGCGGGTCTTCACCGATGATGGCAACGCCATCCCGGTGACGGTGCTCGACGTCGCCAACAATCGCGTCACGCAGATCAAGACCCCGGACACCGACGGCTATTCGGCGGTGCAGGTCACCTACGGCAAGCGGCGCGCCTCGCGCGTCACCAAGCCGCAGGCGGGCCACCTCGCCAAGGCGGGGGTCGAATCCGGCGTCGTGCTCAAGGAATTCAAGGTCGCCGCGGAGGATCTCGCCAGGTTCAAGGCGGGCGATGTCGTCGGCGTGGACACGTTCGCGGTCGGCCAGCTGGTCGACGTGACCGGCACCACCAAGGGCCGCGGCTTCACCGGCGTGATCCGCCGTCACCACTTCAGTTCCAACCGCGCGTCGCACGGCAACTCGCGCTCGCACAACACGCCCGGCTCGATCGGCATGGCGCAGGATCCGGGCCGCGTGTTTCCGGGCAAGCGCATGGCGGGCCAGCACGGCAACGTCACCCGCACGACGCAGCTGCTGACCGTGGTCCGCGTCGACGCGGAGCGCGGCCTGCTGCTGATCAAGGGCTGCGTGCCCGGCGCCGATGGCGGCCACATCGTGGTCCTGCCGTCGGTGAAGACGCCGCTGAAGAAGGGGGACTGACGATGGATCTCAAACTCCTTTCCGGCAATGGCGAGAAATCCGCGACGGTCGCGGCTTCGGACGCGCTGTTCGGCCGCGAGTACAACGAGGCGCTGATCCACCAGGTGGTCGTCGCCTTCCAGGCCAACGCCCGCCAGGGCACCCGCGCGCAGAAGGGTCGTGCCGACATCAACAAGTCGCACAAGAAGCCCTGGGCGCAGAAGGGCAGCGGCCGCGCGCGCGCCGGCCAGGCGAACAGCCCGCTGTGGCGCGGCGGCGGCAGGATCTTCCCGTCCTCGCCGGACGAGAATTTCTCGCACAAGGTCAACCGCAAGATGTATCGCGCCGGACTCGCGTCGATCCTGTCGCAGCTGGTTCGCGAGGACCGTCTGTCGGTGATCGAAGAGCCTGACCCTCGATACGCCCAAGACCAAGGCCTTCGTCGAGAAGATCAAGGCCTTCGGCCTGACCGGAACCGTGCTGGTGGTGACCGACGCGCTGGACGACAACACCTACCTGTCGTCGCGCAACCTGACCGACGTGCTGGTGCTCGAGACGCGCGAAGTCGACCCGGTCAGCCTGGTGCGCTTCAACAACGTGCTGGTGACCCGTGGCGCCGTCGCCCAATTCGAGGAGATGCTGGGATGAACGCCACTGCCAGCCAACCGCAGAAATTCAATCAGGAGCGGCTGATGACGCTGATCCTGGCGCCGGTGGTGTCCGAAAAGGGCACGTTCATCGCCGATCGCCACTCGCAGGTCATCTTCCGCGTCGCGCCCGATGCGACCAAGCCCGAAATCAAGGCGGCGGTCGAGTTGATGTTCAAGGTCGCCGTGGACAGCGTCCAGGTCACCAACGTCAAGGGCAAGGAAAAGCGCTTCGGCCGGTTCCTCGGTCGTCGGCGCAACTGGAAGAAGGCCTATGTTTGCCTGAAGGCCGGCCAGGAAATCAACTTCGCGGCGGAGGCATAAGATGGCCCTCGTTAAGGTAAAACCCACCTCGGCGGGACGCCGGGCGATGGTCAAGGTCGTCAACGCCAGCCTGCACAAGGGCGCGCCGGTGGCCGCCCTGGTCGAGCCGCAGAAGCGCGGCTCGGGCCGCAACAACAACGGCCACATCACGATCCGGCACAAGGGCGGCGGACACAAGCAGCACTACCGTGTCGTCGACTTCAAGCGCGGCAAGGACGGCATCCCGGCCAAGGTCGAGCGCCTCGAATACGACCCGAACCGCAGCGCCAACCTGGCCCTGCTGCTGTACGCGGACGGCGAGCGCCGGTACATCATCGCGCCGCGCGGCGTCGCGGTGGGCGTGCAGCTGCTGTCGGGCATCGAAGCCGGCATCAAGCCGGGCAACTGCCTGCCGCTGCGCAACATCCCGGTCGGCACGACCGTGCATTGCGTCGAGATGCAGCCCGGCAAGGGCGCGCAGATCGCCCGCTCGGCCGGCGCCTCGGTGCAGCTGCTGGCCCGCGAAGGCATCTACGCGCAGCTGCGCCTGCGCTCGGGCGAGATCCGCAAGGTGCACGTCGACTGCCGCGCCGTCATCGGCGAGGTCGGCAACGAAGAGCACAACCTGCGTTCGATCGGCAAGGCCGGCGCGAACCGCTGGCGCGGCATCCGGCCGACGGTGCGCGGCATCTGCATGAACCCGGTCGACCACCCGCACGGTGGACGTTCCAACGGCGGCGGTCACCCGGTTTCGCCGTGGGGCACCCCGACCAAGGGCTACAAGACGCGCAGCAACAAGCGGACCGACCACATGATCGTGCGCCGCCGTCACGCGACGAAGGGATAAAGGGAAATGGCTCGTTCAATCAAGAAAGGTCCGTTCGTCGACGGCCACCTGATGGCGAAGGTGGAGAAGGCGCGCGCGATCAACGACAAGAAGCCGATCAATCGGTGAGGCCGGCATCGCCAATCATAACTACGGGATTCAGGTTGTGAGCCTGGGCGCGTAGAAATCGCCTTTGCTCCGGAGTGAGTGATAGCATCATAATTTAGCATCCTTGGAAAGGTTCGCAGTTTACCCGATGAAGCGCACTAAAACCAGCAAGGCCTGGATGATGGAGCATGTTACCGACCCATACGTCCAACTCGGCAAAGCACGAAGGCTATCGTTCGCGCGCCTCGTATAAATTGCTGGAAATCATCGAGCGTGACCACATACTCAAACCCGGCATGAGAGTGGTTGACCTGGGCGCAACCCCCGGGGGGTGGTCGCAGGTGCGCGGCCTGG